>CAVWXZ010000001.1:0-46808 GCA_963759075.1 uncultured Gammaproteobacteria bacterium
GTGATCAAAAGCCTCTTTCAGGGTGTAATTATTTACCATTGACTGGTAAAAATGGCTGGAAAATTCGCGGGCCATGGTGTCATTTATCGCAGCCTGGGTACCGATTACGGCATGGATTTTTAATTCGAGCAGTTCTTTGACTTGTTCTTCTGTGGCACAGCCATTCAAAAAAACCAGCTTGAGGGATTCCTGTTGGCTTAACAATTGGCCCAATCCGGTTGCATCGGCATCGGCATCTTCCAGCCGCAAATGGGTTCCATTGGCACGTCCCCCATAGTGAAATATCACGATCCTATCCTTGTTCTCAACAAAAACATTAAAAATATCGTCCAGGTCCGCATTGCGGATAAGAAACCAGTTTAACGACACCTTTGTCCTCCAAAGGACGAAGCAATGCTTCCAAAGCGCGGGCTTCTTCCTTCAGTTCATTCAGGTACTCATCCTGGTCATTGGCAAAGGCAAGGAATATAACCGGGGTTTTCATGCGGGTGAGGGTTTATATTTCTCTTTCCAATATATCAATACACCGGAAACTCTGCAAATGTGAAGGAAAAGGAAATGTTGGGGTTTGAATTGACAAACGTGATGAACCCTTTATCACACAATTCTCCCCTCCTTACTAAACTCCCGTCTGATACTTTTTACCAGGTCACCCTGAGAAAGAGTGAACGAAGATTTTCCCAGCGCCTGAAGGCAACAGTGCTGGACTACATTCATGATGCTGGCACCACTGAGTTCGAAATTTTTGTGAAACGCCACGGAGGTCAATTCCGTTCAGATTGATCTTAGAGGGAAAGGCTTTGTTCCAAATTTGCAAACGCTCCTCGGGTTTTGGCATTGGGAAATGAGTGATGGCCTGAAACCTGCGAACAAATGCATCGTCAATGTTGCTCTTAAAATTCGAGGCGAGGATGACGAGCCCGTTGATATCCTTCCACTCGTTGGAGGAGGTAGGAGACCTCCTGGTTGGCGTATTTGTCGTGGGCATCACGCACATTGGTACGCTTTCCAAACAGGGCATCCGCTTCATCGAAAAAGAGGATCCAGTCTTTGTTTTCGGCTTTATCAAAAAGGGTTGAGAGGTTTTTCTCCGTCTCTCCGATAAACTTCGATACGATCATCGAAAGGTCGATCTTGTAAACTTCCTTGTCGGTGTATTTTCCTAACAAGGTGGCTGTCAGGGTTTTGCCCGTTCCCGGGAGGTCCGTGAAACAAAACCCGGTAGCCGGGTTTCAGCTTTTTGCCCATCCCCCACTCTTTGCATGAGGGTTTCTCCATGTTGTACCCAGGTTTCGAGTTCATGGATTTGCTCCATGGTTTGGTTATTGAGGACCAGGTCGTCCCATTCCATCTGGGTTTCAATCCGCTGGGCAGGGAAATTGAGCCCAAAACGGGGTTTTGAGACATATCCCTGTGTAAATAGCTCCACGTATTCCTGAGATAGAATCAGCTTGCCCGACATGGAAGGCTCTCCTTTTTCAGGGTCTTCGAGCCAAAGGATTTGCTGTTTGGCAAAAAAGTGGTCCTGCCCGAGAATTTGAAGCGCCTCAAATCGCTTTGTCAAATCATTGCCGGAAATGATGAACATTACGGTTTCTCCTGTTGGCAAAAACCCCCGGTGCTGCTTGCCCCTGACGCCCCCCAATTGCGGAAAATCGCCTGCTTGTGGCAATCCCTGGCTTATGACCTGGTCAAAAATATCAGATTGGATATGGGGAATCAACGAAACCAAAAACACAAGATGCTCCTCCTGGCTCATGTGAAAATGATCAATGAAGCGTGCATAGGGGCTTTTGTCACCGGCATGGTCTGGTCGTGGAACCGACTGGATATGCGGATATTGCGGCTTTTTATCGAAATAAAGGTGCAGCCGTGTTTTTACAACCTCTGCGAGGTAACGGATGTCAGCGAGAATGGCGGAGGAGGAGGTCATGAGTGTGAGTGGGGTAAAAACGTAAGCGTTAGTCCTTATTTTGCTGGACAACGTGGGAGCAATATAATGTTACTTTTTATGTACTGTACTTCGTTCAGTTTTCGTCTGCCCGGATGCCCGATCAGACATTTACACAACGTTTTCAAGGAGCAAACTCCATGAGGCACTATTCATTCTTGCTTGCGGTTCTGGCTGTGCTGCTGCTGTCAGGCTGCCCGAGACCACCGGCTGTGCAGCCCGAGGCGCCGTCCGCTACCGAGGTCCCCGACATGAGTGATTCGGGTGTGACCACCGGCACGCTGGCCGAGCCCATGCAGCCGTCGCTGGATCCGTTCGAGGACCCCGCCAATCCCCTGAGTCGCAGAGTCATCTACTTCGATTTCGATCAAAGCACGATCCGAACCGAATTCGTGGATGTCGTGAATGCGCATGGTCGCTACCTGGCGCGCAACAAGGGCAGCAGCGTGCGCCTGGAAGGGCACGCGGATGAGCGCGGTTCAAGGGAATACAACATTGGCCTGGGCGAACGGCGGGCGCAGGCAGTGAGGCGCATGCTCAAGCTCCAGGGCGTCAGCGATGCCCAGATCACCACCATCAGCTATGGCGAAGAACGACCGGCTGATGAAGGCCATAACGAAGCAGCATGGGCGGCGAATCGTCGGGTTGTCATCGTTTATCGTTGAGCATTCACAAGGCGGGCGGAGGATGAACAGATCCATGAAGCGACAAGCAAAAGCATTGGCGATCGCGGTAACGGTGCTAGGCATGACCGGGTGTGCAACGACAACCTCGCGAGAGGATCCGGTGGCAATCAAACTCTCGAATCTGGAGAGCCGGCTGGTCGTGATGGAGCGGGTCATGGAGAACCAGAGCCTGCTGGAACTCGCGAACCAGGTGCAGGCACTGCAGGCTGAGGTGCGGACACTGCGCGGACAGGTGGAAACCCTGAACTTTGAATCGGAAGGTGCCCGCAAGCGTCAGCGCGACCTGTACCTCGATCTGGATCGGCGCCTGACAGATCTCGAATCCACCCGCGCGGGCGGCGGCCAGGCACGCGGCGCGACTGGCGTGCCCGACCTGCCAATGCCATTGGTGACAGACAGCGAGGCCTACGAGGCTGCGTTCGCAGAACTCAAGGAGCGCAGGTATGCGGAGTCAGCAACGGCGTTTACCGAATTTCTGGCGACCTATCCCGAAAGCGACCTCGCGGGCAATGCACAATACTGGCTCGGTGAGGCCAAATACGTGATGCAGGATTTCCAGAATGCATTGCCCGAGTTCGTCAAGGTCACCACCGATTATCCGGATTCACGCAAGGTGCCGGACGCTTTGCTCAAGATCGGTTTCTGTCATTACGAACTGAAAAACTGGCCTGAGGCCAAGGCCGCGTTTCAAAAGGCGGTGAGCGACTTCCCGGACACGACGGCAGCTGGCCTTGCAGCGCAGCGGCTGGAACGCATGGTCCGCGACGGCCGCTGAGTAAGTCGGGTTATCAGAAACCCCGACGCTCGCACCATCGATGGACGGCACAGATCTTCAAGCGCGCAGCCCGGCACCTGCGCAGACGCGCAACGTTAAAGACGAATTGCCTGCCGACGCGCGCCTCAAGATCACCGAGATCTTCTATTCCCTGCAGGGCGAGGCACTGACGGCGGGTGCGCCCACCGTTTTCGTTCGCCTTACCGGCTGCCCGCTGCGCTGCCAATACTGCGATACCGCTTATGCCTTTCACGGCGGAGACTGGTCGTCCTTTGACGACATCATCGCCACCGTCGGTGAATACGGTGCCCGGCATGTCTGCATTACCGGTGGCGAGCCACTCGCCCAGAAAAACAGTGCGGCGCTCATGCGGCGACTGTGCGATGCGGGCTACGAGGTCTCGGTAGAGACCAGCGGCGCCTACGACATCTCAGTTCTCGATCCGCGTGTAGTCCGGGTGCTGGATATCAAGACCCCGGGCTCAGGGGAGGCGTCTCGCAACCGCATGGAGAACCTGGCAGACCTGCGGCCAGCCGACCAGGTCAAATTCGTCCTGTGCAGCCGTGAGGACTTTGAATGGGCAAGCAACGTGCTTAAAGAAAACAATATAAATCAATTATGTACTGTGTTTTTTTCACCTAGTTTCGAACAATTGGAAGCGGTTGAACTGGCCAACTGGATTCTCGAGGCCAGGCTGCCGGTGCGCCTGCAGCTGCAGTTACACAAGCTGCTGTGGGGCGATGAGCCCGGGCGCTGAGTCACCGGCCGATTCCTTCTGGACCGCAGCTGATACCAATGAGCAAATCCTCACCCAGGCAGGCCGTGGTACTCGTTTCCGGCGGACTCGATTCCGCGACGGTGCTGGCCAGCGCGGTGGCAGAGGGCTACCAATGTCACGCGCTCAGCTTCGACTATGGACAGCGCCACGCGGCAGAGCTCGATGCCGCGCGTCGGGTGGCAAGCCAGCTGGGTGCGGCACAACACAAGGTGTTTTCCCTCGACCTCGGCCAGTTTGGTGGTTCGGCGCTCACCGATGCCGCCATCGCCGTACCGACAGCGCCGGCTGAGGGTATCCCGGTCACCTATGTGCCCGCCCGCAACACGGTTTTCCTGTCGCTGGCGCTCGCTTGGGGCGAGGTGCTGGGGGCGGCCGACCTGTTTATAGGGGTGAACGCAGTGGACTACTCCGGCTACCCGGATTGTCGGCCTGAGTTCATTGCGGCGTTCCAGACCATGGCAAGGCTGGCAACGAAGGCGGGCGTGGAGGGTGCTGAGATCATTATTCACACCCCGCTGATTGAGCTGAGCAAGGCAGAGATCATCGGCCTGGGCGTGAGACTGGGCGTGGATTACTCGCTCACCGTGTCGTGCTACCAGGCGGATGCAGAGGGCCGCGCATGCGGAAGCTGCGATTCTTGCCGGCTCCGAGCGCGTGGTTTCGCTGACGCAGACCTGCCCGATCCAACGCGCTATGTCGAAGGCGTATACGCTGTCTGAAAGAAGCCTGCGCCACGTTCGTGATCCGGGTTTTTTAAAGACCCCCGATAATGTATGATTTCGCCCCCCTCAGATGGGTCGTTAGCTCAGTTGGTAGAGCATCGGACTTTTAATCCGCTGGTCGCAGGTTCGAACCCTGCACGACCCACCACTTTCGGTTTGGTTACTTTCGTCTGGACACACATTTATGGGGTTCCGCGCACAGCGGACGCCTTCGCTCCATTTGAGGTCGTGCAGTGCGCGGCAACCCACCATTTACCTTTTCCCTGTCTTTATCGTCTTTTGGGCTAAGTTCTGAGGAACGCCATCTTAGTTCCGCGCTACCGAAAGTCACCGCTGTGCCCATCGCCCTCAGGCGCGCGGGGTTCGAGCCCTGCACGACCCACCACCATTTTTGGTTGGATTATTCGCGTCTGAACACGCGTTTACGGGGTTCCGCGCACAGCGGACGCCTTCGCTCCATTTGAGGTCGTGCAGTGCGCGGCAACCCACCATTTTCGGTTTGGTTACTTTCGTCTGGACACACATTTACGGGGTTCCGCGCACCGGACGCCTTCGCTCCACCTGGGGTCGTGCAGTGCGCGGCAACCCCGCTTCCTACTGTCATTCCCGCTTCCTACTGTCATTCCCGCTTCCTACTGTCATTCCCGCGAAAGCGGGAATCCAGCAGGCAATTGCACGGCGTGCACATCAGACAACCTGATAAAAAAGATCTAACCACTCCGGATTGTTTTCTTCTATCAACCGCAGCTTCCATGCCCGCCGCCATTTCTTGAGCGTCTTCTCCCGCGAGATCGCGTCATACATTGATTGGTGAATTTCGAAATAGACAAGCCGATGAACTGAGTAGCGTTTCGTGAAGCCACTCACGATGCCTGTACGGTGAGTGTAGACCCGCGCTTTCAGGTTGCTGGTTACACCGATGTAAAGCGTCCCGTTTCTACGGGACGCAAGGATATAGACATAGCCTTCCCTGGCCATTCGAGTTTCCTACGTTTAAAAATCTGATTATGAGCGGCCGGGCATGGAATAGACAGATTGATCCGGCCAAGTGGTTTATACCGCGCTAGTGGCCACGGTTTGTACCCTGTGTTACTGGATTCCCGCTTGCGCGGGAATGACAGGAACAGCGGGAATGACAGGAACAGCGGGAATGACAGGAACAGCGGGAATTATAGTGGGAACGAGACCTGCCTGGACGCGAATAGACAAGCCCTGGTCAAGCACTCGGTATCGCGGGCTTCGCCCTCATTATTGACTGGATTCCCGCTTGCGCGGGAATGACAGGAACAGCGGGAATGACGGGGGACGAGGAATGACGGAGAAGCGGTAATGACAAACTCTTCGTCGTCCCCGCGTATGCGGGGACCCATCTTGTCGCTTCAACCGCAGCTTAACCCCGAACGTGTAAATTCCCGCTTGCGCGGGTAATGACAGGAACAGCGGGAATTATAGTGGGAACGAGACCTGCCTGGACGCAAATAGACAAGCCCTGGTCAAGCACTCGGTATCGCGGGCTTCGCCCTCATTATTGACTGGATTCCCGCTTGCGCGGGAATGACAGGAACAGCGGGAATGACAGGAACAGCGGGAATGACAGGAACAGCGGGAATGACAGGGGGAGCGGAATGACAGGAACAGCGGGAATGACAGGGGGAGCGGAACGACAGGGGGAGCGGAACGACACGGGGAGCGGAACGACACGGGGACTAGGAATGACGGAGAAGCGGAAATGACACACTCTTCGTCGTCCCCGCGTATGCGGGGACCCATCTTAGCTGCGCTGCGCCTCGAGGCCACTTGATTTGGTGCCCTGCTAATGTCGCTGACGCATGCCACCGACCCGCCTGGCCCGCGCTTCGCTTACGGGCCAGTGGTTGCCATGACCGCGCCGCACGCGGGTTAGCGCGCTACCAACTGTTGCCGAACTCCAGCGGTTCAGCAGTCTGTGTGGAAACCACCATATCGCCGCGTTCCGGCACCTTGCTCAGATTAAGCGGCCTGGCAATCGAGAATTTTTCTTTAACGCTGCTGACTTCCACGTTGCCGATATAGGTATTGTCGCCGCCCAGCGAAATACCCGTTTCCGGATCAATAAGTTCCTCACCCTTGACCATCACCTTGAGTACGTCGCCGGGCTGCACGCTATCCTCGCCAAGGTTGACATAGACTTCACTCGCATCAGCTTTGATGACGCTGCCCTGGGCGGTGGCAGAACCGATTTGCTTGACCAGTTCATAGACGCCTTCATTGATACCGGCAATGACGGCCTGTCCGATTGGCGTCTTGGAATAGCTGGAGATAAAGCCTCCCAATGCCCCTGCGCCACCCCATGCGGCACCGCCAAAGCTCAGCCCTGATTCCTTGATGACCGACTCGATTTGCTTGGTAAATACGATCTCACTGGTCTCGGCATCGATCAGCCGGAAGTTCATGCCAACCTGACCCTGCCGGTTCTTGATTTTTACGCCGCCGAGCAACGGGACTTTGCGCGACAGACCGCCGAGACCGATATCCCTGCCGCTGGTGCCCGGCTCATAGCTGGTTACCACAGCCTGTACGAGATACTCCGCACCGAGTATTTTCCCGACCTTGGCGGCAGAGGGCTGCGCGACCCGGCCACTCGCCCCCATGTCCTGTTCGCTGATTACGCCCTGCAGAGCCTTGCCTTCACGTTCAACCAGCCGAAAGCGACCAGTCTGGTTGAGCACGTCGACGATGATCGCCTCGATGCCATTGACGGGCACGCCCGTCTCGGACGATGAATAATTCACCGACGTCCCCATCGCACCGGATACCACAAAGGACGAGGACGATGAGTTGTTATCGACTTCAAGAACACCGACGCGAGCTTTGCGACCACCGTAACTGCCCCATTCCACGTTCAACAGGTCTTTCGCGTCGATGCTATCGATGTTTTCCGGCAGCGGCGTGCGGCGATCTTTGTCCACCGAAAAAGCGACGTAATCTGCACGTACTACCGAGCTCGCTGCAATCAGCAAAGCCAGGGCGAGAATCCGGATTGTCCATTTCATAACGGCTGCCTCATGTTCCATGCCCCCGGGGGCGTCAACGGGTCGGCAATACACCGTCCCTGATTGCGCTTGATGCGCGGCACTGATTTGCTATGACCAGGTGGCATCACTTTTCGCGATCAGCGCTGAAAGAGTATAGGAAGAGATATGCGCATTTTCCACCCAGGGCACTGTGGCGAAGGGCCAGCATTCGCATGCCTGCGGGACGCGAGGAAGAATTCACTCCTGATTCACATCCTGCATCTTTGGCATGCAAGTCGGTGGCCGGTCAGTGGACCAGTGAAGCCTCAATCCTGGTGAGATGGCGCTCGGTCAGGGCGACATAGTCGGCTTTCAAAGGCGCCTTTATATTTTCGTATGCCTCGATTTCCTTCAGACCGACCAGGCGGCGCTGCCGGTCGGTTTCAATAAAGAACAGCCGATATCCTGTGTGCTTCAGAAGCCGGACCGTCTCCGCATGGCGCGCCGCCAGCGAGGACAGGCTCAGCATTTCCAATGCAAGGACGGGCATGTCTTTCTCGAGGGCAGGACGCAGCGCCTTGACGATATCCAGTTCCATGCCTTCAACGTCAATTTTCAGGAACGCAATCGGTTCCCTGATCAGCGGTGCGATGGCCTCGTAGCCAAGCACAACCGCATGCCTGACACGGTCAGTCGAGTGATGCGGATTGGCCTCGGGCAGAAACGTGGCTTCCGTATCCGTCTCCTTGCCGGAGTTGGTATGCAGGCTCAACACTGACGTGTTCGCGCCGACTCCGAACGGAAACAGGGTGATGTTCTGCCAGGCGTTCACCTCGATAAACCTCTCGAGATAGTGGAAACAGGCCGGGTTGGGCTCGAAGCCGTAGTAGGGCCGGAGCGGGTCTGCCAGCCTGGCTTTTGAGAGCGTCTGGCCGATATTGGCGCCCACATCGACGATGGCGCCCTCGCTGCCCGGTAACAGCTTGTACATCAGGTCGAGCAGATACATCTCGCCCGTCAGCCCGATCTTGAGACCGGCCATGACGGGGACCCGGACTTTCTTGCCGTCTATTCGGCGCGGCAAGGTAAAATTGATGCCTCTCAGGCGCAATCGCATGGGGGAGCCCCAGGGTGAAACATGATCCATTCTAACTTTGCTGCCCGTACCCGACCAAGTTATTACGACAAAAGCGCCTGCTTCCGCGGAGCCCCGTAGCCGACCAGCCATCGTGTCGCGCAATCAGAGCCCGTCTGCGACGCCGAAGTGTGCAGGACGCATCATGAGAGTCATGCCGAAGCCCGATGCGCCGGTCGAGGCGGCGTGCGTATACGGCGTCCTCGCCTCACTGACCGGGTGTCGGGCGAGCAGGAAATCGACTTCGCATCTGTGCTTATAATGGCGCAGGCCGGTAAGAGAAACGACATGCTCGAGGACATTTTTGAAGCCATTTTTGCGGCGGCACCCGAGGCGGTCTGGCTGCTCGACGCCGATGGCATCATCATTACCGGCAATCTGGCCAGCCGAAGACTGTCGGCTGCAAACCAGGGTGAGCAGCCGAAGCAGCGTTTCAGCGGCTTGCTGACGTCCGGCAATCAGAAATTTGACGCCTCACTCCAGCGTGCGAAGCGCTCTGGCAAGGTCGTCTCTTTTCTGGTCAGATTCGCTATCCAGCAGGACCAGCAGGAAGCGCCGGCGGAAGTCTGGCACCTGACGCTCGACGACAGGCCGTGCTTTATATTGCGCTGTGACCCGTTCAAATGGTCCGGGAGCATCCGCCAGATCTCCAGGGATCTCGACATACTCGAAGCCAATTTGCTGGAACAGAAGCGTCGTGAGTTTGCGCTGCTTTCCAAAGCCCACGATGCGGACAAGGATCGCAAGAGACTCGAAGATGAGGCGATGCGCGACAGCCTCACCAGTCTCCCCAACCGGCGCTTTTTCAAGAGTCAACTGCTGTCACTGTGGAGCACGTGCAAGCAACAGGGACTGCCGCTGGCCATGCTCATGATCGATGTTGACCACTTCAAGGCCTATAACGACCACTTTGGCCACCCCGCCGGGGATACCTGCCTCATCGAGGTGGGGCGTGCGCTGGGTGAGGCGCTGCATCGGGCGCAGGATGTGCTGGCGCGCATTGGCGGCGAGGAATTTGCCGTGCTGCTGCCGAACGCCGATATCGACGGAGCCGGCACTGTCGCGGAACGCCTGCGACAGAGCGTGGAGTCCCGACAGATTCAGCACGCGCCTGTCGTTCAGAACGGCGGATTCGTGACCATCAGTGTCGGTTGCGCGGTGGGTTCGCCATGCGAGGGTATCGACTCGGGAGTCATCAGCCACCTGGCCGATGAGCTGCTGTACCAGGCGAAGCAGGCCGGACGCAACCAGATTCGAGTCGGCGCGGCCGAGTCCGACTGGAGCAGCGTGGTGCCTATCCTCAAGACTCAGACTAAGCCTGATTGACGAGCAGGGAGGGGGCGGATGAGAAATAGTCACAAAGCGAGCGGCAGCTGCCTGTGTGGCAAGATCACCTTCGAATTCGACTTCCCCAGCCTGTGGTGTGCGCATTGTTACTGTTCCTTGTGCCGGAAGGCGCATGGCGCGGGACTGGTCACATGGATCGGTGTGCCGGAGCTGCAGTTTCGGCTGACCAGTGACAGTGCAACACTCCGGAGCTTTGCGTCCTCAGCACAGGCTACAAGGGAGTTTTGCAGCAGCTGTGGCAGCAGCCTGTTTTTTCGCTCGGGCAAATGGCCCGGGGAAGTGCATATCGCGCTGGCTTGCCTTGATACGCCAGCCGATCGCCACCCGCAAACCAATGTCTTCACGGACAACCATGTGCCCTGGCTCGAACTGGTGAACCTACCCGCAGATAAGGCATGATGCCGGCCAGTAGACGGGCAAACGAAGGAGCGTAAGGTGTCCTCATCTCAGGCACAGTGGGTGGTACACAAGTTTGGCGGCAGCAGCCTCGCCGGCGCAGACGAATTCGCCCGCGTGGGCCGGATTCTGGATGCCGGGACGCCGGGCAGCCAGGCTATCGTTGTGTCAGCCGTCAAGGGCGTCACCGACTGCCTCCTGGAACTGCTGGATGTCGCGGCAGCATCGGACCCCGGCTTCAGGAACAGACTGGCGGAACTGGGTGACAAGCACGTCGGCCTGGCAAGGGCCTTGCTGGATGCGAGCGGTGCCGCGGATTACAGCAGCTGGCTCGCGGACTCGGTCGCGCAGCTCGGCGAGATCCTCACCGGGGTCAGCGTGCTCGGGACCGCCTCAGCCGATACCAGCCATGCGGTCGCAGGCTACGGCGAGCTATGGAGCTCACGCCTGCTTTTTGAGGCGCGCAAAAAGCAGGGCGTTGATTGCCTCTGGCTGGACGCACGCAAAGTGCTGATCGTGCGCAAATCAGAAATGGGTCCCGTGGTGCAATGGGAGGCTTCGCAGAAACTGCTGCAGGCTTTTCTGGCCGGTGCGCAGCCGGACGAGGTGGTCATAACTGGCTTCATAGCTTCCACCGCAGACGGGCTGGCCACGACGCTCGGGCGTGATGGCAGCGATTTCTCCGCCTCCATTTTCGGGCGCCTGCTCGCGGCCCGCGAGGTGTGTATCTGGACCGATGTGGATGGTGTGATGTCGGCGGACCCGCGTCTGGTTCCCGATGCTCGCGTCATTCCGGCATTGACCTACGACGAGGCCGTCGAACTCGCCTATTTCGGCGCGCGCATCCTGCACCCGGGCACAATGACCCCGGCGATCGAATCGGGCATCCCACTGCGCATACTCAATACTTTCAACCCGCAGCATCCCGGCACGAGAATCTCTGCCGACGCCTCGGGCGACACCCGAATCAAAGGCATCACGACGATTGATGATGTCACGCTGTTCAATCTTGAGGGCACGGGCATGATCGGCGTGCCGGGGACCGCTCACCGCCTGTTCGGGGCGCTGCGCAAGGCAGAAGTGTCAGTGATCCTGATTTCGCAGGGCAGTTCCGAACATTCAATTTGTTTTGTCGTGCGCAGGGCGGATGCAGACGAAGCGCAAGAGGTCGTGGAACACGCGTTTCGCATTGAGATCGACGAGGGGCAGGTGCAGCGAATCGAACGCGTGGCCGACGTCAGTATCCTGGCGATCGTCGGCAACGGGATGGCTGGCATCCCTGGCGTTGCGGGGAAACTGTTCAGCACGCTGGGTCAGGCCGGGGTCAACGTGCGCGCGATCGCCCAGGGTTCTTCGGAGCGCAATATTTCGATCGTCATTGATTCTGATGAGCGCAGGCGCGCGGTGCGAGGCGTGCATTCCGGCTTCTATCTGTCGCCTCAAACGCTGTCCATCGGGCTGGTGGGGCCGGGCAACATAGGCGCAGAACTGCTGGACCAGCTCGCCGCGGAAAAAAGTCGCCTGCAGGCGCATTCTGGGGTCGATCTCAGGGTGCGCGGAATACTTTCAAGCCGCCGCATGTGGCTGGTGGATGACGAAATCGACCTGGGCAACTGGCGGGCCGAGTGGGCGCGCAATGCGGTCCCGGCTGACATCACGGCATTCGTCGCGCATGTGCACGCCGAACATCTGCCGCATGCCGTAGTCATCGACTGCTCTGCGAGCAAGCACGTGGCGTCGCAATATGCGCAGTGGCTCGCGAGCGGCATCCATGTGATTACGCCGAACAAGAAGGCATGTACCGACTCCATGGCATTCTACCGTGAGATGTCGGAGGCCCGGCGCAAAAGCGGCGCCCATTTTCTCTACGAAACGACGGTCGGCGCAGGCCTGCCAATCATTCAGACCGTTCGCGACCTGGTCCACACCGGCGATACGGTACAGAATATTTCCGGTATTTTCTCCGGCACCCTGGCCTATCTGTTCAATCGCTTCGATGGACGC
Organism: uncultured Gammaproteobacteria bacterium; assembly: GCA_963759075.1. Taxonomy (GTDB): domain Bacteria; phylum Pseudomonadota; class Gammaproteobacteria; order Steroidobacterales; family JABDLF01; genus JABDLF01. The sequence continues at coordinate 12,788 of CAVWXZ010000001.1, forward strand.
CAGCCGTTCTCGGAAATCGTACGTGAGGCGCGCGAGAAGGGTTTGACCGAGCCTGATCCCAGGGACGACCTGTCGGGCATGGACGTCGCGCGCAAACTCGTCATCCTGGCGCGTGAGCTGGGCCTCGACACAGAACTCGATGCGGTCAAGGTGGAGAGCCTGGTACCTGAGTCGCTGGCCGGGGTGAGCGTGGATGAGTTCATGAGCGCGTACGCAGAACATGACGAGGCGATGCAGCGCCGCTACGACGAGGCGCGGACGGAAGGCAAAGTGCTGCGCTATGTGGGCAAGCTCAGTCCCGACGCGGGTCTGTCGGTGTCCGTGCAGGCGGTCGAAGCGGACCACCCGTTTGCCAACATCAGCCTGACCGATAACATCGTGCAGTTTGTCACGCACCGCTACGCGGATAATCCGCTGATCGTGCAGGGGCCGGGGGCGGGCCCGGCGGTGACGGCCGGTGGTGCCTTTGCCGACCTCCTGCGGCTGTGCGCCTACCTCGGCGCGAGGCTCTGATGACGCGAGCCAGCCCGGCATTTGCCAGCGTCACCGCCGAGGCGCCGGCCGGCATCGGCAACCTGGCAGTGGGCTTCGACATTCTCGGCCAGGCCATGGCAGCGCCGCACGACCGCGTGACGCTGCAGGCACGCCAGGCACCCGGGCTCAGAATTGTCGAGGTTACGGGCCTCGTTACCCAGCTACCCACCTCGCCGGAAAAGAATTCAGCCACCGCTGGCGTGCTGCGCATGTTCGAGGACTACCAGGCGGGTTTCGGCGCAGACGTGGTGCTGGAAAAGGGTATCAATCTGGGTTCGGGTATGGGCGGATCGGCTGCTTCCGCCGTGGCAGGCGTGACGGCGGCCGCGGCGCTGCTCGGCATTGATCCGGGGCCCGATGCGCTACTGTCCTATGCGCTGGACGGAGAGGAGGCGGCTACCGGTGCACGCCACGCCGACAATGCGGCCTCCGCATTACTCGGCGGCGTCGTCCTCGTCTCGGTCAATCGTAAGGGTGCCACCGTATTGCGGAGACTCGCGACGCCCCCGGAAGTCTTCAGCGTATTGGTGCATCCCCACCTGGAACTGGAAACGCGTCGCTCACGGGCAGTGCTACCCGCGCACTTCGCCAGGTCCGCGGTGGTGGAGCAGACCGGACTCCTCGCCGGGTTTGTAGTGGCCTGCGAGCGCGGCGACCTCGAGTTGCTGTCAAACAGCCTCCGCGATGTCCTTGTGGAACCCCACCGGGCGCCGTTAATCACAGGTTTCGACCAGGTGCAGGCGGCCGCGCTTGGCAACGGTGCGCTGGGATGTTCGATCTCCGGCGGTGGCCCCAGCGTCTTTGCCTGGTGCGCGGGGGCAGGCAGCGCCCGGGATGTGGGCGAAGCAATGCAGCGCGCATTCGCTGATGCAGGCATCGCCAGTGATGTCTGGGTCTCCGATGTTGCGGCACCAGGCGCCAGGGTGGTCTCTGCATGCGCTACCTGAGCACCCGCGATGCGCGGCACGAAGCGCCCTTTTTGCTGAGCGAGGCGATCCTGCGCGGCGTTGCTCCGGACGGCGGGCTGTTTATGCCCGAGCGCATTCCAGAACCTGGCCCGGCAACTCTGAGCAGCGCCCCGCTGGCTACGCTGGCGGCACAAGGCCTCAGCGACTATTTCGCAGATGACACCCTGGCGGCACAGTTACCCGACATCTGCCGCGATGCGCTGAACTTCGACATCCCGCTCACCGCGCTCGACGGCGGGCCGCACATGCTGGAGCTGTTCCACGGTCCGACCGCGGCGTTCAAAGATGTGGGCGCGCGTTTTCTTGCCGCCTGCATGTCACGGCTCGGGCCTGACGCAGGAAAAAGAACCGTGCTGGTCGCCACCTCGGGAGACACCGGTGGTGCGGTGGCATCAGCGTTCTTCCGGCGACCCGGTTTCGATGTGATCATTCTCTACCCGGAGGGCCGTGTCTCGCCGCTGCAGGCCCACCAGCTGGGTTGCTGGGGCGACAATGTTCGCGCGTTTTCTGTGGCCGGCAGTTTCGACGACTGCCAGCGCACCGTGAAGGAAGCATTTGCAAACCGGGACTTACGCGAGACACTTGGCCTGACTTCTGCAAACAGCATCAACATCGGGCGACTGCTGCCGCAGATCGTCTATTATCTGCATGCGGCCAATGCGTTTTCCGGCAGCGAGCAAACCGCACCGGGCTTCATCATTCCCAGCGGCAACCTGGGGAACGTCACAGCATGCGTGCTGGCCAGGCAAATGGGCGCGAGAATCGGGCCGGTGATCATGGCCTGCAATGCGAACCGCACCGTGCCCGAGTTTTTTGCTACGGGCAACTGGCGGCCGCGCGCGAGCATCAACACGCTCGCATCGGCAATGGATGTAGGGAACCCGAGCAACATGGAGCGATTGCAAACAATTTACGCCGGGCATCGCGACCAGTGGCCCGAGATACACGCGGTTTCGGTCAGCGATGAGCAGATCAAAGCCACGCTGCGCGATTCGTTCAAACGCTGGGGCAGGGCGTGGTGCCCACATACGGCAACCGGCTTGTTTGCTTTCGCCGGCCTGACTGATGGCGAGCGGCGTGAGCGACCCTGGGTGGTGGCCGCTACCGCGCACGCTGCGAAGTTTTCGGAGGTCGTCGAGCCACTGACAGGCAGCACGCTGGCGCTGCCACCGGCCCTGGCCGAGCTGCTGGAAAGGCCGGCCCGAGCGGTGCCGATTCGAGCAGGTCTGGATGCTTTTCGTAAAGGTTTATCTATTTAATACAATAAGTTATTTATAATACTTAAAGTGGAAGCTATCATCAATAATGCGCATGCCTGGGTACCGGTGGCGAGTCTCGCCATCGCAATCATCCTCGCACTCGCGGTCTGGCAATACCTGAAACGCACCGCCCATGCGCGACAGCTGCGCAGGGTGCTGCGACACATCGCCAGCGAGCGCCAGTCGGAGCTGGTGATTCCCGACGGCATGGACGGGCACATTCAGATTCCGCACATCCTGCTGACCGCGCGCGGCATCCTGGTCATGGACCTTAAGGAAGTCACCGGGTCTGTTTTCGCGGGCGAAAAGCTCGAAGAGTGGACCGCAATGCATGGCAATGAGCGATTTCGATTCGCAAATCCGCTGGCAGCCCTGCGCGCCCGAACCTCCGCGGTCCGGGCACTGGTGCGCGACGTGCCGGTCTACGGGCGCGTGGTTTTTCTCGGTGACGCAGAATTTGTGCGCGGCCGACCAGAGCAGGCGGTTACTTTGGCGGAACTTGAAAGCGAGTTTGCTGACACGTCCCGCCAGGGCACGGCATCAATCAGCGCCTTCCACGCCAGCTGGGAGCAGATTCAGCTCATCTCCCAGCATTAAGTCCTCAGGCAGCTTTCCTGCTGCCGCGCCGTTCGAAGTGCGCCGCCAGCACCCTGGCCACGCAGGCAGTCACTTTTTTACCGGTGTCGATGTGCAGGAATTCGTTCGGGCCATGCGCGTTTGAGTGAGGGCCCAGCACGCCGGTCACCAGGAACTGCACGCCGGGGAACTTCTCGCCCAGCAAACCCATAAACGGAATGCTGCCGCCAGTGCCCATGTACATGGAGTCGGCGCCAAAGAAGGCGCGTGAACCCTCCATCATCGCGTCGGCCAGCCAGGGGCTGACCTCGGGCGCGTTCCAGCCGCCCATCGCCGACTCGACCTTGAACGTCACGCGTGCATTGTGCGGCGGGTTCTTCTCCAGAATCGCTTTGACACGTTGCCCGGCGTCCTCCGCATCCGCATCCGGCGGCAGGCGGAATGACAGCTTCAGCGTGGTGTTGGGCCGCATGACGTTGCCGGCATTGCCCATAGTGGGGATCCCCTCGGCGCCCGTCACACACAGGGTCGAACCCCAGGTGTTGTCCAGCAACAGCGCGGTCAGATCTGACTTGACTGGTTGCACGCCCTGCGCCCATGGAAATTTTTCGTAGACGCTTTTGCCCAGCACCTTCGCAGCCGCCTGTGCCTGGCTGCGTCGCTGCTCCGGAATGGTCGGCTGCAGGAACCCGGGCAGCATCGCGCCGGTTTCCTGATCTTCCAGCCTCCCTAACAACGCCCTCAGCACCCTGAAACTGGACGGCACAATGCCGCTGGCCGCCCCGGAATGGACGCCTTCTTTCAGCACGTCCACGGACAGCGTGCCAACGAGGTTGCCGCGCAGAGACGTCGTGCACCACAGCTGGTCGTAGTTGCCGCATTCGGCATCCAGGCAGACCACCAGAGATGGCTGCCCGATGCGATCTCCCAATGCATCGATATAGTGGGGCAGGTCATAGCTGCCGCTTTCTTCGCACAGCTCGATGATGACCACGCAACGGGCGTGCGGGATACCCTGATCGCGCAGGGCCTGAATAGCGGTCAGCGAACCGAACACCGCATAGCCATCATCGGCGCCACCGCGGCCATACAGCTTGCCGTCACGAATCACCGGCTGCCACGGATCGAGCCCTTCTTCCCAACCGGTGAATTCCGGCTGTTTGTCCAGGTGCCCGTAGAGCAATACGCAGTCATCGTTGTCGCCGGGAATGTCCACGAACAGCAGCGGCGTGCGTCCCGGCAGGCGCATGACCTCAACCTGCATGTTGTCGATGGGCTGCTTGCGCACCCATTTTTCTGCCAGCGCGACGGCCTGGTCCATGTAGCCATGGCGCTCCCAGTCCGGATCGAAGAGCGGCGATTTGTTCGGGATCTTGATGTACTCGCACAGCTCCGGGACGATCTCGTCGTCCCACCTCGCATTCACGTACTCGCGGAGTTTTCCTGCATCCATAACAACGTCCTGACAGTGTTTTCCGGGGGCGCCTACTTTAGCGCAAAGACGCGGCGGCAGGAACCGGACAGCCAGGCGCCGTTGTCTGCGCTGTGTATTCAGCCCTCGCGTTCGAGATCAAAAAACCTGACCGCATTGCGCGTGGTCTGTTCGGCGAGCTGACTCGCGGACTGCTCCGTACAAGCTGCAATGACCGTAAGAATATGCGGCAAATAGGCCGGCTCGTTGCGGCGCGATTTTGGTTTTGGAGTCAGATCGCGCGGCAACAGGTAGGGGGCGTCGGTTTCAATCAGCAGGCGATCTGCGGGAATATCGCGGACAACTTCACGCAGGTGCTGACCTCGGCGTTCATCACAGATCCAGCCGGTGATGCCGATATGCAGATCGAGATCCAGGCAGTCATGCAGTTCACTGCGCCCGCCGGTGAAACAATGGGCAACCCCCCGGGACAGCTGTTCACGCCAGGGCCGGAGCATCGCCATGAATTCAGCGTGGGCGTCCCGCTGATGCAGAAATACCGGTTTGCCCAGGCGCGCCGCCAGCTCGAGCTGCGCCTCGAAGGCTGCCTGCTGGTCGGCCGGCGAGGAAAAATTGCGGAAATAATCGAGACCGCACTCACCGACAGCCACCGCGGAGTTGCGGGTTAACAGCGCTTCCAGCTCAGCCGCACTGTCGACGGCGAATTCGCTGGCATGATGAGGATGGATCCCCACAGTCGCGAACAGGACGCCCGGCATAGAGTCAGCCAGCGCCACCGCTTTGCCGCTTTCCACGACGCTGCTGCCTGTCACCACCATTCGGCCCACGCCGGCTGCCAGACCACGCTCGATCACCGCATTTCGATCGGGATCGAAACTGTCGTGGGTCAGATTGGCGCCAATGTCGACCAGTGGATGCATAGATTACTGTGACGGCCCGGTTGGTGGCTGCGGGGCCGCAGGTTACACTAAGGCCGTATTCGCGCGCCAATGACGGCGCGGTCAGGAGAAAGCGCTCTCAAGGCTGCAAGCGTGCGCGACCCACCCGGGGCGGCAACGCCTGCAAACGTATAGCCTGTTCAACAACAATTTATGGCACTTGATAAAGACAAGCTGGATGCCTTGCGCATCGAACGCGGTGATGACGACTTGCAAGCAGGCGGTGCCGGCAAGTGGTGGCTTGCAGGCGTTGCCCTGATCGTATTGCTCGCTTTGCTGGCCTGGTTCTGGCGAGGTGGCGAGCATGCAGCCGTGGCAACGGTAGCTGTGCAGGCGCCGGCCACCGGCAGTTCGGCGACCGTGCTGAATGCCTCGGGCTACGTGGTGGCAAGGCGCATCGCTACCGTTTCGTCCAAAGTGACGGGCAAGATCATCGACGTGCGTGTCGAGGAAGGCGCCCTGGTCAAAGAGGGCGACATACTGGCGAGGCTGGATGACAGCACGGTCAAGGCCCGGTTGGCACTGGCCGAGAGCCAGGAGAAGGCGGCCGGCAACATGTTGCAGGAGATTGTCGTGAGGCTGGACGAAGCGCGGCGCACGCTGCGTCGTACCCAGTCCCTGCGGGAGCAGAACCTCGTAAGTACCAGCGCACTGGAAGCGGCGCAGGCGGATGTTTCGGCGCTTGAAGCAAGGCTTCGATCCGCGCGCGGCGACATTGACGTTGCGGGTCGCAACGTTGAGCTCGCCCGCCAGGACCTCGATGACCTCGTAATCCGTGCGCCATTTTCAGGCGTCATAATCTCCAAGAACGCGCAGCCTGGTGAGATGATCTCCCCGATGTCGGCCGGCGGCGGCTTCACGCGCACCGGCATCTGCACCATCGTGGACATGGACTCGCGCGAAATTGAGGTGGACGTTAACGAGGCGTATATCAACCGCGTCTATCCGGAACAGCCCGTGGAGGCCGTGCTCGATGCCTATCCGGACTGGAAGATCGCGGCCCGTGTCATCAATATCGTGCCTACCGCCGATCGCAATCGGGCCACGGTTAAGGTGCGGCTCGGGTTTAACGCGCTGGACCCGCGCATACTGCCTGATATGGGGGTCAAGGTCCGCTTCCTGGAACCCGAGGCGGAGGTGTCGGCGGCGGAGGCCAGGGCGGTGGGCCTGATTCCGGTCGGCAGCGTGTTCAATGAGAATGACCGCGACTACGTCTGGGTGGTCCGCAATGAGCAGCTGGAGAAGCGGGCAATCAGGCTGGGCAGGCGGCTTGACGACCGCTACGAGGTGGTCGCGGGACTGAGCCCGGGTCAGGTTCTGGTCGCAGCGCCTGCCGCCGACCTCACCGACGGGGCGACGGTCAGGACCAGCCAGGGCGAATGAAGCAGTAACATCGGTAACAAGGGGACGATGCCATGAGCGAAAGTAACATGGTCGAGGTCAGGCAAGTCAGCAAGGACTACCGGCGCGGCGCGGAAATCGTGCATGTGTTGCAGAGCCTGGATCTTGACGTGGAGGCGGGTGACTTTCTCGCGCTCATGGGCCCATCCGGTTCGGGCAAGAGCACGCTGCTCAACATGATTGGCGGCATTGATCGGCCCAGCAGCGGCGAGATCAGCGTGGCCGGTCAGCGCATCGACGATCTGTCAGAGAGCCGGTTGGCGCGCTGGCGTTCGCGCAACGTCGGCTTCATCTTTCAGCTCTACCATCTGTTGCCGGTGCTCAGTGCCGAGAAGAACGTGGAACTGCCGCTGCTGCTGACCAAGCTCAGCAAGCAAGAACGCCGAACGCGCGTGGCAGCCGCGCTGGAGCTCGTCGGCCTTGCTGACAGAGCGCGGCACAAGCCTGCAGAGCTGTCCGGTGGGCAGGAGCAGCGGGTTGGCATCGCGCGGGCCATTGTGACCGACCCCAAGGTCCTGCTGTGTGATGAGCCCACTGGCGATCTCGATCGAGCTGCGGGCGACGAAATCCTTGATCTCCTCCAGGCGCTCAACGCTCAGCAGGGCAAAACCATCCTGATGGTGACACATGATCCCCATGCAGCCGCCAGGGCAAAGCGCACACTCTTCCTGGACAAGGGGCAGCTGGTGGGAGCACCGGTAGAATGAAATACCTGGCATTGATCACGGCGAGCCTCGGGCGGAGAAAGGTCCGTACGATATTTACTTTCCTGTCGATCTTTATCGCGTTTTTCTTGTTTGCCTACCTTGCGGCGATTCGGGCGGCGTTTGTCGGGGGCGTTGAGGTTGCCGGCGTCGATCGCATGATCATGACCGACAAGGTTTCGCTGATTAATCTGCTGCCGGAAAGCTACCAGGCAAAAATTGCGGCCACGAGCGGCGTCGCCGACGTCATGAACCAGACCTGGTTTGGCGGTTACTTTCAGGAGCAGCGCAATTTTTTTGCGCAGTTTCCGGTGGACCCCACCGCCTATCTCAGGATGTATCCGGAGGTCACGGTGCCTGAGAGCCAGCAGAAGGCCTGGCTCGCTGACCGGCAGGGCGCGCTGATCGGCTCGGGGCTGGCGGAACGCTTTGGCTGGCAGGTGGGTGACCGCATCCCGATCACCAGCGGCATCTGGCAGAACAAGGACGGCACGCGGACCTGGGAATTCAATGTCGTCGGAATTTACGATGGCAAGGAAGGCGTGGACACCAGCGCCATGCTTTTTCGCTATGACTATTTCAACGAATCACGGGCCTTCGGCGACGGCCTGGTCGGCTGGTACGTCATCAGGGTGGAAGATCCCGCCAGGCTGGACGAGGTCGCGGCACGGCTGGACGCGCTGTTCGCCAATTCACCGAACGAGACCAAGACCGCCTCGGAAAAAGAGTTCCTGCAGGGCTTTGCGAATCAGGTTGGCAACATCGGCGCCATTTTTACGGCCATAGTGGCGGTGGTCTTTTTTACCCTGCTGCTGATTGTCGGGAACACGATGGCACAGTCGGTGCGTGAGCGGACCGCGGATCTGGCGATCATGAATATCTTCGGGTTCTCGCGCACCGGACTGATGGGCCTGGTGGTCGGAGAGTCCACCTTCCTGGCGCTGACGGGCGGCCTGCTGGGGCTTGGCCTGGCCTGGCTGGCAGTGCAATTTGGCGGCGATCCGACCAGCGGGTTCCTGCCAGCCTTCTTCATTCCGCCCGGGGATCTGGTCGTCGGGGTGCTGATCGTCATTGCCGTAGGCGCGCTGGCAGGCGCATTGCCTGCCTGGCAGTCGATGAGAATGAAGAGCGTGGAAGCGCTGCGGAGGGTCCTCTGATGAATCCCATTACAGCTTTGCGGCAGGTATACGCCGTGTCGAAGGTCAACATCGCCAATCTGCCGCGCCGCTGGATCTCGTCGCTGGTCGCCATCGTCGGCATTGCCGGCGTAGTCATGGTGACCGTCGGCCTGCTGTCTATTGCGGCGGGTTTTCGCGCGGCTATGGCCGACACCTCACGGCCCGACTTAACCATCCTGCTGCGGGCTTCAGCGACCGGGGAGATGGACAGCGCGTTCAGCCAGGAAGATGTCCAGGCGGTTGCCACGGCGCCAGGCCTGGCAACGCTGGGCAACTCGATGCTGGTTTCCCCTGAGGTTTTCGTTATCGTTGACGTGCCGCGCAAATCCACCGGCACGTCATCCAACGTGCCGTTTCGTGGCGTAAGCCCGATGGCCTTTGAGGTGCGCGGCAACGTCGAAATCATTGCGGGCCGCATGTTTACGCCGGGGCTGAACGAGATCGTGGTTGGCAGGGGCGCCCGTGAGAACTTTGCCGGTCTCGAACTCGGCAGAACCCTGAAATGGGGGACACGTGAATGGCAGGTCGTCGGCATCATGGCGGCCGAAGGCGGGGTGCCCGAGTCGGAAATATGGGGCGATGTGCGCGTGATACAGGACAGCTATCGACGCGGCAACTCTTATTCCACGCTGCGCGCCCGACTGATCTCACCCGCCGCGATTCAGGAATTCAAAGACGCGCTGACGGCCGACCCACGGCTTAATGTCAGCGTTATGCCCGAGTCAGAATTCTACGCCGAGCAGTCCCGGTTTTTCGCCGCGTTTGTGACGACCATCGGCGTTTTTGTGGGCGCCCTGATGGGGCTCGGTGCCGTGTTCGGCGCCATCAACACCATGTACAACGCGGTGGCCTCGCGCATTCGGGAAATTGCCACGCTGAGAGCACTGGGCTTTGGCGCCATCCCGGTCGTCGCGTCGGTGCTTCTGGAGGCGCTGTTGCTCGGCCTTCTGGGCGGCGTCATTGGCGCACTGCTCGCGTATCTCATATTCAATGGTTTCCAGGTAGCCACCCTGAACTGGAACAGTTTCAGCCAGGTCAGTTTCGGCTTCGCGGTCACCCCCGAGCTGCTTCTGACCGGCGTCGTTATCGCCCTGCTGATTGGCTTTATCGGCGGCATATTGCCAGGCATCCGCGCGGCACGGATTCCCATCACGACGGCGCTGCGGGAACTTTGAGCCGCTCAGTGGCTATACTCCGGGTAAGCAGCAGCGAAAGACGAGGTGAGCATGAGTGACGAACGGTCGGATGAAGATGCGCGGGTTGAAAAGCCCTTGCTCGATGAGAACGTGAAAAAAAATGTGCGGTCCAGAAATACCTGGCTGCGGTTTTTTTATATTGTCGTTTTCGCTTTGATCATGGGTCTCGCAGAGTTTGTCCTGGTCGTGGTGGTTGTGATTCAGTTTTTCACGGTGTTGCTGTCCGGCGAAAAAAACTCGAAGCTGCTTGCGTTCGCCGGCGACTTATCCCTGTACGTTTATGACATCTGGCGCTACGTGAGTTTCGTCAGCGATGTGCAGCCCTTTCCGTTCGGCGAGTGGCGTACCGCCAGTGAAGATGCAGGGCAGGCTGGCGACCAGGATCTAGTCTGACTGCCAGCGAAAGCTCAGCGCGCCGAGCCCCACAAACAGCCCACTCATCAGCAGCAGCCAGCCGAGCTGTGGCAGGATCGCGGTCAGGCCCTCGCCGTCGAGCATGATCGCGCGCGCAGCGCTCAACATGTGGGTGAGCGGGAAAATATTCGCGAGCTTCTGAACAAACGGGCTGGTGCCTTCCAGCGAAAACCATACCCCGGACAGAATCATCATTGGCCAGCTGGCGACGTTCAGCAGCCCGCCGGCCAGCTCTTCGCTGGTAATCCTCGCCGCCACCATGAAACCGAGCGCAATCATGGAGAACGCGCCGAGCGCCGCGACCACGAACAGCGCAAGGTAGCTGCCATCCATGCGGAAATGCAGGAAATAGTTTGTCCCTGCGAACACCGCCACGGTAATCGTCATGATCAGCAGCATGCGTGAAACGATCTGGGCGCTGGCAAACTCCAACGCGGTGATCGGCGTTGCCCGCAATCGTTTCAGGAAACCGTTCTTGCGGTAACGCACGACCACGTAGCCCACCCCAAACAGGCAGCTGAACATCATGTTCATGCCGAGGATGCCCGGCACCAGCCAGTCGATGTAGCGCACGGCACGTCCGCTCACCGTCTGTCTGACCGCCGCAACCGCCGAATCGCTGGCCAGCAGGCGTTCCAGCATATAGCCGTTGCGTGAATCTGCGTTTATCCAGTAGCGGGCAGGCTCCGTACGCAGGTCAAGCAGCATATCCAGCTGGTGGCGCTCGACTTTGGTAACCGCCGCCTGCTCGTCATCGACCTTGATGTAATCAACGTAGCGCAGGGTGATGAACGGATCGGCAACATCCTCGATCGAGCGCTGCTCGGTCATGACGCCGACCTTGAACAGGGCGCGTGGAGGCGAGGAGAAAACCGCGGCGAGGCCAAACACCAGCACCAGGGGCAGGATAACGTTCCAGCCCAGCGTCGACCGGTCACGCACGAATTCGATATTGCGGGCGTGCAGGATGGCAAGGAAACGGCGCATCATGCGCGCAGCTCCTTGCCGGTCAGTTCGATGAAGAGATCTTCGAGGGTGCGTGGCCGGATTCGCAGGCCCGCAAGCGACACAGCCTGCTCGCCCAGCCAGCGAATGGCTGCGTCCACGTCGGCCGTGGATATCTCAATGCTGTCCTCGAGTTCCAACACCAGGAACGGGCATGCCGCTCCCAGGGCCGGCGACCAAACGCTGCGCGGCAGCGAAAGAATCACGTCGCTGAAATGCTCTTTGAGCAGCTTCGCCGGTGAGCCCTGCGCAATGATATGACCATGGTCCATGATGAGGATGGTGTCGCACAGGAGATAGGCCTCTTCCATGTAGTGCGTGGTCAGGACAATGGTTTTGTCCTCGGCCTTGATCCGCTCGATGAGCGCCCAGAAATTCCGCCTCGCCTGCGGGTCCAGGCCGGTGGTTGGCTCGTCAAGAAAAATCACCTGTGGGTCATTGACCAGCGCGATGGCCAGCAGCAGCCGCTGGCGCTGGCCCCCGGACAGCTTGCGATTGTCTCGCTCCAGCAGTTCAGAGAGATTGCAGATCTCGATGATCTCGGCGAGCGGCCGGTTGCGGCTGTAGAGTCGACTGAATAGCTGCAAGGTCTGCAGCACTGACAGATGGTCCTGCAACGCCGTACTCTGAAACTGGATGCCGGCTTCTTCGCGAAAGCGGGCATCCTGTGGCGAGCCGTTATAAAGCACCTGGCCGCTGCTGGGGCGCAGGATACCCTCGAGCATCTCGACCGTGGTTGTCTTGCCAGCGCCGTTGGGCCCCAGCAGCCCGAAGCACTCGCCGCGACGAACCTCGAAATTGATGCCATCTACGGCAAGTACGCCGGGATATCGTTTGACAAGGTCGCGGGCTTCGAGGAGGGTCATGCTGGCATATTCCCGATGCGGCCGGCATTGCGGCGCAGAGCGAGCCCGTGGGGTTTGAGATCAGGGGTGCAATTTACCGGAATTCAGGTGACGGGGTAAGACGCTCATGCGCAACATCTGCTGGTTGCTCCTCGGTCTGCGCGGGTGGACATGCAGTGGCAGCGTACCGCCGGTTGCGCGCGCGGTCATTGTGGTTGCGCCGCATACCTCTAACTGGGACATGCCTATCCTGTTGCTGTATCGATACGGTCTCGGCATGCCCGTCAATTATCTCGCCAAACACAGCCTGTTCTGGTGGCCGCTGGGCGCGCTTTTGCGCGCTACCGGTGCGATCCCGGTCAATCGCGCTCACGGCCAGGATACTATCGAACAGGTAGAACGAAGTTTCGCCAAAGCCCGACAGATGTACCTGGCCCTCGCGCCCGAGGGCACCCGCAGCTACAAGCCGTACTGGAAATCCGGTTTTTACCGGATCGCCCGCGCCGCCGACGTGCCGCTGGTGCTGGTTTCGATGGACTACGCCAGGCGCCGCGTCACGCTGAGTTCACCGCTGTGGCTCACCGGCAACCCGGACAAGGACATGGCGGGCATTCGCCAGTTCTATGCCGGCGTTACCGCCCGCCATCCGGCCCTCTCCGGGCCCGTGCGGCTGCAGGACGAGACGGCGTCGGGCTGAGCCGCTGACTGCTCAGCGTCCGGCCTGCGCTGCCTGCTTTTCCCAATACAAGGGTGCCCGGGTCGCCGGGTGGTTGCCCAGCTGGTTCATGGTCGCTGCATCGTATAGTCGGCCGTTGACCATGACGTATTTCACTGAGTCGGTATTGCGGATGTTCTCCAGCGGATCACGATCCAGCACGATCATGTCGGCAAGCTTGCCCGGCTCGAGCGACCCGATTTCGTCATCCATGGCCAGGTAACGGGCGCCGTTGATGGTCGCCGCGCGCAGCACGTCCATGCCGGACATGCCGCCCTGGCTCAGCATCCACATCTCCCAGTGTGCGCCGAGCCCTTCGCGTTGTCCGTGCGCACCGATGTTAACCAGAACGCCGTTCTCGGCGAGCTTGTTCACCTGCCTGGCAGTGGCGAAGTGGTTGTATTCAGACTCCGGCGCCATATAGCGGCGGCGCGCAACGGGATCGATCTCTTCCCGCGGCACGAAGCTCAGCAGGCGCTCGTGTTCGTAGACGTTGGTGTGCTGATACCAGTAACGCTCACCAAAGATGCCGCCGTAGGCCACCACGAGGGTAGGCGTATAGCCTACTGCGGTCTGCGACCACAGCTGCACCACGTCGTCATAGACATCAGCCACCGGCAGCGCGTGTTCGATGCCGGTGTGGCCGTCCACGATCATGTTCATATTGGCCTGAAACAGCGCGCCGCCTTCGGGCACTACGTTGATGCCAAGCTCGCGGGCGGCCATCAGCACCTGCTGGCGCTGGTTGCGGCGCGGCTGGTTGTAGCTCTTCACGCTCTCGGCGCCCAACGCCTGCATTCGCCGGAGATTCGAGAACGCGTCCTCCAGGCTGTTGATCTCGGCCGTAAACGCGGTGGTGGCACCGTAGAGAATCGTGCCTGTCGAAAAGATCCGCGGCGCGGTGATCAGCCCGGCGCGCGCGAGTTCCTTGGCCGCAAATATCTGGCTGGAATCGTTAGAAGGATCGTGGATGGTCGTCACGCCGAAGGCGAGGCTGGCAAGGTTGACCCAATTCTGCTCGGGGACAAATTCCTGCTGACCCTGGGCACCATGCCAGTGCACGTCGACGATGCCGGGCATTACGATTTTGCCGGTCACATCGATACGGGTCGCGTCAGCCGGAACCGGCGTTTCATCCCGTGATCCGACAGCCAGAATTCGGTTGTTCTCCACAACCACCACGCCGTCGTCGATCACCTCATCGCCGCGCATGGACAGCACGCGGCCACCCACCAACGCCAGCTTTCCGTCCGGAACATCGAGCGCAGTTTCGAATCCGATCGCCAGACCCTCGCTCACCGGTTCGGGGTCGGGCGCGTCCGGATCGGTGGATTCAAAGCTGAACGCCTTGGCCAGATCCTCGCTGAACAGCTGATTGCCGAGCGCCCAGTGCAAAGTCTGGCCATCGCCCGACCAGTGCAGGTATTCGCCGGCGTCCCGTGAGACCTTGCTGACGGGGATGCCCTTGGCGCCGGGTCCGATTTCAATCGTCTTGCCGGTGCGCGGCAACGTGGCGATATACGCGTTGAAGCGTTCGCTGAACGCGACCCAGCGTTCGTCCGGTGACACCCGGAACTCGCTGGCGTACTTGCTCTGCAGTGGCGTGAACGCCTCGCGACCGTCCAGCGTGACACGCACCAGTTTGCGGACACTTTCCTCGCCAAACCGCATCAGGTAGAGCTGGTCATTTGCCGCGCCGAATTGCGGCCTGATGCCATCACGCGTTACCAGGTGCGCCTCACCCCCCTTGCTCGGAATGGCATAGATGCCGGGCTCTTCGCCCCAGCGCGGCGCGCGCAGGTAGCCGCCCTCGAGCTTGCGGTAGACCACCGTCTTGCCGTCCGGCGAAAACGTGGGTTCAGCGTAGTGGCCAGGCTCGCTGGTGATGACGCGACTCTTGCCACCGCGAGCTGAAATCACGCGGACTGCGCCCAGCGCTTCATCATCCCAGCTTGTATAGACGACCTGCTTGCCGTCGCGGGAGAAGGCGGGATACAACTCCACGTGGTCATCCTGGCTGGTCAGTCGACGAGGCGCCCCGTCTGGCAGCGCTTTGACATAGAGTTTGCCCAGCGCCTGGTAAATCACCTGGCTGCCATCGGGCGAGGTAGCCACCCAGCGCAGCATCCTGACCGGGAACCGGGCAGGGGCCACTTCGGTTTTGAAGCGTACGGTTTCGAAGACCTTGCGAGTGCCCGACACATGAAAAGGAATGACTTGAGCTTTACCCGTTAAAATATTGATATTATTCAGGTTACCGCCCGCCCAGAGCAAAATAGACTGACTATCTGGCAGCCAGGCGCCATTGGGATACAGGCCGTGGATAGCCCAGATTTCCTGGTTGTCGCGATCAAGGTCGTAATAAACCGGCCGCTCGGTGCCGCTGCGGATGTCTTTGACATACAGGGTCGTGCGGTACTGGTTGCGACGCAGGAACGCGACCGTCTTGCCGTCCGGCGAAGGCAGCGCGCGCACGGCGCCGCCCGGACCGCCAATGTAGGGCGCGATGCGTCCGTCACTGAGATCCAGGCGCTTGACCTGGTAGATCTCGCCGTTGGAGTCCTTGCTGTACTCGAAAGAATCGCCCGGCGTGACGTCTTCGGAATAGTACAGATAGCGGCCATCCGGGGAAAAGGCGGGATCGTTGATATCTTTCTGGTCATTGCGTTTTTCCACCATCTGCAGGCCGGCGCCGCCGGAACGGTGATAGAGCCATATTTCCCCCGCGCCGGCCGAACGGGTCTTGGTGAAATGCTTGCGCACCGCAAGATACTCGCCGTCGGGGGTCCATGCCGGGTTGTGCACCAGCCGGAAGTCCTCCTTGCTGACCTGTTTCGGGGTCTCGCCGCCAGCGCCCATGACCCAGAGATTGTCGGCGCCGTCGCGATCGCTGATAAACGCGATGGACTTGCCGTCCGGACTAAAGCGCGGCTGCATGTCCCAGGCCACACCCGAGGTGAGGGCCCTGGCCTCGCCGCCGGTCATGGCCAACTCGTAAATATCACCGAGCAAATCGAAGACCACGCGCTTGCCATCCGGGCTCACGTCCAGAGACAGCCAGGTACCGGTGCGCGTATCGATATCGACGTCCCGGGAGGGTGCGCCGGGATTCTCGATGTCCCAGGCTGCCTTGTCCTCCTGGTCCGCCTTCGCGGGCTGCTCTTCGGCGTGCAGTGAGCCACAGGCGAATAGCAGGACGCAGCACAATGCAGACGGGATAAGGGCGGTTTGAGCGTGCTTCATTTTGACCCCTTGGCAGGCATGGATGATCGATTCGGGAAGCCGGGCATTCTAACCGGTTCGCCGGGACCCTGCGTCAAGACTGCAGCAGGGTCGCGAGTTTCGCCGGCAACGCCGCGGCGCTGCTGACTGCGTTTGACGCGGATCAAGGCCGCGAGCGCGGGCGTCAACTGTCCCTGCCGTGCGTCTTGTCTTATGATGCGTTGCGTCACCGGGGGGCGCCGCAATACGGAGCGACAGCATTGAGCCAACTCTATCCAAACCTGTTTAAACCGCTCGACCTTGGCTTCGTCACGCTCTCCAATCGGGTGCTGATGGGCTCCATGCATACCGGCATGGAAGACCGGGCCCGTGATTATCCGGCGATGGCCGCCTATTTTGCAGAGCGTGCGCGCGGCGGCGTCGGGCTGATCGTGACCGGCGGTATCGCGCCTAACCGGGTAGGCTGGGTGGCGCCATTTGCGGGCAAGCTCTCATCACGCAGAGAAGTGGCGCGCCATCGCCTGGTGACCGATGCGGTGCACGCGGAAGGCGGACGCATTTGCATGCAGATCCTGCACGCCGGCCGCTACGGCTACCACCCGATCGCGGTGGCCCCGTCCAGAATCAAGTCGCCGATCAGCCCGTTCACACCGTGGGCCCTGAGCGCCCGCGGGGTGGAGAAGCAGATTCGGGACTACGTGCGCTGCGCCGAACTGGCCCGCGACGCCGGCTATGACGGCGTCGAGGTCATGGGCTCGGAAGGGTATTTCATCAATCAGTTCATTGTGACCCATACCAACAAGCGCAAGGACGAGTGGGGCGGTGCGTTTGAAAACAGGATTCGCCTGCCCGTGGAGATCGTGCGGCGCACGCGCGCGGCGCTGGGGCAGGATTTCATCATCGTTTATCGCCTGTCTATGCTGGACCTCATAAAGGATGGCAGCACGGCAGAGGAAGTCGCTCAGCTGGCAGTGGCGGTCGAGCAGGCAGGCGCGAGCATCATCAACACGGGGATCGGCTGGCATGAGGCGCGGATTCCGACCATCGCCACCATGGTGCCGCGCGCCGCGTTTACCTGGGTGACGCGCAAGTTTCGCGAAGCAGTCAGCGTCCCGCTGGTGACCACAAATCGCATCAATACGCCGGAGGTTGCCGAGGCGGTGCTGGCGCGCGGCGATGCCGACATGGTCTCCATGGCCCGCCCGTTCCTGGCGGACCCTGAATTCATGGCCAAGGCGCACTCGGGACGCGCGAGCGAGATCAATACCTGCATCGCCTGCAATCAGGCCTGCCTCGATCACACCTTTGCCGGCAAGCGCTCATCTTGCCTCGTAAATCCGCGCGCCTGCCGTGAGCTGGAGCTCAACTATGTGAAGGCCGACACCGGTGAAAAAAATTGCGGTGGTAGGCGCCGGCCCTGCGGGGCTTGCCTGCGCAACCATCGCCGCAGAACGGGGACACCACGTCGTGCTGTTCGACGCAGCGCCGGAGATTGGCGGGCAGTTCAATATTGCGAAGCGCATTCCCGGCAAGGAAGAATTCGCCGAAACGCTGCGCTACTTCGGCAAGCAGGCGGAGTTGCAGCAGGTTGATCTCAGGCTGAATCAGCGCGTCTCCGCCGAGACGCTCACCGCGGGCGGCTATGACGCGGTGATTCTGGCTACCGGCGTCACGCCGCGGGTCCCCGAGATCGAAGGCATAGACCATCCCATGGTGCTTTCCTACGTGGACGTCATCCTGAACCAGGCGCCGGTCGGCAGGCGGGTCGCCCTGATTGGCGCCGGCGGCATCGGCTTTGACACGGCCGAATTTCTGAGTCACAGCGGTGCATCGCCCAGCCTGGACATAGCAGCCTTCGCGAAGGAGTGGGGTATTGATCGTAGCCTGGGCAGCCGGGGCGCAGTGGCCGGCGTCAAACCGGATACACCTGATACCGCCAGAGAAATCTTTATGCTGCAAAGAAAGCAGGGCAAGCCTGGCAGCGGTCTCGGCAAGACCACCGGCTGGATTCACAGGCTGACCCTGCGCCACCGTGGCGTGACCATGCTGCCCGGCGTCACCTACCGCCGCATTGATGACGATGGTCTGCACATCGAGGTCGATGGTGAACCCAGGCACCTGGCTGTGGATAATGTGGTGATCTGCGCCGGGCAAATTCCGCTGCGAGAACTGCAGGCACCCCTGCATGCGGCTGGAATCTCAGTGCATCTGATCGGCGGGGCCGAACGTGCCGCAGAGCTGGACGCCAAGCGCGCGATAGATCAGGGTGCCAGGCTCGCGGCTTCATTATGAATCGGAGGGGCCAATGAAATTTACGGGAATAACGGCAACGCTGTTTGCCACCTTGCTGATCGGCGCCTGCGGCAGTGGCAGCGTTAACGACACGATCCGTATCGCCGACGGAGAGACCCGGGAAGGCGGGGCACGCAGCGTCAACGGCTCGATTATCGTGGGCAATGGCGCTGTGCTGGAGGGTAATATTAACTCCGTTAATGGCAATGTCGATCTCGACGACGGGGCAACGGCCGGCGATATCAAGACAGTCAACGGCAGCATCCGCCTGGGCAGCCAGTCCCGGTCGGGGGCAGTTGATTCTGTCAACGGCGGCATCCGTGCACGGCGCTCCGTGCACATCGGCAGCGTCAATCTGGTTAACGGCAGTTTGGATACGGACGCCGAAACGGTGATCGAAGGGGACGTCTTTCTGATCAATGGCAGCGCCGAACTGCGCGGCACCCGGGTGGCGGGTGATATCGTTGCCTATGGTGGGCAGGTCACGCTGATCGATGGCAGCGAGGCGGCACAGAATATTGTGATCAGGAAACCCAGGGGCACGTTTTCCATGAGCGACAAACCGCGCGTCATCGTCGGCCCCGACTCACATGTCGTGGGCAAGGTCATCGCCGAGCGCCCGATACGATTGTTCGTGCATGACTCCGCCTCTGTCGGTGGTGTGGAAGGGGCCGAGGTGGAACCCTACACCGACAATCCGGAATCGGGAGACTGAACAGGCAACTCGATATTTTTGAAGACGCTCCGCCGCGGAGTGTTTTTTCTGTACGGCGCAGCAAACGCGCCCGGCGACTGTCGGTGCACGTCCATCCCGGTGGCCGCGTGGAAGTGGTCGCGCCGCTGCGCGTTCGGGCCGCTGAGGTCCAGGCCTTCGTGGCCGAGAGTCAGGACTGGATCGACCGCGCCCGCGGCCAGCTGAAACATGAGCCCCCGCTGGATACCCGTTTACCGGACCGGATCGATCTTGCTGCCACCGGCATGAGCGTCAATGTCAGTTACAGCAACGACCTTGGACGGCGGCGCTACTTACATGAACCCGGCGGCGATCTTAAGCTTGCCGCGCCGAGGGCACACGGCCTGAAGTGTCGCAGTGTCCTGCGCAGCTGGCTGGCGCAGTCCGCTCGCGAGTCTCTGGTGCCCTGGCTGCGCGAACTCAGTCAGGAACTGGGTATCGATTACGCCAGGACCCAGGTGCGCGGGCAAAAAACACGCTGGGGAAGCTGCTCCAGTACGGGTGTCATCAGCATCAATTTCTGCCTGCTGTTCCTGCAACCTGAACTCGTGCGTTACCTGTTTATTCACGAGCTCTGTCACCGGCGGCAGTTCAGTCATTGCCGCAGGTACTGGGCATTGGTCGGTAGCATCGAACCTGAATACAAAGCACTCGACAGGTCGCTCTCGGAGGCCTGGCGTGATGTGCCAGGATGGGTCCGTCGCTGAACCAGGTGTTGCCTACACGACAGCGACGCGTATGGACTCGCGATTGAGTTGCCGGCGCGTACGCACCACTTGGCTTTACAGAAACAAGTCCGGCAGCAGGGGCTTGCCAGGCGCAACGGCATAGCGCGACAGGTCATTCTGGCCGGCCTGGCGCAGCACGTCCTCATCGATCGCAAAATTGCCGGTATAGCTGCGGCTCTCCCGAGTCAGAATTGCGTGTGCGGCATCGGCCATGATCTCGGGCGTGCGGCAGTTCTCGGGCCTGACGACGTCGCCCAACATGGCAAGGGCCGCAGTCGCGATAACGGTTTTTGGCCATAGCGCGTTGACCGCAACGCCGGACTCGGCAAATTCCGCGGCCATGCCCAGCACGCACATGCTCATGCCATATTTGGACATCGTGTATGCCGTATGGTTTTTGAACCATTTCGGATCGAGATTGATCGGCGGTGCCAGATTCAGAATATGCGGATTGTCCGCCTTGATGAGAAATGGGAGCGCCGCCTGTGATGCGGCATAGGTGCCGCGAACATTGACCCCGAACATCAGGTCGAAGCGCCGCATGGGCAATTCCAGCGTACCCTTTAATGCGATCGCACTGGCGTTGTTAATCAGTACATCGATGCCACCGAAAGTCTCCACAGCGAGACGCATGGCGTCCTGTACCTGGTGTTCATCACGCACGTCCATTTTAATGGCAAGGGCCTCTCCGCCTGCCGAGCGCATCTCTTCGGCCGCGCTATGAATGGTGCCTGGCAACTTTGGATGTGGTTTGTCGCTTTTGGCCGCGATGACTATGTTGGCACCGTCCCGTGCCGCACGCAGGCCGATGGCTTTGCCTATGCCCCGGCTGCCGCCCGTTATAAATACCGTCTTGCCACTCAGTGTCCCCGTCATCTGTCAGTCTCCTTCAGAATGATGGCTGATTCCGCCCCAGGCGTGCTCATGCGATACCAAAACGCTTGCGCAATGCCGTCGCCTGCTTTTGTATTGCGGCCAGCTCCTGCGGGTCCATGCGTGAGACGTTGCGCACGATCATGCGCATGCGGTGATTGGACTCGAAAGTTTCGTAGTGCCGGATCAGGAAGTCCCAATAAAACACGTTGAAGGGACACGCACCCTCGCCAGATCTCTTGCGTACGTCGAAGGCGCAGTCGGCGCAATAGTCAGACATGCGCTGAATGTACTTGCCGCTGCCGGCATAGGGTTTTGAACCCACCACGCCACCGTCGGCATACTGGCTCATACCGATCACATTCGGCGCGGTCACCCATTCCACCGCATCCACGTACATCGCCAGGAACCAGGCATGGATGCTGAGCGGGCTGATCCCGGAGATCAGCGCAAAGTTACCGATCACCATGAGCCGCGGAATGTGATGGCTGTAGCCATGCCGGACCACCTCGCCGAGGCAATGCGCCAGGCAATTCATTTCCGTTTCGCCGGTCCAGTACCAGTCCGGCAGCCTGCCTTGCTGTCCCAGCGCGTTGCCTGATGCGTAGTCCGACCCCTCGCGGTAGTAAATACCCCGCACGAATTCACGCCAGCCGATGAGCTGGCGAACGAAGCCCTCGACGCTGTTCAGCGGGGCGTCACCCGAGCGGTAGGCGGCGAGCGCCCGGTCTACGCACTCGCGCGGCGAAAGCAGCCGGAGGTTCAGGGCAGCCGAGAGCAGCGAATGATAGAGGAAGGCCTCGCCACTCCACATCGCATCCTCGTAGGGTCCGAAAGAGGGCAGTCGCACGCGGATGAAATCGTTGAGTGCACGCAGCGCCTGTTCGCGGGTGACCGGCCAGTGAAAGTGCTCAAGGCTGCCGTACGCCTGTGGCCAGGTTTTTTCTACCAGCAGCATGACCTCCCGGGTGAGCGCGTCGGGTCTGGCGCGGTAGGGCGGCGGGTATTTCGGGCGGCGCCGTAAACGTCTCCCGATTGTCGGCGTCGAAGTTCCAGCTGCCGCCTTCAGGCTTGCCGTTGGCGTCGACAAGAATATCCAGCGCCCGCCGGCGCTCGCGGTAAAAGTACTCCATGGTCAGCGACTTGCGCCCGCTCGCCCAGTCATCAAATTCTGCCAGCGTGCAGGTAAAGCTCGGGTCTTCGCTCAGGTGCAAAGTCACCTTGGCTTTGCGACAGGCGGCACCGATCTCCCTGGCCACGCGGTGCTCGCCGGCCTGCATGCAGCGCACTGCCTGCGGCCCCAGGTCGGCAATCGCCCGCGCCAGCTCACCGCTCAGCGTGTGAGTATTACCGGGGTCATCCAGCGCGATATAGCGCACACGATAGCCGCGCTCCATGAGCCACTGCGCATGGTGCCGCATGGCGGACAGGAACAGCGTAGTACGCTGAACATGCGAGGGCACATGCTCGGCTTCCTCCCGCACTTCGCACATCAGGATGACGTCCTTGTCCGGCGCCAGCTTTGCAAGGTCCGGATGATCGCGACTCAGCTGATCGCCGAGTATCAACAGCAGCTGGCGCGCGCTGCGCCAGCGATTGGGTGGCCTGAAGGACTTGGCCCGGGTCACGCCGCGTGAATCCGCACGACACAGTTGATGTCCGGGGAACTCATTTAGAGGCTTGCAGCGCCGCGAGCAGGGCAGGCAGCAACAACTCGGAGGGACCGCGCAGACTCACGTGCGCGCTGGCCGTAAGCGGCGTCGATTCCGGGTTGATTTCAGCCACGAACGCACCGTTATCGGCTGCTCTCAGAGCAAGACTCGCTGCCGGTTCAACGACGGAGGAGGTGCCCACTGACAGGAAGGCATCGCAACTGCCAGCCGCCTCGAAGGCCG
Organism: uncultured Gammaproteobacteria bacterium; assembly: GCA_963759075.1. Classification (GTDB taxonomy): domain Bacteria; phylum Pseudomonadota; class Gammaproteobacteria; order Steroidobacterales; family JABDLF01; genus JABDLF01. The sequence continues at coordinate 35,696 of CAVWXZ010000001.1, forward strand.
CCATCAGCACCTCAGTGTTCAGCGCCTCCCCGAACCACACGACATCAGGCCGCAGGAAGGCGCCGCACACTTCACAGCTCGGCGGGCTTTGAGACTCGGCGGGCGACCACGCCGACAGCGTGCCTTCCCGCGAGCAGCGATTGCGGCGGATATTTCCGTGCAGCTCGATCAGGCGCCTGCTGCCGGCCTGCTTGTGCAGACCGTCGACGTTCTGGGTGACCAGCGTGAAGCCGGGCAGCAGGTCTTCGAGTTCCGCCAGCGCAAGGTGCCCGGCGTTCGGCCGGACGCCGGACAGCAGGCCGCGGCGCCATTGGTACCAGTCCCAGACGAGCGCAGGATCACGTGCGAATGCCTCGGGCGTGGCCAGGTCCTCGGGTCGGAACTTCGCCCAGAGCCCCGTCTGACGATCTCGGAACGTCGGGATGCCGCTGTGGGCGGACACGCCGGCCCCGGTCGCCACCACGACCCGCTCTGCTGATGACAAGGCATCGCACAGGGCGCGGGGAATCGCCACTCCGGCTGAGCGAGCCGTCGTCTGGCTCAAATGTATGCTGCGTCGGTCACGGTGGACGTCAGGCTACTTTCGCCCTGGCCATCTGGCGCAGGACGTAATGCAAAATCCCGCCGTTCTGGAAGTACTCGCGCTCCTTCGGCGTATCGATGCGCACGCGTGCCTTGAACGATTTTGTTTTGCCGCTCTCCGTTGTGGCGGTCACATCGACCACCGAGGCGCGTCCGTTGTCCAGCCCGGAAATCGTATAACGCTCGGAACCGTCCAGGCCATGCGTAGACGCATTTTCACCGTACTCAAACTGCAGAGGCAGCACACCCATGCCGATCAGGTTGGAACGATGGATGCGCTCGTAGCTCTCGGCAATCACGGCCGACACGCCCAGCAGCAGGGTGCCCTTGGCGGCCCAGTCGCGCGACGAGCCGGTGCCATACTCCTTGCCTGCTATCACGATAAGCGGCGTGTGGTTTTTTCTGTACTGCAGAGAGGCATCATAAATGCTCATCTGCTCGCCGCCCGGCTGCAGACGCGTCCAGCCACCCTCGGTGCCCGGCGCAAGCTGGTTGCGCAGGCGAATATTCGCGAAGGTGCCGCGCATCATCACCTCATGATTACCGCGCCGCGAACCGTAGGAGTTAAAGTCTTTCGGCTCCACACCCTGTTCCTGCAAATACTTCGCCGCGGGGCTGTCGGCGGCAATGCTGCCGGCGGGAGAGATGTGATCGGTGGTCACCGTGTCGCCCAGCAGGGCCAGCACCCGCGCGTCCTTGATGTCGGTGATCGCGTCGGTGTCCAGCGTCATGCCTTCGAAGTAGGGCGGATTGCGGATGTAGGTCGAATCAGCCTGCCAGTCAAAGCGCTTGTCCTTTGGAATATCGAGACTGTTCCAGTTCTTGTCGCCGGCAAACACGCCTTCGTAGCTGCGCTTGAACATACTGCTATCGACGTTGGACAGAATCGTTTCCTGAATCTCTTTCTGGCTCGGCCAGATATCGCGGAGATAAACAGGCTTGCCGTTCTTGTCCTTGCCGAGGGCATCTTTCTGCAGGTCAAAATCCATGGTGCCGGCCAGCGCGTAGGCGACTACCAGCGGCGGCGACGCCAGGAAGTTCATGCGCACGTGCGGATGAATGCGGCCTTCGAAATTGCGATTGCCTGACAGCGCCGAGCAGCCGACCAGGTCATGATCGACGACTGCCTGGGCGATTTCCGGGCGCAGCGGTCCTGAGTTACCGATGCAGGTGGTGCAGCCATAGCCCACGATATGAAATCCGAGGCCCTGGAGATCATCGAGCAGGCCCGACTTCTCAAGGTAATCGGTGACCACCTTGGAGCCTGGCGCAAGGCTGGTCTTCACCCAGGCTTTGGCATTCAGACCTTTCTGCAGCGCGTTGCGGGCCAGCAGGCCGGCTCCGATCATCACAGCCGGGTTGGACGTATTGGTACAGCTGGTAATCGCCGCGATGAGCACAGCGCCGTCACGCATCTCATGCTCGCGACCGTCGATCGAGACTCTTGCAACGCCTTTGGGTTGCGCCAGAGCCGTTCCCACCGCGGTATCGCCGCCCTCGCTCTCGAAACTGGCCTGCCCGCCGTTGGCAGGCTCGCGGTTCTTCAGGATAGGCTCCATGTGCCGCGCAAAAGTCGCCTTGGCCACCGTCAGCGGAATCCGATCCTGCGGTCGCTTGGGGCCCGGCGATGCTCGGCACGACGCTGCGACATGTCGAGGCTCAGCAGGTCGCTGTAGTCGGGATCCGGTGCGCCTTGCTCACGCCACAGCGTCTGGGTCCTGGCGTAGGCTTCCACCAGCGCAATGCGCTCCGCGCTGCGACCCGAAAGCTCAAGATAGCGTATGGTCTCGCCGTCAATCGGGAAAATCGCGCAGGTGCTGCCAAACTCGGGCGACATGTTGCCGAGCGTGGCGCGGTCGGCCAGCGGCAGATTGGCAAGGCCATCACCAAAGAACTCGACGAATTTACCTACCACACCGCGTTCACGCAGCATCTGGGTCACCGTCAGCACCAGGTCGGTGGCCGTCGCGCCTTCGGGCAGATTGCCCGTCAGCTTGAAACCCACCACCTGCGGAATCAGCATCGTGATGGGCTGCCCCAGCATGGCCGCCTCGGCCTCGATGCCGCCAACGCCCCAGCCGAGCACCCCGAGGCCATTGATCATTGTGGTATGAGAGTCGGTGCCCACCAGCGTGTCCGGGTAGGCCATATGCTTGCCATCGCGCGCCTGGTCGAACACAACCCGCGCCAGGTATTCCAGGTTGACCTGATGCACGATGCCAGTGTTGGGCGGCACGACTTTAAAGTTCTTGAAGGCGTTCTGGCCCCAGCGCAGAAACGCATAGCGCTCACGGTTGCGGCTGAACTCGATCTTGTTGTTCGCTGCCAGCGCATCCAGGCTGCCGTACTGATCCACCTGCACCGAATGATCAATTACGAGTTCGGCGGGGGACAGCGGGTTGATGTCATCCGGGTCGCCGCCCAGAGCCACCATAGCGTCGCGCATGGCGGCAAGGTCCACGACTGCGGGGACGCCCGTAAAATCCTGCAGGATCACGCGCGCCGGCGTGAAGGATATCTCCTTGCTGGGTTCCGCCTTCGCATCCCAGTTCGCCAGCGCGCGAATGTCGTCGGCCGTGACGTTCTCGCCGTCTTCGTGGCGCAGGAGATTCTCCAGCAGAATCTTCAAAGAAAACGGCAGCCGCGCGAGATCGATGCCTTCGATTGCGTCGAGGCGGCAGATCCCAAACTGTTTGCCATTAACGTCTAAAGTTTGCCGGGCCTTAAATGTGTCCTTCATGCGAGCTCCTGGAGAGGGTGGCGAGGATAAACACCCAGTATATCAAAGCGGCGCGGCCGACTCTCCTCAGGCAGTCAATGGGTCGCCGTGGGACGCCGGGGAACGCCCTGCCGAGAGACGGCTGCCTGCGATGACGCCGCCGCCAAGACAGCGTTCATCCGCATACAGGACTGCAAACTGCCCCGGCGTGACTGCACGCTGGGGGCTGTCGAAACGCATGCGCAGTTCGCCGTCGGCGCCTACCGCAACGTCGCAGGCCTGGTCTGCCTGGCGGTAGCGCAGCCTGGCGGTGCACCGGAACCGGTCGCGGGGCGCCTGACCACTTATCCAGTTCATGCCTTTGACATGCAGTTCATCCGAAAACAGGCGCGGGTGCGCATGCCCCTGCGCAACGAGCAGAACGTTGTCCTCCATGTCCTTGTCCACCACGTACCAGGGTGCGTCCGAAGCGTCGCGTATGCCTCCGATATGCAGCCCCTGCCTCTGCCCCAGCGTATAGAACATGAGGCCCTGGTGCTCGCCGAGCCGGCGCCCGTCCAGGTCGCGAATCTCGCCCGGTCGGGCAGGGAGGAAGCGCCCCAGGAACTCCCGGAAATCCCGCTCGCCGATGAAACAGATGCCGGTGCTGTCTTTTTTCGAGAAGACCCCCAGGCCGGCTTCGCGTGCCAGCGCGCGCACTTCGTTTTTCTCCATGTCGCCCAGCGGGAACAGCGAGTTGGCGAGCCCGGTCTGGTCGACGGCGCTCAGGAAATAGGTCTGGTCCTTCGCAGAATCACGCGCGCGCAGCAACTGCCAGTCCCCATCGTCTTCACGAAGGCGGGCATAGTGGCCGGTGGCCACCCGGGCCGCACCGAGTCGCTGCGCATACTGCTTGAATACGCCGAATTTGATCTCGCGGTTGCACAGCACATCCGGATTGGGCGTTCTGCCCGCCTGGTACTCGTCGAGGAAATATTGAAAGACCCGGCTGCGGTATTCGCTCAGCGAAGCTCACACGATGCAGCGGAATCCCCAGCGTTTCGCACACCCCCCGCGCATCCTGGAAGTCCGCGGCCGCTGTGCAGTAGCCTTCCTCGTCTTCTTCCCAGTTGCTCATGAACAAGCCATGGACGTCGTAGCCCTCCCGCTGCAACAGCAAGGCTGCGACCGCGGAATCTACGCCACCGGACATGCCGATGACGACACGATCAGCTGTGGTTTGCGAGGGCATGTGCGCATTTTACGCGAGCGGGCCCGCGGGTGCAGAGCGAATGGGCAGGGCGGGCTTACACTGATTCGGCGCGGTCCAGCAGCGAGTCAAGATCGTATGTCAGAGACCAGCTCCAGCGGAAAGCGTCGTCCCGCAAGGTAGTCGTCCAGGGTGCGTAGCACCAGCGGGCTGCGCAGCCGCTTTTCGTTTGCCAGCAGGTCTGTGCGCTTGAGCCACAGGGCCCGTTCGATGCCCGTGTCCAGGATCCAGTCCGGGTCGTGGTCCAGCGTACTGGCTGCAAACGCAATGCGCAGATACGTCTGGTTCTTCTTCGGGTGCCGCCAAAGATAAATGCCGACAACGGCCTTCGGCTGCACATGCCAGGCCGTCTCCTCGAGGGTCTCCCTGCACACTGCCTCAATGAGCGACTCGCCATCTTCCAGGTGTCCGGCCGGCTGATTGATAACCAGGCGGCCCGCCGCTGGTTTCTTCAACCATCAGGAATCGGCCGTGTCTTTCGACCACGGCGGCTACTGTGACCCGGGGACTCCATCGCATGCACGAAGTATAAACTGCAAGCCGCCCGGATCGGTTTGATTCGTGTGACCTGGTTCACAGTTCCGAGTATTTTTTTCTTTTGTTTATTAAATACATGGCAAAGTTTGTTCACATAATTCTCACGGCTTAGTATGCTCCCGGCTGATTTCGAAAAGCGGCACAGGAAAGGGACGCCAACGATATGCAAAACGTCAGATTCAGTGGCCTTGATTCTCAATACGCGGCATGCCCACGTCCACGGCGACATAATTTGCTGCTGGGCAGCCTGCTGCTTGCGCTCGTTGCCGCATTGTTGGTGCCCGTCCTGCCGGACGCGGCAGAACCGACGCTCGACCAGACACGCTACACGGTTTCGCCCAGGTTCGGGACGCGCAAAGCCGAACTGAGCGCGGACGATCGCCAGCTGCTCGACAGCATCGCGGTGCAGTGGCAGGGGCGCGCCGACCTCACACTCGTCGTCGTGGGTCACACAGACAACGTGCCCATCGCTGAGCGCAATCGCAAGGAGTACGCAAACAACCAGGTCCTGTCGGAAGCACGCGCGCAAACGGTCGCCAACTACCTCGCGCAACGCCTGAACATTCCGCAACAACGCCTGCGCGTGCTGGGCATGGGTGACCGTGAGCCGGTTGCCAGTAACGCCACTGCGGAGGGCAGGGCGAAGAACCGGCGTGTCGATGTTACCTTGCGTGCCGCCGATTCAGCCCGCCAGCCGGCGACTCAGCTACAGGCACCGGGTGGCCCGCGCACGGCAGTGTTGACAAGAGCACGCGCGCTCATAGACCAGGGTCAAGCCGGCGAGGCGCTCGGCCTGCTCAGGAGCGTTGAATCCGAACTGATCGGTAATCCGGAGTTCGATTACCTGTATGGGCTGGCTGCGCTGGAAAGCAACGATCTGGGCGAAGCCATGTTCGCTTTGCAGCGAGCTGTAGAACTGGACCCCGGCTATGCGGCCGCTCGCATGGAACTCGCGCGGGCGCATTTCCAGACCGGCGACCTGCCCGAAGCCAGGCGCCAGTTTGAAATGCTGGCCGGACAAAATCCGCCCGAGACCGCCCGGGCCGCAATTTATGAGCGGCTGGCATTGATTAAGCGCATGCAGTCTTTGCGCGAATCCAGGGTCCTCTACTATCTTAAGTCCGGCGGCGGCTATGACAGCAACGCCAACAGTGCCACTGCCCTGAATAACTTCCTGGGATTCGAACTCAGCGAACAAAGTCGCGAAACCTCGAGTCCGTTCATCATGGTGGGCGGCGGCGTGCGCTATCTCAAGCCGCGTTCAGACTCACTGGTATTCGATACGCGTCTCGACCTGTCGCACAGGGCCAATTTCGAGGCCTCGTTCGTCGACAGCACGGCGTTACGTTTCAATGCCGGACTGCGCCAGGAGAAGGCGAGCCAGACACGCAGCGTGGACCTGCAGGGCTACAGGCAGCAGGTTGACGGGAGTCTGAACAGCCAGGGCCTGGGCCTCGCGGGTCAATGGAATTTCAAGCTCGACTAGGGCATGCAGCTGGGTGTGTTCGGACGCGTGGGCACGACCCGCTACGGCGAGGCGCTGAAGGTCAAGGACGTTTACGAGTACCTGGGTGGCGTGTCCGGGTCCATGCGCGTTCGGTGAGTCCGAGCAGGGCGTGGTGGGCGTGTCGCTCGTTTATGGCAGCGAGGATCCCATCGAGGATGGCTCGCGCTACGCCCGCAATCTCTATGGTCTGCGCGGATTCGCCAACTGGATCTTTTCGAGCAAGCTGCGCGGAAACCTGTCGCTGGGTGTTCTGAAGGCCGATTACGACGAGATCTTCTTCCCGCTGGAATACGCCCAGCCGCGCGAGGATACGCTGCTGCAGGGGCAGCTGAGCGCCGCCTGGCAGTTTCGGCCCGAATGGGTCCTGAGTCCCTCCCTGGGCTACTACCGGAACAGCACGGACGTGCAGATTTTCGAATTTGACCGCTTCGAGCTGATGCTGTCGGTTTCCAGGCTCTGGTAACTGGTTCACGGGCGCAACCGATAACTGTTTCACGGTCACCCTGATACTCGGCTCACGGAATTGGAAAGAAGTGTTATCTATCGGTTTTTACTAAGGTTTTTTGTGACAGGAATCACGTTGAAACCGGTACCGGAAGAGTAACTTGCTAAACACACCGGTCGCAATCCGGTGGACTTTCAACTCACAGCAAAGGTAGTAATAGAGATGAACATCATGAAGACGGTTAAGCAATCTCCGCTTCGCGCTCGTGGTTCTGGCCATGGGCCTGCCGCTGGCAGCGAGCGCTGAAGATGCCGGTAAGGCACTGTTCGTATACGGACAGGCCTTCGCCGAGTCACCCGATGGCGAGCGACGCGCGCTGACCAAGGACGGCGCCGTACAGTCCGGCGAAAAGATCGTGACTTCGGTGAACGGCCGCGTGCAGCTGCGCATGGCCGATGGCGGTTGCTCGCAATCAGCCCCAACTCCGAGTTCCTGATCGAGGACTACAAGTATGCGGCCAGCGGCCAGGGCGCGGAGCGCGTTGCGGCAAACGACACAGTCGCGCAGCTTCTACGTTCTCCTTAAAGGTGGCTTCCGTTCGATAACGGGCGCTATCGGCAAAGAGGACAAGGCGGCCTATCGTGTTCGCACTCCGGTGGCGACCATCGGTATTCGCGGCACCGATTACACGGCCGTGTTCTGCAGCAGCGACTGCACGGGCGGCAAACGTGACGGCCTGTACGTCTCGGTCGCCGAGGGCGGTGTGTTCATGAAGAACAAGGCCGGCATGCTGGAACTGAATCCGGGTGACTTCGGATTCGTAGCAGGCCCGGCAACGCGCCCGGCACGCACGGGCGTCTCAGCTGAGGCAATGGCCGAAGCACGCGGCCGCAGCGATGAAGAAGCTGCGCGCCGAAGTTGCACCAACCAGCAAAGACGGCAGCAACCTGCTTGACGGCGGAGCGAGCAACAGCGCCGCGGTCGCCATGGCGGCCGGACCCTCTGGGCAACGCCAGCGCACACACCGATGTGAGCGTGGGCCCGACCTCGATCGCCGGTGACGGCAGCGTAGAAGGCTTCTCCGCCGAGTTCCCGGGTTCTGGTGATGCGAATTACGCAGTGGGCAATGCCCAGGTCGTTAATCGCGGCGAAGATCCGGATACCGGCATTCGCTGGGGTCGCTGGGCCAACGGCAACGCCGATGTCACCACGGATGCCGGCACTGAGCAGCTTGCGCTGCAGGGTTCCAGCGTCCACTGGGTCGCCGGTGGCCTGGGTGAAGCAGCACCGGTGGTGCCGACCACGGGCAGCGCCAGCTTCGACCTGGTGGGTAACACCAACCCGACCGACAACCATGGCAACGTGGGTGTGCTGGGCTCGGCCGATCTGTCGGCGAACTTCGATGCGCAGACGGTCGATGCCGACGTGGACCTCTCGATCGCCGACAGCAACTGGAGCGCCGAGGCGGATGACGTTGCCCTGGACGGCAACGCGGCGACCTTCGAGGGTGACTTCGATTCGGTGCAGGTCACGGATGTATCCGACCCGGCCAATCCGTCCACCACTGATGGATCAGGCAATCTTGCCGGCTTCTTCACCGGTGACGAGAATGGTGATGTCGACGGTGCCGGCATGACCTACTCACTGAGTGACGATGTCGACACGACGGTTTCCGGTAGCGCCGCGTTCCAGAAGAAGACGCCTCCCGGCGACTAGTGAGCGATACCTGGAGTTGAAAGACGGGGCCCGCCATCTGGCGGGCCCTTTTTCATTTTCGCTGTGCTGAGTTAAGCCGTGACGAACAGACGGCTGCCGATCCTCGACAAGCGGTCAGGAATGTGAACCCGGTCCAGGAATTCGTGATTCTTGTCACGACCCGCTTATTTCCAACGTCATATAATTTCCTGCGAACTTCTGTATGACACCGAGCCGGACTGTTCGCGCAGTTTGTATTTGGATCGCTCAATCGATCACAGGATGTGCCTTTTGCATTTCATGATCGCGAATCAATCCAGGCAAAGCGCCCTGTCTGAAACGCAGGCCGCCGCCAGCTGATGTTTAATTCCGGACGGAAACTGGCAGCAGTTCTCGCGCCTGTCTTTGGCGCTGGTGATGCTGTCAGCCTGCGGCGGCGGCTCGAGTCCTTCGGAGGTGGCGTCCAACAGCAACCGTGCGCCGGTGGCGCTGGCCGATGTGGCGGTGCAGGTGGGTGGCAGCCAGGCGATCACGGTGCTGGCCAACGACCGCGAGCCAGACGGTGATGCGCTGTCGATTACGAGCACCACAGCGCCGAGCCACGGCGTGGTGGCCATCAATGGCAACGGCACGCCCGCCACCGGCGATGACTATCTCGACTACACGCCCAATGCCGGCTACGGCGGCGTGGATAGCTTCAGCTACACCATCAGCGACCCGCAGGGCCTCACGGCCACCGCCATGGTCACCCTGCAGGCCTCGGGCAGCGCACCGGTGGCCAACTCCGATGATGCCAGCACGCCGGCCGACAGCCCGGTCAGCATTTTCGTGCTGGCCAATGACTCGGATCCCAACGGACTGACACTCAGCCTGGTGAGCGTGACGGCGCCTGGTAACGGGCTGGCCAGCATCAATAACAACGGTACGCCCTCGGATGCCAGCGATGACTTCGTGGACTACGGGCCCGACAGCGGGTTCTCTGGCAGCGACAGCTTCAGCTACATGGTCAGCAACGGCGTGGAGAGCGCCAGTGCGGCGGTGAACGTGATTGTGGGCGGCGCCGGGGGTGAGGGCGTGAGCGGGGATGTCACCAAGGGCCCGATCTCGGGCGCCAGCATCCGGCTGTATCGCATCGATGGCCAGGGCCTGGCCACCGGCAGCCCGGTGGCGCAGACCACCAGCAACGCCCAGGGCAGGTGGACGGTGGCGGTGCCGCTGCCGCGTGAGCCGCTGCTGGTGGTGTCTGATGGCGGCCAGTACACCGACGAGACCGATGCCAATCCGGATCCGTCCTTACGGCGCGTGATCCAGCTACAGGGTGGCGATGCCCTGGCAGCGGTGATGCCGGCGGCCGATGACTATCTGTCGCTCAACCTCTACACCAGCGCGCTGCTTGAGAAGTCTCGCAAGGAAACGGCGGGCAACGAGTTTGACCAGGTGTACGCTGCCAACCGCAGCCTGCTGACCCAGGCCATTGGCTTTGATCCCATTACGACCGCACCCACTGACCCGGGCAATCCCAACCCGGCGGCCAGCGCGGCGGCCAAACAATATGCGCTGCTGCTCGGCGGGGCCTCGAACGTGCTGAACGCCGTGGCCCAGCGCAGCGGGCAAAACGCGGTGGCCTTCAATGTGCTGGATGCGTTCGTCCGGGACTTCAGCGATTGCGGCCTCGACGGCATGCTCGATGGCGCGCAGGTCCAGTTCCTGTTCCTGGGCGCCCAGCGCAACATGCCCACCGATCTCGATCTCAACCTGGAGATCCTGCGTTTCCGCAACAACAACTTCGATCGCTACGCCGGCATCTCGGCGAGCATTGATGACGTGGTTTGCAGCCAGTCCGGTGCCGTACCCGACACCGTCGCACCGGTCATCAGTCTCGCCGGCGCCAATCCCCTGACCTTCGAGGGTGGCAATGCGTACGTGGACCCAGGCGCCACGGCCGTGGATGACCGTGATGGTGACCTGACCGCAAGCGTCACGCTCACCGGCAGTATCAACACGACGTCGGTCGGCACCCAGACACTGATCTTCAGCGTCGCCGACGCCGCCGGCAACGTCGGCACCGCCACCCGCACCGTGAACGTGGTGGACACGACGCCACCGGTGCTGAGCTCTGAACGGCACCACGCCGGTGACGGTGCTGCTCGGCACCTCTTACGTGGACTCGCTGGGCGCCAGCGCCAGCGATGCGGTGGATGGCGACCTCACCTCGGCGATTGTTTCGGTGAACCCGGTGGACATCAACACCCCGGGGTCCTACACGCTGACCTACGACGTCAGCGATGGGGCCGGCAATGCCGCCGACCCAGATCACCCGCACCGTGATCGTGCTCGACACCATGAACCCGGTGATCACCCTGAACGGCAACAGCCCGC
>CAVWXZ010000002.1:0-69331 GCA_963759075.1 uncultured Gammaproteobacteria bacterium
ACGAGGTGACGAACGGATAGGTGCCGTGGTCGATATCCAGCAAGGCGCCCTGCGCGCCCTCGAACAGCATATTGCCGCCCGCCGAGCGTGCCTGATCAATCTGCGACACGACATCCGCCACCAGCGGCTCCATCCGCGGCGCGAGCTCCATCGACATGATCCAGCACCTGCTGAAAGTCCACAGGCGCAGTCTTGAAATAGTGCTGCAAAACGAAGTTGTGAAAATCCAGCAACTCGCCGAGCTTGGCGGCAAAGCGTTCACGATGGAAAAGATCCGACACGCGCAGCGCGCGCCGCGCCACCTTGTCTTCATAGGCAGGACCGATGCCGCGGCCGGTGGTGCCTATTGCCTTGGCGCCGCGCGCGTTCTCACGCGCCAGGTCCAGCTGCACGTGCGAAGGCAGGATCAGCGGGCAGGACGGGCTGACAAACAGGCGCCCGCGTACATCAACGCCACGCTCCGCGAGCATTGCAATTTCTTCGAACAGCGCCTCCGGCGACAGGACCACGCCGTTGCCGATGAAGCAGCGTACGTTGTCGCGGAGAATGCCCGAGGGAATCAGGTGCAGCACCGTCTTCTGACCGTCGATGACGAGCGTATGCCCGGCGTTGTGTCCGCCCTGGAAGCGCACCACGACCGACGCCCGGTCGGTCAGCAGGTCGACGATCTTGCCCTTGCCTTCGTCGCCCCACTGGGTGCCGATTACCGCGACATTTCGTTGCCATGACTGATCAGCGCCTCAAAAACGCACGAAATACAGGATCAGCAGGCCGGCAACCATGCTCACGCGCCGATCCCGCGCAGGCTGGTGTCCGGCGACGACGCCACCTGCTGCATCATCTTCCGCCAGCTGGCCGGACTCGCGAAGGGCATGATGCCCTCGATGACGAGCATCAGGCCCAGCGCGGAAAACAGGTCGGTCCAGTTCATGAGTATTCTGGCGCGAGGAGTGCAGGCGAGTTGAGGCCCTGCGAAGCCAGGGCTTCGCAGGCTGCCCGATCGCCGGTTCATTTTCCGGTCTGGGAATTCAGGTACTTGAAAAACTCACCATCGGGCTGCAGCACCAGCAGGTCGTTGCCGTTGCCGATCGCGCTGCGATACGCCTGCAGACTGCGATGGAACGCGTAAAAGTCGCGGTTCTTGTTGTACGCATTCGCGTAGATCTCAGCTGCCGTCGCGTCACCGTCACCGCGGATCTTTTCGGAATCCCGGTAGGCCTCGGCCAGCAACACCGTGCGCTTGCGATCGGCCTCTGCACGCAGCGTTTCCGCTGCCTCTGCACCCTCGGCGCGCAGCTGCTTGGCAATTCGCACGCGCTCCTCGCGCATCCTGTCGTACACCGAGCCACTGACCTGCGCAGGCAGATCGATACGCTTGACCCGCACGTCCACGATGTCGATACCAAGCTCCGAGGCGGCCTCGCGCGCGGTTGCCATCATGTTGTCAAGCAGCGCCGAGCGCTCTGCAGATACCACTTCAACCACCGTGCGCTCGCGCAAACTCGCCGCGAATGCTGTCCTTGATGATTTCCAGCAAGCCGCTGGGCCGTCGTGGCTTCGTTGCCTCGGGTGGCCACATAGAATTTCGTCGCATCGGTGATGCGCCACTTCACGAAAAAGTCGACGATCACGTTCTTCTTTTCAACGGTGAGAAATCGTTCCGGCCGGTTGTCCAGCGTCAGGATGCGCTTGTCAAACTTCAGCACGTTATTGATGAACGGCACTTTAAAGTGCAGCCCCGGCTCGTATTCGGTCTGGATGATTTCACCAAAGCGGAACTTGATGGCCAGCTGCCGCTCGTCCACTGTGAACACTGACATGGCCGCGGCCACCAGTGCGGCGCCCAGAAGTACAAGTAGAAAATTGCGTCCGGTGCTCATCCTCGATCCTCCCTGCTGCGCAGGCTGGTGCGATCACGCACGCCCTGCGTCAGCGCCGGAACGACCACTCGTGCCCGCACCGTCTTCGTTACCGGAACGATAGTCTCTCGACTGCGGCAGGACGCCGCCCTTGTTCCATCAGCTTGTCCAGCGGGAGATACATCAGGCTGCTGCCGTCCGGAACATCGACAATGACCTTGTTGGAATCACGCAGAACCGCTTCCATGGTATCCAGGTACAGACGCTGGCGCGTAACCTGCGGCGCCTTTTCGTACTCTTCCAGCAACTTCAGGAAGCGGGCCGCCTCACCCTGGGCATCCGCCTCAACCCGTTCCTTGAAGGCCTCCGCGTCCTGGATCTGGCGAACGGCCAGACCCCGGGCGCGCGGCAGGATATCGTTCGCATAGGCCTCCGCTTCAAGACGCTGAGCGTTCCTTGTCTTCGCGCGCCTTGATCGCATCCTCGACCGCCGCCTGCACCTGCTCCGGCGGCTGGGCGTCGCGCACGTTGACCGAAGTCACCTCGAAGCCGGTGCCGTATTGATCAAGCGTTTCCTGAATCAGGACGCGGGTTCGCTGGGCGATCTCGGCACGCCCCTCGCCGAGCACGAAGTCCATGCCACTCTTGCCGACGACTTCCCGGATTGCACTCTCCGAAACATCATTCAGCGTCTGGTCCGGGTCGCGCACGTTAAACAGGTAGGACTTGGCATCGGCTGCCCGATACTGAACCGTGAGATCGATATCCACGATATTCTCATCGGCCGTCAGCATGAGCGTCTTGCTGGGGAAGCTGCGAATTTGCGAAACGTTGACCTTTTCGACTCTTTCGATCGGCCAGGGCAGGTGCCAGCGCAGACCCGGCATGGTCGTCTCTGTAGATTTGCCGAACTGCAGGATGACGCCGCTCTCGGCCTCATCGACCTTATAAATGCCGGTGGCCAGCCAGCCCACGAATAACACCAGCAGAATCGCGCCGATTCCTGCAGACCGCCGCCGCCAGTGCCGCCACCGCCACCAAACATGCCGCTCAGCTTGCGCTGCATATTGCGCACAACCTCGTCCAGGTCCGGAGGACCCTGTTCGCCGTTGCTGCCTTTCCAGGGGTCCTGACCCTTGCCGGGTTCGTTCCAAGCCATGAATTCGCCTATCTGAATAGTGTGCGTGTGTGAAGAAGTGCCGCCAGTCGCGGCACTAACGATAGAGTCGGACCCGCAAGTCTATGAAGCCTGAGCCGGCGGGGCAAGCGAAGTCAGTGAAATTGCTGTCGGATCCAGTCCTTCACGGCTACACATGCGGTTCAGGTCGCTTTGCGCCATCTCCAGATCCAGTTCCCAACCCCCTTCTGCGCAAGCGCGCTCGTCGCGGACGGCGCCCATCTCAAACAAACGCGCCCGGACCCGGCCGTCGGCTGGCGCGAGGCGCAGTGTCCCACTGACCAGGTCGCCTGCCAGATTATCAGCCAGCGCCTCGCGCAGTCGCTCAAGCCCCAGGCCTCTTCTGCGCAGACACCCAGACGCGGCGAATATGTCCACTGGCCTCATCCAGGTCAGTGCGAGGCAGATCTCCGGTCAGATCAATCTTGTTGAACACCTCGAGCTGCGGCACGTCACCGGCCCCAATGTCCCTGAGCACCTCGTTAACCTGCCGGCGGCGCTCTTCCCTGCGCGGATCCGCTGCATCGATGACATGTAGCAGCAGGCGCGCCTCGCGGGTTTCCTCCAGCGTCGACTTGAAGGCCGCGACCAAGCTCATGGGGCAGGTCATGAACAAAGCCGACCGTATCGGCCAGGACCATGCTGGTGCCGTCACCGGTGTCCAGCCTTCTCAGCGTCGGATCCAGGGTCGCAAATAGCTTGTCAGCGACGAACACCCCCGCGCTGGTCAGTGCGTTGAACAGCGTCGACTTGCCCGCGTTCGTGTAACCCACCAGCGAAACCGTGGGCATACCGCTGCGCAACGTCGATTCGTCGGCCCTGATCTCGCTGGCGCGCAACCTTCGCGAGGCGCGCGCGCAGGGTCTTGATTCGCTGCGCCGAGCAGGCGCCGATCCGTTTCAAGCTGCGTTTCACCCGGCCCGCGCAGACCAATGCCGCCCTTTTGCCTTTCCAGGTGAGTCCAGCCCCGCACCAGACGCGTCGACAGGTGTCTGAGCTGAGCCAACTCCACCTGCAGCTTGCCCTCATGCGAACGGGCGCGCTGCGCAAAGATATCCAGGATCAGGCCGGTTCGGCCCATGACACGCGCACTTGCACTTCTCGTTCGAGATTGCGTTCCTGGCTTGGCGACAGCTCGTGATTAAAAACAACAACTCTCAGCCGACGTGTCCGCAACCAGCGCACGCAGTTCTTCCGCTTTGCCGCTGCCAATGAAAAGACGCGGATGGGGCTGCGTCGCTGACCACCCAGGCGCGCCAACGATCTCGGCACCGGCCGATAGCGCCAGTTCTTCAAATTCCTGCTGCTCTTCCGGATCGGCCGGACCGCCAAGTACCAATATGTACCAGGACAGCTCGTTCGCCACTGCGTGGCCTGTTCAAACAATAGCGATCACCCTGGCCGGACGCTGCCGGTCACTCATCAGTCTTCGGCTCGTCCTCGCTCGGCCGGGGCAAGGTGCACGTTGCGCGCCGGCACGATCGTCGATATGGCATGCTTGTAAACCATCTGGCTGACACTGTTCTTGAGCAGCACGACAAACTGATCAAAGGAGTCGATCTGGCCCTGCAACTTGATGCCGTTAACAAGATAAATGGATACAGGCACCTTCTCCTTGCGCAGCGCATTCAGGAACGGATCCTGTAAAGATTGACCCTTGGCCATCAATATCTCCTTTTTTTTCCTTGTTATGGATATCGTTGATCCCGGCCGGGCAGGCCCGTGAGGCAGGCCCAGTACTCTGCGCAGAACATCCTGTCCTGGCCGCAGAGTCTAGCATAGGGTCGTGCCCGCGCCCAGCCAGTCGACGGGTCCACGAAATCGCTCACTTCGCGCCCCAGCTGACGCTCAAAGGGGTCGAAAATCCGCGCGTCGAGCAACTCGCCCCTGAGCCAGGTCATCTGGCGTTTGGCCAGCCGCCGGGTCGCCACGATCGCCCTCCGGATCGCCTCTTCGAGGTCGCACTCGCCCGCCAGGTACTGCCATATCTGCCGATAGCCAACGGCGCGCATGGACGGCAGCTCTGGCATGCAGGTCACCGCGCTCGTAGAGCCGCGTGACCTCCGCAATCAATCCTTTTTCTAACATATAGTTAAAACGTTTTTCTATAATCTTATTTAAGACTATCACGATCGTCAGGAACGAGGCCGATCCGAAGGAAATCGAAAGGCAATCGGTGCGGCCTGCGTCGGATCTGCTGAAGCTCCGAAAGCGGCACCCCGGTCTGTGCATAGACTTCCAGGGCGCGCTGGATGCGCTGCGCATCATTAGGATGAATTCGCTCTGCCGCGACCGGATCCACATCCGGACAGGCGCTGGTGCAGGGCTGGCCAGCCACAGCGCTCGGCCTCCTGCATCGAGCCCGCTGCGAATCCCGGCATCAGGATCAGGTAAATTCGCAAGACCCTCGCTCAAGGCCCTGAAATATAAAAGAGTCCCGCCGACCAGCAGCGGTATCTTTCCAGCCTCACTGAGATCATCGGACATCGCCGCCAGCGCGTCCCGGCGGAACTCGCCAGCCGAGTAGCGATCGGCTGGATCACGAATGTTGACGAGGTGGTGGGGCAGCTGCTGCGAGCAGCCGCGGGCGCCGGCTTGGCCGTGCCGATATCCATGCCGCGATAAACCAGCGCGGAGTCGACGCTGATGATGCCCCAGGGGCAGGGCCCGCGCCAGCGCCAGCGCCAGCTCCGTCTTACCCGTGCCGGTCGGGCCCATCAGCAGGACTGCCAATTGGCCGTCGGCGTGCGCTGTTTCCGCGGAACCGGGCACCTACTGCCCGCGCAGAAACAGCTTGTCCAGTTCCGCCATGCTCAGGAAGCGTCCAGGTTGGCCGGCCGTGGTTGCATTGATCGGCGCGCTCCGTCCGCTCCATCTGGCGCAGCAGCGCATTCATCTCGGGAACCGTCAGCTGGCGGTTGGCCCGGGTTGCCGCGTGGCACGCGAGGGTCGCCGAGCATTTCGTTGACAGCGGTCTTCACCCGGGAACTGCTGCCAGCCTCGGCCAGATCCGCCAGAACATCGCGCACCAGTGCGCCGGTTCCACGGTCGCGCAGCAGCGCCGGCACCTGCCGAATGCGAACGTTCTCCAGCCCCTGGCGATCGATCTCGAAACCGAGGCTCGCAAATTCTTCCGCATAGTCCTCGGCGGCGTCTGCTTCGCTCTCACTCACCGAAAGCGTTTCCGGCACGAGCAGCGGCTGCGCCGTCACCTGCCCCGCTTCCAGCGCCTTCTTGAGTTGCTCATACAAGCACGCGCTCATGCGCGGCATGCATATCGACCAGTACCAGGCCGTCTCTCGTCTGCGCGAGGATATAAACGCCGTGGATCTGGGCCAGCGCATAGCCCAAGTGGCGCGTCCTGCGCTGCTTGCTGCATCTCAGCCAGGAATTGCGGGGTCAGCGTCACCGGGCGAATGCAGTCGCGCGTAGCTCGCCAGCTGCTCGCTGACCGACAGCGGCATCGCGCCTTGCCTCGGTGCCGCGGCATACGCGCAGGCAAATCGAGCCGCGTCGGCATGCTGCGCTCGCCGTGGACGCTGCCGCCGGGTCGCGTATCGGCCAGCGCCTGTTCCACGGTGTGGTGCAGGAAATCGTGCACCATGCGGCTTTCACGAAAGCGCACCTCGCTCTTCTGCGGGTGCGCATTGACATCGACCTTGTCCGGCGCAAGACTCCAGATACAGGATGTAGGCGGGGTGACGTCCATGAAAGAGCACGTCCTGGTAGGCCAGTCCGCACGGCATGGCTCACCACCTTGTCGCGCACCATTCGACCATTTACATAGAAGTACTGCAGGTCCGCCTGGCTCCTGGAGAACGTCGGCAGCGCCAGCCAACCCTGCAGAGCCATGCCGGCGGCCTCGTGGCTGATGTGACACAGCGTTTTCAATGAAAGGCGCGCCGCACAGTCGTCGCGATGCGCTGCTCTTCCGATGCACCGGTCCCCGGCAATCGGCAGTCGAAACACCTCGCGCTGATTGTGCCGCAATCGGAAATCGACATCGAAGCGCGACAGGGCCAGCCGCCGCACGAGATTCGACAGGTGCGTAAACTCTGTTTTTTCCGTGCGCAAAAACTTGCGCCTGGCCGGTGTGTTGAAAAACAGATCCCGCACTTCGACCGTGGTACCGCGCACGTGCGACGCGAGCGCCGGCACGCTGACCTCCTGCCCGTCCGACGTCACACGCCAGGCGTCTCCCGAATCGCTGTCGCGCGATGTCAGCGCGAGTCGAGTGACCGACGCGATGCTCGGCAGCGCCTCGCCCCGGAAACCCATGCTGCGAACCTGCTCCAGTTCCTCCAGCGAGGCGATCTTGCTGGTGGCATGACGCTCAAGCGCCAGAGCCAGCTCTGCTTTCTCGATGCCGCTGCCGTCGTCACGAATCCGGATCAGCCTGATGCCACCCTGCTCGATGTCGATTTCAATGCGCCGTGCCCCGGCATCGAGGCTGTTTTCAACCAGTTCTTTGACGACCGAGGCCGGCCGTTCGATGACCTCGCCGGCGGCGATCTGATTGATCAGCCGGGCCGGGAGCTTGCGGATGGAGTTCGGCATCACGTATCTGACGGCAATGAGGGCCGCTCAGGATACCGGCCCGGAGCCGGGCAGGCCAGATCTTACGTTCGCGAATCAGCCGCCGGAAGTGGCGGGGATCTGCAGTTTCTGGCCAATCCGGATGCGGTCGCCGCGCAGTTTGTTGAGGTCACGCAAGGTGTCGAGACTGACCCGATAAGTGGCCGCAATCTCTGACAGGGTGTCGCCGTTCGAAATGACATGGGTCAGCACCGTGTTGCGACCCGCCCTGCGATTGCTGGAGAAGTGAGTGTCCTGGGGCGCATGCGCGGAGAAATACGTGTGGATACCCGAGTAGATCGCATTCGCCATGCGCTGCTGATGGCCGCTGTCACTGAGCCGGCGCTCCTCTTCCGGGTTCGAAATAAATGCGGCTTCGACGAATATTGACGGCACATCAGGAGACTTGAGCACCAGGAAGCCCGCGCGCTTGACCTTGCTGGAATGCAGTCGGTTGACCTTGCCCAGCTCATCGAGCACCAGTTGTGCCGCGATCTGGCTGCTGCTAAGCGTCCAATCCTGGGACAAATCCAGCAGCACTGAGGCAACAACATCATCCTGTTCGTCCAGCTGCACACCTCCGAGCAACGCCTCGTTTTCCTTGTCGGCCAGCCAGCGCGCTGCCTCGCTGCTCGCGCCGCGTTCAGAAAGAACAAACACGGAGGAGCCGCGCGCGCGGCCATCGCTGAAAGCATCGGCGTGAATCGAGACGAACAGGTCGGCGTTATTTTCCCGCGCCAGATTCTTCCGATGATGCAGCGTCGGATAAACGTCTCGATCCCTGATCATCACCGCGCGCATGCCGGGCGCTGCGTCAATTTTTTTCGCCAGGCGCTTTGCAATCGCCAGTACTACATCTTTTTCGCGCGTGCCGCGCGGCCCCCTGGCCCCCGGGTCCTTGCCACCATGTCCGGCATCTATGACGACAATTACGTCCCGGCCACTGGCCTTGTTCGAGGCCGCTGACTTCACCACCGGCGCCGCGTCGCCCATGGCAAGCGCATGCAGGTCGATCACGAGTCGATGACCTCGCCCTCCTCCCGGTCGCTGCATGAAGCTGCTGGCGGTCACGGGAGCGGAAACATCGAACACGACTCGCAGCACGCCGGTATCTTTGTCTGCGCTGCGAACGCGCTTCAGTAAAGGGGAGTCAGAGTCCATGCGCAGGCTCTTGCTTGCACGCAAACTGGCCGGAAGGTCAATAACGACGCGTTCCGGCTCGCTCAGCGTAAAAAGCGTGTAGTCCACCGGGCTGCTCAGATCGAGTACGACCCGGGTACGATCTTCATCGTGCGACAGGCGCATGCCTTCGACATATGTGGCCGCCGCGGCCGAACCACATGCCGCCAGCAAACATCCCGCGAAAAACAGGCGTATCCCCATGCAAGCCTCTTGGATTGACCTGCAGCGAGTTTAACGCCTATTGCTTCGCTGTTTCAACCACTATTTATTTAATTATTAGCGAGATACAGGGACTATCTCGATTTCCCCGGAACCCGGATGTCGTTGGGGTCCGGTCGCTCAGAGCGCGCCGAGCCTGGCAATCAGCGCGCGCCCGTTTTGGCTCAGCGCCCGCAAAACCGCTGTGCGGCCCACACCCTGCAACCGCAGATGCACCTGCAAGTCGGCAGGCGGTAGCCAGGCCGCGCCTCGTTGCGGCCATTCGACGAGCACCACCGAAGACGCGAAGCGATCTCTGAGTCCGAGAAACTCCAGCTCCTCGGGATCATTGATGCGGTAGAGGTCCAGGTGCACGATTTCGAGACCGCCGGCACAATAGACTTCCATCAAGGTGTAAGTCGGGCTGACCACATTTTCAGCATAGCCGAGCCCGCGCAGCAGCCCCCTGACCAGGGTGGTCTTGCCGGCGCCCAGTTCGCCGTTCAGCTCGATCAGAATTGACGGCGCCTGAAGCGCGCCGGCGAGACGCCGGCCCAGCGCCAGGGTGGCCGATTCGTCCGCCAGCTCGACCGTGACGTCAACGGCCTCGATTGACATGGCTCACGATATGCGGGAACAGGTCGCTGGCCAGTATGCCGCGCTCGCCCCCCTGCGCCGCATCGTCTCCGGCCGAGGCATGCACGAACACGCCTGCCCTGGCAGCATCGAACAGGTCACCGCATTGCCCGGCGATCGCCGCAATGACGCCGGTCAGTACGTCGCCCATGCCGGGCGCTGCCATGCCCGGATTACCACGATCACAAAACCATGGCACGTCGCCGTTTCTCGCGACAATCGAGCCCGCCCCTTTGAGCACCACCACCGCAGCGTAGCGATCGATCAGTCTTGCGGTAGCGGCTATACGATCCTGCTGGATCAATGAGGCCGTGGCGTCGTTTCCGGCCAGGCGCGCCGCTTCGCCCGGATGTGGCGTCAGGATCCAGTTACCACGCGCGGTAGGCTGACGAGCCAGCAGGTTAAGCCCATCCGCATCGACGACCAGCGGCTTATCGGTGGCGAGCGCCAGATCGAGCAGGCCGCTGGCCCAGGTATCCTGTCCCAGCCCCGGCCCGATCGCGATCACGTCAGCAGACTCCAGCAATGGCAGAAGATCATCCGCTGCGGCAATCGGACGGGCCATCAGTTCGGGCCGTGCGGCCAACACCAGCGGCACATGCTCGGGCAAGGTCGCCACCGTTACGGTCCCTGCCCCGGCATGCAGCGCCGCTTCAGCCGCCAGCCGGATCGCGCCGGGCATGCCGGGCCCGCCACCGATCATCAAGAGCCTGCCGTGGTTGCCCTTGTGAGCCGTTTTGCGCCGCCTGGGCAAAACGCGCATGACCAGCGATTCATCAATCCGCTCGCCCGCATGTGAGGCCCTTACAAAGACGGTGTCAGGAATCGCCAGGCTGTCAAATACAATGTCGCCAGCGTAATCGGGGCCATCGCCGGTATACAGCCCAAGTTTCAGTCCAACAAAGGTGACGGTGAGATCCGCACGAACGGCGACGCCCATCGCCTGCCCTGTGTCTGCATGCAGCCCGGTGGGCAGATCAACTGCCAATACGGGACGATCGCCCGCATTCAGGGCGGCCACTACCTCACTGGGCTGCCCCTCCAGCTGGCGGGTCAGCCCCGTACCCAGTATTGCGTCGACCACCACATCGCAGCGCCGCAACAATGCCGGGTCCCATTCGCGCACGGCGCCGCCAGACTTGCGGTACATATCCCATGCCAGACGCGCATCGCCACCCAGCTTGTCCGGATCGAACAGGGCTACCGTCGTCACTTTCATTCCACTTCGCTCTGCCAGCCTCGCGACAACGTACCCGTCTCCGGCGTTATTGCCGGCACCGCACAAGACCAGCAGCCTGCGAGCAGCGGGCCAGCGCGTCCGCAATGCCGCGAGCGCCGCCTGTCCGGCGCGCGACATCAGCGTAAAGCCCGGGATCTCGCACTGCTCGATAGCGGTACGATCCATTTCCCTGACCTGGGCGGCGCGGTAGATTCGAGTGGGGAGTCCGTGCGAGTTCATGCATGGCATTATACTGTGGCCAGGCCACAGCCCGACAAACAGCGTGCCCCCTATTGCAAGACCATCGAGACATAGATCGTTCCGCGCTCGTCAGCCAGATTCGCGCCTGGGGGAAATCGCTGGGTTTTCAGCAAGTCGGCGTCTCGGGGCCCGGGCTGGCTGAAGACGAGCGCCAGCTGGAAGCCTGGCTCGCGCGCGGCTACCACGGCACGATGGGCTACATGGCCAGGCATGGTCGCCGTCGCAGCAGGCCTGGCGAACTGGTTCCCGGCACGACAAGCGTCATCAGCGTAAGGATGGACTACTGGCCGGCCGGCGCCGCCTCGGCAGATGACAATCTTGCGGACCCCAATCGCGCCTATGTGTCGCGGTACGCACTGGGCCGGGACTATCACAAGGTACTGCGCGGACGGCTGCAGAAGCTTGCAGGCAAAATCGAGGAAGAGATTGGCGAATTCGGCTATCGGGTGTTTACAGACAGTGCGCCGGTTATGGAAAAGCCGCTTGCGCGCAACGCGGGCCTGGGCTGGATCGGCAAACATACCAACCTGATTAACAAGTCGGCGGGTTCCTGGTTTTTCCTGGGCGAGATCTACACAGACCTGCCGCTGGCGGATGACCGGCCGGCAAGCGACCACTGCGGAAGCTGCAGCGCCTGTATAGACATTTGCCCGACCCAGGCCATTGTCGCTCCCTACCAGCTCGATGCGAGGCGCTGCATCTCGTACCTCACCATAGAGTTCAAGGGCAGCATCCCGGTGTCACTGCGCAAGCCACTGGGAAACAGGATCTATGGTTGTGATGACTGCCAGCTTGTTTGTCCCTGGAACAAGTTTGCAAAGCCCACTTCGGAAGGTGATTTTGCGCCGCGCCACGGCCTCGATACAGCCCGGCTCGTTGAGCTCTTTGCCTGGACCGAAGCAGAGTTCCGCGCCCGTACGGAAGGCAGCGCCATTCGCAGGATCGGCCACCAGAGCTGGCTCAGAAACATTGCCGTAGCACTCGGCAACGCACCGCACACCGAGGCTGTCTCCGAGGCGCTTTCCAGGCGCAGTTCGGACCCGTCGGAACTGGTACGAGAGCACGTCGACTGGGCTCTTGGTCAGAACGGGGACAACCATACTGATGACGGAGAGCCACAGTCACCCAACAGGAGTATTCATGTTTGAAGCAATAGAGAGCCCCTATCTGGTGGGCTACGATGATCAGTTTCGCATTGCTGAGGCCGCCACAGAACCAAGCCCGCCGATCGCCGATAAGAAGACACTGCGCAAGGAACTCGCTCGCTCAGTCAAGAAACTGGGTGGGCTCCAGCGGCGCCTGTACGCCGATAACCGGCATTCAATACTGCTTGTTTTTCAGGCATTGGACGCAGC
The DNA here is from genome assembly GCA_963759075.1 of uncultured Gammaproteobacteria bacterium. GTDB lineage: Bacteria > Pseudomonadota > Gammaproteobacteria > Steroidobacterales > JABDLF01 > JABDLF01. Next base: position 12,463 of record CAVWXZ010000002.1, read on the forward strand.
GGGAAAAGACGGCACCATCCGGGCGGTGATGAGCGGGATCAACCCCGCCGGTTGCCAGGTGTACTCATTCAAGCAGCCCTCGGCCAATGAACTCGATCATGACTTTCTCTGGCGCACCGCGCAGCGGCTCCCCGAACGTGGGCGAATCGGCGTTTTTAATCGCAGCTACTACGAGGAGGTGCTGGTTGTTCGGGTGCACCCGGGCATCCTCGATGGCCAGCGCCTGCCCTGGGTGCCGCCACCCGACGTACTGTGGGGGCAGCGCCTTGAGTCGATCCGCGATCACGAGAAGCACCTGGCACGCAACGGTACTGTGATTCTGAAGTTCTGGCTGAACGTATCGCGGGAAGAGCAGCGACGCCGGTTCCTGGCGCGGCTCGACCAGCCCGCAAAGAACTGGAAATTCTCAACCGGAGACATCCGTGAACGCGGGCACTGGCAGGCCTACCTGACAGCCTACGAAGCGGCCCTCCGGGAAACCTCGCGACCCTGGGCGCCCTGGTACGCGATCCCGGCGGACAACAAGCCCTATATGCGGGCTACAGTGGCGGAAATAGTCAGGAGCAGCCTGGAATCTCTTGGCCTCGAGTACCCCTCGGTTGGCGAAGAAACTCTCACCCGCTTTGAGGAAATGCGCGAGATCCTTGCCAGTGACCCATAGCCGGACCGCATTCGTGAACCAGTCGATTGCGCCCATTGGCCCCGTGACTGTATTCTCTGCCCCAAGCGGCCCGGTGGGCCTCGACTTTGGCAGGCAGGGAGAATGACGCTGGAAGAAGTAATGCATGACAGGGATCTGTTCGCGAAACTCGAGATCTTTCGCAATGTCAGCCCGGAGTCGATCGAGATTTACCTTGAGCGCTGCAGTATGCGCAGCATCAGCAAAGGCGACGTCCTGCTGGACCCGACCCAGGGCAACCACAGTATTTTTGTGATTGTGACCGGGGGCCTCAGTGTGCATCTTGACTTCAAGGACGCGCCACCCCTTACCATGCTGCGCCCGGGCGACTGCGCGGGCGAGATGTCAATCGTCGAAGACACGAATCCGTCCGCCTGGGTGATCGCCGAGCAAGATTCGGAGCTGCTGGTCATCGATCATGAAACGCTCTGGGACATGATCAATGTTTCGCATGGCGTGGCCAGAAACCTCCTCGCGATTCTTTCCTCGCGCGTACGTTCGGATAACAGGATCATCGCTGACAGCGTTGTGATCATGCGCCAGTATGAAGAAAGCGCGACCACCGATGCGTTGACCAACCTGCACAATCGGCACTGGATGCAGGAGATGTTCAGGCGTGAGCTGGACCGTTGCAGGCAGAATGACATGCCGGTCTGCCTGATAATGCTCGACGTCGACCATTTCAAACCCTTCAACGACATTCGCGGCCACCTGGCCGGCGACCACGCGCTTTGCAAAGTCGCGGATGCCTTGCGCAATCAGCTGCGCCCCACCGACCTTATCGCACGCTTCGGCGGTGATGAGTTCGCCGTGATGCTGCCCAATACCGCTCTGGAGTTCGCGCTCGAAGCCGCGGAACGTATTCGCAGCGTGTTTTCGGGGGTACCCTCGGACTCGGATGCAACGGACATCATGCTGCCCGTAACATTGTCTCTGGGCGTCTGCCAGATGGAGCCGTCCGACACGCTGGACTCTCTGCTGACCAAGGCCGACGCCGCGCTCTATCGGGCCAAGGAACGAGGCCGCAATCGAGTGTCCCAGTAAGGCGCCTCAGACTCTGACGTTGTCAATCAGGCGCGCCCGGCCAAGCTGCGCCGCGCCCAGCACCACGATTTCTCCGACATCTCCCTCCGGCCTGCCGAGGTCGCTGGCGTTTCTTACTTCCACATAGTGTGGCCGGAAACCCTCGCCAGCCAGGCGTAACATGGCCCGCTCACACAGCGCCTGATAGTCGTTATTGCCATCGCGAATGTCCCGGGCAACCTGATTCAAGACCTGAAACATCGCCGGGGCGGCGGCCCGCTCCTCGCTGGTCAGGTACTGATTCCTCGAACTCATCGCCAGTCCGTCATCTTCACGGTGGGTTGGCGCGCCGACGATATCAACGGGCATGCACAGATCGGTGGTCATTCGCCTGATTACGACCAGTTGCTGAAAATCTTTTTCACCAAACACGGCGAAATCCGGCTGCACAATATTGAACAACTTGGCCACCACGGTTGCGACGCCGACGAAATGACCTGGCCTCTGCATGCCGCAGAGAATGTCGGATATCCCGGGCACCTCGACGCGCGTTGCCTGTTCTCTTCCCAGCGGATAGATTTCGTCGACCCGCGGTGCAAACAACAGGTCTACCCCCATACTCTCGAGCATGCGTTCATCGTCTTCCGGAGTGCGGGGATACTGGTCGTAGTCCTCGAAAGGGCCGAACTGGAGCGGGTTTACAAAGATGCTGACCACCACCCGGTCGGCAATCTCGCTGGCGCGCGTCAGCAAAGTCAGGTGACCGTCATGCAGATTGCCCATCGTCGGCACAAATGCGACCGTGTCCCCCGACTCGCGCCACCGCATTACCTGGCGCCTGAGAGCCTTACTTTTCTCGAGCGTATTCAATGCAGAGTATTCAGAAGCAATGTTCAGGGGCCGGATAACTGCCGTCTTTGACTGCAGTTACATAAGCGGCCGCGGCCTGCGCAACGCTGCCACGCCCGTCCATAAAATCCTTGGCAAATCGAGGCTTGTGGCCTGCGGTGACACCAAGAATATCGTATAGCACGAGGATCTGCCCGTCAGTGTCCGGTCCCGCGCCGATCCCGATCACCGGCACACTCAGCTTGTCCGTTATCCGGGTGGCGAGTGCCGCGGGTACACATTCCATCAGAATAATGTCGGCCCCGGCCTGCTGCAGGGCCACTGCATCGTGCTCCATTTGCTGTGCGGCCGCCTTATCACGCCCCTGCACTCTGAACCCGCCGAGTTTGTGCACAAACTGCGGCGTGAGCCCGATATGCGCGCAGACAGGGACGCCACGGTCGGCCAGATAGCGGACGGTTTCAACCTGAATCGCACCCCCCTCAAGTTTGACCATCGAAGCGCCACCCTCTGCCATCAGGCGCGCTGCGTTACGCAACGCCTTTTCCGGGGTTGAGTAGCTCATAAAGGGCATGTCCGCAATCAGCCATGCCCTGCGTAAGCCACGCGCGACGGCGCAGCAATGGTAGACAATGTCTGCCACGGAAACGGGCACCGTCGTGTCGTGCCCCTGAACAACCATACCGAGAGAGTCACCAACCAAAACAACATCAGCGCCAGCATCATCCACCAGCCGGGCGAAGCTTGCATCATAGGCGGTCAGGCACGCGATTTTCTCGTGCTCAGATTTCATTTTCGCCAGCGTGGTCAGGGTCACCGGACGTGCCGCTTCAGTCTCGCCTGTCTTGCCTGTATACATACTTTCTTTCCAACCAGAGCGTGCTCCCAGCATGGGACAGCACGCTGTTCAGTTCAAGCTCAATTCACCCGAAGACATCTGCCCCCGGGTTAAAATAATGGCGACCGCGGCGGACCGATTTGATACGACTGAACAACTGCTGATAATCGTCTTCATTGTGGACCGGATCAATCGCAACTGCGTTGACTATCAGCAGCGGTGACTCGTCGTAGTCATGGAAAAAACGCGCATAGGCCTCAGCCAGTCGCGCGAGGTATTCGTACTCCATGTTTTGTTCGTAGGCATTGCCCCTTTGTGCAACGCGCTCCAGCAGCACATCCGCCGGCGCCTGCAGATAGACCACAAGATCAGGTTGTGGAGCATCCATCGCACATTTGTCGTAGACCATTTCGTAAAGCTCATACTCTTCGCGGTCAAGGTTGAGCCGCGCGAAAAGGCGATCCTTGGCAAGCATGAAATCCGAAACCCGAACTGAGCCAAACAGGTCGGTCTGGCGCATTTCCTGTACCTGACGCGCCCGCTGAAACAAAAAATGCAGCTGGGTCGGCAAGGCGGCCGAGCGCGGGTCCTCGTAGAACCTGGGGAGAAAGGGGTTCTCCTCCGGCTTTTCCAACACCAGGTCAGAGCGCAGACTATCGGACAGGCGTCGGGCGAGGCTGGTCTTGCCCACGCCGATCGGGCCCTCTACGACGATATAGCTTGGCGAATCAGTCGAACTCAAATTCCCTGCTCCAGGACCCTTAGCCCGCTCCCGCTGACGGCGGCAGCCAGATCGCGGACCAGGCCCAGCCCCGGAATGGACAGGTCCGGTGCGATTTCCCGAAGAGGATACAGGACAAAGTTTCTCAGGTGCAGACCCGGATGGGGCACGGTAAGTGTGTCGCTGTTGATGCAGCGCGTGCCATAGACCAGCAGGTCAAGATCAAGCGTACGCGGCCCCCAGGCGGGCCCGGATCGATCCCGGCCAAATGCCGTTTCGATACGCTGCAATTCCGCCAACAGCGCGTCGGGCTCCAGCCTGGTGATGACCGCCGCTACCGCATTCACGAAATCAGGCTGGTCCGGTGGCCCCATCGGTGGGCTTTGGTAGCAGGCCGAGCGCAGCACGAGGCGCGTGCTTTCGACATCTCCCAAGGCCTTGCAGGCGCTCAGCACCGTCGCTGCGGGTTTACCCAGGTTGGCGCCCAGTGCAATGTAAGCGGGGACCCAGCGCGGCGGCTCAGCTGTCAACCTTGGCCCCGGACCTGGCACTCCGGCGGCGCCTGCGCCTGCGTTTAGACGTTTTCTTTGGCGCCTCCCTGGGCTTTGCCGGCGACGCTGAACTGTCCATCTGATAATCCGTCCACCAAACCCCGAGTTCCGCATCCTCCTCGCCCGCCGCAATGCGCAGCAGCAGAAAATCATAGGCAGCTCTGAACCTCGGGTGGTTTGCAAGTCTGGCAGGTCGTTTGCCGCGCCTGTCTTCGAATCTCGCCTGCAGCACCATCAGCTCGCGCATGGGCATCACGAAACGACGCGGGATCGAAATATGGTTTTGCTGTTCACGCGCAACTTCGTAGCTGGCCAGACTCAGCGCCTGCACAGGATTCTCTCCTTCCTTGCCGAGTTCTGCTGCTGAGCGCCGAATCGGGCCCCACAGGAAAAGCGCAAACAGGAAAAAAGGCGTTACCGGCTGCTGTTCTGCAACCCTGCGGTCAGTGTTTTCCAGGCCCTGCGTAAGCAAAGTGCGAAAGGCGCCCTCATCGGGATCGCTCAGCACTTCATCAGTCATGGGCAGCAGATGCCGCAACAGCCCGTAGTGATTCAACAGCTCAAAAGACTGCAGAGCGGTGCCTGCCATAAACATCTTCAGCAGTTCATCGAACAAGCGGCTGGGCGAGACTTCCGCCAGCAGGTCACCGAGCTCAAAAATACACCGCTCCGTCTTCGGTTCTATTCGAAAGCCGAGTTTTGCGGCAAACCGCACTGCCCGAAGCATGCGCACCGGGTCTTCCCGAAAACGAGTTTCAGGATCGCCAATCAGCCGCAGCAGGCCTGCCTCGATATCCTGCAAGCCCCCGGTGTAATCCCAAACCGAAAAATCAGCGATGTTGTAATACAGGGCGTTGATGGTGAAGTCACGCCGCCACACGTCTTCATCAATGGTCCCGTATATATTGTCGCGCAGTATCCGGCCATCGTCTCTTACGACCCGGTCAGGATCGTCCTCTGCCTGCTCTTCATGAGCGGCCCGAAAAGTCGCGACCTCGATATATTCCCGGCCAAAATGCACGTGCGCCAGCCGAAACCGCCGCCCGATCAGGCGACTGTTCCTGAACACGCCCCGCACCTGCTCAGGGCGCGCGTCGGTGACAATGTCGAAGTCTTTCGGTTCGCGCCCCAGCAGCAGATCCCGGACACCACCGCCCACGAGAAAGGCCTGGTACCCCGACTCCTTCAGGCGATAGAGCACTTTCAGTGCCTCGCTCGAAATGCTGGATCTTGAAATATTGTGCCCGGAACGGGGAATGACTCTGGCGGGGTTTGCAGCGTTGTTGTTGTAATTATGATCCAATAAAATTTCCGGCTTGAGCAATGTGTGGCCGTGCGTATAATACCACCGCCGCTGCAAGGCGGCTGCACATCCCGCGGTGCTCAGGCTCCCTTCGTCTAGCGGTCCAGGACACCGCCCTCTCAAGGCGGGAACACGGGTTCGAGTCCCGTAGGGAGCGCCAACCCCGAAAAGTCACCATAGCCATTCTGTCGGTCACGATGATCGAATCGACCCGGCCGGTCGAAATCCGCTTGCCCGGTTCGCCAGGCGCGGGTATGTGGATGTGACCTCCGACTCCCGCGGGAACCGGACCAAGAGGTCCGTCAGCGGCGATCATACCGTGATGGGAAAACAAGCCTGGCTGCGAGACGGGCCCGCTGCAGCTTAGCCGTTAGCGCGGCGGTCCTTGCCCGAGCGCCGGCCGAAGCGGTCAGGGTCTCTCGTCAGCAGGGTCCCGGAACGGCGATCAAAGGCCTCTCGGCGGTCCACGCCGGAACGCCTCTCCGGCCCATCGTAAGTGGCCTTTTTGCCCATCCAGCGACCGTATACGGATAACAGACTGTGTTTCATGACGCGTACTCTTTCGAGACCCAGCGTCCATGCTTTCGAATGCGGCGTTTCGCCTATCTCGCCGCTTGATCCACTGTCCCGCCACACTGTGCTGCGGAGACCGACCTGCAGTGTATTGAAGCAAGAAACGTGCCGGGTCTGTGGAACCCCTTGTAAACGACACAGTTCTTGCCTTGTGCAGCATACCGCTGCTCGAAAAAATGTAAAGCGTTGCTACAACATCGGCGGCAGTCCGGCGGAATCTCCGGGCCGCGTCGATGACCCACTTGCGCATCCCGGTTTTCCGTGTCGCCAAGATGGTGCATCCGTTCTGCTCACCAGGCGCCAGCAAACGCCGGGGCCGGCCTGGTTACCAGTCCTCGCCGAATTGTGACTTGATTCGCGGAGCGAAAGCGCGGTTCGGCACTAGCCTGTATACCGGTTGCCAAGCAGAGGATTGCGACATGCAAAACGAAAACCTCGCGAGCCAGACGAACTTTAAGTCCAGGGGCTTGCTTCTTTCCGACTTTCTCGCGAGCTGCGCCTTGCTGCTGTTCATGCTTGCCGTCTATACGTAGGCCTGGCAACCCTGAATATTCAGCGTCCGCAGGCTCACTAGCCCCGGTTTCCTCGCGACATTACATAAGCCCTGCCCGGCCGGGCCGGGCGATCTGTGAACACTGTCACGCCCGGTCATCCAGCGCTCATTTACGATGTTCTTACCTGGCCGGGAGATAGGAATGAGCAACAAATCTACTTACGTAAATACCGTGGTATTGCCTGAATCCCTGCGCGTCAATTTGCGCGAGTCGCGGGCGCACAGGTCCGGAAGCCCCCCTGCCCAGCAAAAAGCAGGCAACCGTTCGGCTGGCGGACAGCAGCTTCGCCACGGGAAAAAACGCAGCTCACAAAAAAAATAAAGCCCCGAATAAATCGGGGCTTCAGGTTTTTTTTATTATCGATTTTTATTTTTCTTTAAAGCAGCTTCTACTTGTAGCTGTGCATTGGTCGGGTTCTTGAATGCCCGTTCTTACCCCACTTCACCTCTTCTTATTTCGAAGTCGCTGCACCTCGGGAACCAGAGTTCTGCCGTGCCGCCTGCGTATTCACCCGACGGCCCAGCTTCTGCTCACCGGGCTGAGAAAGACTATGCAAGCGCAATGCCATAATTGATTACATCTTATTTTTCAATACCTTATATTTTTTTACCAGACTCCACACGAGGTATTTGTAAAGAATCGTGACATTATTGCCGTGGCATCCGTGTCATGATGCAAGAACCTGGGAAGCCGTATAAAGCCGCGCCGCAGAAAAATGTGATGCCTGTCACGGATTTTTGCCTGAGTGACGTCTATGCTTCCAAGATCGCTGATAATGGAATTCAAATATGACGGCGACTTACCCAGTTCTGGAAATCGAGAAAAGCGCGCCAGCCGTTCTGACGAGCGAGGCACCGGTACTTACAGTGGTTGCCGACGGCGGCCAAGCAAAACCAGCAGTTGAGAATCAGCCGGAACCCAGAGACTGGGACCCCTACCATGTCTGGAAGCGCTTGATCAGAAAGGATCCTGACCAGACCTGAGTATCGGGCTGCACGTGTGACGCGGCCTGAGCCTGGCGCTCTTTCAGGCCCAAGCAAGTCTATGGCCACCATCGGATGTGCTTCCGCAGAACCTCGCGGTTTGCGCCTGTCCCTCTGCGCCCGCACGAGGCCGCCCGTTTGCCGTCATTTCATGACAGATATCAGGGACATTCAGAAACAGCTCAAAGCCGTCACTCTGGGTTAGACTTCCGGGTGACGAGCGCTCGGGATCGGCCCGTGCCCGCGTATTTGAGCGCAACATTGCGCATTCATATTCTGTTTTTTTAATAATTTAATCAATGTGTTAAAGCTTTTTAATATAAATTACTTTAAGTTTGTTCCCGCTGCCGGAATAGCCATCTTGCTTGCCAGCCCGACCCTCGCGGCAAACGCAGCTGCCGACAGCAGCACGCCGGTGCAGGCGGTAGTATTGCAAGAATTGGCCGCACGCCCCGGGGTCAGGGCATTCGAGTCGGCGCTCGAATTATTGGTTCTCGACCATGACATCAATGCCATGCTCTCTGCCCTTGGATCCATTGAGTCCCGAATGGATCTCAGCCCGCTCGTTCGGTCGCGCCTCCGATACACCACACTGATGAGCTTTGCGCGGGTCGCGGAAACCGCACCTGCAAGGACCCAGCTCGAGCCATACCTGGCGCTCAGGCCGGAAATCTACACCTGGCACGAAGACGGACCCTACCGGGTAGCCATGCCGGTTTTTGATCCAGCCGCCGCCGCCGCATTCACGTTCGCCAGATGGAATGATCGAGCGTGGTATCGCCGCGCCAGTGCTGGCCTGCGCAGCCACTCTGCCCTATTCCTCGATGAATGGCTGGCGGCCCGTGAGGCAAGCGGAGGCAGGCTATCCCCGGCAGGCCTTGTCGGCGCCTTCCAGAAGGCCACGCCGGATGAACTCGCAGAATGGCCCTCGCGCCTGGAGCGACTCCTTGGCGAAGGCGCGTCGGTTGCCGATTTGGCCATGGTCGTCGCATCGAGACTCCGCGACGTGCAGCTGGCCGCCACCATTATTGACGACGCGGATACCCTCAGCGCATTGCATTTCCTGGAGGACTTTTCCGGATGGCAAGATACCAGCAAAGAAACAGCCATGCTGGCGCGGGCGCTGCGGCGCGAGGACCTCGCATCGGCCGCGCTGTACCGGCTTGGGCAGCTTGACTCACATGCGGCGCACGAACTGCTGCTCGGGCAGCTGGCATCACGGGAACATGGCGGCAGCGCGGCCGCCGCGCTGGCAAGGCGAATCAACCCTGAGCTCGTTGAATCACTGGCGACGATGATCAGATCCGACCCCAACATGCTCGCCCGGCGTCGCGCGGTGCTCGCCCTGCAGCTGGCGCCCGGGTCGATGGGCCATCGGGCCCTGACCGGGCTGCGCAGCGAATCGGACTTGCCAGAAGAACTGCTTAACCTGCTGGCGAGACAGCTGCCATGATCAGGGCTGCGCTCGCCGCCGTCTTTCTCACTTTGCTCGCGGGCGCGGCACAAGGCGTCTGCACTTTTGACAACGCCGGCACGATCTCCAACCCGACTGACCCGGGCTGTCGCGACAACTTCCTCGTTTATACCGAGTCCGACGATGCCGGCAACAACATCGCCCTGGGCTACGCTGTGCCCCGCCCCGTTGATTCTCAGACGCCGATTCCCGGGTTTCGCAGCTATCAGTCCTTGTTCGAGAGGCACCAAAGCCTCATGACGGACTTTCCCGGGGCCCTGGACGGGCAAGTGGTTGGCACGACACTGGCCGGGAGAAACATATGGGCCTACCGGGTCAGTGACCCGGACACCCTTACCCACGACGAGCTGAGCGAACCGGCCGTCCTCGTAAATGGCGGCATTCACGCCCGCGAATGGCAGTCTCCGGAGGCCGTGACTGGTCTGCTGGAATACCTGGTCTTGAACAGCGAGGACGCGGGGCTTGCCCAATATCTTTCTGAAAATCTCAACACGGTCCTCATACCCGTTCTCAATGTCGATGGCTTGCTGCAAACCCAACGTTTCCCGACCCAGGTCATGGCGACCAGGGAGCAGCCCAGGGACGGCCGTATGCGGCGCAAGAATCTGCGTCACCCCGGCCGGGCCGGGCCCGTTGATGAATCCTTGCAGACGACAGACGACAATTTCTTTGGCGTAGATCTGAACCGCAACCAGGTCGAAGGATTCATGAACCCGGCGCGTTCATCGGGCAACCCGGTCAGCCTTGTTTACCATGGCGGCACGCCGCAGTCGGAACCCGAATCGCAGGCGCTGCTGGCTGCAGCCAACCTCGCCCCGACAGACCGACTGCGCCTCTATATTGACACTCATTCATTCACGCAGATCCTGCTGGCGCCAATGACCGGCAATCCGAGTCGCGACGCAATCACGAACCAACTTGGGGCACGGGTGCGTGCGGTTACTGCCAACAAGTACGCCTGGGGGCCGAGCAACCCCGGCACGGAAATCGGTTCTACCGACGGCTACTTCGCCGTAACCTACGCAATACCTGCCTGGACCCTGGAGACAGAACCGGGTCCGGCGGCCGGGACCCAATACGGAGGCACCAGCCACGGCCACGCCGGTTTCATACTGCCTGCCACCGAGGTCCCGTGTATGAAGGACGAGCTGACCCCCAGCTACCTTCTGGGCTTTTACAGAATGGCCGGTCCGGCCTATGTCACTGACGCAGTCATCAGCGCGGCGACTGACCCGAACGACATATATTTTCGCTCACGCTGGCTGCCTGTCGATGCCACCAGCAGAAGCCAGCTGGTCGAAGTCAACCGGGCGCTCCGCCCCGGCGACGCCTATCGCCTCTGGCTCGCGTTCAGCAAGCCAATGCGCTGGCGGGATGCGGGCGGCGCCATTGCGAGTTTCCCCGGCCAGCGGGTCGCCGCCGTGCCCCGTATCGCCCTTGAGGCGCCGGCCCTCGGTACCGAACAGCTGCTTGTCGCGGGCGCGGATGAGGCCTGGCTGTCCACCCCCGTCACCCGTCCTCCCAACCAGTTGCCCGATGGCTATGCCCGCTACCGCGACGATGCTCTGATGCTCGCGTTTGAGCTGGATCCAGGGCTCGGGATAAGCGACGCGAGCCCGCTGATTTTGTCTGTGGAGAGCGAAGATCTCTCCAGGCAGCCCATTGATTCGAACCCGGCTACGGTGGTGGATTGGATGAATGGCGGCTGGTCCGGACTCGAGAATTCAGTCGGCGCAGCCGGGGACCAGGGCGGCGCGGATTGCACGATGCGGCCTTATGCCTCGATGAACGCTGCGGACCCTGTCCCGGGCGCTACCGGGACTTGTCGCGCGGCCAGCAACAATCCGCCCGCGGAGCTTGCCAGGATGCCGGCAACCTTCCTGCCGCCGCGCACGTGTATCACCCCGAACAGTCTGCCGCCGACGCCAGCGCCCCAGCCTCCAGCGAACTCCGGTGGCGGTGGCAGCGGGCACGCACTCTGGATACTGCTCCTGGCCCTGCTCGCAGGCTCAGGTCAAAGGCGGCACCGGGCAGACGAGCCATGCGGCCAGCGGCCGAATGTCGACGCCTGAATCAAAGGCCGCGCAGACACAGGTCGGACTGCTCAGGCGGCTGGCTGCTGTGCTTTATGATTGCCTGATCCTGATCGCGCTATGGTGGCTGGTTACCGCAGCATTTCTTCCGCTGACGGGCGGCGAAGCGGTTGGACGCGATACGCCCTATTACCATCTGCACCAGGCTGCCCTGGCCCTCACAACGCTGCTGTTTTTCGCCGGCTTCTGGTCGCATGGCGGTCAGACGCTGGGCATGCGCGCCTGGCGCTTCAAGGTCGTAAGAAGAGACGGCGCATCATTGAGTTTTCGCGATGCCCTTAAGCGCGCCGCAGCAGCATTGGTGTCGCTGGCGCCCGCCGGGCTGGGCTTCTGGTGGGCGGCCATTGACCGCGACAAGCTGGCCTGGCATGACCGCTTGTCCGACAGCACACTTGTGCGCGTCAGCTGAAGCGCCGGCCCTAACGGACGCGAGTCAGCAGCAATGTCGTCAACGCAATGAGGATCAGCGCCGGCGACCATGCTGTCAGGAACGGGCTCAGACCGAAGACTTCGCCGCTGTTCAGCACCATGCGGGAACCCAGCAAATAACCAACACCCAGGATGACACCGATCAGCAATCGCTGTCCTGCTCCGGCTTTTCGCTGTGAACCAAACACGAATGGCAATGCCAGCAGAGTCATGACCAGCACCGTAACGAGATCTGCCGTGCGCGCCCACAGCGCAACTTCGTAAGTCCGCGTTTCCAGCGCATTGTTCTTCAGGTATCCGATGTAGCGAAACAAACCTGCGCTTGCGAGGCGCTGCGGATCCATTACCGAAATGTTCAGGACCTCGGGGTTGAGACTGCTGGGTCGGATAGCCATCACCTCACTCGCGGTTTCGACGCCGGCTTCGCTGAAGCTTGTTTCCTGGAAATCCTGCAAGAGCCATCTCTGCCTGGAATCAATGCGCGCAGATGCTGCGCGGCCAACGCTGGCCAGGTGATGCTGCTTGTCAAATACAAAAAGGAATACGCCCCCAACACTTTCACTGGCAGAGAACTCGCGCACGTTGACGATGGCATCGCCATCCTTGACCCAGGTGCTGGCGTTGCCGGCGATACTAACCTGCTGATTGAGTAATCGCGCGCGCTCGCTGCGAGCGAACTGCTCAGCCGGCGGCGCAATCAATTCGCTGAGACCGGCGGCAACGAGCATCAGCAGTACTCCCGCAAACGCAACCGAACGCGCCATGCGCCCGACTGAAAGCCCCGAAGCGCGCATGACGATCAATTCGCCATTGGAGGCCAGTGCGCCGAGGCCGAAAAGCGCACCGAGCAGCGAGGCAACGGGCAACAATCCGAAAGCCTGTCGCGGCAACCTGAGCAAGACGTACATGAAGGCATCAAACAGCTGGAAATCGCCAGTGCCTATCTTGTCAGATTCCGCCACGAAATTAATGAAGCCGGACAGGGCCAGCAACACCAGCATCACCATGGCGACGCCACCGATCACGGCTTTAACCAGATAGCGATCCAGGATTGAAATCATGTCGCTCCGCCTCGCACAGGACCGCGCCTTGCGCGCACGATTTGCAGTCGCCAGCGATTCTGCTGCAGCAGCAGCACGACCGGTAAGCAGCAGAACGAGCAGGTGCACCCACCACAGGCCAATCTCCATCGGAACCAGCCCGCGTTCCGACCAGACCCGTGCGGCCCCAAGCAGATTCGAATAGACGATGTAAAAGAGCACGGCAACGACCAGCTTGCCATAACGCCCTTGCCGCGGATTTGTCCTGGAGAGAGGCAACGCCAGCAGGGCGAGCAACAGCGCCGACAATGGCACAGAAAGTCGCCACTGGAATTCCGCCCGATCACGCAGCTGCACAGAGCCCAGCAGTGTCGAGGTCGGCAGCATCTCGGTGTCATCAGCCGTCAGGTCAGGTGCAGGCAGCACAATGGGAATCCCGTGCTCCCTGAATCTGATAATCCGAAAATCAGTGGACCCCGGCGTGCCCTCGTAGCGGGTCCCGTCGTACAGCACAAAAAACGGCGGCTCACTGGCTTTCTCGAGCTTGCCCCGATCAGCGACCGCCACCTGTACGCTGTTTCCCTGCTGCCGCTGAATAAAGACGTTTTCCATCAAAGCGGCGCTGTTTACGCTTTCGGCATAAAAAACAGTGTCGCCCCCGGCCGCGCTGCGGAAACGACCAGCTTCCAGACTGCCGAGCTCCGCGTCCCGCTGAGCGGTCTTACGCAGGACATGGGCCGTTTCTGCCGACCACGGAGCCAGATCCAGCGACAGCCACGCCAGCAGGGCGGCCGCGAGCACGGTAATCAGCATCAGGGGCCGATACAGCCTGGCGGGTCCGACACCACAGGCCATGATTGCGGCCATCTCGCTGTCCTTGTAAAGCCTGCCAAAAGCCAACATGACAGAGAGGAACAGACTCACGGGAATCAGAATCGTCAGATACTCGAGCGATGTGAGGCCGAGCAGCTGGAATACGGCGCCCCGCGGGAGCCTGCCGGCGGCCGCCTCCCCGAGAACCTGGGCGAACTGGTTGCTCAGCAGTATGAAAAGCAGAACACCCGTAACCGACAGGAAGGTGGTGACAACTTCCCGCAGCAGATACCTGTCCAGGGTTGCAAACATGCGCCAAGGCGCTCCTTAGATTTCGCCCGAAAAGCCGGAATCGAGTACACTACCGCCCTCGTCAGGGGCGCACCCGATACCGGGATGCTGATTACACTAAACCACTCATGCAATGGTCACAATGATCGCGTCTCGCAGCCGCCACTGCGCCACCTGCATTGAACAAAGGAGTCGCCGTGCATTTTTCAGTTAAAAGCGGACAACCGGAAGAACTGACAGGGGACTGCGCCATCCTTGCATGGTTCGCACATAAATCGCTGCCCACCGGACTGCGTGCGCTGGACAAGGCGTGCGGCGGCGTTATCAGTCGTGCGGCCCGCCAGCGTGATCTGGGCGGCAAAGCCGGACAGGTAGCTTTGTTGCAGGTACCTGGCAAGGGCCCTTACAAGCGCCTGTTGATTGCCGGGTGTGGTGACAAGAGCAAGTTCACACGCAGCGTCTACAGGAAGGTCACACATGCGGCCGCCAGCAGCATTGCGCTGACGGGCGCAAAGAACGCCATCAGTTTTCTGCCTGAGCCCAAAGGTCATTTAAGCGGCGAATCCCTGGCAACGGACACAGTCGCAGCCGTTGACGCAGGCGCTTTATCGTTTCGACTCGATGAAGTCTGCGGCCAACCGTTTAGCCGAAAACACAGCTGACGAGATTCGTGCTTTGTGTGGCAGATAGCAAGACGGGCACTGCAGCGCGCAAGGGCCTCAGGCACGCCCAGGCCATTGCGGGCGGTGTGCAGCTGGCCAAGGATCTTGGCAACCTGCCTTCCAATGTCTGCACGCCCCGCTACCTTGCAAGCAGCGCGAGGAAAATTGCCGCGCGCAGCAAGAAAGCCAGCGCAAAAATTCTCGGACCCGCCGAAATGAAACGGCTGGGGATGGGTGCCCTGCTCTCGGTGACGGCGGGCGCCACGGAACCGGCCCGGCTGATCGTCATCCAGTATCGCGGTGACAAACCGGGCCAGCAAACCCACGGTTCTCGTCGGCAAAGGCATTACGTTCGATACGGGTGGCATCTCCCTCAAGCCAGGTCAGCGGCATGGACGAAATGAAGTTCGACATGTGCGGCGCTGCCGGTGTGCTCGGGGCCATGCAGGCGGCCATCGATCTCGGCATTAAGAAGAACATCATCGCCATCGTACCAAGCTGCGTAAACATGCCGGACGGCCACGCGACCAACCCTGGCGACATTGTTACCACCATGTCCGGACAGACCGTCGAGATTCTTAATACAGATGCCGAGGGACGTTTGATTCTGTGTGATGCGCTGACCTACTCCCGGCGCTTCAAACCCGAGGTGGTCATCGATGTCGCTACGCTGACCGGGGCCTGCGTTGTCGCACTCGGGCCGCATCTGACCGGGCTGATGACCGAGGACGATGCCTTGTCCGGCAAACTGCTGCGGGCCGGCGAACAGGCGGGGGACCCCGCGTGGCGACTCCCGCTAATGCCGGAGTACGGCGAAGGGCTCGCAAGCAATTTTGCAGACTTCGCCAATGTTGGCGGACGTGAAGGTGGAGCCAGCATTGCCGCCAGCTTTCTGCGCCGCTTTACCGATGACCTGCGCTGGGCGCATCTCGATGTAGCTGGCAGTGCGTGGAAGAGCGGCAAGGAAAAGGGGGCAACGGGAAGGCCGGTCGGTCTCCTCGTTCAGTATCTGCTCTCCAGCACCTGACCGGCGGAGACGGCTTTGACCCGAATTGGTTTCTATATTGTGGCAGACGCGGCCCCGCTGGCGCGTCTGAAAGTCGCCTGCCGCCTGATCTCGAAGTCTTACGATCTGCAACTCCGGACATTTGTACACGTCGCGGATCAGGCTACCTGCACACGCATGGACGAATTACTCTGGACTTTCCGTGACCAGAGTTTTATCCCGCACGAGATCGCTGCCAACGTCCGTGCATCAGATACTCCTCATGCGCCTGTTGTGATCGGCCATGACCAGGAGCCGGCAGGTGACTACCGTTATCTTGTCAACCTGGCCGACGACGTACCGCATTTTTTCAGTCGTTTCGAGAAGGCGGCAGAAATCATTGATCAGAGCGCGGACACGGTACTGCGAGGTCGCGATCGCTTTCGCTTCTATCGCGATCGTGGCTACCCGATTGAAACACACAATATCTGAGACGGGGATCGTCGACGCAATCTCTGGCGTCGGGCGCTCGGGTATAATGCCGCGATTTTTTTGACAGGGCTTAGCATGGCTGCGATGGACAAGACCTACCACCCGGACCAGATTGAGCAGCGCTGGTACGCGCACTGGGAAGAGCGTAACTACTTCGCCCCGCGGGCCAGTTCGCAACCCCCCTACTGCATCATGATCCCGCCGCCCAACGTGACCGGCACGCTGCACATGGGCCATGCGTTTCAGGACACGATCATGGATGCGTTGATCCGCTACAAACGCATGCTTGGTCATGAAACCCTGTGGCAGCCGGGCACCGATCACGCAGGCATTGCGACGCAGATGGTCGTCGAGCGGCAGCTCAACAGCGAAGGCCTTTCAAGACATGACCTGGGGCGCGAACAATTTATCGAGCGAGTCTGGGACTGGAAAAATTCCTCCGGCGGCGAAATAAGCCAGCAGCTGCGCAGGATGGGGGCCTCGGTAGACTGGACCCGCGAGCGCTTCACAATGGACGAGCAGTTGTCCGTCGCCGTGACCGAGGATTTTGTCAGGCTTTACGAAGAGGGTCTCATCTATCGTGGCAAACGCCTCGTAAACTGGGATCCGGTGCTGCATACAGCACTGTCAGATCTTGAAGTCATTTCCGCTGAAGAGTCGGGTCACCTCTGGCACTTTCGCTACCCGCTGGCGGACCAGGATGGCTATCTGGTCGTCGCTACAACGCGGCCGGAAACGATGCTCGGCGACACGGCGGTGGCGGTACATCCCGACGACGAGCGCTACCGGCACCTGGTAGGCGAATTCGTCCAGCTGCCCATCGTCAACAGGCGCATTCCGGTTATAGCCGATGAATACGTCGATCCGCAATTCGGTACAGGCTGCGTCAAGATCACACCGGCTCACGATTTCAATGATTACGAAATTGGTCAGCGCCATGAACTGGAACTGATTAACATCCTCGATCAGAACGCCAGCCTCAACGATGCCGTACCCGGAAAATACCGTGGCCTCGATCGTTTCGAGGCGCGCAAAATCGTGGTGGACGAATTTGCGTCACTGGGCCTGCTGGAAAAGACAGACGACCATAAGCTGATGGTGCCGCGCGGCGACCGCAGCGGCGAAGTTGTCGAACCGTATCTGACCGATCAGTGGTACGTCAGGGTCGCCCCCCTGGCCGGCCCGGCGATAAAAGCGGTCGAGAATGGTGACATTCGCTTCGTTCCCGAAAATTGGTCAAACACCTATTTCGAGTGGATGCGAAACATCCAGGACTGGTGCATTAGCCGGCAACTGTGGTGGGGGCATCGTATTCCCGCCTGGTATGACAAGGACGGCAACATCTACGTCGCCCGCACTGAATCTGAGGTGCGCAGTCAGCACAATCTGGACGAAAACTTTGAGCTGACTCAGGACGAAGATGTGCTGGACACCTGGTTTTCTTCCGCGCTGTGGCCCTTCTCCACTCTGGGCTGGCCGGACAAAACAGCTGAGCTTGAGCGTTTCTATCCAACCTCGGTCCTGGTAACAGGGTTTGACATCATTTTCTTCTGGGTCGCAAGAATGATCATGTTGGGACTCAGGTTTATGGGCGAGGTGCCGTTCCGGGAAGTCTATATTCACGGCCTCGTGCGCGACGCTGATGGCCAGAAAATGTCCAAGTCCAAGGGCAATATTCTGGACCCGATCGATCTGATAGACGGCATCGAACTGGAGGCGCTGGTCGCGAAACGCACCACCGGACTGATGCAGCCACATATGCAGCAGGCCATCGAGAAAGCGACCCGCAGGCAGTTTCCCGACGGGCATCGAGCCACATGGCACCGATGCGCTGCGATTCACTTTTGCATCGTTGGCGACAACAGGCCGTGACATTCGCTTCGACATGGGCCGCATCGACGGTTATCGGAATTTTTGCAATAAACTCTGGAATGCATCCCGCTACGTGCTGATGAACACAGAGGAACATGACTGCGTACTTGGGGATACCAGGGATCTGTCCGACATCGATCGCTGGATTCGCTCACGGGCGCATCATCTTATTGCAGCGGTTCGCGGCCACTTCGATACCTATCGTCTGGACCTTGTGGCGCAGGCCGTGTATGAATTCACCTGGCACGAATTTTGTGCCTGGTACCTCGAGCTTTCCAAGACCGTCCTGCAGAACGAGCGGGCGACGGCCAGCGCCAAGGCCGCCACTCGCAGCACGCTGGTATCCGTACTGGAAGCGCTGCTGAGGGTTCTGCATCCCCTGATGCCATTCATTACCGAAGAGATCTGGCAGCGCGTGGCGCCTCTGACTGGTCGACAATCCGCAACCATCATGCTGGCACCCTTTCCCGAGGCCGGAGAATTTGCCAGCGATCCCGAGGTAGAGGCTGAACTGCGCTGGCTGATGGACTTCATTCTGGGCATCAGACAGATTCGCGGGGAAATGGATATTGCGCCATCACGACCGCTGCCGGTATTGCTGCAAAACGCCTCTGCCAGTGACCTGGCCCGACTGGAACGCCACAGGAACGCGATTAACCAGATCGCACGCGCTGAATCGGTTCAGGTACTGGACGAAACGGAACAACCACCGCAGGCGGCCACCGCTCTGCTTGGCGAAATGAAAATCCTCGTGCCAATGGCAGGTCTTATTGATACGGATGCAGAAGCCGAACGGCTCAGGCGTCAGATCGAGAAAGTCCGGATTGAACTCAGGCGCTGTGAGGGTAAGCTTGCCAACGAGGCGTTTGTAAAAAACGCGCCGGACACTGTAGTAGAGCAGGAGCGCCAGCGTCTTGCCGAGTTTAAACTGGCAGAGGAGCGTCTCAGGGAACAGCTTGCGCGGATCTTGCCGGATAGCTAAAGCCGACGCGGTGCAGGCCGGGTCAAAACGCATGGAGCGTATATGCAAAAAGTTGAAGGAAGCAGAACCCCCGAACTGGACCTGAGAAAGGCCGTAGAGCTCATCGAGGGGTCGCTCGCCCAGCTCGACCGCGTAATACTCGGAAAATCCGAGCAAACGCGCCTCAGCGTTGCCTGCCTGCTATCCGCAGGGCACCTGCTCATCGAAGACATCCCGGGCGTTGGCAAGACAACGCTCGCGCACGCCCTCGCCCGAACGCTGGGACTGAAATACCAACGCATTCAGTTCACAAGTGATCTGCTGCCTGCGGACATCACAGGCGTATCGATCTTCGACACCAAGAACAGCCAGTTTCATTTCCACCCAGGGCCGATCTTCTCCCAGCTGGTGCTCGCCGACGAGGTCAATCGTGCGACGCCCAAGGCCCAGAGTGCGTTGCTGGAGGCCATGGAAGAAAACCAGGTCACCTCCGATGGCGAAACCCTGGATCTTCCGCGGCCGTTCTTCGTGGTTGCCACTCAGAACCCCGCCTATCAGATCGGCACCTATCCGCTGCCAGAGTCTCAGCTGGATCGCTTTCTCATGCGCATTGCTCTCGGCTATCCGGCCCCGGACGCCGAGCGCGCGCTTCTGCTTGCCGGCGACAGGCGCGATGAAATCCAGAAAATCCGGCCCCTGATATCTCCGGAGCTGGTGGTTTCTCTGCAGGCAATGGCGGCCCGCGTACATGTATCGCCTGCGCTGCTTGACTACGTGCAGGCGATTGTTCTGTATACCCGCGAGTCTCCGGACTTTGAAGCCGGACTTTCACCGCGGGCCGGCCTGGCCCTGCTGCGTGCGGCGCGCGCCTGGGCCCTGATTGCCGGCCACCAGGGCGTCATGCCTGAGGATCTCCAGGCCGTAGCACCCAGCGTAATCAGCCATCGGCTGCGGATTCGGGGCGAGGCAGATCTCAATCCGCTGGATGTAGCCCGCAAGGTGATGGAGGCCGTTCCCATCCCATGATCGCCGCGGCTCGGCTCCGGAACCTTGCTGCCGAACGTGCCCGACGCTGGGCCCGGCGCCGGCAGGGACCGGACGCGTCACCGCTGGTACTGCACCGGCGGCGCATATATATCCTCCCGAGCCCGCAGGGCATCGTCTTTGCGCTGCTGCTGCTCGGCATGCTCCTCGGCGCGATGAATTACAACAACAATCTCGGGTTTGCCGTCACCTTTCTACTGGCGGGCGCCGGCCTTGTCAGCATGTATCACTGTCACAGAAACCTGACCGGCCTGGCGCTTCGTCAAGGCAACTGCGAGCCTGTTTTTGCGGGTCAACAGGCGCAGCTGGGCGTGATCCTCGAAAATACATCGGATCTGCCGCGCCTCGGTCTGACCGTCGCGCTTGACAGGACGCCCCACGCGCAGCTCGATCTCGCGCCGGGAAAAAATGGCGAAGCTTTTTTTCTGCTGCCGACCCAACGCCGCGGGCGCATCAGCGTGGAGCAATTCTCAATTACAAGCACGTTTCCGTTTGGTCTTTTTCGGGCGTGGACATGGGTGCATATGAGCCTGAGTTGCGTGGTCTATCCCCGGCCTGCGAGCAAAGCGCCTGCGCCACCCGCCGCCCTGACCGACACCGGCGGCGCCCAGCTGGAGGGGCCAGACGGCGAAGACTTCGCGGGATTAAGGGACTATCGGCCTGGCGACTCCCCCCGGCATATCGCGTGGAAAGCGTTCGCCCGCGGACAGGAACTGCTGGTACGTCAGTACGCAGGGACCAGCGTGGTCAATCACATCTTTGATCTTGACCAGGTCCCGGCTGCGCACCTCGAGGAACGCCTTTCGATTCTATGCAGGTGGATGCTGGACGCACATCGGGCAGGCGAGGCGTTCGGCCTGCGCATGCCGGGTGTGAGAACAGCACCCGCCGTGGGGGTTGCGCACCTGGAAAGCTGCCTCAAGCAGCTCGCGTTGTTCGAACCCGGGAAAGTCGCAAGGTGAACGCAGCAGAGGATCTTAAACTGCGCCTGCGCTGGGTGCTGGCCGCTACGATTCTTGCGGTCCTGCCGCACCTGTTGCACCTGCCGCCCTGGATATCAGCGCTTATCATCGCTGCCGTGCTTTGGCGCCTGGCTGCCGCTGACCGCGGGTGGCAGATGCCGCCGCGCCTGCTGCGACTGGCGCTGGCCGCGGCAGCCACGGTCGGCGTGTTTCTGACTTTTGGCCGACTGAACGGCCTCGAAGCGGGCAGCGCGCTGATTCTCTCCATGCTGGCAATGAAGCTGCTGGAAACAGACAAGATTCGAGACTTTGTTGTCCTCATTCTGATCAGCTATTTCCTGATTGTTGTCAACTTCCTCTACACGCAGGGGATCGCCGCGCTGTTCTACAGCGTTCCGGTCGTATGGCTCATCACAACTGCAATGCTTCAGGTCGCCGGCAGCAAACACGCCCTGCCGCCCATCGCCGCGATACGCTTCAGCGGCCGCATCTTGCTGCAAGCTGTGCCGTTGATGCTGCTGCTGTTCCTGTTATTTCCGCGAGTGCCAGGACCGTTGTGGGGGCTGCCCGCACGCGATGAGGGACTGTCCGGACTTGATGAGGAAATGAGCCCGGGCACGATTGCCCGGCTCAGCCTGTCAGACGAAGTCGCGTTTATTGCCCGCTTTGCCGGTGCCGCACCCGGTCCGGATGAGCTGTACTGGCGCGGACCGGTCCTGCACCGCTTCGACGGCAGAACCTGGCGACGCGGGTGGCGCAGTTACGAGAGCGAGGGCAATCTCGAAGTCACCGGTACGCCCTGGCTCTACGAAGTTACGCTCGAACCCAACAACCGGCATTGGCTGTTCACGCTTGATGTCCCCGTGGATTTACCGCGCGGCACGCGTATGGGTTTCGATTTTCAACTCCTAGATTTGCAGCCAGTTACCACAATAAAACGTTACTCGGCAGCATCATTCCCTCTGCATCGGCTCGATCCAGGCCCCGGGTCAAATCTTCTTGATTATGAACGCCATCTCCCGGACGAGAGAAACCCGAGAACCTACGCTTTTGCGCGCGCCCTTCGCGCCCAATCGTCGGACAGCGAGGATCTGGTACGCAGAGCCCTGGCGCATTTCACACGTCAACCATTCTTCTACACGCTGGAGCCGCCGACGCTTGACAGCGCAGATCCGGTCGATGAATTTCTGTTCGAAACCCGGGCCGGATTCTGTGAACATTTTGCGTCCGCCTTCGCGACACTGATGCGCGCTGCGGATATCCCGGCGCGCGTTGTAACCGGTTATCTGGGTGGCGAACGCAACCCCCTGACAGGTCACTTCACCATTCGCCAGTCAGATGCACATGCCTGGACTGAAGTGTGGCTCAACGACCGCGGCTGGCGGCGCGTCGATCCGACTGCAGCCGTGGCGCCCGAGCGTGTGAGTTCAGGACTCGCTGGTTCGATGCGTGCTGGCGAACCGGTGGCCGGCCGTTTCATGCGCAGCAACCGCTGGCTGAACAGGATGCGTTTCAGTTTCGACGCACTGAACGGTCTGTGGAACGAATTCATCCTCGGTTACGGGCCAGACGCACAAATCGCACTCTTGTCACGCCTCGGGCTGCGCGACGCCGACTGGCGGGCACTCACTGCAGTACTCGCAATTTCAATCTCTGCCGTCACGACCATTCTCGCGCTGCTGATTCTGCGCGAGCGGCCGGCCCATCGGGATGACCCCGCGCTGCGCCTCTACAAAAGGTTTTGTCGGCGGATGGCGAAGCGCACCGCGCTTACCCGCAGGCCGGGGGAAGGGCCCACCCGCTTTGCCGTGCGCTGCGCCGTGCAGCGTCCCGACCTCGCCGCTGCGATCGCCGCGATCACCGACTGCTATCTGCAGGCGCGTTATGCGCCGGGCGACCCACGGATGGCTCTGCATATGATGCGCAAAAGGCTCGCCGCTTTCCGGCCCTGATCAGCCGACGCGCTTTTCCAGTTGCCGCGCGAGGCGCTCGCCCTGCCCGACATCCACCATCATCAGGATTGCCACACCACCGACCAGCAACAGCAGTACCGACATCATTGCCAGTCTGGAGTCATTGAAAATCAGTGCGACGCTGCCCACCAGAACAGGCCCCAGTATCGCAGAAAAGCGTCCGATCATATTGTAGAAGCCGAAGTACTCCATCGACTTGTCAGCTGGAATTATGCGCGCAAAAAGTGACCTGCTCAGACTCTGTACCCCACCCTGGACAAGCCCGATCGCAACCGCCAGGCGAAAGAAGTCTGCGCCGGAATTCATGAAGTACGCATTGACCGTCGCGACGACATAAACCGCCAGGGCGAGCAGAATCCCTTTTTTTGGCCCGGTGCGCTCGCCCAGCCAGCCGAAAAAAAGCGCCGAGGGAAAACCGACGAACTGAGTGATGAGCAACGCGAGAATCAGGTCGTTGCGCGCGAGTCCCAGCGAAATACCGTAGTCAACAGCCATTTTGATGATGGTGTAGACGCCATCAATGTAGAGCCAGTACGCCAATAGAAACAGCGCTACAGTTCTCAGGGCACGCACCTCGCGAAAGGTCGCCGCGAGTTGCGAGAGGCCCGCGCGAACGGCCGCACTCAAGGGCAAAGCATGACCCGCATCGGGCTCACGAACATAAAAGGCCAGTGGCAGTGTAAACAAGGCCCACCACACTGCAACCGTAAGAAACGATACCCGCACGGCCTGCGCGGCATCGGCGAGTCCGAACCATGCGGGGTGCTGGACCATCATGACATTCAATGCAAACAGCAGACCCCCGCCCAGGTATCCGAGTGAGTAGCCGAAGCCCGACACCAGATCGAGATCCCTGCCGCCAGTCACCGGCAGCAGCAGCCCATCGTAGAATATATTTGCGCCAGCGAAACCGATGCCGGCAATGATGTAGAGCGCGAGCGCGGCCTGCCAGTTCGCCGCTGGCACCAGGAACAGGCCGGCGGTCGTGCCTATGCCCAGGAACGCCGCGATCAGAAGGAACTGCTTTGACAATCCGCCGCGATCGGCGATCGCCCCGAGCAACGGCGCTGCCACTGCCACCACAAGGCTGGTGCCGCTGTTGCCGACGCCAAGCCAGAAAGTGTGATGGTCGCGGGCAACGCCTTGGGACCAGAAGTCCTTGAAAAAGATCGGGAAGAATCCCGCCATCACTGTTGTTGCAAAAGCAGAATTGCCCCAGTCGATACAGCGCCCAGGAAAAGATCTGGTTTCTCCAGCAGCCTCTTGTGACGCATGGTGGCCTCGCCGCCCTGCTCAGGCGTCGTGATGCTCACGGGTGGTCCTGAAACTCGAGTTCCGGCCAGCGTTCAATGGTCAGTTCCAGGTTTACTCGCGACGGCGCCACGTAAACGAGTGAATCGCTGTGATCGACCGCCAGGTTGTCGTGCGCCTTGCGCCGAAATTCTTCGAGGCGCGCCTCGTCATCAGAATATACCCAGCGGGCGGTGGCCACGTTGACCGACTCGAACTGGCACTCCACACCATACTCTTCGCGCAATCGATAGGCCACGACGTCGAACTGCAGGATGCCCACTGCTCCGAGAATAAGGTCATTGTTTCTCAGTGGCCTGAATATCTGAGTCGCACCTTCTTCGCAAAGCTGATCAAGCCCTTTCTGCAGGGCTTTCATACGCAGCGGATCGCGCAACACGGCCCGGCGAAAGAGCTCGGGTGCAAAATTGGGAATACCTGTGAAGTGAATCTGCTCTCCTTCGGTAAACGTATCGCCAATATTGATCGTCCCGTGATTGTGCAGACCTATGATGTCCCCTGCGTATGCCTGTTCAGCCTGCTGGCGATCGGCAGCCATGAACGTCAGCGCATCGGCAATCTTCATGTCCTTGCCAAGCCTGACATGATGCATTCGCATACCCTTGCGGTAGGCACCGGAACAAAGACGAAGAAAGGCAATCCGATCGCGATGGCCTGGGTCCATGTTGGCCTGGATCTTGAATACGAACCCGCTCAGCTGATCTTCATGCGGTTTGACTGCTCTTTGCACCGTCTCGTGTGCCATTGGCGGCGGTGCCTCCGCAACAAAGGTATCCAGCAGTTCACGGACACCGAAATTATTGATCGCGGAGCCGAAGAACACCGGCGTCTGGCGACCGTCGAGGTAAGCGGTCCGATCATAATCGGCAGTTGCCCCGCGAATCAGTTCGACTTCTTCGACGAAAGCAGCCGCATCATCACCGAGTACTTTTCGGGCCTCTGCCGTGTGCAGACCCGCAATTGACTCTGTCTCACCGAGCCGTCCCGACTTGCCGGGCCGATAGCGATAGATCCTGTCCTCACCGAAATGGTAGATGCCTTTGAGTCGCCCTCCCATGCCTATCGGCCAGGTGATCGGGGCACACTGGATGCTCAGCACCTGCTCCACTTCATCAATCAGGTCCAGAGGTTCACGGCCCTCCCGGTCCAGCTTGTTGATGAAGGTCATGATTGGCGTGTCTCTGAGGCGGCAGACCTCCATCAGCTTTACGGTGCGTGCCTCGACGCCCTTGGCGCAATCGATGACCATGAGTGCAGAATCAACGGCGGTCAGAGTACGATACGTATCCTCAGAGAAGTCCTCGTGACCGGGCGTATCGAGCAGGTTGACGATGGCATTCAGGTAGGGGAACTGCATAACCGACGAGGTCACCGAGATACCTCGCTGCTGCTCCAGCTTCATCCAGTCCGAGGTCGCATGACGTGCCGCCTTGCGCCCCTTGACAGCGCCGGCCATATTGATGGCCCCGCCAAACAGCAGAAGCTTTTCTGTCAGCGTTGTCTTCCCGGCATCGGGATGCGAGATAATGGCGAACGTCCTGCGACGATCGATTTCTTTCAGAAGTTCGGACATGGCCGGTTTTTCATGGCTGCAAAATGGCGGCGATTATAGCCCGTTACTCGAGCCGGAAAGCTGGCATCTGGAGCATCAATGCCAGCTATCTGAGCGCAAGCGACAATACAATCGCGTCTTCTTTGCCCTCTTTAGCCCGGTAATAGTCTCTCCGGACGCCCAGTCTGCCAAAACCATTTTTCTCATACAGGGCCAGTGCCGCACGATTACTGGGCCTGACTTCCAGGAATATCTTGAAACACTGAGCGCGCCGCGCATAGTCGAGAAGATGCTGCAGCAGGCGCTGCCCGAGACCCAGCCTGCGCAACTGCGAGGCTACGCATAGATTGAGGATATGCGCCTCACCCGCCGCAACGGCAATAATGCAATAGCCCGACACATCGCCGGACTCATTTACCAGCGTTTCACAACAATAGCCGACCCGCAGGCAGTCCCTGAAAATCCCAGGGCTCCAGGGAAACTCGTAAGACTCTGCCTCCATCTGTGCGACGGTATCGAGATCATCTGCGTGCATTGCGCGAATCCGGTAGCTAGTCGCAGGCATCTACGGAGTTCAGGCGGCTACTGCTGGCGAGATCGCCATCGCCTTGCGCAGATCTGCCCAGGCCTTGGCCTTTTCTGACGGCTTACGGAGCAGGTACGCGGGGTGATAGGTCACAACGACTGGTATCCTGCCCGTCCCGAACTCGTGAACGCCGTCACGCAGGGCGCCTACCGTTTGCTGATTCCCAAGCAGGTTGTTCGCGGCAACCCTGCCCATTGCCAGAATCAACCGTGGTTCGACCAGTTCTATCTGACGACGCAAAAAATGCGCACAACGCCCGGCCTCCCCGGCGCTCGGATTGCGATTACCCGGCGGTCGGCACTTCACGATGTTCGCGATATAGACCTGCTCCCGACGCGCACCCACGGCCTTGATCATTGCGTCCAGCAAGCCCCCGGCCCGGCCAACAAACGGCTCACCCGCGAGGTCCTCCTCGGCGCCGGGCGCCTCGCCGATTACCAGCCAGCGCGCCGCGTGGTCACCCGTCCCAAAGACAGTCTGCGTGCGCTGCTCATGCAACTCGCAGGCGGTGCAACTGGCAACACAGCGCTGCAGGTCGACCCAGCCCAGCCCGTCGGCCACGACGGACGCCTCAGGCTGCCCGGCAGCCTCCGGTCCGGTGCCACGCAGCCGCCAGCTTTGGATACCCATCGCATCCAGGTAGCGTAGTCGCTGCTTGCTCTGCACTGTTTCAGGCCTGTCCGTCTTTAGCGCCCTGCTCTTGCTTGCCACTTCGCGGAGGCGCATGCCTGGCGCGTTTCCTGCGCACCTTGCGCCAGACACCGTAGGCCGGCCCGGACATGGCGAAGCCGAGAAACAGCAATAGCAGTACGCGCGGCGGGTCCAGTGCAATCAGCATGAATACCAGAGGAATAATCAGGACGTAGGCGAACGGCACTTTCTCACCCAGCGAAAGATTTTTGAAACTGAAGTATCGGAAATTACTGACCATCAGAGCACCAGCCATTGCTGTGATCAGAAAAGCCGCGGAAAGCGCCTTGAGGCCTTCCAGACCGGCGTCAGAACCGAACCATACAAGGCCAGCCACCAGGCCAGCTGCCGACGGGCTTGGCAAGCCCTGGAAGAACAACTTGCTGGATTCTCCTACGTGCGTATTGAAGCGTGCCAGCCTGAGTGCCGCCGCCACTGTGTAAAAGAACGCGGCAATCCAGCCGAATTTGCCCCAGGCCCAGCCGTACTCGGCGAGACTGGCCGCCCCCCATTGATAGACCACCAGAGACGGCGCGAGGCCGAAGGAAACCATGTCGGAAAGACTGTCGTATTCCTTACCGAAATCGCTTTCAGTGTGGGTCATGCGCGCAACACGCCCGTCCATACCATCCATGAACATAGCTACAAAAATTGCGATCGCGGCGGGTTGAAAATTGCCATCGATGGCCGCCACCACCGAGTAAAAACCCGCAAACAGCGCACCCGTCGTAAACAGGTTGGGCAACAGGTAGATACCCTTGCGCCTGGCGTGACTGAGGTCCGTAATCTTGTTGGATGATCCCATGAGGAAATGCCTCCTGAAGCTGGCTCGATGATGCCATGCCGCCCCCGTTACGCCCAGCCCAGCGCGTACCGGAACCCCGAATCGCCGTGCCAAGGCCATGATTTTTCTGCTTTCGCCTGTACCTGGCCGGTCACCGCTGGATAGAATAGCCCCCCCATCACTATACCGATTCCCGGCCGGCGGACATCCCATGCGCTTATCTGCTCTCAAAGTCACGACCCTCAAAGAAGTCCCGGCGGATGCCGAGACTGTCAGTCACAAACTGATGCTGCGTGCGGGCATGATCCGGCAACTCGCCGCCGGTCTCTATTCCTGGCTGCCTCTGGGATTGCGCGTAATGCGCAAAGTTGAGCAGGTTGTGCGCGAAGAGATGGACCGGGCGGGCTGCCTGGAACTGCTGATGCCCTGCGTGCAGCCCGCGGAGCTGTGGAATGAATCCGGCCGCTGGGATGAATACGGGCCGGAACTCCTGCGTATTGCGGATCGCCACTCACGCCAGTTCTGTTTTGGACCGACGCACGAAGAAGTCATTACAGATATCGCACGCCGGGAGTTGCGCAGCTACAAGCAGCTGCCCGTGACTTACTACCAGATTCAGACGAAATTCCGCGACGAAATCCGACCTCGCTTCGGCGTTATGCGCGCCCGCGAATTCCTGATGAAAGACGCCTATTCGTTTCACCTGGACCAGGCGTCTCTGGAGGAGACCTACGCGGTCATGTTTGACGCCTACAGCGCAATATTTTCGCGGCTCGGTCTGCGCTTTCGCGCAGTCCGGGCGGACAGCGGCGCCATTGGCGGCAAGGTATCGCACGAATTTCACGTGCTCGCGGATTCGGGTGAAGACGCCATCGCATTCTCCGACAACGGAGACTATGCCGCCAACGTCGAACTTGCCGAGGCGGCCCGACCGGCAGGGGAACTGCCGGCTCCGGCGAGCAAGACTTGTCACGCGTGGACACGCCCGCTGCCCGCACGATCGAACAGGTCAGCGAGCTGTCTCGCCACAGATCCCGCGCAGTGCTTGAAAACGCTGCTGGTAGACGGCGCTGACGGCGGACTGGTCGCATTGCTCGTTGCGAGGTGACCACGAACTCAATGCACTCAAAGCCCAGGCGCACGCGACGTAGCCAGCCCGTTGCGCATGGCCAGTGCTGAGGCAATACAGGCAAACTCGCGGTTGCGCACCGGGATTCATCGGACCAGTCGGGCTGTCATTGCCCCGTCGTTGCCGATCACAGCGCGGCGCTGCTTGCGGATTTTGTTTGCGGCGCCAATGCCGAGGACCAGCACCTTACAGGCGTCAACTGGGGACGCGATCTGCCCGACCCCGAGGCGATGGATCTGCGCAATGTGGTGGCCGGCGATCCAAGCCCGGACGGCAATGGCACGCTTGTCCATCGCCAGGGGCATCGAGGTCGGCCACATCTTCCAGCTCGGTGACAAATACAGCGCCAGCATGGGTGCGGGCGTGCTCGGTGAAGACGGCAAAAATCGCACGCTGGTGATGGGCTGCTACGGAATCGGCGTAACCCGTATCGTCGCTGCGGCCATCGAACAAAACCATGACGACAGGGGCATCGTCTGGCCTGCAACGCTGGCGCCTTTCGACGTCGCACTGGTTCCTATCAACCTGCATAAATCGGCGCGCCTGCGCCAGGCCGCCGAAGCGCTCTATCAGAAACTGCAGTCGGCGGGCTATGTGGTGCTGTTTGACGACCGGGATGCGCGACCAGGCGTCAAGTTCGCTGACATTGATCTTTATGGCATTCCTCATCGTGTCGTTCTCTCGGAACGCGGCCTGGATGTCAGGCACCCTGGAATACAAGGGCCGGCTGGATAAGGAGCCACAGCAATCTCAGGCAGACGGAGTTCCTTGATTTTCTCGCCCGAACCGTTACAAATGCGACTTAGGCACAAATCCGGGGAACGATGAATTTGCGCACGCGCCTGCTTTTTCCGCTGCTTTTCTTGCAGGCTTTTTGCTGTGGGGCCCGGCGTCTGCAGAAACGCCTGACGTAGACCCGGCCCTCAGGGTGCTTCTGAAGGAGGCCATCTCTGATGCATCCAGTTTCGAAGACCGGTTTGCAGCGGAAGTGTGGCTGACCGACATGTCACACAGGCTGACGAAACTTGTGCCAGATCCCGATGAACGCTTATCGATTCTCAAGGCGGTGCACGCCGAGGCCGGTCGCTCCGAGCTGCCCCCGGAACTCGTACTGGCTCTGATAGAAGTCGAAAGCGCATTTGACCGCTTTGCAGTTTCCGAGGCTGGCGCGCGTGGGCTGATGCAGGTCATGCCCTTCTGGCTCGATGAGATAGGCCGGCCTGACGACAACCTGTTTCACATCGAGACCAACCTACGGCTCGGTTGCACGATCCTCCGCTACTACATGGACCGGGAGAAAGGCAACCTGCTCAAAGCGCTGGCGCGCTACAACGGCAGTACGGGCCACCGCTGGTACGCCGATCGGGTGTACGAGAAGCTCAGCCGAAAATGGTACCGGCAGTGAGAACGGCCCGGAGCGCTAGCCGGTCGTAAATCGAGCCGGAATGTCGCACTGGACATCTTCGCAGTGCAGATGCGTCACATTGGCCTGGCGAGGCCCATCTCTAAGCCACTCACACAGCGCATTTACCGCCTCCGGCTGACCACACGCCAGGACTTCCACCGTGCCATCCGGCAGGTTCAGTGCATGGCCTGTCAGCCCGAGGCGATCAGCGACCTCTGCGGTCGACGCGCGAAAGAACACGCCCTGGACGCGACCCGCGACAGTGCATTTCTTGCAGATGCATTCAGGCATGTTGCACGAACCTGATGAAGGCTGTTGCTCAGCGTTCGGTTGGCGGAGGCTCAAGCTCCTGGAGCGCCTCGACCGCTTTCTTGCGGGCTTCGACGGCATCGACCTTGGCGCCGTTATAAGCCCTGCGGCGCAACTTCACCTCGGCGCTCTCGAGCAGCGTGCGCGCCTGAGCCAGGAGATTTGAGGCTCTCTCACTGCCCTCGGTTTCATGCACGGCGGCGATTGCCTGCCGGGCATCGCTCATCTCCTGAACTGGCGGACCGCCGGAGCATGCGATAAGCAAGCTGGCCAGAGCTGCCAGCAAGCCCGGTTTAGTCAGGCGTACGAGTCGAATCATACAGTTATTATCATTGGCGCCAGTTGGCCTGCAACGGAACGCTAGCAAGGGTGATGTGCACCGTCAAGCGCCAGTATTCACCAGCCGACTTTGATCTCGCATTGATTTATCAGGCTTTTCCTCTCTAGACTGACGCGTTCGCATTGTTCCGGGAGACAATTCATGTCGGTCAGGATTTACCATAATCCGCGCTGCTCCAAGTCACGTCGCACGCTGGCCTTGCTTAGTGAGCAGCAATTGGACATCGAGGTTGTCGACTACCTGAGCTCGCCGCCCGACCACGAGGAACTTCGGGATATTATCCGCATGCTGAAAATTACACCGCGGGGTCTCGTCCGCGACCGCCAGCCAGAATTTGTGCAACTCGGCCTTGATGCAGACAAGATGAGCGACGATGAATTGATCGACTTTATGCTCCGGCACCCTGCAGTGATTCAGCGACCTATCGTTGTAAACGGCACCCGCGCCTGCATCGGCAGGCCGCCTGAAGCCGTGCTGGCTATCCTCTGACCATGGGTGAAATACTGGTCCTGTATTACTCGCGGCACGGCGCTACCGCCGCACTTGCGCGACAGGTCGTACGCGGCGTCGAGTCAGTCCAAGGCATGCAGGCGGTGCTACGCACCGTACCGCCGGTCAGCGCCACCAGCGAAGCGGTCGGTCCGGAAATTCCCGCAACTGGTCCGCCCTACGCGACGATAGACGACCTGCTCCGGTGTCAGGGCTTGCTGCTCGGCAGCCCTACACGCTTTGGCAACATGGCCGCGGCGCTCAAGTACTTTATCGACAGCACCAGCAGCATCTGGCTACCGGGCCGGCTTGCTGGCAAGCCGGCAGGCGCATTTACTTCGGCGTCATCGCAGCACGGCGGGCATGAAAGCACCTTGCTTTCAATGATGCTGCCGCTGATCCATCACGGCATGCTGTTCGTTGGCTTACCGTTTTCGGAACCTGCGCTTACGGCCACCCGCAGCGGGGGCACGCCCTACGGCGCGAGCCATTTGGCGGCCAGCGAAGGGGCTATCGTCCTGACAGAGCATGAGATCACGCTTGCCCGGGCGCTGGGTCGTCGGGTCGCAGAGATCGCACAAAAACTGTCATGAACCCGTCAGTGCATCCTCAACGCCGGCAAAGTGCCCGCCGATGGCTCCTTGCCGCCTGGGCTACCTTGATCGGTGTATTGCTGTGGTGGTGGCTCTCAGGGCTTGAATGGCCACCAGGAGTCCTCCACGTGACCGGCGGGCTCCTCATCCTGCCTTTGCTGCTGGTCCTGCCTGGCATTGCTAAAGGGTCCCGCTTCGCCTGCGCGGGGTCCACCTTGCTGCTGACGCCGTATATCGGCTGGGGCATCGTAGAAATGGTTGCCAATCCGCCCGCACGCCTGTTTGCGGGCGCCTCTGTGCTTGCCGCTATGGCCTGCTTCTTCGGCTTGGTTTACTGGCTACGCGTCCTGCGCGCCGGGTAGCCTTCCTTGCTGGTCTAATATCTTCTTTACAAATGGAATAGTCAGGCGCCGTTGCGCAGCGAGGCTGGCGAGGTCCAGCGTATCCAGAAGGCTATAAAGGCTCGACATGTCACGCGGCGCTCGCCGCAGCAGCCATTCGCCGACTTCGTCACTCAGATTCAGCCCCCGGTGGCGCGCGCGGAGCCGCAGCGCCTGGACACGCTCACCGTCGGACAGAGCATTGAGCCTGAACACCGGCCCCCAGCTCAGTCTGGAGCGCAGGTCAGGCAAGTCCATCGGCAGCTGTTTCGGGCCCGACTCCGCCGCAACCAGCATGGCGCCGCGCCGCTCGCCAAGTTCATTGAACAATCTGAACAGCGCTTTTTCCCAGGCGGCATTCCCGGCCACCGCCTGCAGGTCATCCACGCATGCGATACGAAGATCCGGCCAGCCATCGAGGAGATCGGGAGTCAACGACTGGCAATTTGCCAGCGGGAAATAGGCTGACTCGATGCCCAGCTGCCCGGCTTCCGCACATACGGCCTGCAGCAGGTGGGTCTTGCCGGTGCCAGGCGCACCCCAGATCCAGGACACCGGCACTTCCAGCTTGAGAAAGTCGTGCAGGTGTCGGAACAGCGCTTCATTGGGGCCGGCAAAATAAGTTGCAAACCGCGCATGATCATCGAGCCCGACCGGCAGGGGCAGCTGCACCTTCATTATGTCAATCCGGGCCGGCGTCGGGCCCGGTCTGATAGCCCTGCTCGTCCCGGTAGTGGCGATACGCGAAACGCGCTGCTACCGACGCAACAGCCGCCACCGGCAACGCCAGCAGGATGCCGAAGAACCCAAACAGCTGCCCGCCCGCCATGACAGAGAAAATGACCAGCACCGGATGCAGGCCAATCCGGTCGCCAACCAGCCGTGGCGTCAGGAACATCCCTTCGACCATCTGCCCGATGACGAACACCATGACTACTAATGCAACGCTGAGCAGGCTGCCTGTCTGCACGATGGCGGCAAGCCCGGCAAGCAGGATACCCACGAACAGGCCGAGGTACGGGACGAAGCTCACGAGGCCGGCGAGCACGCCGATGGCCAGGGCATTATCGAGCCCGACCAGGGCCAGCCCTGATATGTAGATCAGAGCAAGTCCGGCCATGACCAGCAGCTGCCCGCGGAGAAAAGCGCCGAGAACCCGATCAGATTCGCTAAACAAAGCAAATGTCTTTTCCTGGTAGGCATCCGGCACCAGCGCTGCGCAGCGTTCAACAATGTCGTCCCAGTCGCGCAACAGGTAAAAAGTCACGACCGGGATCAGAAAGAGGTTGATGACCCCTGTTATCAGCACGCCGCCCGACCGCGATACCGTGGCCAGCGCATTGCCCGCATAACCGCTTGCCCTCTGCCAGTTTTCACTGAGGAAGGCCGCCAGACCTATTTTTCCCTCGCCTCTTTCAATGCCCAGGATTTCAATCAGCCGAGGCAGGAAATGGCCTTCCAGCCACTGCACGTAGACCGGGACCTGCTTGGCGAGAATGGCGACCTGGGCCTTGACCAGCGGCCCCACCAGAGCAACCAGCGATATCAGCAGGACAAAAATCAGCATGAAAACAAGCCCAACTGCAGGCGTCCGTCCCAGCTTCAGTCTTTGCAGCCGGTCTACAAGCGGGTCACCCACGTAGGCGAGCAAGCCGGCGGCCAGAAAAGGGGTCAGAATCGGCGCAAGCAGATACACGACCCAGCCCGCGCCGAGCACAAGCAGCAGACGCAGGATACCGATGTCAGCTTTCATGGCGACGCATTTCGACTATGGCCTTGCGGCCCCAGACCCATACATATTGAAGTCCACTCGCCAGCACGAGCATAACAACCAGCACCCGCAGGCCAGCGACGACTTCATTAACCACCAATGGAAAACCGGCGAGACGCAGAAGCACCGCGGCAACGAAAAGAAACAGCACAACCGTGTTGGTCTTGCTCAACAGAGTGGGTTCGGCGGCCACGCTGCCAATGAGGCGCTGATAGACCACCGCGCCTCCGGCGATCAGCACGTCCCGGCCGATCACCATTGCCACAAGCCACCACGCAACGTGGCCCAGAAATCCCAGCGCCAGAAATACCGAAACGAAAAGCAATTTATCTGCAACCGGATCCAGCAGCCCCCCTAGTCGCGTATGCCAGCCAAAGCGCCTGGCAAGAAAGCCGTCCAGGCCATCGGTAAACACCGCCAATGCGATAATACCGGTCGACCACAGGTATTCTGCTTTCAGCAGCAACAGCACAGCGGGTGCAATCAGGAGCATCCTGAACACGCTGAGCGCGTTGGGGATGACCTCGGCTCTCACGGAATTGGCCGATAGCGCAGGTTTGCACCCTGGGCTTGCGATGCTTCAATCGGACTTAATCGCCGCTCCTGCATCACCCCACCCAGCAGCAGCGCCCGACGCAGTTGCTCCTGCGAACCGCGGAGTCGGAGCTTGAAAAACGCTGAATCGCCTGCCAGACCGGTTAACTCAAAATTTTCGATCACCGGAAGCCCGCGGAGATGGCGCATTACGCTCGCATAGCTTTTCAGCGTACCGAGCTCCGCTACCTCCAGTGTCACATCCTGAGCGCTGACTGAATCGCCGCCGACCGAGAATTGCCGCGCAAAGTAGTCAGCCGCTATTTCTACACCGTCCCCGAGCCCGCCGCGCTCACTGAGAACTTCTGCTCCGAACTGCAGCCGCCAGTCGACGCTCAGGCCCCCGCCGGCGAGCCGCCGCGCACGGCCGATCAGAAGTGCATCGGGCGAATACCGCTCAGCCGCCGCGTCCAGCGACTCGAGGAAGCCCCCCCAGATGTCGCCAAAACTCATTCGCTCACGGTCCTGCGCATCCATCAGGGGCAGGTTGACAGGCAGGCCTCGCTCGAGCGCAGCCGCCCGAATGGTCTCCGCAGCCTGCCCCTCACTGTCCGCAGCCAGGACGCTGCGACGCCCGCCTCCATAGTCGACGGCGACAAGCACCAGCACCGCCGGTCGTTCTGCCCCCCAAACTGGCACACCCAGACTCCGGACGCGCTGCTGCGTCGCCTCGCCATCAAAAGCCACGGTCAGAATGACTGCTCCGTTGTCACGCCTGTAGCGAAATGCCTGCACGAGACTGGCAGAGGTTTCGGCAAGCCCCAGCAATTCCGGTCTCAGCGCAGCGGCGCGCGAGCCCGTCACGCGCACCAGTACCTTGCCAAATGCTGTCTTGATGCCGGCTTCGCGGACTTCTTCGGAGGTATCCTCAACCACCACCTCCGCGGAAAACAGATTTTCTACGCGGGCAGCCTGCGCCGGCAGACAGGCAAGCAAGACCAGGCAGGACCCTGCAATGAGCAACCAACTCCGCGCGGATATTTGCAATGCGTACCCCAGCCTCTGCCCGGCGTGCCCGGCCCCGGGATGTGATTCCCGAAATCTCGTGAGCTGAACCGCCATGTGCTTGTGTAGAATACTGCGGGTCTCCTGGTCACCCGGAAGACGCCGATGAATCCGGCGGCATTATACAGGCTGTGCCGCCGCCTGACCCCGGACATAGCATTGAGCGACAAGAAACCGTTGAGTTATCGAGACGCCGGCGTAGATATTGACGCTGGCAACCGGCTGGTAGAGGCGATCAAGCCGCTGGTCAGGGCAACGCATCGACCAGGCGTGCTGGGCGGGCTCGGTGGCTTCGCAGGGCTGTTCGAACTGCCGACTGGACGTTTCCGGCAACCCGTGCTGGTCTCTGGCACCGACGGAGTAGGCACCAAGCTGCGCCTGGCCATCAGCAGCGGCCGACACGACCAGATTGGCATTGACCTGGTGGCAATGTGTGCGAACGACGTGATCGTCGCCGGCGCGGAACCGCTGTTCTTCCTTGACTACTATGCCACCGGACAGCTCTCGGTTGATGTCGCGACGGACGTGATCAGTGGGATCGCCGAGGGTTGCCAGATGGCGGGAATGGCCCTGATCGGCGGCGAGACAGCAGAGATGCCGGGGATGTACCAGGGGGGCGACTATGACCTCGCAGGCTTTTGCGTAGGCATCTGCGAAAAAGACCGCCTGCTCGACGGCAGCCGCGTACGTCCGGGCGATATCCTGATTGGCCTGGGGTCGTCCGGGCCTCATTCCAACGGCTATTCCCTGATCCGCAAGGTGCTGGAAGTCAGCGGCGCGGCGCCGGACATGGCGTTCGCCGATAGCACCCTGATAGACCACCTCCTGCGCCCCACCCGCATTTACGTAAAGCCCCTGCTGGCGCTGCTCGAAGCATTGCCGGTGGGAGCGATGGCCCACATCACGGGCGGCGGCTTGCCCGAAAATCTGCCGCGCGTTCTGCCGGCAGGACTGGGCGCTGAGATTCGCCTTGAAACCTGGCGTCGCCCCGCCGTTTTCGACTGGCTCCAGGCCGCGGGAAACATCGACCAGCAGGAGTTGCTGCGCACATTCAACTGCGGCATTGGCATGGTGGTCTGCATCCCTGAGGCGCATGCCGCAGATGCGCGAAGGCTGCTGGAAACGCACGGCGAAACGGCTTTCGAAATCGGCCGCATCAGCGCCGATTTCGAGGGGCTGAGGATCCGACCGTGACGATCCAGTCTGCAATGGCGCTCGCAGTGCTGGCATCCGGCGAGGGCACCACGCTGCAGTCGATCCTGGACCACATCGAGAGAGGCCAGCTGACCGCGTGCGTGCGACTGGTGGTGAGCGACCGACCCGATGCCATCGCCCTGGAACGCGCGCGCAGGGCAGGTGTACCGGTACGCGTCGTCTCGCCCCTGGCGTACGGCAACAGAGAGGCCTGGACGGCAGCACTGACGCTCGTCTTACAGCAGGCGCAAGTCGAGCTGATCGTACTGGCCGGTTTCATGCGCATTGTGGGAACCGGGCTCACTGCGGCATTTCCGGGGCGAATCCTCAATATTCACCCGTCACTTCTGCCAAAATATCGGGGTCTTAACACCTATCAGCGAGCCCTGGCATCCGGGGAGCCCGAACACGGTAGCAGCGTGCATTTCGTCACGCCCGAACTCGATGGGGGACCGGTCATCGCGCAGGTGGCCCTGGACATCTCCAGAAATGACAATGAAGACAGCCTGCGGCGGCGCGTTCAGGCGCAGGAGCGCTGGCTGTATCCGGAGGTTATCGGGTGGTTCGCCGACGGCCGCCTGGCGATGCGCAACGACAGCGTCATTCTTGATGGCGTGCCGCTCAGGGCTCCCGTCAGACTGCTGCCTCGCGAAGCAGGCCAAAGCAACCCTGCGCTCGTCGGGGCCTGATTAATCGCGCTGCGGCGGCATTGCCGCGCTCAGGCGCGCGGCAGGGTCACGCCGGTCTGGCCCTGGTACTTACCTTCGCGATCACCGTAGGAGGTTTCGCATACCTCATCCGATTCAAGAAACAGCATCTGCGCTATGCCTTCATTTGCATAGATCTTGGCCGGCAGCGGCGTGGTGTTGGAAAACTCAAGGGTGACATGGCCCTCCCACTCTGGCTCCAGGGGGGTCACGTTGACGATGATGCCACAGCGGGCGTAGGTCGACTTGCCCAGACAGATTGTGAGTACCTGACGGGGAATGCGGAAATACTCTACGGTGCGCGCCAGCGCGAACGAGTTAGGGGGAATGATGCAGACGTCAGCCTGCAGGTCCACGAAACTGCTGGCATCGAAGTTTTTCGGATCCACGATAGCTGAATTAATATTGGTAAAAATCTTGAATTCATCAGCACAGCGCACGTCATAGCCGTAACTCGACGTACCAAACGACACCAGATCCACGCCCCCGCGACTGCGAACCTGCCGCGGTTCGAACGGCTCGATCATGCCGTGTTCCTGCGCCATGCGCCGGATCCACCGGTCGGACTTGATACTCACTTACGTATTCTCCACCACGATGTTCGGAAATTTTCCGGTGTAGTTGCGCGCAGATCGCGACAGTCGCGCAGCCATTCGCAGCGCGATATCCCGATACGCGCTCGCCAGCGGACCGTTCGGATCAGCCACCACACTCGGCCTGCCCTCGTCAGTTTCGGCGCGTATCCGGGCGTCGAGCGGGATTTCGCCCAGCAGCGGCACGTCAAATTGCTCGGCCATGCGCTGCCCGCCGCCGGCACCAAATATAGACTCCACGTGGCCGCATTGGGAGCAGACGTGTGTGCTCATATTCTCCACGATGCCGAGCACCTGAACATTTACCTTGCGGAACATGTTCAAGCCCTTGCGCGCGTCGAGCAGCGCGATGTCCTGGGGCGTAGTCACTATGACCGCACCGCTGACCGGCACCTGCTGGCTCAGGGTAAGCTGGATATCCCCGGTTCCAGGCGGCATATCTACGACCAGATAATCGAGATCGCCCCAGCGGGTATCGGTAATCAACTGGGTCAGCGCCTGGGTAACCATCGGGCCGCGCCAGACCATGGGCTGTTCCTCATCAATCAGGAAGCCGATTGACATGCACTCGATCCCGTAGGCCGTTAGCGGTTCCATACTACGGTTGTCACGACTGACCGGCCGCTTACCGCTGAGCCCCAGCATTCTGGGCTGGCTCGGCCCATAGATGTCGGCGTCGAGGATTCCGGCACTCGCACCCTCCATGGCCAGGGCAAGTGCGAGGTTCACCGCCGTTGTCGACTTCCCTACGCCGCCTTTGCCGGACGCAACGGCGATAATGTTGCGAATACTACCGACGGGCTTTAGGTTGCCCTGGACCGCGTGCGAGACAATTCTGGACTGCACCTTGACGCTCGCCTGCTCGACGCCGGGTATATTCTCGAGCAACGACCGCAGGTTTTTCGTGAGCGCCTCGCCGTATTTGTGCGCCGGAAACCCCAGACAGACCTCCAGGCGAACCTCTCCCCCCGTTACCTCCACAGCGGAAACGGCGCCCGCTTCCTGCAGGCTTACCCCCAGATACGGCTCCACCCAACTCGCCAGCGCGGTGGTGACTCTTTGCTTTATTGATTCGCTCATAGCTCTTCAGATCCCCTTCCGGCCTCAGGCCGCATCATAACCGCCACTCGGCTGCGCTGCCGGCTCCTTTATGCCCAATCCATTAAACCTCCCTTGCAGGCCCTCATTATGTGAAAATGCGGGCATGCGGTCAGGTCACGGGCACATGGGCACCGAACTCGCCGGACGCGACGCGTAATGGTAACCTTTTACGTCCAGCGATCAGTAGGCCGACCTGCCCGCTTCGCGACATCGATGATCGAGCTCGCTTAAGCTCGAGTACGGAACAAGACCCACCGCTCCAGGATGCAGGCTTGCGCCGGACAGGCAATACTGCACAGAGGGACCGGATGCCGATGACAACACCATTGCCTGCGCTCAGGACAGTATGAACTTTATCCGCAATTTGCAGGCGCAACGACAGATCGACAAGATCATGGGCGCCAAGGACCCGACCGATGCGGCGACGTCGGCTGTGCTCGACAAAGCCGCGAAGCTCGGTGGTTCTGCAATTCCGAAGATCTACGAGCAACTTGTTATCGCCGACAAGTCGCAGATGGTTGTGCTGGTCGACCTGCTTGGCCGCCTTCTGAAAGACAAGAATATTCGCTATTTCGTGCACGGGCTGTCACACCCTAATCAAAAAGTGGTACAGGGCGTCACCTGGGCAATGATCGGCAAAGACACCTTTGACCCCAACAAGCTGCTTGACCACCTGGACGACGTTGATATTTCACGTGCGGCACTGATTGAAGTGCTGAGCCACCACAAGGATCGGCTGCGTCTCTCCGGTCTGCTCCAGCATGCCTACAGCCTGGAGGAAAGCGAAAAAGCCAATATTATGCGCATCGTGGCCGAAGTGGCTGACGAGGCCCTGGTGCCAGACCTGATCAGCCGGTCGTCCGGCAAGGACCCGGTGATCCGGGCCTACATCGTGCGTATTCTCGGGCGTTTCAACCGCCCCGACGTCCAGGTGGCACTGCGCCGGCTCCTCACTGATAACGAGCCTTCTGTTAGGGCAGCCGCCCTGGACGCGCTGAAGAAAATGGATGGCGACCTGGACGTCAAGGTGCTCTGTGGCCTGCTGCTGGACGGTGATGTAAATATTCAGAGTAAAGCGGTGGACTTGCTCATAAAAGTGAACCACCCGGAAACTGCAACGCATCTCCTCGCTGCCCTGAAAGACGATTCGGAGTATGCGCGACGAGCCGCGGTCGAGGTCCTGAATGAAGTCGGCAACCCGAAGTCCATCAAGCAGTTGCTGACAGCTGTGCAGGATGAGGACTGGTGGGTACGTGGGCGGGCCGCCGACGCGTTGGCCAAGATTGGCGGCCCCAAAGTTGTCGATGCGGTGCTCGAACTGATCAGGGATGACGATGAGTCGATTCGCCGCGCGGCCATCGAAATCCTGAACGCGACAAAAGACGAGCGCGCTTTCGAACACCTCATTATAGCGCTTGAGGATTCAGACTGGTGGGTTCGCGAGCGGGCCGTCGATGCGCTGGCAGAGATCGGCAACACGCAGGCTGTACCGTCGTTGCTGAAAATGCTCAAGAAAAAAGACGAGGCTGCACCGGTTGTAGTCAGGGCGCTGGGCAAACTTGGCAGTTCTGCAATCGTGAGCGAACTGCTGGCTGCGGCTGCCAGCTCTGACAAGACGGTGAAAGTTGAGGCATTCAGGGCGGTCGCCCGACTTGCGAGTCGCGAACAGGCGGAATCCGCCAAAAAGAATATAAGCACCCTCGCAAGCAGCGGCGATCCTGACGAGCAGGCAGTCGCTGCCGACGCAATTGCGGTCATAGAAAAGCGCATGCTGCAGGCGGCCGATCCCGAGAAAGCGCTGGCTGCGGAAACGGCCGGCGCGCTCCGCGAAGACACTGGTCAACATGCCGATGCAAGCAAGACCCTGCTGGTTGACAGTGATGGACTTGCCAGAGCGCTGGAGGCGGCCGCAAAACGCAAGTTCCTCGACATCGGCAAGCTGAAGCCTGGTGACGTGATCGAGGATCGTTACCGGTATGTCCAGCGAATTGGCAAGGGAGCGTTCGGCACGGTGCTGCTGATGGAAGACACCGCAGTCGACGAAGAGATCATCCTCAAGTTCCTGAATACGAATATCGCATCGGATGAGGAGATGATGCAGCGCTTCGTGCATGAGTTACGCTATTCGCGCAAAATTACGCACCCGAACGTCATTCGCATTTACGACTTCCTGAGTCTTGGCGGCCTGTACGCAATTTCTATGGAGTATTTCCCGTCGCACACATTGGGAGCAGAGCTTGTTGATGATGAACCACTGGAATTATCGCGCGCCATCAAGTTCTCAAGAGATATTGCAGCAGGCATGCGTGCAGCCCATGAGGTCGGGATTGTGCACCGCGACCTTAAGCCCGCCAACATCCTGATTGACGATCAGAGCGTGC
Organism: uncultured Gammaproteobacteria bacterium; assembly: GCA_963759075.1. Taxonomy (GTDB): domain Bacteria; phylum Pseudomonadota; class Gammaproteobacteria; order Steroidobacterales; family JABDLF01; genus JABDLF01. The sequence goes on from CAVWXZ010000002.1 coordinate 54,542, forward strand.
TCAAGGTTGTGGATTTCGGGGTCGCCGCCGCCCAATCGGCAAATGAGAGCGCGGATCTTACCAAGACCGGTTACGTTATCGGTTCACCGAAGTACATGGCGCCGGAGCAGATCCTGGGCAAGAAGGTCTCGGAACGCTCTGACATTTACAGCACGGGCGTTATCATGTACGAAATGCTCACCGGTAAACCACCCTATACGAAGGGAGATCATATGGCGGTGATGTATCAGCATGTCCAGGGCGGTGCGGCGGAGCCAAAGGCTCTCAACCCGAAGCTTCCGGATGACATTAATGCCGTGGTCGTCAAGGCTATGGCATTGAACCAGGCAGATCGTTTCGAGTCCATGGACGAACTCGTACGCATTTTCGAAGGGATGCTGCAAGAGACGCAGTCTGTCTGATGGCGCGCATAGACGCCTTTCTCAAGCTCGGCCAGGCCCAGGGATGTTCGGATGTGCATCTGGCGGTAGGCCTGCCACCGCTGCTGCGTATGCACGGCGAACTCATGCCCATCAAGTTTCGTGATCTGCCAGAAACGGAACTCGAGGGTTATATTACCGAGATTCTGACCGACGCCCAGAAAGACAAGTTGCGCAGCGGCAAAGATGTGGATTTCTCGTACATGGCGCCCGAGGTCGGCAGGTTCAGGGTCAACGTGTATCGCAAGGCCACCGGAATGGGAGCAACCTTGCGATTCATTCCGCAGGCAATACCGACGCTCGAGAAGCTCAAACTCCCACCGGTCGTCAGCCGGCTGGCCGACTATCACCAGGGTATGGTGCTGGTCACCGGCTCAACCGGCACCGGGAAAGTCGACGACGCTTGCCGCGATTATCGACTACCTGAACAGCAACCGGAAACCTGAATATCATCAGCCTCGAAGATCCCGGTGGAATTCATCCATCCGAGCAAGCGCTCGCAGATTATTCATCGCGAGGTCGGCACCCATGTGCCGAGCTTCGCTGCCGGGCTGCGGGCAGCATTGCGCGAGGATCCGGACGTCATACTGGTCGGCGAGCTGCGCGACACCGAGACCATCACTATGGCCATGATGGCCGCCGAGACGGGCCACCTGGTGCTGGGCACCCTGCATACTACCGGCGCTATCAAGACGATCGACAGGATCATCGATGCCTTGCCTTCGGAGCAGCGGGAGCAGGTCAAGAGCTTCCTCTCGCAGAGCCTGGTCGGGGTCATCAGCCAGGTGCTCCTGCGCACGCCGGATGGCAAAAACCGGCAGGCGGTACTGGAAGTCATGGTCATGAACCGCGCCATCGGCAAAATGCTCATGAGCGAACAAACCCACCAGCTGACGACCGCTCTGCAGACCGGTCGTGACCAGGGCATGCAGTTGATGGATCAGGCGCTTCTGGAGGCCGTCCAACGCAAGGAAGTAGACCCGAACGAGGCCTTTTTCTTTGCCACAGACAAGAAACCCTTTATCAGGCACATCACTGATCGCAGCCTGTTGCCCAAAGAAGACCTGAGCTAGGGGCGGGCGATGAACAAGATTGATTCATTCCTCAAGATGACGCTCGAGAAGAAGGGCTCGGACCTGCATTTCATCGCAGGCGAGCCGCCACGGGTGCGCATGAATGGCGATCTGCAGGTGCTGCATCAGGATCGGCTGGAAGCCGAAACGGTGCGCGAAATGCTGCTGGAAGTCATGCACGAGAATGCGCGCGAGGTATTCCGTGTTCGTGATGGCTGCGATTTTGCCTACAGCATCCCGGATGTTGCCCGCTTTCGCGTCAATGTGCTGCGGCATCTCGGCGGCATGGGAGCGGTGTTCCGTGCAATTCCAAATGCAGCGTTGAGCTTCGAGGAACTTGGCCTGCCGGACGTCATGGCAAATATGTGCCTGCACAAGCAGGGCATGATACTGGTCACCGGCAAGACCGGATCAGGCAAGTCGACGACGCTGGCAGCAATGATCGACTACATAAACAAGCGCAATGCCTGCCACATCATCACGATCGAGGATCCGATCGAATTCGTGCACCATCGCAAGAAGGCGCTGATCAGCCAGCGGGAGGTCGGCGTGCATACCGAGAGCTTCGCCGATGCGCTGCATTCGGCACTGCGCGAAGACCCGGACGTGGTACTGGTCGGCGAATTGCGCGATCTCGAAACCGTGAGCATCGCGGTTACTGCCGCTGAAACCGGAATCCTCGTGATGGGCACGCTGCACACCAATGGCGCCGCGCAGACTGTCGATCGCCTCATCAATACTTTCCCGGTGGACAAGCAGGCACACATCAGGACGATGCTGTCTACCTCGCTCAAAGGCGTCGTATCTCAGCAGCTGGTCAAGCGTAAGGATGGCAAAGGCCGGATGGCGGCGCTGGAAATCATGGTGAACTCCTCGGCGATCGGCAATCTTGTCCGTCAGGGCAAGATCGATCAGCTCGAAAACGCCATTCAGTCGGGTTCCGCTCTGGGCATGCGCTCCATGGACAGCTCTCTCAAGGATTTGCTGGATCGGCGCTTTATTGCCGGTGAAGAGGCTTATCTCAAGGCCTTCAACAAACAGGTGTTCGAGGTCTATGCGCCCAAGGACAAGCGCAAATAGTCAGGTCAGCTCGCCATACTTGGCCAGATGTTCCTGGCGAGCGCCCTCAACCCAGTTCTCGCTGATAATCTGCTCGGACTCGATGCCAAGTGCGCGGGCGATCCGCGCAATATCCTGCGCCCCAAAAGCGGCGATTTGCCGGTAAGACGTTATGCCGATCTTGAACAGTTTCTTTTCCAGCGCCGGGCTGATTCCGTAGATAAACTTCAGCTCATCTTCTTCCGCTGACTCCTGCGGCCTGGGTGGCTGCTGACTGAGCGACGCTTTCTCCGGGTGTGTGGCCTCATTGACATCCTCCGCCTGCGCAGAAGGCCTGGCCGGCGGATTCGACGCAAGCTCGGTGACCGAATGCGCACCCGTCTCGAGGAAACTGTCTGTATTGACCTGCTGCAGCAGCTTCTCCACTGCAGGCTGACCACCAATGCGACGAATCTCTGCGAAGAGCTGGCTCATTTGCGCATCGCGTTTTGAAACCCGCCCTTGCAACTGTGCGACCATCACCTCTTTGCTGCGCAACTTCTGTAGCGCTTCGGCCAGCTCAATATTTAATTCGCGGTCGGGTACTTTTGCCGGCGCCGCGCTGCCCGTCCCCGGACCGCCTCGCTCGGCGAGTTCAGTGGCCATTTTGGAAAGCATGGTGTCGCGTTGTCTGAGCCGCATACGCCACGTCGCTTCAAGCTCCCGCTCGCGCTGCTGGGTGCCAATGCCGCGCAGGAGCCAGCCCACCAACAGGCCCACCATGGCGACCAGCGCCAGGCAGAAGAAGATCTGGCCAACAAGATATAGCATCAGCCACCCGCCTCGCCGCTGCTCTGCGGACCTGCGAAATGTATCGCGGTGGACGCCGTGGACTCTGCGCAGCAGGTCGAGCCGCCTCATCCAGGCCACCATGACTCGCAGGACTCGTCAGCAACAGATCCCGGCCGCGCACGTCGATCTCGACCCCAGCGATCCCGGCATCCGTAAGGGCCTGCCTGCGACCTTTCATAATAGGTCCGCTTCAATGATTTCCAGATGTCGCCATGCGCACAGCGGGAAGATGGCCAGAAAACTCGCCATGCCGAGTCCCACGATTCGCCAACCGTCTCTGCGTGATTCAAAAGTGAACAAGCCCAACCCCCCGTGGCAGCAAATTCAGGCCCGGCAGGATACCCGAGTGGTGCATTTTAGCAAACAAGTTAATGGCAATCGTCCCCGACTTAGTCCGGGGCCGGGCCCGGTGTCTCGAGGTGAGCGGAACGGACAGCGGACCCCTGTGGCATAATTCGCGCCTTATTCACAGCAGGCCAGATACGGCTCAGGTTCGCGGGGAGATGGAGTTGGTCAAGGACGCTGACAAGCGGAAGATACTGGTGACCAGCGCGTTGCCCTACGCAAATGGTCCGCTGCACCTTGGCCATATGGTCGAGTACGTGCAAACCGACATCTGGGTCCGATTCCAGAAGATGCGCGGGCATGACTGCTACTACGTTTGCGCCGCCGATGCGCACGGCACACCCATCATGTTGCGGGCCCGCGAGCTGGGCATTGAGCCGGAGGCACTGGTTGAGCAGGTCAGCGCGGAGCACCGGCGTGATTTCGCCGAATTTCAGGTGGCTTTCGACAACTACCATTCCACCCATTCACCCGAAAACCGCGAACTGGTTGAGCTGATCTTCGCGCGCCTGCGCGAGGCGAAACACATCGTCAGCAAGACCATTACGCAGGCATATGATGCAACCGAGAATATGTTCTTGCCCGACCGCTACGTGCGCGGCGAATGCCCGCGTTGCGGGACACCGGACCAGTACGGCGACAGCTGCGAGTCCTGTGGCGCCACATATTCACCTGGCGACCTCAAGAACCCGGTCTCTGCAATTTCCGGTACGACACCTGTACAAAAGCAAACCGAACATTACTTTTTCCGACTGGCCGATTTTTCTGAGCTGCTCAGGGAATGGATCAGCTCGGGGCGCCTGCACCCTTCTGTCGCCGGCAAACTTGGCGAATGGTTTGAGCATGGACTGCAGGACTGGGACATCTCTCGCGACGCGCCCTATTTCGGCTTCGAAATCCCGGGAGAAAAAGACAAGTATTTTTATGTCTGGCTCGACGCTCCGATCGGATACATGGCCAGCTTCCGCAACCTGTGTGAGCGAACTGAGGGACTGCGGTTTGAGGACTTCTGGTCAAAAGACAATGATACCGAGCTGTACCATTTCATCGGCAAGGACATCATCTATTTCCATGCACTTTTCTGGCCGGCCGTTCTGACCGGCGCCGGTTTCCGGACCCCCACCTCAGTATGGGTACATGGATTCCTGACGGTGAATGGCCAGAAAATGTCGAAGTCGCGGGGCACCTTCATCAAGGCACGCACCTATCTTGATCACCTGCGACCCGAGTATCTGCGCTACTACTATGCTGCGAAGCTCGGACCAGGCATCGATGATCTGGATCTGAATCTTGAGGACTTTGCCCTGCGGGTCAATTCCGACCTGGTCGGCAAGCTGGTCAATATTGCGAGTCGCTGCGCCGGGTTCATTACCAGGCAACATGGCGGCATGTTGTCCGATGCAGTTGCCTGATCCGGCGATGTATCAGGAATTTGCGCAGGCCGGAGGGCGCGATTGCCGACTGCTACGAGGCGCGGGATTACGCCCGGGCCATGCGCATGGTAATGGGGCTTGCCGACCAGGCCAACCAGTACATTGCGGAACAGGCGCCCTGGACGCTCGCGAAATCCGGCACGGACCCGGCTCAGGTGCAGGCAATCTGCAGCCAGGGGCTAAACCTGTTTCGCTGCCTCGTCATTTATTTGCAGCCCGTACTGCCTGAACTCGCGGCCGACGTAGAGGCGTTTCTGCGTACGGAGCCAGCTCTGTGGAGCGCCGCAGAGAAGCCGCTTCTGAACCACCGGATCAACACTTACAAGCCACTTATCAGGCGTCTGGAAACGGCGGATCTGGAAAAAATACTGGGTGATTCCCGGGCTGACCTCGAGGAAAAAGCTGTGGCAGACACAAGTGCCGAAAAAGAAATAAATATCGATGATTTCAAGCGCCTGGAGCTGCGAATTGCGCGCATAGTGAAGGCGGAGCCGGTCGAGGGTGCCGACAAACTCTTGCGCCTGCAGCTTGACCTGGGCGGCTCCGAGCGCACCGTATTCGCGGGGATCCGCGCAGCCTACGATGCGCAATCTCTGCAGGGCAGGCTGACCGTAGTGGTGGCAAATCTCAAGCCACGCAAAATGCGCTTCGGGATTTCCGAGGGCATGGTGCTGGCGGCCGGGCCTGGCGGTGAGGACATCTTCCTGCTTGCGCCAGACACAGGTGCAACACCAGGCATGCGGGTCAGCTGAGCAACGCGGATAACTGGTATGCAAGAACTTGCAGTCATTCTTGTTGCAACTGTACTCGTCAACAACTTCGTCCTGGTAAGGTTTCTTGGCCTGTGCCCCTTCATGGGTGTATCCAGAAATCTGGAAGGCGCAACCGGCATGGCGCTGGCCACGACGTTCGTGCTCACTTTGTCCTCTGTCTGCAGCTACCTGGTCAATCATTACCTGTTGCTGCCTTTGGACCTCGAATACCTCCGCACAATAAGCTTCATTCTGGTTATAGCAGCTGTCGTCCAGTTCACAGAGCTGGTGGTTCGCAGAGTCAGCCCCCTCTTGTACCAGTTGCTCGGCATTTACCTGCCTCTGATTACCACCAACTGCGCCGTACTGGGCGTCGCACTGCTGAACGTTCAGGAAAGCCACGGATTTCTGCAGTCTGCCGTATACGGCTTTGGGGCGGCCGCCGGATTCTCCCTGGTGATGATCCTGTTTGCTGCAATCCGCGAGCGCGTTGCGGTGGCTGACGTCCCGGCGCCCTTCCAGGGCGCTGCCATCGCGCTCATCACCGCAGGTCTGATGTCCCTTGCTTTCATGGGATTTACAGGCCTGGTGAGGATCTGAGCGTTGCTGGCCGCGGTGCTTGCAATCGGCGTCCTCGCCACGGTCTTTGGCATGCTGCTGGGTTACTTCGCGGCACGCTACAAGGCGGAGGACGATCCGGTAGTCGCCAGCATCGACGCCTTATTGCCTCAGACGCAGTGCGGCCAATGCAGTTTTCCCGGTTGCCGACCTTATGCGCAGGCCATCGCAGCCGGAGAAGCCGATATCAATCAATGCCCGCCGGGGGGAGAAGCGACGATCGAGGCACTCGCCAGTCTGCTTGGCCGCGAGGTTAAACCACTGAACCCTGAAAATGGCCAGGAGTCGGATGCGCCGGGTCGCCGTCATCGATGAAGACACCTGTATCGGTTGCACGCTATGTATTCAGGCTTGCCCCGTGGATGCGATCGTCGGTGCAGCCAAACAGATGCATACGGTAATTGAAGATGAATGCACAGGCTGCGACCTTTGCCTTCCGCCTTGCCCCGTCGACTGTATCGACATGATTGTGCCAGGTAAAGATGTTCGGGACTGGGCATGGCCCCTGCCGACTCTCGACGCGGAACAGCCTCCCGCCGCAGTCTCCGCGGATCATGGGTAAGCGAGTTTGAAAGGCAACCGTCGCATCTGGCCCCTGCCGGGCGGCCTGCGTCTTGACGCGCACAAGTCGCAGGCCACCGCGCGGCCTATCGCGATAGCGCCGGTTCCTCCGGAACTGGTGCTGCCGCTGCAGCAGCATATAGGCGAGGAAGCCAGGCCTTGTGTTCAGGTCGGCGACTACGTGATGCGCGGCCAGATCCTCGCCACGGCGTCCGCCTACGTGGGCGCAGCGGTGCACGCCTCCAGCTCGGGCTACGTCAGGGCCATCGAGGCCCGGCCTGTACCGCATCCGTTCAGCATGCGAGCAAACTGCATCGTGCTGGAAACTGACGGTCTGGACGAATCGACAGGTGGCAAGACGCTGGCAAGCGATTTCCGGACCATTGACCCCGCCCTGCTGCGTGCAGATGTACGGCAAAAAGGCGTCGTCGGCTTGGGCGGTGCCGCGTTCCCGACCGCGGTCAAACTGAACAGACTGCCGGGAAAACAGGTGCATACGCTGATCATCAATGGTGCGGAATGTGAGCCGTATATTTCATGTGACGACATGCTGATGCGGGAGCGATCGCAGGAAATCATAAGCGGCGCGCAGATCATGCTGCATATGCTCGGAGCCGGAACCTGCCTGATCGCAATAGAAAGCGACAAACCCGAGGCACTCGCCGCGATGAGCGACGCCGCCGCTGCCGCAGGCGACGAACGTGTCGAGGTCATTGCCGTGCCTGCGGTATACCCAGAGGGCGGCGAGAAGCAGCTGGTTCAGGTTCTCACCGGCCTGGAAGTGCCGGCCAATGGTCTGACCTCCGATATCGGTCTGGTTTGTCACAACGTTGCCACCGCCTCTCAGGTCAAGCGCGCAGTGCAGGACGGCGAACCGCTGACCAGCCGTGTCGTAACCGTGACGGGTGCCGGCATTCCTGCTCCCATGAATATGGAGGCAAGGCTCGGCACGCCAGTGGCCTGGCTTGTGCAACAGTGCGGCGGCTATCTCCAGAACGTTGACCGACTGATTATGGGCGGACCCATGATGGGCTTCACGCTCGACGATGATGCCGTACCGATCGTCAAGGCAAGCAATTGCATCCTTGTTGCCGCCAAGGAAGAGGTTCATGCAGGGCACGACGCCTTGCCGTGTATTCGCTGCGGCGAATGCGCACGGGTCTGCCCGGCCGGGCTGCTCCCCCAGCAGTTGTTCTGGTACGCGCGGTCTGATGAGCAGGAACAATTGCAGTCTCACAAGCTATTCGATTGCATCGAATGTGGCTGTTGCGCCTATGTGTGCCCCAGCCACATACCGCTCGTACAGTTTTATCGGGCCGCCAAATCCCGGATCTGGCAAAGTGACCGCGACCGCGACAGGGCAGATCGCGCACGCGATCGTTTTGCAACCCGTTCGCAGAGGGTTGCTTTACAGGACGCAGAGCGCGAGAAGCGGCTTGACCGTAGAAAAAAAGCGCTGAAGTCGCAAGACAATGCCGGCAAGATTGACGAAGCGATCGAGCGAGCACGCGCGCGCAGGCAGTCTATGCGCGACAAAGACAACGCATCATGAAGTTCAGGCATGCCCCGGCCCCGCATCTGGCCCCGCCAAACACCGTCGCCCACGTCATGCTCCAGGTGCTCTTTGCCCTGGTACCTGCCACCCTTGCCTGGGTCTGGTTTTTCGGGCCGGGACTGCTGATTAACATGTTTATCGCAGTCAGTGTGGCGCTGGCCTGCGAGGCGCTGATGCTGCGCCTGCGCGGGCGCCGGGTGCGCGTTTTTCTCGGCGACTACACTGCGATTCTCACCGCTGTTCTGCTGTGTTTTGCCATCCCGCCACTGACACCCTGGTGGGTCACGACGGTCGGTGTGGCCTTCGCAATCATCGTCGCCAAGCACCTTTTCGGAGGGCTGGGCTACAACCCGTTTAACCCGGCAATGGCAGGCTACGTCGTCTTACTCGTTTCCTTCCCTGCACGCATGACACTGTGGCTACCTCCTGGTCTGGATGGCCTTGCGCCGGTCAATCTTGATTTCCTGCAAACCCTGAGCACAATTGCCACAGGCGATCTGCCAGCCGGCCTGAGCTGGGATGCGGTCACAATGGCCACCCCGCTGGATCAGATTCGAACCGGTATGAGTCAAATGCAGACTGTCAGCGAAGTTCGACAGAACCCTCTGTTCGGTGACTTCGGCGGCCGCGGCTGGGAATGGATTGCCAACTGGTTCGCTGTGGGCGGCCTGTGGTTGCTCTACAAAGGCATCATTCGCTGGCATATCCCGGTCAGCATGCTCGTGCAGCCTGGTTGTCATGGCCACGGTGTTCTACCTGATCGATCCTGGCAGCCACCCGTCTCCTTCGTTTCATCTGTTCAGCGGCGCGGCGATGATCGGCGCATTTTTCATTGCCACCGATCCGGTCACCGCCGCTACCAGCGAAAAAGGCCGGCTCATATATGGCGCTGGTATCGGGGTTCTTACTTATCGTCATTCGCACCTGGGGCGGCTACCCCGACGGCGTCGCTTTTGCCGTCTTACTGATGAATATGGCGGTCCCGGTGATCGACAAGCTGACCGTGCCCGAGAGTTTATGGTCATGAGCGCTGAAGACAAGCCAGCAAGAACACCCGTCGCGGCCGCGTTTCGAGGCGCCGTGCTACTCAGTGTATTCGCAGTCTTTGGCGCCGGGCATCGTGGCGCTTCACCCATGCATGGACGAAAGACCGGATTGCCGACAATCAGCAACGCTATCGTGCTGCGCAGCCTGCATGAAATTCTCCCGGAAGGCGTACGACAACGATTTACTGGTGACACCCTGGCGGTCAATGCACCCACTATTGGCGGTGCCGACGGTAAGTCCGTGGTATACAGAGCCAGAAAAGACGGCAGCCGGTCGCGGCAATTATCAGGACGTCATCGGCGCCCGACGGTTACAGCGGTGACATATCAGATGCTGGTCGGGATTTATTGGAACGGCGATGTTGCAGGCGTGCGCGTGGTTGCACATCGCGAAACGCCAGGTCTCGGCGACGATATTGAACATCACACGCTCGGACTGGATCTTGCAGCTTTCAGGCAAGTCCCTGGACGCGCCACCGCTTGAGGCCTGGACCGTAAAACGAGACGGCGGCGAGTTTCGACCAGTTCACCGGCGCCACGATCACACCCCGTGCCGTAGTCAAGGCAGTGCGCAACGCGCTGATGTATTTTCGTGAGCATCGTGCAGGCTGTTACTTGAACGCGGAGAGCCAATGAAGACAGACTGGCCAGTTACGGCAAATCGCCCGCAACGGGCTTTGGCACAATAATCCGGGGCATCGTGCAGCTACTCGGGCTTTGCCCGCTGCTCGCCGTTACGGATTCGTTTATTAACGGCCTGGGACTCGGGCTCGCTACGATGCTGGTTTTGACATGCTCAAACCTCTGCGTATCGATGACCCGCGGATTTCTTAGTCACGAGATTCGTATTCCGGCGTTCGTGCTCATCATTGCTTCGCTGGTTACCGCGGTCGAGCTGATCATGAACGCATTCTTTCACGACCTTTATCGGGTCCTCGGGATATTCATTCCGCTGATCGTGACCAACTGCACGATCATCGGTCGCGCTGAAGCATTCGCGTCGCGCCAGCCGGCGCTGCCGGCGATGTGGGACGGACTGATGATGGGTCTGGGTTTCACGCTGGTGCTGGTTCCGTTGGGTGGCATGCGGGAATTGCTGGGCATGGCAGCCTGCTCGCCGGCGCACATATGATGTTTGGAATTTGGGCCGCCACTGGCAGCTCAGTTTTTTTCCTGAAGACAGTGGGTTGCTGCTGGCGGTTTTGCCGCCGGGCGCTTTCATCGGTCTCGGCCTCATTATTGCGCTCAAGAACGTTATGGACGCACGTTACGCGCGCCGCCGGGACCGGCCGGTCGGCTCAGCGGGCGTCCCCGCGCCCGAGAATGCGGATCCCGCATGAACAAAGCGAAGCGCACGGCGATTTTCGAGCTTCTGAGGGCAGACAACCCCGCGCCCACCACCGAATTGCAATACAGCACACCGTTCGAGCTGCTGGTCGCGGTCATACTGTCTGCACAGGCCACAGACGTCGGGGTCAACAAGGCCACCGACGAAGCTGTTTCGCGCAGCCAATACGCCGGCAGCAATACTCGCGCTGGGGGAACGCGGCCTGACTCAGTTCGTGAAATCCATCGGGCTTTACAAGAGCAAGGTCCGACATATCCTTGCCACCTGCAGGATGCTGCTGGATGAACACGACGGCGAAGTCCCGCACAACCGGGAGGCTCTCGAGCTTCTCCCGGGAGTTGGACGCAAGACGGCAAATGTGGTGCTAAACACGGCGTTTGGAGTCAGCACCATCGCCGTAGATACGCATATCTTCAGGGTATCGAATCGCACCGCCATCGCGCCTGGCAAGACGCCACGGGAAGTTGAGGACCGGCTGATGCGGCTGGTCCCCGAGACCTACCGGCATGACGCTCACCATTGGCTCCTGTTGCATGGCCGCTATGTCTGTAAGGCCCGCAAGCCCCTCTGCACAGAATGCATTATCGAAGATCTGTGCGAGTACCGTCACAAGAGTGTTGCCTGACTGGTCGCACCAGCATCGCCTTTGCCTTTTATTTCATAAGCTTATCGTCATGCAGTCGGGGCACTGGTAGCGTCGCGGACGCGCCTCCGGTTCGCAGCAGCGTCGCCGGTCTGTAATAATCGGCGGCCAGCGAAGGTCTGCTACGCTGTGTCTCTAGAGTTGCGCTGCATCTTTCCGAAGTCGATTCCAAGGGCGGGTAATCCGAATGAAGCAAAAGTTCCCTGTTCAGGGCGCGGGCATCGGCCTGCGTCGCAGCATGTTGAACGAATTGGCGTCCGACGTTCCGGAGGCGGTCTCGTTCATGGAAGTCGCACCCGAGAACTGGATTCATGTTGGCGGCATCCTGGGCAGAAAATTCCGGGCCTTAACCGAGCAGGTTCCGTTTGTGACCCACGGCCTGTCGCTGTCCCTGGGCGGGCCCGCTCCGCTGGATGAAAACCTGCTGCGCGACATCAAGCGCTTCATGGATACGCACAACATTCGGGCATATACCGAACACCTGAGCTATTGCAGAGATGACGGCCACCTCTATGACCTGATGCCCATACCGTTTACTGAAGACGCGGTTCGCTACGTCGCCGGTCGGATCCGGCGTGCGAGGAAATAATAGAGCGACCGATTGCCATCGAAAACGTCTCTTACTATGCGGCCCCGGGCCAGGAAATGGATGAAATCGAGTTCATAAATGCCGTATTGAGTGAAGCCGATTGCGGGCTGTTACTCGACGTAAACAACATTTATGTGAACAGCATCAATCATCAATATGACGCGCACGATTTCCTGCTGGCGCTGCCTGCGGACCGGGTTGTTTATTGCCATGTGGCGGGACATTTCGAGGAGGCGCAAGACCTGCGAGTGGATACGCACGGGGCTGACGTGGTCGATCCTGTCTGGGAGTTGCTTGCCGCTGCTTATCAGAATTTCGGTGCGATGCCCACTTTGCTCGAGCGTGATTTCAACATTCCGCCGCTGCCGCAGCTTCTTGAAGAAGTTGCAACAATTCGCAAACTACAGGCCACCGCCGCGGGGACGGCCGGCCGGGCAGCCGCTGCGCATGTCTGATCCGGCTGATTTTCAGGCGTTGCAGTACGAGTTTGCTGCGCATATTCGCGATCCGGAAAAAAACCCGGCGCCGTCTGGTATAGAAGACCGACGCCTTGCCATTTACCGCGAACTTTTTTTCAACAACGTAGCGAAAATGCTGGCAGGAACGTTTCCGGTGCTCAGCGGTATTCTCGGAGCGTCGCGCTGGCGTGATCTGATGCGCGATTATTTTGCGCGGCACCAGGCACAAACGCCCTATTTTCTTGAAATGCCCACTGAGTTTCTCAGCTTCCTCCAGGACGAGAGACAGGAACATCAGGATGATCTCCCCTTTATGCTGGAACTTGCGCATTACGAGTGGGTGGAACTTGCTCTGTCCGTCGATGAGCGGGAAATTACCTATACCGGCGTGAATCCGGAGGGTGACCTGATGCAAGGCGAACTCGCCGTGTCACCGCTGGTCCAGGTCCTTGCATACCGTTTCCCGGTTCACCGCATCGGCCCCGACTACCAGGAGGTCAGCCCTCCCCCCGAGCCTACCTGGCTCATGGTGTACCGAAACCCGGAAGATCGCGTGGAATTCATGGAGATCAACCAGGTCACCGCGAGACTTTGGGAACTCGCCTGCGCAGGTGGCCAGTCCGGTCTGCGGATTCTGGAGCAGGTTGCAGCGGAGCTCGGTCATCAGAGACCTGAGGTAGTCATCAATGGCGGTCAGGAAATTCTGCAAATGCTGAAGGGAGAAGCTATTATCCTCGGCACGCTGACGACGGATCATTGAGGTAACGACGATGGGAATAGTAAGCAGGGCGTGGCTCGGCCTGACAGATTTTCTGGACAAGGTCGGGGACATTATTCCCCCGCTCGGCCTGCGGCTCATCCTCGGCTGGGAGTATTTTGAATCAGGTCTCGCCAAGTTGCAGGGGGGGAACTGGTTCGGCGGCATACAGGAAAACTTCCCCTATCCCTTCAATATCATTGACCCGGCCATAAGCTGGCAGCTGGCAACATGGACCGAACTGCTTGGCGGCGTCCTGCTTGCGGTCGGACTGCTGACCCGCGTGACAAGCCTGTCCCTGATCATACTGACCGTTGTGGCAACGCTGGCCGTGCACTGGCCTGAAAGCTGGCAAACGCTTGGCGAATTGTGGAAGGGGTATGCAATAACCGACAAGGGTTACGGCAATTTCAAACTACCGTTGCTGTTTCTGCTGATGCTCTTGCCACTGCTTTTCAGTGGCCCGGGCAAACTGAGCATCGACCACCTCATCCGCCGCAGCAACGAGGCTTTTAGCAGGCTGCTGAATCTGTCAGCCTGAGGGCTTTGCCGGCGCCTGCGCCGCGGAATATACAGGTCAGTCAGCGTGCCCTCGAATGCCTCCGCTGCCATGGCCACGGTTTCTGACAGTGTCGGGTGCGGATGAATCGTCATGCCGATATCACCTGCATCGCAGCCCATCTCGATCGCCAGCGCCAGCTCGGAAATCAGGTCGCCGGCGTTTGTGCCCACTATTCCACCGCCCAGCACGCGATCGTTGGCTGGATCGAACAGGATCTTGGTTGATCCTTCGTCGCGGCCCATTGCCAGCGATCGGCCACTCGCTGCCCACGGAAATACCGACTTTTCGTACGCAACACCCTCCGCATTTGCCTGCGTTTCCGTGAGCCCTACCCACGCGATCTCCGGGTCGGTATAGGCCACCGATGGTATGACACGCGCATCAAACGCGCTCTTCAGGCCGCTGACCACCTCTGCCGCGACTTTGCCCTCGTGGGTCGCCTTGTGCGCAAGCATTGGCTGACCCACTACGTCGCCGATCGCAAAAATATTCGGGACATTGGTGCGCATCTGCTTGTCCACGGTGATAAACCCGCGCTCGTCAACGTGGACGCCGGCCTTGCCGGCCTCAAGAGTGCCACCATTGGCCCTGCGGCCAACCGCGATTAATACCCGCCCGTAGCGCTGGGTTTTGGGCGCCTCCTTGCCGGCAAATTCCACCTGGATACCGCTTTTGAGCGCCTTCATGCTGGTCACCTTGGTGCCCATGTAGATGGCTTCATAACGCGCCCGAATACGTTTT
>CAVWXZ010000003.1:0-77976 GCA_963759075.1 uncultured Gammaproteobacteria bacterium
GATTAGAGACTTTGGTTAAGGAATCGTAGTGGAACAATGGACTGAAAATCACCTATAAGTACTTTGGCCTTTTTACCTTTAACCTCAAGCACTTTAACAACTACGTTCTTATCATTACTAATGCATTATCCCCTACCTTAATCTCACCTTTTTCAAGTATTACATCATCTGGAATCGGCTTTGAGTTCTTTGTATGTACTTTCTCAGCATACTTCGTTAATGACTGTCTAATCTTCTTGGTTTCCTTCTTTTCAGCCTTGTTTTCTTTAATGTGTCGGATGGTCTTTTCAATTTCGCGATTGGTTTGGTAAGAATTTGTGATGCCTCCTGTTTTGCGAGATTAATTATTTCTTTCTGACGTCCTTCGAGTTTTCTCTTTGAGTACTTATACTCATTTTGCAGTTCCTGGAGTTCAGCTTCCTTACCCTTAAGCTTATTATTTTGGGTTTCGTATTTTCTTTTTTCGTTTTCGAGGCTTGTTAATAGTTTTTCGATTTCTATTTGCGATGCTCCTACACCTTTCATTGCATCCTCAATTATTTCTGAGGGTAATCCAGACTGTGCTGCAACCTCAAGAGAAAATGAGCTCCCAGGCCTGCCAATAGTTAATTGGTATAATGGTTTAAGATGGTCAAGATCAAAAAGCATAGCGGCATTCACAATATCTTTCGCTTCTTCAGAGAATAACTTTAGATTACTAAAATGTGTTGTAATTATCCCGTAAAGTCTTATTGACTAAGAGCTTTTTCAAGTATTGCTTCCGCTATTGCACCTCCAAAACTTGGGTCTGTACCTGACCCAAACTCGTCAATTAATATTAATGAGTTCGAAGATGCCCTGGAAAGCATAAGTTTCATATTGCTTAGATGTGAGCTATAGGTACTTAGATCATTATCTATAGATTGTTCATCACCTATATCAAGAAATATATCGCTCAAAAACGCTACAATCTCTGAGTCAGCTTCTGCGCAGGGCAATAAACCATGCTGTAACCATCAATTGATTTAAACCAACACTTTTTAGAGCCACACTTTTACCGCCGGCATTAGGACCTGAAATAAGTAGCATTCTATGCTCTTATTTAGCTCAATGGTATGTGGCACTACTTTTCGTTTAGTCACTTTAAAAGACTGCTCTAAGAGTGGGTGTCTTAATGCCTTCCAGCTAACCTTATTAGCTGCCAAAACTAGGCATATGTTGCATCAAGAGAACGAGCTAGTTTTGTCTTAGCCCAGATTAAATCAATTTCGGCTAAAAACCTTGTAGTTGCTAGCGAGGTCTACACTATTTTGCCCTATTAAACCTGTTAAGCTGGTCAGTATTTTCCTTATCTCTCGCGACTCAGCAATTTGTAGTTCCCGGATTTTATTATTCGAGTCAAGAATCACTGCAGGTTCAAGATATACAATATTACCTGTTGATGACTCATCATGAACAAAACCTTGAACTTGTCTTTTATGCGAAGCAGTAATTGGGATAACCATACGCCCATCACGAACTCCAATCGATGCTCCATCTGGAACAAAACCATTTGTTTTTGCTTGCTTAAAAACCGTATTGATCTTTTTCCTAAGCGAGCCTTCTTCACTAATCATTTGCCTTCTTATAGCTCGTAGCTCGCGGCTAGCTCAATCTAAAACAATTCCCTTTTCATCAACACTTCGTTCCAGAACCGCTTGCAAATCGTGAAGCAAAGCAAAATTACTCTCTAACTTCTGAAGTGATTGGTATTTCTGATAACTACCCTGCAAAAAATCAACTAGAACATGAGCTGCGCGTATATTAGATAAGACCTGAAATAATTCATGACCATCAAGCCAGTTTCCATCGATTTCACTTTTCGCTAGGAGATTTTCAATAGGGTTGATTGCACCAAATGCGGGTAGCTCAACCTCAGTTAAGTACATTCTAAAATCAGCCACCTGTTGTAAATCCAACTGAATTTTATCTCTGCTATCAGTGAATTCAAGCTTGTCGACTAAACCAATACCAAGCTCGGATAAGCAATTTTGTTTAAGTTGCCCGATTATGGTATTGAAACCAAGTTTCTCTTTAATGTCACCGGGGTGGATCATTCGTCATCTACGCTTTCTCTTAGCAGTACCTGTTGTAAACTTAAGCTGTCGATAACAGCGGTATAGATTATTTCTAATTGTTCAGGTCGTTCTAAATAATATTGATAACTATTAATAAAAATAGAATCAGTTGTGCCGTGTTGCTTATATAGCAGCTTTTCCACTATTGCGAACACAACTTCAGAACTATCCGCTTTAAGTCTCAGATCTTGAACATTGGCCTCGGCAAGATGTAGATCGATTAAAAAATTAATCATTTCATCTTCAGTCATCACCCCAATTGATGAAGACTTTTCACCACAGCTTAGAGCCATTAATATAATTATGACAAAAAATAATTTATTCACTTTCCAAAAATACTATTATTGCACATTATTAGAGCATAAATCTTGCCAGGGATGAGGGAGCTTGTAAAGAAGCTAAGGAAATACGAAATACAGATAAGAAAGGCTATCAACTCTCAGATGCAGGGAGACTTCTATTCCGTCTTTAAAGGGACAGGTATAGAGTTTGAAGATATTCGGCTTTACCAGTACGGCGATGATATCAGGGCGATTGACTGGAGATCAACGGCCAAATATGACCATACCTTCGTAAAAGTCTATAAGGAGACTAAAAGAGCAGTCCGTATTCTTTCTGGTTGATATTAGTGCCTCGCAGCAAATTGGAGTCCCAGGAAAAGCAGAAAATAGATATTGGTAAGGAGATTTGTGGTGTCTTATCGCTCGTCGCCCTGCGAGAATCGTAGTCAGGTAGGTCTCTATTTCTTATTCTGATCAAAAAGAGAAATATGTTAAGGCTGCGAAAGGAAATAAACATGCCTACGAAATAATAGCTGCACTGTTTGATCATAAACCCATCTCGACCAAGACCAATCTTAATAAGGCCATTATCTATGCTCTTAATGCAATCAAGCGACGTAGCATAATCATTTTTATATCAGATTTTATCGATGAAGGCTATTTCGATAATTTGAAAGCAATGGCCAAACGACATGATATGGTGGTAATACATATTAGCGATAAACGAGAAACCAGTATACCAAGCCTAGGAATCGTTCCAATTTTCGATAAAGAAAACAATACACGAAAGTGGGTAAATACCTCTTCTAATCATTTTCGCAATAGCATTCATGAAACGTATGTTGAGAAAGCAGATATCCTTGAGAAGTTTTGCAAAAAGCATCAGATCAATTATCTAGATATTGATACAGATGAAGAATATGTACCCAAACTAATCAAAATGTTTAAGGTTAGAAATCAGTCATTGAAACGTGGATAAAAAGCTTTTATTAATCATCTCCTTCTTAGTTATTAGTCCTTTTCTTTTCGGACAAGGGATAACCCCCTCTGCTCAATTTTCTAAAGACAGCGTTAAAATAGGTGAAGAAGTACCCTACTCTCTTTGGATTCGGTACCCTAAATCTCAAGATGTAATCTTCCCGGATAGCCTTTTCGATTTTAGCCCCTTTGAAATAAATCGAAGAACCTACTTCGCAACAAGATCTGATAGTACCGAAAGTCTTGATAGTGTGGTATATTTCTTATCGACCTTTGAAATAGATACCAGTTCAATACCTCCAGTTACCTATTTACCTAATCTCAGAATTCGATAGTACCGAATTATTACCTCCCAAAGACTCCATTATCCTTGATCAGGTCGTTCTTGCTATACCTGATTCCGTCGCGGTAATTACAAATACAAATTTTCAAAAGGTGCCCCTAGCCTTTAATTACCCCTATTTTACGGCTGGTGATTATAATCTTAGGAATCGTAGCACTCATTATCTTTCTGGTTTTTGGAGGAAGGATCAAGAAGATGATCCAGGTTTATTGGATTACTCGCCGGCATAAACGGTTTATTGCCACGTTCGAAGATGAGATTAATTCAACAACACATGGAGGTAGAGCATTGTTAATTAAATGGAAAGTTTACCTCGAAAAACTTGAGTCAATACCATATACTAAATATACCAGTAAGGAAATCAGTAAAGGCAACATTAGATCAAGGATTAAAGGAACCTCTAAACACAATAGATCGTTTTATCTATACAACACAGGATAAACCGAATACAACTGATGCTTTTCAAGCATTATTGCAATTCAGCATTGTTCGTTATGATTCAAAAATTAACCAAATAAAGCATGGATAACGCCTCAGGTTTAGATTGGTTTTCATTGAATTGGTTCACCTATTCTACTTTCAGTGAATTTGAATGGCAGAATAAACTCTTTTTACTTGGACTTTTTATTATTCCCGTGGTTTTTATTTTTAAGTGGCTTGTGCAGCGCTCCTTAGGTCAAAAGGTTAACCTGGCTTTACCTAAAGAAAAAATCAAATGGACACCTTCGGTACTGCTCGCCATATTCCGAATATTCTAATGGGATTAATTACTAGCACTTCTTCTCGTTGGTATGGCTAGACCTCAAAAAACTAATGAGAAGGTAGAACAATGGACCGAAGGTATTGATATTATGGTGGTTATTGACATATCCGAATCGATGCAAATTGAGGACTTTAAACCAAATCGATTAGAAGCGGCGAAGGATGTTGCCAGAAAATTTTATTAGAGGTCGATTTCAGGATAGAATCGGTATTGTTATTTTTTCTGGTGATGCATATTCCTTATCGCCATTAACAACTGATTACGATTTACTGGCCTCGTATATTGAGGATATTGATTTTAATATGATTGAAAGTCGGGGAACAGCAATTGGCAGTGCCTTAGCCGTGGCCACTAACCGAATGCGCGAATCGAGATGCCAAATCGAAGGTAATGATATTACTTAGCGACGGCGATAATACAGCGGGAAATATTGACCCAATAACGGCCGCAGAGCTTGCGGATGCCTATAATATCAAAATCTATTCAATAGCCGTTGGAAAAGAAGGACGTGTACCCTTTGGTAAGGACTTTTTTGGACAGCCAAATTATATTGAGAATACCCTCGACGAAACCACCTTGCGAAAAATCGCTGAGATAGGACAAGGTCAGTTCTTTCGTGTTTCAGACAATCAGGCCTTGGTTCAGGTATTTGCACTCATAGATGAATATGAAAAGGCAGAAATTAAAGAAACGAGATATAAGGATACTACAGACTTCTATTTTGTGTACCTTAAGTGGGCTGTTGTTTTATTTTTATTTTGGATGTTGCTGAAATCTACTTTTATAAGTAATGTGCTGCAGGATTAAATTATTAGTAAAGATTAGTCGATGATAGCAGAACAACTAAAATATTTTCAAAATGAATTAGAACCCGCAGGGTGTAAACTAATTCCGGTTAGTAAGACTAAGCCGAATGAGTTATTAATGGAGGCATATGATGCAGGTTGCCGGGTTTTTGGAGAGAACAAGGTACAGGAGCTGGCAACGAAGTACGAATCTTTACCAAAGGATATTGAATGGCATTTTATTGGTCATCTACAGCGGAACAAAGTTAAATATATTGCAGGGTTCGTTGATCTTATTCATGCTGTTGACAGTTTACGTTTGTTCAATGCAATCAATAAAGAAGCTGCTAAAAATAACCGAACTATTAATTGCCTACTTCAGGTGCATATTGCTTCAGAAGAGTCGAAGTTTGGTTTTTCTGCCAATGAAATTATTGATTTGGTTAAAAATACAGATTGGGGCTTGTTAAATAATATTCAAATTGTTGGGCTAATGGGAATGGCGACGTTTACAAACGATACCGCCCAAATAAGAACCGAATTTCAGATCTTATCAAAACTGAAGAAAGATATTAGTCTAATGAAAGTCCCTTCCAATGTTAATATGAAAGAGCTTTCGATGGGTATGACAAATGATTATAAAATTGCGCTGGAAGAAGGCAGTACTATGGTACGAATAGGTACTGCAATCTTTGGGGCACGAGACTGTAAAATCAATGAGTAAATTATTTCTAATTACAGGTAGTATTCTGGCCGGCCTTGGTGTTGCTGTTGGTGCTTTTGGTGCACACGCTCTCAAAGCTGTACTAGAATCAACAAATCGAGTTGCTACTTTCGAAACAGGTGTTAAATATCAAATATATCATGCACTCGCCTTATTAATCCTTGGGATACTGATGCAACGATTCGAGCATAAGTTTTTTGTATGGTCGGGCTATAGCTTTATTATAGGTATACTCCTATTTTCGGGATCGCTTTTCATACTCAGCATTTCCGGAATTACAAAATGGGGTATGGTAACACCTTTGGGAGGTGTAGGATTTATTTTAGGATGGTTATTTCTTTTATTAGGAATAATGAAATCGGCAAACTGAACTATTCCGATTCCTTTGGCAATACGTTGGTAACAATTTTCACTTGATTTACTGGCGCAACAGCATTAGAAATAATGCTGATAACCTTATTCTGCCTACCAAACTTGCCCTTACTGTCGAAGTTCACTTTTATGTTTGCAGTTTCTCCCGGCATAATAGGCTCTCGAGGCCACTCTGATGCTGTACACCCACATGTCGTTTGAACATTCGTAATAATTAGCGGTGCATTCCCAGTATTTTCAAACGCAAAGATATGTTCTACCTTGTCGTCCTGATATATATCACCAAAATCATGACTAGTTTCTTCAAATGTAATCGCCGGGCCATCAGCAATGGCCTTATCTTCTTGTGCATACGCACAAAAAACTACAAATACTCCAAAAATTAATGTTATCAAACTCTTCATAATGCAATCGTGTTAATGTTTAACCAAATCTAACAAGTTTAAACGAAGATTTGGCTTTTGTCGTTTCATGAATAGAATTTTTCATGAAAATTTATTAGATAAACTTCTTCTTTGGCTCTCGTAATAGCGGTATATAACCAACGGATAAACTCCATGTTAATTAGTTCCTCTGTGATATATCCCTGATTAATAAACACAGCATTCCATTGTCCACCTTGAGATTCGATACCCGGAGATGCGCATTCTGGGCCCGAACAGTTTCGGCGTCATTGTGCCGCGGTTGGGTCTGAACGCGAGTCTGGCGACGGGGTTGCCGAAACAAGGGCACGTGGCCTTCGTTTCGCAATCGCAGGCGCTGTCGGTCGCCACGCTCGATCGGGCGCTGAAAGAACACGTCGGGTTTTCGCATTTTGTGTCGATTGGCAGCGGTATCGACATTAACTTGAGCGACTTGATCGATTACTTCGGCGGGGATCCGTGGACGCTGGCCCTGATTCTGTATGTCGTTTCGATTGACGACGTGCGCGAGTTTCATGTCGGCAACTCGGGCCTTTGCACGCAGCAAGCCGATCGTTGCCTACCGCTCCGGGCCGTTTGCCGAGACGACGGAGGGCGCCGTCTTGCACACCGGACAGATGGTGGGCGAGGACGCCGTGTACGATGCCGCGTTCCAACGAGCCGGCATGGTTCGCGTCTCGGAAATCGACGATATCTTCGACTGCGCCGAGTTGCTTGCCCGGCAACGCACTGCCCAAGGGCGATCGGCTGAGCATCCTCAGCAATGCGGGAGAACCTGCGGGCGTTGCCGCCGATGCCTTGCTCGACCGCCACGGCGTTCTGGCCCCCTTGTCCGAAATGACCAGCGGCCAACTGGCGCAACTGGTCCTGGACACCTACCCGCATACCAATCCGGCCCATCTGCCGCGAAGTGCCACCCGAGAAGATTACGCCCAGGCGACGCAACTGGTCCTCGAAGACCCCCACGTGGACGCCGCACTCGTGATCCTCGTCCCGCGCGGTACGACCGATCCCATGCGAGTGGCGGAAGCGATCAGCGAGGTCGCCGCTCATTCCCGCAAGCCCGTCCTGGCCACCTGGATGGGCGGGCAAGCGGTACAGGCCGGAATTCAGATTCTCAAGGAATCTGGTGTGCCGGTCTACACGTCGCCCGAGCAAGCGGTGCGGGCCTTCATGTACATGGTCTCGTACGCTCGCAACCGGGAAAGCCTCTATGAAACCCCGCGCGATATTTCGGTCCTGTTCACCCGCCGCCGTGGCCGACTGCGTCCGCTGGTTTTCAAGCAGGAAACGGAGATCCTGTCCGAACGGTTCTCCAAAGCCCTGCTCGCCTCCTATGGCATTCCCGTCACGAAACCGTACGTCACCCACTCGGCCGACGAGGCCGTCGAGGTGGCGCGGCAGATCGGTTTCCCCGTCGTCCTCAAGCTGATCTCCCCCCAGATCACGTTCAAGACCGAGATCGGTGGTGTCGCCGTGAATCTGTCGACCGAGGTGGGCGTGCACATTCACTACGAACAATTGGTTGCCAACGCCAGACACCACCGGCCCGATGCCGACATCGACGGAGTCACCGTTCAGAAAATGATCGATGCCCCCAGCGGGTTCGAACTGATCCTGGGCAGTAGACGCGATTCGACGTTCGGGGCGGTACTGATGGTCGGGGCCGGCGGCATCGCCACCGAGATCATTCACGACCGGACGCTGGGACTGCCCCCGCTCAACGAACGACTGGCCCGGCGAATGCTCGAGTCGCTGACCTCCTGGCCGCTGCTCCAGGGCTACCGGGGCAAGCCGGGCGTTGACGTCGACCGTGTGATTGATATCCTCATGCGACTCTCCTACCTGGTGGCGGATCATCCCGAGATCAGCGAACTGGATATCAACCCCCTGTTGGCCACCGCCCACGATGCTCATGGCCCTGGATGCCCAGGTCAGAATCGACCGCCGCGAAATGGAACGTCCCCAGCGACCCTTCTCTCATCTCGCCATCCGGCCGTATCCTATTGAACTTGTGCACCGGACCACGCTCCGAGACGGCACACCGATCGTCCTGCGGCCCATCCGGGCCGAGGACGAACCGTTCTGGCAGGAACTGCTTGAACGTTGCTCCGATGAATCCATTCGCTTTCGCTTCCGCGCCCTGCTCAAACGGACTGCCCACGAAGTGGCCACACGGTACTGCTTCATCGACTACGACCGTGAGATGGCGATCGTGGCCGAACTCGAAGGGGCCGACCATCCGGTCCTGATCGGCATGGGAAATCTGTTCGGTGCGCCCGACGGCGAATCGGCTGAGTATGCCGTGCTGGTTGCCGACGACTGGCAGCGGAAAGGGCTCGGTACCCTGCTCACGTCTTCTGCGTCCAGGTCGCAAACAGCTGGGGACGAAGTCGCGTCTACGCCGAGACCACGCCCGGACAACAGTCGCATGCTCAGCTTGTTTCAAACACAGGGCTTTCAGATTGACGGCCGAGACAATGAATTCGTCCGTCTCAGCAAAGTTCTTCGCCCGCGGTCGGAATGACTGCCCTGGACGAGCGGCTTGTCGAGAGCGTGAATTGCATGGCAGTCTTCGCAGGAGATTCCAAATGGATCAATGGTTTGCTGTTTGCGGGTGAGATCGGTGACCATCTCGCTGGTAATAGCGGCAGGGTGCCACGATAGGACCCCACCCGCAATTCGGGTGGCTTTTCCGGCAAGTCCGCCAGAATTCGACCGCAACAGAACTTGCGCAAGTGGCTTTGTCAGGTAGTCTATGCGAATCAAAAGCCGAGCTCGTGATTTGCGTAGTAACGTGCTATGTCGATGGACGGGGAACCCTCGTGGCTGGAGGGCGATCTTCCGAATAGACTGCAGGCGTATTCGCGGATGAGCATCACGTCTGCCGTCTCCTGCGGCAAAGAAAAAAGTCGCGTATGTCCGGTCGACATTCCCGTCGAGATGACCTGTGCGAAGGTATCTGTCGCGCCGGCGCAAACCGAGCCACAGCATTCGGAGCGGACATGTCGTGCCGCTTTGGTGGTTGTGGGTTTCCTGTGAGATTCCATTATGAAAAAACCAGAAGAACGAAGCGTCGATCCCGCGTCGATCGAGATGCTTGCCATCGTCGCCGATCGGAACCAGCCAGTTGCCTGGGACCGTTATGACGCCCAGCAACCCCAGTGTGGATTTGGGCAGCTTGGGTTGTGCTGTCGCAATTGCACGATGGGGCCATGTCGCATCGACCCGTTCGGGGACGGCCCCTCGGAAGGCATTTGTGGAGCAACGGCCGACGTCATCGCCGCGCGGAACCTGGCCCGGATGATTGCCGCCGGCACGGCCGCTCATTCGGACCACGGTCGCGACGTCGCTCACGCGCTGTTGATCGCCGCCAAGGGCGGAGACTACGCGGTGAAAGACGAACGACAAGCTCCGCAAGCTGGCGGCCGAATGGGGCATCGAGACGGACGGCCGTTCGATCAACGATCTGGCCAAGGACGTCGCCGAGGCCGCTTTGGCCCAGTTCGGCCAGCAGGAGGGTGCGCTGCCGTTCATCGAACGTGCACCCGAGGCAACCCGCGAGCGCTGGAAAGAGGCGGGCGTCATTCCTCGCGGCATCGACCGGGAGGTGGTGGATCTGATGCACCGCACCAATATCGGCTGCGACAGCGACCACCAGCACATCATGTTCGCCGGCGTGCGCACGGCGCTGGCGGACGGTTGGGGCGGATCGATGATTGCCACGGATTTGCAGGACATCCTGTTCCGCTCGCCGACGTGGTTGCGCAGCCAGGCGAATCTCGGCGTGCTGAAAGCCGATGAGGTCAACATCGTGGTCCACGGACACGAGCCGGTGCTTTCGGAGATGCTGGTGGCGGCGACGCAGGACCCGGAACTTGTCGAACTTGCCAAGAGCAACGGCGCCGAGGGCATCTAGCATGTGTGGCATCTGCTGCACGGCGAACGAGATCCTGATGCGGCACGGAATCCCCGTGGCCGGCAACTTTCTCCAGCAGGAACTGGCGATCGCCACCGGTGCGGTGGACGCCATGATCGTGGACATCCAGTGTGTCTTTCCCGCCTTGGACAAGATGGTGAACTGCTTCCACACGAAGCTGGTGAGCACTTCCGCGAAGGCCGATTTCCCGGGCGCGGTCCGCGTTGGAGTTCGACGAGAGCCGGGCATTGGAGACCGCCAAGGAGATCGTGCGGATCGGCGATCGAGAACTTTCCGAACCGCGACAAGTCGAGCGTGACGGATCCCGGACGTCAGCAGCCCGTTGATCGCGGGCTTCTCGGCCGAGAACATCTTCACGGCGTTGGGCGGGCGTTATCGTCCGAGCTATCGACCGTTGAATGACGCCATCATCTCGGGCCGGTTGCGGGGGCTGGCTGCCGTGGTCGGCTGCAACAACCCCAAACACCAGCAAGACGCGGGGCACCTGGCGATCACCCGGGAGTTGCTGGCCAACGACGTCCTGGTGGCCACCACCGGGTGTACGGCGATTGCGGACGCCAAGGCCGGCCTGATGTGTCCCGAGGCGGCGATCGCAAGTGCCGGCCAGGGCATCCAGGAGATCTGCCGGGCCGTGGGCATCCCGCCCGTGTTGCATCTGGGCGCCTGCGTGGACATCAGCCGCATTCTGATGCTCCTGTCCAACGTGGTGGCCGAAGGCGGGCTGGGCGAGAGCATTGCCGATTTGCCGGCGGCGGCCGCCGCGCCGGAGTGGATGAGCGAGAAAGCGGTGGCGATCGGCTTCTATGCCGCCGGGTCGGGTGCCTTCACGGTGCTGGGCGAACCGTTTCCCGTCGAGGGGGCGCCGGACTTGACGCAGTTCCTGACCCAGGACATGGAGGAGACTTTTGGCGGCAAGTTCGCTTTCGAGAGCGATCCGGTCAAAGCCGCGCGGTTGATGATCGACCACATTGACGCCCAGCGGGCGGCGCTGCACCTGCCCGGTCCGATGTACGATAGTGCCCGTACAGCAACTCGCAGAAGCAGCAGACTGAACTGCGGCCCCCGCAGCGGCTTAGGAGTCCATGAGCATGACCAAGACGATTGTCTCGCATCCTGAGCGTTGTCTGGGCTGCATGACGTGCGTGGTGGAGTGTTCCATGTCGCACACGACGGCCCAGACGCTGGCCGAGGCGCTCCAGCGCAAGAAGCCGCCCGAATCGCGCGATCTTTGTGGAACCGGTCGGCGATGTCGGCGTGCCGATTCAGTGCTTTCACTGCGAGGACGCACCCTGCGTGTCGGTCTGTCCCACCGATGCGATTCATCGCGACGCGGAGGGTGGCCCGGTCGTGCTGGAGACCAAACTCTGCTCCGGCTGCCGCCAGTGTCTGCTCGTCTGTCCCTATGGCGTGATCGATACGTCGCGCCACGAGACCGCCGTCATCAAGTGCGATCAATGCGTCGAGCGCCTCGATGCGGGACTGGAGCCGGCGTGCGTGGCAAGTTGCCCGACCGGTGCGATCAGTTTCGAGGATGTCGCCGGCACGAACCTGCGATCACGCTCCGAGTCGTGGACGCCGACCAGCGCCGAGAAGACGCCGACGATCACGGAAACTGAATCACGACGAGTTTCTTGCCCTGGCCGAAGTCCAAACGCTGCCCGCGTTTCTCAAGAATGCCGTGACCACGTTCGTCATTGACGACGGAACGCTGCAAGGCGTGCGGCAAGTGCTTGAAAACCTGTCCCGGTCGACGGAATCACCGGGCGAAGAAGAAGGTGCCCCACGTCATCAACGAGGAGATGTGCATCCGCTGTGGGCAGTGCGACGAGAATTGCCCGTTCGACTCGGTCGATCGCATTATCGACGCCGAGATGGAGCTGGTGCTGTGTGACGCCTGTGGCATCCCGTTCACCACGGTCGCCGAGTTCGAGTTGGCTCGGTCCAAGGTGCCGGATGCCGCTACGGTGGACGCGATCTGTCCGCTTTGTCGGCGTGCGAAAACGGTGCAGCGGCTGGCCGAAAGCGAGCATGAACAGCGGCTGCACATCGGCAGCCGAATAACCTCAGATAGGAGATGCGTCCATGTCGCGAGAAGTGATGGCGGCGGCCATTCGAGGCGCCACGGCTTCGTCGAAGAAGCGGAGGCCAAGTTCGCGGAAGCTGTTGCAGCAGTACGGCGAAGACCAGAAGGTGGAGTTTCCCGAAACGGCCTTCTACTTGCCGATGATCTACTCGTTGATGGGGCTGGAGGTCAAAACGCTCGGCGAGCTCAAACCGGTCCTGGCCCACTGCCGCGAGCTGCTGGCCACCGAGCCGACCGGACAACCTGTGGCTGCCCTATCTGGGTGACGGGCTGGACGCCGGCGCGGCCACGCTGTTGAGCCAGGAGGTGACCTGCGCCCTGCGGTACCTCAACGGCCAACCGATCGAGGACGGGTACCAGGGCTTCATCTCCGACACGATCCAGCGCGAGCTGGGCATCCAGTTGGTGGACGGCCGGATGCCCGGCTTCGCAGCCATCCTGGGTCCGGCGCCCACCAACGAGATCGCCGTGCATACCGTTCGCGAGCTCCAGAAACGCAGCATTCTCTCGTTTCTGGTCTGCAACCGCGACGGCAAGACGCATGACCGACCAGCTGCATCGAAGAGGGCGTCGAGCTGGGCTGGGACACGTACATCGTGCCGGTCGGCCGCGACACCCACTCGGCCATCTACGTGCTGGACTGGGCCATCCGCGGGGCGCTCATGTTCGGCGGCCACAAGAAGGGCGAGTGGCAGAACTGCCTCAGGTATACCCGCGAGCGGATCTTCGCCTTCGGGATCACCTTCGGCCCGATCCCCGACGATTGGTACGCCGTCGGCGCCGCCGCCATCGTGATGGGCTTTCCGGTCATCTCCGATCACGAGTCGACGCCGGAGGTCCGGCCCACCGGCGTGACCACCTACGAGGAACTCGTCCGCCAGACGGATCACAAGCAGATTGTGCCCACGTGCATCCAGGTCCGCGGCGTGAAGGTCAAGGTCGAGGAGATCGACATTCCCGTCTCCTATGCGCCCGCCTTCGAGGGCGAGCGGGTGCGGCGAGAGGACATGCACGTGCAGTTCGGCGGCAAGTACTCCGACGCCGTGGAGGTGCTGGAGTCGGCCGAACTGGATGAGATCACCGACGGCGAGATCACCGTCCACGGGCCGGACGTCGACACGGTCAGAGCCGGGCGACGCCGCGCCGCTGGGCGTTCACGTCCGGGTCGCCGGGCGGAAAATGAAGACCGACTTCGAGGGGATCCTCGAGCGGCAGATGCACCGCTACTGCAACCACGCCATGGGCTTCATGCACACCGGCCAGCGCGACCAGATCTGGTGCCGCTTCAGCAAGACGGCCGTCGAGTCGGGCTTCCGCCTCAAGCACATCGGCACGATCCTCCACGCCAAACTGCACGATGAATACGGCGGCATCGTGGACAAGGTCGCCGTGACGGTCAGCAGCGACCCGGAACGAGGTCGCGAACCTCGTCCAACACGCCCAACCCATCTACAAGAACCGCGACGACCGCGTGGCCGGGATGACCGACGAGTCGGTCGACACGTTCTACTCCTGCACGCTGTGCCAGTCCTACGCCCCGAATCACGTCTGCATCATCACGCCGGAGCGGCTGGGGTCTGTGCGGAGCCTACAACTGGCTCGACGGCCAGGCCGCCTACGAGATCAACCCGACCGGCTGCAACCAGCCGGTGCCGAAAGGCAGGTGCCTCAACGAGGTCACCGGCGAATGGGAAGGCGTGAACGAGTTCGTCTACAAGGAATCCAATCGCTCGGTCGATCACTTCTGCGCCTACAGCCTGCTGGAAAACCCGATGACCTCGTGCGGGTGCTTCGAGTGCATTCTGGCTCGCGACGTCCAGCGCGTGCTGGCCGGGACGCAGGCCGGTCTGGTTAATCGTGAATCTCTTCCAGAGCCGGTGCACGCCAAACGACATCAGGTCGTTCATCACGTCGTACTTGCCTGCCACCGAGGAAAACACCGCCTCCACGCGCCCGGCTTTTTCTTCCCACGGCACGTCTTCAAAGCCGAAATGGGTGGTGCGTTTCTTTGTTTCGTTTTCTGTCATCGGCTGATCAATCAGTCTGCGCAATTTCACTGTGCGGGTGCCCGGCGGCTGCCAGGCGCGCCAGGTAGTCCTGCCATTTGGCAGCTTTGTCTCTTGCCGAGTGCGTACAGCAGCTTCCATGAGTACAGGCCCGTGTCGTGGCCGTCATCGAAACACAGGCGCACGGCGTATTGCCCGACTGGCTCGATGCTCGCGATGTTTACGTCCTCTTTGCCGACCTGCAGCACCTCCTGGCCGGCGCCGTGCCCCTTGACCTCCGCAGACGGCGAGTACACGCGCAGGTATTCGCAGGGCAGCTCGAAATGCGCGCCGTCGTCGAAACTCACCTCGAGCATCCGCGAGAGCGTTTGTGCAGCTTGAGCTCGGTGGGGGTGGGCGTGTCGGACTGCGCCATCGGAACATGCCTCAGAGTATGTAACGGCTCAGGTCTTCGTCCTGGGCAAGCTCGGCGAGGTGTGCGTCGACGTAGCTGGCGTCGATGACGTTTCTATCGCCGCTCTTGTCCGCAGCGGTGAAGGAAATTTCCTCCAGCAGGCGCTCCATCACCGTGTGCAGGCGCCGCGCGCCGATGTTCTCGGTGCGCTCGTTGACGCTGAAGGCGATCTCGGCAATGCGCCGCACGCCGTCCTTGGAGAATTCCAGCTCAACGCCCTCGGCCGCCATCAGCGCCTTGTACTGTTCTGACAACGACGCATCCGGCTCGGTGAGGATGCGCTCGAACTGCTCGGCCGTCAGCGCCGAGAGTTCCACGCGGATCGGCAGGCGGCCCTGCAGCTCGGGGATCAGGTCCGAGGGCTTGGACATATGAAACGCGCCCGACGCAATGAACAGGATATGATCGGTTTTGACCATGCCGTACTTGGTGGTCACCGTGCAGCCTTCCACCAGCGGCAGCAGATCGCGCTGCACGCCTTCGCGTGACACATCGGGCCCACCGTGCTCGGAGCGCTTCGCCACCTTGTCCAGTTCGTCGATGAATACGATGCCGTTCTGTTCGACGCTTTGCAGCGCCTGTGACTTGATCTCTTCTTCGTTCACAAGCCGCCCGGCCTCTTCCTCGGTCAGCATCTTGCGCGCCTGGGCGATGGTCACCTTGCGGCGACTCTTGCGGGCGCCGCCCATGTTCTTGAACATGGACTGCAGCTGATTGGTCATCTCTTCCATGCCCGGCGGCGCCATGATGTCGACGTTCACCGACACGTTGCGCACGTCGATCTCGATTTCCTTCTCGTCCAGCCTGCCTTCGCGATACATCTTGCGGAATTTCTGCCGCGTGTCGCTGGCGCTGGCGTCCTCGGTCTGTGCGCCCGGGCGCCCGTGGCAGCAGCGCGTCGAGGATTCGTCTCCTCGGCCGCATCCTCTGCACGGCTGCGCACCTTGGCGGTTTCGTTTCTCGCGGGTCATCTTGACCGCGATGTCCGTCAGGTCACGGATGATGGAATCCACTTCGCGGCCGACATAGCCCACTTCCGTGAACTTGGTCGCCTCGACCTTGATGAACGGCGCATTGGCCAGCGTCGCCAGGCGCCGGGAGATTTCGGTCTTGCCCACGCCGGTTGGCCCGATCATCAGGATATTCTTGGGGGTGATCTCGCTGCGCAGCGGCTCGTCTACGTTCAGGCGCCGCCAGCGGTTGCGCAGGGCGATCGCGACTGCGCGCTTGGCGCTGTCCTGGCCAATGATGTGTTTGTCCAGTTCCTGGACGATTTCACGGGGGGTCATCTGTGACATGAAATTCTCTGTGCTGGTTTCAGGCGCCGAGTTCTTCGATCACCAGGTTGCGATTGGTGTAACACGCAGATATCTGCGCAATGCCCAGTGATTTTTCGACAATATCGCGGGCAGAAAAGTCGGTGTTTTCCATCAGCGCCCGTGCGGCGGCCTGGGCGTACGGCCCGCCCGATCCGATGGCGATCAGGTCGTTCTCGGGCTCGATCACGTCGCCGTTGCCGGAAATAACGAATGAGCTCTTGGCGTCGGCCACGCACAGCAGCGCCTCCAGCCGGCGCAGCATGCGGTCGGTGCGCCAGTCCTTGGCCAGTTCGATGGCGGCCCGCGTCAGGTTGCCGTACTTTTCCAGCTTGCCTTCGAAGCGCTCGAACAGCGTGAATGCGTCGGCCGTGCCCCCGGCGAAGCCGGCCAGCACCTTGTCGTTGTAAAGACGCCGCACCTTGCGGGCGTTGCCCTTCATGACGGTGTCGCCCAGCGAGACCTGGCCGTCGCCGCCGATGACGACTTTGCCGTCGCGGCGGACCGACAAAATGGTGGTGCCTCGAAACTGTTTCATGCTGGTCCTCGATCCTGGCTTTCTGCCGGCTCTGTGCCGCCTGAGTTGCCCCTGCCGTGCTGATATCAGGCCGGTCCCGGCTGCGGGCCGGCTATTGTACCTGCTCGGAAGCAGGGATTCAGCGCTTGCGTGCCCGCGGGATGGGTTTCATCGTAGATGCGGGCAAGATGCTGGAAATCAAGGTGGGTATAGATCTGGGTGGTGCTGATGTTGGCGTGGCCCAGCAGTTCCTGCACCGCGCGCAGGTCGCCGCTGGATTCCAGCATGTGGGTAGCGAAGGAATGACGAAACATGTGCGGGCTCACGCGATGCATCGATGCCCTGGACACGGGCCCAGCGCTTGAGCCGCGCCTGCACGGTTCGCGGGCTGATGCGACCGCCACGCGCGCCCACGAACATGGCGGACTCGTCCTGGTTCGCCAGATTGGCGCGCAGCCTGAGCCAGGCGCGCAGTGCGGCGATAGCGTGCCGGCCCACGGGCACGATCCGGGTCTTGTTGCCCTTGCCGGTGACCCGCACGGTGCGATCGGCCACATCGACGTCGGTCAGGTCGAGCGATACAAGCTCGGCCAGGCGCAGGCCGGATGAATACAGGAGTTCCATGACGGCCCGGTCGCGGCAGACCTGCGGGTCGTCGCCGGTAATCTGTACCAGGCGCGTCATCTGGTCGGCATCCAGGGTTTTCGGCAGGCGCTTCTTCGCCTTGGGCGCGCTCACGTCCTGGGCCGGGTTTTTGCCAACGGCGCGCTCTCGCAGCAGGTACTTGTAAAAACTGCGCACCGCGGAGAGACGACGCTGGATGCTGCGGGGCGCCAGCCCTTGCCGGTGGCAGGCGGCAGCAAAACTTCTTATGTGCTGGCTATCTAGCGAGGCCCAGTCTTCTATGTCGTTCAGTTCGCAGTAGTCGCACAGCGCCCCGAGATCCCGCCGATAGGCCTTTTTGGTGTGAGGCGAGAGCCGCCGCTCTCCGGAGAGGTGTTCGAGATACTTGCGGACCCAGTCGCTGGCGCCTGCTTTCATCGCCCCAGCGAGGTGCCCAGCACGGTGCCCACCAGTTCACCAATGCGTGTCAGCAGGTCGGTACCCATCGCGGGATTGAAGTGGTCATCCTCGCGGCTGCCGATGGCCAGCAGGCCAAGGCTGGCATGATCTCCCAGCGGGATCAGGGCCGCCGAGCCTATCTCTGCATTGTTGTCGCCGAACAGGAAATCCCGCTGTGCATCACGCAGGTGCCCGCAGCGGGGCCGGCCGGTCGCAATGAAGGTGGCGAAAGCGCGGATCGCCGGATCGTCGCGCGCGACCGTGCGGAAGTAATGTGTGCGCGGCAGCGAGTCGAAACGCTCGCCCTGTCCGAACAGCACGATCATCGACATGTCGGCTTCGAAAGTCTTCGCGCAGGCTGGCCTCGACCATTTCGATGATCTCGCGCGTGGTCGCAATCGCCAGCAGCCTTACGGCCAGCTGGTGGATTTTGTCGGAGACCTCGGTGTTGGCGCGCGCTACTTCAAGCAGGTCGATGAGCTTGCCGTCCAGCTTGCGATTGCGCTGGCGCAGGATCTCCACCTGTTTTTCGACCAGCGATGTCGCCGCCCCGCCGGACATGTGTGGCACGCGCAGCTGAGCCAGCAGCTCTGCGTTGCGCTCAAAAAATTCCGGGTGGTGCTCGAGGTAGTGGGCAACGGCTTCTTCAGATATGCCGTCTTTGAGGATGCTGGGTTTTTTCAGCTGGGAAGTCATAGATCGATATATCCCCCGAAAACGTCTTCCGCCGGGCCGGTCAGCCACAGCGTGTGGCCAGGGCCAGGCCATTCGACGGTCAGCGTGCCGCCTGGCAGCGCCACTTCCACGGTGTCGTCCAGGCTGCCCCAGCGTTGACCCATCGCCACGGCGGCGCAAGCGCCGCTGCCGCAGGCCCGGGTTTCCCCTGCGCCGCGCTCGATAGACCCGCAGCCTGATGTGCCGCCGGTCCAACACTCTGCATGAATTCTACGTTGGTTTCGCGCGGAAAGCGCGGATGCCGGGAAATTTCAGCGCCGAGATAGGTCACCGGCGTTGACGTGGTGTCCGCGCAGTTGAGCACCGCATGCGGGTTGCCCATGGACACGGCGCCGATCTCGACGACGTCACCACCGAGCTCGAGCGCATACCTGTCGGCCTGCGCCTCGGCCTCGAAGGGCAGGGCGCCGGGGGCAAAATCCGGCTCACCCATGCTGACGGTCACCAGCGCGTCCGGGCGCATTCGTGCCACAACCCGTGTGGCAGGCCCCTGCAGCACGAACTCGCTGTCGGCCACCCCGCTGTCGGCCACCAGCCGCGCCAGGCAGCGCACACCGTTCCCGCACTGTTCCACCTCCGAGCCGTCCGCGTTGTAGACCCTGTAGGCGGCGTGCGCGGTGGTATCGCTCGCGGGCTCGAGGACCAGCAGCTGATCGAAGCCTACGCCCGTGCGGCGGTCCGCAAGCGCGCGAATGCGCGTTGCGCTCAGGCTCACGGGCTTATCGCGCGCGTCAATCACCAGGAAATCGTTGCCCAGGCCGTGCATTTTGCGGAACGAAATACGCATGCTCTTACGCCTTCATCAGGCGCACGTGCTCCTTATATATGCAGCGATCCATGACGGTGAAGATACCCGCGGCCTGGGTGCGCTCCGCCGCCTCGGGCGCAATCACGCCTTCCTGGAGCCACAGCGCCGGCAGGCCGAGCTCGAGGCAGGCGTCAGCAATCGGCCCGACATGCTGTGGCGAGCGGAAGACGTCCACGATGTCGATGCTCACGCCGGCCGCCAGCGCGGCGGCAAGATCGGGAAACGCGCGCTCCCCGAGCACCTCTTTCAGGGTCGGATTGATCGGTATGATGGTGTAGCCCAGGCGCTGCAGCGAGCGCGCCACGCCATTGCTGGGGCGGTGGGTGCTTTCGGAAAGGCCGACCATGCCGATAGTCTGCGCGCGCTCCAGGAGTTCGCGAATTCCGGAGTCAGGGGGGTTCTGGAAGGACATCATTTGCCTGTATTGCTGGTTCTGGATGGGGCCCGCAGGCCTGCGCCGGGCGATTATAGCCAGACTGAGCCGAACGCGGCGATGCATCGCGTCAGCGAGCGGCCATTTGCGTTCGGAATGGTCACTGGCATTAGACTTTTGCGGGCGATAAAGATAACTTCAACAGCTCTGTGAATTCACCCGTGCGAGGGGGAGTTATGCGTCACATTATGGTCATGAACGCCAAGGGCGGCTGTGGTAAAAGCACCATCGCCACCAACCTGGCGGCCTATTACGCCACTGAAGGGGCCAATGTGGTCCTGGCCGACTACGACCCGCAGGCCTCGAGCCTGGACTGGCTGTCAATGCGTCCGGAAAAAAGGGTCAAAATTCACGGTCTGGCGGCGTTTGAGAGCGGGCTCCGTGGCCTGCCCCGCACGGCTGACGTCGTGATCATGGATGCGCCAGCGCGTTCTCATGGCCCTGAGCTCACCGAGCTGCTCAGGCATGCTGAGACCATCCTGATCCCGGTGCTGGCCTCGACCATCGATATTCACGCCTCGAGCTCGATTCATCAAGGAACTGCGCGCTACCGGCAGGGTGAGCGGCCACCACGCTCGTCTCGGGCTGGTGGGCAACCGGGTCAAGGAAAACACGCTGGCCTGGGACGACCTGCGTGAATACCTGGAGCGCGAGCGAGTGACCTACGTGGCAGCGCTGCGCGAGGCTCAGAACTACGTGCGTGCATATACTCGCGGCCTGGGTATTTTCGAGCTGCCCCCCTATATCGCCTACCGCGACTGGGAGCACTGGGAGCCGATGCTGCAGTGGCTGGATAGCGCGCGGAGCCGCCCGACGGGCTAGTCTGCCAGGCTGGCGGCAATGCCCGAGGCCATGTCCGGGTAGGCCAGCTGCACCCCCAGCTGCTCGTGCATGCGCCGGTTGTTCAAGCTGCGCGATTCCGTAAGAAACGAAAGGCGCATCGCGCTGAATGTCTGGCGCGCTTCCGCCATCGAAATCTGCGGTGGTGCGGGCATCCCGGCCTGTCGCGCGACCTCCAGCGTAAACGCACAGCTCGTGGAATGATCGTCATCGCAGACGTTGAACACCCGGTTCGCATGCCCGGTGGTCAGCGCAGCAAGACAGCAGCGCGCCAGATCATCGCGATGAATTCGGTTGCCCGGACCGCAGTCTTCCGCCCGCAGGATGGGCGCGCCCTGAGCGATGCCGGCCAGAGGCAGGCGGTCCGGCCCGTAAATACCTGGCACGCGCAGAATAATCCACGGCACCGAGTGGCTGTCGCCCCAGTCGCGCGTCTGGTTTTCCGCATCCAGGCGCCTTTGTGCCCGCTCGCTGGCGGGCCGGGGTGGGCTGTCCTCGTCGACTTCTCCGCCCTTGCGATCGCCATAGACGCCGCTCGTACTGATGTACACGATGCGTTCGGGCAGCGGCGTACCGATTGCCGCCAGGAGGTTGCGAAGCCGGGCGTCTTCACCGATACCCTGTGGCGGCACCATGTAAAGCAGCGACCAGGGCGACTCAATAGCCGGCAGCGAGACGGCAGTATCGAGATTGAGCTGCAACGCGTGCACGCCTTGCTGACGCAATGCGGATGCGGCGCCTGTTGATCCTGTGGTTCCCGTGATAGAAAGGTGACGGCAACGCGGGTCGTCCCGGCACATGCGGGCAAGCCCGCGCCCTGTGTAGCCGCAGCCCGCAATCAGAAGATGAGCTGTCTGTTGGGCGTCGCGCATCGATCAAACTGCATTTATTCCTATGACCAAGACAGTGACCTTACAGCCTGGCGGCATCGAAATAGAAGTCCAGGACGGTGAAACAATTCTCGAGGCCGGATTGCGTCGCGGCCTGGACCTGCTGCACAGCTGTCGCTCCGGCAATTGCATGGCGTGTCAGGCACAGATTGTGCGCGGCGAAGTTGCCTATCGTCACGGGCAGCCGGCCGGGCTCTCCGATGAGGAGAGGCAGCAGGGGAAAACGCTGCTCTGCCAGGCCGAACCGCTGGGCGCGGTGGAGGTGCAGACGCTTCTCGTCACCGGCGCCGATATCGCACCCCTGCGCCGTCTGCCGTGCCGGATTGAGCGGCTGACCCCACTTGCACATGACGTCATGGCATTGCACCTCAGGCTGCCCCCGGTGGAACCTTTTGTATTTCGTGCCGGGCAGTACATCGATTTGCTGCTTGAAGATGGCGACAGCAGGAGTTTTTCCTTAGCCAACCCGCCGCATGACGCCGGGTTACTGGAACTGCACGTGCGTCGCGTGCCCAACGGTCGCTTCACCGATCGCGTCTTTGAAACGATGCGCGCGAAAGACCTGTTGAGAATGATGGGTCCGCTCGGCAATTTTTATGTGCGCCATGACAGCGCCAGGCCCTTACTGATGCTGGCCGGCGGTACGGGGTTCGCGCCGATTCAATCCATGCTGCTGGACCTCGTCGAGCGTGGTGATAGGCGCCCGGTCAGGCTGTACTGGGGCGTGCGCAGCCGGCGTGATCTGTATGCCGATGAGCTTGCGAAAACGCTGGTCGCACGCCATCCGAACCTGACCTACGTACCCGTGTTGTCGGAGCCCGCAGACAGTGATGACTGGGATGGGCGTACCGGGTTCGTGCACCGCGCGGCCATGGCCGATTGCGAAAATCTGGCTGAGTTTGACGTTTACATGAGTGGGCCGCCGCCCATGGTGGCCGCGGCCCGCGACGATATGTTGCCGCGCGGCCTGCGCGATGAGCGCCTTTTCTTCGATGCCTTCGAATTTTCGCCGCGGGTCCAGGCGGCAATTGAGGGCAGCGCCCCCGGCCGACTCAGTTAAAGGTGGCGGACTTTGGTGCCTCGAGCGCCGGCACTCCGCCGGTCACGGATTCCGTGACCAGCGCCAGCCCCGAGCGGTAGGCGAGACTTGCGGCGTCTTCGTCGCCCATCTGCTCCATGAGTTTGCCGTACAGCTGGTAGGCATCGGCAGACGGTGCGATGGCAATGCTGGTCTCCAGATAGCTGCGTGCCTTGCCCCATAGTTCGCTGCGCATACACAGGCGGCCGGCGGTCAATAGCAGCGGCGCGTTCTCCCCGCGCGCTTTCAGCCACTTCTCCACCTGCTTGAGCTGGCCGGGTACGTCACCGGTCTCGAGGGTGCCATAAACCAGAATCAGCTTGTCGTCCCAGCCCGTATTGAGCGCCTTGCGCGCCGTGACCTCAGCAGTTTTCGGATCACCCGCGTCGCGCAGCGCCGTGGTGTAACTGCGCACGAGGTCGGCGTCCTTGCGCAAGGCCTTGCTCAGGCCCTGCCAGTAGGCGCTGACCCTGGCGGCATCGCCCAGCTTGCCGCAGGCCAGAAGCGACTCCCCATGCACACGTTTCTCGATGGCCGTCAGCTTGTCCGCGTCCAGCGCACGGGTCTTGCGCAGCCGCGGTAGCAGCGCAAGCAGTGCATCCCAGTGTTCGTTACGCTGGTGCAGTCGGGCGAGCAGCGCCAGCGCACGCGTATGCTGCGGTTCGTCTTCGAGCAAACGCTTGAGCGTGGCCAGCGCGGCCTCGTCCTGGCGCTCGGCCATCTGTAGTTCGGCCTGTGTGAGAAGTATTGCCGAGCCCGCATCCGGCGACTGCTCGTGTGCCATGCGCAGCCACGTATCCCGGCGTTCGTAGGCGCCCTGGGCCTGGGCGGCCCGGGCCGCCGCCAGGTAGTTGACCAGCGGCATGTCGGCGCGACGGACGCCCTTGGTCAGCAGCCGCTCGCTGCGCAAAAAGTTGCCTTCGGAAAACTCGATCAGACCCTGGTTCAGGCGCTTGCGAGCCTGGTTGTCGCGCAGACGGCCTGCGGCCTCGCCAAGCTTCATCGGAGCGGCCAGCAGCTTGATGAGCAGGCGCACGAGCACGTACAGCACCACGAGCGAGAGGATCAGGATCGGCACAGACATCTCGATCGTGTAACCGAGAAAGTTGATCAGCACGTAGCCGCGCTCGGCCAGCAGAAAGTGCGCGAGCACCGGGCCCAGCAGCAGCGCCGCGATTAACAGGAAGCCCAGTTTCATGGGGCACTGCCCTGCGCCTGAATGGCGCGCAGGAGCGCAAGCGAGCGGGAAATATCCGGCAGGCTGATCTGCACGGGCGCTGCTTCGATTTGTTTCAGGGTGACCACCGCGTCGGCGACCTCGGGCGCCTCGGGGTCAAAAAATGTTGCCAGCCATTCGAGCGAGGTCGCGATACTCTGGCGAAAGAGCTCGGGCTGTTCGTTCAGCAAAGCGAGGCGGGCGGTGAGCAGCTGCAGCTCCAGGTTCCTGGCCAGGAAGAACTCTTCCTCCGGCGCCAGCAGCGCGCTGGCTTGCTGGTCAGTGCGGCGCACGGTAACGAGACTTTTCACGGCATCGCCAAGCACCCGCTTCGCTCGCTCGAGGCCCTGGCCCTCTGCTTCTTCCGCTGCCTGGCCCGGTGAGGTTGCGTAGGAGCCGGGGTTATCCGTCTTGGTACGCAGCGTACCGGCCCTGGCTGCCAGGTTGCCAAGGGCCAGCGCAATGCCTGTGGTGTCGGTCTGCGGCAGGCTGCTGAGTGCCTGTCGCTCGCTCGCGATCATGCTGCGTACCGACAGCAGGGCAGGATCGGACAAACTGGCAAGGCGGTCATCCGCCGCCACCAGCGCACTGAGCGCGGAGCTGACGTTACGGTTGAGTTGCAGGCTTGCGTTGGCCGCCTGCAGGAAATAGCTGGCTTCTGCCATGACCCAGTTGCGCCGCGCGCTCGTCGACACACCGCGCATGGACTCCAGTTCGCTTTCCATATTCTGAACCCGCAGGTTCAGTTCTTCGATGCCGCCGAGCTGGAGCGCCAGGCCCTGCTGGTCGCTGAGCAGGTCCGAAAGCTGGTCGTCGCGGCTGGCAAGTTCAGTCCTGAGGCTGCGGATGTCCGAGTCCGTGCGTGCCTGCGCGTCGAGGAACTCCGTGTTTGTTTCATTGCCCTGGGTCTGCGACTGCCACCATAGGTAGGCGCTGCCGGCTGCGGCAGCCAGCGCGAGCAGCAGCGCCAGCGCCGCGAGCCCGCGTCCCGACTTCTTCTCTTTGGCGGTCGGCAACGGCGCTGGCTCAGCGGGTGCGTCCTTTTCGTCTAAGGCAGCGCTTCTTGCTGGCGATGGCTCGGGAGTCTCCGCCGCAGATTCGGCCGGAACATCGTCGGCTTTTGCAGGCTGCTTTGCGACTTCCGGCTCGTTGTTTTCGCTCATGTCCTGTTCCTCTTTGTGGCCGTCTCCGTCGCGCCTGCGCCGCCAGGCTCGCAGCGCCGCGAGCATGGCCTCATCGCCCGCGCCGGCAGCCAGAATCATCGGGCCCTGCGCGCCGTACTCACGGACCGCTCTGATTACGCGTTCGGAGGGTACCAGTAAGGTGGCTCGACGCAACTCTGCGCAGCCACCATCATCCAGCATCGCGTCGAGGTTCTCAAAGACTTCAACACTGCTGATCATGACCACATCGATCTCGCCCGCCTGCAGTGCCTCTGATGCCGCGGCGCTGTCGTGGTCAGGGCGGACCCGTTGGTAGACGCTGACCTGGGTCACCAGGGCGCTGCGCTCAGTAAGTGCCTGAGCCAGCTTCTCTCGCCCGGGCGGTCCCCGCAGGATGATGACCTGCCGCCCCTCCATCGGCACGGCCTCCAGCAACTCAAGCAGCGCCTCGCTGCCGTCGGCCCCCACCGGCGCGATCACGTCGCGGCAGCCTCCTGCCTCCAGGCGCTGCGCCGTGGTTTCGCCGACGGCTGCCGTATCCAGTATGCCCGGTTGGCCGAAGATTTCTGTTACAGATTGCAAACCATGGGTGACCGCATAGGCGCTGACGAAGACAAACAGTGGCGATCTTGCTGCGCCGAGCGGCGCAAGGTCTTCCAGGATATCCTCCTGGCGGCGCGCCCGGATCTCTATGGCCGGGAGCAGCACGGCCCGCCCGCCTTCGGCCGTCAGCGCCTGCGCAATTTCCTGTGCCCGGTCCGCAGGCCGGGTAATCAATACGCAAAGGTCTGCCAGAGACCCGCTGTTCATGGCATCGCTGCGGCTTTCGCCAGTATCTCGTCTGCGCCCTGTGCCAGAAGTTCGTCAGCGAGCTGCGTGCCGGCCTGGTGGGGCGTGATGTCCTGCACGCGCACCGTGCCCTCGGCGCGCTCGCGCCCGTCGGGACTCAGTACGCGCGCGTCCAGAACGAGGCCGTCATTGTCTTCGCTCGCGAACCCGGCAATTGGCGACTGGCAGCTGCCGCCGAGCCGCGCGCCCAGCGCCCGTTCCGCCAGCACCGCCTGCCAGGTGTCGGGATCGTGCAGTGCTCGCAGCGTTGCCACGATGTCCGCGTCGCCCGGTCGGCATTCAATTCCGATTACGCCCTGGCCAAT
Organism: uncultured Gammaproteobacteria bacterium; assembly: GCA_963759075.1. GTDB lineage: Bacteria > Pseudomonadota > Gammaproteobacteria > Steroidobacterales > JABDLF01 > JABDLF01. The sequence continues at coordinate 26,460 of CAVWXZ010000003.1, forward strand.
GGCCGGCAGGCACTGGCGTGGCGTCAGGGTCGTGGTGATGCGATCTGCCAGTCCGAGGCGCGTCAGCCCGGCTACGGCCAGCACCACAGCGTCGTAGTCACCCTTGTCGAGTTTTCCAAGGCGAGTCTCGACATTGCCGCGCAGCGGCAGGATTTGCAGATCCGGTCGCATGGCCTGCAGCTGGCTTGCGCGACGCAGGCTTGAAGTGCCCACCCGAGCATTTTCGGGCAGCCCGTCAAGATCGGGGTAGTGATTGCTGACGAAAGCGTCAAACGGGTTAGCACGTTTGAGGACGGCGGTGATTGCCAGACCCTCGGTGATATCTGCCGGCATATCTTTCATGGAATGCACGGCAATATCTGCGCGGCCGTCGAGCAGGGCGCTTTCAAGTTCTTTGATGAACAGGCCTTTGCCGCCCACCTTGGCGAGGCTGCGGTCAAGAATCTCATCGCCGCGCGTGCTCATCGGCACCAGCTCGGTCACCAGTCCTGGGAACGCATCGGCCAGTAGTTGTGCAACATGTTCAGCTTGCCAGAGCGCGAGTCGGCTCTTGCGCGTTGCGATACGCAGCGAGTGGTTCATCCGGTAAGTCCTTTTTTGAGGCGCTTGCGCAGTCCTGCGGCCAGGCGACGACTCACCGCGAGCGGCTCCTCGATGCCCGCGACTACCGCCTGGTAGCCGCCTGCCACATTGCGGCGCACGCTGCGCAGTCTGTCCAGCGCCACCAGCGCGTTGCGATGGATGCGAATAAAGGTCTCGCTGAATTCATCTTCGAGATCTTTCAGCGGCTCGTCGATCAGTACCTCGCCACCATCGTAATACACCACCACGTATTTCTGGTCCGCACGGAAGCACGCGATGTCAGCAACGGGAATCATCCGCAGCCCTTCGCGCACGCGTACACAAATCTGTGTGCGGGCACTGGAATCGCCGCTGGCAGCCCTGAGCTGCGGCCGCGTCAGGCGCGTCGCACGCCGCAGGGCCTTTTCGAGCTTTTCGCGCCTGACAGGCTTCATCAGGTAGCCGATGGCCTCGGCGTCAAACGCCTCGATGGCGTATTCGTTGTAAGCAGTGGTGAAGATCACCGCTGGCGGTTGTTCCAGGGCGGTGAGATGGCGGGCGGCTTCGATTCCGTCCATGCCCGGCATGCGAATATCCAGCAGCAGGATGTCTGGAGTCTGCGCAACGCAGGCTTCTACGGCCTGCTGGCCGTTTGCGGCCTCGCCCTGCACCTCAAAGCCGTCGATCTCCTCGACCAGCCGGCGCAGGCGTTCCCGGGCCGGTGCTTCGTCGTCAACAATCAATATTTTCAGTCATGGCGGCGTTCTTCGCGTGGAAACTCCAGCGTCACTCTGTATTCGTCAGCGGTTTTCTGCACATTAAGCGATGCCCGGCCCTGGTAGGCAAGTTCCAGGCGCTGCTCGATGTTCACGAGCGCAATCTGGTTGCCCTCCCGGCGGGCTGGCTGCGCACTGTCCGGCAGTGGGTTCGCAATCGTGAGAATCACGCGTTGGCGATCCGCGCTGCCACTGACGGTCACCGTACCGCCTTCAGCCAGCGGTTCGATACCGTGATAAATCGCGTTCTCCAGCAGAGGCTGAATTATCAGGCTCGGGACCAGCAGGTTCATCGGCAGGCTGTCCGTTTCCCAGTGCACCTTCAGGCGTTCACCCAGGCGTAGCTGTTCGATGCGCTGGTAGAGCCTTGCTACCTCGAGTTCCTCCTGCAGGGGGATCTGCGTGCGCTTCTCCCGAAGGCTGGCGCGAAACAGATCGGCAAGGTCCTCCACCGCCTGCTCCGCCGTCTCGGGGCTGCTGCGCGTCAGTGCCGCGATGGTGTTCATGCTGTTGAACAGGAAATGCGGCCTGATCCGTGCCTGCAGCGCCTCGATGCGTGAGCGTGCCTCCATCTGGACGTTCCGTTTCCACTGGTGATTGACGTACATGTAACGCAGCACGAGCGCACCCACGATCAAGCTGATGGCCAGGTTGGGTGCGACAAATTCGAGGTGGCCGGCAGAGAGGATGGAGATGCCCCCGCCGCCGACGCCACCGGCCCAGAACGCAGCCTCGGAAACCAGCGCGGTGGTGGCGACGATCAGCCCCAGGCTGATGGCCGTCGCCTTTTCCACGGACATTCGTGCGAGGTGCGGGCGCGCCTGGCAAAGGACAAAGGCCGTGCCCAGGCCGATCCACAGTAAAAACAGTGAAGATTTGCCAAGATCGGTCCAGAAGGCCTGGACTGACTGGTAGCGGGCGAGGCTCAGTACGATTGCCACCAGCTCGGCGATCAGCACAATGCTGAACACCATGGCTGCGGTGCACAGGTCGGGCAGATAAAATTCTGCGGGCGCGCGTTTCTGGTCTTCAGGCTCAGGCATCGTTTGCTGCGGGCCGATCCCCCTGCTTGCCGAACAATGTTCGTTTCAATGTGTACAGCGATGAGATGTCATCATCACCGTGACCGTTCTCGATCAGCCGCCGGTAATGCAGCAGAGTCATCTCGACGATGGGCAGGTTGGCATCATGTTCAGCCGCCATCTGTCGACAGATCTCCAGGTCTTTGCGGTGCAATGAAACCTTGAAACCGAGGGGAAACTGGTCGCGCACCATGGTCTTGCCACGGTGGGCAAGAAACCAGTTGGCCGCTGCGCCGCCACCCAGCGTATCGACCACTTTCTCCAGCGGCAGATTCTCCGCGACGGCAAACGCCAGGGCCTCGGTAACCGTCTGGTTGATGCCCGCCACCATGACCTGGTTTATCGCCTTGGTGGCCTGGCCGGCGCCTGCGGGCCCCATAAGGGTAATGCGTTTGCCGACGCATTCGAGTACCGGTAGCCCGCGAGCAAAATCTTTTTCCGTGCCGCCCGCCATAATGGCAAGGGTGCCGTCGCGAGCCCCCTCTGTGCCGCCACTGACCGGGCAGTCCAGGAAGCCGATGCCATGCTCTGCGAGCAACTGCGCTGCGCTGCGTGCGGTTGCCGCGCTGACCGTCGAACAGTCAATCACCAGGCCGCCGGTGCGCATGGAAGTGGCCAGTTCGGCTACCAGCTCCAGCACATCCTGATCTGCAGACACGCAGAGCATCACGCAGTCACAGTGTGCAGCCAGGTCCGCTGGCGAAGATGCCGCACGGCAGCCCGTTTCATCAGCGAACGTATGGGCCACAGAAGGCGTGCGGTTCATCACCGACTGGAGGAGACCGGCGTCGTGCAGGCGCCTTGCCATGGGCCTCCCCATGGCGCCCAGGCCGATAAATCCTGTTTTCATATCCAGCTGGAAACCCGGCTATGGCGCCCGGAGCGGTCGGTCGGGCGCGTGTGAACAAACGAACTGCGGGCCACCGGGCTCGCAGCGTGCGTCAATTATCGCACCACTCCCTGACCTGTGTGCGTGCTTTCTCCAGCGCCGCATCCTGTTCGGCCGAAGAATAGTAGCGGCGGTTGCCGTTGTCATCGACCTCGTAAAGGCGATGCGAGGCTTCTACGCGTGCCTGATAGTTGCGGGCTTTCTCGCAGTTTTGCGCGCGCTGGGCCTGAATATCGCGATTCCGTTCGGCCTCGGTGGCGGCCTGTGTTTTGGCTTCTTCGCGCTTTGCCTGGCGTTCCGCGAGCAGGGCCTTTTCTGACTCCAGTGCGGCGGGGTCGGTCGCCCGGCTTTTGATTCTGAGTTTGTTTGCGTTGGTGCTGACTGGCCGGTCCGAGTACACGGTTCTGCCGCTGGCGTCAGTGTCGCGGTAGATCTCTGCCGCCGCTGCCGGCCAGGACAGAAACGCTACGCACAGTATGGCTGCCATACCTGTTTTACTCATCGTCTTGCTCCTCGCACAGGCGCTGTTCGTCTGCCCGCGCTTGCTCAATCTTCGCCCGTGCTTCCTCCGGGCCAAGGACACGCGTTTCGCCATCCTCGGTTTTCTCGGCCAGGGAGCTGGCACTCTCATAGGTCTTCAGGACGAACTGTGCCTGTTCGCAGGGAGAGCGCTGTTCCGGCTCAGGCGCTGCGGCCGGTTGTGCTGCCTGCCTGCGGCTGGCAGGCGCATTAATCTGGACTTTTTGCGCGTCATCTTGCGGCTTGTCTGTATAGACTCGCTCGCCGTTGCTGCCTGTGGTGGTGAATACTTCGGCAGCCTGGCCGACTGAAACGACGGCCATAAACAATGAGATGAGTAGCAGTTTGTGTCGCATCGCGTTTACCTGGCTGTGCAGTCGACTCACAGGGCCTCGGCGTTGGTTTCTCCGGTACGAATCCGAATGGCCTGCTCCAGATCGCTGACGAAGATCTTGCCGTCACCGATCTTGCCCGTGCGCGCCTCCTTAATGATCACCTCGATAACCTGTTCGACCAGGGCGTCGTCCACCGCGAGGTCAAGCTTCAGCTTGGGCAGGAAGTCGACCACGTATTCCGCCCCACGGTACAGCTCAGTGTGCCCCTTCTGGCGACCGAATCCTTTGACCTCCGTCACAGTGATGCCCTGAACACCCACCTGGGCCAGCGCCTCGCGGACGTCGTCGAGCTTGAAGGGCTTGATGATGGCGGTGACCATTTTCACGGTAGTTTTGCTCCTCTGGGGCGGAAGTCCGGAGTTTAGCACCGAGCGGCCCCGGCCAGCCGCAGCAACCCAAGGGCGCTATTCGGGGCGCCCCACAATCCTGTCCCGTCCGGCGTGTTTGCCGGCATAAAGTCGTTTATCCGCAATGCTCATCAGGTCCTCGGCGTTTTCCGAGTCTTCCGGGAAGCTGGCGATACCTATTGTAAGGGTGACAGGCCGCGGGGCATTTTTTGACGCCACAGCAAGCAGCTCCTGCAGACGCTTTGCCTGGCGATGGGCAATTTCGATGGTTGCGTCGGGCATGATGATCGCGAATTCCTCCCCGCCGTAGCGGCAGGGCAGGTCTGAATGCCTGAAGGTGTCCACAATCGTGTCGGCCAGCAGGCAGATCATCTGATCTCCCACCTGGTGGCCCAGTTCGTCGTTGACGCTCTTAAAATGATCGATATCCACCATCAGCAGACTGGTCTGGCGGCCGATGCGGGCCGCCCGATCCAGTTCCCGCTGCAGGTTCTGATCAAAGAAACCCCGGTTATAGAGCCCGGTCATCGGGTCGCGCGCGAGTCTTTCTCGCAGCAGGTCATAGCGCTGCCGGTAGGTCATGATGGCAAAAATGTCGCGAAGATGGTCGGTGGCAGAGCCCCCCAGTGCGTCGTTGCGGTGTTCGAAAACCTGCAGAAACTGGCTCAGCAGAAACGCATAAATTACGGCCGCCCCGGTTTTGCCGACAAATCCGGCCAGCACCGCTTCGCTGTAAAAAGGCTCACGGTAGAAGGCGATGGTCTGGAACGCCAGCGTGTCCACAGCCAGTACCAGCGCGAGGGTGAGAAATATTCGCAGGAACAGGGCGCGCTTCAGCAAGCGCGCCATGAACTCGTAGACAACAATCGCAAGTACGACGTCCAGGCCAAGCACGACCGTGCCGATCATGAACACGCGCAGGTCACCAAAGCCGGACTGCTGTGCCAATGCGTCAGGTGCCGAGGTCAGGCTGCTGCCCAGCTGCAGCTTGACGAGCATGAAGATCAGGGCCAGCGACAGGTTTGCTGCGACAATGCCGTAAATAAGCGAACGCGCCTCGGACGCATCTTCACGTATGTAGACCAGCAAGAACGTGAATATTGAAGCGGAAAACAAAATGGCAGAGCCAGGGCTGATGGCGATGCCGGGATAGATCTCCACCGTCACTGCAGTTGCGAGCAAGGTCTGGGAGAACTGGAATCCGCCGAGCGTGACGTAGAGCAGCGCCAGTCCAAAGCGATAGCGCAGGCGAAAGAAAGTGAGCATCAGCAAGCCAACGACCGTCGCCTGGAGCGCGAATACGCCGATCTGCAGCAGTTGTGCCGGCGTCATATGCAATCCCCCATGGACCAACTTCAGCTTCCGGGCAGTGTCGCAGCCAAAAAGTGCTTGCCCGGAGGCTCAAGTGTAACGAAAAAGCGCCAGGCGTTTGGCGCTTTGTTTTGCACACGACCGGCTTGGGGCTAAGCTTGGTCAGCAACAGACGAAATTCGAATCATCAGGAGAAGACACTTGGACCCAAGGTTTATTGACGATCTGGCGCAGAAATTATCAGAGTCCGTGCCAGCGGGCTTGCGCGGCATACAGCGTGACCTTGAGGGTAATTTCAAAGCCGTGCTGCGGTCAGCGCTGGCCAGGCTCGATCTCGTCACACGCGAGGAGTTCGAGGTGCAAAGCGAGGTGCTGGCGCGAACGCGGGCCAGGCTCAAGGAATTCGAGGCACGGATCGCGGCGATGGAAAAGGCGTCACGGCCTGTTGAATCCGCCGCAAAGAAAAAGGTCGCCGCTAAGAAGAGCAGCAAGAAAACGACCAGAAAGACCTGAACAGGACGTCAGCCATGGAGGGCATACATGACGCTTGCAACCGTATTCAGCCGGGCGATGGATGGCCTGGCCGCCCCGCTGGTCCGGGTCGAAGTTCATTTGAGTGGCGGCCTGCCAACACTCTCCATCGTGGGTCTGCCCGAAGCGGCGGTGCGTGAAAGCAAAGACCGCGTGCGTTCTGCCATCATTAACGCGCGCTTCGAGTTTCCGCTCCGGCGCATCACCGTAAACCTGGCGCCCGCCGACCTGCCCAAGCAGGGTGGCCGTTTTGACCTGCCCATTGCCATCGGCATTCTGGTCGCCTCGAAACAACTGCCCGCGACGGAGCTTACCCAGCTCGAGCTGTTTGGCGAGCTGTCCCTGGACGGCAGCCTGCGCGGATTCCCCGGCGCGCTGCCGCTCGCCGTGGCGTCGGGCGATAGCGAGCGGAGTCTCGTGTTGCCCACTGAGGTAGCAGGTGAGGCGGCGCTGGTGCGTAGCGCAGAGGTGATGTCGGCCAGTCACCTGCTGGAAGTGGCACAGCATCTGGCGGGCGCCAGCCGCCTTGAGCGAGTGGTAGCCGCGGATACTGGACGCGCGTGGCCGGACTCGGCGGATCTGGCCGACGTGCTGGGGCAGGACCTGGCCAAGCGCGCGCTGGAGATTGCAGCGGCCGGCGCGCACGGCATGCTGATGTCGGGCCCGCCAGGCACGGGTAAGAGCATGCTGGCCAGCCGCCTGCCGGGCATTTTGCCACCCATGCGTGAAACAGAGGCGCTGGAGGTCGCTGCCATCGCGTCGCTTTGCGGGCAAGGCTTTGATCCGGCCCGCTTCCGCTGTCGCCCGTTTCGTAGCCCGCACCACACGGCCTCACCGGCTGCCATTGCCGGTGGCGGCAGCATCCCAAAGCCGGGCGAAGTCTCCCTGGCGCACAACGGCGTGTTGTTTCTGGACGAGCTTCCGGAGTTTCGCCGACAGGTGCTCGAAGTGCTCAGAGAGCCTGTCGAGACGGGCATGGTGCGAATCGCGAGAGCCGCGCGTCGGGCGTGCTTTCCGGCCCGGTTCCAGCTGGTTGCGGCCATGAATCCATGCCCCTGCGGTTACCTGGGCGATCGGCGCGGGCGATGTTACTGCACGCCAGACCAGGTGCAGCGCTACCGCCACAAGCTGTCGGGGCCGCTGCTCGACAGGCTGGACATCCAGATCCAGGTGGCGAGGCCGCCCGATGCCGTGTTGCTCGATGAGCCAGGGCCATGTGAGGGCAGCGCCCGGGTTGCGGCACGCGTCAGCGAGGCGCGGGAACGGCAGCAGCATCGACAGCACGTGCCCAACGCGCAGCTGGACAGCCACGGCGTCAGGGAATGGTGCCGGCCCGACGAGGAAGGGGAGGCGTTGCTCACCAAGGCCGTGTCGCGGTTCGGCTTTTCCTTGCGTGCCGCACATAAGGTACTGAAGGTGGCTCGTAGTGTCGCGGATCTGGCCGGGGCCGAGCGGGTCTCTACAGCACATATTGCCGAGGCAGTGGGCTACCGGCGCCTCGCCACGCACGGCGAACAACACTGATGACCTTCCAGAACAGACGAAGCCGCCCACCGGCGGCTTCGTGCGCAATCCAACCGCCGTGAATTACTGGCTGTTGCTCACCATGTAGTCGACTGCTGCGCGCACGGCGTCATCGCTCAGATCCATGCGTCCGCCTTTGGCCGGCATCACGCCCGCCGCGCCCTGGTAGCCATTGACAGCGTTTGCGTAGAGGGCATCATTGCCCTTGGTAATGCGCGCGGCCCACTGTGCGACATCGCCGACTTTCGGTGCGCCTGCCAGTCCCATGTCATGGCACAACGCGCAGGCGCCCTGGTAGGTGTCTTCGCCTGAAGGCGCAGCGGTGGCCGCCGCGACCATCGCAGTCGCCGCGCTTGCGGGCGGCGGCTCATCGCTGCCAGTTCCTGAGCCACGGTGTCCACCTGCCCATCAACCGCAACGCTGCCAAATGGCTTGATGCGCTCCTCGAGCTGGCCGATAACGGCCGGATCTTCGGCGATGAACTCCCGCTGGCGGGCACCGATAAATTTGGCCAGTACGATCATGGCCACGCTGAACAGGATCAGTGCGCCCAGGATCAGCATGAACGTGTCAAAAAACTTGCGGTCGTGGCTCACGGCTGCTCCGGAAGGGGAATCTGAAACGGGGGCGCAGTATAGCCAGTTTGCTCAGTGCCATAAAGCCGGGAAAAGGCGGCCGGCCAGGCAAGTGACCTGTGCGGAGCGAGCTTAGTGCTTGTGCTCAGCCTGGCTTCGGTGGTGCGAGTCGCCCGCCGTGCCCAGTTCCGGTCGGCCACGGATCCAGGCGAGCGCCAGCAGCATCAGCAGCAGGGGCGGGATCACGACCAGCACGAGCTTTAACCAGCCCAGCAGGTGAATGGCTGTGCCGGCCAGCAGGGACCCGGTGGCTGAAGTCGCAAATACGCTGAAGTCATTAACCGCCTGGGACCTGAATCGCTCGCTGGTCCGATAGCAGCGGGTGAGCAATGTGGTACCGCCCACGTAGAGGAAATTCCAGCCGATCCCGAGCAGCACGAGGGCCAGCCAGTAATGCGTGACGGCCTGCCCCTGCAGGCCCACGAGCACAGTGCCCAGCATTGCTACTGCGCCCGCAGCCATCATGCGCCCGATCCCGAGTCGGGCAATCAGCAGCCCCGAGAATAGCGATGGCGCATACATGGCAATGACGTGGCTGCGAATGACAGAAGCGGTATGCGGCATGGAATGACCGTCGAGAACATGCATGCTGACGGGCGTCGCCGTCATGATAAACGTCATCACACCGTAAGCGACCACGCCGCCGAGCATGGCCACGAGGAACACGGGTTGCCTGACAATTTCGCGAAGCCGGCGTCCGGGCTGCGCGCCGGATTCGGCAACCAGGATGGTGTTCTTCCTGAGCGCGAGCAGCATGACCGAGGACACCCCCAGCAGGGCCGCGAGTGCATACATTGTGCCGACATAGTTCTCACCAATCGCCCAATGCTGGCCGCGCGCCACCAGCTCAGGTCCCAGCAGCGCGCCACCGACCGAACCGAGCAGAACCAGCGAGATGGCCTGGCTGACCCGCTGCGGTCCAACGCTCTCCGCCGCGGCGAACCGGTATTGCTGAACGAACGCGAGGTTGACGCCAACCAGCATCAGGCCCGCGGAAAACATTACGAAGCTCGTGTGGCGAAGCGCGAATGCGGCGAGCAGCGTGCCGCAGGCGCCGAGGCCTGCAGCGAGCGCAAAACCGGCAGGCCGCCCGATGGCCTTCATCAGCATGGCGGCGGGTACTGTGGATAGCGCGGTGCCGACGATCATCAGCGAAATCGGCAGCGTTGCCAGCGCGGCGTTGTCCGCCAGCTCGCCACCAACGATGCCGCCCAGCGTCACCATCACGATGCTGGCGCTGACCGCGAAACACTGGCAGAGAAACAGAATCCAGAGGTTGCGGTTGCGCACTGCGCTGTCCCGGGCTGAACAAAGGCAACATCTTACGCGGTCCAAAAAATATCGCTATTCGTGCGCTGATCACGGGCCGCGAAGCTCAGCCTGCGGTCGCAAGCCGGCGATTCGAGCGCCGCATGCACAAGCAGCAGGGAGGGCGGCCACGGGTTCAGAATGAACAGCCCAACCGAAGGGCCGTGTCTCGTCAGTCACGCATATAGCTGCTACCGTGATCGCCATGAGCATTGACCTGAGCCGCTACGCCTTGCAAGACAGTTTCGATGAACTGATCGGGCCGGATGGTATGCCAAGGCCGCACGCAGCGGCGCTCGTCGAATACTTCAGCGCCATGCAGGCGCAGGAGCTGGTTGATCGGCAGCACGCGGTCAACAGCACCATTATCGATATGGGCATCAGCTTCACGATCTACTCGGAGGGCGACAATATCGATCGTTCCTGGCCGCTGGATATCATCCCGCGGGCCATGCCGGGCAGCGAATGGGACCGCGTGGAGCGCGGCCTCATCCAGCGACTCATCGCCCTCAATCTATTTATAGATGATCTCTACAACGACCGGCGCATTATCAAAGACAAGGTGGTGCCCGCGGAGATCATCGATAGCTCACGCAACTACCTGGCAGCTTGCCGGGGCATTCGGCCGCGACATGGCGTGTGGGCACACATCTGCGGTTCTGACCTGGTCCGCGACCGTGACGGGACGATTTACGTTCTCGAGGACAACCTGCGGGTGCCTTCCGGCGTGTCTTACATGCTCGAGAACCGCAACGTGATCAAGCGGGTATTTCCGTCGATATTCCGCAACCACAGAATCAGACCGGTGGCCGAGTACCCGTCGGCGCTGAGCGCCATGCTGCAGTCCATTGCGCCGGAAAGCGTCACCGGCAAGCCCGAGGTCGTGGTGTTGACGCCCGGGGTATTCAATTCGGCTTATTTCGAGCACAGCTACCTGGCGCGCACCATGGGTGTCGAGCTGGTTGAGGGCAGCGACCTGGTCGTCGGTGATGACGACTGCGTTTACGTGCTGACCATCGACGGGCAGACCCGGGTCGATACGATCTATCGGCGCATCGACGATACATTTATTGACCCGGAAGTGTTTCGCGCGGATTCACAGCTGGGTGTGCCCGGTCTCATGCGCGCCTGGCGCGCCGGCAACGTGGCCATCGCCAACGCGCCCGGTTCAGGTGTCGCCGACGACAAGGTGGTGTATTCCTATGTGCCGGAGATGATCCGTTACTACATGGGTGAAGACGCGATTATTCCGAACGTGCCCACCTGGCGCTGCTCGGAGGCGGCCCACCTCGAGCATGTGCTGGCCAATATCGCCGATCTCGTCGTCAAGCCCGCCAATGAGTCGGGCGGTTACGGGATGCTGGTGGGCCCACACGCGACGCGTAGCGAACACGAGCAGTTTCGTCGCTTGCTCAAGGCCGATCCCAGGAACTACATCGCCCAGCCGACGCTTGCTCTGTCCACCGCCCCAACGCTGTGTGGTGAGGACCTGGAGCCGCGCCACCTGGACCTGCGGCCGTTTATCCTGCAGGGCAAAAACGTTTCGGTGACCGCGGGTGGCCTGACGCGGGTGGCCATGCGCAAGGGTTCGCTGATCGTCAACTCGTCCCAGGGCGGCGGCAGCAAGGACACCTGGATCATCGAGGACCAGGCCTGATGCTGTCGCGCGCCGCGGAACGCGTGTACTGGGCAGGCCGCTATCTTGAACGCGCCGAAAATACGGCGCGCATCGTGCAGCAGTATTCACAGCTTTTGCTTGATCTTCCCGAAGAGGTGGGCGTGGCGTGGAGCGAGCTGGTGGCCATCTTCGGCGCCGAGGATTCGCTGGCGGGGCAGGCAGGCGAGCCCGGGGAGGCCAGGGTCTTTCAGCTTCTGCTGGTCGACCCGGCCAGCACGTATTCGCTTGCCTACTCGATCAGGATGGCCCGGGAGAATATTCGCAACGCGCGGGACCTTTTGCCACAGGAAAGCTGGGAGAACATCAACGAGTTCTACCAGGACTCGCGCGAGCGGCTGGCACTGACGGCCGCAGGCGAGGGTCGGTTCGAGGTGTTATCCGACTGCATCGGTCGCTGTCAGCAGGTCAACGGCGTGCTGGTGGGTACGATGAGTCACCACAGTCCCCACCATTTTCTGATGCTGGGCCAAAGCATCGAGCGCGCGGATATGACCAGCCGTATCATCGATGTTGCGGCCGCCTATCTGCAGCAGAACGAACCGCTGGTGCTGCGTTACGGTTCGACGCTCTGGACCAACGTGCTGAAATCGGTGAGCGGGTTTCAGATGTATCGGCAATATATCAAGTCAGAGGTTGAGGGCGCTGCGGTCATCGATTTCCTGCTCAGCGATCGGGCGTTTCCGCGTGCGGTTCGCGCCTGCATCGATGCGGCGCGGCGCAGCGCGATGGCGCTGCCAAGAGCAGAGTCGCTTGTAGAATCTCTCGACGGCGTCGCGGATCTTTTGCCTTCGCCGCTGCCTGAAACCACGGATGCGGCCGCTGTCAGCGCACTGATGGACGCATTGCAGAAGGCGCTTGGCCGCGCCCACGGGGTCGTTGTTGACACCTGGTTTCTTCCGCAACATGAGTGACCGGGAATCGCGATGAAAAAAATGTTCTGTCTCTGCGGCCAGGTGGTCTACTTCGATAATCACAGCTGCAACAGCTGTGGTCGACAGCTGGCGTTCGATCCGGGCGCCCTGTCAATCTGGGCGGAGGAGTATCCGGGCAGCGGCCTGAACTACTGTGTGAATCGCGCGAGCGTCATCCGCTGCAACTGGACAAGCGATTCCGGAGTGGCGGGGGGCGCGTGTCTTTCCTGCCGCATGAGCCAGATTATTCCGTCGCTGTCCAAGCCCGAAAACCGTGAGCGGTGGCGCAAGCTCGAGGCGGCAAAACGCAGGCTGATCGTGGACCTGCTGCGGCTCAAGCTGCCGGTCAACGACAGCGAACTTCGCTTCGTGTTCAAGGAGGATCGGCGCACCAATCCAAGTGTTTATGACGCGCACGTGTCGACCGGGCATGCGCAGGGCGTGATCACTATCAATGCGGCCGAGGCGGACGATGTGTTTCGCGAACACATGCGCCAGCAAATGAACGAGCCCAATCGCACCTTGCTTGGACATTTCCGGCACGAGTGCGGCCATTACTATTTTGGGGTGGTGCTCGATGAAGAGCAGAAGGCGCAGGCGCGCACGCTGTTTGGCGACGAGCGGAGCGACTATGCGCAGGCCCTGGAAGAGCATTACCGAGACGGACCGCCACCGCGCTGGGATCATTCGTTCATATCGAGCTACGCCAGCGCGCATCCCGCTGAGGACTGGGCTGAATGCTGGGCGCATTACCTGCACATTCGCGCTGCGCTTGAAGCGGCTGAGGAGACGGGCCTGCGGGTGAGTGCTTCGCCGGAAAACTGGCGCAACGAGTTTATCGAGCTTGCGGTGTCGCTGAACGAGATCCTGCGCAGCCTCGGCCTGCCGGACGCCTATCCATTCGTGTTAACCGGGCCGATCGGAGAAAAGATTAACTTCGTGCACCAGGCGGTCATGAGCTATCAGGTTAAAACCGTGGCCGGGTAGCGCCGGTCCCGTGACGCTTCGGCATCCGGCGCCGTGGTCGATTACTTATCAACCAGGCGAACGCTGGTTTTAGGCATATTCAGGGGCGGCAAATTCTCGAATGCCAGCCGCAGATTCTCGGCCCATGCCTCGCGGATCCGCCGCAGGTAAGGGTGATCTTCATCAAAGACCAGGTGCGCGGTTGCCAACGGCGCCGCCGCGCGATAGATCATCAGCTCAATAGGCGGCCCGACGCTCGCGTTGCTCTTCATCGTGGAATCCATGGACACCAGGCCGCAGCGCGCCACGGTTTCCAGATCCGTGTCCATCTTCACGATGCGGTCCAGGATTGGCTTGCCGTATTTCTGTTCACCAATTTGCAGGAAGGGCGCCAGGCTCGTGGGTGAGACGTAGTTGCCCTGAGCGTAAATATGAAACACCGCGTGCGGTGCGTCCCCGATCTGACCGCCGAATATGAAGTCTGCCTCCGGCGTAAAGCCGTCTTCCCGGTCCTGTTCCCCGTATTTGTCCTGCACTTCGTGGCTGATCTCGCCGATGTAATCGGCGGCATCGCGTATCCGGGCAACTGTTGCCAGGCTTCTGTCAGCACCCTCGCGGATATCCCGCTTCAGTCTGGCCACCACGGCCTGGGTGGTCGCCAGGTTGCCGGCACTGAGCAAGGTAAAGAACCGCCCGGGCATGTCGTCGAACGGATGCATTTTGCTGAAAATGCCCAGCTGATCGATGCCGGCGTTGGTCCGGGAATCGGAAACGAACACGAGTCCGTCATTGACGCAGGCGGCGAGGCAATATGTCATGGCGCAAGCTTAGCTTGGCGGGTGGCCGGATGAAAAGGGCTGATGACGTAACCAAGCCTCACCAAGTGGCTCGCCAATTGCCACCGCATCCCCAGGACGGCCAGACGGTCGCCCGGCAAATGCAGTTGATGCAGTAGCACGTCCTGGCTCGCCTGGGTGCAGTCAGGTTCGTGCCGAGCGCCCCGGCCCGGCCTGAGGTGGGGGCAGCAGCATTTCCAGAGCCGATTTTGCTCCGAATTACGCATATACCTATATGGCGTGTATTGCCTGATAAAAAAACGAAAGCGAAATACGTGAGGGCAAGGCGATGAAAGAGCGGGCGCAAACTGAGGCATCTTCTGGCGAGTGTGAAGAAAACTCTCATTTATTCAGTGAGTTCCGCGCGCTGATTGACGGTTCGCCGCAGTTGCAGGGACGTCGATCTTCCAAGTGTAGCGCGCGGGCGCCGGGCCTGCTGCTGACGCTGCTTGCGTTCCTGATTCCCTTTGCTGGCCTGGTGCCTGGCGCTTTAGCCACGGACCAGGGCACGGTGGTCTTCGGCCCGGAGACCTTCGTACGCCATCCCGGCCAGCCGCAGGTCGAGACCCGTTCATTCTCAGGCGACAAGCGCGCTGACTATCTCATGCACGTCACGAATGGGTACCCGGACGGTCGTTTTCGCAGCGACAGCGCAAGAGTCACCGTCAACGGCAAGAAGGTGGTGAGGCCCAGAGATCTTAATGAGAATGTCTACGAGTTCTTTGTGCCCGTATCTCTTAATCGAAGCAACAAGCTCGAGGCCCGGATCACGAGTCAGCCCTGTTCGTTTCTCACCATCTCTATTTTCGAAACGGAACGGAATCATGGTCGCCTCGGGGAGCTTGAGTCAGACTCCGATTGCGAGGAGGGCAGCGGTGGTCTTTGTCTGCAGGAGTTCAAAAAGCCAAAGGATGGCGACTCGTCTGATGACAATAGTGGCGATGACAATGCGTCGAATGATGACGGCAGCGACGATGGTTCTTCGGACGACAACAGCGGCGGTGGCGGCGGGCCGGGCGGCGGCTGCAGCATTACGCCGGTGGCGAACGCCGGGCCTGACCAGAGCCTCATTTTCGGCAACACTGTAACGCTGGATGGCAGCGGTTCCACAGACGTAGACGGCGATCTTCTCAGCTATGCGTGGACGCTCTTAAGTGTGCCGGCGGGCAGCACCGCGGTGCTGAACGATCCGACCGCGGTGATGCCGCAGTTCTTTGCCGATGTGCCGGGCGAGTATGTTGCCCAGCTGATCGTCAGCGATGGGAACTTTGATAGCGCGCCTGACACGGTGGTTGTATCGACGGCGAACACGCCGCCGGTGGCCGACGCCGGACTGGATCAAACGGTGCCAGTGGGCACCACGACCACCGTCTTCGGCGGCGCGTCCTACGACGCGAATGGCGATGCTCTGAGCTATGCATGGTCATTGCTGTCTGCGCCAACCGGTAGCGGCGCCACGCTCACATCGCCCAACGATGAACAAACCGGCATTACCGTGGATGTTGCCGGCGAGTACGTGATACAGCTGATCGTTAACGATGGCTACGATGACAGCGCGCCGGATAGGGTGACCATCACCACCTCGAACACCCCGCCGGTGGCGGATGCGGGCGGGCCTTACGCGGACGTTGAGCCGGGCGATGTCGTCGCCCTCGACGGCACCTTCTCGTTCGACGTTGACAACGATCCGCTGACCTACTTCTGGTCCATCCTCTCCAAGCCCGACGGCAGCACGGCAACGCTGGCGGAGGCCCTGTCAGCGGCTGCGACCCTGGCGACGGACCTCGAGGGGCTCTACGTCGTCCAGCTGATGGTCAATGACGGCCAGGTTGACAGTGAACCCAACACCGCCACCATTGCCGCTGTGCTCGGCAATCAGCCGCCAACTGCTGTGGCCGGCGCCAACTCAACCATGGTCAGCCCGGGCACGACTGTGCAGCTTGATGGTAGCGCCTCCAGCGACCCTGAGAACGATATGCTGACCTACCAGTGGTCACTGGCGAGACCCGATGGCAGCGTCGCGGCGCTGAGCTCGGACACGGCAGAGTCTCCGTCCTTCACGGCCGACGTGGAGGGCACCTACGTGGCCACACTCGTCGTCAATGATGGGGAGTTTGACAGTGCGCCGACATCAGTTTCCATCACCGCGAGTGTCACGAACAATCCACCAACGGCTGTGGCCGGCGCCAACTCAACCATGGTGAGCCCGGGCGCGAACGTGCAGCTTGATGGCAGCGCCTCCAGCGACCCTGAGGACGACATGCTGACCTACCAGTGGTCACTGACAAGACCCGATGGCAGCGCCGCGGCGCTGAGCTCGGCCACGGCGGAGTCACCGTCCTTCACGGCGGACGTGGAGGGCACTTACGTGGCCACCCTGGTGGTCAATGATGGCGAGTTCGACAGCGCGCCGTCATCCGTTTCAATTACCGCGAGTGTCAGCAACAATCCACCGCGGCTTGCGGCGATCGGCAACCGCGTGATGTTCCTGGGCGGGACGCTGAACTTCCGTCTGTTCGGGATCGACCCCGACGTCGGCGACACGCTGACCTACAGTCTGCCGACTGTGCCTGAAAACATGGGCATTAACCCGACCACGGGCGACGTCTCGTTTACTCCGAATGCGACACAGCTGGGTCTTAACAACGTCACCGCGCGGGTTATCGACGACGGCGGTCTGTCTGATATGCAGAGCTTTACCATTGAGGTCCGTCAGGCGCTCCCCATCCAGCCGCAAAACAGTCCGCCGACGCTCGCGCCGATCAGCAATGTCACTGTGATCGTCGGCAACGCGCTCGGCATCCAGATGGTTGCCAGCGACCCCGACGCGGGCGATACGCTTACGTATTCTCTGCGCCTGGCGCCTGCGGGTATGACGATCAGCGCCACTGGCCTGATTCAATTTACGCCGGTCGCCGATCAGGCCGGACAACACGATGTCACGGTGCAGGTGGCCGATGATCTCGGTGCGGTCGCACTGCAGAGCTTTATCGTCACGGTCAAAACAATTAACCGTCCGCCGCTGGCCTTCGACGACCTGTACGATGCACGCATTGGCGAAACCACCAGCATCAGTGCGCCTGGCGTACTCGGGAACGACAGCGATCCCGATGGCGATGCGCTGGCGGCAGCGCTGGTGTCGGATGTATCCAACGGCGTGCTCGATTTCCGCCCGGACGGTTCGTTCGACTACACCCCGGGGTTGCCCGAGGTCGAGTCGGTTGACATTGAATTGGAACAGTATTGTTTAACACCCAAGATGGATGCGATCGCGAATAGCGGTGTGTCAGGTCAGCTAGCAGTGGGTGATGTCGATAATGATGGCGTGTCAGAAATAGTTGGAATGGTTAATGCAAGGATCTTCGTGATGAATGGAGAAACTTGTGAGCTCGAATACCAGATGGATAACATCGATGTGAATAACGATGGGCTGTTTCCAGACTCTACAGCTCACATAGGACTGGTTGATCTGGATGGCGATGGCGATCTGGAGATCATTGTCAAAACCGGATTCACCTCTACCGCTCCATTCTTCTTTGGTCAGGACGTACATGGCCACCTAATCGCCTATCACCATGATGGCACATTGGTCTGGAACAGAGCTGTTGCCACGGGTGAAGATGCTCGCTTCGGTAATATTACGCCGCTAATTCGTAACCCTGCGCACCCCACTGCGCAAATAGGTGACTGGCGTAATGCAGGTCCCACCTTTGCAGATTTGGATGCGGATGGTACGCCTGAAATCATCATCGGGTTTTTCAACGATGACACCAGTACGGGCGCCAGTGCCGTCGGGGTTCCCGGCGTAGTCGCCTTTAACGGTAATGATGGTTCAATTAAATGGCTCTACTTTGGTGACCCGACCGGGGATTTATCCAGCGCCGGCCGCTACAGCATGGTACATGTTGCTGATCTTGATCTCGACGGTACGCCAGAAGTTGTCTATGAGGGCTATGTTCTTGATCATAACGGCGTTTTAGAACACACCATGCCACTGGATGATCTGTCGTTTGGAACCATCCCCTTTCACGTTGAATCGGCCGTTGCCAATTTTGATGATGATGAATTTGCGGAGGTATTGGTACGGCACAAACAGTATTTTTATCTGTTTGAGCATGATGGCACACGCAAGTGGAAACGGAAATTTACCGATAGCGCGTCCATTGAAGATAGCATTGACAGGATTACGGTAGCTGATTTTGATGGTGATGGAGAAATGGAATTCACCCATCGAATGACAGAAAGAAGCAATGAGAATTTTGCGGGCTTTGCCAGGTACCAGGTGGTCTATGAAAACGATGGAACGGTTTTGTGGTCACACGAAGTTAATCCGGAATATTATTCCAATCCATTCATCAGACCGCAAGCTGTCACCGCCTTTGATGTCAACCAGGATGGAGCCGATGACATCATTGCAAATTTACGCATTGATGCATTGACTGACGATCCCGTGCTTGGCCTCGGCAATGCCGTCTTGATGGCGTTCAGTGGCAAAGATGGAACAGAGTTATTTAGAGCGCGGGCCTATGCAGATAGCGCCAATTCTGTCTTTCCAGTTATTGTTGATCTCGATGATGACGGTGAAGCGGAGATCCTGATCTCAGGGATACACCCTCTAAATACCTTCGCCAGCAGTTTTCCGTCTTTCTTTATTTATAGAGGCACGAGCAGCAGTCCTTTGCCGCCGGCACCGGTCATTAGCAATCAATGGTCGTTTAATGCCGCTTATGTAAACGACGATGGCTCTATCCCGGCGAACCCCACCCCGCATTGGCTCAATCCCGGGCAAAATGGCTTCCACAAGGTGTCGGCGCCGGACAAGGTTTATACGCAACTCAAGTGTGAGACCGTTACGGGTAGCTTTGGTCTCTACGACAATGCCACTTTGGCAGTCGGTGATGTCGATAACGATGGTGATATAGAAATTGTCGGCTCCAGTTTCATCAGTTCCAGTCTCAACAGCGAATTGTGGTTATTGAACGCTGATGACTGCACGCCGCAGGCCGTTCCAAACGTGGCGGATATGAATGCGGCAGGGGCTTTTTCCCAGGGCTCGCACCACGGATTGCTGGATATCGACGGCGATGGTGATCTTGAAATAATCGGCATTCGTGCCGTTGTACCGGGCGTAAGTCCGGACGGAGACCATCTTCTTGCCGTTCATCATGATGGCAGCCTGGTGACGGAATGGAACGGGGATGGGGTTGGTGTCAGCGAGACGATCGCCCTGAACAACATGATTGGCAACAGCAGCGCTGGTGGCTTTAGTCAGATGGGCCCCACTTTCGCCGACCTTGATGCCAATGGCACAGTTGAAATCATAATGCCGTGGTATTCGGCCGGGCTCGGCGGCGGGACAATTCGCGGCGGTATGACAGTCTTCAACAGTGCCGACGGTTCAATCGCCTGGGAATATTTGATGGGCGAATTGCAGTACGGTGATTCAGACTATAAACCGCCACTGGTTGCCGATATCGATCTCGACGGCACAATGGAAATTATTTATCACAACTATGTATTTGATCACACAGGCGGATTGGAATTTCTTTTGCCAGTTCAGCCAAGCAGCAGCTATCCAACTCATTTGGCGACCGCTGTCGCCAACTTTGATGATGATCCTTACGCGGAAATTATCGCTATTGATCAGGACAACCACTATCTCTTCAACCACGACGGCTCTGTGATTTTCCAAAGACCTTTGAGTAACAACTCAGGTAGCCAGATAACGGTTGCCGATTTTGATGGTGACCTGGAAGTAGAATATGCCTGGTATAACGGCTTGGGCAGCACGCAGACCTTGGGTTTCTTCGAAGTTTATGACACAGACGGTTCGCTACTATGGAGTCATCAGGGGCTACCGGAATTTGGGGAAGAGCTCACCCGCTTCAAGGGCGTAAACGCCACGGCGTTTGATGCGAATAACGATGGTGCTTTCGATCTCGTCGTTCACCTGGATGTTTATTCTCCGCAGGATCCTTCTACGCCAGATGGTGTCTATATTTTCGACGGACGCGATGGCTCGGTATTGAATTTTATGCCGATCAGATCCGCCTCCACTGAACAACGATTTACGACAATTGCAGATATTGACAATGACGGCGAAGCTGAAATTATTTCATCATTTACTAATGGGCTGGCCTTTGCGACGCGCATCTGGGAAGGCGCAACTTCTCATCCTTTGCCATTGGCCCCGAAGCACCGCAATCAATGGATCTTCAATGAAGCTTATGCAGACGCCGACGGTAATACGCTCTCAAAACCAGTTCCGCATTGGTTGCAGCCGGGACTAAATGGTTACAACATGATCAAGCGCCCACCGGACCCCTTGGCGGGCACGGTGGACAGCTTTACTTACGTGGCGAATGACGGTGTATTGAATTCCAATACGGCAACTGTTTCATTCGATGTCCAGCCGGCTGGTTTGGCGCCAGTGTTCCTGACGCAGCCGGATACGCTGACGACGGTGGGTTTTCCGTACGAGTACGCACCGCGAGTCGTTGATCCGGATCCTGGTGACTCGGTAAGTTTCACATTGGCTGCAGCGCCTGCAGGCATGACAATGGCTGCCAATGGCCGTCTGAGCTGGCTGCCTGACGCCGAAGGATCGTTCCAGGTCAGCATCATAGCCAGCGATACGATCGGCTTTGCGACGCCGCAGTCTTTCACCCTGATTGTCGGTCAGCCGGTAGTGGTGCCCGATGTGGTCGGGCAACCCCAGGCGGCAGCAGAAAGCACCTTAACGGGTGTCAACCTGTTGACCGGGACGGTGAGCACCTCGACCCACCCGACAATTGCGGTCGGCTCGGTGTTCGAACAGACGCCCATCGCGGGTTCCGTCGCCGAGTTCGGCGGTGAGGTTGATCTGCGTGTTTCAACCGGCCCGGCACCGGAAGACATGGACGACGATGGTGATGGTTTCAGCGAAACGCAGGGCGATTGCAACGACGCGAACGACGCCGTTTACCCGGGGGCCGCAGATGCGCCCGGCGATGGCATCGACCAGGACTGCGATGGCATCGACGGCAACCTGGTACTGTCGGGAATTCTGGTATCTCCAGCCACCTCTACAGTTCTGACGAATCAGGCTGTAGCGCTGACCGCGACCGGTATCTTCGAGGACGGCACCAGCCAGAATCTGACCGGAGTCGTGAGCTGGGCTAACGGTCCAACGTTTTCCTCTGCAACAGCAGGTAACTTCACGGTGACGGCTTCGCGAGGGGGCATAGACGCAACCGCAACGGTTAATGTTGTTAATCGGGTGGCCGGTGACACTGTGCCGCCTCAGGTGGAGATTACCGCGCCTGCGAACAACAGCACCGTTACCGAGCCGGTGGATGTCATTGGCACGGCGAGCGATGCCAACTTCCTGAAGTACACCTTGGCCTATGCACCGGCAGGCGAAGAAAACTTCACGACGATCGTGACAAGCACGACGCCAGTGACTGCCGGCGTGCTGGGTCAGTTTGATCCGACATTGTTGCTGAATGATCTGTACACGATTCGGCTGACCGTATTTGATGCGGGCGGCAATCAGACGATTGCTGAGACGACTGTTCAGGTTGATGGCCAGCAAAAAGTCGGCAACTACACGATAACGTTTACCGATCTGCAGATTCCGATGGCTGGTCTGCCAATTGCTATTACAAGGACATATGACAGCCGCGATAAATCGCGTGGTGACTTTGGCATCGGCTGGAATCTAAACCTACGCACCATAACAATTCGCACCAACCGTGTTCTCGGGACAGGTTGGCAAGTCGACCGCTCGGGTCTGAGCTTTTCGCTATCAGCTAGCGATGCGCATAAGGTGAGCATCGTGATGCCCGGCGGACGGGTTGAGGAATTTGACCTGGTGATAGCGCCAACGGCGTCGCCACTCGTACCGTTTCCGGCATCATCATTGAGCGCACGCTTTGTTGCCCGTCCAGGCAGCCTGGGGACGTTGCAAAGTCTGGATAACAACGCGCTGACCATCTTCGACCAGCAACCCGGCGTCGTGTCCCTGGCCGATGATCTAACGGGCAGCCCCTATAACCCAAGACGATTCCGCTATACGGCGGTCAACGGGGTGCAATTTGTTGTCGATCGGACCAACGGTCTAGAGAGCATTACCGATGCCAACGGCAACGCAATCACTTTCAGTGACAGCGGCATCACACATTCGGGCGGTCGAAGTGTCACTTTTGTGCGGGATGATCTGGGCCGCATCAATCAGATCGTAGATCCAGGCGGCAATCAGTACGACTACACTTATGACGCGAATGGGGACCTGACCCGTTATACAGACGCAGAAAGCAATGAATCCCGCTATCTGTACAACCGTAGTCACGGTCTGATCGAAGCACGTGATCCTTTGGGCAACCGTGCGGTACGCAATGAGTATGACGACGACGGCCGCCTTACTGCAATGATTGATGCTGGCGGTAACCGCGTCGAATTCACGCACAACATCGCCGGTAATGAAGAAATTCAAACCGATCAGCGCGGTTTTATTACTCGCTTTATCTATGACGACGGCGGCAATGTGTTGTCGAAAGAGAAGACAATAACCATTGAAGGCGTTCCGGTTGTGGCGCTGGAACTGTTCGAATACGACGATCGCGATCTGCAAACAGCTTATGTAGACGCCGATGGAGTTCGAACGGAAACGACCTACGACGCCAATGAGAACGTGACACGGACCGTGGTTGATCCCGGCGGACTGAATATTACGTCATCCGCTGTCTATAACGACGAAGGGCTGCTGGTATCGAAAACCGACGCGCTTGGCGAGGTCACATCCTTTACCTTTGGTTCGAATCGCAATCTGACTGCGGTTACCGACCCGTTATCAAATACGCGTCGCATCTTCTATGATTCGTTTGGCCGTATTGTTGCTCTCGAAGATGCCGCCGGCACAGTGACTGCGAACGAATTCGACAGTTTTGGTCACCAGATATCAAGGACGGTGACGGATGCGGCCGGGAATCTTACGGCGAAGACCGGGTTCTCATACGACACCAACGGCAAGCAGGCTGCGCGCAGCGAATATCGTTATGTCGACGGTGTGCTTATGCCGTTCACTACAGCCTATACGCTGGATGCATTGGGGCGCCGCACGCGCATAACCGACCCGCTCGGGAATGCGTCCGTGGTCGAATACGATGCGGCGGGCCAGGTCTTAGCTAGAATCGACGCTAACGGAAACCGGACCGAGTTTACGTATGATCAGCTCGGCCGCCAGACCGAAATCGACTATGCAGACACCACGTCGGCATCGGCCGCTTATGATGCCGTCGGAAATCTCGTACAGACGACTGATGCGCTGGGGAGGGTTACGACCTATACGTATGACGAGATGCAGCGGCGTCTAACAACCACGCGGCCGGATTTAAGTGTCATCGAGAATGTTTACACGCCAGGTGGCCGTTTATCAGCAACAATCGATGCGAAGGGTCAACGTACGGAGTTTGTTTACGATACCGCTGGTCGTCAGACCCAGGTCATACTTCCGGAGGTACTCAACGGGCGCGATAATTCTCTGATCCGCCCAACGCAGACGCTCACTTACGACGCTGCTGGCCGGCAAACTCGCCGCACCGATGCCAACGGCAACACGACCATCATCGAATACGATGCGATTGGACGGCCAACGCGTACGACCTTCCCCGACAACACGAGTAGTCTTCAGATTTACGACGAAGTTGGACGCTTGACTGCTCTCACGAATGAACAGGGACAAACAACCCGCTTCACCTACGATTCTGCCGGCCAGCTACTGACCGTCACGCAGCCGTCACCAGACGGCATTGCAGCACAACCGGTGACAACCTACGCCTACGACCTAGGTGGGCGGCGTCTTAGTCAGATGGATGCGATGAGCCGCACAACGCGCTTCGAATACGATGCAGCTGGCCGACGCATCGCCAAGCTACTACCTGGTGGCCAGGCGCTGAGAGCGACCTACGATCCTGCCGGCAACGTTGAAACGCAAACCGATGCCAACGGTGGCACAACCACTTTTATTTACGACGACCGTAACCGGATCAGTTCGCGCACCTATCCAAGCGGCGATGTGGCGAGCTTTACCTATACCTTGAATGGTTCCCTGAAAACGGCCACCGATGCCTCGGGTACGCTGGTTCTTGAGTACGACGTTATGGATCGCGTGACCTCAATAACCAATCCCGCTGGCGTCGAGCTCACCTATGATTTCGATGACAATGGCAACCTGACACTCGTCGCCTCTGGCGCACAGAGTGTCAGCTATGCCTGGGATAGTCTAAATCGGTTGCTGAGCGCGAATGACAACTCCGGAATTACGTCCTATCTGTATGATCCGAACGGCAACCAGGTCTCTATCGTTCGGCCCAACAATGCATCGACTGAGCACGTGATTAACAATATCAACCGTGTTTCATCGGTGATACACAGGGATAGCGCTGGCGTTATTCTTGAGCGATTTGACTACACGTTCTTGGCTAACGGTTTGAGAAACACGATCACGGAACTGGATGGATCGGTCGAGAACTATGTCTACGATAATCTGGATCGCCTCGTTTCAGAAACGCGCACAGGCTCGAGCCCCAGATCAGTGTCGTATCAGTACGATCTGGTCGGTAATCGCACTCAAATCGACGATGGTAGTGGTGCGCAAAGTTATACATACGGCGTGAATGACCAACTCTTGAGTGCCGGAACTACCACCTTCACGTACGATGCTAACGGTAGCCGCACTTCGAGAAACGACGGTTCAACGGTGATCTACACTTGGGACGATCGTAATCGTCTAGCCAATGTTGCGTCAGCCGGCAGCGTGATTACCTACGGATACGACGTCAATGGAAATCGCATAAGCCGCTCCGATCCTGCGGGCACGGTCAATTATGTGGTCGACAACCAGAGTATTACGGGTCTGTCACAGGTTGCCGAGGAGCGAACCGCCACGGATGATCTTATAGCGGCGTACAGTTACGGCAACGACCTGCTAAACCGTAACGACGGTAATGCGGATCAGTATCATGTCGACGCCCATGGAAGCACGCAGCTATTGACGGGTGTGCTGGGCACCGAAGTTGCCAGCTACAACTATGACGGCTATGGCAACCTCACCGGCGGCAGCGGTGCTTCAGACAATGAGTACCTGTATACCGGCGAACGCTATGATCCAGCTTCGGATTTGCACTATTTGCGGGCTCGCTATTACGATTCGCGAACAGGCACCTTACTATCGCGAGATCCGTTCGAAGGCAATCTCGGCGTGCCGATTTCCCTGCAGCCCTATCTGTACGCGGCCAACAACCCTACCAACCTGGTGGACCCGACAGGTCGGACGACGTTGGTCGAACTTAATATTTCGCAACTAATCGATGCATCGCTACGAACTCTGAGTGTCGGTGCCCGAGCATGCTCGTTTATCAGTCAGGCCCAAACGGCGGTAGGCGCCGTCGAGCTGCTGCAACTTGGCTTTGCGATCGCCGGGTCCGAAACTAACCTAGGCATCAAAACATCCTCTGAAGTTGATATGCCGAGTAAGTTTCGACCTTTGGAAAAAGTAACGTTCGAAGCCACCAAGGACACTTTCAAACTTGCTTTCGGCTTCGAAGACGAAGACGACGACGATGTGAACCTCGAGGTTGCTTTCAAGAACGGGCGGGTAAACGGCGTCAAGGGATCGTTATCGGGTAGTGTTGACAAGAAACTCGCTTCACTCACCTATTGCGGCCTGGAAATTGGCGAATTGAAGGCTCTGGTTGAGTTGGAAACGGCACTAGGGGCTGGGCTGGGAGACTCTGCGACTGAGAGCTTAAGTGGATACACAACTGAGAGTGGGTTCACGGTCGGCGGCAGCGGTCAGCTAAAGGCAGCCTTTGAACTTAGCTTCGGGAGTGTCGCGATTGAAGCGCCGCTGTTTGTCGTTACCATTGGCGGCAGCAAAGCAGGTATTTCGGTGTTTAGTGTGCCACTGAGCGAGTTATTCTAATGAGGAAATTGGCACGAACGTTTCGGGTCGTAGCGGCAGCGAGCGTACGCCTATTGATCTCATGACCAATTCCAATACACTGAGGAGAAAGCACCGACAATAAGAAAAAGGACCCGATGGCCGAAAATCCCAACTCCAAGCGGGTCCTAGACCTCTGCGACAAGGCCTTCGCTCTTCCCGAAGATGAGCGAGGGCCTTTTCTCGCGCAGGCCTGCGCGGGCGACGAACGCCTGCGCGCCTCCGTCGACTCGGTGCTCATTGCCGTAAACCAGGCCGGCAGCTTCCTTAAGGCTGATGACGATTCGCGCGTTGAGCCTGCTGACCTCATCGGCCGCCGTATCGGCAACTACGAAATCAAAGGTACCCTGGGCGAGGGTGGCATGGGCTCGGTTTACCTCGCCGAGCGGCATGAGCCCGGCTTCGATCAGCGTGTCGCCATAAAATTCGTGCACGGTCATATGCTGGCCAGGGAGCTGATCGAGCGCTTCAACGCCGAGCGGCAGCTGCTGGCCGCGCTCAACCACCCCTACATTGCCGCCTTGATCGATAGCGGCACAACGGAACAGGGCATTCCGTATATCGTCATGGAGTACATTGACGGCATACCCATCGACCGCTACTGCGACGAACATGAGCTGAAGATACGGGACCGGATCCGGCTGATTCAGAAGGTGGCCATGGCGGTGCAGGCGGCTCACCAGAATCTGATTGTGCATCGCGATCTGAAGCCCTCCAACGTACTGGTCACCTCCGACGGTATCCCCAAGCTGCTGGATTTCGGGGTGGCCAAGCTGCTGGAGCCGGAGGATAGCGACGCGCACGGCAACACGACCGTCTTTGGCCGCCAGGCCATGACGCCGGACTATGCGAGTCCGGAGCAGATCCTCGAGAACAAGGTTACGACTGCCAGCGATGTCTATTCGCTGGCCGTGCTCACCTACCAGCTGCTGGTTGGCGAGCGGCCGTACCATATCCAGACCACCAGCCATCGTGACATGCTGAAATCGGTTGAAGGGCTGTCCGTACCCAAGCCGAGCACGCGGCTGGATACGGTTGTGTCGAAGGACGTCCGGCGCCAGATCGCGAAACAACGTGCAACCACCGTCGAAAAACTCCAGCGCACGCTCAGGGGTGACATCGATAACATCCTGCTGATGGCCCTGCGCCAGGAACCGGAAAGGCGTTATCCGACGATCGCCCAGTTCTCCGATGATCTTGGACGCTATCTTGAGGGTCAACCCGTTGTGGCCCACGCGGACACGCTCGGCTACCGGGCAAGCAAGTTTCTGCAACGCAATTGGCTCCCTGTGGGTGCCGCGGCGCTGGTGATGCTGTCTCTCGCAGGCGGCGTGATTGCCTATGCGACACAGGCCAGGGAAGCGAGCAAACAGCGTGATATTGCAGAAGCGCAGGCGCGCAATGCAGAAAAAACGGTGGATTATCTAAAAGACGTGCTGTTCGCCGGAGACCCGTTCAAGACTGATGAAAACGAGCAGACGGTCGCAGACATTCTCTCTTACGCAGAAAAAAACCTGGACGCACAGTACGGTAATGAGCCGGCCTTGAAAGCCGCGCTGCTTGCCGCGCTGGGCGAGATTCATGCCGCACGGGCCGATTATGGGCGGAGCCAATCGTTGTCAGCACAGGCCGTTGCCTTGTATGAGACCGAGCTGGGTACCACCAGCAATGCCGCCGCAAACGCGTACCGGATAAATGCGCTGGCGCTCTACTACCAGGATGACTACAAGAAGGCCGACGAGATTTTTCGCAAGGCGATTCAGATCTATCAACAAGTGCCAGATACTGACTGGGGCGGTCTGGCGAGAGCCTATGACCAGATGGCGATGGTGCAGGGCAATCTTACGGACGAGAAAACCGCACTTGAGTACTACAATCTTGCGCTCAAGACGTATCGAGACCATCAGCTCAAGGATTCGGATCAGCTCATTACGATACTGGCAAATATTGGCGTCGCACTTCTGCAGGAGGGCAGCTACGCTGAGGCGGACCCCTATTTTGTTGAAGCGATAGACGTCGCCCGCCAAAGCAATGCCAGCGAGGCGTACATGGCGGTTCTGCTGTCGAATCGTGCGGGCGTAATGAAAAATCTCGGCCGAACGGACGAAGCGACTGCGAACTATGAAGAGGCCGTCGGTATGCTGGAGAGAGCCTTGGGTGCCGAACATCCGGAGACCATTACGGCGCTGACCTCGCTGGCCAATCACTACCGCCAGGCGGGTGATACGGAAATGGCAGCCGCCTCGATACGCAAGGCGGTGGCCGCGGCCGAGGCCGGGCTGCCCGAGGTGGACTTTATTGCTTCCTACGTGCAGAACATAGGTGGCGCGATTCTCTGCCTCGGAGACGATGTTTCCCTTGGCACCAAGCTCGCCGAGAAATCGCTGGCCGCGCGGCGGCAACTGTTGCCACCGGGGCATTGGGCGATTTCGTCCGGAGAGGGCGTTCTGGGCATGTGTCACGCTGCGGCGGGAGATTTTGCAACGGCTGAGCCGATCCTCCTGAAAGCCTACGCGGACTTGCGGGCGGCACGCGGTGACAATCACGAAATCACGCTGACCAACAGAGAGCGGCTGTACGAGCTGTATCTGGCCTGGGGCAAACTGGAGGAAGCTGCTCGCTACGCGCCAGGAGCTGAGTGATGTGGCGTTGACTACACCAGGTTTACTCAGCGCAGGGTGAGCCAGTTACCGGCCAGATTACGCCATAATATAGGTAGCATCGGGTTTTCGTTATTGCGAAACGACGATGGCAAAAGCAGGCCTCCATGAGTTTAGTAACGCTCACGAAGTGCATTTAGTTTCAACGCAATCTGTGGGGCGCGGGGGAGGACACTGGTGAGCGACTCTGATCGAACAAAAGAAATTCTGAAGCTTTGCGACGAGGCGTTAGCCATGGAGCCGAAAGAGCGCAAGCTATTTCTTCAGAAATGCGCTGAAACAGACCGTGATCTCGAAACATCGGTCCGCCAGTTGCTGCAGGCCGTAGAGGACTCCGGGAGTTTCATGGTCATTGAAGAATTACCCGATGACGTCGAATCTACCTAGTCCGGCCCTCTTTCAGCGCCCTGTATAGCCAGCCGCGCGCCACCTCCCAGTTGCGCTTTACGGTGGCCGGCGACGTGCCAAGGATCTCGGCTGTTTCCTGGATGGTCAGCCCGCCAAAAAACCGCAGCTCCACAAGGCGAGCGCGTTCTGGATCAATCTCGGCCAGCTGCTCCAGAGCCTGGTGAATCATCAATGTGTCGGTCGGCGGGTTGTCCACGTCGCCCGAGATGCCGCTCAGGGTCACCTGCCGACCGCCGTCGCGCTTTGACGCGTTCCTCTGCCGCGCCCTGTCGACGAGGATATTGCGCATGACCTTGGCGGCGATGGCCAGAAAGTGCGCCCTGTTTTGCCACTCGATCCGGTTCATATCAATGAGCTTCAGATACGCTTCGTGCACAAGCGCGTTTGGCTGCAACTCGAGTTCGTGCCGTTCGTTCGCCAGGTGACGTGCCGCGATGGAATTGAGCTCCGCATAAATGATGTCGATCAGCGATGCGCGAATAGCTTCGTCACCGCTGTTCCATTGCAGAAGGAGTTCCGTAACATCCGACATTTCGTTCTCTTTGCTTTTCTTGTTGTGGGTGGCCCGGCGGATAGTGTAGCAGCCGGTTGCTACCCTGCGATGCTTCGGAATCAAGCTTTCATGAATGCCCGAAATTCGGGGGTGCTAGGCTTCCAGGACGCCAGGGCGAACCAAGGGAGCAGACCCGAGCCGCACAGGGTCCGGCCATTCCGGAAGGCCGTCAATGCCTGTAGAATGATCGCTCCTCTAAAGCGCCAGGCCCGAGCAAGGCTCGGGCAGGAGCGAACGCCGCGAGGGTGCAACCGAGCGGCCGGGCTCGAGGAGCGGAGCGACGAGAGGAGTACTGCTGTCGCGCGTAGCGCGACCGGTTACAATACGCACCGACGTTACTGCACCACCATCAATCAGCGCCCGTAGCTCAGCTGGGTAAGCGACGGTTGGCGCGAAGCGCCAGGCCCGAGCAAGGCTCGGGCAGGAGCGAACGCCGCGAGGGTGCAACCGAGCGGCCGGGCTCGAGGAGCGGAGCGACGAGAGGAGTACTGCTGTCGCGCGTAGCGCGACCGGTTACAATACGCACCGACGTTACTGCACCACCATCAATCAGCGCCCGTAGCTCAGCTGGATAGAGTACTGCCCTCCGAAGGAGGGGCAGGTTGGTCACAGGTTCGAGGAGTCCGGTCGGGCGCGCCAGCGAATAGCAAGCAAAGGCCCCTGGGCCGCGCATCGAGGGGCCTGTTGTTTTTCAGCTCCCCGACAATGGTTCGAACCTATAGGTTCGGTCCGAGGCACACGCAGTGTGCCGACAAACGCGCAGCGAGCGTAGCGAGTGAGCGGCCCCAAAGGGGTGAGCTGGCGGAGCCAGCGAATCATCCTGTCGGGCGCGCCAAAAAACAAAGGCCCCTCATCGAGGGGCCTGTTGTTTTCATTTAGCAGATTCATTTCGCGAGCGTTACAAAGAGGTCGCAGTCCTGACGGGTGCCACCTTGCAAAGCCCAGGCAACCATCAGCGCCCTATCGAGCTTGTCGCGCGGCTTTGGTTCGAACCTCTTGGCTACGTTTGATGCTGCTGACACGTCAGTGCTTGTCTGGGCATTACGGTCTCGCAGCGTACTCTTACGAGACGACCTGTTCTGCAAGGTGCTTACTGTTGCGAACCGGTCACGCGCCAGATGACGTTGCCCACATCGTCGGCCACGAGCAGCGCGCCGGTTTTGTCTATGGCAACGCCGACCGGTCTACCCTGCGCCAGACCATTGTTATCGAGGAAGCCAGTGAGCACATCGAGCGGCGGGCCCGAGGGCCGGCCGTCAGTAAAGGGCACAAAGATAACTTTGTAGCCGCTTCTCGGCTTGCGGTTCCATGAGCCATGCTGACCAACAAAAGCGCCGTTGGCGAACGCAGGTCCAAGTTCTGAGCCGTAGGCAAATGTCAGGCCCAGCGAAGCCGTGTGCGGGCCGAGCGCGTAATCGGGCACGCGCGCTGGAGTCGTCCGTTCGGTCTCTTGATTATCGACACGCGGATCCGGATGGTCTCCGTAGTAGCTATAGGGCCAGCCATAGAAAGCACCGTCGATGACCGCGGTCATGTAGTCGGGGACCAGATCACCGCCCAGGTCGTCACGCTCGTTTACCGCGGTCCATAGCTCGCCGCTGGCAGGTTCGAAAGCCATTCCCACTGGGTTGCGTAATCCCGCGGCAAAAATGCGATGTGCGCCGGTCGCAGTTTCTATCTGCCAGATGGCAGCGCGGCCTTCTTCGTTTTCCATGCCGTTCTCGCCGTGGTCGCTGTTGGAGCCCACCGCAGCGAAAAGATATTTACCGTCCGCGCTGGCCACCAGGTTCTTGGTCCAGTGATGATTTATGTCGCCGGCAGGTAGTTCGACGAGCCGGGTGCCGGCAGCCGTGATCTGAATATCGCCGGGAACATAGGGGAAGCTGAGTACGGCATCGGTATTGGCAACGTAGAAGCGATCACCCACCAGCGCCATGCCAAAGGGCGAAGTCAGGCTGGCAAGGAAACTGCTGCGGGTTTCCGCCACGCCGTCGCCATCTGCGTCACGCAACAAAGATATCCTATCGGCACTTGGCGCTGTCGCGCCGGCGCGCGCCATTACAGCTTTCTGAATACGAGCATAGATGCCCTTCGGTTTTTTCTCCTGTGCGTTGGTTTCCGCGACGAGTACATCACCATTGGGTAAAACAAACAGCCAACGCGGGTGATCCAGATCTTGTGCAAACTTGCTGACCTGCAAGCCGGCGGCAGCTACGGGCGCGCTGTTCTCCTGCCAGCCCACCGCTTTGGCAACGTTGACCAGAGGCACGAGCGAGCTTGCCGGTGGCGGCAGCTCGGGGTGTGGTCCGGTACCTGCCGACACCGGAAGCCGGGCATTGCTTGCACAGGCGCAAAGTGAAATGACCACTAAAAGCTGAGCGAATTTCGCAAGTCGCATAATTGATATCCCAGATGACTACAAATTGCTTGTGTCGGTTAATCACTGACGGTCGGTTCCCGTTCGGGTTGCATAGTAACTTGAAACGCGACGCGTTCGGTTTGCTGTTGTAGCGACAGCGGCCAGCAGTCATTGCCATGAGCAACACCGCGTGCGATTGCGCTCATCGAGCAAAACGGTGAATTAGTGCGAGCCAGGGAGGCTAACTCGGGATGGAATGTTGGAGGAATTGTGGGACACTCACAGATTATTGAATCTTTGAGCCCGGCTAACTTCCTGATTTATAAATAATTAATCAGTACTCGCCAAAATTTCCGCTATTGGTCAAATTGTGGGTGTCCCAAATTGGCGCACGCGCGTGCCGACAAGCGCGCAGCGAGAGTAAACAGGGGTCAGTCGCGGTTGACGTCGTTTGTGATATGCCGTTCTGCGGCTTCTGCCGGATGAAAGACTTCCGTGACGGCATTTCTCATGATCTCTCTGAAGCGTTTTTGGTGGCGCTCGTCCTGAAGAATGGTCCGGTACTTGTTGTGCGCGGTAATGAGAATCACGATAGTGATCGAGGCACAGAGGTTGGGTCCGATGCGGCTGTTGTCCAGCGGCCAGAAATCCGCAAGGAGTCGCTCCCAGCCGAAGAACAGTACAAACAAACCGAGGCTTAACAAGATAATGCCCGCCATGACCAGGTATGGAAAGACCAACCGCCTGGCCGCTAGCAATATATGATTCGATCGTGGCATATCCATGGTGGCTCCTTAACCAACTAACAAATAATCGTTATGTCCCGGCCGCGGAGAGACAACTCTGATACTAATGATAGTTGTTCATCACACTGCGCTCGGGTCACAATAAGATATTACCCGGTGACAGCAAAGGCAGCGGCATGGCGCAGCGAGACGTTCAACACCTGGACACGGTCGAGGCGGCCGTGGACCTTATTGTCGAGCGGGTTGGCAGGGATGTGCGCATCGGCATGCCGCTCGGCCTGGGCAAGCCCAACCAGCTGATTAACGCGCTCTATGCCCGCGCAAAGGCCGACAGCAGCCTGCAGCTGACCATCCTTACGGCGCTGTCGCTGGAGAGGCCCACTCCAGGTAACGACCTGGAAGCGCGCTTCCTGGGCCCTTTCATAGAGCGGGTGTTCGGCGACTATTCCGACCTGGAATATATGCGGGACCTGCGCGCAGATAGCCTGCCAACGAACGTCAGGGTACTGGAGTTTTTCTTTAAGCCCGGCAGCTCGCTGGATAACCCGCATGCCCAGCAGCACTACGTGAGCAGTAACTACACGCATGCGGCCCGTGACGTTTTCGTCCAGGGCTGTAACGTGGCGGCACAGCTGGTCACAAAGCGTGTCGAGAACGGGGTCACGCGATACAGCATGTCGTGCAACCCGGACACGAGCCCGGAGCTGATACGTCTGCTGCGGGCGGCCGAGGGGCGCGGCGAGCGCAAGTGCCTGGCCCTGGCGCTGGTCAACGATCGCCTCCCCTATATGGCCCACGATGCCGAGGTCGACGCCGACTATTACGACGTGGTGATCGATAACCCGGCCTACCACACGACGCTGTTCTCGACGCCCAAGATGCCGGTAACCGCATCGGATTACGCAATCGGCCTGGGAGCGGCGGCGCTGATTTGCGACGGCGGTACGCTGCAGGTTGGCATCGGTGCCCTCGGCGATGCCGTTGTTCATGCCGCGATCCTGCGCCATTCCGACAACGACGGCTTTCGTCAGGCACTGGATGCACTGGGCCTGTCCGCAGCGTCGGGACAAGTCATTGACGACGTAGGCGGGCGAGCCCCGTTCGAACATGGGCTGTACGGTGCAACCGAGATGTTCGTCGACGGCTTCCTGCACCTCTACACGGCCGGCATCCTGAAGCGCAAGGTCTATGATTTTACGGAGCTGCAGCGGCTGCTGAACGATGGCCGCGCAGGTGAGGAGATCCGGCCCGAGTTGATTGATTTGCTCGAGGCTGAGGGTGAGCGCGTTGTCCGCACGCGCGAGTTCAAGGTGCTGCAATTTCACGGTGTTTTCAGGGACGACTGCCATTACGAGCTGGGTCACATCATCGCCCCGGATGGCGAGCGCATCATGGCTAACCTGGCGATCCCTGAATCGCGAGAGAAGCTCAAGGCCAAGTGCCTGGGCACCAGGCTGCGCAACGGCTATGTGTTGCACGGCGGTTTTTTTCTGGGGCCGCGCGATTTCTATGCCGCGCTCAAAGCGATGAGCGAGGATGAACGGCGCCAGATCTGCATGACCGGCGTGGAGAAGATTAACCAGCTCGACGGCGATCCGACGCTGTACAAGGAGCAGCGCGTGCACGCGCGTTTCATCAACGCCGGTTTAAAGGTGACCTTGAGCGGCGCAGTGGTCTCCGACGGCCTGGATGACGGTCGCGTAGTCTCAGGCGTCGGTGGCCAGTATAATTTCGTCGCCCTCGCTCACCAACTGATGACCGGTCGTTCTATCCTGATGATTCAGGCGGTGCGGAACGCAGGCGGCAAGTCGATCAGCAATGTGGTTTTCAACTATGGTCACCTGACAATCCCGCGCCACCTGCGCGACATCGTCATCACCGAGTATGGCATCGCTGATCTGCGCAGTCGTACGGATTCGGAGGTCGCCAAGGCCTTGATCAACATCGCCGACTCGCGCTTCCAGGGTGAACTGCTGTGTCAGGCGCAGGCGGTCGGCAAGATTGAGGCCGGCTACGAAATCCCGATGCGCTTCCGCGACAACACGCCGCAGCGCATCGAGCGGGCCATCGGTAGCCTGAGTAGCGCCACGCGTTTTCCGACCTTTCCTTTCGGCACCGACCTGACGCCCGAAGAGCAAAAACTCGGGAAGGCGCTGAAGCAGGTTCAGGTGCGTGCGGGCGCGATGCCGAAATGGAAGCTGCTGCTAAAGAGCCTGGGTAGTAGCCCGGCATCGGCTGCGGCAGCCAGCTACCTGCAGCGGATGGGCCTGGAGTCGCCGACCACAATCCGGGACAAAGTCGTTCGACGACTCTTGCTCGAGGAACTCGCCGTTCTGGGCGTCGGATAAAACAAGGCGTCCTGAACCTTCCTGCGAGGTCTCAGCCAAGTGCGGGACAAGTGCGGGACACCCACCAAAAGGAAATACGGGACACCCATGGTTCCTGAATCACAGGTCGGCGCTAACTATCTGATTAACTGAAGGTAATTTGTGGGTGTCCCGAGCAGGCGCCGAGCAGGCGACACGAATCCTGGCGCCGAGATGGACCTGAGCGCGTCGTTGATGCGGACAGAGAGCCGGTGCAGTCGTCCTCGGCTCGATTAACCTGATATCAACGACGAACCTGGCAGGCGTGGGCCAATATCAACAAGAGTCCTGGCGGATGCATGCGGCTCGACAACCATTTGAAGCGTGGCCAGCCTACGCTTGATTGATTCTCGCAAATTCATGCGTCGAGTCAGAAATCAAATCTCCATGCTTTCTTCACATTTCGTCGTAGTCACTCGCGATGAGTGCGCGTTGGTATTACTGGATATAGCGCAAACATCGAGGGACAACTATGAATGTGCACAAACTTATACTAATCATTTCTTTGACCGGATTCGTGAGCGCCTGTGGCTCGGGCGACGGCGGGGCGTTAGTTGCGAACGGCCCTGCCAACACAGGCCAGAGTCCCGATAATGGCAACACGGGAACAGTAAACAATGCGGTGCCGGCTACGTCACCTGTGCTGAGAATCGAGCGGAGTCGAAATCGACGTCGCGACAATTCTACGGACGGCGAGCGCTACCGTACATTCGACGGCAGTGGCAATAATCGACTGAACCCCGGTATGAACGAGTCGGATACGACGCTCGTTCGCATGGTACCGGCTGATTATGGCGATCTCATCGGATCGTTTGCTGAAAACACCCGACCGGGTGCGAGGGAAATTAGTAACGTCGTAAGCGCACAGAATGCATCTATTCCGAGCCCTGCTTCGGCCAGCGACTTTTTGTGGCAGTGGGGTCAGTTCCTCGATCACGATCTGGACCTGACTGACGGTGTTGACCCGGCCGAGCCGGCCAACATCGCGATCCCTTCGGGTGATGCCTGGTTCGATCCCGAAGGCACCGGCACAGTCGAACTACCATTCAACCGATCTGTTTACGATCCCGAGACAGGAACGGCACCCGTTAATCCACGCCAGCAGCTTAATGAGATTACCGGGTGGATCGATGCGTCTAACGTTTACGGTTCCGACATCGAACGAGCCACAGCGCTGCGTACGAGTGACGGTACCGGAAAAATGAGGACGTCCGCTGGCAACTTGTTGCCGTTCAATGTCTCAGGGTTGTCGAACGCGGGTGGTCCGGGTGCGGAACTCTTCGTCGCGGGCGACGTCCGCGCCAATGAGCAACTCGGATTGACCGCGATGCACACGCTCTTTGTCCGTGAGCACAATCGTCTCGCAGAAGAGATCGCTGAGCGTGAGCCTGGCCTTTCCGGCGACGACGTCTATCAGCGAGCGAGACGAATTGTAGGTGCGCAGATGCAGGTGATTACCTACAAGGAGTTCCTTCCCGTTCTTCTCGGGCCGAATGCGCTGAGTTCCTATCAGGGGTATGACGAGTCAGTTAACGCGGGCGTCGCGAATATCTTCTCGGCAGCAGCTTATCGTCTCGGGCACAGCATGCTGAGCGGCCAGATTCTTCGACTCGATGAACAGGGTAACGAGATCGCCGCGGGGCACCTGCCGTTACGCAGAGCGTTTTTCTCACCTCGGACACTGATTGACGAGGGCGGTATCGAGCCCTTGCTTCGTGGGCTTGCAACGCAGATTTGTCAGAAAGTCGACGTTTTTGTAGTTGATGATGTTCGCAACTTTCTTTTTGGCGCTCCTGGAGCTGGTGGATTCGATCTGGCTGCCATCAATATTCAACGCGGGCGCGATCATGGAATACCGAACTACAACGCGACTCGGCAAGCCCTTGGCCTTCCGCTCAAGGCGGCCTTTTCGGAGATCAGCGATTCGCTCGCATTGCAGGATCGGCTCGCTTCCGCCTATGAATCGGTGGACGACATGGATCTCTGGGTTGGGGGGCTTGCCGAGGACACTGTGCCGGGGTCCGCGCTAGGTGAGTTGTTTCATACCATTGTAGTGAGGCAGTTCGAAGTGCTGCGAGATGGCGATCGGTTCTGGTACGAGCGTGCCCTGTCCAATGAAGAAATGAATGAAGTCGCTGGCGTAACGCTTGCCGATATTATTCGCAGAAACACGAAAATCGGTGACGAGATCAGTGATAGCGTATTTGTAGTAAGTGAATGATCAGATTGGAAATACGGAAATATGGGACACCCATCGTTCCGAAATATGGGACACCCATCGTTTGCCAAATCACAGATCGGTGCTAACTATTTGATTAACTGATGGTAATTGGTGGGTGTCCCATATTGGGTCAAGTTGAACGGGTGGGTGTCCCGTATTGGGCATCCAGTCAGTTTTTTCGCAGGTTCGAGATCTTGCGATACAGCGCTCGCTCGCTGATCCCGAGCTTTCTTGCCAGACTGCGACGGTCGCCGCTGTGCAGCCGTAGCGCGTTTTTCAGGTGCTCGGTTTCGATTTCGTCAAGGGGCCTGATATCCGTTGCCGAATAGGAGGTCGTTGAGCTATCGGCGGCGTCGCAGAATTTATGCGGCAGGTGGTTGCGCAAAATTTTATCACCGTCAGACATCAAGGCAGCGCGCTCGACAATGTTCCTCAGCTCGCGAACATTGCCCGGAAAGTGGTAACTCTCCAGGCATCGCAGGGCCTCATCCGAGAATGTCACTTCGGAGCCTAGCCGCTGCAGGAGACTATCTATGAGCGCGGGCAGGTCTTCCAGCCGATCACGTAGCGGTGGCAGGAGAATTTCAAATACGTTGAGACGGTAGTACAGGTCTTCACGAAACGAACCAGCTGCCACCATGGCTTCGAGGTTCTTGTTGGTGGCGCAAATCAATCGAAAGTCAGCGGTTCTTGAATCCGTGCTGCCAACACGGCGGAACTGGCGGGTTTCCAGCAGGCGTAGCAATTTGACCTGTTCGCCGAGCGTGATGTCGCCGATTTCGTCAAGAAACAGACTGCCGCCGGCCGCAGACTCCACCAATCCAAGCTTCTCGCCCGAGGCGCCGGTAAACGCACCCTTCACGTGGCCGAATAGTTCGCTTTCGAACAAGGATTCCGGAAGGCCCGTGCATTCCACAGGCACGAAGGGGCCGGATTCGCGGGCGCTGCGCTCATGGATCGTGCGTGCAATTTCTTCCTTGCCAGTACCGGTTTCGCCGAGCAACAAGACAGTTGTGTCTGTTGGCGCCACGCGCTCAACGTATCCAAGCATGACCTGAAAGGCGGGCGACTTTCCCACGAGGCCTGCCCCGGCGTGCGGCCTGGCGATCCTGGATGCTCGCAAGATCTCAACGAAATACATGATTTCGTCATTGCTGTCTTTGACCGGCCTGGTCTCTACGTTGATGTATTCGTGACCGCGCGGCGTGTGATGTACGTGGAGTACGCGGGTCGCTTGCCGGGTCTCGAGGCTCTGTTTCAGGGGGCACTCTTCGCCCGCCATGTCGCAAGGCACCGAGTTGCCGTGGCTTGCCTCGTAACAGTGTCTGCGTCTCACCGGATGCCCGTCCCCGTAAGCGGTTTCATAGGCCTGATTGGCTAGCAGTATGCGGTAGTCGCGGCCAAGCAGAATTGCCGGGTCCTCGAGGCAATTGAGGATGGCTTGCACGTCAGGGGCGATGTCCATAACTGCCAATATGGCAGAAACCGCTGTCTTTTTCCTGCCAAGTTGGCAGTACTGTGCCTGAATTCAGCCCAGTCTGAAAACTAAGTAATTGTTTTTAATAATATTAATGTGTTTGGCACAGTCTTCGCATAGTACTGTCACAGGAGGCAGGTCAGCAGGAACCCAGCGATGCACACCGAAAGACTAGTTAAAGACGCGCTGTGCCAGGTTCGCCAGGTCGATGCCGCAACGATTGCGGACCGACTCGGTGATTACCTGGTCCTTGACGTCCGCGAGCCCCTGGAGGTTTTGCATGGCTACCTGCCGGGCGCAATCAATGTGCCGCGCGGCACGATGGAATTTCGGGTTGCGGAGGACGCACATTTTTCAGATCCAGCTCGACCTATCCTGGTTTACAGCGGCAACGGACGGCGATCTGCACTTGCCGCTTTGACCTTGTGCCAGCTCGGTTTTCAGGCAGTGCAATCGCTGGCCGGCGGCATTCAGCAATGGTCAGACGAGGGGCAGCCCATTGAATAGACGCGCACGGAGACATGATGCCATGCGACTCAACACCCTCAATGTGTCAGATCGCAGAACTGCAAAATGAAGGTCAAGGGCTTTCAGGACGCACCGACTGAAGTCATGCCTGCCGCCAAATTTTAACGGCGTAGAAAGACGCATCACAAAAACTGGAGAACAATCATGGAACAACAAGAGAATCGACCCGCATTGCCGCGGTTGAACGAACCGGCACCGGGTTTCAGCGCCGAAACCACTTTCGGTCGGAAAAAACTCGGCGACTATAAGGGCAAGTGGCTGGTACTGTTTTCACATCCGGCCGACTTCACACCTGTGTGCACGACCGAATTCATCGCCTTCGCCAAGGCATACCCCAAGTTTAAGGCGCTCAAATGCGAACTGCTTGGTCTGTCAATAGACAGCAACTTCGCGCACATTGCATGGGCGCGCAATATTAAAGAGAAGTTCGACGTGGAAATTCCGTTTCCGATTATCGAAGACCTCTCTATGAAGGTTGCGAATGCCTATGGGATGATTCAGCCGGGTGCGAGCGACACGTCGGCGGTGCGGGCGACTTTCCTGATCGACCCCGAAGGCATTCTGCGAGCGATGGTTTACTACCCGATGAGCAACGGCCGCTCTATCGACGAGTTCCTGCGCCTGCTTACCGCATTGCAGACGTCCGACAAGCACGGCGTGGCCACGCCGGAGAACTGGAAGGCCGGAGACAAAGTCATCGTTCCGCCCCCCAAGACCGCCGCGGGTGCCGAGGCTCGCATGAAGGAAGGGTTGGAGTGTGCCGACTGGTATTTCTGCAAGAAAGACCTTGCCGCGTAGTTCCCCTTTCAAAAGTGTTGTAAGCGACAACTCGCGAGGGCTGGAAACCCGGGCCAGGGGGAACCTGCGCGGCGGCGCTGATTGGCAGGCGCCGTCGAACTCGCGGGTTCTCCAAACGCGGCCTGGGCACAGGCGAGAAAAAATTGCAGGTCCTGCGCGATTTAGTTTTGCCAGCCAGTGAGTTTGAGCCATCAGGAGTAAGAGACTATGCAGCCACAAATGAATGCCGGGATCAGCTTTGTTTTCCCCGCGATCGCGCTGAGCTTGTTGTCCCTGACGATCGCGCCAGCCATAGCGGATGAAGATCCTTTTCTCAACGAAAGTCGAGCACTGGCTGAGTCTTTCGGCGTCGAGCTTCAGACAGCGCTGAAAGCGGGCCTCGAGAAGGGTGGCCCGGTGGAAGCCGTGACCGTCTGCAAAGACCTGGCGCCGCAGATCGCCGCGCGGCTGTCGCGTGAATCCGGCGCCAAAGTGTCACGGACGAGTACGCGCTTTCGCAACCCGGCAAATGCCCCCGAGCCGTGGCAGGCCGCCTGGCTGGAGAGATTTCAGTCAGACATAACTACGGGCGTTGCTTTGCCAGAGCAAATAGAGCGCCACGCCGGCGGAACGCGGTATATGAAAGCTATCCGCATGCAACCCGTTTGCCTGGCGTGCCACGGTGAGAAATTGAGCGGCGATGTCAGTGCCGCACTTGCCGAGTATTACCCGCACGATCGGGCACGTGGGTATTCCGTTGGGGATTTGCGTGGCGCGTTCAGTATTTCGTGGCCGGCGGTGGCCAGGCAGGCGCAGCCCCTTCCGCCCATCAGCGCGCCGCCACGGGTCCGGGTGCCGAGTGAAACCTCAAAAGTATCGACAACTGAACGCAAAATTATTAATAGCAGACTGATTGTTTATTAACGGAGTACTTGAGATGAAAAGAAATATCTATCCCATGTTGGTCGCGGCGTTGACGTTCACGGTTCTCTGTTCGTCACCCGTTTCGGCAACGGAGGGGCACAAAGGCAAGGGTATGAACCAGCCGGCATTTGCAGACTTCGACCTCAATAGCGACGGCACGATCACGCAAGAGGAGTTCACCAAGGCGCGAAGTGAGCGGATTGCGAAGCGCACAAAGGAAGGCAGGAAAATGAAGCATTTGGCTGACGCCCCGTCGTTTAACGATATCGACACAGACAATGACGGCGGCATCAGCCCCGCGGAATTCGGCGCCCACCAGGCTGAGCGCCGGGCAAGCCGGAAACGATGAACGCAGCAATTGACGCATGCGTATCACGTGCGAGCGGCAATAATTGCTGGGCGGACTGGCTGGCCTGCGACCGCGCTATCCGGCGAAATTCATTTACGTGCGATGTGCATGTCGTGCCTGATTCAGTACGTATTAGTCACAGTAGAAGGTAGCCTGAGGGTGTTGAATAATTGCGTCGGCCAGAGCCTGCGCCCTGCACGGGATCGGTGCAGCGTATGCCATTGCCTCACTGGCTCAAGTGGCAGCGTCCGCTTGCCACAGAAGAGGGAGATACTTCCATGAATCTGCGTGTCCGTTACCCGCCCGTGCTGGCGGGCATCCTGATTGGCGTTGCCATGCTGCTGACCTTTGTTGTGGCCGGTCGGGGTATTGGGGTGAGCGGCACGATGACCCGCCTGGTGGCGACCGTGCAGCACTGGATTTTTCCCACGCTCACTGAACAGAGCGCCTATTTCGGCAGCTATTTTGCCAACGGCGCAAATCCGATGAACGACTACCTGAGCTACCTGATGATCGGCCTGCTGGTCGGTGCTTTTGTCGGTGCCGTGACCTGCGGCGACTTCAAGGTAGAAGTGCAGCGTGGCCCGAGAATTTCCAAGACTGGCCGGCTCATCTATGCGCTCATCGGGGGCGTAATTACTGGTTTTGCTGCGCGCCTGGCGCGGGGCTGCACCAGCGGCCAGGGGCTGGTGGGCGCTGCCGAGCTGTCTGTCGGAGCCTGGCTCTTCCTCTTATGTATTTTTGCCGGCGGTTTCGCAGCCGCATGGTTTGTGAGAAAGCAATGGATATAGTTGCGCCACTGGTCAAGACGGGAGTCATTTCCGAGATTGCGAACCTCTGGCTCGCCGTCCCCATCGGCTTCATTTTCGGATTCGGCCTCTACCATGCCGGCTTCACGGACAGCCGCAAAATCGCGCGCGCCTTTTATCTGAAAGACGTAGGTGTACCGGTGGTCATGTTCTCGGCAATTATCTTTGGCATGCTGGGGCTCTGGCTGCTCAGTCTCATCGGATTTGTCGATACCACAAAGATGTACTACCTGGACACATTCCTGGCGCCCATGGCCGTCGGGGGTTTTCTGTTCGGGGTTGGCATGGCCGTGGGGGGCTTTTGCCCGGGTACAGCGGCCGCCTCGATCGCGACCGGCCGGATTGACGCCGTGGTGTTCGTAGTCGGTTTTCTCGGCGGCTCCATTTTGTTCGGCGACCTGTTTCCGCTTTGGGGCGACTTTTACAATAGCGATTATCGCGGTGTATTCCGGATCGACCAGCTGTTCGACATCAGCCTCGGGTCAGCTATATTGATCATGGTGATCGCTGCGGTGGCCGGCAGTCTCTTGATGCGCCTGGGCCAGCACATGTTCTGGGTGACGCCAGAAGACGAAAAGATGCAGTTTGAACAGGTGATGAAGTACGAGGCGCCTTTGGTGGTGCTGGCGCTGGTCGTGGCGGGCATTTTGGCTTTCTTCCCGACCGAGCGTTTTCTGGAGCAGGAGGCGCCGTCCTGGTACATCATCCAGAAGCAAGCCACTACAGCTTCGATACTACAACCCGCCGATGCACTGATAGGTCTGCCGGAGACGCCCGCGGTGGCGCTCGCAGAAGACCAGTGATGACAATAAAGGGAGCAAAAGCGTGAACCGTCGTGAGTTCATCAAGATATCCAGCTTGCTGGGAATGGGCGGCGTTGCGCCGCCGTTGTTGCTCGGTGGTTGCAGTGCGCATCCCCTGCCCGGTGCGGGGCAAACGAGCAGCACGCCAACCTACTGCGAAATGTGCTTCTGGAAATGTGCGGCCTTCGTCCATCAGGAAAACGGCGAGCCGTGGAAGGTCATCGGCAACGATGAGGATCTGCACAGCGAAGGCCGCCTGTGCACCCGCGGCACCGCAGGGCTTGGCAGCTATCAGGATCCTGACCGGCTAAAGACGCCGCTGTTGAGAGTAGCCGGGCCGGATGGCCGCCAGACTTTCCGCGAGGCCTCCTGGGACGAGGCGCTGGATTTCATTGCCAATCGCCTGAGGTCGATTGCCGACAAGCATGGCCCCGACCGGACGGTCCTGCTGAACCATGGCACAGGTGCCAGCCATTTCACTCACCTGATGCGCGCCTACGGCTCCGGCAGCACCGCCGCGCCCGCGTTTGCACAGTGTCGCGGGGCGCGTGACATCGGATTCGAGCTGACATTCGGAGAAGGCCTGGGCTCGCCGGAGCGCACCGATATGGAGAATTCGCGCTGCATCGTGCTGATCGGTTCGCACATCGGCGAGAATCTGCATAACGGCCAGGTGCAGACACTGGCCGCCGCCCTGCGTCGCGACGCTACGCTGATCACCGTGGACCCACGTTTCTCTGTGCCCGCCGGCAAATCGAAATACTGGCTGCCGATCAAACCCGGTACTGACATCGCCTTGCTGCTGGCCTGGATGCACGTGTTGATTGATGAGGGCCTTTACGACAAGGACTACATCGAGCGCTATGCCATCGGGTTCGAGCAGCTGCGCGATCACGTGGCGCGTTACTCGCCCGAATGGGTTTACCTGGAAACCGGCATCAAGCCGGAGCTGATTCGTATTACGGCACGGGAAATGGCCGCTGCTGCGCCGGCGACACTGATCCATCCCGGCCGACACGTTGCATGGTACGGAGATGACACCCAGCGGTCGCGCGCCATTGCCATGCTCAATGCGCTGCTGGGCAGCTGGGGCCGCGAGGGCGGTCTCTACATTAAGGAAAGCGTGCCACTGCCGAATTACCCGCTGCCCGAATACCCGCAGCCGAAGAGTACCTACCTGGCCGCGCACGGCGACCGCTACCCATTCGCGAATGAAGGCGTGACCAACGCGGTGATTGAAGCTTCTGTTGGCGAAGACGCGCACTACAAGGCCTGGGTGGTCTACGGGACCAACCTGCCAATGTCGATCCCTGGCATCAATTCACAGCTGAAGGCCGCGGCCGATTCGCTGGAACTGGTGGTGGTTGTCGACACCATGCCGATGGAAATTACCGGCTATGCGGATGTCGTGCTGCCGGAATGCACCTATCTTGAACGCTACGATGGCCTGCGCAATGCCGGCGAGAGGAACCCGTCGCTGGCGCTGCG
This sequence comes from uncultured Gammaproteobacteria bacterium, assembly GCA_963759075.1. Classification (GTDB taxonomy): domain Bacteria; phylum Pseudomonadota; class Gammaproteobacteria; order Steroidobacterales; family JABDLF01; genus JABDLF01. The sequence goes on from CAVWXZ010000003.1 coordinate 71,177, forward strand.
TATGCCGGCATTCGAGCCGCTCTATGACAGCAAGCCCGGGTGGTGGATCGCTAAACAGCTCGGCAATCGTCTCGGCCTGGATAGATATTTCCCCTGGAATGATTACGCGGAAGTGATTGACTGGCAGCTGAAGCAAGTGGGCTCGTCGCTGGATGAAATGAAAAAAATCGGCATCAAGAACTTCCCGCGCACACGGCCGAAGTATTTCGCACCCGGTCAGGCGGTCAGTTTCTATACGCCGAGTCGCAAGATCGAGCTGTATTCGCAGCAGCTGGTCGACAAGGGCTTCGATCCGATGCCTGAATACACCCGACCGGAACAGCCGCCGGCGGGCTTCTATCGCCTGAATTACGGCCGGATGCCGGCGCATACCTTTGGCAAGACCACCAACAACGCCCTGCTATTTCAGCTGGCGCCCGAGAATACCCTGTGGGTGAATCCGCTGGTTGCCAATGAAAAAGAACTCGAGAACGGTGAGTACGTGCGTCTGGCGAATACCGACGGCATCGTCAGCAACCGCATCCGGGTGCGCGTTACAGAACGCACCCGGCCCGACTCGGTGTTCATGGCGCATGGCTTCGGCCATCGTTCGCGCAAGCTTCGCCTGACCCATGACCTCGGTGCCGATGATTCGGAACTGATGACCAACATTAAAATTGATCCGCTGATGGGTGGCACCGGCATGCGCGGAAATTTCGTGACGATCGTTAAGGAGACTGTCTGATATGGCCCATTACGCAATGGTTATCGACACCAAGCTGTGTATCGGATGCGGGGACTGCGTGGTCGCCTGCAAGACCGAAAACAAGGTCCCTGAAGGTCTCAATCGCGATTGGGTGGTGGAGGCTACACAGGGTACCTATCCGAACCTGACGACGGAGTTCCGCTCCGAACGCTGCAACCACTGTTCACACGCAACCTGCGTGTACATGTGTCCGACCGGGGCGAGCCACTATTGGAACGACAGCAACATCGTGCTGGTGGATCCCAATAAGTGCACTGGCTGCAAGGCTTGCATCGCGGCCTGTCCCTATGACGCGCGTCTGGTTATGCACCCCGAAGGTTACATCGACAAATGCACCTTCTGTCACCACCGCGTCGAAAAGGGACTGGATCCTGCCTGTGTGTCCGCCTGTCCCACGCAGTGCATGCATTTCGGTTTGCTGGATGATCCCTCCAGCAAGGTGAGTGAGCTGTTGCGTACGCGAAACTACAAGGTTCTGGCACCGGAGACCGGCAACGAACCCAACGTCTATTACCTGGTCTGAGGACCCGGCCATGCTTGAAGAAGTACTGATAACCGTACGCAGCAACCCGCATATCGATCCGGTCATGGAAGTCTGGGGCTGGGAGATATCAGCCTACCTGTTCCTCGGCGGTCTGACCGCCGGCATCATGTTCTTCTCGGCACTCATGCTGCTCTTGAACAAGGACGAAGAGGCGCCATTTTCGGTCAACGGTCTGGCGATACTGGGGCCTGTGGTCCTGTCGCTGGGCATGACCGCCCTCTTTCTCGATCTTTCTCACAAACTGTTCGTGTGGCGTTTCTATACGACCTTCGAGCCCACCTCGCCGATGTCCTACGGCGCCTGGATACTGATCCTGTTCTACCCGGTGTCAATTCTGCAGGTATTGTCGACACTCAGGATTGGTTATCCCGGGGTTGCAAAATGGGTCAATGACATGCCTAGGCTTGCCGGCGTGCTCGACTTCGTCGAAAGTCGCCGGCGACTGATCGCCTGGCTGGCGATCCCGATTGCCATTGCGCTGGGCATCTATACCGGCATCCTGCTTAGCGCCTTCAGTGCGCGGCCGTTCTGGAATACCGGGCTGCTGGGTCCTCTGTTCCTGGTTTCAGGCCTGTCCACCGGGGCCGCGTTGGCAGCCTTGATAGCCCGACAGCACAGCGAACGCCGGCTTTTGACCCACATCGATGCCGGGCTTATCGTGGTGGAGCTGTTGATTGTGGCGCTGTTGCTGATTAACCTGAGTACCGGCTCCAGACCGCAGCTTGAAGCGGCGGCGATGCTGATGGGCGGGAGCTATACCGCCTTGTTCTGGGGTGTGTTCGTGGCGCTCGGACTACTTGTGCCGCTGGCGCTGGAGTATTTCGAGATCCGCGGCACGGTCCGCAGCATTGCCATGCTGGCGCCCGTACTGGTGCTGCTGGGCGGTTACATGCTGCGCGTGATAGCTGTCGACCTGGGGCAGGAAACCACATGGATCGACTACCGATCCGAATTCAATACACAGCTATATGAACGGTTGAACTGATTCAGCCGCGGAGATCAAGATTTATGACCGGTAGAAAATGGATGCCAATATTTCTGTGCCTGCTGGCCGGGCCGTTAGTGACTGCCTGCGGCGACAGCGGCAGCCTCTCAAAAAAACAGCTGCGCGGTCTCGAGCAGGTGGCCAGGATTGTGGCCGTCCAGGACGATCGCGTGATGGTGGCGGACCTTGCGAACTGGCTTATCGAGGGTCGACAGGATTTCGTGCTCATCGATTTGCGGCCCTCAGCGGACTATGAAAAAGGCCACATCTCGGGTGCGCGGAACCTGGCAGTAACAAAACTGGTACAACCGGCCGAGCTTGAGGCGTTACCGACGGATCGCAAGGTCATCCTCTATTCACAGGGCTCCGAGCTCGCGGCACAGGCCGTGGTGCTTTTGCGCCTGGCCGGGCGCGATGCCAACCTGTTGCTGGGCGGGTTCAATTACTGGTCACAGCATGTGCTCAACCCGGATCTTGCCCCGATACTCGCCGATGGCGAGTATCCACGGGTATCTGAAGAGCAGGCCGTTGCCTGTTATTTTGTTGGAGGTGACCAGGCTGCACCTCCACCGCTATCCAAACCGGTGATTCCGTTTGTACCGCCGCTTGCCAGCCCCGCAACACCTTTGCCGCCACCGGCGAAAGAACACTGCTGATCGCGGCGCGCTGTCCGAGCTTCATCTCACGCTGACCCGCATGCCGGGGGTTTACCGCGTGTGCCTCGTCCGGATCTGCCGCAGTCACCTGCTGCCGTTGTTTTCTTCATCCGGCGGTACGGGTACCGCAAGGATGCGCGCGATTTCTGCACTGGAAAATGGCCTTAGTACCTTAGCCTCTCCGCTTTTCTTCATTCCGTCGAGGGTGGTCCAGGCATCAGCGGCCAGCCCGTCGGCGAGAATTTTCATGCCGGGTTTGAATGTCCACTGCTGATTGCTAAAAACCAGCTGCCCCTGGCCCAGTCCCAGCGCTGTTGGCGAGCGGTGGCAAGACGCACAGCTGCGGGCAGGGCCCGTGGTATGCGGGGCGATTTCGGCGAAGCGCCTGGTAAAGCGGGCATCGGACCAGTCGGGATGGGCAACCGTCATGATCATGCCGGGTACGACGGGCACCACGGTATTGTCGGCGTTCACGCCAAGGGGCGGCAGGTCGTTGCGCACGTCGCTGCGCTGGCCGTCCCAGCGACCTGCGGTCTCGAACCCGGCTATATGGTCGTACTGCTTTTCGCCGGCAGTGTTGCCCAGGTGGCAGCTATAGCACTGTGGGGCCCACTGGCTGTGGCACGCGCTACAACTCAGTCGACTGTGTGCCTGCGCCAGCGGATGCTCATTTGCACGATAGGGCGGGATAGGCAGGCGTTCGCCGGCCAGCTTGCGATGCAGCCAGGCCGCCTCCCCGACTATTTCGACGTTCCATAGTGGTGTGCCGTTTTCGGTGACCGGTATGCGGGTGTCATCGGTCACCGGATACGGAACGCGTGACAGCAGAGCAGCAAATTGCCGCGGCCATTGCCCCGGGCCGATGGTTCGTGAAACAGCGTGGCAGTCCATGCAGCGAATGTCCGCGGCTTGTTCCCGTTTTGCCGGGGCGTGGCCGCTTGCGATACCCATCAGGTCTCTTGCGGTATGACAGTCGATACAGGCCATGCCGGCCGCATGGTGGCGATCTGCGGGGCGGAACTCCACACCACGACCATCTTCCAGCCGACTCGTGTCGGCGCTCGTGCTATCCGTTTCGGCCAGCCCGGCAAAGTTCAGTGAAATACGGCTGGAACGGGAGTGACAGCCGAAACAGCGCGCGTCGCTCACCTGTGCGGTGAGTGCCGGGTGCGCCGGCGCCGGTTGCTCATTGATATGGCATGCCAGGCAGCCACCGCCGCGGTCGTGCGTGGCGTCGAGCTGGTGGACCGTCTTGTTCTGGCCCAGGTGACAACTGGCACAGAATTTCCTGAGCAGGCTGTCGGCCGGGGAGTCGGTAAGGTTTGCAAGATCGTTGTGGCCGGGAATGTCGATCGGTTCACCGAAAACCTCTCGCGTCGTGGCGATCATGCCAGCGCCGGTGTGCATGAGGCTGTGCATGACGCCGTCGACTTTGTCGGAATGACAGTTGCCGCAGGCTTGCTTGGCGTTGTCGAGGTTGCCCGGAAAGGCAATCAGGCCGTCATGAGCGGCGGTCGTGGAGGCTGCTTCGGGATCACCGGCGTGGCAGCGCGTGCAGTCGCTGGCCAATGCTGAATGCGCGGGACTGAAGCCCTGCTGCATGTTCTGGTGGCAGTGCAGGCAGTCGGTGGCACCCGTCTGCGGCGCAGACAGCATGCAGCCAAGCAGAATCAGTACGCCTGGGAAAAAGTCGCGTTTCGCGCTGACGGAATCACCTCGCTTGCCACGGGTTGGACGGGATATCATTCGCTGCATCGAGTGTCTGGCGTTTGCCAGGACAGGCGCGCGATCCGTTTTTGCATGACATCCCGCTCACTGGCGCTTTGAGAACTTCTCAAAATCCGGCATACAATCCAGCCCGTCATTTTATAAGGCGCCGTGCATGAAAGACACCCTTCCGGTACTCGGGTTTGCCGCATTCAGCGGCACCGGCAAGACCACGCTCCTGAAACAGCTTATTCCGCTGCTGGCAGAGCAGGGCGTGCGGGTCAGTGTCATCAAGCACGCTCATCACAACTTTGACGTCGACAAGCCGGGCAAGGACAGCTACGAACTTCGCAAGGCAGGGGCGCGGCAGATGCTGGTCGCCTCGTCCCGGCGTCTCGCACTGATCACTGAGAATAACGCGGACCGCGAGCCGCAGCTGGATGAGCTGGTCGAGCAGCTGGATCCGGACGGCATCGACATGGTGCTGGTAGAGGGCTTCAAGCATGTGCCGTTCACGCGGATCGAGCTGCATCGGCCGACGCTGGGGCATCCGCTCCTCTATCCGGAGGACAGCAGCATCATTGCGGTCGCCGCAGACGCGCCGATCGATACCGCTGGTCTGCCATTGCTGGACCTGAACAATGACGCCGCCATCGGCGCTTTCGTCCTGGATTGGCTGAAAGAACAACGGGCGGGGTGACACGGTGCGACCGCAGCTGGGTCAGCTGCCGCCAGCGATTGCTGTGTCGGCTTGAATCAGGGACACCCATAGTTTGTAGCATGACAGGTCAGAGCTAAGTACTTGATTAAAAGATAGTAATTGGTGGGTGTCCCGGATTTGGTCCCGAATTTCCCTCCCGGATTGGGCGATAGATGGGTGTCCCCATTTGGGTGGGTGTCCCAAATTGGGGGGAGGCGAGGAAATTGGGTGGGTGTCCCGGATTGGGCGCTGCGGATCGTTGCCCGGCAGGTGCCGCGGGCGTTTAGCCTTTCTCCAGGACCCGTGGCATGAGTTCTACGAGGTTGCACGGCCGGGTTCGGTAATCGAGCTGGTGGCTGATGATTTTTCCCCAGCCCGTGCGGCAGGCCCCCGTGGAGCCAGGCAGGCAGAAGATGAACGTGGCGTTGGCAACGCCGGCCAGGGCGCGCGACTGTATGGTGGAGGTATTTATCTCTTCGTATGAAACCGCACGAAATATCTCGCCGAAGCCTTCTATCTCCTTGTCGAGCAAGACCTTCACGGCCTCAGGCGTGCTGTCGCGTCCGGTAATCCCGGTACCGCCCGTGGTGATCACGGCGTTTATTGTGGAATCGGCAATCCACCCGGAAAGCACTGCCCGCAACTGGTAGATGTCGTCAGGCACGATGCGTCTCTCTGCCAGGCGGTGCCCGGCTTCTGTGAGCATTTCGACCAACGTGTCGCCCGACTTGTCGTTGGCCTGCGTACGTGTGTCGGAAACTGTCATGACGGCGATGTTCAAGGGCTTGAATTCACGGGTTGCGCCGTCGGCGCCTGATTTTTTCATGGCAATAATCCTGTTAGCTTAAATCAGGTTCAGGAACGGCTGAACGAGCACCTCCGTACCCGCTTCCACACTGGCCTGATCGGGTTCGAGCAGAATGAAGCAGTTGGCCTCGCTCATGGAGCGCAGGATGCCTGACCCCTGCGCGCCTGCGCTGCTGACCGTAAACGTGCCCGGGCCTGTTTGTTTCAACACGCCACGCTGAAACTCAAAGCGCCCGGGGCGTTTCCTCAGTGTGTCGGTGGTGGTTGCACGCAGGATATAGGCAGCGGACGGCCCGGCGTCGCCGGACATCTTAAGCAAAGCCGGCCGCACAAATTGGAAGAAGGTCACCATGACCGACACCGGGTTGCCCGGCAGCCCGAAGAAGACCGCATCGTTGATGTGACCAAACGCCACCGGGCGCCCGGGCTTCATGGCAATCTTCCAGAACGACAGCGTGCCGAGCCTTTCCAGCGTGTCTTTCACGTAATCAGCCTCGCCCACAGATACGCCGCCGGAGGTGATCACCGCGTCCGCACTGGCTGCAGCGTCCCGAAAGGCCTTTTCTACGAGCTCAGGTGCGTCGCCAATAACGCCGAGGTCAACAATATCGACATCGAGCTTCTTAAGCAGGCCGTAAATCGTGTAGCGATTGCTG
>CAVWXZ010000004.1:0-80117 GCA_963759075.1 uncultured Gammaproteobacteria bacterium
AGCAGCGTTCCGGAAAGCTCCGCCGTGACGTACTGACCAATTTTGAGCGGCGTCTGTCCGTCGGCCTGCCTTCTGAAGGGGTTGTCGACCTGTGCGATTACATGCAGTTGTCGGGCGACTTCGTCTATAGCGCCTTCCGTGCGTACCAGTTCAGCTTCCCAGGATGCTGCGCCGCCGAGATCAGAGCGAATAGTGACCTTCGCGCCAGAGGCCCTCGCGTCGGGCGCGTCGAGAAAAGTCTCAGGCAGCTCCAGGAACCTGAGGTCCTGGTTCTTGATGGGCAGTCTCACCTCGACATAGTCACTGGCGAATATCTCTGCAAGCTGCGAATTGGATGAGACCACCTGGCCGACATCGACCAGCTTGCGAAGCACGCGACCGGCATACGGTGCGGAGATGCGGGTGCGCTCAAGGTCAAGTCTCGTCTTTTCCAGGTTGGAGCGCGCCGAGCTGATCCTGGCCTTGGCCGCCTCAAGCTGGGGGAGCCGCAAAACCAGCTCTGGTGGAGAACCCTCGTTGCCCAACCGCTCCCAGTCTTTCTCCGCCTGTTTGCTGCGTGCCTCCGCCTCGGCAAGCGCCTGCCGGGCATCCATCAGCGCGGCATCGGCAATACGCATATTGGCTTCGTAATCGCGTGGGTCAATCCGGGCCAGCACATCGCCTTCGCTAAAAAAACCGCCATCACGAAAACTGGGGTCTACCCAGGTGATCTGGCCGCCGACCTGGGCGACGAGCATGCTCTGGGTGCGGGGCTGCACCGTGCCGTAACTCTGCAGCCGGACCTCGTAGTCAGAGGGCTGAACGGTAAGCGTTTCGACCACGATCTGGGGCCCGCGGGCAGGCGCCCTGCGTTCCGTCTCCGGGGGGTTGCGCGTGATGACCACCGCAGCAAGAACGAGACCGCCCAGGATGACCAATGGCGTAAATTTTCTGATGATTTTTTTCATGCGCTTAAAATAATCCAGGGCTACATTGAAAACTCGCCGCCGACGGCGAGATGAAGGGCGATACGATTCTGCAGGCGCTGGTTGCGCAACCGGACCACCGTCGTAGTGGCGTCGAATGCGCGCCGCTGCGATTCCAGCACCGTCGTGTAGGTGACCAGGCCGCGCTGGTACTGTTCGAGAGCCAGGTCCAGAGCTGCCGCCGCGTTCGCCTGTGCCAGCAGCAGTGCATTGAACTGCTCCTCCAGAGAGCGGGTCCGCGAGATGGCGTTCTCCACCTCGGCGAAAGCATCGTAAAGCAGGTCGAGATACTGCTGTTCAAGCTCGCGCGCGCGAGCAGCCGCTCTGGCTTCCTGCGCCTTCAGCCGGCCCGCGTCAAATAGCGGTGCTGTGCTGCTCGCGATTGCCGTCCAGAACAGGTTGTTGGCGCTCAGCAAGTCATCGAGTTCCGCAGACGAGCGCCCGGCACTCGCGGACAAAGTCAGGCGCGGAAAGCGCGCCCTGTGCGCTGCGGCAAGCGTGGCATCGGCCGCGAGCAAACTGAACCATGCCTGGCGGAGATCTGCCCGGCGCAGGAGTAGTTCGGATGGCATGCCTACCGGTACGGCAGTATCCACGGCGGGCAGGTCGGTCCCGATTTCGAGACTGCCATCGGGGTACAGGGCCAGCAGTCGCTGCAGCCGCCCCGTGGATTCGAGCACAGTCTGCTTCTGCTGTGCCAGGTTCGCTTTTTCCTGTTCTACCGAGTTTTGTGCAAGGTAAAGATCCAATGCCTCGTTGAGCCCCTGGCGGTAGCCACTTTCAACCACATCCAGGCCCTGGCTCGCATTCGCGAGCCGCTGCTCGAAAACGGTCAGCAGCAGCCGCGACTCTGCGACGTCAAAAAGTGTCTGCGCCACATTGGCAGCCAGCTGCCTGCGAGCTGACTCGTAGGCAGACTCCTGAGCCGCCAGCACGAGACTTGCTGCGCGCTGTGTCGCGCTCAAGCGTCCCCAGACGTCGACTTCCCAGCCTGCGTCAATGCCGGCCTGCGTGCTGGTGCTGATCGCATCAGAACCAGCGCTCTTGCGCCTGGACGCGTCGAAAAACAAATCGAATGCGGGCAATCTGGGCGCCCTGGCCGCAATGACGTCCTGCCTGGCTTGCTCGACGCGTGCAGCTTGCTGGGCTAACTGGTAGTTGTTGGCCAGCGCGTCAGCGACCAGGTCGCCAATCGGCAAGGATTCCGAGTCAAATTCGAGCAGCCAGTCCGTCGTTTGGAGATCGTCCAGACCACCGCGCTGCCATTCGGTCTGAACGACGGGGGGCAAGGGACGTTCTGTGGCAGGGAGAGCGGCGCAGCCGGCTGTAAACACGGCGCAGGCGAGCACCGCCGTGCAGCGGACGAAAAATTGCCTCTCAGGGCCAGAGCACCTTGAACTTAATTTTTGCATGGATTTAAAGCCGGCCGCTTCGTGACCCGCTCCCGGTACGGAGCCAATTGCGGGCGCTATCTTGGAATTATCGTCGCGCAACGTCCTGCCATTATCCCAGACTCGCGGGGCCGGGCTTCAGCTTAAACGATGCGATCGTCAGCATTTCCGCCATATCGACCCGCCACCGAGGCCGATCGTCGCACCGCATTGTGCAGAAATTAGTGGAGAGACTGTGAAATTTTTGTGAACACCCCCCAATGCAAGGCGGGCATGAGTTCTGCCGGACAGGGCCTGACGGGCGTTTCGCTGATCCAGATAGCAGCGCAGGCGCTTACGGCAGAGTGCCTCAGCCACGTCGCGGTTGGACGTCCCGCTGTCCAGCTTGAATTGGTTGTTTGAACTGATAAAGCTGATATAGATCAATAATTTAAACAAATAAGCTAGAAAAGATATGACATTAGTGTGCCTGCGCTGACGGCGCTGCGTGAGCGACTACGGGCTATGGCAGTGCCACAAGCAGCGCCAGTGTTCCGGGGCCAAGCCTGTCAAACGCAGCCACCTTGCTGGCCGCTACGTTTACATAGATCGCTTGAGCGAATGCCCGGCTGTTGTGCAGTTTTGCCAGCCCCGCCTGGCTGGACCAGGTGTCCTCCCAGGCCCTGAAGGGGGCGGGCGAGGCGAGGGTCATCAACCAGTCTGTCCAGTCCTGCTCAGTAAAGTCGCCGCGCTCCGCCATCACCAGGATCGGGCGTGCGAGACGGCGCGGTTCTCCGTAGACAAAGAAATGCTCGCCCGGCGGCGCGACCTGGGTCCCGATCGCGTCACGGATCGCAAGGCGCTGCGCAGCTGAAACCGCTGGATTGAGCACGAGCTGCAGCATCAGATCCGCCGTATGCGCCACGGCGTGTCGCCAACCCTCGGCCTCATCGTAACCGCGGTAATCGTCGATGCCCCGCATGTAGGCGACCGCGCTGCTGACAATTTCCGCGCGCTGCTCATCCGTAAAGACGGGCTCGACGCGATCAGCTCGGACCAGTTCGGACAGGACCAGCGCCGCAAACGGTCTGCGAAAGCCGGGGTCCCCGGATGCCGGGCGATTGAGTTCCCCGAGCAAGGCAATGCGCAGGTCTCTCTGCGTCAGCGGGCTGAGCTGTCCTGCGCGCAGCATCGTGAAAAAAGCCGCGTAAGCGATACCGTCGCGCAGCTCGGGGTCAGGGTCACCGAGGCATTCGAGCAGCCCGGCCGCGAAATTCGCGCGCCGCTGCGGGTTATCAATTGCGAAGTTTTCGGCCTTGAGTTCTAGCAATTCTGCCTTGTCGTAGCCCAGCGGCTGGCAGGTCTGAACGGCTGTCCGGGCCGCAGGCTGGCAGGCGATGGACGACAGACAGGCAAGAACCAGCAAGGCGCGCAGATTCAGAGCCGGAAAAATGCTGCCCATGGTGACCTCGCTGTCATCGCCGCTGCCAAGGCGTAGCCTTGGCCGGAAACGCTGAATTTCAGTGGCCACCATTCTACAGCCGGTGTCCGCTGCGCGCAGGCCGGGGCTCATGAGGCGGGCCATCGCGGGTCATATGCCACCGCGGACAATATGCTATACCTTGCACCTGCTGAGGCGTCACTCGTGGAGGAGTCGGGAATGGGTCAAGAGAAGATCATTGCTGTCGTAGGGGCAACCGGGGCACAAGGAGGCGGTCTGGTCGATGCGATTCTGGAGGATCCGGGTGGCGGGTTTCGGGTGCGCGCGATCACGCGCGACGTTGATAGCGACAAGGCGCGAGCGCTGTCAGCGCGAGGCGCCGAGGTGGTTGCCGGTGACCTTGATGACGAGGGGAGCCTGCGTTCTGCGTTGCAGGGTGCCTACGGTGCTTTCTTTGTTACGTTTTTCTGGGCGCATTTTTCACCGGAAAAGGAAAAGGCCCAGGCAGGCAACATGGCCAGGGCGGCTAAAGCAGCGGGTATCAGACATGCTATATGGTCGACTCTCGAAGATACCCGTCTATCGGTGCCGCTATCCGATGAACGTATGCCGACACTGATGGGGCATTACAAGGTCCCGCATTTTGACGCGAAGGGCGAGGCAAACCAGCTGTTCACAGAGCAGGGCGTGCCCACAACGTTTTTGTACACCTCGTTCTACTGGGACAACCTGGTCAACATGGGGTCCGGCCCAACGCGCGGTGCAGATGGCAAGCTGGTCTTAACGCTGCCCATGGGCGACAAGAAGCTGCCCGGGATAGCGGCGCGTGATATCGGTCGCTGCGCGTATGGCATCTTCAAGGCGGGCAACCAGTACCTGGGCAAGAGCCTCGGCATCGCCGGCGAGCACCCGACCGGCGCCGAAATGGCCGCCGCGCTCTCGCAGGCGCTTGGGGAGGAGGTTGCCTACAATGCAATAAGCCCGGAAGCCTACCGAGGGCTTGGCTTTCCGGGCGCCGATGACCTCGGCAATATGTACCAATTCAAGCACGACTTCGAGAGCGATTTCTGCGGACTCCGCAGCGTCGCGGCGGCCCGGGCGCTCAATCCGGCGTTGCAGAATTTCGCCGCCTGGCTGGCCGAGAATCATCAGCGCATCCCCGTTGCAAAGATTTAGTCGGCTTATGTCGCCCAATACGGTAGATTCCGAGATCAAACACATCGAGAGGATGATTTATGCCTGGCTTGCCAAATCTGACCGCTGACGAGGCGCGTGTAATCGGTTGTCTGATGGAAAAATCGGTTACAACACCGGATCAATACCCCTTGACGCTCAATGCGCTCACGAACGCCTGTAACCAGAAGTCTTCGCGCAATCCGGTTATGTCGCTGGAGAAGGGCGAGGTCCAGCATACGGTTCGCCAGCTCGATGCAAAGAACCTGGTGCGTACGGAAGAAAATTTCAAAAGCGGCACCGAGAAGTACACGCAGCGCCTGTGCAACACGCGTTACAGTAACTACGACTTTGATTCGGCACAGTTGGCTATTATCTGCGTGCTGTTGCTGCGCGGTCCGCGCACGCCCGGCGAGCTCAAGGCGAACTGCGCCCGACTGCATCCCTTCGCCGATAACGCGGCCGTAATCGAGGCACTGACGACTCTGCAGCACTGGGAGGGCGATCCCCTGGTGATAAAGCTGCCCCGCCAAAAGGGGCGCAAGGATGCCGAGTACATGCACCTCTTATCGGGTCCGATTGATGTCGATGCATACGCAAGCGAGGTTGAGGCCGCTGCACCGGCGCCGTCGTCGGGTCGCGTTGGACTCGCCGAGCGGCTTGCAAAGCTTGAGGCTGAGGTCGCCGAGCTGCGGGAGCGGCTGGACAAGTCTCTGTGAAGCCCCCGAAGAAACCGGCACGACATCTGCGCTTCTCGGATATTCGGGGCATCGCGCAGCTTGCGACTCAGGCCACCACGGGCGTCACGCAGGTCGTGGAAGGTGTGCATCGGTCGGTATTGCGCACTGTCGGACTGCCCGGCGCGGCGGGTCCGGGGCCAACGTCGGGGGTGACCGGGTTTGTCTACAAGAGCATTCACGGCGTCACGCGCTTCGTCGGAACCGGCACGGACCTGGCTTTGGCCTCGCTCCAGCCCTTGTTCAGGTCTGCCGATAATTCTGAGCCCGGAAGCCCGGAGCGAGAAGCGATCCTCGCGGCGCTCAACGGGATGGCAGGAGATCGGATGGTTGAAGGCGACAACCCGCTCGTCATTCCCATGAGCCTGCGCTACCGGGGCCAGGCGCTGAACTGGGACGCCGCGCCGGACATGGCGGCAGCGACGGGCAAGGTGCTGGTGCTGATCCATGGTTTGTGTGTCAGCGATGCCAGCTGGAGCAGGAAATATCAGGGGCGCGGCGTGAACTACGGTGAGGTCCTCGGCCGGTCCCTGGGCTACACGCCGGTCTATCTGCGTTACAACTCCGGCCTGCACATTTCCACGAACGCGCGCGAGCTGTCGGACCAGCTCGAACGACTGGTCACTCATTGGCCGGTGGCGGTTACAGAACTCTCAGTGGTCGCGCACAGTATGGGCGGCCTGCTGGCGCGCAGCGCTTATCACTACGGAGCGGAGGCGTCCCGGAGCTGGACGAAGCGAACGAAGCGCATGGTATTCCTGGGTACCCCGCACCATGGCGCCCCGCTGGAACAGGCGGGTGGCTGGGCGGACACGATATTGGGCAGCACACCGTACAGTGCACCTTTCAGGCGGCTCGGCAGGCTGCGCAGCGCCGGCATTACCGATTTGCGTTTTGGCAACGTGCTGGACGAAGACTGGCAGGGCCACGACCGATTCGTTCGTCGCGCCGACAGCCGCAGGCCGCTGACGCTCCCTGCAGGCGTGCGGTGTTTCGCCGTTGCCGCGACAGCAGCGGCGCGGCGCGGCACGCTGGCTGACAGGCTGATCGGAGATGGTTTGGTGCCCCTGGACAGCGCGCTGGGCGCCCATAAGGATTCCCGGCGTTCGCTCAAGTTCAGCAGGGATGCGCAGCACGTGGTCTATCGCAAGCACCACATGGATTTGCTAAGCAATCCCGCAGTGTCAAGCAAGCTGGTGCGGTGGCTCGGATCCTGAACGATTGAATCGTCGCTGAGCCTTGCCTTCACCTGGTAGCTGGTGGTGGGCGATACGCTGCGGGCGCGCCCACGGGCCGCCCATTTATGTCCATGCGCTGCCGAGCTGAAAGATCAGGAGAGCGCCCAGATAGCCGAGCAGCGTCATGTAGGCCCAGCCAAAAATCGGCCAGCGCCAGCTGTTGGTTTCGCGACGTATAACAGCCAGGGTAGCGGCGCACTGCAGGCACCAGGCATAGAACACCAGCAGACCGAGCACCATCGGCAAGGTGAATACGATTCGTCCATCCGGCCAGCGCGCCGCCCGCAGCCGTTCGGCGAGGCTGCTGACATCTGCTTCCTGACCCACCGCATAAATGGTGCCCAGCACCGCCACCACGACCTCGCGTGCTGGGAAGCCGGCAATAACAGCCGCGCTGACTCGCCAGTCCCAACCCAACGGGGCAAATACGGGTTCGACAGCCTTGCCGGCACGCCCCAGCCAGCTTTGCTCAAGGCGTGCCGCAGATGCCTCGTTGTCCAGCCTGCTGAGTTCTCGGTCCAGCGCTTCGCCTGTGAGCGTGGACTCCACGGCTTGCTGCGCGCCGGCGAGCTGAAAATCAATCTCGGGCGAACGCGGAAAATAAGCCAGTGCCCACACGAGCACCGCCACGGTAAAGATCACCGTACCGGCCCTGCGCAGGAAAATGCGGGCGCGGTCCAAAAGCTTGATCAGCACGCTGCGCCAGTTGGGCATTCGAAACTCGGGCAGGGCCAGCATGAACGAGGGCTTTGGGCCGCGCAAAGCGGATTTGCGCAGCAGCAGGGCCGTGCCGGCACCGCCCACGATGCCCAGCATGTAGAGGCCAAACAGTACGAGGCCCTGGATGTTGAAAAGACCGACGCGCGTGGAGGGCACAAAGGCTGAAATTAACAGCGCGTAAACCGGCAGCCTCGCGGAGCAGGTCATAAACGGTGCTGCAAGAATCGTGGCGATGCGATCGCGACGATTGGGGATAACGCGCGTCGCCATGATCCCGGGCACCGCGCAGGCGAAGCTCGACAACATCGGGATGACGGACTGGCCCGAGAGGCCGACAGTCCTCATCGCGCGATCCATAAGAAAGGCCGCGCGCGCGAGATAACCCGTGTCTTCCAGGAGAATGATAAACAGAAACAGAATGAGGATTTGCGGCAGAAAGATCACGACGCTGCCCACGCCCGCAATCACGCCGTCCGCGAGCAGGCTGGTCAAAGCGCCGGCTGGCAAGGTCGCGTTGACCCAGTTCGTAAGCAGCCCGGCCGTCGCATCGATGCTGTCCATCAGCGGAGTTGCCCACGCAAATACGGCCTGGAACACCACGATCATCACGACAAAAAATGAGATCGTGGCCGGCACCGGGCGCTCCATGAACTCTACCAGCCGTGTGGATATTGTCTCCAGAGGTGTGGCCTGGGTCTGCACGTCATTCAACACCTGGCGGATCCAGCGATAACGGTGGCGGGCTTCCTCTGCCAGCGGCGGTTTTTCTCCGAACAAGCTTCGTTTGATAGTTTGAATACGCAGGCGATCTTCCGCGTTTGAACTCGCGATGACACGGTTGTTTTCAGTATCACCGTCGATCAGTGCACGTTCGAGTTCAATCCGTCGCGGTTCGAAATCAAGGTGCAGCTTGCCGCGCAGAGAGACCTCGGCTGCGCGCAGCGCGGGCCAGAAGTCGGGCACTTTCGGTGCTGCTGCGCCGGGCAGCGAGGCCAGCGCCCGCTCCAGCTTTTCCATGCCGTGGCCTGTTGTCGCCACCACCGGGCAAACGGGTATCCCGCACAGATGCTGGCTGAGTTTTTCTACGTCGATCACCACGCCCTGGCGTCGTGCAACATCTGTCATGGTGAGCGCAACGACCACGGGCAACTGCAGTTCCAGCAGCTGCTGAAGCAGGTACAGCCCCTGATAAAGGCGCGTCGCATCCACCACGGCAAGGATGCCCGCGGGTGGCTCGGTGCCGGGCATCCTGCCCAGCAATACATCCACGGTAATGCGCTCGTCCAGGGAGAAGGTGCTGAGCGCAAAGGTGCCCGGCAGGTCAACCAGTTCAAGTGACTTTTCGTACAGGCGTGCGCGCCCTACATGTTTTTCTACCGTAACGCCCGGGTAGTTGGCGGTCTTCTGCCGCAAGCCAGTCAACCGGTTGAAAAGCGTGCTCTTGCCACCATTCGGATTGCCGACCACCGCGATGGTGGCCAAGCCGACGTTATGGATCTGGATTTTCTCGAGCGGGACACCAATGACGTTGGGCTTATTCATCGGTGCCGACCGCCGTCACGCTGAAATGACGCGCCTGGTCTCGCCGCAGGGACAGGGTGCCACCATAGAGGCGAAACTCGAGCGGGTCCCCCCCAAGCGCGCTGGCGCGAAAGGTGAGTTCTGCACCTTCCACCAGCCCCAGTACCATGAGGCGCTGCACGGCAGGGTCTTCCGAGTCGATATTGTCTATGCGAGCCCGCTGTCCCGGCAGCAGGTTCGCCAGCGTCAGGCTCGGATTATCAGCTTCCATTCCTAAATGATATAGATTCTCATTTAGGATACAAGCGGCAGGCCGTGAAATTCATGACATTTTTCTGCCTGGCCGAAACTTTGGGTCTGGAGGGTCCACTCGGGTGCCTCGGGAAGGATCGGGTTTTTACGGCCGCACGCAGGAGCAAACTGTGCCGCCGGCGCAGGGCTGCGGTGCCGTTCAAACCTGGTGCCTATGCAATAATATGCGGCACACGAAGAGGGACCGAAACATGGATCGACAAGACATTGTGCGCGATTGGCTACCCAGATACACCGGCATGCCGCTGGACAAGTTTGGCGACTATATCCTGCTGACCAATTTCGACAGCTACGTGCAGCAGTTTGCCGACCGCTTCAATTGCGAGATCCATGGCATGGATCGGCCCATGAAAGCCGCGACCAACAGCGACGGCCTGACGATTATCAATTTCGGCATTGGTTCCGCCAATGCGGCCACCATCATGGATTTGCTCAGCGCGCGGCCGACCAAGGGCGTGCTGTTCCTCGGCAAGTGCGGGGGGCTCAAGAAATCTACTGAGATCGGGAATTTTATTCTGCCCATCGGAGCGATTCGCGGGGAGGGTACCAGCGACGACTATTTTCCGAGAGAGGTGCCGGCGCTGCCGTCGTTCAAGTTGCACAAGTTCGTGTCGGAAGAGCTAAAGGAAAGGCACCTCGAGTATCGGACGGGCGTGATCTACACAACTAACCGGCGGGTCTGGGAGCACGACCTGGAGTTTCTGGCCAGGCTCAAGCGCATGACAGCGATCGGGATCGACATGGAGACGGCGACCATTTTTATCGTCGGCCATCATAATGAAATCGCCCGCGGCGCCTTGCTCCTCGTATCAGATGTGCCGACGACTCCCGAAGGCATCAAGACCGAAGCCAGGGATAAAAGGGTGACGGCATCCTGGGCAGAGACCCACCTCGAAGTCGGCATAACGGCCATGACCGAGCTTGGTTTTCGCGGTGAGAAGATCAAGCACTTCAGCTACTAGCGCAGTGTTCAGTTGCAGGGCTGGCTTTTCTCAGCAGCAATTTGACATAAGCTTGCTATTTAGGCCCTGACGTAACAATAATGGGGCAGGTGCTGGGGGGCACGCTCTGATAGGTTCTTACTTTCGGCTTCTGATCGTATGAGGCAGCTCCCTGAGCGACTCGAAACGGATGCCGGGGGTGCAACCCTTGACCAGGGATATATTCAGGGACTTCTTCGAACTGTCGTCCGACATGCTTTGTATTCTCAGCGGCGATGGCCGGTTCCGGATGGTCAACGCCGTCTTCGAGAATACAGTCGGCCGAACCGCTGAAACATTGCTCGACCGCCCGCTCACTGACTTTATTCATCCCAAAGACGTTGATGCAACCTCGCAGGCCCTTGCGAGCCTGGCTGCCGGGGCCGCAAAGGTATCATTTGAGCACCGTTATCGGTGTGCGAATGGGACCTATAAGCTGCTTAAGTATGCTGCGGCCTCTCAACAGGATACAGGTTTGCTTTTCGCGACGGTAAAAGACCTCAGATCGGAACTGGATGGCACCGGGCGCTTCCGCATAGCGATTGATGCGTCCCCTGCCGCAATCATCCTGGTGGACGCCAGCGGGCATATTCAGCTCACCAATAAGGAAGCCAACCAGCTGTTTGGATACAAACAGGGTGACTTGCTGGGTCGGTCCATTGAGATACTGATCCCCATGAAATCTCGCGCCAGGCATGCCGGTCTGTTTTCGGGCTACCTCGGGAATGGCGAGGTTCGTAAAATGGGTCAGGGCCGGCACTTGAGTGCGATCACGAAAGATGGCTCTGAGCTTGTGGTAGAGATTGGCCTCAACCCGATTGACTTGGAGGATGGGCCCCATGTCCTTGCGTCAATAGTCGACCTGACCGTGCAAAGAGACTTGGAAAACAGGCTGCTGGCAGCGGCCTCGGGGCTTGTGGAAGCGAATGCACAGCTATCCAAACTGGCGAGAACTGACGAACTGACCGGCCTGCTCAATCGCAGGGCCCTGAACGAGCAACTGATCGTTCATGTTCGGCTCATGCATCGAATGTCACGCCCGCTGTCTTTCCTGCTCATTGATTTTGACCATTTTAAAGGACTCAATGACACGTATGGGCACGCGGCCGGAGATGAGGCCCTGAAAGCCGTTGCCGGCATCATGACATCGTGTTCGCGCGCCAGTGATATTGCGGCCCGTTATGGGGGGGACGAGTTTGCAATGCTGTTGCCCAACACGGAAATGGCCGGCGCCCTGAAGGCGGCACAGAAAATGCGCAGGAAAATTAAGGGCCACAGCTGGGATCATGTCGCTTGCACAATCAGTGTGGGCGTTTCGACGATGCTGTTTCCGAGCGGTGAACTGAGCCAGGAGGCGGACTATGTCAGCGCACTTGTTGCTGACGCTGATCGGGCCTTGTACCGGTCGAAAAAACTCGGTGGCAATCAGTCGACCCACGCCGCCGCTATCGCGACTGAGGAAGTCGAGTCTTACTAGCCTGCTCGGGTTCAGCATGGCTTCAGTGGCTGGTCAGCATGCGCGCGACTTGGGCGGAGAGCGTTAGGTGACAAAAGGCTTTACTGATCGCGACGTGCCTGAGCAAAGCGGTAAGACGTTTCTGGTAACAGGCGCCAATACCGGGATCGGTTTTGAAGCGGCCAGGGTGCTGGCAGCGCAGGGCGCGCGCGTGCTGCTGGGCTGTCGCTCGGATACCAAAGCGGCGCAGGCGCGGGCGGCGATTCTGGCTCTCCATCCGCGCGCTGACCTTGACCTGGTGAGTCTTGATCTTGCCGACCTTACCTCGGTCAGGGCGGCCGCACGGCGCGTTGCCGGGGAACCGCGGCTCGATGTGCTGATCAACAACGCGGGCGTCATGGTGCCGCCCTATGGCCTGACCAGGGACGGTTTCGAGTCGCAGTTCGGTACCAACCATCTCGGGCCCTTTGCCCTGACCGGCCTGTTGCTGCCCAAGCTCGCCGAACACGCGGGTGCGCGTGTAGTCTCCACCAGCAGCATTGTGCACAAGGGTGGCCGGATCGATTTCGACGATATCAATGCGGAGCACGGCTACAGCGCAAGCAAAAGGTATCGCATGAGCAAGCTGGCCAATCTGCTGTTCGCCAACGAACTCCACCGGCGCCTGTCGGCGGCCGGATCCAGCATGATTTCGGTGGCCTGCCACCCGGGCGTTGCCAATACCGAGCTCACGCGCTATCTGCCGCGTCTCCTGGTGGCCATGACGCCGCTGGTTAGCGGGCTGCTCAATAGTTCGCTGCAGGGCGCCTGGCCGACGCTGATGGCGGCCACGCTACCGGGTGCGAAGGGCGGCGAGTACTTCGGTCCTGTAAGGCGGCTCGAAACGGCCGGACCTGCAACGCGAGTCCAGGGTAGTCGGCGCAGCCGGGACCCGGAGTTGGCCAGGCGACTGTGGGACCTGTCGGTTGAAATGACCGGTGTACGGCCGACGATTCAGTAACAGCCGGGCGTCCTGTTCGATTCGGGCTGGCGCCCCTCCTATCTATTTTTTGGAACTGGCCTAAGCTTAGTGTCGGTCTGAGTACTTTCTTCTGGCACGGTCCGCGGCCGGGCAGCCAGCCATCGGGCCGGTCTGCCCCGTTCATTACCAGCGAGGGAAAACTGCTATGCGTGGCGAAACCAGAATGTTTGCGCTCATTGTTTTTCTAGGCGTGCTCGCCAGCGGCGACACGTTGGCGTCCGGAAACGTCGTGGCAGGTCGCTATGTGTCCCCACTGCACAATTTCACGGTGCCCGTGCCAGACTGGAAGGCTCTTAAAGTCCAGGAACACAACGATGCAGATTTTATGATCGTGGCGTTTCTCGATCGAGGTGGTTTGCTTCCGGCACCCATGTGGAGCGTCGCCAGCCTGCGCCTGGATCCGGAGATGGCTCCGCAAATCGAGGAAAGCGAACAACGCGAAGCAGTCTACCAGCGCTTTCTTGCCGGCTTCGTCATGCCTTACGTGTTTCAGAATGTGGCGTCGAAAACCTCGCTGTCGAACGAGGCCTTTGTGGGTGAAGAGGGTGCCCGCGATCTTTTTGCGGTGGCAAATATCCCTGAGGGTCATGCATTCCTGCGCAACCCGAAGAAGAAAAAACAGGATGATTCGGTCAGCGGCCTGCTGATTTTTCATGCGGATGGATTCATGTACCTGATTCGCTGCGAGATGAAATCGGTCATCAATGCGGATCTGACTCCGGCGACGCTGACCGAGAAGGACCTCGAAAGCGTGCAGGAAAAATTGCAGGAAATAAAAGCGAGCATCGAGTTTCCAGCGCGGGCGTCAGAACAGGCGGGCTGAAATATGTCTGCAGATGCGCAGCTCGGGTAGCGTGGTAAATGCTGATCAGGCAGTGCCAGGAATCGAACGCCACGGTCCGCAGTGAGGAATGAGTGACAAAGTCTGGCAGGAATCATGCCCCGGCAACACGCCCTCGCGCAGCTTGTCACGAGGCCGGCGACCGCCACCGCGGAAATTTTCGTCTATATTGAGAGATGTTCTACGGCATTTTGTCCGCAGAACCTGAAACAACAAATAAACTGGGGGAACGCGATGAAAGCAATTATGGGGTTGGTGCTTCTGGTATTTTCAGTTTCCGCTTTCGCCGACTACATTGATGTAATCGAAGTGAAGCTGAACGAGGGCTGTAGCCTGGCCGAATACCTGAAGATCAAGGACGACTTCAATACTCAATGGGGTTCGAAGAACGGCTACAAGAGCGAGATCCTGATGCCTATTCAGAGTCAGAACCTGATCTCATTGTACTGGGTCGGAAGGACAGCCAGCGCCGCGGCGTTTGGCAATGCGTGGGATGTGTGGAGAGACGCGCAGAATGATCCGGACTCTGTGCCTGCCAAGCTGTGGGCCAGATTCGCTGCCTGCAGTACGAACGTGTCGCGCAGAGGCTACGACGTCTATTAGTGGAAAGCGGGGCGACGCTCGTGTGAACGTTGCCCCGCTGCCTGCCTAGAACATGCAGACGCGTGGACCGCCTCTGCTTCGCATCTCACGCCGGCGTCGGCTGCCGCGCCTGCGTCTGCGTTCCACCATCGCGGTGCGCCTTACGGCGAACTGATCCGGTGCCGACTCCGCGTCGGCGAGCGTCTCGGTGGCATCAGGCGCTAATGCCTCGACAGGGACCGCTTGGGCCTCTGCCGGGGTTCTGCGTGTCAGGATCGGAAGGCCTGGTATCGGTTTTCTGAGCGAAACCTCAACAGTTGAGTTTTCGCTCAGGGCCTGTAGCTCTTTAAACGAGTCTGCAGGGAACATGAGAGCCTGAAAATTCTGCCCGGCAATCGTGTCGTCAAAACTTGGAAGTTGTTCTCGCCTCATCACTGGATTCCTTGATCAGCCTGATTGATTGTCGAACCGGAAGCGAAACAAGTAAAAGAGCTACTGCGTTCCAACAACCTGAATGCAACTTTAAAGAAACTTGAAAAAAAATGAGGCGACGAGCGTCGCAGTTTTGGTATTGAACGGTATATTAATTCAGTCGACACTTTTTCGTTTTGGCGCCATTTCCCACGACAGGAAGTGGCAAACAAATGGCCGTCACAATCGTTTGAAGAAACCGCCGCCACGGTGCGGTTAGTTGCTTGTTTATCAGCCTTAAAGCATCCTCTGATGTAATGGGCTGTTGCAGCGAAGGCCCGCAGTTCATTTGGGCTGGCTTGAACTGGCGTGTGATCTAAACAGTCACCTGGCACAGTTAGCGGACGACAAGAATGTGAAGCAGTTTTAAGCTTATGTAAAAGCGCAACAAGGTGCTCATTTTGACGACGATCTCTTACTCGCTTTTTGCCCTCGGCTTCAGGCCTTTTTACCTGGCAGGCGCCCTATTCGCGGTGCTGGCGTTGCCCTTGTGGCTTGCCATGTTGTTCGGGTTTGTGCAAATGGGTGGCTATCTCAACGGCATGCCCTGGCACAGCCATGAAATGGTCTTTGGATTCACCTCGGCGGTGATTGCCGGGTTCCTGCTCACCGCGGTTCGCAACTGGACAAACCTGCCGACACCTCATGGTCTTGGGCTTGCGGCATTAACTTGCCTGTGGCTGCTGGCGCGCGGGTTGCTGCTGACCGACTTCGCGGTCCCGGCGGTAATCACCGATCTCGCCTTTCTGCCGGTGCTGGCCGGGGTGATTGCGGTGCCCATCTGGCGCAGCCGCAACCTACGCAACCTCAAGCTTCTGGTGGTCCTGGGCGGCCTGTCAATCGCCAACGCACTGTTTCATTTGGCTCAGCTGGGGTTGCTTGCCCCAGTCTGGAGAGGTGCTTCTGTCACCCTGGCATTGGACCTGATCACGATTCTGATGGCCATCATCGGCGGTCGTGTCATTCCTGCGTTTACGATTAATGCAGTACCGTCAGCGCGCCCCGTGCGCAGTACCTTCATCGAGGTGACTGCCGTGGGCTCGCTGGTGGGTATTCTGATGCTGGATGCACTGGCCCCCTGGTTTACCCTCGGCGACGGTGTATGGGTGGCGGCGCTCTTAATCGCTGCGCTGGCCAACATCATCCGATGGCTTCTGTGGAAGCCCCATCGCACGCTTGGCAACGCGCTTTTGTGGATGCTGCCTGCCGCGTATGGATGGATTCCGGTCTCTTTGGCCATCAGGGCATTTTCCATGCTGGGGGCTGTACCGCCAGTGGCGGCCGTACATGCCCTGACGCTCGGTGCAATCAGCGCCCTGATGATCGCGATGATGATGCGCAGCAGCCTGGGTCACACCGGCCGTGCATTAAGGGCAGGGGTGGCAGAGGTCAGCGCGTTCCTGCTGGTGCAGTTCGCGGCCGTTGTCCGGGTAGGCGGAATGTTCGTCGAGCCGGGTCTCTACCGGAGCTCCGTCATGGTATCCGGCGCGCTTTGGTCGCTGGGCTTTGCGGTATTTGTTTTCCATTACGGGCCAATGCTCATACGACCGCGGGTTGACGAGCAACCTGGCCGGGTCCGCGCTGCATAAGAAAAAAGGAGACAGATTGATTTCGGGTGCGCGATAAGGGCAAAAGGAGCCGGACCCGTATTTGCCTGGCGGCGTCCCGGAAAAAAGCCGGCCCGTTTTGCTGCAGAGGAGCGCTCAGGCCAGATGTTCTGCTACGTAATCGCGTTCGTAGGTTGTGATTTCATGGGGATTGTCCCAGGGATCGCTGAAGTACATTGAATAGGCCAGCTTGTGATCCGTCACCCTGAGGTCGAGGCCGTGCTTTTGCAGATGAACCTTCCAGGCCAGAAACTGCTCGCCGCTGGCGCCAAAGGCGATGGACGACTTGCCTGAGTGTGCAGGCCTTTCAAAAAGCGCGAGATGAATTGTCTTATCCTCGTTCTCTATTGTGAGCGGTCCATTGTTGACCGCCCAGCTCATCAGCGCCTCAACGCGCGTGAACCCCAGTATTTCTGCATACCATTTCTCGGCATCTTCCCAGTTATCCACGTAAACATGGGCATGGTCGATATTGGATAGTTTTGGTTTCACGGTTGTTCTTCTTCGATCTTGGTTGAGGGGCAGGTTAATGAACCCGTTATCAATCAAAGCTTCGTGAGCCGAGCGGTAGCCCGGCCCAACGGCATCGCCACCATATCGGCCAGCTGCTTGTCTTCGTTGCACGGAACAGGCCGATGAATGTAGATTATAGGTCAAAGTTCAACGGCACGGCGCTCGCAATAGACGAGGGCAGTGACTGCAAGCAGGCCGGCAACAGAGACGCCCGCCAGGAACAGGAAGAAATGCTGATGACCTGCCAGCCCCGGCGCGGCATCCAGAATCCGTCCGGTGACTGCGCCGAAGAACACATCAGGTGTATAGCCGATGAACGCGATAAACCCGACCGTGGCGCCGGTCAGATGCTTCGGTACCCGGGTTTCCTCCAGCAATGCGTAATACAAACCACGGAATGCATAAACGGCCAGGAAGCTCACCAACAGGTTGGCGAAGATTAACGTGGTCCAGCCGGGCGCTGGCGCAGCAATGCCCAGCATGCCGTACAGGCCGATAAGCAGCGCAAAGCACAGGCCTGTTATTTTTCCCGCCCCGTAGCGATCAGCGATGATGCCGGCTGCGATGCAGCCGACGGGACGCAGGTAGCTCGCATACGCGCTGAAGTTAGCCGCCTCGATCTCGTTCATGCCGAGTACCTGGAACGCATACAGGGAGTAGTTATCGAGGCCTTTATAACAACAGTAGGCGCACACGATGATCAGCGCGTGCAGCCAGGCCACGGGTCTGCGCATCACTTCCAGCATGCCGGCAAGCGGGCTGGATCGTTCGGGCGAGGCGGTCGGTGCTATGGCCGGCACGAACAGCCAGACCAGGGCTGCGGCGAAAAGCGTCGCCACCGAATAAAACAGGATAACGCTCCGGAACCCCGCCAGACGTTGCTGACCGGTCGTAAGCTGCACGTCTGCCGGCAGGTACACTTGCAACAGGAGCACGGCGACCACTGCCATGACCGAGGCGATCAGTCCCCGGCCACCGTCCAGGAGGCCAAAGGCGAGCCCCTGAGAGGTGTCGCCTCCCCATTCACGGGTCGCACGGATCATTGCCGCCCAGAACAGGAATATGGTCGACACACCCCAGCACGCATAGACAACTGCGGTACCCGTGAACTGAGGGATGGTGGCCAGATACAGTCCACCCGCGGCCGTGGCAACAAGCGAAACCACCATGAGACCGCGGGCAGAGAAGCGGTCTGCCAGAGGGCCGCCGAGATAGTAAGAAGCCATTGCAGCGACGCCATAGAAGGCGAATACGTCACCCAGCTCAGTATTGGTGAAGCCGAAAACATCCAGAAAAGTGGGTCGAAAGAAACGGGTGGTATGGAACGGGAGGCCAAAGATCATCTCGCCGGCGAACACCAGGGCGAAAATAAACAGAAAGCTGGAAAGTCGGGAATGACGCAAACGATTGCCCCGGGTTAAGTTGTGCGGGGGCCAATTATTACTCATATGGACAGGGCGGGCTGCCGTCAGCGTGTTGCCCACTTTGGTCAGGGCTTGTGGCACAGTATCGGCCTGCGTCCAAAACGAACAGGGGAGGAGGCACTGATGAACCCGGCAACTCGACACATGGTTCTGTTCGCCGCCATCCTGCTGGTGTGCACCGGCTGCGCCTCCGTGCCTGGCGAGCCGGGGCCGGGGGGAGAGACTGCAAGCCTGCATACCGCGGTCGGTCAGGAATCTCTCGGTACCGCGCGCCAGACCATGCAGACGGCGCTGGCAGAAAGCGGTGCACCCGCACTAGTGGTTTCGGTTTGGCAAGGCGACGCCATCGTGTGGTCCGAGGCTTTTGGCATGGCCGACCTCGAGCACCAGGTGCCCGCGACACGTGCCTCGAAGTTTCGGCTCGGCAGCGTATCGAAGGTCCTGACGGCAATCCTCGCGGCCAGGCTGGCGGACGCTGGTGAGGTGGATCTGGACGCAGACATCAGGCAGGCGCTCCCCGCGTTCCCGGACAAGGGTGCGCCGATCACGCTGCGCCAGTTACTCGGGCACCTTGCGGGTATACGGCATTACCAGCGCAAGGATTTTGACTTCTCGGTGCCCGGTGGAATGATCGATACGCGACCGTATGCAAGCGACCAGGAGATCTATTCCCTGTTCTTTGACGACCCGCTCGTTTCCAGGCCCGGTGCTGCGTTCAATTATTCAACCTTTGGCTATACGCTGGTCGGCGCAGTGCTTGAGGCGACGACCGGGCGCAGCTTTTACGACTTGCTCGACACCTATGTACTGGCGCCGGCTGGCGCGAGCGAAACGGTGATTGACGACAGGTTCGCGATCATCCCGGACCGGGTCGATTTCTACGATCCGACCAGCGACTACGAGGGCTATTTGTCACGCCAGCTCGGGCCGGTGGTCAATGCCTGGCCACTGAACAGCGCCTATAAGCGCCCCGGGGGCGGGCTGATCGGCACCGCTGACGACATGGTGCGGATCGCTGCGCTGCTCTTCGAACCTGGCTTCCTTTCGCAGGCTATGTATACGCAGATGTTTACGTCACAGACGGACGCCTCCGGTAAGCTCACCGGGACAGGGCTTGGCTGGCGGGTGGGTAAAGATGCGCAGGGCCGAACGATCTACCAACACCGCGGGACGCAGCAAGGCAATCGATCTTTCGTAATTATTTTTCCTGACGAACACATGGCTGTGGCGATACTCTCGAACCTCAGGGCCCGCCCGGCCAATATCGAGAAGGTTGCCGGGCAGATCGCTGGGGTATTCCGCCAGAACTGATGCGCGCTTAGACGAGAGGGACGCAGGGCGGAGCACATCACTACTCACATTCAAACAGTC
This sequence comes from uncultured Gammaproteobacteria bacterium, assembly GCA_963759075.1. Taxonomy (GTDB): domain Bacteria; phylum Pseudomonadota; class Gammaproteobacteria; order Steroidobacterales; family JABDLF01; genus JABDLF01. The sequence goes on from CAVWXZ010000004.1 coordinate 19,744, forward strand.
CGCGAGTCACTGCATAACTGATACCATGGAATCGTTGGATATCCCGTAATTCGCCAACGTAATTCGGAACTCATTCTGCCGCACACATACCGATGTCTGAAAACGCACATCTGCCGAGCGACTCCTTTTCTGAAAAACTGATTGCCTGGTGCATGATCACGCTCGCCGTTGGCATCGGCGGTGTATCGCTGGTCGCCTTTGGCATCTTTGTGTTGGCTGGTTCGCCTCGCCTGGTCGAGCTGAATCTGAGCCTGTGGGGCGGCTTGGCTATGAACACGGGCCTGTCATTGCTGTTCTTTGTGCAACACAGCGGCATGACCAGGCGTTCGTTCAAACAGTGGATGGCGCGCTTCGTTCCCAGGCACTACACAGGCGCTGTCTACGCGATTGCCTCGGGCGTAACCCTCCTGGCTGTCGTCCTCCTCTGGCAGGAATCACAATACGTCATCGCGGCTGCATCAGGCTACCTGTGGTGGCTTGCACGAGTGGCGTTCTTTCTCGCCGTGTGCGGCCTTGCCTGGGGTGCTGTGTCATTGAAGGGTTTTGATACTCTGGGCCTTACACCAATCCTTCGCCGAAACCGGGCCGGCAGCGCATCATCACCAGCTCTTGCGGTTCGTGGGCCGTATCGATGGGTTCGCCATCCACTGTACTTCTTTGTGCTGGTGATGATCTGGTCGCAGCCGTATCTCACTGTCGACCGTTTGCTGTTTAACGCACTGTGGAGCCTGTGGATTGTCTTTGGCGCCGTGCTGGAGGAGCGCGATCTGGTCGCCGAGTTTGGCGACGGCTATCGTGTCTACCAAAGCAAGGTCCCGATGTTGATACCCCGCCGGCTCGTGGGGTGGATTGGCCCCAACGAGGACAGCTCAGGCGCGGGAACTCGGTAGGCGTCAATTCGGTGGCAATTCGGGACATCCACCTTGCTTTAAAAAAACCAGCTCAAGCTAAGCATTTGATAAATAAATGAATTGGGCGCCGGCAATGGGTGGGTGTCCTCATTCCTGACTTTATCCCGGCGACGAGAATGGGTGGATGTCCCCAAGCTCGCCCAAGCTCGGATGAGTGCCCTCAAACCCGTCAATCTTGCCGCCGAAAAAGACATATTTCTTTGCGTTTTCATGGTGTTAGACGTATACTGTATATATGTACAGATGGTCTTTTGACAAGGAGGAGTCCATGTCACACGCAGCAGAATTAGGCGCCAGGATCACGGAGCTTTGCAGCCAGATTTACGCGGCCGAGCATCGCCTCATGGAGCTCATCCGGGAGTTCGACGAGCACGAGTACTGGGCCGAGTTGGGCCTTGCTTCCTGCGCCCATTGGCTCAATTTTAAATGCGGCATCGGCATGAACGCGGCGCGCGAGAAGGTGCGGGTGGCGAACGCACTCAAGAGCCTGCCCAAAATCAGCGAGCGCTTCGCCAGGGGTGCGCTGAGCTATTCCAAGGTCCGGGCCATGACCCGCATCGCCGATGAGACCAACGAAGATTCTCTCCTGATGATCGCCGAGCATGGCACGGCCCATCATGTGGAAAAGCTGGTGTCGCAATGCCGCAAGGTGAAACGCTTACAGGAAGCGGAGATTGCCGGTACGGCGTATCGCGATCGCGAGCTCACGCACTACTACGACCACGACGGGTATCTGGTGATCAAGGCGCGGCTGCCAGCCGAGCAGGGGGCCATGGTGGTGAAGGCGCTCGAGATGGCGATGGATCGGGACTTTCGTGAAGAGGGGCCAAAAAGGTGTCTGAATTCAATTCGTGGGCCAAAAAGGTGTCTGAATTCAATTCAGACACCTTTTTGCGGGGGTCAGAATTCAATTCAGACCCCTGATCATGACGTTACCGCGGTAACGCCAGACCGGGAACCGGAGCGAGCGCCCATCGCGGCCCGGCGCGCTGATGCTCTGGCAGCTGTGGCCGAGACTTACATGAACAACAGCGAGTCTTCAGGCTCCACGGCGGATCGCTATCAGGTGGTGGTGCACGTTTCAGAGGGGCCGCTCAAACAAGGCCGGGGTCAGAATTCAATGCTGACCCATGATCGCGACGTTACCGCGGTAACGTCTCATCTGGAGGACGGCCCCCACGTTACCGCGGAAACATCTCGCCGGATTTGCTGCGACAGCTCGATTGTCGCACATTCTTAAAAAAGAGAACGGCGAGCCGCTGTCCATCGGGCGACGATCCCGGACCATTCCGCCGCCCATGCGGCGGGCCTTACAGGCCAGGGACGGCGGCTGCCGCTTTCCGGGCTGCACGCATACTCGCTTCGTGGACGGTCACCACATCAAACACTGGGCCGACGGCGGTGAGACCAGCCTGGATAACCTGATTTTGCTCTGCCGATACCACCATCACCTGGTGCACGAGGGGGGTTTCGACTGTGAGAAGAGGGCAGGTGGCGAGGTGATATTCAAAGACAGGTCGGCTGACAGGTTGCCCGGGTATTGGGCGCTGCCAGGGGTAGCAACCGCAGACCTCGAACGTTGGCTTGACAAGGAGTTCTTCGAGCCGGGTATTCAGCCTGACGCGTGCGTCACGAAATGGCGCGGTGAGCGGATGGACTACCAGATGGCGGTGAGTGGGCTGATGACTTGAAACGGATTCTTTTAACGAGGACCTGGGCGGCCAGAACGGGCAATTTGGGAGGCAAATTGGGACATCCACCTTCATCTGGCAAAGTCAGAGCAAGCTAAGCGTTTGATACATAAAGAAAATAAACGTCGACAATTTGTGGGTATCCTGCAATCACGGTTTTTGATTTACTGTGTCCTCTGCTTCGCAGTCAGTTCGGCTGCTCTGACAAGATTAATGATTAGAAACTGAAGACACTGGGGGAGACGACGATGACGCAACATGGTATTTCAGGCGCCAGAGCAATTGCTGGCATTGCTGCATTGATTATGACCGCCGGACTCCTGGGCGGCTGTGGAACAACCTCTGGCCTGCAAGCGGCCGACGCTGCGGCCGAAGAACGCATCGACCTGTCATCCTATAGCTCTGCCGTCATCAGTGATTTCGCTGATGCGGCTACGGCGGGCAAGAAGTTCAAGAGTGGCGAAAAGGGTGCAGAGAAAAAAGCTGAGTATCAGGCTGACGTGCAGGCCGCCAGTGTCACTTTCTCAGAGTACCTTCAGGCTGAGCTGAACAAGTTGAATGTGTTCGACAACGTACGGCGCGGCGATGATGCTGCGGAGGGCGAGTTGCTTATCGGCGGCGAGATAACGCGGTTTGAGCGTGGTAACGCGGCCGCGAAATTTCTCATTGGCCTGGGTGCCGGCAGCACGTACTTCGACGCTATCGTGGTCATCAAAGATGGAATGTCAGGAGAAGAGCTCGGGCAGATTGTCGTTGACAAAAACAGCTGGGTGCTTGGCGGCGCGATCTCTGCCTCACAGAATGTTGAGGGATTCATGCGCGGTGGCGCAGAGAAAACGGCAAAAGAACTCTACATGGCACGCTTCGGCAAGGAGCCAGAAAAATAGGAAAGTGACCTGGCTCTAGGTGTCCGGGTAACGGCGTCGATCAAGATACGCCGGCACCCGCATGGCCGGCAACACGCCAAAATACATATAGCCGGCCGCCACTACCCAGGCGTTTGGCAAGGTGAGTGCAAACACAATGGACAGTACGCCGAAGATTGCGCTGATTGTCCAGGCTTGCACGGATATCCTGGTTTTTCGGAGCTCAATCTGATTCAGCCCAAGTGCTGCACAGTTGAGCAGAGCCGCACGATACAGCTGACTGATGATGACAGACAGAGCGCAATAGCCGACAGAATAGAAGACGAAGATCATACGCAGCTCGTAGTAGCTCGTGATCTCGTAGCTGGTCGGCAGAAAGCCGCCCGTGAGATTTGCAAACATACCCTCGAAGATCATGCGCAGCGGGTACACGTAAACAAGCATCACAAATATCATCACAAGGCTGTAGAGCACTGTCTTGGAATTTTCCAGTCCATAGCAGCGGCTCCACAGCCGGTGCTGCAGCCAAAACATCATTAGCACGGCGAAGCTGGCAGCAAAGCCCGGGATTCGGCTCGCAGCAACGATCATCTCCGGATAATTCGAAGGGATCGAGTCGAATGAGATGACCAGCAGCGTCAGCACGAATGCAAAAGCCGCATCAACAAAGGTGTCCAGGCGCGTGACTTCCACTCCCCGCAGCCGAAAGTCGTTTTCGACCAACAGGCTGTCCAAATCGCGGTCGGTCCACTGCTTATTCTCTGATGCGTGGGTAGTCATATTCTGAGCCAGCCGGGGAGGGAATACGCACTGAGTGTGGCAGGACAGGCTGACAGAAGCCACAGCGGTTGGCCTTGCGTATTCAGAGCTTCGAATCTAGTTTTGTGTGTCCTCATATCCCCACGGGGCCGGAGGTGCTTCGACGGGATTGGTCAAATCGAAGTCCACCCTGAATTCCCGGCCTTGGCGAATCAGTCGGTAGGTGAATCGTTCAGGGTAGATAAATATCTGCCAGGTATTGCCGACAGACTGCGGAATGGCATTTCTGACAAACAATTCTTTTGAATACTGGTCGGCCGGAAAAGACTGTACCTGTGCCCACCCGGCATCGACAGTATGGCCACCGTACTGGGTCAGCGTATCCTCAGTGCCGTCGCTGTGCCTGTGGTCGTGCTTGAGCGACAGGCCGGAACCCGTCTTGGTAATCAGCCAGGTGCGAGAGGCATCTTCACCTACGTGAAAAGGAATTTGTAGTTGCGTCTCGTCGCAGCGCCTGACGTGCATGATGAGCTTCTTGTTCGCAAAACTATCACTGCTGGCGTTATCGACGGTGACCGTTCCGGAATATGCTTTGCCGCAGAGCTCGCTGATCGCGCGGAAGAATTCATCTTGCGTCGGGATAGATGTAGGGTTTTCTTGCGCGAATCCGGGTACTAACAGGAGATTCGAAAGTAAAGCGAGAACTAACATTTTCATAACTTTGATTCACACTGACCGATGGATTGGTGGTCAGAATACATTAAGCAGGCCGTAAATGAATCGATTGCACTAATTGGATTGTGCCAAGAACGAGTCAAAAGCTGGAATTGCTAGCTGTTCCCCAATGGTTTCAAGGAACTTCAAAAGTTCCTGCGGAAAGTACCTATGGGGGTCCTGTCATCGCAAGGCAGACCCATGCGTTACACCTTCCAGAAACATCTGATAAGGAGCGCTGAGATGAGAAACGTACTATTTACAATTGCAGTCGCTACCGGCCTGTTAGCATCCGCCGGGTCGGCTTTGGCAGATCACAACAGCAAGAATGGCGAAGGCTCGGCAAACATGCCGAACGACATCCACAATACGCGTGTGGATACCCGGGACAATGATGACAACTCGGCTTTTCGCGACTTTGTGAAGTATGGAGAGGGGTCCACGACCGTCAACCGTTTCGACGCGAGCGAGACTGAGTCAGCAGAGGCCACCGAATCAGAGAGCAAAGCCAGGGTTGCCGAGAACAAGGCGATAGCCAAGAAGCAAAACGAGAACCAGGCTGCCGAGAAAACAGCCGTCAAAGACCAGAACAGGACCGAGACAGCTGAACGGCTCAGAACGAAAACGCCAGCAGCATCGCGGCAGAATCGCAGCGGCGCATCCAGGCGCGGTGGCGGGCGGTGAAGTTCAGTCGGTAATTGGCCGAGCAACCCGGCAGGCAATCAGGCCCTCAAATGAGGGCCTGATTTATTGGGTCATGCATAAGCACTTTGGTCGCTTGGACGGAACGCCAACGCGTGCCTGGAGGCGCCGAACAGAGCAGCCTGATCCAGTTCAGGTTTGCGCATAATGTATATTATGTTAAATAAGGTATGTATCTCATTATCCGTTGATACAAGGCAGGCCCCTCTTTTCCGTTCCATCTGTTTCTTGCCAGGTCGATGAAGGTCTCATTAATTCATATATTTACAGAACTAATATAATCTGCTTTCGACTATGTGGGCGGCACATTGCCAAGTTTGCCGCTCACTGCTCAATCAATGGCGTCTGGCCGTTTGTTCGATTGCATGAGGAAATGTGACCAGTTGGCCCTGCGGGTCCTTTTCGCATACTCCTGGGCTGTGCCCGGCCAGTTGTTGGTGATTCTCTGGCCATCCTTGTACCAGCTGTCTTGCACCTCGGCCCAGGCCATGGTCGCAAGCCGCGACTCTAATTCCCGGTTGTAGGCTGTCTTCGGCGTTCTTGCGGACCTCGATAGTGCCGTCGCCTGCCTCAGCAACCAGCTTCGAGATCAGCCTGGCCTGGGCTTCGTGGAAGTAGATAACCGAAGAATGCCCGGGGTTTGTATTGGGTCCGTAAAGCATGAAGAAATTTGGGTAGCCGGCGGTCATGACGCCTAGATAAGCGTGCGCCCCTTGTTGCCAATGTTGGCTCAAAGGATCGTTTCGCTTTGCCGATGACCCGAATCGACTGCAGGAACGGATTTGTCCTGAAGCCTGTCGCATAGACGATCACGTCATGCTCGCTCGGCGCCGTCTCGTGAGACGATGCCGTGGGCCGTCATCTGCCGGATACTTGAGGTCACGAGCTGCACGTTGCTGCGGGCAAGCGTCGGATAGTAGGCGTCTGAAAGCAAGACCCGTTTCGCCCCGATCGGATAGTCAGGCACCAGCGCATCGTGCAGCGCTGGGTCCTTGATGTTTTGCCGGATTTGCCGCTTGCAGGCCCATTCAGGAGGCCCTTGCGGAAGCGCGCACCCTTGATCGCGGGATACAGCAGGTATTCGCCAAGCAAGAAGGCTTGCAACCGGTAGAGTTTGGCGAGTCCAGGGATGCTCGAATACGGTCGGTTGTGCTTCGGGAGAATCCAGTTGGCGCTGCGCTGGTAGATGGTCAGGGTGGCTGCGCGCCGGGCCAGTTTGGGCACCAGCTGGATGGCGCTGGCGGCGTTGCCAACGACGGCGACTGATTTACCTTCGATTTCGACATCATGTGCCCATTGCGCGGAATGAAAGGCGGCCCCTTTAAACAACTCCCGCCCCGGCAATTCCGGGATCTTCGGGTGATTGAGCTGACCGACTGCGCTCACCAGGAATGCTGCGTCGTACACTTCACCGGTCTGAGTCACAACCCGCCAGCGTCCCCGTTGTTCATCGAAGGCTGCGTGGCCGACTGCCTGCCCGAGGCGCAGGTGTGTTCGGATCCCGAAATCCTTCGCAAACTTCTTAAGATAAGCAAAGATCTGCGCTTGCCCTGCCCATCTGAATGACCAGGCCGGATTCGGGGCAAATGAAAAGCTGTACAGCGCCGAGACGACATCGCACTCGGCCCCTGGGTAGGTATTCTCCCGCCATGTGCCCCCTACTTCGCTGGCTTTGTCGAGAACGAGAAAATCGTTGACGCCGGAGCGTTTTAAGGTGGCCGCCATGCACAGTCCGCCGAAGCCGGCACCAATGATCAGGACGCTCGTGGTGACAGGCACCGCCTCGGCAGGCGAGTTTTCGTTGCCGCTGCTCATGATTACGGAGCATACATGCTGAGAGCTAGGACGACTGACAGGTCTCGCAGACAAAGATGTTGCGACTGCCCATGGTCTGGCGCTGGATTTTCGAATCGCAGCGATAGCACGGCAGACCTTCGCGGCCAAATACATGGAAACGATAGCGTTGGTAGCTCAAGCCTTGTGCCTTCAGTAATTTCGCGAGCCTGGGCGGCACTGTTACGCCCCGGGTTCGGTAAGAGCGCCGGCTCATGCGCAGGGTCTCTTTCGCCAGTTTCTCCAGGGAGCTCGCAGCAAGATCCGCGGGCTTGTGCGATGGATGGGCGCCTGCGGCCCAGAGTATCTCGGAGCGCAGGTAGTTCCCGTTGCCGGCCAGGAACGACTGGTCGAGATAAAGGCTGCCCAAAGCACGGTTCGCGAACGGCTTTTCACGCAGCCGCGAAACGATGTCATCGCTGGTCAGGGCAGGGTCCAGAATATCCGGCCCGATGCGCTGCAGGAACGGATGCCTGGATAGCTGCGCGCTCGGTCAGAACTTCGATATCAGAGGCGCTGTACAGCAAGGCGCTATGGGTTGGTGTGTGCAGCGCCACCCGCAGGCTGCGATTGGTTTTAGGCATGCGCGGGCGGCGGGTCGTATACCAGCGGCCGTAGAGCTGGTTATGGCTGTAAAGCGTCAGCCCGTTGTCAAAGCGCGTAAGCATCGCCTTGCCGTGCGTATCGATGGCGGTAACCGATTGGCCTGCAAGCCGCTTCTCGAAGCGCTTGAGAGGCTGGAGCCCAAAACGCGCCTCTTCGACCTGCTGACCGACAAGTACTTTTGCGACCCGATCGGCAGCCAGACGTATTTCAGGGCCTTCGGGCATCGTGGTGCTTGCCGAATGCGGTGTTGCGTTCAGGCACCGAGTGCCGTCTCGATTGCTGCGAGCAGCTCTTTGTTGTCGGGTTGTGTGCGCGGGCTGAACTGGGCAATGAGCTTACCGTCCCGGCCAATCAGGTATTTGTGAAAATTCCAGGTGGGATAGGTGCCCGCTTCGCCTGCAAGCTGCGCGAAGAACGGATGTGCGCCGCCCTCCTTCACCGAAACCTTCTCGAACATCGGGAACTTCACCTTGTAGGTGAGCCTGCAGAACTCCGCAATTTCCTTTTCTGTGCCAGGCTCCTGGCCGAAGAAGTCGTTGGAAGGAAAACCGAGCACCACAAGCCCCCGGTCCCCAAGCTTCTCGTTCAGCGCCTCAAGTCCGTCATACTGTGGCGTGTTGCCGCACTTGGAGGCGGTGTTTACAACCAAAATCACTTTTCCGGCATAGGCTTCCTGGAGGTTGACGACCTCATCAGCGGCCAGTCGCCTGAAGTCATGATCAAGCAGAGTCTCAGCACGAAGGGGGGCCGCAGCCAGTAAAAAGAGACCAGAAAAAAACAGGAAATTGCGCATTTATGACTCCGAAGAAGATTTAACTCAGGTTTGGGGCTTGCTTTGAAAGCGCGTAAAGATACCCTATGGGTCTCGCGCTTGCCATCATTCCGCATTCAATAATCACGGCGCTACAATGCGCGCCCGGCTTGTCAAGAAAAGGTATACAAAAGTGAATAAGGGCAAACTCTACGCGGCGTTGGCTTTCTCTGGCGCGCTGCCATTTGTTGCCTGTGCGATCCTGCCGTTGTTCGGGATCGTCGCCCTGCCGCTGTTCGGGAGGCTGGATGTACTGGCGAGCACTTATGGCCTGGCAATCCTGTGCTTTCTGGCCGGTGCTCACTGGGCAACTTTCCTGTACAGAGAGACCGAGACACCCTTGAATCTTTTTCTCAGCAGCAACGCCGTGTTCCTTTTTGTCTGGTTTGCGTTCGTGATGACCGGGTTGACCTGGGTATTGGTGTCTCAGGTGCTCGCATTCGGAGTCTTGCTCTGGATTGATCACCGTCTGCTGAAAGCCGGGCTGATTGCCGATCATTATTTTCGGGTGCGCAGCGTCGCCACCGTGCTGGCCTGTGTATCACTCCTCATTATTCTGGTGAACAAGTGACATCAATAGCGATAGTCGGTGCTGGATTTGCGGGCCTGGTGGCAGCGAAAGAACTCTCCGCTCGTCACGAGGTCACCCTGTTTGAGAAATCACGGGGTGTTGGCGGGCGCATGGCCACCCGGTATGCGGACGGCTATGAATTCGATCATGGCGCGCAGTTCTTTGTTGCGCGAACACCGGCTTTTAAGTCGTTTCTGAAGCCGCTGATTGAGCGGGGCGTGGTTGCCAGCTGGTTCGCCCGGTTTGCCGAGCTCGAGGGTGACAGCGTCGTTGTTGAAAGGCAGTGGAATGACGACAACCCGCACTATGTAGCCATGCCGCGCATGAATGCTATTGGCAAGGCGCTTGCCGAGGGGCTCAATCTTCGCCTGCAAACCTGTGTTGCGAAACTTGAGCGCCGCGACCAGGGCTGGCTGCTTCTCGACGATGGCGGCAAGGAGCTCGGGATGTTTGACTGGGTAGTGTTCACTGCCCCCGCAGAACAAACGAGGGACCTGTTGCCCGCGGATTCGAGTATTGGAGCCCTCTGCGAGATGGCGCGCATGCGCGCGTGCTTTGCACTCATGCTGGGCTTTGAGCACCCGCTTGAACTGCCCTGGCAGGCCGCCCTCGTGCGTGACGCCGATATCAGCTGGATCTCGGTGAACAGCAGCAAGCCGGGGCGCGCGGGCCCCTTCTCGCTGGTCGTGCATTCTACGAATGCCTGGGCAGACGCGCGCATCGAGGATGATATCGATGCAGTGCGCTCGCATATGCTGTCCGAATGTTCCCGGGTATCAGGTATCGATGTCGCAAGAGCGTCGTATTGCGGCGTGCATCGTTGGCGCTACGCCAATGCTGATTCGAGCACCGGCCCGGCTTGTGGCGTGGATGTGCAAATGCGTCTGGCCGCCTGCGGAGACTGGTTTGTTCAGGGTCGCGTCGAGGCCGCCTTTACCAGTGCGATTGCGCTTTCGAAAGAACTGGCCATCGAGCTCTGAGCGCTATGCGATAGTCGGGGGTCAACGCTGCGGCGTTGACGACAGTCAAGGCTGAGGAGCAAGTCCCAGGGCTGCGAGGGTTCGGGGGATCTGCGATTTGAGTTTGAAGAAACCCTGGTCGCTTCCGGCCAGGTGAGCGTATCGTAGCGGCGTCGAATCTGCACCAGCTGTATGTCGCGCGCACTGAGTGCAGCGCGCGCCTGAACGAGGCGGTCGGCAACCGGTCCTGCCGGTGCATAGGCCGTCACCATAAAGCGTATATTCTCTCGCTGTGCCCAATCCCCAAGCATGCGTGCCCAGTCATCATCAGCGGCGTGCTCACCATGCACACCAAACGTATGCTCTGCACGGCGCAGCGCATCCTTAACCGCGGCGCATGCAAACTCTGCAGCGTGATGGCCGGTGGCGAGCGGTGAGCGCGATGCACCTGACACTGCTCCCAGGATGCACGATGGATTGTCGCCCTGGATCAGCGACTCCGGGAAGCAGTCTTCTTCGGTCAGGAAAAGACCATAGCGCATGGTCAGCGGGCCAGTATGAGCGGCTGGCAGCTGTTGCAACGGGTGCTCGATACTTTCTGACAGCGGCGGCGCCGAGCGCGCAAGCTGCCCCTGCGGATTGAATCGGTTGTCTGTGTAGCGCGCAATGTTGCTGGCCCGGGCCTGATAAGTTTTGCCCGCTGTGTGCAATCCGCCCACCCAGCGCCAGCTCAGGGTGTTGCTGGCGGGATCGCCGTCGAGCAGGTGTCGGTAAAAAAAGTCGGCCCCCAGCTGCCAGGGCAGCTCGAGTGTGAATATCCAGATGCTGGCAAACCACATGCGAGCGTGATTATGCAGGTAGCCGGTCCGCACCAGCTCCGCTGCCCAGGCGTCGAAACAGTCGATGCCGGTCTGACCGCTGATGGCTGACTGGTAGCGAGCATTAAGTTCGGCGCTGGACTCCAGCGAGTCGATCAACCTTCGAACGGCCGAGCGATAATCGAGTCCATACCGTTGGCCGGTGCTCCAGCCAGCCCTTGAAATATGCCCGCCAGAAGACCTCCTGAACAAATTTGTTAGCCGAATCCAGGCTATGCAGACGGAGCGTGGAAGCCAGGAGTTCTTCCTCCAGCACCAGGCGGCGGCGCAGATATGGTGACATGAGCGAGACGTTGTCCCGATTGTCGGGTCCGAAATCGAAATTTCGGCTGTTCGCATAGCCGCGCCCCGACCTGTTCGCAAATGCGGCCATTCTTTCGAGGCCCGCCTTGCGTTCCGGTAACCAGATTTTTTTGTCAGTCATGCTGGCTGTTCTCCTCGCTGCAGATCATGACGCCCGCCCCCGCAAATATCTTCCCAGGTGTGCCCGCTGGCTGCAGGTCTGCCCCAGCCATTGCCAGCGGGAGACGGTCGTCCTCATGCGGGTTGTGTCATTGGACAGGATCTTGTATATTCAATAATTCGAATATACGTAGTAACCAGTCAAGGCCCTGAAGGCGTGAGCCCATCAGCTATCTTGCCTGCGCGGCGCGGCAAAATCGAAGATCTGAGTGATATGAAAATCAAGTATGAGCAAATGTCCAAAAGTGCCGGCGAGGCAAAGAGATTGCTGGGCGCGATGGCCAACGAAAAGCGCCTGCTGATCCTCTGCCAACTGGTTAACGGAGAGCGGTCTGTTAACGGCCTGGCTGAACTGCTGGAAACACGCCAGTCCACCGTATCGCAGCATCTGGCCCTGTTGCGCAAGGACGGTTTCGTGGTGTGTCGTCGGGAGGGTCAGACCCAGTATTACTCCCTTGCAGGCAAAGAGGCCCGGACCGTTCTGGAAACCCTGTATGGGCTGTACTGTGAGCCACCGGCAAAAACGAAAAGAGGCGAAAATCGTGAACACTGACATGGCCAGGCGGCCCGAACAAAGTGAGCGTGTTGATTTGGCTACCGGGTGCGCGAGGCACAGAGTCCGCGCTGCAGGGCCACGGGTCTGGCACGGTGTGCTGCTGTTCGCTTGTCTCGTGCAGGGACTCCCGACCCTCGCAGTGGCGCAAGAGTTGCCTTTTGCGGTCGCGACAGTGGTCGCTGAACAGGCCCCGCTGGAGCGCCTCTACGATGGCACCGTCGAGGCGGTGAATCAGGCGACCCTGTCGGCCCAGACGTCAGGGCGCATTGCGGAGGTCTACTACGACGTCGATGACCAGGTGGAGGCCGGTGCACCTATCGTGAGGTTCACCGACGTTGAGCAACAGTCTTCGCTACGCGCCGCGCAGGCCACGCTCAGGGAGGCGCAGGCTCGTGAAACCGAGGCCGAACAGGAATTGCGGCGCGCGGAGGAGCTTTATGAGGCCAGGACCGTTTCGAAACGCGCCCTCGAACAGGCCCAGGCCGCAAAGGCGGCCACGTCGGCACGTGTAAGCGCCTCAAGATCAGCCGTCAGGGCTGCGCAGCAACAGGCGGACTACACGCTTGTTCGTGCGCCCTACTCCGGCATCGTGACACAGCGTCACGTTGAGGCGGGTGAATCCGTCAGCGTTGGCCAGCCTTTAATGAGCGGCATATCGCTTGAGCAGCTGCGGGTTTCTGTCGATCTGCCACAACAGGTGGCGGCACAGTTTCGCAGCTCGAGGATCGCGGCTGTGATAACTGCGGAAGGCCGGGTGCAGCCAGTTGGCCTTACGATATTTCCCTTTGCCGACCCGGGCACCAACACCTTTACAGCCAGGCTGGAGCTGCCCGAGGGCCAGTTTGGCCTGTATCCGGGCATGTTCGTGAAAGTGGCGTTTGTGGTCGGCGAGGCGCGACGGCTGCTTATTCCCACCGTGGCGCTGGTTCGGCGCAGCGAGGTGACCGGCGCCTATGTGGTGAGTGACGGAAATACTATTCGCTTTCGACAGCTGCGGGTGGGCAACGTCTATGGCGATAAAACAGAAGTGCTGGCAGGCCTGAGCGACCAGGAGCGTGTTGCGCTGGATCCGGTAGCCGCCGCTATCTACGTCAAATCAGGGATGGCCGCAGCTGATGGCAAATAAGCTGGGATTCTCGGGCGCTATTGCCAGCCGTTTCCAGGAAAACGCGCTGACCCCGCTGCTGGCTGTTACTGCCTTGCTGCTCGGCATCTTCGCGGTGCTCGTCACGCCGCGTGAAGAAGAACCGCAGATAGACGTCACCTTCGCCAACGTGTTTGTACCGTTTCCGGGTGCCAGCTCGCTGGAAGTCGAAAACCTTGTTGCCATCCCCATGGAACAGGTCCTGGCAGAGATTGAGGGCGTCGAGCACGTCTACTCAGTTTCACGTCCCGGCATCGGCGTGCTTACGCTGCAGTTCGAGGTCGGCGAACCCCGCACTGAGGCGCTGGTCCGCCTGTACAACGCCATCTATTCGAACCAGGACTGGCGCCCGGCCAACGCAGGAATACTGCCCCCCCTGGTCAAGCCCAAGGGAATAGATGACGTACCTATAGTGAGCGCAACGCTGTGGACCGAAGACCCCTCGAAGGCGACTCATGAACTGCTGAAGGTCGCACATGCGCTGGAAGCGGAGTTCAAGCGCGTACCGGGAACGCGCGATGTCTACACCATAGGCGGTGCGCAGGACATCGTGCACGTGGAGCTCGATCCACAGAGAGTCGCCGGGTTTGGGCTGACTCTGGATGATCTGCGTTTTGCGCTGACGGCGAGCAACGTGGTTCGCCATGCGGGCGAGCTGCTTTCGAGCGATCTGAGCCTGCCCGTGCAGGCCGGCAGTTTTCTCAGCAGCCGTGACGAGGTCGCGCAGCTTGTAGTGGGCCTGATCGATGGCCGGCCGGTCTATCTCGAGGACATCGCAACAGTGAGCGACGGCCCCGATCAGCCGGAGCAATACAGCTGGTTTGCGACAGGGCCCGCGGCCGAGGAAGCGGGTCTGCAGCGGGTGGCCCAGGCACCGGCGGTGACCCTGGCGATCGCCAAGAAACCGGGCACCAATGCCACGGAAATTGCTGATGCTCTGATTGCGCGGCTGGCGCAGATGCAGGCGACGCTGATACCCGAGGGAATCAATGTCACCATCACGCGCAATTATGGCAAGACGGCGAACGACAAGGCCGTAAAGCTTATCCAGAAACTCAGCTTTGCGACGCTGTCCGTGGTGATTCTCGTTCTGCTTGCGCTGGGCTGGCGCGAGGCGATCATCGTCGGTGTGGCCGTTGTCGTTACCCTGACGGCCACTTTGTTCGCGTCATGGGCCTGGGGTTTTACCATCAATCGGGTGTCGTTGTTTGCGCTGATTTTCGCGATCGGCATTCTGGTGGATGACGCCATTGTGGTGGTCGAGAATATCCATCGGCACCGTGGCTTCAAAGCCGAGCCGCTCGCGAGGATTATCCCGACTGCTGTAGACGAAGTGGGTGGGCCCACAATCCTCGCGACCTTTACCGTACTTGCGGCCCTGCTTCCTATGGCATTTGTGACGGGGCTTATGGGCCCCTATATGAGCCCGATCCCCATCAACGCCAGCGCCGGCATGCTGATCTCACTGGCCGTCGCGCTGATCCTCACACCGTGGCTGAGCAACAAGTTACTGGCCGGCGCGCCCGTGCATCAGGGTGATGGCGGCCAGAATTCCTGGCTCAATGCCTTGTTCCGGCGCACCATGCGGCCCTTCCTCGGCGGGCGGGCCGGACGCCGTTCCCGAATGTTCCTGTATGGCGGCCTGAGTGTGGTGATCCTGCTGGCAGTGAGCTTCGTTCCCCTGCAGCTTGTGGTCCTTAAAATGCTGCCGTTTGATAACAAATCAGAATTTCAGGTCATTCTCGATATGCCCGAAGGCACAACGGTAGAAGGCACGGCGAAAGCGCTTGACGCGCTGGCCAGTTATATCGAGACCATCCCCGAGGTGACTGACTACCAGGTGTACTCAGGTCTTGCCGCGCCCATCAACTTCAATGGCCTCGTGCGGCAATACTATCTTCGGTCCGGCCACAACGTGGGCGACATCCAGGTTAACCTGACCGATAAGAAGCACCGCAAGCGTTCCAGCCACGCAATCGCGAAAGCGGCGCGCGGCGCGCTGGCTGCGATTGCGAGCGAGCACGGCGGCGCGATAAAAATTGCGGAAGTGCCTCCCGGTCCGCCGGTCATGGCGCCCATCGTCGCCGAGGTCTACGGCCCCGAGTACGAGTCGCAGAAACGCCTCGGCCGGGCACTCCAGTCGCTGTTCGCGGCGACCGAGGACATCGTGGACGTGGACAGCACCGTGGAAGCGGATGCGATTCGTCTCGTGGTCGATGTTGACCAGCAGCGTGCCGCCCTGTTGGGCGTATCGAAGCAGCGGGTCGCCACGGCAATCCAGATGGCGTTGGGGGGCGAGGACGTCACCTACGTCCACCGTGGCCATGAGAAATACCCGATTCCGGTTCGCATGGAAGTATCGGTAGCCGCCAAGGCGGACCTCGAGAGCCTGCTCGCGCTGGAGGTCCGCAGTATCGACGGTCTGCGTGTGCCTATTTCAGAAATCGCCACCGTCCGTGAAGTCGGCTGGGACGATGCGATCTACCACAAGGACCTGCTCCCTGTTGTGTTCGTGACCGCGGACATGTCGGGGCGACTGGACAGTCCTCTGTACGGAATGTTCAGTTTGTCGGAACAAATAAGCGCCGAAGGCGTTGACGGGAACGAGGTAGAGCAGCGCTTTATCACTCAGCCTCCGGATCCTTATAATTTTTCCATGAAATGGGACGGGGAATGGCAGATTACCTACGAGACCTTCCGTGATATGGGTCTGGCCTATGCCGTGGGCCTGATACTGATCTATCTGCTGGTCGTTGCCCAGTTTCACTCCTATCTGCTGCCGTTGATTATTATGGCGCCCATCCCGCTGACTTTGATCGGCGTCATGCCGGGGCATGCGCTGCTGGGTGCGCAGTTTACTGCCACTTCTATGATCGGATTGATCGCGCTTGCCGGCATTATCGTGCGCAACTCGATACTGCTCGTTGATTTCATCGCGCAGCTCCGGCGGGAGGGCAAGTCGCTGGATGAGGCAGTCGTACTCGCTGCTACAGTGCGCGCGAAGCCGATTGTCCTGACGGGGCTGGCGGCGATGATGGGTGCGTTTTTTATTCTTGACGACCCGATATTCAACGGACTCGCGATTGCCCTGATCTTCGGCATCCTGATTTCGACGATGCTGACACTGGTGGTGATCCCCCTGCTCTATTACAGCTGGCAGGCAGGCCGCGCGGCTACCTGAAACGCAGGTTGTGGCGGCCGAGATCCTTAACGGATCGGCAGCCCATCAGCTTCATGTCGCGTTCGATTTCGCTGCGCAGATTGTCGAGTGCCCTGGCCACGCCCGCCTCCCCGGCGGCGGCCAGCGCATACAGGTACAGTCGTCCGCCCGAACAGGCCTTTGCGCCCAGCGACAAGGCCTTCAGCACATGTGTGCCGCGCCGGATGCCACCGTCACAGATCACCTCGATCTTGTCGCCAACGGCGTCTACAATTTCGGCGAGCTGATCGAACGGTGCGCGTGAGCCGTCCAGCTGTCGACCGCCATGATTGGACACCATGATGGCCGTCGCGCCGATGTCTACTGCGCGCCTGGCGTCCGCAACGGACATGATGCCCTTCAATGCAAATGGCTTGTCCCAGTAAGCGCGGATTTCTTCGGCCGCCTTCCAGTCCATCGTCTGGTCCAGCATATTGGTAAAATAGTCGGACACCGACACGGCAACATTCGTGCCGGTCTCGGCGTGGTCCTTGATCTGGGACAGCTCGAAGTTTTCATGGCGCCAGTAGTTATATGCCCAGGCAGGATGCGCGGCAAAACTCAGCAGGCTATTGAGCGTCAGCCGTGGGGGTGACGTAAAGCCGGTCCACAGATCCCGTTCCCGGTTACCGCCCACAATGGTGTCCACAGTCAGTGCCAGGGCGTCGAAATTGGCGTCCCGGCACCTGTCGATCAGGCTGCGCGTCAGGCCTTTGTCCTTGTGCACGTAAAGCTGAAAAAGTTTGGGCGTGGGCACCAGCGCGCCGATCTCTTCAATGCTGACGGTGCCCAGCGATGAGATGCCGAACAGCGTGCCAAACTGAGCGGCCGCCCGGGCCACCGCGCGCTCGCCATCATGATGAAAAAGCCTCTGCAATGCGGTCGGCGACAGGAACAGCGGCATGGCGAGCTTCTGACCGAGGACGGTGGTGGACATATCGATGTGCTCCACGCCTGCCAGCACATTGGGGACCAGATCACAGTCCTCGTAGGCCTCGGTATTCCGCCTGTAGGTCACTTCATCTTCAGCCGCCCCGTCGATGTAGTGAAATATCGGACCGGGCAGCCGGCGCCTGGCGAGGGCACGAAACTGGTGGGTGTTGTAACAGTCTTTCAGCCGCATCGGCGTGGGCTCACAAGCTGCTATTGGTCAGCATGCACCGGGCTCTCTTCGGCCCGCAGCTCGGATACGGCCGGAGAGTTGGCCAGACAGCGCTCATCCAACGCAAAAAACTGCAAAGCGCCAAGCTCGCCAGGCAGCATGGAATTGTGCGCAGATGGGTCGCCCAAAGTCCCGGCAAGCGCTCTCGCTTCGTCGAGGTAGCCGCGATACAGCTTCGCACGCTGACTCGCAGGCTTTGCGTCTGGTCGGGCAGGCATTGCCTCGAGGGCCGCCGTGAGCGATAAGGTCCCATACTCCGAGCAGTCCTGCTTATGCATCCAGGCGCCGGTATTGACGTCGAAGTCGTAAAGCGGCAGAAAGCGATAGCCAAACTCGGCGACAAAGCAAACCGCCTCGATAACGTAGTCCGCTTCGACATCATCCATCGTGTAGTGAAAACCGACCCGGCACCAGCCTGGCTTCAGGCCCCCATAACCCTTGCTGACGATCTCCCGATAGCGCTGCGACATCTCCTGGTCGATACCGAGTAGCCGGTGCCCGTACGGCCCGGCACATGAACAGCCTGCGCGCGACTGGATACCAAACAGATCGTTCAGCAGCGCAGTTACAAATTTCGGGTGCAGGTAGCTTCCCTGCGGGTCACTGACATTAAACGAAACGATACCGATACGGCGCTTCGGGTCCGGGTTGCCAAGAATGACCAGGTTCGCTTCGGTGCACCAGCGCCTGAGCGCACGTTCCAGAAGCTGCTGTTCCCGTGCCGCGATCTGCTCAGTCCCCAGCGCGTTCTTGATCTCGAATGCCAGCGCTGCCTTGATGGTCTGCATTACGCCCGGCGTACCCGCCTTCTCGCGCTCCTCGATGTCCTGGATAAAGTCCTGATCATCAGGATTTACGTAATCGACAGTACCGCCAGCCGCGACAGTCGGTGGCAACAGTTCCTGGTACAGCCGTTTGTTAAAGACAAGGATACCGCTGGAACCGGGTCCGCCGAGAAACTTGTGCGGCGAAATAAACAGCGCATCTATTGACGCGTCGCCCTCGCCATTGTCCGCCGGGTTCATGTCGATCTCAACGTAGGGCGCGCAGGCCGCGAAATCGAAACACGCAATCGCGTCGAACTGATGCAATAATCTGGCAATGGCACTGACGGGCGAGCAGACGCCGCTTACGTTCGATGCGGCAGAGAACGAGCCGATGCGCATGCGATTCTGGTACTGCGGCGCCTGCAGCAGCTCGCGCAGATGGGCAAGATCGATGCCCCCTTCGTCTGTGAGTTCTACCTCCACGACTTCGGCCAGCCCCTGACGCCAGGAAATCTCGTTGGAGTGGTGCTCGTAGGGTCCGACAAACACCACCGGTCGCTGTGCACAACGGTAGTCGCTAAAACCCTGCCGGGCTTTCTTATCCATGCACGCATCCAGCATCGAGTCGATGCGCTGACCGGTGGCCGGCGCAAGAGCGATGCCGAGAATCTGCTGGAGCTTGTATATCGCCCCGGATGCACCCGTGCCGGTGGCGATGATCCGGCCATCCGGACCGGCATTGACCGCACGCTTGATGATGCATTCTGCGTCGTGCAGCAAACGGGTCATGCTGCGACCGGTGATGTCGTCTTCGGTGTGCGTGTTGGCGTACCTGCGTTCCAGGTTCAGCAGATAGCTTTCGACAAAGTGCAGGCAGCGGCCCGAAGCCGTGTAGTCGCAGTACACCATCATGCGCTCGCCAAATGGCGTTGCGAAGGCGGCATCAGCGCCAACGGTCTGTTCGCGAAGATACTCGAAATCGGGCGTTTTGCTGTACATGACTGATCTATACCCCAGGACCGGCTGCGAGAACAGTAACTGGGTCGCCGATACGAACGCGCCCAGTGCGACGGGGAATCGCATTCATGCCGAAATACACCTGCCCCCCCTCCCCGCGTCGGTATGCAGCAAGGGTCCTGAGCGGTTCCTGCTGGCTGTCGCGCTCGGCCGTCCCCGAGTCGATCGTGGTGAGCACGCAGCGGCTGCAGCGCTTCACAAGCTCCAGTTCGACCGCGTCTCCGACGCGAATGCGCTGCCAATCGTCTTCCGCGTGGGCCGGACAATCCGCGATGACGAGGTTCGGACGAAATCGCTCCATGCCCAGCGGAGTCCGGAGCCGTTTGTTCAGGGCGTCCACGGAGGCCTGGGACAAGACCAGAATCGGGTAACCATCGGCGAAACTGACTTCATCCTCCGGCTGCCCGAAGCTCGGATCAATCGACCTGCGCGAGTTGGGACCCATGAATACGAGATGGCAGGACAAGCCCAGGTATTCTGAAAGCCAGGCGTCAGCTTGCGCAGACACCGCCGTCGCCATGAGCGCATCTTTCCAGACTGTCACCGGGACAGTCGGCTCGTCCCTGTCGAACTCGATATGGGCTGGCTCCATATCAGGTGCCGACAGCGACAGCTGCAGGGCTGCCCGGCGGAATGCGACAAGCAGCATTTTCGGATGTTTACGGGCGGTAAGAAACCGGCCCTCGTCGTCTACCAGCATGAAGCGGCGATCGCCTTGCAGGCCTCTCGGCTCAACCAGCGCTGACGCAAGCCCGATGCCGGCCATGGATTTGGCCGGATAGCAGGTAATGTGGCTGAGCGTTCCGTTCACCGCCCTTTGAATTCCGGAACCCGCTTTTCGAAAAATGCCTCGACTGCATGCTGGCGATCGTCACTCTCGAAGCAAACGTTTTGTGCTTTCGCTTCCCGCTCAATACAGTCCGCCAGCCCGTCGCCCATTGCTGCGCGCAGAACGCGTTTGGAGAACTTCTGCGCGAGCGGCGCGCCCCGGGCGAGGGACTCGGCCCATTCCACCGCTGCCGAATTCAGTGCGCTGGCGGGCACAACCTTGTTTGCCAGACCATAGGCCAGGCACTTTTCAGCAGAGAGTTTTTCCGACTCAATGATGGCCTGCAACGCACGCTTGTAACCGATCGCATTCAACAACTGCCAGGTGATCCCGCCGTCGGGGATCAGGCTGATCGCAGCGAACGCAAGATAGATGTAGGCATCATCGGCCATGATGGTGAGGTCGCAGACCATTGCCAGCGCGCCACCAATGCCAGCGCAAGGGCCATTGACGGCGGAAATATACAGCTTGTCGGAGTCGTGAATCGCCATCAGGAATGGCTTGTACTCGGACATCAACATTTCTTCTACCGAGTCACACTGCTCCAGGCCGGCTTTCAGATCAGCGCCCGCGCTGAAGCCCCGGCCCGCGCCGGTTATGACGACAACACGCACCGCAGGATCTGTCTCTGCCTGCGTGACCGCCGCCAGCACGTCCCTGCGCAGCTGCGCGTTGAATGCGTTCAGCGCCCTGGGACGATTCAGGGTGATGATCGCAACCCCGTTGTCTGCGCTGTAGTCAACGGTTTCCAGATTGCTGCTCATACTATGTCCTTGGTGGTCTGTGAACGGGTCGCTGCGCGCGCCGCCAGTTGCCGAGAAAAGCTCCGCATCAGGCTCCGGTGATTCTAGTCCAGCAGCGCCACTTAATCATCTGGCAGTCTCTTTCGGCATTCAGTGCTTTTCCTGTACGGATCGCGGTGCTTGCCAGGCTTTCGGGTCATGCGGCCAGATGCGTTTGCGCTCACAGCGTGGCTGGCCTTATGCTCGGGCGCCGACTCGGAGCATGGCCGATACACTTTTCGGAGAACACGATTTATGACCAGCTATACGACCCTCAGCGTGCAAATTAATGACGGGATTGCGCAGCTCGAGCTGTCACGTCCCGACGAATTTAACAGCATGACGGAGGCCTTCTGGGAGGAGTTTCCGGCAGCATTGCGAGAGATTGACAGCGACGGACAGACTCGCGTCGTTGTGCTCTCCTCCACCGGCAAGCACTTTTGCTCGGGCATGGACCTGGGGGTTTTCGCGTCGATCGCGGGTCAGAAGAACGTGGAATACGCGCGTCGGCGCGCCAATCTGCGGGAGCGCATTCTCCAGTTTCAGGCGGCCTTTTCCGCCATCGAGAAAATCCGGCCCCCGGTCATAGCTGCGATCCAGGGTGGTTGTATCGGTGGCGGCGTGGCGCTGGCGAGCGCCTGCGACATGCGCTATTGCAGCAGCGACGCATTCTTCTCTATAGAGGAAACCAATATCGGTATCACTTGCGACATCGGCACGCTGCAGCGATTGCGCCATGTGCTTTCGCAGAGCCACCTGCGCGAATGGGTGTACACGGGCGCCCGCCTGCCTGCGGAAAAGGCGGCGGCCTGGGGGCTCGTCGGTGAGGTGTTCACTGACCACTCCACGCTGCTTGAGGGCGTTATGGCACTTGCGAGAACCATCGCCGAAAAATCTCCCCTGGTGATTCATGGCTGCAAACTCGGTATGAACTACGATCGGGATCATTCGATTTCCGAAGGGCTCGAAAATATTGCGCTGTGGAATGCGGCGGTATTGCATGAATCTGAAATTGAGCTTGCGATGCAGGCAAGGGCCAGGAAGCAGGCCGGAGAATTCCAGCCGTTGATGCCGAGGGTTGAGATCAAAACAGGCGTTTGAACTGTCGTCGGCCCGGCCCCGCGCGGCTTGTCGGCCGCGGCCGTTTCGCCAGGGACAAACGCGGATTCTTTCCGCACATTCTCCGCCTGACAATGTAAAATACAGCTCGTTTTTCAGCCAGTAGCCCGCGCTGCTGGTAACTCGTCAGCGCCCGGCACAGGAGCACGCATGTCGCAGAAGATCAAAGTGGCGAAACCCCTGGTGGTTTTGCATGGCGATGAAATGGCGCAGATCGCGTTCGAACAGATCCTCGACAGATTCGTCACAAAGCGGCTCGATATCGAGCTGGTGGAGATCGACCTCACCGCCGAGAATCGCCTGCTCACCAATGGCCAGGCGGTGCGCGATGCCATCGAGGCACTTCAGAAATACGGCGTGGGCATCAAGAATGCCGGCATGACCGTGAACCGTGCGCAGCTGGACGAGCTGCTGGCCAAGCACCCGGATAGTCGAGGAAGCGAAGCTGGACAGACTCGCCACCAAGTCACCCAACGGCGCGATCCGCAAGGGCATCCACGGCAACATCACCCGTGAGGATATCCTGTTTCGCAACCTGGAGGTCAAGCGGCCCGGCTGGATCGGCCGTGACATCGAAGTGTTCACGATGGAAAGCGGCGGCATCAAGGACAGCCACAACGAGCTGTCCAAGGCGACCGGCGTTGCCAAGCTGATGTTCGTCGGTCAGCGACGGCGACCCGGTGGAATTGCACCGCCGCTTCATCAACAAGGGCGATCCGTGGCTGCTTGGCCACCAATGACATCGACGAGGTCAAGGCCTGGGCGCACGCTTTTTCCAGCGCGCCATCGACGGAAAAGCGCGACGCCTACCTCGGCCTGAAGGACACGGTGATTCCCGGCTACGACGGCGTGATGCGCAAGGCCATCGAGGATATCTACGAGAAGGACTACAAGACGAAGCTCGCAGAGCTGGGCCTGAAGTATCACTACGAACTGATCGACGCCCAGGCGGCACGCATCGTCGCCAATCCGCCGGAGCGCGCCCTGTGGGGCGTGCCGGACAACACCACCGGCCGCAAGCTGTACAAGCTGGTCAACGAGCTCAAGAAATACGGCATCCCCAGCCGCGAAGCCCACGTGTCGATGTCGCGCATGAGCGCCGGCGGCGGCGACCAGTACGGCAGCTTTCAACCTGCCGGCGACGGAAGACGGCATCCTCAAGGTCATCGTCGACGGCGACGAGAAACACGCGCGGCACGTCAAAGCCGGCGATCCCATGCTGTTCATGTCCAACGACCGCGCAGGCGATCAAGGACTGGGTCAGCCAGGTGTTTCGCGACGCCTCGCACAAGGACAAGGAAGTGTACTTCGGCCTGAAGCGCGAATACATGGAGTACGACGATGTGTTCAGCACGGTGATTACCGAGGTGCGCCAGGAACTGGCGCAGCACGGACACGCCGCCGCCCTCGTTCATGATCATGCGGCCTTCCAGCCAGCTCAAGAAAGATGATCACCGACCCGCCGCAGCAACGCGCTGTATCCGGCGCAGAATCTCGACGGCGACATCTTTTCCGATATCTCCGCGGCGCTTGGCGGCAGCCTGGCGACGGCCAGCTCCATCATCGAAAGCAAAGACGGCACCATGCTGTACGAGGCGCCCCACGGCACGGCCCACGATCTGTATCTGAAGTACCTGGAGAGCGACGGCAAGGAGGCGCTATTCAATTCCTCGGCGCTGCTCTATGCGCTGGCCAACGCGCTCGGAACGCTGGGCGAGCGCGAGGACAACCAGGCGCTGGTCGCATATTCGAAGAGCCTGAAGACAGCGCTGATCGACACGGTGGGCCAGGGCATCATCACCGGCGACCTGAAAGGCAAGACCAATAAGCCCGCAGAGGAAACAGTCGTCGACATGCTGGGCTTTCTCGATGCGGTCGAGGCCAACCTTGAAAGTGGCCAGTCATGACTTGCCGCGGGCAGGCTTTACCCGCTCTGCGCGCAGCTTTCCATAAATTGATTTAATAACAGAGGAACAAAATGTCTGATCGAATTTCGGTAGCAGGCCTGCAAGTCGCCCCGGTGCTGTACGAACTCGTGGAGCGTGACATGGCGCCCGGCACGAATATTGGTTCGGAGGCCTTCTGGTCCGGGCTGGCAGAGATTATCGAGACCCTGGGGCCGAAGAATCGCAGCCTGCTCGCACACCGCGATCAGTTGCAGGCCAGAATCGACGACTGGCACAGCGAACGTCGGGGCCAGCCAAAAGATCCCGAGGCATACAGGCGCTTCCTGGTGGAGATCGGCTACCTGGTGCCGGAGGGTGATGACTTTTCAATCACAACGGAGAACGTCGACACCGAGATATCGCGCCAGGCCGGCCCGCAACTCGTGGTGCCTGTGAAGAACGCGCGCTTTGCACTGAACGCAGCCAATGCGCGCTGGGGCAGTTTGTACGATGCGCTGTACGGCACCGATGTGATCCCCGAAAAAGACGGGGCCGGGAAAGCCGGCGCCTACAATCCGGTTCGCGGCGCGCGCGTCATTGCCTTCGGCCGCAGTTTGCTCGACGAAATCGCGCCTTTGACTTCGGGAAGCTACGGCGACGCAAGCGCATTCGTGGTGCACAACGGGACTCTGCGCGTGCAGCAGGCAGGCGGCGCTGCTGCAGGACTGAAAGATCAGGCGCGGTTCAGGGGCTACAGGGGCGAGCCGGAAGCGCCCTCAGCTATTTTGCTGCGCAACAACGGGCTCCATGTTGAGATCCAGATAGACCGCGCACACCCCATCGGCAAGACTGATGCCGCAGGCGTCAAGGACCTGCTGATGGAGGCGGCGGTCACCACGATCATGGACTGCGAGGACTCGGTGGCCGCAGTGGATGCCGAGGATAAAGCCGAGGTTTATCGCAACTGGCTGGGGCTCATGCAGGGCACCCTTGAGGACACCTTCGAGAAGGGTGGCCGGATGATGACCCGTAAACTCGATGCCGACCGCGATTACCTGGCGGCGGACGGCAGCACGTTCAAGTTGCATGGTCGCAGCCTCCTGTTCGTGCGCCATGTCGGGCACCTGATGACTACCGATGCCGTCCTCGATCGGGACGGAAAAGAGATACCGGAGGGCTTTCTCGACGGGATGATGACCGCTCTGGCAGCCATGCATGATCTCGGCAGTGAATCGTCGCGGCGTAATACGCGAACGGGCTCCGTCTACATCGTCAAGCCGAAAATGCACGGGCCGGAGGAAGTGGCTTTTACCTGCGAATTGTTCAGCCGCATAGAGGACGCGCTGGGCTTGCCGCGCAACACGCTGAAGCTCGGCATCATGGACGAGGAGCGTCGCACCACGGTCAATCTCAAGGAATGTATCCGCCCGGCAGCCGAGCGCCTGGTGTTCATCAACACCGGCTTCCTGGATCGCACCGGCGACGAGATTCATACCAGCATGCAGGCGGGACCGATGGTGCCGCAAAAACGCCATGAAAGAGCAGCCGTGGATCAACGCCTACGAGGACTGGAACGTTGACGTGGGCCTCGCCTGTGGCCTGCCGGGCAGGGCACAGATCGGCAAGGGCATGTGGGCAATGCCCGACGAAATGGCGGCCATGCTGGAGGCCAAGATTGCGCACCCATTGTCCGGCGCGAACACGGCCTGGGTGCCCTCCCCCAATGGCGCCACGCTGCATGCCATCCACTACCACCGTGTGGATGTATTCAAGCGCCAGCGTGAGCTGACCCAGCGCGAACACGCGCGACTCGACGATATCCTGACAATCCCGCTGCTGGATGATCCCGAGACGTTGCAGCCGGAGGACATCCAGGCCGAACTCGATAACAATGCGCAAGGGATTCTGGGCTACGTGGTGCGCTGGATCGACCAGGGCGTGGGCTGCTCGAAGGTGCCTGACATCAAACACGTGGGCCTGATGGAGGATCGCGCCACGCTGCGCATTTCCAGCCAGCACATGGCAAACTGGCTGCATCACGGCATCTGCACGGAGGCACAGGTGCTGGAGACGATGCGGCGCATGGCGCGCGTCGTCGACGAGCAGAATGCCGGCGATCCGCTCTACAAGAACATGGCACCGGACTGCGACGGTGTAGCGTTCAGGGCCGCCCGCGACCTCGTGCTCAAAGGCATGACCCAGCCAAACGGATACACTGAACCCCTGCTTCACGCTTATCGCAAGGAGGCCAAGGCGGGGTAGGACGCGGCAATACACCAGCGAGCGCCGGTCAAGTGTGCAATAAGAATTATTATTAATCAATTGCTTAGAGCGACTTTCTAATTACATTTCTCGTGCTTGATTCGGCACGCTTCACTTTGAAATCCACGCTGAAAAGGCTGACACTGCCGCCATGACGAAGGATCCCCGATCGCCCGCGGAGCATCACTGCCATCACCAGGCCGGGGCATCCGGCCCTGAGCCCAAAAAGCCTGCCAGCCAGGCTGAAACTGGCGCGCACAGCGGCCACCAGACTGGCCAGGAAGAGCCCCGCCCGCACTGCTGTCACCACGACAGCCCTGGTGAAGCCGGGAAGCACGGCGGTCATACTCAGCACGCAGGTGCCCCCGCGCTACAGGCGGCCGCGCCAGCCGGCCGCTGGATTTGTCCCATGCATCCGGAAGTCGATGAAGCCAGCGCAGGGAGTTGCCCGAGTTGCGGCATGGCCCTTGAGCGCGGAACGCCCGTTTTGACTCGCTCCTGGACCTGCCCGATGCACCCGGAGATCGTGCGGGACGCCCCCGGCAGTTGCCCGATCTGTGGAATGGCCCTGGAGCCGAGCACCGCGTACGGCGACGAGGAGAACCACGAACTCAATGATATGACGCGCCGCTTCTGGATCGGAGTCGCCCTGTCCTTGCCTGTATTCGTGCTTGCTATGGGCCACCTGATCCCAGGTAATCCCATCGGCCAACGCCTCTCGCCCGGCGTGTCGAGGTGGCTGGAACTGCTGTTCGCGACACCCGTGGTGCTGTGGTGCGGCTGGCCGTTTTTTGAACGCGGCTGGAATTCCTTGCGCACATGGAACCTGAACATGTTCACGCTGATCGCGCTCGGCGTAGGGGTGGCTTACAGCTACAGCGTCGTCGCCACCCTGTTCCCTGCTGTTTTTCCAGCGGCGATGCGTGATGTGCACGGCCAGGTCGGAGTTTACTTCGAGGCGGCGGCGGTAATTGTCACCCTGGTGCTGCTGGGGCAGGTACTGGAACTCAGGGCGCGGGACCAGACCGGCGCGGCTATCAAGGCCCTGTTGGGGCTTGCACCGGCGACTGCACGACGGGTTGGCCCGGATGGCGACGAATCGGATGTCGCGCTGGAGCAGATTGCCGTGGGGGATATTCTGCGCATCCGGCCGGGCGACAAAGTACCGATTGATGGTGTCGTGCAGGAGGGGCGCAGTTCCATAGATGAATCCATGCTGACCGGTGAGCCGATGCCGATCGAGAAGACTGCCGGCGATCGCCTGATCGGGGCAACGGTTAATGGCACGGGCACCCTGCTGATGCGCGCCGAGAAGGTCGGCAGCGAAACCCTGCTGGCGCAGATCGTGCAGATGGTGGCTGATGCGCAACGCAGCCGGGCGCCGATCCAGAAACTTGCCGACCAGGTGTCCGGCTGGTTTGTACCGGCGGTGGTGGCGTCGGCGGTGCTCACGTTCATAGTCTGGGCAGTGGCTGGCCCCGCCCCCAGCATGAGTTACGCGACCATCAATGCTGTCGCTGTGTTGATCATCGCCTGTCCCTGCGCACTGGGTCTGGCGACGCCCGTGTCGATCATGGTCGCCATGGGTCGGGGGGCCGGAAACGGCGTCCTGTTCAGGAACGCTGAAGCCATCGAGGTGATGCGCAAAGTCGATACACTGGTCGTGGACAAGACCGGTACGCTGACCGAAGGCCGGCCTGCGCTTGATCGCGTGACTGCGGTCGATGGCTTCGAAGAGGACGAAGTTCTGGGGCTGGCGGCAAGCCTGGAGCAAGGCAGCGAACATCCGCTGGCCGAGGCCATTGTCAAAGCGGCCCGGACACGCGGGCTCACGCTGCAAAGAGCGGCGGCCTTTGAGTCCGTTACCGGCAAAGGGGTTCAGGGCCAGGTAGGGAACCGGGAGGTCGCCCTCGGCAACCAGGCCATGATGGACACGCTGGGCCATACCTCGCAGGTCCTGGCAGAACAGGCCGAGCCACTGCGGGCCCAGGGACGCACCGTGATGTTCGTGGCCATTGACGGCAAGCCCGCCGGCCTGATCGCCGTGAGCGACCCGGTCAAGGAATCCACCGCTGCGGCTATCTCGCAACTGCATGCGGAAGGCATCGAGATTTTCATGCTCACCGGGGACAACAGGACCACCGCCGAGGCGGTGGCCGCGCGGCTCGGCATCGACCAGGTCTTCGCCGGTGTGTTGCCCAACGAAAAGGCCGACAAGGTGCGCGAACTGCAGGCCCGGGGCAGGACGGTCGGGATGGCGGGTGATGGCATTAACGATGCCCCTGCCCTTGCGCAGGCCCACGTTGGCATCGCCATGGGCACCGGCACTGATGTGGCCATGCAAAGCGCCGGGGTGACGCTGGTCAAAGGCGACCTGCGCGGCATCGTCAGGGCGCGGCACCTCTCCCGTGCGACCATGCGCAACATAAAGCAAAACCTGTTTTTCGCCTTCATTTACAACAGCCTTGGCGTGCCGGTAGCCGCCGGCGTCCTGTACCCGTTCTTTGGCGTGCTGCTGAGCCCGATGATCGCGGCGGCAGCCATGAGCTTCAGCTCGGTTTCAGTGATCGGTAATGCCTTGCGATTGAGGAATACAAAAATCTGATCCGCAGCGTGTCAACGCAGGAGAAGCCCACGCCACACAGCGTGTCGCTGTCAGTACAGGTGCCGGTGTCCGCACTGTTATAGAATCAGCCGTGTGAGTGATCAGCCCCGTGCGTGGTTCAGACAATGACAAGCAAAAACATCCTGATTACCGGCGCCAGCTCCGGTCTCGGCGAGGGCATGGCACGGCAGTTTGCCGGCATGGGCCGGAACCTGGCGCTGTGTGCCCGACGCGTTGAGCGGCTTGAGACCCTAAAATCCGAACTCGAGGCGGCTTACCCTGGGATCAGGGTTTTCGTACGCGGGCTTGATGTGAATGACCATGACCATGTGTTCAGGGTATTTGAGGAGTTTCGTCAGGATCTCGGCAGTATCGATCGGGTCATCGTAAACGCCGGCATGGGCAAGGGTGCGTCCCTCGGTACCGGGTATTTCTACGCGAACGTGCAGACGGCAATGACCAATTTCGTCGGCGCCCTGGCCCAATGCGAGGCAGCTGTGAAAATATTCCGGGAGCAGAACGCCGGGCACCTGGTGACGATCTCTTCGGTGAGCGCGGTCAGGGGATTTCGCGGCGCAATGAATGTTTATGCCGCCACCAAGGCTGGTCTGAGCAACCTGAGCGAGGGGCTGCGGGCCGACCTGCGCCGCACGCCGATAAAGGTCAGTACGATTCATCCGGGCTTTATTCGCAGCGAGATGAATGCCAAGGTTAAAGACACGCCATTCATGGTGGACACAGAAACCGGCTGCCGGGCCATCGTCAAGGCCATCGAAAAAGAGCGGGCCACGGCATTCGTGCCCTTCTGGCCCTGGGCGATTCTGCGCTACATTTATCCTTTAGTACCCTCGAGCTGGTTGTAAGCACCGGGACCGCCTATGAACTTCCAGCCTTCAGAGCGCACCCAGGAACTGCTCAGCCAGCTGCAGACCTTTCTGGATGACCAGGTCATGCCGGCAGAGCAAGACCTCTACGAAGCAAACCATAGCCTGAACCCGACAGGAGACTGGCAGCGCTGGCAGGTTCCACCGGCAATCACGGCACTGAAGAAGAAGGCTCGCGAGGCCGGGCTGTGGAATCTTTTTCTGCCCGACGCAGAGCTCGGCCGCGGTCTGTCAACACTGGAGTATGCGCCGCTGGCCGAGGCAATGGGACGCTGCCTGCTGGCGCCTGAGATTTTCAATTGCAACGCGCCGGACACCGGCAACATGGAGGTGCTTTACCATTACGGCAGCGCGCAACAAAAACAACGCTGGCTGACCCCCCTGCTCGCCGGCGAGATCCGGTCGGTATTTTGTATGACCGAGCCAGACGTCGCCTCGTCTGATGCCACGAATATGGCTGCGACCATAGCCACAGACGGCAACGAACTGGTATTGAACGGGCGCAAGTGGTGGGCGACCGGTCTCGGCCACCCCGACGCGCGGCTCGCCATATTTATGGGCCTTTCCGACGCACAGGCGGAAAAGCACCGGCGCCACAGTATGGTGCTGGTGCCGCTTGATGCGCCGGGTGTCGCGATCCGGCGCATGCTGACTGCCTGTGGCGACTATGACGCGCCTTACGGCCACGGCGAGGTCGAGTTCGAGAACGTGCGTGTGCCGCGTGAAAATATCCTGGTCGGTCTCGGCGAGGGTTTCGCCATCGCGCAGGGGCGACTGGGGCCCGGGCGTATCCATCACTGCATGCGCTGCATCGGCGCGGCGGAACGCGCCCTCGAGCTGATGATCAGTCGCGGCAAAGCGCGGGTTGCGTTCGGCCGCCCGATCATTGAGCTTGGCGGTAATCGCGAGCGCATCGCGGAGGCCCGGATCGCGATTGACCAGGCCCGGCTGTTGACCCTGCATGCAGCATGGAAGATCGACGAGGCGGGTGTCAGAAAGGCGATGACAGAAATATCGGCCATCAAGGTGGTTGCGCCACGAGTGCTGGAACAGGTGGTCGATATGGCCATCCAGATACACGGTGGCGCAGGCCTGTCCGGCGACTTTCCGCTGATGGGATTTTTTGCTCAGGCCCGGGCCCTGCGGCTGGCAGACGGTCCAGACGAGGTTCACAAAGCCATGGTCTCGCGCCTGGAGCTCAGGAAACATGGTTCGAACTAGCCGCCGTCGCGAATGCCGTTCTTCGGGGTTCTCTATGCTGATGCCGGGCACGACGGGCTGACGGCGCGGGCATCTCAATAGTGCAGGATTCAGCATTGCAGGATCGAGGTCGGGCCCAGCGCCCTGGCGAAATGCTGACCACGGAAGCCCTGCTGCCCTGGCTGCGGGCGCATATACCAGGCCTGCAGGGGGAGCCCGTTGTCACCCAGTTCACCGGCGGCGCCTCGAACTGGACCTATCGGCTCGAGTTCGCGAGCCATGACCTGATTCTGCGTCGGGCGCCGTCAGGCACCAAAGCAAAAGGTGCGCACGACATGGCGCGAGAGTTTCGCCTGCAACAGGCATTGAAACCCGCCTACCCGCTGGTACCTGCCATGTATGCGCTGTGCGAGGAGCGCGCGGTGATTGGCACGGAATTCTATGTGATGGCACGGGTGCCGGGCATCATCCTGCGGCGCGATCCTCCGCGAGGGCTGAAGCTCGATGTGGCGACCACGCGGGGGCTTTGCCTCAGCGCCCTTGACGCGCTCATTCGCCTGCACCAGGTGGACTATGAGGCGGCGGGCCTTGCGGGTCTTGCCAAGGGGGCCGGGTATACGCAACGGCAGGTTGAAGGCTGGTGCCAACGGTATTCAAAGGCTAAGACCTGGAACGTGCCGTCCGGGAAGCGGGTCATGCGCTGGCTGCGCGACAATATGCCTGAGCATGAGCAACTGTGCATGACGCACAATGACTTTCGTTTCGACAACCTGGTGCTGGACGCCCGGGAGCCGACGAGGATCATCGGCGTCCTGGACTGGGAGCTTGCGACCATCGGTAACCCGTTGATGGACCTGGGCAATACGCTGACCTACTGGATCCAGGCGGACGATGACTTTATTGCCAGGGCCATGCGCCGCCAGCCCACTCACCTGCCCGGCATGCTCGTTCGCAAAGAGGTGCTCGCTTACTACTCGGAGAAAACTGGCACACCGGTGGAAGATTTCGCCTTCTATGAAGTCTTCGGGCATTTTCGCCTGGCCGGCATTATCCAGCAGATCTATTTCCGCTATCACAAAGGCCAGACCACGAACCCTCAGTTTCGGCGTTTTTGGTTTTTCGTGCGCTACCTGCTCTGGCGCTGTACCCGGGCGATCAGACAATCCGGCTGAGCGGGTGATTCGCACCCGCGCTGGGCGCCGGCAGGGATGTTGTGAGGACAGACGGCGGGTCAGAATTTTTAGGTAATAAAAGTTCGAGATTTCACTCGTAACATTATTATATTATTAAATATTTACCCGGTTTTTCCCGTTTCATTGTTGACCATATGCTCGTCATTAGCGAGCGTTCCTTGACGCGGGCGCTTGAGCGCCGCTGCATGCTTTGCCAGCAAGGGTCCCTCGAGTATGTCCTCCAGATCCTGGGTCAATCGCCGGCGCCAGTTCGGATACTGGTCGCTGGTGCCGGGGACATTGACCGGGTCTTCAATACCGAGCCAGTCCTCAAGCTGGGCGCAGACCATTCTGCTCGCGCTGCGGGCAAGGAATGTCTCCAGGGCCAGCAGCAGTTCTTCCGGCAGCGGGTCAATGTCGTTCGCCTCATCCGGAAGACCTTCGGGATACAGCTGCTCAAGCTTGAGCGCAGCCACCATTCCCTGGCGGTCCAGGATGCGTTCTTGCCAGCTTTGTTCCTTGACTTCGAAGCTCGGAAACAAGGCGAGCTTTTCCCTTAACAGTAAGTCAGCACCGCGCCAATAGCCTGGCAAAGTCGGCAGATCGTGGGTGGTGAGCGTTGCCATCGCATTCTCGGCATAGTCTTTCGGCGCGGTGAAATGGCCCGCCCCGTCCTTTTCGAAGAGCGCAACTTTGTAGGACCAGATATGGTTTTCCTGCATGGCTTTGCGGATTTCATCTGGCACGACGCCAAGATCTTCACCGATGATCCGGCAGCGATTGCGATGGCTCTCCAGGGCGATGATGCCGAGCAGGTCATCAACGGGGTATTTCACGTAGGCGCCTTCGCTGGAGGCCTGACCCGCAGGCGTCCACCACAGGCGCATGAGCTGCATCACATGGTCCACGCGCAGTGCCCCGCAATGACGCATGTTGTCGCGCAGGTCATCGGCAAAGGTGGCATACCCCTCCTCCTGCATTCGCAAGGGGTCCATAGGGGGCAGTCCCCAGTCCTGGCCCTGCGGGGCTAATGGGTCCGGCGGTGCTCCGACTGATGCCCCCACACAGTAAAGCTGCTGATTGCGCCAATTGTCGGCCCCATCCCTGTCAATGCCGACGGCCAGATCGCGGTACAGGCCCGTTGGCATGCCGGCCGCCCGCGCCGTTGCCTGGGCGGATGCCAGCTGTTCATCAGCGAGCCACTGCAGGTACATGTAGAACCCGACGGTCTGCTGATTGTCCTCGGCAAATCGGGCGACGGCCTCGGAATTCGGGTCGTGCAGCGCCGCAGGCCAGCTTCTCCAGCCGCCCTGGCGCGACGCTTTGCGATGATGTGCATACAGCGCGTAGAAAACACAGAGTTGCTCGAGCGCGGCGCCTCCTTCTTCGCAGAATACGTGGTACTGCCGGGCGCGTTCGCTGTCCTGGCTGAGTTCGTTGCGGACAAAAGCGTCGTGCAGGTGCCTGAGGATCACCAGCTTCAGGAAAGCGACGCCTGAGTAGTCAACGTGGGTACTGCTGCGCAAGCTGGCAAGACGCCCCTGAAAGTATTCCGAACGCACTTTTTCCCGGGCCTCCTGAGAATGCCGGAATTCAGGAACCGCCTCGACGTCGATATACAGATAGTTAATAAAAGCCCGGCTTGCCGGGCTGTATGGGCTGGCGTGTTCGGGATTCGAGGGATACAGCGCATGCAGCGGATTAATGCCGACGAATCCTGCGCCGGCGCGGCCCAGGCCGTCGGCCAGCCGCGCCAGGTCGGTAAAGTCCCCGATACCCCAGTTGCGGGCCGACTTCAGGCCATATAACTGCACACACACGCCCCACTCGTTTACGGCCGCCTCGTCGCCATCGTAGGCGGCAGTCGGGGCAATAATCAGGCGAATCCGCTGATCATGCCGCGCGTCCGCGTCGACACTGATAGTGAGCCAGTGGTAGCCGGCCGGGGCGGGACCCGCCAGGTCGAGGACGCACGTGACAGCAGGCCCCTCGGTTGCGTCGTCTGTGCGGACAGGGCGGGTCTTGCCACGCGTGACTCGCCCGTCCTCCAGCGACAACCGCCAGCCCAGCTCAGTCTCGAGCATTGCGACTGGCAGTTCGATGGCAATTTGCAAGCGCTCGTGCTCGCGCAGCACTATCACCGGCGGCAGCCTGAATTCACCACGCTGCATGCCGAATTGTGCAATCTGCCGGCGCAGTGCTTCCGCCGAGTCGGTCTTGTAGCCACGCGCCTCAAGGATGGCAGCCAGCGATGCCGGGCTGATGTCACGTGCTTCGTTGCGATAATTCCGGAATCGCGTAATTACGCCGACAAGTGCACCAAGGTCATATATTAAATCATTATTATTCATGTAGTTATTGATACTACTTAATAAATATTATCACAAAGAATCATGACCTGCGGCGGCTGGCCGCGCGGCTTGCGGCAGCCGTTCCCAGAAGGCCGCGCAGGATAGCTCACCTAAGCGGTAATTTTGAAAAGCGAAGGGCAATTCCAGGTTGACGTTAGAGGTATCGAAGATCCGCGTCCAGCTGCTGCCGCTCGGATATTCCGGCAGCACGAACTCCACGGGCTCCAGCGATGCATTGAACAACAGCAGGTGGATGCCACTGGCCAGCCCGGCCTCGCGGCTGTCGGCCCCCGGCGGCCCCTGATCGATCAGCAGCATGCCCAGCGCGCGCAATTTGGGGTTGTGCCAGTCTGACATAGCCATCTCGCGGCCGCCTGGATGCAGCCAGCTGACATCCTTGATCGCTGAGATATGCGCCTGCCCTGCAAGCGGCTCTCCACTCAGGAACGCCTCGCGGCGAAATCCCGGGCTGCGCTTGCGCAGCGCGATGACCAGGCGCGTAAAGGCCAGCAGCGCGTTCCGTTCCGGGCTGGCCGACCAGTCCAGCCACGAGATTTCATTATCCTGGCAATAGGCGTTGTTGTTACCGTGCTGCGAGTGGCCGAACTCGTCACCAGCGAGTATGTGGGTAACGCCCTGGGATAAGGCGAGCGTCGCCAGCAGGTTGCGCTTCTGTTTTTCACGCAGTGCGCGAATGCCCGGGTTCTCGGTCTCCCCTTCGGCGCCGTGGTTGGCCGAAAGGTTGAAGTCGCTGCCGTCCTGGTTGTTTTCGCCGTTCGCAAGATTGTGCTTGCCTGCGTAGCTCACCAGGTCATGGAGGGTAAACCCGTCATGACAGGTCACGAAGTTGACGCTGGCCGTGGGCGTTCGTCCGGCATCGCGATACATGTCGCTGGAGCCCGCGATGCGTTCCGCGAATGCGCCGACCGACACGCCGCGCGTGTTCCAGAATCCGCGCACCGTATCCCGGTAGGCGCCATTAACTTCGCGCCATGGACGAGGAAAGCGGCCCAGCTGGTACCCGTTGGGGCCCACGTCCCAGGGCTCCGCAATCAGCTTGATGCGCGACAGGACGGGGTCTGCCGCGATGGCCCGGAAGAAAGCCGACTCCGGATTGAAAGCGCCTGTTTCGTCCCTGCCAAGGCTGGCCGCGAGGTCGAAACGAAAGCCGTCCACGTGCATCTCATCGACCCAGTAGCGCAGGCACTCGAGGGTGAAAGCGAGCGTGCGTGGATGCGCTGTGTTGAGCGCATTGCCGCAGCCGCTGTGATTCTCGTAGTACATCGGCTGGTCTCGCACCAGCCGGTAGGCGGCGGCGTTGTCGAGGCCCTTGAACGAAAGCGTGGGACCGCGGTGGTCGCCTTCGGCCGTGTGATTGAGCACGATATCCATAATCACTTCGATGCCTGCGGCATGCAGAGCGCGGACCATGAATTTGAATTCCAGCACCGGGTCGCGGACAGCATAGGACGGCTCAGGTGCAAACAGCGCAATGGGGTTATATCCCCAATAGTTGCTGAGGCCACGATCTGTAAGATGCTGCTCCGACAGGAATGCAGAGCAAGGCATCAGCTGCACGGTGGTGATGCCCAGCTGGCGCAGATGCTCGATGACCCGCCGCTGCGACAAGCCGAGATAGCTGCCACGTAGCGACTCATCTATATCCGGGTGCTGGCGTGTGAAGCCCTTTACATGGAGTTCATAGATTACCGTCTGGTTCCACGGAACCTCGGGTCGAACATCGTCTCGCCAGTCGAAGCGACCATCCACCACAATACTTTTCGCAACATAGGCGGCGCTGTCTTCTTCGAGCGGTCTGGGTTTCTTCTGTTGGGCAAACGGCTCATACAGCGACCGGTGCCAGGCATGGGTCGCGGATATACTTTTTGCGAAGGGGTCGATGAGCAATTTGGCAGGGTTGTACCAGAGCCCTGCGGCGGGCTCGAAGGGACCGTCGGCACGGAATCCATACTGGGTGCCCACCGGGCATTCATCGTGTTCCAGCTGCCAGCCACCGTCCTGGGCCCGCTGCATGGGATGCCGGTGTTCGCCGCCTTGAGCGTCGAAAATGCACAGCCATACCTGCCGGGCGGCCGGTGCCATGACACCGAAGCGTGTGCTCTGGTGGCCATTCAAACTCACGATGTGTGCGCCCGGACGGGTGGCCATCAGGGATTGTTCCTTCGGGCGGCACCGCGGCTGCCCGGCACGACTGCAAGCCCGCTTCCCATTACACCATCCTGAGCGCTACGGCCCCGAGCGGCGGCAGGTCGAGCTGGATTCGGGCGGGCTGGCCGTGCATGCCTTCTGGCCACGCGTCCAGCTGCGCCTGGCGATTGTATTCCGAGCCGCCGTAGTTGGCGCTGTCGCTGTCGAATACCTTCATGTAGGTGCCCGCGGCAGGGACGCCCAACTGGTATCCGTTGTGGGGCACTGGCGTGAAATTAAAGGCCCACACCAATGGCCTGTTCCGGGACGCAGGCAAGCGCAGAAAAGCATAGACACTTTGCTCGTGGTCCTCGCAGCTGATCCACTGAAAGCCATCCTGGGTAAAGTCCCGCTCATGCATGGCCGGGTCACTTATCGTAAGGTGATTGAGGTGCTTGCAAAACAGCTGGAGCATGCGGTGCTCCGGCTGGTCCAGCAGGTCCCAGTCCAATGCCCGGGTTTCACTCCATTCCCGGCGCTGGCCGAACTCCGAGCCCATGAACAGCAGATTCTTGCCCGGATGGGCGTGCATGAAGCTCAGGTAAAGCCGGAACCCGGCGCGCTTCTGCCAGTCATCGCCGGGCATTTTTTCCAGCAGGGATAGCTTGCCGTGCACGACCTCGTCGTGCGAAATGGGCAGGACGAACTGCTCACTCCAGGCATACACAAACGAGAACGTGATGAGATGGTGGTCGTGCTTGCGAAACAGCGAATCGGTGGCGGCATAGCGCAGGGTGTCGTTCATCCAGCCCATGTTCCATTTCAGGTTGAAGCCGAGGCCTCCGTCAGATACGGGCGCGGTGACTTTCGGGATAGGCCGTGGATTCCTCCGCAATCATCAACACGCCGGGATACTGTTGCGCCACAGTCTGGTTGCACAGCTTGATGAATTCGATGGCCTCGAGATTTTCGCGACCACCGTATCGGTTCGGCAACCACTCCCCGGGTTCCCGGCTGTAGTCGAGGTAAAGCATGGAGGCGACAGCGTCGACCCGTAGCCCGTCCAGGTGATAACGATCGAGCCAGAACAGCGCATTGGCGACCAGGAAATTGCGCACCTCTTTGCGCCCGTAGTTGAAAACCTTGGTGCCCCAGTCGGCGTGTTCGCCCTGACGTGGGTCGGCGTGCTCGTAGAGACAGGTGCCGTCAAATTCGGCCAGCCCATGCTCGTCGCGTGGAAAATGTCCGGGCACCCAGTCCATGATGACGCCGATGCCTGCCTCGTGGCACTTGTCGACGAAGGACATGAAATCCTTGGGCGAGCCATGCCGTGAGTTGGGGGCAAAGAAGCCGGTAACCTGGTAGCCCCAGGATCCGTCAAACGGATGTTCCGCGAGCCCCATCAGTTCGATATGCGTGTATTCCATCCCCTTTACATACGGGATTAACTCCAGCGCGAGTTGGTGCCAGGTTTTGAAGCCCGGGTCAGCGCCCGGGTTTCGGCGCCACGAGGCGGGATGAACTTCGTAAATATTCATGGGGCGAGCGCGAAAGTTCTCGCGCGCCCGTTGCTGCAGCCATTGCTCATCGTGCCATTCGTAGCCGTCGATGTCGGCGACCACGGAGCAGTTCTCGGGCCGCAGCTGCGCGGCGAAGGCGTAGGGATCGGACTTCAGCAAGGTGCCGCCGTCACCGGGCTTGATCTCGAACTTGTAAGGTGTGCCGTGCATGACACCGGGCACGAACAATTCCCAGAAGCCAGAAGAACCCATGACCTGCATGGCGTGCTTCCGGCCGTCCCACTGGTTGAAGGGCCCGACCACTGAGACCCGCTTCGCTGACGGCGCCCAGACCGCAAAGCGGGTGCCCGCGACGCCCTGCTCATGAGTAAAATGTGCGCCGAGCTTCTCGTAGATCCGGTGATGGTTGCCTTCGCCGAACAGGTACAGGTCGAAATCAGTCAGGCGTGGGGAAAAGAAGTAGGCGTCGTAGCGGGTCAGCTCATTGCCGTCCGCGTAGGTGACTTGCAGCAGGTAGGGATGTGGCTGCTTGCGGGGGCGAAACACCGCCTCGAAGAGCCCGCCTTCGTGCAGGCGTTTCAACTCGCGGGGCCTGGGCTGACGCGGTTCCTGCCAGAGCAGCTGCACGCGCACGGCATCCGGTTCCAGCACCCGGACTACCCATGCCCGCGCGCCGTTCCTGCGCCGGACCTCGTGAAATCCCAGGGCCGAACGGGGCGCCGGATGGTTGGCGCTGACCAGCGACATGATTTCTTCTTTGCTGAGTTCAAGCTCCGCCATGTTCAGCCTTGCCCCTTGGGTTTGCCGGGTACCTGTAGCCCCCAGATTTCCCGCGCGTATTCCGCTACCGAGCGGTCGCTGGAGAATTTACCCATGCGTGCAGTATTGAGTATGGCCGAGCGCAGCCACTGCTCCGGCCGTGCATAGAGCGCGTCCACCCGTTCCTGGGCCTCCACGTAAGCGCGATAGTCAGCCAGCACCAGGAAATGTTCGCCCGGGTTAAGGAGCGCATCAACAACAGGTTTGAATTCGTCAGCGTTGTAGGGCGAGAAATAACCGGAATTTATCAGCTCCAGCACAGATCTGAGCTCAGCATCTTCGGCTGCAATGGCTGCCGGCGCATAGCCAGTTGCACGGCGCGCCTGGGCCTCCTCCGCTGTCAGCCCGAAAATAAACATGTGCTCGTCACCAATTTCTTCGCGCATCTCGACGTTGGCGCCGTCCAGGGTGCCGATGGTCAGGGCCCCGTTCAGCGCGAGCTTCATGTTGCCAGTTCCAGACGCCTCCATACCGGCCGTGGAGATCTGCTCCGAGAGATCCGCAGCGGGAATGATCGTCTGCGCAAGCGTGACGCTGTAGTTTGGAATGAACACCACCTTAAGCTTGTCGGCCACCCGCGGGTCCGCGTTGATGATTGTGGCAACGTTGTTAATCAGCTTGATGATGTGCTTGGCCATGACGTAACCGGGCGCGGCCTTGCCCGAAAAAATGACGGTCCTTGACTGACTGACGGCGTCGGGGTCGGCAATAATCTTCTGGTAGCGGGTGACGACATAGAGCAGGTTCAGCAGCTGTCTCTTGTACTCATGAATCCGCTTGATCTGCACGTCAAACAGGGAGTGCGGGTTTATTTCGATGTTCAGGTTTTTCTTCACCAGGGCGGCAAGGGCCTCCTTATTGGCCAGCTTGACGGCCGCAAAGGCCTTCCGGAAAGACTCATCTTCCGCCGCTGATTCAAGGGTCTTGAGTTGTCCAAGATCATTCTCCCAACCGCTGCCGACGCGCTCGGCAATGAGCCGCGCGAGGCGTGGATTGGCAAGTTTGAGCCAGCGCCGGGGCGTGACGCCATTGGTGACGTTGGTAAAGCGCTCCGGGAACAGCTCGAAGAAATCCTGGAAGATGGTTTCTCTCATCAGTCGCGAATGCAATTCCGCGACGCCATTAATCGTGTGGCTGCCCACGATGGCGAGGAAGGCCATGCGCACGGTGCGCACCCCGTCCTCCCGGATAAGCGACATGCGTTGCAGGCGCAGCGTGTCCCCCGGGAACTGACTGTCTACAAGAGTCAGGAGATCGCGGTTGATGCGATAGATGACGTGTAGCAGCCGCGGCAGCAGTTTTTCGAACAGGCTGACCGGCCAGACCTCGAGGGCCTCTGGCAACAGCGTGTGATTGGTATAGCTGAAAACTTTTTGTGTGATCGACCAGGCTTGCTCCCAGCTCTGTTCGTACTCGTCGGTGAGGATGCGCATGAGCTCCGGGATCGCCAGCGCCGGATGGGTATCGTTCAGCTGGATCGCTACCTTGTCAGGGAGCTGCGCCAGGTCCTCGTGCGCGTCCAGGAAGTCACGCAGGATGTCCTGCAGGCTGGCGCTCACGAAAAAATATTGCTGGGCGAGTCGCAGTTCCTTGCCCTGGGGCGTCGTGTCGTCCGGATACAGGATCCGCGAGAGGTTCTTGGCGTTGACCTGGTCCTCGACCGCTTTGGCATAATTGCCCGCATTAAACTCCGCGAGCTTGAACGGTTCCATGGCGCGCGCGCCCCAGAGTCGCAGGTGATTCACCGTTTCGCCGTCATTGCCCGGCACCGGCGTGTCGTAGGCCAGCGCAACCACAGGTCGCGTGTCCAGCCAGCTTATCCGGGTTTTGCCGGATTCGTCCTTATTGCTCTGGACCCGCCCGCCGAAATGCACGGTGTAATAGCGCGACATACGCCGCAGTTCCCAGATGTTCTGATAGTGAAGCCACTTGTTGGCCTCTTCTGTCTGCGCGCCCTGTGCATTGAACTTCTGGGTAAAGATGCCGTAGTCATAGCGAATGCCATAACCGAAACCCGGCAGTCCGAGCGTCGCCATGGAGTCCAGGTAACACGCGGCGAGGCGACCAAGACCGCCGTTGCCAAGGCCCGCATCAACCTCCTGCGACTCCAGTTCTTCGAGATCCTGACCAAGGCCGGCAAATGCGGTGGTGACCTCGTCGTCGAGATTGAGATTCAGGATCGCGTTCCCGAAGCTCCTGCCAATAAGAAATTCAAGCGATAGATAGTAAACCTTCTTGGGATCAGTATCCCGGTATTGGTCCTGGCTTTTGAGCCAGCGCCTGGACAGGTGATCGCGCATGGCAAACGCGCCTGCCCGATACCATTTGCGGGCATCGGCGCCACTCGGATGGACACCGATCTCGAGGGCGAGATTATCGACGACCCGCTGAGCAATACTCTCGCTGTCCGTGGCTAACTGACTTGGCTCAGGTTCGTTCTTGTAAGATTTCGAAGACATGTTATTCAGACGCTCTTGGTGTGATGCAGTTGCTT
The DNA here is from genome assembly GCA_963759075.1 of uncultured Gammaproteobacteria bacterium. Taxonomy (GTDB): domain Bacteria; phylum Pseudomonadota; class Gammaproteobacteria; order Steroidobacterales; family JABDLF01; genus JABDLF01. Next base: position 61,423 of record CAVWXZ010000004.1, read on the forward strand.
TGTCTCAATCATAATCTGTGAGTTGTGGTGAAACGCATTGAGCGCGCTCACTCAGTCCGACCAGCCTGGTGCAGCATAAGTGCTGCGGATCCCTCATCCGGTTTGCTCATGTAAGCGAGTCCCTGTGCAGCGCCGCGCAGCCCAGCAACCCCGGGAACGGTTCCTTGACAACCAGGGTTGGCATATTCGCAACGTATTGACTGAAGCGCCCCTTCGATTCAAACCTGGCGCGGAAGTCGCTGACCTGTATCTGCGTCAGCAGCTTCGGAACGATTCCGCCAGCAATGTACACGCCGCCTTCAGCACCGACGGCGAGCGCCAGGTCGCCGGCCACGCTGCCCAGTATGCCGAAGAATCTCTGCAGGGCTTCCTGGCAGGTTTCGCAACTGCCATCCAGTGCGCGGGCGCTTACCTCGTCCGGGCGCAACGGCTCAATCGCCCGGTTTCGCAATACGGCAATGGTCTCGTAAAGGGTCGCCAGACCCGGTCCCGACAGGAGCCGCTCCACCGATACCCGATCGAACTTATTGAGTAGCAACTCCAGAATGCTGAGCTCCACTTTGTCGGACGGCGCAAATCCGATGTGCCCGCCTTCGGTCTGCAGTGCGACAGGCCTGCCGTCCGCGAAAACCAGCACCGAAACACCGAGCCCGGTGCCCGGCCCCAGTACCACCGCCGGCGCGCCCGGCTTGCGCCGCCCGCCACCTATTGAGTGCAGCTGTTCAGCGGAAATTTCTGGAATAGATCTCGCCACTGCCTTGAAGTCATTGACGACAAGGAGATCGTCAAGGTTCAGCGATTCGCGTAAACGACTGGTCGAGAATGACCATGCCAGATTGGTCATAGTGACCCGGTCGTGGTCCACGGGCGCGGCTATAGCAAGGCAGGCGGACGCCGGACGCGCTACGCCCTCGGGCAAAGTCTGGAAGTAAGCTGCCACCGCCGCCTCCAGGCTGGCGTAGTCGTGCCCCTTCAGGCACACCAGGTGCGCATGCGTGAGTTCGCCGCGCCGCGCCAGCGCGAAGCGCGCATTGGTCCCGCCAATGTCACCAAGTAAGACTGTCTCAGACACGCCGCACCTCATCAGTACCAAACAGGCTGCAGGCGCCCTCCTCTGAGCTGCCTACCGAGTTTCTCATTAAAGCAAACAGCTCGCGCCCGGTGCCGCGGTGGGCTGCACGGAGATCAGCAACAGCCGGTTCGCGCGCCGCCAGTTGCGCCGCATCCACTTTGACCTCGAGCTGGCCCTGGTCGAGATCCAGACGGATCAGATCGCCGTCGCGGATCCGCCCGATGGGGCCACCGCATGCGGCCTCGGGTGACAGGTGGATCGCGGCAGGCACTTTGCCGGATGCACCGGACATGCGGCCATCAGTGACCAGTGCCACCTTAAAGCCCCGGTCCTGGAGCACGCCGAGATAAGGGGTGAGCTTGTGCAACTCGGGCATCCCGTTGGCCTGCGGTCCCTGGAAGCGAACCACCGCAATCAGGTCCTGATCCAGCTCGCCATTTTCAAAGGCGACTCTGATTTCGTTCTGGTCAGCAAACACCCGGGCAGGCGCTTCGACAATGCGATGCTGTGCGCTGACCGCCGAGGTTTTGGTAACACCACGGCCGAGGTTGCCCTTAATCAGCCTTATTCCACCGCCCGGATCAAAGGGTTCTGCGATACCTCGCAGGATGTCGCGGTCGCCGCTGGCCAGTGGCCCCTCGCGCCAGGTCAGCACCTCGCCGTTCAGTTCCGGAACCCTGGTGTAGTTTGCGAGGCCCCGCCCGACAACGGTCGGGACATCTGCGTGCAGGAGCCCCGCTTGCAGCAATTCTCTGATCAGAAAAGCCATGCCTCCGGCCGCATGGAAGTGGTTTACGTCCGCTGAGCCATTGGGGTAAATGCGGGTCAGCAAAGGCACCGCGGCGGACAGGTCGTCGAAGTCCTGCCAGTCAATGATGATGCCGGCTGCGCGCGCAATCGCCACGATGTGCAAGGTGTGATTGGTCGAGCCACCCGTCGCCAGCAGACCCACGATGCCATTCACGACAGATTTTTCGCTGACCAGATCTGCGAGCGGCGTATAGCCGTCGCTGGTGGCCGTCAGCCTGGTGACCTGCTTCGCTGCTTCCCGGGTCAGCGCGTTGCGCAGGGGCGTGTTGGGGTTTACAAAAGAAGCCCCCGGAAGGTGGAGGCCCATGACCTCCATCAACATCTGATTGGTATTGGCGGTGCCGTAGAAAGTGCAGGTGCCGGGTGCGTGGTAGGAACGCGACTCCGCCTCCAGCAGTTCGTCTCTGCCAACTTTGCCTTCGGCATACTGCTGCCGGATCGACTGCTTCTCTTTGTTCGGCAGCCCTGACGGCATTGGTCCGCCCGGCACGAATATCACCGGCAGGTGACCAAAGCTCAGTGCGCCGATCAGGAGCCCTGGCACGATCTTGTCGCAGACGCCGAGACACAGTGCCGCATCGAACATGTTGTGCGACAAAGCCACGGCCGTGGCGAGGGCAATCGTGTCGCGGCTGAACAGGCTGAGCTCCATGCCCGGCTGACCCTGTGTGACGCCGTCACACATCGCAGGGACGCCGCCTGCGAACTGAGCGGTGCACCCGACCTGGCGCGCCGCCTCCTTAATAATAAATGGAAATCCGTTCAGCGGCTGATGCGCTGAGAGCATGTCGTTGTAAGACGAAACGATTGCGATGTTTGCCGAATCGAGCCGCCTGATCACTGCCTTGTCCTTGTCGTCTGCCGCGCAAACCCGTGGGCCAGGTTGCCGCAGGACAGGCTGGAACGGTCACCACCCGTGCGCCTGGCTTCGGCCATGCGTTCCAGGTAATCAGATCGTTCCTGACTACTGCGCCTGATAACGCGTTCTGTGACCTTTTCAATCGTCGCATTCATTGGTTTTATATCCTAGGGCGCCCAGTACACTTCAACCGGTACCCGCTGCTGCTTCAGCACGCCACGAACCGGCATGTCTTCCGCCGGTCCGTCCTCCAGTGCAGCATTCAAGACGACGCGCTTCGTCTGCGCCCATAATCAGCAGGCAAATCAGCTCGCTGTCCAGCAGGCAGGCAAGGCTCAGGCTCATGCGCGCCTGTGCAGTCGATCGGGTGGGCTGCCGACCAACGCAGCCCGTTGCGTTCAGCCGCGGCCGCGAGGCCCGGGTCGTCCGGAAACAGTGACGCGGTGTGGCCGTCGCTACCCATGCCCAGCAAGACGACCGCTGCAGGCCAGTGACAGGCTGCCAGGCGCTGCTCGCAGGCGGCCAGGCCTGCTTCGGGTGATTGTGCTCGCGTTTTCAGGCCCACGAAATCTGCCTGCCGGGCGCGGTTCCTGAGCAAGGCTTTCTGATCATGCGTTCGTTGCTGTCGGCGTCATCGGGGTCCACCCAACGTTCGTCCGAGAGCGTCAAAGTGACGGCTGACCAGTCTATATTGGCCGCCGAGAGCCGTTCGTAAACGCCCGCAGGCGTCGTGCCGCCAGACAGCACAGCAGGTTGCGCCCTGCCCGCCCGGGCTCGGCTGTCGAGTTGCGCGTCAATTCTCTTCGACAGCGCGTGTTCACAGGCTGTGCGATCCGGCGAATTCGAGTATAAGCGGTGGCGCCATGACCGTGCGCCGGTATCTCTTCGGTCACGCACATCACAGAAAACGCTCCTCGGGTGGGCCCCAGGTCCTGCCGTCGCGGCGAATCAGCTTGTCCGCGGCGTCGGGCCCCCAGGTGCCCGCAGCATACGCGAGTGGTTTATCGCCGGAGGTTTTCCATGCGCCGATGATCCCGTCGATCCAGCGCCATGCCTCTTCGACCTCGTCACCTCTTACGAACAGGGTCGGATCGTTGCGCAGCACGTCGAGCAGCAGGCGCGCGTACGCGCCCGGCGTGCGCGGCAGGTTGAAAGCTTCCTTGAAATTCAGGTTAAGGGAAACCGGCTTGAGCTGAATGCCCTCGGCTAGGCCCGGGACCTTGTTCATCAGCATCAGCATGATGGTTTCTTCCGGCTGCAGGCGCAGGACGAGTCTGTTGGCCGCCTGATTGTCGGTCAGTTCACCGCCAAAAATAGAATGCGGCACGTTCCTGAACTGGATCACCACCTCGGAAAACTTCACCGGCAGGTTCTTGCCGGTGCGCAGGTAGAAAGGCACACCAGACCAGCGCCAGTTATCGACAAATGCGCGCAATGCGACAAACGTTTCGGTCGTGCTCTCGCGCAGATCATCGTGACCATCGAGGTAGCCCGGGCACCTGCTGGCCGTTATTAAAGCCGCTGGCATACTGACCGCGCACTGTGTCACGCGCGACCGTGTCGGAATCAAAACGGCGCAGGGATCGCAGGACTTTGAGCTTTTCGTCGCGCACCGCATCGGGATCCATGCTGCCCGGCACCTCCATCGCCAGCAGGCACAGCAGTTGCAGCAGGTGATTCTGCACCATGTCGCGCATGGCGCCGAAGTTGTCGTAGTAGCCGGAACGTCCTTCGACACCGATGGTTTCCGAGACCGTGATCTGCACGTGATCTATGCCGCCGGCATTCCACACCGGCTCAAACATCCTGTTGGCAAAGCGCAGCGCCAGGAGATTCTGAACTGTTTCCTTACCCAGATAGTGATCAATGCGAAAAATCTGTCGTTCCGGGAAAAACTGCGTGACCTGTCGGTTGATGAGTTGCGACGAAGCCAGATCGTGACCGAGCGGCTTTTCCAGCACCACTCGGCTGTGATCATCCACCAGTCCTGTTTCCGACAGATTCCGGCAAATTGCCGAGAACAGCGTGGGCGGCGTCGCCAGGTAGTAAACGGTGTTGCACGCCGACTCGGCGCCACCGCAGGCACTGACCAGTGCCGTAAACTTGCTCTTGTCTGTGGCGTCAATCTCAAGGTACGTGATTTTCTGCGCCAGGGCTTCCCACACCGCTGAATCATAGTCGGCATCGGGCAGGTAATTGCGCAGGCTTTCCCCAGCGTGCTCGAGATAGGCCTCGCTCGTCATCGCAGTCCGTGCCGCCGCGATAATCCGCCCCGCGCGCACCAGCCGGCCATCCCGCTCGAGATAAAACAGTGCGGGCAGGAGTTTGCGCAATGCAAGGTCGCCGTTGCCGCCAAATATGACCAGGTTGCAGGCCTGCCCGGCGCCCATCAGCCCGCGCACCTTGCGAATAGCGCACAGCCGATCGGCAGAGATTTCTTGCAGTAAAGTGCCATCATTTCTTGCTGGAATGCCTGATCGCGAAGCTGCGAAGTATACCTAAGCCGGGCGCAACGCTCAGGTATGAAAATGTCCGGCAGGACATTGTGGCCCATTCTGTCGGGGCCTGGCTGGCTTATTCGACCCGCTGGCTGATTTTTATGCTGACAGGCGGCATGTTGCTGCTGACGTCCAGCGTCTGCTCGCCGAACAGGTCGCCGGGCTGGGCCACGGGTGTTCCGCCGAGCGCTATGCGCGCGACAATTTCTATCTGGCTGACGCTACTCAGGTTGCGGCCAGCCACCATGGCGTCGTCGTCGCTGAGTTCGAGCGTGAACGGCAGATCCCTGACGCTCATGCGCCGGGCTGCCAGCGGTGGACCCGGCGATGTGCTGCGGGCAAGAACGAACACCGGCGTGCCAGGCGGCACAGAACCGAGCACTCCGGGCTCGGCCGACACGCTCACTCGAATTACGGGCGGGCCACTTGCCTCTGTGGGCTGGGCCGACTCGCTGGCGGCTTGCGGTACCGGCGCCGGGGTCGCCGCCGGGGTCGCCGCCGGGCGCTAAGCTCCTTCGGCGGTGACGGCATCGCGGCCAAAGGCATCACTTGCGCGCTCATCCGGCTCTGCGCATCACTGATCCGTTCCTCCAGTATAGGGCGCAGCGTTTCCGGCGGCGCCTGGCTCAGGAGTTGCTGCCAGCGGGACACAGCGAGCCCGAACTGTGACTGCTCGTAGGCAGACATTCCGCCGTACCAGAGCCCGCGCGGATCATTCGGTCGCTCCGCGAGAATCTGTTCGAACATCTGGCCGGCCTCGCCCGTCAGCTGACTCTGATCTGCAAGGACCGTCGCCTCGGCATAAAAAGCAAGCACGTCGAGGTTATCGTTGCCCGCGAGTTTGCGCGCCTGGGCATAGGCAGTGGCTGCATCACCGTAGCGTGCCATCATTGTGAAAGACTTCCCCAGCATCATCCATTCATCGAGACTGCCGCCCTCGCGCTGCAGGCGATTTGCCAGTTGCTCGACGATGACTGCGAGGTCTTGCTGCTGGGCATGGGGGGCCGGGTCGGGCGCTCGCCAGCTGCCAAGCGACAGGTAGATGCCAAGAGCCAGCGCCGGCACGCCGAGCCCGGTGACGAGAAACACCAGGTACCGGGGCGAATCCGACTTCGCGCGCATCACCGGATAAAGCAAGGCCGCGACTGCCGCGATTGACAGGACAATCGTTATAATCCAAAACACAGTCATTTCGTGGCCTTTTGATCGAGGTCATCCTGACCCTCGTTGGGTCCGGTGCCGCCGGCCTGTCGACGCACAACCCGGACGAGAATAAATATGCCAAGCAGCAGAAACAGCGCGGGCGCAGCCCAGAGAAACCAGTTCTTGGGAGTAAATCGCGGCCGATAAAGCACGAAATCCCCGTAGCGGTCCGTCATGTAGGCGAGGATTTCGTCGTCGCTGCGGCCTTCGAGCAGCATCGTTCTGACCTGATCGCGAAGGTCTTTTGCAAGGTCTGAATTGGAATCGGCGATGTTCTGGTTCTGACATACCAGGCAACGCAGCTCCCAGGTCAGCTCTTCGAAGCGCGCCTGCAGCGCCGGATCTTCGAGCGTGCCTTCGCTGTCGATGGCCAGTGCGCCAGCGGCGAACGCCATCATGAATATGACGAGAATTACGCGCATGAAATTATTGACTCCCGAGTTGCCTGACCAGTGGCATGATCCGGGACTTGATTATGTCCGGGGTGACCGGGCCAATGTGCTTGTAGCGAACGACGCCGCTCTTGTCGATCACGAATGTTTCTGGCGCGCCGTAAACACCCCAGTCGATGCCCGCTTTACCCTCCTCATCAAAGGCGTTTGCCACGTAGGGGTCACCGAGCTGTTGCAGCCAGCCGAGGGCCGCGGGGCGATCGTCTTTGTAATTGAGGCCATAGATCGGCACTTCGCCAGTTTGCGCAAGCCGCAAAAGTGTCTCGTGTTCCTGGCGGCAGCCCGCGCACCAGGTTGCCCAGACATTGAGCAAGCTGACCGTTCCCTGGAGGTTGCGTTCGGTGATCCGCTGCGTGGGATCTTTCAGTGCCGGCAGGTCGAAAGCCGGCGCCGGCTTGCCAATCAGCGGCGACGGGACTTCGGAGGGATCGAGTTGCAGACCCTTAAAAAATACGGCGACCAGCAGCGCGAAGGCTGCAACGGGCACCAGTGACTTCCACATCAGGTTGCTTCCCCGCCCACCATCGCGCCGGTCCGTGCGGTTACGTCCTCTCGCACGCGGTAACGCTTGTCGCTGGCAGCAAGCAGTCCGCCGAGCGCCATCAGCAGGGCCCCGAGCCAGATAAACCGGATCAGCGGCTTGTACTGCAGGCGCACGCTCCAGCTGTCTCCGCCCAGCGGATCGCCAAGGGCCACATAGATGTCGCGGCGCAGTCCCGCATCGATCGCGGATTCTGTCATGGGCATGGTTTGCACGCGATAAACGCGCTTCTGCGGATTAAGTGTCTCGATCAGCTGGTCGCCTTTATACAGACCGATCTCGGCTTCGGACGCGCTATAGTTGGGCCCGTCCTTCGCCTGCATGCCCTCAAAAGTAAAGCGGTAGCCCGCCACTTCAACGCTGTCGCCCGGCTGCATGGCAAGGTCCCGCTCAACGCTGAAACTGCTGGTGACGGTGACACCCAGTACGAACAGGCCGACGCCGACATGGGCGAGGGTCATGCCCAGCACGCTGCGCGGCAAGTGCGGAAACCGAGCGTTTCCGCCACATGGTGGCGAGCGGCTCAGCCAGCGCCGAGACAATTATCCAGAAAGCGGCAAACAGGCCGACGAAGGTCAGTACGCTGCTGGCGCCATATACGACGAGCCCCAGCACCAGCATCGCAAATACGCCCGCAACGAATGGCCAGAGCAGCTTTGACCTGATGGCCGCAAAGTTGTCGCTGTGCCATTTGACGTGGGGACCAACGCCCAGCAGCAGCACCAGCGGCAGCATCGGCACCAGGAAGACAGCAGCGAAATACGGCTCGCCGACACTGATCTTGCCAAGCCCCAGCGAATCCAGGATCAAAGGATAGAGCGTGCCGATCAGGATCAGCGCGGCGGCCACTACCAGCAGCAGGTTGTTGATCAACAGGAATGTTTCGCGTGCAAAGGGCTGAAAACTGCTGCCGGCCGCGAGCTGCGGCGCTCGCCACGCGTACAGCGCCAGCGCGCTGCCAATCACCACAACGAGAAAGATCAGGATGAACACACCGCGCGCAGGATCACTTGCGAACGCGTGCACTGAAACGAGGACGCCCGAGCGCACGAGAAAAGTGCCCAGCAGGCTCAACGAAAAGGCGGTGATGGCCAGGAACAGTGTCCAGCCCGGGAATGCGCCGCGCTTCTCGGTTACAGCGAGGCTGTGGATCAGGGCCGTGCCCACGAGCCATGGCATGAATGAGGCGTTTTCAACCGGATCCCAGAACCACCAGCCGCCCCAGCCCAGTTCGTAATAGGCCCACCAGCTACCCAGCGCGATGCCCACGGTGAGGAACAGCCAGGCAACGGTGGTCCAGCGGCGTGTCCAGCGCGCCCAGGCCTTGTCCAGCCTGCCTTCCAGCATGGCGGCCACGGCGAAGGCAAAAGCGACCGAAAATCCGACATAGCCCATGTACAGCATGGGCGGGTGTATCGCCAGCCCGGGATCCTGCAGTATCGGATTCAGATCACGACCGTCCAGCGCCGCCGGGATCAGTCGTCTCGAAGGGATTCGAGGTGAACAGGGTAAACAACAGAAAGCCGATGCTCACCAGCCCCATGACGCCCAGCACCCGGCTCGAGAACTGTTTTTCCAGATGATCTGGAAAAGAGCAGTACCGCCAGCGTCCAGCCCGAGAGCACCGTGATCCACAGCAGCAGCGAGCCCTCGTGCGCACCCCAGACTGCGGCGATCCGATACATGGTCGGCAGCGCCGAGTTCGAGTTCTGGGCAACATAGGCGACTGAAAAGTCATTGATCAGGAATGACCAGGTCAGGACTGCGAAGGCCATCAGGGTGAGCAGAAACTGGCCGCCCACCGCGATGCGCCCTACCTGCATCAGCACATCGTCTTTGCGCCAGGCGCCGTACAGTCCGTACCAGGCCTGCGCGAGGCACAGCGTCAGGGCAAGGATGAGGCAGAAATTACCGAGTTCAGGAATCAAGCTGTTCTCCTATCCGCCGCTCGCGGTATGGATCGCATCGGCGACTTCCGGTGGCATGTAGTTTTCGTCATGCTTGGCCAGCACCTCGCCTGCGACGAACTGTCTGCCCCTGCATCTGTCCACGCGCGATGACGCCCTGTCCGTCGCGAAACAGGTCGGGAAGAATGCCGGTGAATTCGACCTTGACGGTTTCCTTGGTGTCGGTGACCAGGAAATGCACGGTCATTGAGCCGTCTTCGCGCTCGATGCTGCCGGGAATGACCATCCCGCCGACGCGAATTGTCTTGTCAACCGGCACTTCTCCGGCCAGTACCTGGGTTGGGCTGTAGAAATAGAACATATTGTCTTCGAATGCACGGAATGCCAGCGCGACACTCACCGCGACACCTCCGAGCACCGCCACTACCCAGTACAGACGTTTCTTTCTTTTAGGGGTCATCATTTGCCTCCGTGGCCAGTCTTTTGTCTTGCTTTCGACTTGCTGACAGCCTTCGCGTAGACGCGTTTCGCGTCAATCCAGTTCCAAACCAGCACTATTGCAGTCAGACCGAATGCGCTCCATACGTAAAAACCGTAGCCGCCCATGTAGAGAAACTCTTGCATGCCTTAAGTTCCCTTCAGTACTTCGTTCAACCATTTTGTACGACGCTCGCGCACCAGGATCTCGGCGCGGGTTCTGATGAACAGCACCGCCACAAAGAACAAGGTGCAGCCCAGTGCGCTCACGAGCAGTGGCCAGAGCATGTTGCCGGTGATGGAAGGTGCGGCCATCTTGCTCACCGTGGCACCCTGGTGCAGGGTATTCCACCAGCTCACCGAGTAGTGAATGATCGGAATGTTGACGACGCCTACGAGCGCCAGGACCGCACTCGCCCTGTCCGCCTTGTTGATATCACTGAACGCGTTCCGGAGGGAGATGTACCCCAGGAACAGAAACAGCAGAATGAGCTCAGAGGTCAGGCGTGCATCCCACTCCCACCAGGTGCCCCACATGGGTTTGCCCCAGATCGACCCGGTCGCCAGTGCGAGAAAGGTGAACGATGCCCCGGGCACCGCGCAGCTGGCGGCGACGGCATGGGCGAGTTTGATTCGCCAGACAAGGCCGACGCCTGCGGCACTGGCCATCGTCACGTAGGCCAGCATCGACAGCCATGCCGAGGGCACGTGCACATAGATGATCCTGAAGCCATCGCCCTGCTGGTAGTCAGCCGGTGACAGCACAAGGCCGCCATAGATCCCGACAAGGATCAGGATCACGGCACTGGCGCTGAGCCACGGCAGCATGGCACCAGAGATACGAAAAAAGTGCGGGGGCGATCCGAGCTTATGAAACCATGTCCACATAGTTGTTCAGTCCAGGCTGATTCTTATGGCGGCAGCCGTCGCAAAAGGTACGAGGCTAATGCCCAGTACCAGAAGCGAGGCCAGCAGATAGAGGGGTCCTGTCGTCGTTTCTCCGTGCACGGCCATGTCGGTAGCGCGTGCCCCGAAGATCAGCACCGGGATCATGAGCGGCAGGACCAGAAGTGACAATAATACACCGCCGCGGCGCAAGCTGACGGTCAGCGCCGCCCCGACGGTGCCCAGCAGAACCAGCAGCGGCGTGCCAAGCAGCAGGCCGGCCACCAGCGTCGGCAGTGCCGACAACGGGCAGGAAGAACATACCGGCGATGATGCGGCGCCAGGACAACCAGGGGCAAGCCCGCGAGCAGCCAGTGCGCGGCAGTGCGCGCAAGCAGAATCAGCGGCAGCGGGTGCGGGCTCAGGGCCAGCTGTTCAAGACCACCGTCTTCGAAATCGGTCTTGAAAACGCCCTCCATGGACAGCAGGGTCGCGAGCAGCGCGGCGACCCAGATGACGCCGGGCCCGATTTCCGCGAGCAAATCGGGACGCGGGCTCAGTGCCAGCGGGAACAGGCTGACCACGATGACAAAGAAGAACAAGGGCTGCAGCAATTCGCTGAAACGCCGCATGGCCACGCGCAGGTCGCGCCCCAGCTGCAAAACGAAACCGTTCTGCTCGACGCTCATATCCTGATCTCGTGATCGGCCGGCCGCGGCAGATGCCCCGCTTCGTGGGTGGTCATGATGACCATGCCCCGGTTGGCAAGCTGGGCCATGATTTTTGCATTGAGCGTATCGCGACCCTGACTGTCCAGGTGCGTGTAAGGCTCATCCAGGAACCAGATTCGTGCCGCTGGACAGGAACACCCTCGCCAGGGCCGCCCTGCGCCGCTGCCCTGCTGACAGGACCCTTGCTGGTAAATGCGGCATGATTGAGCATGTTGAGTTCACCGAGCACCGCATCGATCTGTGTCTGGTCTGCGTCAGAGCCCATCATCGCCAGACCATAGCTCAGGTTTTCCCGCGTGCTGAGTTCGTCATTAATACTGTCTTTGTGGCCGAGGAAAGCGATCTGTGCGCGAAATTCCTGGGCATATTGCGCGGTCGTACGACCTTGCCAGGCCACCTCGCCTTCTTCCTGAAGCGTCAGCCCGCACAGCGTTCTCAGCAGGGTCGTCTTGCCGGAACCGTTGGCGCCCGACACATGCACGAGATCGCCCGCATCGGCAGAGAATCCGACGCCATTGAAGTATGCGCGTTCGCCCACGCCAGAGGTGGATGTTGTCGACCCGGATGCCGCTCATACTTCAGACTCTGTCAGTTCAAAAAGAAACATGCTGGCAGATAATTCAGCGGCACTGCTTTCTGGTGCCCGGGGCCGGAATCGAACCGGCACGGACCTCAGGTCCGGCGGATTTTAAGTCCGCTGCGTCTACCAATTCCGCCACCCGGGCAGCTGGGTATCGCGAAAATGGAGGCTAGGGTCGGAATCGAACCGGCGTACACGGCTTTGCAGGCCGCTGCATAACCACTCTGCCACCTAGCCATTTCAGCTGGGAATTATTGCCTGCGGTTGCCACCGCGAAGGCGGCACTTTAACACAGGCCAGAACGCGCGAAAAACGCGCCTTCGCGAAACGCAAACCCCGGCGATGAGGCCGGGGTTTTCGTAATCTGGAGCGGGAAACGAGATTCGAACTCGCGACCCCAACCTTGGCAAGGTTGTGCTCTACCACTGAGCTATTCCCGCAGGACGCCGAAAGGCCGCCAATTCTAGCCTGTGACCGATGCGCTGTCAAGCTCAGCGTCTCGCCTTGCAGCACCGGCCAGGCGCCGCGCAGGTAGCGAAACATCGACCATAGCGTCAGCCCGGCCGCGAATATCAGCAGGAACAGGCCGATATCGTAGACGGGCAGGCCCAGCAGCGGCTGTCGGTAGATCATCAGGACGAGGGCCATGATCTGGAACGTGGTCTTGTACTTGCCGACCCAGCTGACCTTGACCAGCCCGTGTTCGCCAATTTTTGCCATCCATTCGCGCAAGTGCTGAAACGGCAATTTCCCGTCCGATGATGATCGCCGCCGACAAGGCCAGCGCCATCGTATACGGGCTGTCGTCCGCTGGCCACCAGCAGCACCAGCGCCGTGGTCACCATGAGTTTGTCTGCCACCGGATCCAGAAAGGCGCCGAAACCCGACATCTGACCCAGGCGCCGCGCAAGGTATCCGTCCAGCCAGTCGGTAAACCCGGCCAGCATGAAAATGCCGGCCGCCACCGGGCCAGACCAGTCGGCCTTCAGGAAAAACACGACGCACAAACAGCGGAATCAGCGCTATGCGCAGCCAGGTGATGCTATTGGGTATGTTGAAATGGACGGTCAAGCGCTAGCCCTCGACATGGAAATGTTCATAAATCGACCTGGCGAGCTTGTGACTGACGCCCCGCACCCGCATCAGGTCCTCGATGCCGGCGCTGCGCAGCGCCTGCAAGCCCGCCAAATTGCCGTAGCAGTTCGCGCCTGCGCTTTGGCCCAAGTCCGGGAATATGCTCGAGTACCGAAGTCTGTCGTTTCTTGGCGCGTCGGGCCCGATGACCCGCGATGGCAAATCGATGCGCCTCATCTCGAATCTGCTGGATCAGATGCAGCGCCGGGGAGTCCGGCGGCAGTATAAGTGGGCGCTTTTCCCCGGACAAGAACAGTTGCTCCAGGCCCGGCTTGCGGGAGACGCCTTTGGCGACGCCAAGCACGGCGACTCCGGTGACCTGCAGCTCTTCCAGCATGCGCAAGGCTTCGGCAACCTGTCCTTTGCCCCCGTCGACGATGAGCACGTCCGGGATTGGCGCCTCGCCCTTCTTGAGTCGCGTGTAGCGGCGCATCAGCACCTGCCGCATCGCGCCGTAGTCGTCGCCCTCGGCGACGTCCTTGATATTGAATTTCCGGTAGTCTGACTTGATCGGACCCTGTGTGCCGAACACGACGCAGGAGGCCACGGTCGCCTCGCCGCTGCTGTGGCTGATGTCATAGCACTCCAGGCGCTGCGGCAGCTCATCAAGAGACAGCGCTTCGGCCAGCGCTTCGCGGCGCTGCCGCTGCCCAAGATCACTGCTGCGTCGTGCACGCGCCGAATGCGCGGCATTGGTGGACGCCAGTTGCAGCCACTGTGCGCGGGTACCGCGCACGCGTTCCTTGATCATGATCCGGCGGCCGGCGCGCTCGCTCAGCGTTGCCGACGAGCAGCAGCCTGTCGTCGATGGCCTGATTGAGCAGGATCTCGGCCGGTGCTTCGCGCGCCAGGTAGTACTGGGCGGCAAACGCCGACAACACGTTCCTGCTGGTTTCCCCCCGCGCGGTGCGCGGGAAGAAAGCGCGCTGCCCCAGCGAACGCCCGCCGCGCATGAACATCACGCTGACGCAGTGCATACCCTCCTCTTCAACGGCGGCCAGGACGTCGCAATCGATGCCGCGGCGGCCCACCACGAACTGGCTCTCCTTGGTCTTGTTGAGCAGCGCGATCTGGTCGCGGAGTTGCGCAGCTCGCTCGTAGTTGCGCGCCGCCGCGACCGTTTCCATCTGTTCCGCCAGTTCATCGATGACTTCGTCGTTGCGACCTTCCAGGAATTTGACGGCGCTCATCACGTCGGCCCGGTAAGCTGTCCTTGTTGATGAGTCCGACGCAGGGTGCCGAGCAGCGCTTGATCTGGTATTGCAGGCAGGGCCGCGAACGGTTCGCATAGAAACTGTCTTCGCACTGGCGCAAGCGAAACAGCTTTTGCAGGTAGCTCAGCGTCTCGCGAACGGCGCGCGTACTGGGAAAGGGCCCGAAGTAGCGGCCCGCGCCCGAACGCGCGCCCCGATAGAATGACAGGCGCGGCGCTTCATGTTCCGTGGAAACGTAAATATAGGGGTAGCTTTTGTCGTCCCTCAGCAGGACGTTGTAGCGCGGCTTGTGGGTCTTGATCAGCGTGTTTTCGAGGATCAGCGCCTCGGTTTCCGTATTGGTGACCGTGACCTCCACGTTCGCAGACCTGCTTCAGCATGGCGCGGGTCTTCGGCGTCATGCGCCTCATCGCTGCGTCGAAAATAGCTGCCGACACGCTTGCGAAGATTGCGTGCCTTGCCCACGTAAATAATCTCGCCGTGCTTGTCGAGCATGCGGTACACGCCGGGCCGAGTGGTCAGGCTTGCCAGCATGGCCGACGCATCGAAAGCGCCGCTTTCAGGCACTGCTCGGCATCCAGCTTCCGCCAGGCGAGGCGCTGATCAGGCATGAAGACGTCGTCGAACATCTGCGGCGTCAGGCGTCGCGTGTTGGTGTTGTAGCGGCTGCAATGATAGGAGTCGATCAGGCGGATGCCGCCGGGCAAGAGATGTTCCCTGCCGTGGCCGAATTTCCAGCCGCTGAGCTTGAGCCCCTGAGCGAGCGCAGCACGGCGTTGTGGGCAATGGTGCCGAGCGCGAGGACAATCGAGGTCGCTGGCAACTCCGCGATTTCGGCCGCAAGGTAGCGATTGCAGTTGCGGATCTCGCTGCCCGACGGGTTTGTTCTGCGGAGGCAGGCACTTTACGGCATTGGTAATCCGGCAGTTGCTGAGCTTCAGGCCGTCTTCACGATGGCTGGATGCCGGTGCGATTTGAGAATCCGAATCGGTGCAGGGTTTCGTAGAGAATTTCGCCGGCGTAGTCACCGGTGAACGGTCGGCCGGTGGCATTGGCGCCGTGCATGCCGGGCGCCAGGCCGACAATCAGGAATCCGGTCTGTGGGTCGCCAAAGGGTTCCACCGGCCCGTTATGATAGTCCGGGTGGGTGCTGCGCAGGCCCGCCAGAAAATCAGCCAGCCGCGGGCAGTCCGTACAGCGGGGATTGAATCCGGGGCTCGCAGGCATCATTCATTATCCCGTTAAACTGGATGGAACGAGGAACAGCGCCGCCCAGGTCGCCGCCTGTGTGGTCGCCCGGCAGGCAGGAATTGCGGCCGGGCGGCGCAGGCTCGCACCCGGGCGTCGGGGCGCATTCTAGCAGCTTGGCCGGGCCCCACGGTGGTGCGGGGTGAGCGTTTCGGACGTGCAGGGATGCCAGGCGCTGAAGAGGTCGTGGCGCGGGCCAGCTGGGAAGCAATGTGTGGTTCGCGTCCTGTCAGGGCGATTTCCGGTAGACTGAACTGCCATAGTAAAATATTATAAATCAAGGGATTATAATATAATCATGAGAATCTACTTGATTCAGATGCTGAGCTGATGCAGCGCCGTTTGCTCCTGCTGAACAAGCCCTACGGGGTACTGAGCCAGTTCACCGATGTCGGGCAGCGCGCCACGCTGGCCGACTACGTGCCGGTACCCGGCGTTTACCCGGCCGGCCGGCTGGATCGAGACAGCGAGGGGCTGCTGCTGCTGACCAACGATGGGGCGCTGCAGGCGCGCATCAGCGCACCGCGCTACAAGCTGCCCAAAACCTACCTGGTACAGGTTGACGGCGAGCCCTTGCCTGCAGCGCTGCTCATGCTTGAGTCCGGGGTGCGTTTGAGTGACGGCAAGACCCTGCGGGCAGAGGCACAGCGCGTCGCGGAGCCGGACTGGCTTTGGCCACGCAGTCCGCCCATACGTTTTCGCAAGTCGGTACCAAGCAGCTGGCTGACGCTGACTCTGCGTGAGGGCAGGAATCGCCAGGTCCGGCGGATGACAGCAGCCGTCGGTCATCCGACGCTGAGACTGATCAGAACGGCGATTGGCCCCTGGACAGTGTCCGGGCTACGACCTGGGGAATGGCAGGATGCGGATCCGGCGTCGCTTGAGGCCCTGTAGCGCTAGCGATCGGTTCTTGCCTCAGAGCCGGCTTCGCCGATCATCTGCAAGGTCAGTTCCAGCGCCTGGTCATAGTTGAGCCGTGGATCGACCTGCGAATGATAGGCCCGCGCCAGGTCGGATTCTGTCAGGCCGCGGGCACCGCCCACGCACTCGGTTACGTTTTCTCCGGTCAGCTCGAAGTGCACGCCGCCGAGGTGGCTGCCGTTTTCGCGGTGAATGGTGAACGCCTGCGCGAGCTCGCTGGCTACGTTGTCGAAGCGGCGGGTCTTGCGACCATCGCTCGTGTTCTCGGTATTGCCGTGCATCGGATCGCAGGTCCAGAGCACCGTTGCACCCGCCGAGCGCACGGCCTCGATCAGGCGGGGCAGCCCGTCGGCGATCTGCCGCGCGCCGAACCGGTGAATCAGGGTGATGCGCCCCGGCTCGTTGGCCGGATTGAGGACTGCGAGCAGCCCCTGTAACCATTCACTGCTCATGCTGGCCCCGACCTTGATGGCGATCGGATTGCGTATGCCCCTGAAATACTCGACATGGGCACCGTCCAGCGCCGCGGTGCGCATGCCGATCCAGGGGTAGTGTGTGGTGAGGTTGTACCAGCCGTTCTGATGCGCGAGGAAGCGCGTTTGCGCCTGTTCGTACAGCAGGTGCAGGCCCTCATGGGAGGCGTAAAAATCCACCCTGCTCGCTTCATGAAGCCGCTGGCCGCTGACCGATTCCATGAAATCCACTGACTCGGATATCGCGGCAACGATGCGACGGTATTCGTCGGCCTGTGGGAATGCTTGACGAACCCGAGATTCCAGTATTCCGGGTGATGCAGATCAGCAAAGCCCCCATCGACCAGCGCGCGCACGAAATTGAGCGTCAGCGCAGCATGTTTATAGCCCCGGATCATAAGCTCCGGGTCCGGCGTTCGCGCATGCTGCTCGAACGGCAGCACGGTTGATGAGGTCACCGCGATA
Source organism: uncultured Gammaproteobacteria bacterium (assembly GCA_963759075.1). Classification (GTDB taxonomy): domain Bacteria; phylum Pseudomonadota; class Gammaproteobacteria; order Steroidobacterales; family JABDLF01; genus JABDLF01. Next base: position 78,893 of record CAVWXZ010000004.1, read on the forward strand.
GCTGGGCAGCGTGATGCCGTCGATGGTCTCGGTGTCGGCTGAGCGCGGCTTGGCATACTGGCCCGCCATGCGGCCCACTCGGACGATCGGCCGCTTGAAGCCGTACAGCAGCACCAGGCTCATCTGCAGCAGGATTTTGAGGGTGCTGGCGATCTTGTCCGAACTGCAATCGTTGAAGCTCTCCGCGCAGTCGCCGCCCTGCAAAACAAAAGCCTCGCCGCGCTGGGCGGCGGCGATGCGGCCCTTGAGCTTCTCTATTTCCCAGGAGGTCACCAGCGGCGGAAACCGGCTGAGCACGGCAATCACCTGCTCCACCCGATCCTTGTCGGGATAAACGGGTTGCTGGCTGGCCGTTCTGCGCCTGCCAGCTGGCCGGGTGCCACTCGGATTTTTGGATCGGTCGGGTCATAGCCGCCATGCTACCTTGATCGCTCCCGGAATTCAAAAGGCGCGGGTCTTGCCCAGACGGCGGCAAGCGCGGGCAACTCCCGTGGCGGCCGGGGTGGCATCACCCATGTGCTCTTGGCACAATGCCCACCCGGCTGCGGATGATGCGACACCGGCTGCGGAATGATCCGGACTTGTCCCGGTCACCCTTCGCCGTCACTTTCTTTGCACATCAAACTGGGGAATAGCATGCAGGACATACTCAAGGCGCTGGGGCTTGGCGACCGTCAATGCAGGCGCGTGGTCGTCGGCTGGAGGATGGTCGGAAACAGACAAGCATGGCGTCGCTCCGCTCGTTGAATCCGGCCACCGGCGAGCTGATCGCCGAGGTCAGGGCTGCGAGCAAGGTCGATGATTACGAAGCCGTCGTTACGGATGCGCGCGAGGTGTTCCAGAGCATGGCGAATGGTGCCCGCCCCGCGTCGCGGTGAAGCCGTGCGGCTGGTGACCGATGCTTTGCGCAAGTTCAAGGATCCGCTCGGCAGCCTGGTGTCGCTGGAGATGGGCAAGATCAAGGCCGAGGGCGACGGCGAGGTGCAGGAGATGATCGACATCGGCGATTTCGCCGTGGGCCAGGCACGCATGCTGTACGGCAAGACCATGCACTCGGAACGGCCGCATCATCGCATGTACGAACAATGGCACCCGTTCGGAGTGGTCGGGATTATCAGTGCATTCAATTTTCCGGTTGCCGTGTGGGCGTGGAACGCGTTTATTTCCGCCGTGTGCGGCAATGTCAGTATCTGGAAGCCTTCGCCCAAGACGCCCTTGTGCGCAA
>CAVWXZ010000005.1:0-32401 GCA_963759075.1 uncultured Gammaproteobacteria bacterium
CCTGGCCGTTTTCCAGCCCGGCCTGTTGCAGCAGTTCCCCGGCCTTGAGCAGGCCCAGGTCGGCGCGGCTGCCCTGCGACGGCATGATAGCCGGTTCCAGTGCCTTCAACTGGGCGCGGAGGGTGTCGGCATCGCGGGTCAGGGGCGTCACGCTGAAGGCATCGCCGGCAAACACCACCAGGCCGGTCCGGCCCTCTTCGTCGTCTGCGAGGATGTCCTCGACCTTGAAGCGCGCGCGCACCAGGCGGGAGGGTTGCAGGTCTTGCGCCAGCATGGAGCGCGACAGGTCGAGCACGATGACGCGTGCCGTGCCGGTTTGCATCAGCGGCTGCGCCTGTTGTTCCCAGGTCGGGTTGGCGAGCGCCAGCACGGCCAGCAGCCAGCCCCCGCCGAGCAGCCAGAGGACCCGGTGTTGTCTTTCCGGGTGCGCGTCGCGCATCAGCAACGGCAGCAGGCGGGGGTCAACGATCTTTCGCCACGGGCTGCTGCTGTCGCCATGCCGGGTGATGCCCCACAACAGCAGTGCCAGGGGCAGCAGGGCCAGCAGCCAGAGCGGCTGGATAAAATGAAACTGCTCAGGCATGTTGCGCCCCGCGGTGCACGAAACGCCGGCCCCACACGCCTGCCGGCAGCGCCAGCAACAGGCTGACCAGCAAGGCCCCGGCCAGTGGCCAGGCGTAGAGTTCATCGACGGGCCGATAGCTCTGTTCGTCGCTGGAGAGCGGTTCCATGGCATCGAGCAGCCCGTAGATCTCTTTCAGACTTTGGGTGTCGCGCGCACGGAAGTAGCGTCCGCCGGTTTTTTCGGCTATTGCCTGCAGCGTGGCTTCATCAAGATCGCCCGTTGCAATGCGCTGCATGCCAAACGGGCCGCGGACCAGCATGTTGTCCGCGCCGATGCCGATGGTATAGATGCGCACCTTTTCACTGGCTGCCAGGTCGGCCGCCTTTAACGGTTCGACGCTGCCCGCGGTGTTGGCGCCATCGGTGAGCAGGATCAGCACCCGGTTTTGCTCCGCTTGCTCGCGCAGCCGCTTGATGGCCAGCCCGATGGCATCGCCGATCGCCGTGCTTTTGCCGGCAAGTCCGATGGCGGCCTCGTTCAGCAGGGTGTTTACCGTGTGGCGGTCAAAGGTCAGCGGCACCTGCAGGTAGGCCTGGTCACCGAACAGGATCAGGCCAAGCTGGTCACCGCTGCGCTGTTCGATAAACTCGCCGGCGACCTGTTTGACGGCTGCCAGGCGCATGACCTGGCGGTCGTCGATCAGCATGTCCTCGGTTTGCATGGAACCGGAAATATCCACCGCCAGCATCAGGCTGCGGCCGCTGACCGGAAAATGCTGCGTCTCGCCGACCCACTGCGGCCGTGCGGCGGCCATGACAAGCAGCAGCCATGCCAGTGCGGCGAGCAGCAGGCGCAGCCGCGAGCGGCGCCGGGCCGGTTTTAGCAGGCCGTGCTGCAAGGCGCCGTAAAAAGGAAAACGCAGTGCCGCGGGCGGCATTGCCCTTGCGCGGGGCAGCAGCGCTGCCAGCAGCGGCAGGGGCAGGGCGGCCAGTAACCAGGGCCATGCAAGCTCAAAACTCATAGCGGGACCTGCGGATGTTGTGGTCTGCACGCTGCGCTCGATGGCATGGCAAAGTGCGCTGTCGTTGCGCCGCGCGACGCGTACGCTGGGGTTGTCTGGAAGTGCCGGGCAGGTTCACAACGCATGTCAGGCACCGGTGTTCTTCCTGATCCAGTCGCGAACCAGCGGTGTCAGGGCGCGGGTGTCCAGGGTGTCGGGCAGATCGCGGACGTAGGGGCCGTCCGCCAGCACCTGTCCGGGGCCGGTACTGAAGCCGCCGTTGCCGCCTGTGTCATCGAGAAACCGCAGCCACTCCCTGCCGCTTAGCGGTGCAATCACCTGTCCCGGGAAACGCATCAGCGCGATGCGTTTCAGCAGGCGCGACAGCTGGGCAAGAAATTCAGGTGTGCGTGTGTCGGCGGCTGACTGTTCCAGTTGTTGCAGCAGGCCAAGGATTTGCTTGCGCTGTTGCCTCAGCTGCAAACGCCGCCACGACCAGGACCCCGATCCATGCCAACAGGCCGAGGATCACAGCGGCCGCGATCCACCAGCCTGGCGCGGGCGGCCAGACCTCCGGTGAGCCGGGCAGATGAATATCACGCAGCTGCAGCGCATCGGGCATGGACGGGTTCATGCAACGATCCTCTGCAGGGGCGCTGGCACGACGTGATTGCCAAACTGCGCTTGCAGTGCGGCGGCGACGTCATCCGTGGTCGATAGCTGCACCAGCGGTATGACGCATTTCTGCAGGGCCTGGCGCAAGGCCTGGTGGTGCTGTTGGAAAAATTCCTCGTAGCCCTGCCGGCCTGCGCTGGAACGGGTGTCGAGTACTCCGGAATGCTGCCCGTCGGTCACGCCGTAACGGCCGGGGGGTGGTGGCGCCAGTTCGAGGGGGTCGCTGATTTGTATCGCGACCAGGTCATTGTGCGCACGCAGGCGTAACAGGTGGCTGGCGGTTTCCTCGTCCAGTCCGTAAAAGTCACTCAGCAAAAACACCAGGCTGCCGGGCCGAACGATGCGCCGCAGCCTGGTGAGCGCGTCATTCAGCCCGCCGGGGTGGGGTGTGCCGGCCAGTCCCTTGACGGGGTCCGTATGTTCCAGCAGTGAATGGATCAGCGGCAACACGCCGCGCTGGCCGCGGCGCGGTTTCAGCTCGTGATGCCCGCCGTTGAACAGCAAGGCGCCGATGCGGTCACCGCGTGCCGCTGCCGCCCAGCCAAGCAGTGTTGCCGCGCGTGCTGCGATGACTGACTTCAGGGCGCCGCGGGTGGCAAAAAACAGGCTCGGGCCGAGGTCGAGAAACAGCACGACCGGGCGTTCGCGTTCTTCCTGAAACAGCTTGGTGTGCGGGCGGCCTGCACGGGCGGTGACCCGCCAGTCCATGTTGCGGATATCGTCGCCGGGCTGGTAGGTGCGCGATTCCTGGTAATCCATGCCGCGGCCGCGAAAACGCGAGTGGTGGTTGCCGGCGAGCCGGGCGCGTGCCGGCTGGCGGTGGCGCAGGTCGAGCTTCTGCGCAAGGCGCTGCAGGCCGATCAGTTCTTTCAGGGTGACGCGGGTCGCCGGGTTGAACAGTGCGTCAGCGGATTCGCCGGCAGCGTCGTGTGTCCTGCGCGAGCGCCAGCGATCCAGCAGTCTGCGCATCGTCAGGCAACCGGAATCAGCTGCAGCAGGTTGCGGATGAAGTCATCCGGGCTGACGCCTTCCGCCTCGGCCTCGAAGGACAGCAGGATGCGGTGCCTCAGCACATCGTGCGCGATCGCCTGTACGTCGTCGGGTGAGACATAGTCACGCCCCTGCAGCCAGGCGTGGGCGCGGGCGCAGCGGTCGAGCGCAATGGTTGCGCGCGGACTGGCGCCGTAGTTGACCAGCCGCGCCATGTCGCTGTTGTACGCGGCCGGGTCGCGGCTCGCCAGTACCAGTTGCACGAGGTATTCCTCGACGGGTTCGGCCATGTGCAGGGCCAGCACTTCTTTCTGTGCCGTCAATACCTGTTCCCGGCTGATCGGTGGAACAATTGCTTCGCTTGTTTCGTAAGTGGCCTCCGCCTGCCGGCGTGCCAGTTTCAGGATGTCGCGTTCGGCACCGGCGGACGGGTAGCCGATGCGCACGTGCATCAGAAAGCGGTCAAGCTGGGCCTCGGGCAGGGGATAGGTGCCTTCATGTTCGATGGGGTTCTGTGTCGCCATCACCAGGAACGGGCGCGGCAGCGGGTAGGTGGTGCGGCCGACGGTGATCTGGCGTTCCCCCATGGCCTCGAGCAGGGCCGACTGCACCTTGGCCGGTGCCCGGTTGATTTCGTCGGCCAGCACCAGGTTGTGAAACAGCGGTCCCGCCTGGAACAGGAATTCACCGCTCTCGGGACGGTAGATGTCGGTGCCGGTGAGGTCGCCGGGCAGCAGGTCCGGCGTGAACTGCAGGCGGTGAAAATCACCTTCAAGTAGTTGTGATAACTCCTTGATTGCAGTTGTCTTTGCAAGGCCCGGTGCGCCCTCGACCAGGAGGTGGCCATCGGCCAGCAGGGCGATCAGCAGGCGCTCGACCAGGCCGTGCTGGCCGATGATCTTCTCCCCGAGGTGGTGTTGTACCTGGCGGAAGGCGCTTTGTGCCGGGCTGGATGTTTCGCTATTCAAATGCGTTGCCGTTCGTGTGCCCAATTTGATTATGCTCCTGACGTCATCATAAATGTTTTGTCATGTTTATTTGCTCCCCGCGTCCAGGGTGTTTCCGCCCCTGTGGGACAACAAGTATATGTGGTTTGTTCCATGGTATTCCAAGTCTCAGCGGTGCGGAAAACGCACCCCGTGTCCGGGCAGGGTGCATTCCATGCACGATTGCGGTGTTGGAACGTGCCCGTGGTTTTATTGCGCGATGTCATGGTGCGTAAAACGCACCCTGCGGATACATGGGTCGCACCATGCGGTCTGTCAGCTGAACCGGTATCCCTGTGGTACCACGACGATGCCGGCATCGGAAATTGTAAATCGCTCGCTGTCTTTTTTTGCATCGTAGCCGATCTTTTCCAGCGCAGGGATTTCAACACGCTTGTCGACGATGCAGTTGCGCAGCATGGCGCCGTCGCCGACGCGCACGCCGTCGAACAGCAGGCTGTTTTCCACCAGGGCTTCATCGCCCACGTAGACGTCAGCGAAGAGTATGCTGTGTTGCACACTGCCACCGGCGATCACGGTGCCGCCGGCGATAATCGAGTTGATGAACAGGCCTTCGTTGCCGAATTCGCCGGGGACGGTGCGCCCCGGCGGGTGCTGGCGTGCATAGGTGCGTATCGGCCAGTCGCGCTGGTAAAGGTTCAGCGGCGGGATCGGTTTCAGCAGGTCCATGTTGGCGGCATAGTAGGCGTCGAGGGTGCCCACGTCGCGCCAGTAGCGGTCCGGGGTTACGCGGCCCTCGGCGCCACCGAAGTGATGGGCAAATACCCGCTGCGTGTGGATGAGTTTCGGCAGCAGGTCCTTGCCGAAGTCATGGCTGGAATGTGGGTCATCATGGTCTGCGCGTAATACCTCGGTGAGTAAATCGGTGGAGAATACGTAGATCCCCATGGAGACCAGGGCATTGTCGGCCTTGCCGGGTATGCATGCCGGGTTCCGCGGCTTCTCGTCAAAGGCGACGATGCGCTGTGCTTCATCCACCTGCATGACACCGAAGCCGCGTGCCTCGTCCAGGCCGACTTCCATGCAACCGACGACGACATCGGCATTGTTCTCCCTGTGTGACTTCAGCATGGCGGCGTAGTCCATGCGGTAGATGTGGTCGCCGGAGAGAATGACCACCTGTTCCGCGCCGCTGCGTTCCACCAGGTAAAGATTCTGGTGGATTGCATCAGCGGTGCCTGCATACCAGCTTTCACCGTGGCGCATTTGTGGCGGTATGGACGTTATGTATTCACCCAGCTCCGGATTGAATATCGACCAGCCGTCGCGCAGATGCTTCTGCAGCGAGTGGGACTTGTACTGGGTGAGTACCAGGACCCTGCGCAAACCCGAATGCAGGCAGTTGGTCAGGGTGAAATCGATGATGCGGTATTTGCCGCCGAAGGGAACCGCCGGTTTGGCGCGGTTCGAGGTCAGTGGCTGCAGCCGCGAACCGACGCCGCCGGCGAGGATGATAGTGAGCGTGTTGTTGGACATGATGTGATCGTTGCCGGGTGACTATGTAAGGTAAACCAGGCTGCGATGTCGGTGCATTGTACCGGCGTTGGCAGGCCCTCGTTGCCTGTCAGCGCGGATGTCGTTGACCAGAAGTCAGGGCCCTTGGCGAAAAACTCATCGTAGCGCATGTAGTGCGATCCGTCGCAGGAAAAGGTCAGGCTGAGCATGCCGTTGAAGATATTTATCGAGGCCATGCGCAGGTAGATGGTGGTATCGACCATGCGCAGCGCCCCGCATGGCTTCGAGGATTCGTTCGATGTCGGCCTGCGGTATCGCGGCATCGTCGGGGTACGACGCGTGACGGGTACACCAGGCAGATGTCCGGATCCATGAGTGCTTCATGGTCGAGGATGCGATAGCGCAGCGGATCGTCGATCGTCCAGATGATGGCCTGGCTGCTCGAGAAGTGGATCTGGCACTGGAAGATGCCGCGCTCGGTGAGCAGTTCTTCCAGGATAGACAGCGCATTCTCCATGTTGCGGTCCATCGGGCTTTCGACCCGCGTCTGCTGGAACAGCGTGCTGCGGATGGCCGGGTCGCCCTTCACCTGCCGCCAGTTTCCCGGCTCCTGGTAAAGCGCCGAGGTCACCGGCAGCCCGCGCAGGTCGAAGTCGGCGCCGAGATACCCCAGGGTGGCCGTACCCGAGACAATGACTTGCAGCGCGCTCAGCGAGGGCCGATGGGCGGCAAGGTTGATGTAGGCGTCGGACAGCAGGAAGCCCCACGGCGGTATTGCCTCCTTCATATAGGGGCGATCGGCGCGGTTGCGCTGATAGTGCCCGGACACGAGGCCGTCACTGCCGACGGTATCGCTGATTTGCACACTGTCGGTGCCGACGACATAGAGCGTCGTGCAATACGGGATGCTCGAGAAGCCATCGAGGAGTATTTTGTTCAGCCGGTCCCGATCACCCCAGGCCGGCGTGCATTCCCTGGCAAGGCGGGCGAGCGGTTCCCTGAGCATCATCGCCAGTTCTTCGCGCTGCCGGTAGATGCTGTCCTTCCAGGAGGGTTCTATGGTCTGTTCAGGGTTCAAGTGAATGCGCCGGATAATAAATGCCCGTCCATACTAGCGTATGCAGTGAGTCAACGGCAATGCGTGTGAGCTGCCGGTGGTGAGTTTTCGGGGCGGGCGATGCACAGCCATGAATTCATTTGTGTTAGAGTGGCCGGCAGCTATCCTCTCCGTCTGCCTGGGTACTACTGCCGGAGGAGAGCGGGATATTCAGGATACCGGCAGGATCGGCTGTCCATCCTGATATCCAGCAGATTTTAAAGCGTTGTCATGAAAGGGTTGATCAGGTCCGGCTGGCCGGGGCTGCAATGGCGGTCATGAAAACTACCCCCGTACATCAGGAGCAAAAGACATGAGCAAGGAACAAAAGAGCAACAAGGAAGCCAAGAAGAAACCGCTGCTTACGCCAAAGGAAAAGAAGGCTGCGAAGAAATCAAGGAAGGCATCGAAGAGCAATTTTGGTCAATAACAAGACAACTGAGTCCAGTCTTGTTTTTTAATAAACCGCACCTCGACGGCTTGATGTCTGTACGGCTCCCGGCCAGCGACGGCTAATCCCGGTTCCCTGGCCATGACGACCCTACATAACTATTTCCATGCCGCTTGTTGCAGGATTCATGCGGCAAAACCACACAGGATAAAATGAACGAAAAAACCGAAACCCGCAACATGGCGCTGTTCTGCGACTTCGAGAATGTCGCTCTGGGTGTGCGCGATGCCAAGTTTTCCGCCTTTAACATACAGAAAGTGCTGGAACGCCTGTTGCTGAAAGGCAGTATCGTCGTCAAGAAGGCCTACTGTGACTGGGACCGCTACAAGGAATTCAAGGGGGCCATGCACGAGGCGGCCTTTGAACTGATCGAGATACCCCACGTGCGCATGTCGGGCAAGAACTCTGCCGACATCCGCATGGTCGTTGATGCGCTCGACCTCTGCTATACAAAATCACATGTTGATACGTTTGTGGTCATCAGCGGCGACTCGGACTTTTCGCCTCTGGTCAGCAAACTGCGCGAGAACGACAAGGTGGTCATCGGGGTCGGCGTGAAGAGCTCGACCTCCGACCTGTTGATCAACAACTGCGACGAGTTCATCTTTTACGATGACCTGGTGCGCGAGGCCGACAAGCCGCGCCGCGCGCGGCGCAAGCCCGCGGTGAAGAAGGCCGGCAAGAAAAGCAGGGCAAAGTCCGAGGAGGACGACAAGCAGCAGGAGGCGCTGGACCTGGTGCTTGAAACGATTGTGGCCCTGCAGAAGGAGCGGGGCGAACAGGAAAAGGTCTGGGGGTCGATGGTCAAGCAGACGCTGAAACGCCGCAAGCCGGGTTTCGACGAGACCTATCACGGTTTCCGCACCTTCGGACAACTGCTGGAAGAGGCGCAGGCGCGCAATCTGCTGGCATTGCAGCTGGACGAAAAATCCGGCGGCTACATCATCAAGGAGCTTGTCGGCGAGGACTAGGTGTTCGCTTCGCACGGCCCGCCGCGTTGTGCAATCAGGCGCATCCTCAATGCCGGGCGCTGCAGCCCTCACGCGATGATTACCGTATCAGCCCCGTGGTTTTATGGTGCACAGGCTGTTGACTTGCGTGCTACGCAAGGCGCAGTCTTGGTCGGCTGCTGCGCAGCCCGTGCAGTGCAGGAGTATTTATAGGGAAGCCTGATGTGTCGTCATTGCGGCTTTAGGCAGCGGAGTGCCGGAACCCAGTTCATGAATTTCAGTTGTTACTGGGTCCCGGCCTTCGCCGGGATGACGGGTAATAATCAATCAGAGTTTCCCTGTGTGCGGGAACGTTTCACGCTAGCACAGTCAACAGTCTTTTAATGAGAGGATAGGATATGGATTTACCAGAACGCGACGGTGACGGTTACCTGGTCGACAGCGATAAATGGACGAAGGACATCGGACGTGCCATGGCAGAGGCCGATGGAGTTGAGCTTGATGATGTGAAGTGGGAGCAGATCCTGAAGGCGCGTGAGTATTTCGAGGAGCATGCCGTTGTGCCGCCCATCCGCAAGTTTTCCAAGTACATCGGCGCCGACCAGAAAGGCATGTTCAAGCTCTGGATGACCGGACCGATGAAGCCAATCAGCAAGTACGGAGGATTGCCGAAACCCACAGGCTGCGTTTGACCGACGCGGTTGGACCGCAACACTGACTGAACTTATCCGCTACGTGCCGATTCGATAATGACAAGCAACCCGTTACGTGGCGTGTGGCGCCAGCTGCTCAAGATTCTCCCGGTACTGCTTGTCCTTGCACTGACAGCCTGTGATGAAGCGCCGCAGACGCTTGCCGACAAGGGCAAGCGCGAGCACCTGGTAGAGACGGCCACGGTCATCAGCGATAACCTGAGCGTGGTGCGCACCCGCACCGGCGTGTTGCGCGCACGCAGTGAGGTCGAGATATTTACCCAGGAGGAAGGGCCAGCTCACCGCGCTGCCGTTCTTCGAAGGCGACAGGGTCGGGCAGGGCGACGTGCTGGTCAGGCTCGACGACACGCTGCTTCGCGCCCAGCTGGCCCGCGCCACCTCCAGCCGCAAACAGGCCGCGCAGAACGTCACCCGCCTGAAGGGGCTGCGCGAGCAGCAAGCTGGTGTCCGAGGACGAGTACACCCGCGCCGTCACCCAGCTGGAGGTGGCCGAGGCCGACGAACGGGTGCTGAGCATACGTCACAGCTACACCACGATTCACAGCCCGATCTCCGGCGTGGTGAGCGCCAGGCTCTCCGAACCCGGAAACATTGTCGCGCTGCACGAACACGTATTGACCATCTTCGATCCTTCCTCGCTGATGACCGAACTGCCGGTCTCCGAGCTGATCCTGCCGATGCTGCAGGTCGGGGACAGCGCGCGGGTGCGTATCGATGCACTCGGCGACCGAGGTGTACCAGGGCCGCATCACGCGCATTCATCCCAGCCTCGATCCGGTGACGCGCCGCGGCACCATCGAGGTCGAACTGGAACCGGTCCCGGACGGCGCGGCGCCGGGCCAGCTGTGCCGGGTGGAACTCACCACCCATGCCAGCCGCCGGCGCGTCATTCCGTTTGTGGCATTGCGCCGCGACGAGCAGAGCGAGTACGTGTTTATCCTGGACAGCGAAAACAAGGCGCAAAGAGTGAATGTCAAAAGCGGTCTGCGTCTCGCCGAACTGGTCGAGATCACGCGAAGGCCTGGAGGAAGACCAGCAGGTTATTACCAAGGGCTTTCTGGACCTGACGACCCGGCAAGACCGGTCAAGCCGGTCAGTACCGTTCCGCCGGCTGATGGCGGCAGCGACCACAAGAAGCGGGGGGCTGGCAGCCTGGTCGATCCGGCATCCCGTGGGTGTGTCGCATGATCGCACTGGCGGTCATCGTGCTGGGCCTGTTCGCCTTCGCGCGGCTGGCGATCGACCTGCACCCGCATCTGATTTATCCGGAAATCCGGGTGCGCATTCTCAGTCCCGGTGTGCCCGCCACGGTGATGGAAGATCAGTTCACCCGCCAGCTGGAAGAACAGCTGGCGATCACCGAGGACGCCATCAGCGTGCAGTCGCGCACCGGCGAAGGCGCGGTATCGGTGGATCTGTCGTTCGAGTACGGCAAGGACATCGACGTGGCATTGCGTGACGCCAGCACGCGGCTGGACCGGGCCAAGCGCTTTCTGCCCGGACACGCGGATCCCGCCGATTATCTACAAACGCGATCCGTCGCAGATCCCGGTGCTCGAGTTCGTGGTGAGTTCGCCGCTGCGCGACCCGGTGGAATTGCGCAGCTGGGTGGATGATGTGTTCAGCAAATGGTTCATCACGCTGCCCGGCGTGGCGGCCGCGGAAGTCGGCGGTGGACTGATTCGCGAAATACAGGTGCTGCCGGACCAGCAACGCCTGGCCGGGCTCGGTCTGGACATGCAGGACGTGATCGATGCGCTGCAGCGAGGGCAACCGCGAGGATCCCGCCGGACGCCTGAAGATGTCGCGCCAGGAATTGTCCGGACGCATCAGCGGGCGCTTTACCAGTGTGCAGGCAGATTGCCGAGTTGCCGTTGCAGCTGGCTGGCGGCGGCGTGATTAATCTGCAGGAAGTGGCCGAGGTCATCGATACCCACGAAGACGAACGCATGCGCGTGCGGGTCAACGGCATTCCCGGCATCAAACTGTCGATACAGAAACAGCCGACCGCCAATACCGTTGCCGTGGTCGATGTTGTGCATGCAGCGCATGGACTGGCTGCTGCGCAGGAGCTGGTGCCCGAGGACATCGAGCTGCGCAGCGTGGCCGACCAGTCCATCTATATCCGCCATGCGCTGAATAATTCCAGCCTGGCCGCGATCAGCGGTGCGGTGCTGGCGATGCTGGTGGTGTATGTGTTTCTCGGCAACCTGCGCCGCACCCTGATCATCGGCAGCGCCATCCCGATCGCGATCATGGTGACCTTTGTGATCATGGGCATGGGCGGGCTGACGCTCAATATCATGACCCTCGGCGGTCTGGCGCTGGGCGTGGGCCTGATCGTCGATAACACCATCGTCATGCTGGAGAACATCTACCGGCATCAGTGCAGGGCGAGGGCGATCTCGATGCCGGCACGCATGCGGCGCAAGAGGTCAACAGCGCCATCGTCGCTTCCACCAGCACCAACCTGGCGGCGGTGTTGCCGTTCCTGTTTATCGGCGGTCTGACCGGGCTGTTGTTCCGCGAACTGATCTTCACCATCTCGGCCGCGATCCTGTCATCGCTGGTCATTGCGCTGACCCTGGTGCCGGCGCTGGCGGCCAAGGTGCACGGCCGCGAGACAGGCCGGCTGCGCAGCAACGTTGATACTGCGATGCGCTGGCTGCAGGAGCGCTATGCGGCGTTGTCGACGTTGTGCTGAAAGTGCCCTTCGTGGTGATCCTGGTGTTCGTGGTGATGCTGTTTGTCGCCGTGCGCGTGGTTTTTCCGACAAGGCGGAGATGTTTCTTCCGGAGATGGACGACGGCCGTATCGCGTCAGTATCACCACCGATCCCGGCGATACGCTGGACGACATGGACAGCCGTGTCCGGCGTCATCGAAAAACTGCTGCAACAGCAGCCGGAAGTCGAACACGTGTTCTCCCTGGTGGGCGGTTTTATCTTCGGCCGCACCGAGCGCGAAAGCGCCAACCGCAGCACCCTCAAGGTGCAGCTGGTGCCGTTGTCGCAACGCACGCTCAGCAGTGAAGACTGGATCAAGCGCATGAACGCACTGATCGCCGAAAAGCAGCTGGCCGGCATCAAGGTGAACCTGCGTACCCGGGGTATTCGCGGTATCCGTACCAGCCGCGGCGATGACGATATCAGCATCCGCGTGCAGGGACCGCTGCTCAAGACCCTCGAACGAGATCGCCGACAGATCGTGCTGCGGCTGAAACAGATCGACGGGCTGCGCAATGTGGAGCATTCGTCGGAAGAGGTGCACCACGAGATCAGTATCGACATCGATCGCGAACGGGCAAGCATCCTCGGGCTGGATGTCGAGGACGTCGGCAAGGCCATGCGCGTTGCACTGGAGGGCATCGTGGTAACGGATTTCATCGACGCTGACCGCAGCTACGACGTGCGTCTGCGCCTGCCGCCGGTGGATGTCGCCAATCCGCAGGACCTGGAGTCGGTGCTGCTGTTTCCCGCCGTTCGTGACCGCAGGGCGATCTACCTGGGCGATGTTGCGCGGGTGAATCTGCTTGAAACGCCGGCCGAGATCCTGCGCGACAACCAGCAGCGAATCGTGGAAGTGAGCGCCTCCCTCAATGCCGGCGCGACCCTCGGTGTTGAACTCGCCGCCATCGACACGGCGCTGCAGGACCTCGAGCTGCCGCCCGGTTATACACTCTACGACGGCGGTGCGAGGAAAACGCTGCAGCAGGGCAGGAAGCTGACGGAAACGCTGCTGATGCTGGCGCTGTTTCTGGTCTTCGTGGTGATGGCGATTCAGTACGAATCGCTGCGCAACCCTTTTATTATCATGCTGAGCGTGCCGTTTGCGCTGGTCGGCGTGGCGCTGGGCATCTGGTCTGCGGACCTGCCGTTGTCCATGCCGGTGAAGCTGGGCATGATCATGCTCGCCGGCATCGTCGTCAACAACGCCATCGTGCTGGTGGAGTACATCGAGATCATGCGCGAACGCGGCAGTGATATACACGAGGCCATCCTTGAAGCCGCGCGCCTCAGGCTGCGGCCCATCCTGATGACCACCCTGACCACGGTGGTCGGCATGTTGCCGCTGGCCATCGGTCTTGGCGAAGGCTCCGAAATGCTCAGGCCGCTGGCGGTGACAATCGTCTCGGGGCTGTCCTTCTCCATGCTGGTGAGCCTGCTGCTGGTGCCGGTGCTGTACGAACTGACGCACAGGCAGGCCTGGAAACAGCAACTGGCGTAGGCATGTTTGTCCGCGGTCCGGCCCCGTTTGCGGGCTTGCATAAACGGAGTAAAGCGCTGTGCGAATCCTGATTGTCGAAGATGATGCGGCACTGGCCGGCAGTCTGCAGACACGGCTGCGGCAGGAAGGTTTTGCCGTCGATCTTGCGGATAACGGGGTTGATGCCGAGCACCTCGGCAGGGAAGAGGCCTACGATGCGATTATCCTCGACCTGGGGTTGCCGGGACGTCCGGGCCTCGAGGTATTGCGGCACTGGCGCGAACATGCGATCGACACCCCGGTCATCATCCTGACCGCGCGCGATGCCTGGCACGAAAAGGTGGACGGCTTCAAGGCGGGCGCCGACGATTACGTCGCCAAGCCCTTTCATGTCGAGGAACTGCTGGCACGGCTGCAGGCGGTGGTCCGGCGCAGCGTGACCCACTCAACCGGCCTGTTGTCGGCGTGCGGCCTGACGCTCGACGAGGAGCGCAAGTCGTGCCGCCGTGATGATAATGCCACTGTCGAACTGACCGGCACGGAGTTTCGCCTGCTGCGCTATTTCATGCTGCACCAGGGCAAGCTGCTGTCAAAGTCGCGCCTGACCGAACACATCTACGAGTTTGATGAGGAGCGTGACAGTAACGTCATCGAAGTCTTCGTCACGCGACTGCGCAACAAGATCGGCAAGGACCTGATTACCACCCGGCGCGGCCAGGGTTACGTGTTCGGAGACCCCTGTCCATGAAATCCATCCAGCGCCGCCTGACGCTATGGCTGCTGGCCACCGTGGTCGTGCTGTTTGGGCTGACCTGGCTGGTGATCATTCGTTTTCCGGAGGATTTCACCGAGGAATACATCGCTACGCGGCTTGAGCACGATGCCGAGGCACTGGTTCTCGGCATCAGTTTCGATGCACAGGGTGAAGCTGTGCTCGATCCCGACTTTGTTGCACCGATCTACATGCGGCCCGCTTCGGGGCATTATTTTCAGCTTCAGTCCGGTGAATATAACCTGCGATCCAGGTCGCTCGGCAGCGATGCCCTGGACATCAGGATCGAGGAGCAGCCACAAAAGACACTGCTGCGTACGCGGGGTCCGGACGACCAGCCATTACTCGTGTGGGTGGTGCACTATCAAAAGGACGGGCACGCGTTCAGTCTCGCAATTGCGGAAGAGTTGACGGCCCTGCGCGCGCAGATCAACCGTTTCCGTCTGCAGTTCAGCCTGGTGACGCTGCTGCTGGTGCTGCTGATGTTCTATGCGCAACGCACCCTGGTGAAGCTCAGCCTGGCGCCCCTGGAAAACATGCGCAAGGCCTGCCGGCAGCTCGAGACCGGCGAAATCAGGCGGCTGCCGGCGGATGTTCCGCTGGAAGTCAGGCCGCTGGTGGATGAGATCAACCGCCTTGTTGAATTGATGCAGCAGCGCCTGGTCCGCTCGAGAAATTCCATGGGTAACCTGGCGCACGCCCTGAAGACACCGCTGGCGGTGCTCAGGCAGTACATCGAGCAGAATGCCCCGAGGCTGGACAGTGAATGCCTGGAGCAGACGCGTGCTTCACTGGCCATGATCCAGTCGATCATCGATCGCGAGCTCAAGCGTGCGCGCGTGGCCGGGCCGGCATCCGGCGGCGAGATTTGTCATCTGCACAGGGAGATCCCCGATGTGATCGGCCTGCTGCAAAAGGTGTTTGCCGGCAAGCGGCTGGTGTTCGAGCAGCATGTCGAGGACGAGGTCAGCTTCGGTGACCGCGAGGACATGCTCGAACTGCTCGGCAACCTGCTGGAAAATGCCGGCAAGTGGGGCAGGCACAGGGTCAGGGTGAGCGCCGCATACAAGGGTGGCCTGGCCCTGTCGGTCGAGGACGATGGTCCCGGCATCGAGGCTTCCGTGCAGGAAGCGCTGCTGCAGCGCGGCGTCCGCCTGGATGAGTCGACCAGCGGCTACGGGCTCGGGCTGTCCATCGTCAAGGATATTGTCGACCAGTACGGCGGCACGCTGGAATTCTCACGCTCCCCGTCCCTGGGCGGACTCGAGGTAAAGGTCTTTCTGCCGGGATAGGGCAGGCGCCGCCTGTCCACGTGTCGCGGGCCTGCGACAATATGTCGCGGCCATCACGCCAAAATTCAGCTTGGATTCAGCATCGCTCTCTACAATGGCTGCCATACTTAATTACTTGCAGAGGTGCAAAATGTTTTTCGATATGGCGACAATGGCAGGCATGGTCATTACCTTGATAATGGTGGTCCTGATGGCCGTGCTCAGTACCCGGTAAATCACCTCTCACGGTGAGGTTGCGAGCTGAACCGCCTGTTGCCGGCTGCAACAGGCGGGTGGGAAGACCTTTACCAATTCAACTACCCGGGCGCGGCCTGTTCAGGCCGCGCATCGAATTCCAGTTGTCCTGCCGGCCCTGTTACACTGCAGCGCGCCGCATTTCTCAGTTGGCGTTTGCGTTCAAGGAGCGTGTTATGGGCAAAAATATTCAACTGCTGATATCGCTGGTCGCGTTACTCATTGCGTATCCGCTGACAGCCGCTGCTCTCGAGCTCGAGACGGCCGGCGTGGAGTACGTCACCGTCCCGAGCGAAATCCGGCTGGAGGGGCTTGTCGAGGCGGTCAACCAGGCCACCGTGTCGGCACAGACTTCCGGGCGGGTCACCGAAATCCGCTTTGACATCGACGACTTCGTGCCCAAGGGCGAGGTCATCGTGCGCCTCGACAATAGCGAACAACAGGCGCGCCTTGCCAAGGCGAAGGGCGGCCTGCAGGAAGTGCAGGCCCGCCATGACAATGCCGTCATCGACCTGCGCCGCAAGCGAAAGCTGCTCGAAAAACAGGCCGGAAGCCAGGCGGCGGTCGATGCCGCAAATGCCGAGTTCAAGGCCACCAGGGCGGCCCTGGCGGCCGCGCGCGCGCAACTGGCGGAATCCAGCGAGCAGCTGGAGCACACCCTGATCCGCTCACCCTACAGTGGCATTGTCGTCGAGCGCCACGTCGAAACCGGGGAACTGGTGCAGCCCGGCAGTCCGCTGATGACCGGGTTGTCACTGGATTCACTGCGGGTGACGGCCCAGGTTCCCGAGAGCCTGGTCGGTACCCTGCGCCGCCATCAGGCCGCCAGCGTGATACTGCCGGGGACCGCGGGCGGGCGGGTAGCTGCGGAGAAACTCACCCTGTCGCCGCGCGCCGACGCCATGACGCATACCTTCGAGATGCGCTTGCAGTTACCGGTTCTCGATGAACCGCTCTATCCGGGTATGTCGGTCAAGGTCGCGGTCACCACCAGCGAGTCGCCACGGCTGCTGGTGCCGGTGCAGGCGGTTGTCTACCGCAGCGAGGTGGCCGGTGTCTATGTCGTCGATGACCGCGGCGTGCACTTTCGCCAGGTGCGCCCGGGACGGCGCTACGCCGGAGACCGCCAGGAACTGCTGGCCGGGGTCTCGGAGGGCGAGCGGGTTGCCCTCGACCCGGTGCGCGCGGCGATCCTGCTGAAGAGTGAACAGCCCGGTCAGGCCCGTGAGTGAAGGCCTGGGTTTTTCGGGCAGCCTTGCGCGCCGCTTCCTGCACAGCGAGATCACGCCGTTGCTGGCACTGGTCGGCTTCCTGCTGGGTGCCTTTGCGCTGGCGGTCACGCCGCGCGAGGAAGAGCCGCAGATCAACGTCACCATGGCGAACGTCTTCATCCCGTTCCCGGCGCCAGCGCACGCGACGTCGAGCACCTGGTGACGACGCCGGCGGAGCAGGTGCTGTCCGAGATCGACGGCGTCGAGCATGTCTATTCGGTGTCGCGCCGCGGCATGGCGGTGCTGACCGTGCAGTTCCAGGTCGGCGAGCCGCGCACCGATGCGCTCGTGCGGCTCTACAATGCCGTTTACTCCAACAGTGACTGGTTGCCGCCCGGTGCTCGGCATCGGTCAGCCGATGGTCAAGCCCAAGGGCATCGACGACGTGCCGATTGTCACGCTGACGCTGTGGACCGACGATGCCGCGCGCGGCGGCTACGAGCTCGAGCGCAGGTGGCGCATGCGCTCGAGGCCGAACTGAAACGCGTCGCCGGCACCCGCGAGGTGCTATACCATCGGCGGCCCGGGTCGCGTGGTCCGCGTGCAGCTCGACCCGGCGCGGCTGGCGGCGTACGGCATCGCGCTGGATGACCTCGCAACGCGGCACTCGGCAGTGCGAACACCTCCGCCGATGCCGGGGAACTGGTCAGGGACAACCGCGAGATCCCGGTGCAGACCGGCACCTTCCTGGTCGAAGCGGATGAGGTCGGCGAACTCGTGGTCGGCGTCAACGCGGGCCGGCCCGTTTACCTGCGCGATGTCGCCGACATCCGCTTTGGCGCAGACACGGCAGAGGCGTATGTCTGGCTCGGTACCGGTGCGGCGGCCGCCACGCGCGACTACGCGGCGACGGGCGAGTTCCCCGCCGTCACGCTGGCCATCGCGAAACAGCCGGGCACCAACGCCGTGCGTATCGCGGAGCAGGTGATCGAACGCTTCGAATCGCTGCAGGGCATCTTCGTGCCCGAGGGTGTGCATGCAACCATCACGCGCAATTACGGCGCCACGGCCGACGACAAGGCGAAGAAGCTGATCAAGAAACTGGTCTTCGCCACCGCCTCGGTCGTCGTGCTGGTGCTGCTCGCGCTGGGCCGGCGCGAGGCGGTCGATCGTCGGCACGGCGGTGGTGCTGACGCTGGCAGTCACGCTGTTCGCCTCCTGGGCGTGGGGCTTCACGCTCAACCGGGTTTCGCTGTTCGCGCTGATCTTCTCGATCGGCATTCTGGTCGACGATGCGATCGTGGTGGTCGAGAACATCCACCGCCACATGCAGATCGGCGGCAAGGACTTTGGCGAGATCGATTCCGCTGGCCGTCGACGAGGTCGGCGGCCCGACCATCCTGGCCACGCTGACGGTGATCGCCGCGCTGCTGCCGATGGCCTTCGTCACCGGCCTGATGGGACCGTACATGAGCCCGATCCCGATCAACGCCAGCCTGGGCATGCTCATGTCGCTGGCGATCGCCTTCACGCGTTACGCCCGTGGCTGGCGCTCAAGCTGCTGCGTCGCAGACGCGCACCACGAGGACGACGCGGCAGGCGGCGGCGCCTGCAGGCCGTGCTGGAAACCTTGCATGCAGCCGTTCCTGCGCGGCCGCGCCGGCCGGCCGGCGCGCTGGCTGCTGGCAATCGGCCTGGTGGTCTGATCGTCGCCTCGGTGGGGCTGGCCGGCGGTGAAGCTGGTGGTGCTGAAGATGCTGCCGTTCGACAACAAGTCGGAGTTCCAGGTGGTGCGTCGACATGCCGGCCGGCACGCCGCTCGAGGTGACCGCCGCGGCGCTGCGCGAGATGGGCGCTATCTCGCAACCGTGCCGGAGGTCACCGACTACCAGGCCTACGCCGGCACCGCCGGGCCGATCAACTTCAACGGACTGGTGCGCCAGTACGATCTGCGCCGTGCCCCGAAGCTGGGCGACCTGCAGGTGAACCTGGTCGACAAGCATGACCGCGGACCGCAAGAGCCACGACATCGCGCCCGCCGTTCGCGGGCCGCTGCAGGCGATCGGCGCGCCGCCGGGATGCCAACGTCAAGGTGGTCGAGGTGCCGCCGGGGCCGCCGGTGCTGTCGCCGCTCGTCGCCGAGGTCTACGGCCCCGACGAGGCCGGGCAGCTGCGAGGTGGCGCGCCAGGTGCGCACGGTGTTCGAGGCAACGCCGGATATCGTCGACATCGACGACACGTGTCGAGGCAACGGCGCCGCTGGATCGTGCATGTCGACCGGCCAGGGCCGCACTGCTCGGCATCACGCCAGCAGACGATAAGCGCTGCGCTGGCGCACCGCGACTAGGCGGCAGCGACAGCAGCTACCTGCACCGTGAAGATGCCAAGTACACCGATGCCGGTGCGCCTGCAGCTGCCGGCCGAGCGAGCGCTCCGGGCTCGAATCCGCCCTGGCGCTGAAGCTGCGTGCGGCCGACGGCGCACTGGTGCCGCTGTCCGAACTGGTCACGTCGAGCAGTCCACGCGCGAGCAGGCCATCCACCACAAGGACCTGCTGCCGGTGGTCTACGTGACCGGCGACATGGCCGGGCCGCTGGACAGCCCGCTCTACGGCATGTCGGCGCATTGCGCGCGCAAGCTCGGCGACGCGGCGGTCGCGGCCGGCGCCGCGACCTCGGCCAGTTCCTGGTCAGTCCGCCGGACAATCCCTACCGCTACTCGCTCAAGTGGGACGGCGAGTGGCAGATCACCTACGAGACCTTCCGCGACATGGGCATCGCCTACGCGGTCGGCCTGATGCTGATCTACCTGCTGGTGGTCGCGCAGTTCCGCTCCTACCTGGCGCCGCTGATCATCATGGCGCCGATCCCGCTGACGGTGATCGGCGTGATGCCGGGCCACGCGCTGCTGGGCGCGCAGTTCACCGCCACCTCGATGATCGGCATGATCGCGCTGGCCGGCATCATCGTGCGCAACTCGATCCTGCTGGTGGACTTCATCAACGAGGAACTGCACGCCGGCACGCCGTTTGACCGCGCGGTGATCCGTGCGGGCGTGGCGCGCGCAAGCCGATCGTGCTGACCGCGCTGGCCGCGATGCTCGGCGCGTTTTTCATCCTCGACGACCCGATCTTCAACGGCCTGGCGATCTCGCTGATCTTCGGCATCCTGGTCTCGACGCTGCTGACGCTGGTGGTGATCCCGGTGCTGTACTACGCTTTCATGTACCGGCGTATCGAACAGGGCCCGAATACAACGGGGCAGGCCTGAGATTGCAGCACCTGCATGGGTTACTGTTGATGTGCGTCAACGACAGTTTCCGTAATATCGGTTAGCTTTGAGATTATAGAGAAATCTGATTTGTCCGGATTCTCCCGTCATTGCGAGCGCGATGTACAGGGATGTACGAGTGTCACGAGAGGGCAGGATGCGGAGGCTTCGTCACCGTGTCTCTCGCACTGCGGGTTAGTCAGGGTGTTCCTGGTACAGGTGGAGAGACTCACATGACAGCACGCGATCCTTATACCGTCGACACAAAGTACTGGCACAAGCTCGATGACGGGCGAATCCAGTGTGACCTGTGTCCGCGTTTCTGCAAGCTGCACGCCGGCCAGCGCGGCCTGTGTTTCGTTCGTGAAAATCTCGACGACCGGATTGTACTCACCACCTACGGCCGTTCCAGCGGCTACTGCATCGATCCGATAGAGAAGAAGCCGCTGAACCACTTTCTGCCCGGCACGCCGGTGCTGTCATTCGGTACCGCGGGGTGTAACCTGGCCTGCAAGTTCTGCCAGAACTGGGATATCAGCAAGTCGCGGGAGATCCACACCCTGACCGACGAGGCCTCGCCGGAACTGATCGCCACGGCGGCGCAGAGACTGGACTGCAGGAGCGTCGCCTACACCTATAACGACCCGGTGATCTTTCACGAGTACGCCATCGACGTGGCAAAGGCCTGCCGTGCGAAAGGCATCAGCTCGGTCGCCGTTACGGCCGGTTATGTCTGCCCGGAGCCGCGCCGCGAGTTCTACCAGTACATGGACGCCGCCAATGTCGACCTGAAGGCGTTCACCGAGGATTTCTATCACAAGGTTACCGGTTCGCACCTGGCGCCGGTGCTGGAAACGCTGGAATACATCAAGCACGAAACCGATACCTGGCTCGAGCTGACCACGCTGCTGATACCGGGCAAGAACGATTCGGACAAGGAAATCGACGCCATGAGCCAGTGGGTGGTGGAAAAGCTCGGGCCGGATGTGCCGATGCATTTTTCCGCTTTTCACCCCGACTGGAAGATGACGGATGTGCCGTCGACGCCGAAGCAAACCCTGATACGCGCCCGCGAGATCGCCATGAAAAACGGTGTGCGTTATGCCTACACGGGCAACGTGCACAACGCGGCGGGGGACAGCACCTATTGCCACCAGTGCGGTGAACTGCTGATCGGCCGCGACTGGTATGTATTGACGGACTGGAAGCTGACCGCCGATGGTAAATGCGCCTCTTGCGGGACGGCCTGTGCCGGCGTCTTCGAGGCGGCCCCCGGCACCTGGGGGGCAAAACGCCAGCCTGTCAGATTGCGTGACTTTGCGGCCTGAACCTGCGCCTGCCGGCGGCTTGTACTCAAGGCACCCAGGAAGAGCGGATGGCAAATCCCGGCGACTTCGATATCAAGGACCCGGCGCTGGCGGAGGCGGGCGCTAAACGCATCGAGTGGGCCTGGCAGGAAATGCCCGTGTTGCGTGAACTCATGACGCGTTTCAGCGAGTCGCATCCGTAAAGGCATCGGTCCAGAGCTAGCGTCGCGGCTCGCGCGAGGTGTCGGTCAGCCCCGTGGATTGGGCAAAATCACGCATAATGGACCGGGCGCTGATGGTCTGTTGCATAATGATTACCCCTCGGCCCGGCTATTCCCGGCCCCCGCGGGTCGCGGTGATCCCCTGTTTTGTGAGATACTTCGCCGATTTAGCCCGGTCGATCGTCATTGCGATGGTGGTGCTCCGGATTTTTTCGTGCCAGGTGGCTTCACCCGGCAGGTTCGAAACATTCATTCTGGTACATTATCTTGATTTCTACAGCCAATATCACCATGCAGTTCGGGGCCAAGCCCCTGTTTGAAAATATCTCGGTCAAATTCGGCGACGGCAATCGCTACGGCCTGATCGGCGCCAACGGCTGCGGCAAGTCGACCTTGATGAAAATACTCGGCGGCGATCTGGAGCCGACGTCGGGCACGGTCATCGGTCGATAGCAACGAGCGTGTCGGCAAGCTGCGCCAGGACCAGTTTGCGTTTGAGGACTACACGGTGCTCGATACCGTCATCATGGGTCATGCCGAGCTGTGGCAGGTGAAGCAGGAACGTGATCGCATCTACTCCCTTGCCGGAAATGAGCGAGGAAGACGGCATGAAGGTGGCCGAGCTGGAAGTCGAGTTCGCCGAACTGGACGGCTATACCGCCGAGGCGCGCGCCGGTGAATTGCTGCTGGGCCTGGATATCCCGCTTGAGCAGCATGACGGCCCGATGAGCGCCGTCGCGCCGGGCTGGAAGTTGCGCGTGTTGCTGGCCCAGGCACTGTTCGCCGATCCGGACATCCTGCTGCTCGACGAGCCGACCAACAACCTCGATATCAATACCATTCGCTGGCTGGAAGACGTGCTCAACGCAGCGCAACAGCACGATGATCATCATCTCCCATGACCGGCACTTTCTGAACAGCGTCTGCACGCACATGGCCGACCTGGATTACGGTGAGCTGCGCGTCTATCCCGGCAACTACGACGAATACATGACCGCCGCCACCGCAGGTGCGCGAACGCATGTACGTCCGATAACGCCAAGAAAAAGGCGCAGATCGCCGAGCTGCAGACCTTCGTCAGCCGCTTTTCCGCCAATGCCTCGAAGGCCAAGCAGGCCACCTCGCGCGCCCGGCAGATCGAGAAGATCAAGCTCGAGGACATCAAGCCGTCGAGCCGGCAGAATCCGTTTATCCGTTTCGAGCAGGACAAGAAACTGTATCGTCTTGCGCTGGAAGTGGAGGGCCTGAGCAAAGGCTATGACGGAACACCCTTGTTCAGAGGACCTCGATCATGACGATCGAAGTCGGTGAGCGCATCGCGATTATCGGCCCCAACGGCATCGGCAAGACCACGCTGCTGCGCTGCCTGGTCGGCGATCTGAAACCCGATAACGGCACGGTGAAATGGTCGGAAAACGCCAACATTGGTTACTATGCCCAGGATCATGCTGCCGATTTTGCCACCGATACGTCCCTGTATCGACTGGATGAACCAGTGGAAGAAGGAAAGCGATGACGAGCAGATGATGCGCGGCACGCTGGGTCGCTTGCTGTTTTCACAGGACGAAATCAAGAAACCGGTCAAGGTGATATCCGGTGGCGAGCAGGGGCGCATGCTGTTCGGCAAGCTGATGCTGCAGCAGCCCAACGTCATGGTGATGGATGAACCCACCAATCACCTCGACATGGAATCCATTGAATCGCTGAACCCTGCGCTGGAAAACTATCCCGGCACCCTGATTTTTGTCAGTCACGACCGTGAGTTCGTTTCCTCGCTGGCGACGCGCATCATCGAGCTGACGCCCACGGGTGTCATCAACTTCAGCGGCAACTATGAGGACTACCTCGACAGCCAGGACCTTGATAAAAAGAGGGCTGTAGCCGGGGGCTGAGCGGTGGCAACGGACGAGGAGGTTGCCGGACAAACCCGTGCATGGCTTCGCACAGTAGTGATCGGGGCCGGCTTCTGTCCCTTTGCAGCCCAGGAACTGGCGCGCAACACTATCCGCTATGAGGTAAGCAGGGCAACCCGCCTCGAAGACTGCCTGGAATATTTCATCGGCGGGTGTCTGCGGCTTGACCAGGACAGTCAAACAGAAACGAGCCTGCTGGTTTTTCCCGATGCCTTTGATGAATTCGAGGTCTACCTGGGTTTTGTCGAGCTTGCCGAAGACCTGCTGGTCGAACAGGGTTACGAGGGTGTATACCAGCTGGCCAGCTTTCACCCGCAGTATCGTTTCGCTGCTGCACCAGACGATGATCCCGCCAATTACACCAACCGGTCACCGTACCCGATGCTGCACCTGCTCAGGGAATCAAGCATCGAGCAGGCGCTGAAAGATTTTCCCCGGCCCGAGCAAATCCCGCAGCGTAATATCGAAACGGCCAGGGCGATGGGGCTGGAGAAAATGCAGCAGATGCTGGGTGAATGTCTGAAGCCCCGGGCATGACGCGTGGATAGAGTCGCGATATTCGCAGATGTCCAGAACATCTATTACACGGTCAGGCAAGGCCATGGTTGTCATTTTGATTACAGGAAGTTCCTCTCCCGTGCCGGCTCCGGCCGGGAAGTCGTGAAGGCGATTGCCTATGCGATCGATCGCGGCGATGAGCAGCAGCGAAAATTCCAGAAGATCCTCGAGCGCATTGGCTTCGAAATAAAGCTCAAGCCCTTTATCCAGCGGAGTGACGGTTCTGCCAAGGGCGACTGGGACGTGGGTATTGCACTCGATGTCATCGAATATGCCGCACTTGTCGATGTGATTGTGCTGGCATCGGGTGATGGCGACTTCGACCTGCTGGTTGATAAAGCGATCAACAACTACGGCGTCCAGGTTGAAGTCTATGGCGTGCCTGAACTTACGGCACAGTCGCTGGTTAACGCGGCCAGCCGCTTTATTCCCGTAGACGGTGACCTGTTACTGGCGAAATAATTTTCCCGCCGGTGTATGTATTTGCAGTTTGCAGGGTGAACAATGCACGCCTGAGAAAATGGGCTCTCCCCAAATCGAACCGGCAGATTACCGTTGTACGGCCGAATTCATTCGACCAACAGCCAAAGGCGCATTTGTAGGGCCGAATTCATTCGGCCAGCGGCCTGAGACGCATTTGTAGGGTCGAATTCATTCGACCAGCGGCCTGTGACGCATTTGTAGGGCCGAATTCATTCGACCAGCGGCCTGTGATGCATTTGTAGGGTCGAATTCATTCGACCAGCGGCCTGTGACGCATTGCGCAGGGGCGTCTTTCCCTGCACCATCAAGACCATTGCATCACCGCAGCACGTTTGTCGAATGAAACACCGCTGGTCGAATGAATTCGACCCTACAGAGAAGCACCGCTGGTCGAATGAATTCGACCCTACAGAGAAGCACCGCTGGTCGAATGAATTCGACCCTACAGTAGGCTCGAAATCATTCGAGCAATAGCCTTGCCATCAGGCCTGCTGGTTATTGCTGTCCAGCCTTGCCCATTCATGCTGCCTGATCAGGCGCTGGATGATGTCGATGTATTCCTGGCCCCGGGCCGAGTATTTTTCCAGGCCTGAAGCCAGTTCATGGCCGTCTATCACCTGTCGGGATGCCCTCAATTGCCGGCGGATATTCCGCAGCGGCTTGTAGGCCGGGTGACTGTTGAGTGTGTACATGTAATAGCGCACCGAGTCCCCGAAGTTATCAAAGACACGCACCAGGTGCGTTTTCCCCTCTGCCCGGTTTTTCGGCTTGATGCCCCGGGTTTTGTCATAGGTCCAGATGCCGAACAGGTTATTCGCTTCCTGCGCGAACCGTGACTTGCCCCAGGCGCTTTCATTGGCGGCCTGGGCGAGTGCCAGCGATGAAGGAATGATATCGATCTTGCGCAGTAACTCGGCGCGTGCAGTCTTGCTGCCGGACGGGTCGCCATCGACACGGTATTTCCCGGCAAGCTTTTGCAGGCGCAGTTTTCCGGACTGATCGAGTGCTCCGCTGTCGAGGCGGGAAAACAGCCGGCTAACTTCACTGCGCAATTTCGACAGGCGTTGGTTTTCCTTTTCAATATGCGGCAGCAGCGCTTCGATGAACTCCTGTTTCTTGCCGCCGGTCTGTTGCCGCCGGTCTTGTTGCTGCCGGTCGTGCCGCTATCGGTAGGGCGCGGCTTGTGTTTGACGCTGACGGCAGCACTGCTTTGCGGGTGCCTTGCCGGCGGGCCTTGTAACAGCAGGCGCTGCAGGTGCGTGCCTTGCGCGCTCATATCCCGGCCGCATATAGCCACTCGGGGGCATGGGCTGTACCGGGTAGCGGTTGGCAGGGTAGTAGGGGTGCGGCGCCCGTGCATATGGATTGTTTGCACCGGCTTGCGGCGCATACAGGGTGGCGCGTACTGGCGTGGCGCAGCGGCGTACGGATTATAGCCGTTCCACTGCGTGGCCGGAGGGTACGCTGCAGGGTTGGCATACGGGCGCGCAACTGCTTGCTTGCTGACAGGCAGTAACAGCAGTCCTGCTATTAATAACAACCGGAAAAAAGACATAGGTTCTGATACGCCACAGGTTAAAAAGGCTTAACAGAGTATTAGCATACACTTATATTGTCAAGGCAGGACATCATGGCCTTGTCTTCAAGGAGACCCGCGATTAAATCGTCTTTAAATCGAGCGCTGCAATCGCCCGGGAATCCCTCCATTACCCCGTCATTGCGAGCAGAGCGTGGCAATCTACTGTAATTGAATCAGTAAGTTGTAGATATATTCTCACTTAATTCCTCGCAATGTCCCCTGATTCAGGGATACCCCGAGGAAACTCTGATCTAGTGAAATATTGACGTCATTGCGAGCGAAGCGTGGCAATCTCCTGACGTGAGTGGTGGACCAAAGAGATTGCCGCGTCACTGCGTTCCTCGCAATGACGCGCATGTCAGGACTTCATTAATATTCCGCATACCAGCCACCATCGGCCTTCCTGACAAACCAGTTGTGGCTGTACCAGTGAAAACGGCCTTTTTGCTCTGATGGCAGGGTGCAGTTGGTGCGGCTGCGCCCCGGGCCAAGATCGAAATTCGGCCTGACCTTTACCTGCCCGGGTTGGTCGTCCGACCAGGCCAGTTCAACATTATCACTGCCGCCGACAAAGCAGCGCAGTGCGGACCTGGAGTAACGGCCCGGTTCCAGCGTGAGTGTCAGTTCAGGGCGCCATTGCTGCAGCGGCACCAGCGGGTCTTCGGGCACGGCGGATACAACCGGCAAGGGCAGGGAATTGACCTTGGTTTTGAAACCCGGCATGGCGGCGTAGTGCACGTTCATCGGGAATCGCGGCAGCGCACCGAAATTCGCGCCGGGCCATGCCGGGCCGGATTGCTGCCCGAAGCCGGTCAGGCCGATGGCCTTGATGATCTGCACGGTGTCCGGATTATATTCGCCGTAGGGGTGCGCAAACAGGCGGGGTGCGTTGCCAAGCTCCCGGGTGATCCTTTGTTGTGCCGTCCGGATATCCTTGCCGATCCTGTCACGCCATGCCGCCGTGCTTTCTCCCGGTGTTCTGCGTATCTGGTGGATATGCCCGTGGCCATGGTTTTCAAATGTCACCCCGTGTTGCGACATCTCGCGCATCTGCGTCCCACGTCAGGTAGGTGGCGATACCCTTGTCGACCGCTTCGCTGTTAACGAATACCGTCATCGGCCAGTGCCGTTCCTTGATCGCGGGGTAGGCATTCTGATAGACGGACGCATAGGCATCATCCACTGTCAGGCTGACGCATTTCTCCGGCAGTTCGGTTTTATTCTGCAGCGCGGTCACGACCTCGCGCAGCGGCATGACCGTGAAATGATGCGTCTTCAGGTAATCCAGGTGCGCGTTGAACTGCTCGGGCCTGACGCTGGTGAGGGCGGGTGTCTTGTTGCCGACATGATGGTACTGAAGTACGACACAGCTGCGTGCAGCCTGCGCGGGCACATAACAGGCGAGCAGCAACAGCAGTACCAGCAGCCTGGTCATCATCCCGGTCGGCTTTGTGTGCGGTGCCCGGGTTTCAGCCGGGCGCATCATTTTTCGTGTCATCAAAACGGTGGTTGGCGAGGTATGCACGCCTGTATGCCATGAAATGGGTGCCTGTATGGTTGCCCCTGATTTTACAGCCAGGCATCATTGCCGGCTTTATCTGCTGCAGCTACTAGACTTGGCAAACACGTTGGCCGGTCCCGGCCAGACGCCGGCTGTCGTGATAATTATATGATTATCATGGCTTTGATTTAAACACAGGTCCTTCCCTGAATGCCGATGCCGATATCCTGTCTATGGCTGCGACGTGGCGGCGGGGGAGGACGGCGAGGCCTTTATAGAGCAACTGGCGGAATTCACCGGCGCCGACATTGCCGCCTCGATGGATGACACCGGCGCCGGTACGTGTTTCCCATATTGACCCGGTAAACACCCGTGAACTGGAAATGCCCTAGATCGAAAGTAAAGCCATAGCCTGACGATTTGCGTTATATTGACGGCGCGAAGACAATCAGTTGGTGGCGGATTTTACCGCCACTGCGAGGGACAACGTGGCTAAGCAAACCCTGTCACGAGTGCGCGTGGCGTCCGTGGAGATCTCATGGAGATCCCCCTCATTTGGCTCAAGACGCCTGTGGCGGATTGCCGCGCTTCGCTCGCAATGACGGGGATGTTTCAATAAATCCGGTCTTGCCTGAACCACGCCTGCAAATGCACTGCCAGGCAGAGAGGAAATGACATGTTGAAGCCCACGGACGATGAACTGCATGCGGCACTTGCCGAGGCGGAACGCATGCGGGATAAAGACGACGATGAACACCACCTTGCCAAGTCGCTGCATTACCTCGACCATCGCGTCCGCTACCTGGAGGCGGTTTACAGTGCCGCAAAAAAATATATTAAATTCGGGCAGGAAGAGGAAGAGCACAGCATGCTGGTGAAGGCCATCGAAGCGGCAAGGACAAAGGAAATGCTGGACAAGGACGAGGAAAACGAGACGCTGGGTCTCTAGGCCGCGCGGATGCACTGAGTGCGGACCTTGCCCGGTAATGGAATGTTTTCCGCAATGATGAATAAACCGGCTGTTCCTTATCAGGAAAGCTTGAACTTACCCGTCATTGCGAGGAACAAAGTGACGAAGCAATCTCGATGGTGCTGATTCCATGGTATTAGATTGCAATGCTTTGCTCGCAATGACGGGAATGTTGTAATAAATCAGAGCTTCATTAGTCATGAAAAAAGGAGTGTGACATGAGCGACACCAAAATGCGTATTGATGAGATCGTCGAGGACCTGAAGCAAATGCGTGATGAGCTTAAGGTAAAGCTGAGTCTTGCCAAGCTTGAGACGAATGACGAGTGGGAAAAGCTGCAGGTAAAACTGGAAAAACTCGAGGACAAGGCCAGGGAAATTGGCGCTGTTACCCGGGAAGAGTCCAAAGATGTCGGAGCCGCGGCAAAACTGCTGGGTGAAGAGATCCGTGATGGATTCAAGAGGATTGCCAAGCATTTTTAAGTGAATTTTGTTTTCCTCGTTATTGCGACGACAGCTTGGAAGGAAAAGGGGACGGATTTATTTTTCGCACCATTAGAAACCCAGGGAGCGGTGCATGCCAGGGAGAAAGGAATCGAAAAATAAATCTGTCCCCTTATTTACGTGCGGGGCAGGCTGCTCGCGTGATAACAGCTATCAACCAGGAACAGGGAGGCGGAGTTTGTGAACAGGAAAGTTCGTATTCTGATTGTACTCATCGTCGCCGGCATCGGAGCTGGCGTCGCTTACTGGTGGCAGTCGTCGGGAAAAGACACGGGCCAGGTTTCCGAGCTGGTGCTCTACGGCAATGTCGATATTCGCGAGGTGCGCCTGGCCTTCAATGGCAGTGAACACGTTGCCGCGATACGGGTGGACGAGGGCGACCAGGTGCAGGCCGGCCAGTTGCTGGCAAGCCTGCACACCGCGCGCCTGCAGGCCGCGTGGCAACGCGCCGAAGCCGATGTCGCGGCGGCGCAGGCCGAGGCACACGCGGCATCCCTGAGCTATCAACGCATCAAGGCGGTCGCGGCGCGCAAGCTGGCATCCACGGAAGAGGCGGACGAGGCCGAGGGCAAGAGCCGTGCGGCGGATGCACGTGTCGCGGCCGCCGAGGCGGTGCTGGCAGAGACCGGGCAGGCGCTCAAGGATGCGCAGTTGTTTGCGCCGGTCGACGGTGTTATTCGCGAACGTATCGTCGAGCCGGGCGATTTCGTCACGCCGCAGACGCCGGTGCTGACGCTGGCGCTGCTCAACCCCCTGTGGGTGAGAACCTATTTGCCGGAGACCTGGCTCGGCAAGGTCAAGCCGGGCGCGGCGGCCCGCATCACCACCGACAGCTATCCCGACAAGGTCTATGGCGGCTGGGTCGGCTCGATCTCGCCCACCGCCGAGTTCACCCCGAAGAATGTCGAGACCCCTGAACTGCGCACCCGTCTGGTCTACCAGGTGCGGGTATTTGTCTGCAACCCGCAGTTCGAACTGCGCCTCGGCATGCCGGCCACGGTGGCCATCGACCTGGGTGCGGACAGGCCGGCTGACCTGCAGCCTGAGGAACGCTGTGCGCAACCCGGTGTGGCGACAGGGCCGACATAAGATGGCGTCATCCCCGGCACTGGTGTTCACGGGTATCCGCAAGACCTTCGTTGCCGGCGACAAGCCTGTCGATGGCGTTGCAGGACATCAGCCTCAGCGCGCACTCCGGAAAGATCACCGGACTGATCGGTCCGGACGGCGCCGGCAAGACCACGCTGATGCGGCTCGCCGCCGGCCTGCTGCTGCCGGACAGCGGGCAGTATCGGGGTGCTCGGTATCGATGTGGTCAGTGCAGCCGCTGCAGGTGCAGTCGGCCGTCGGCTACATGCCGCAGCGCTTCGGCCTGTACGAGGATCTGAGCGTGCAGGAAAACCTCGACCTGTACGCCGACCTGCAGGGGGTCGACTAACACGCAGCGCCGCGGCACGCTACGCGGAACTGATGCACATGACCGGGCTGGCGCCGTTCACCCGCCGTCTCGCCGGGCGCCTGTCCGGCGGCATGAAGCAGAAGCTGGGACTGGCCTGCACGCTGGTGCGCACGCCGCGCCTGCTGTTGCTCGACGAGCCGACCGTGGGCGTCGACCCGGTGTCGCGGCGCGAGCTGTGGGCGATCGTCTACCGGCTGGTCAAGGAGGAGGGCATGAGCGTGCTGCTGAGCACCGCCTACCTCGACGAGGCGGAGCGCTGCGACGAGGTCATCCTCATGCACGAGGGCCGCTCGCTCGGCCAGGGCAGCCCGAAAAATTTCAGTGAGCCGATGCGCGGCCGCAGCTTTCGCATCAGTCGTCATTGCTGGCCAAGCGCAGCCTGCAAAGCCGGGTCAGTGCCGTGCCGGGCATCATCGACGCCATTATCGAGGACGAAAAGGTACGCGCCGTCACCCGCGAGGCAGAGGCGCCGGATATTGCCGGCAGACTTGCCGATATCGCCGATATCCAGGTCGAGGCGGCCGAGCCGGTGTTTGAAGATGCCTTCGTGGCGCTGCTGAAAAGCGAACACGCCGTCGCGGGCCCCGGCTTCGCTGCGAAGGTCGGGGCGGGCCCGGGCACGGGCACGGTTATCGAGGTCAGCCACGTGCACAAACGCTTTGGTGAGTTCCATGCCGTCAGGGATGTCAGCTTCAGCGTCAAGCGCGGGGAGGTCTTCGGGCTTCTCGGGGCGAACGGCGCCGGCAAGTCCACGACCTTCAGGATGCTGTGCGGCCTGTTGCCCGCCACGTCCGGCGATCTGACCGTTGCCGGCCACGACCTGCGCCGTGCCGCAGCCGACGCCCGCAGCCGCCTCGGTTACATGGCGCAGCGTTTTTCCCTGTACGTCGACCTCACGGTGACGGAAAACCTGCAACTTCTTTGCCAGCGCCTACGGTCTTGATCGTGCGCGGCGCAAGCAACGCATCGACTGGGCCATGACGGCGTTCGAACTGGCGGAGTATGCCGGCAGCAACAGCGGCGATTTGCCGCTCGGTTACAAGCAGCGCCTGGCGATGGCGGCCGCACTGCTGCACGAGCCGGACATCCTCTTTCTCGATGAGCCGACCTCCGGGGTCGATCCGCTGGCGCGGCGTGATTTCTGGCAGCGCATCAATGCGCTGGCCGAATCCGGCGTGACTGTGCTGGTTACGACCCACTTCATGGACGAGGCCAACTATTGCGACCGGCTGGTGATCATGGGCGACGGTGAAATCCTCGCGCAAGGCACGCCGGCGGAGTTGAAGGCGCCGTTTCGCAGCGACGACTCGCCGGCGCCGACCATGGAGGATGCCTTCATTGGCCTGATCGAAACCCGCGCCCGGGAAAAAGGGATGGCGGCATGACGCCGGCCGGCGCGATGCGCATGCGCCTGCGCGGCATGGTCCGCAAGGAAAGTCTGCAGATCCTGCGCGATCCCTCCAGCATCGCGATTGCCTTCGTGATGCCGCTGGTGCTGTTGCTGCTGTTCGGCTACGGGGTGTCGCTCGATGCGAAACACATCCGCCTGCGCCTGGTGGTCGAGCAGCCGGATACCAACACCACCAGCCTGACCGGCGCCTTCCAGCGTTCCGAGTTTTTCATTCCGCTGCGCTACATACCAATATCCAGCAGGCCGAGCAGGCGCGTGGCACACGATGTCGCGGGGCATCGTCTGGCTGCGCAACGATTTCAGGCGACCATCTCCTCCGGCAGCGGCCGACGCGCCCATCGGCGTTTTCGTCAACGGCGTCGATGCCAACCAGGCACGCATCACCGAGGGCTATGTCCAGGGTGTCTGGCAGGCGTGGTTGTCGAGTTATGCGCGCTAACACGGCTCGCGAACTGCCGGTGCCGGGTCACCACTCGAGCTCCGCGCATCTGGTTCAACGCCGCGCTGCGCAGCCGCGATCTACCTCGTGCCCGGCCTGATCGCGGTGATCATGACGCTCACCGGTTGCGATGCTGACCTTCGATGGTGGTTGCCCGTGAATGGGAGCGCGG
>CAVWXZ010000006.1:0-198572 GCA_963759075.1 uncultured Gammaproteobacteria bacterium
ATGTCTTTAAAACGATTGGCTTCCAGGGCTTCGAGAATCCATGCGTCGAGGTGCAGGGACTGCGCGACCTGCTGGATGGTCAGTCCCTGCGCTTCCCGGGCCCGGCGCAGCAACTCGCCCGTGTCCGAAAACGCATCGCCCTGCCTGGCGCCGGCTGAATCAGTCGTTTCCGCCATGACTCTCCAGCTCCAACAGGTAACGGGTCTGCAACGAAATCGGGAATTCAGTCTTCAGGCGCTGCGCGTACTCCTGCGCGACGTCGGCATGACCCAGGGACTGCTCAAGGCGCACGCCCAGCCACAGCGCGTCTGGCGAAGCCTTTGCTGCCTCGAGCCGGCGCTCCAGGAAGGCGCGTGCCTGCAGCTGATGTCCGCGCTCGAAACTCAGGTCGGCCATCTGCCAGAGCGCATCAGGAAAGCTCGGGTTTCTGGACAGGGCCTGACGAAAATAGTTTTCGGCTTTCTCGGGTGCAGGCACGTTGCGTACGCAGACGCCGGCATTGGTCCATGCCGCCTCGGGGGTCCGGTAGCGCTGGTTTTCGGCCGCCTTAATGAAAAACTTTTCGGCTTCCACGTAGCGCTTCTGGCCACACAGGAAAACACCGTAATTATTCTGGACATCAGGATCTGCGGGGCTGAGCTGCAGTGCTCTGCGGTAGTGACGGTCGGCGTCAAGAGATTCGCCCAGGCGCCCGTAAACGAGCGCGATTGCGGAGTGCGCCTCGGCGAGCTCCGGGCCCTGATCGACTGCACGCCGCAGTTTCTCCAGTGCCAGTTCGTAATTGCCCTGCCGCATGTAGTTCAGGCCGAGTGATGTGTTGGCCCGGGCTGCGTCAAGGTCCGACGCAGGCTTACGTGCCGGCCCGCTGGTGGATGTGATGCAGGCACTCAGCAACAAAGTCAGGAAGATCAGCGTCAGAGTAGATTTCATCATGCTTGCACCGAGACCGTGAAATGTTTGGAGCCAAGTCGCGAAGTGACCCGGTCGTTGACGCGTCCGGCCAGCTGACCGCACGCCGCGTCGATATCATCACCCCGGGTACGTCGGATAGTAGCCCGTATGTCTTTGCCCAGCAGCATGTCGCGGAAATTTTCGATCGCCGGGGTCGGCGACCGCTGGTACGACGTGCCCGGAAACGGGTTGAAAGGGATCAGATTAACCTTGGCAGGCCTGTTTCGGAGCAGCTTGATCAGCTGACGCGCATGCTCCGGCTCGTCGTTGACGCCGTCGAGCATGACATATTCAAACGTAATGTGCCTGCCGGTCTGCTCCCCCGCATAGTGCCAGCAGGCCTCGAGCAATTCCGCGATGGGGTGCTTGCGATTGATCGGCACCAGGGTATCGCGCAGCGGGTCATTGGGCGCGTGCAGCGAGACGGCCAGCGCAACGTTGCAGTCCTCACCCAGCTTGCGGATCTGCGGCACAAGGCCCGATGTACTCAGCGTCACCCGCCGGCGGGAGAGCTCGAAACCCAGCTCATCGAGCATGACCCTGATGCGCCGGCACGACGTTTCGATAATTCGCCAGCGGTTCGCCCATGCCCATGAATACGACGTTGCTGATGACGCGCTCCCCGCGCGTAAATTCGCCCAGCGCCTTCTTGGCAAGCCACACCTGCCCGACGATCTCGGCCGTCGAGAGATTGCGGTTATAGCCCTGCGCCCCGGTTGCGCAAAAAGAGCAGTCCAGCGCACAGCCTACCTGGCTGGAAATGCACAGGGTGCCGCGGTTTTTCTCCGGGATAAATACCGTTTCCACGCGCTGCCGCTCACCCATGCGCAGCAGCCACTTGCGGGTCCCGTCTGTGGACTCCTGCTGCGTATCGACTACCGGAGGGCGGATTTCTGCAACCTCGGCCAGCTGTGCCCGCAGCTTGAGGCTCAGGTCCGTCATCGCCGCGAAATCGTCCACGCCGCGTCTGTATATCCATTTCATGATCTGACGGGCATGAAACGGCTTGAAGCCGAGGTCGGCCACAAACGCCTCCATGCCGGTGCGCGGCAGACCAAGCAGGTTTTGTCTGGAACTCGCCATTGGCTTCGGTGAGCTGATCCTGACCGTGCTCAGGCAGCCCGCGCGCAGATTTCTTTTTCGGGAAAGAAAAAGGCGATCTCGGTGCGGGCGGTATCCGGGCCATCTGAGCCGTGCACGACGTTGGCCTCGATGCTGTCCGCATAATCGGCGCGAATCGTGCCAGGCGCTGCGTCAGCGGGGTTGGTGGCGCCCATGATGTCGCGATTCTTCGCGATCGCGTTCTCGCCTTCCAGCACCTGCACCATTACCGGTCCGGAGATCATGTAAGCTAACCAGATCGTTGTAGAAAGGACGCTCCTTGTGCACGGCATAAAAGCCCTGCGCCTGTTCCTTGCTCAGACGCATCATGCGCGCCGCTACGATG
This sequence comes from uncultured Gammaproteobacteria bacterium, assembly GCA_963759075.1. GTDB lineage: Bacteria > Pseudomonadota > Gammaproteobacteria > Steroidobacterales > JABDLF01 > JABDLF01. Next base: position 2,399 of record CAVWXZ010000006.1, read on the forward strand.
CGCAGATCCCTGCGACTTCAAAGCGCCGATAAACTTCACCGATGATGTTCTTCGCCACGCCATCGGGCTTGATGATCGATAAGGTACGTTCCACGCTCATTCGCAAACTCCCGGATAAAATTCATGCTCTAGCAAATGCCACGAACCCGCGACGAGCGCGGGCTCAACAGCGACCAATATCATGCGTCTGCAAGGGGCCGGTGCATGCCGGCCGATCGATTTCAGACGCTGAAACTTTCTCCGCAACCACACTCGCCCTTGACATTGGGGTTGTGAAACTTGAACGCCTCGTTGAGGCCCTGCTTGACGAAATCCACCTCGGTGCCGTCGATCAGTTCGAGCGCTTTCCTGTCCACTACCAGCTTCACCTGCTGATCTTCGAATACGACATCGTCGTCCCCGATGGTCTCCGCATAGTCGATGACATAGGCGAAACCGGAGCAGCCGGTTTTTTTCACGCCCAGCGCGCAGACCCACGGTGTCCGCCCTGCGCCGACAGATAACCGCGCACGCGCTCTGCGGCGGAGGGTGTCAGACTGATTGCCATGTCTTGTCCTTCTCCAATCAACGTTCTGTTGCTCGAGAGTCGTTCGACTGCGCCAGCGCCGACCAGTTCGACCGCAAATCAGCCAGGCATCTTCCGCACACAGGGCACAGTTCAGTTTCTCAGCCGGCAGCGCCAGCTGCTGCGGCGGCGTCCAGCGGGTCCATTCCCAGCTCGCCGACCGCCTTGCCTGCGATCTGCTCGGCAGTCCACGCGGCCATCGCAATCGTGTGCGGGCAGCCGTAGGCCTTGAAACGCGCCTCGGCGACCCGGCCGTCGACGATCCTGGCCGCAAGCCAGATTCTGCAGTCCCTCGCTCTCCCGCCCCGCACTGCCTGACACGCACAGGCCCCGCCGGCCCTCGATGCACTCCGGCCAACGCGGGTCGCTCGAAGTACCGGCGCACCGGTTCACTGTAATCCATGGCGGGCAAAATCGGTAATTCTACAGGATTACAAGGCCTTGCGCCCTACTCCCCTGACACTGCCTTCAGCCCGGCGGCGCTGGCGGGGGCCAGGCTGCGCAGGCGCGCAACCTGCGCCTGCACCTCGGAAATGGCGAAATCGATATCCGCCTCGTTGGTAAAGCGCCCGATGGAGAAGCGAATCGAGCTCTGGGCCAGCTGGTCGAGCAGCCGAGCGCCCGCAGAACGTAGGACGGTTCGCGGGTGGCCGAGGTGCAGGCGGATCCGCTGGAAACGGCCAGCTTGCGCAAAGCATAAAGCAGGCTCTCGCCCTCCACCCCGTCGAAGCTGACGTTCAGGATGCCGGGAATACAGCGCGCCGGGTGCCCGTTCAGCTTGACGCCTCCGAGCGCCTGAACAGCCGCCCAAAGGCGATTCCTGAGCGCGGTGATGTGCCGGCTGGTCCTTCTGCAACTCATCGCCTGCGATCCGGAACGCCGCGCCCATCCCGCAAATCTGGTGTGTCGCCAGGGTACCCGCACGCATGCCGCCCTCGTGGCCGCCGCCGTGGATAAGCGGTTCAAGCATGGTGCGCGGCTCTCGTCGCACGTAGAGCGCACCGATGCCCTTCGGGCCATAGATTTTGTGCGCCGAGAATGACATGAGATCTACAGGCAGTTTAGCCAGATCGATGGCAATCTTGCCGGCGCTTTGCGCCGCGTCCACATGAAACAGCGTGCCGCGCTCCCGGCAAATACGGCCAAGCGCATCGATATCCTGGATCACACCGATCTCGTTGTTCACGTGCATGATGGAGACGAGGATCGTGTCGTCGCGCAGCGCATCCTCCAGCTGGCCGGGCGACACGATACCGTCGCAGTCAGGCATCAGGTAAGTGACCTCGAAGCCCTCGCGCTCGAGCTGCTCGCAGGTATCCAGCACGGCCTTGTGCTCGGTGCGGCAGGTCACGATGTGCCGGCCTTTGTCCCGATAAAAATGCGCCACGCCCTTGATGGCCAGGTTATCGGATTCGGTCGCACCGGAAGTCCAGACGATCTCGCGCGGATCGCAGTTCACCAGCGCCGCGACCTCGCGCCGGGCTATTTCCACTACGCCTTTCGCCGTGCGGCCCGGCGCATGGGAACTGGAGGCGGGATTGGCGAAGCTGCCGTCCATGGTCAGGCACTGGCACATCCGCTCGGCCACGCGCGGATCCACCGGCGTGGTCGCGGCGTAGTCGAGGTAAATGGGTGGTTTCTGCATCTGCATGTGGAAGCCCGGCTCGCCGGGGGTCTATCGGTCCCGGAGGCAGGGCATTGTACGGCCCACGGTGACTCACACCAACCTCCGGTCGCCTGTGACTGGCAGGCGAAAGCCCGGCGCAGGTCTGTCAACGCGGCCAGATTTGCTGCCAACACCGGCAAGGGCACAAAAAAACGCCGGGGCGAACCCCGGCGTTTAGTCTATGGCACGTCAGTGACCGTTAGTTATAGGCCGGCACATATTCTACGAGTTCGATGCCACCCAGCAGATCACCCTCGGCCAGCGGCTGCGAGCATGAAGTGTGGACTTCATGGTACTGCGAATTGCCGTTGGAATCGGTAATCGTGAACTTGATCGTCGACTGCAGACGCTCGCCGAGCTTGTCCGTCTGGAAGATCCTGATGGTGTCACCATCGATAATCTCCCAACCGATCTTGTCCGCATCCTTGTTGATCTGAATGTTGACGATATCACCCGTAATGTCGGGACCGTTGCACTTGGCCTTGCCGTCCTGGAAGTTGTCCTGGTCAGAACAACTGCCGGTCACGTCAAAGGTCAGGGACGTGGGCTTCCCATCGGTCTCACAGGACCTGGGCGGCTCGGTTACCGTGACCGTCACGCTGTCCTGGTCGAAGCAGGCTGCGGCACTGACGTTGTCGCCGGTCACCATCACCGTGTTGGTAGTGGTGGCCGAGAGGAACGCCGACGCATACAGGGTCATGCCGGTATCCGCTTCCAGCTGGAAGCCGCTGCCGATCTCACCCAGCTTGTCGTCGTCCACGACGACGTTAGTCACCGTGCCCGGGCCATCGTTGAAGACCTCGTAGGCATACAGGACTTCCTGTCCTCCAGTTCGATCGTCAAGCGCCACCAGGGTCAACGCACCCGCAGTCGCCAGTGCTTCGAGCGGCTGCGAACACGATGTGTGGAATGCCAGCGTCTGCACGCTGCCGCCCTGAGTCAACGTCATGGAACCGATATCATCACGGTTCACCGTAAACGATTCGCCAGGGCTAACCACAAAGATATTGCCGTCGTCGTCCTCAACAGTGACCGGCTGGCTCGTATCAACCGCGCCGGCGCACTCGAAGTCATCGTGCCCGTCTCCATCCTCGTCGACGATGGTATAGAAAGTGCTATCGGCACAGTCGCCGTCCCCGTTGGTACCACCATCATAACGCCAGGTCAGCGTATCCGGCTTGGGACCATTGTCACAGTTCGGCAGGGGCTGCCCCGCAAACTCACAGGCCTGCAGGAAGTCACCCATGTCGGGATCATCGTTGACCGTGCAGTCCAGCGTGCTCTTGGCGTCGATCATGCCTTCCAGCAGCCAGATGTTCAGCAGCGAAGAACTGTTGTCCTTGCCGTTACCCTCGAGCTTGCCGCAGTCTTCCGGTCCGTCCATGTCGTCATCCGAGCACGACAGGTGGAACTTCGACTCGCCGATCTTGGTGCCGCTGCTGCTGAAGACTTCCCAGAAGACGTCGTTGGGCGAACCCGCGTAGCCGTCTACCGTCACCTCATCCCCTGCCATCACGCCCGTGATCGTGTCGAGCAGCGTGCTGCCCACGGGGCCCTTCCAGGCCTTCACCGTCACGTCGTCCTGGCCCGTCCAGATCATCGTCAGAGAATCTATGGGCTTGTCACAGGCAAAGTTGGTGCTTGGCGGCGGAGCCGGCAGGAAGCACAGCTTGTCCACCGTCAGGCCGCAAGGCTGAGGAATGACCACCGTCGAAGGATCGCAGTCACCCACGGTGACGCCGTTCCTCGAGCCGGTCACGCAGGCCTCGTTCTCGAAGCCAGCGGCGATCTCGTACACGGTGCAGTCGTAGGTAAACACCCCACCGCTGGCAAGATTACCGATGTTGCGGTCGCAGACAGGTGAGAGCACGTCCGTCACGATGACGTTGGACAGGTCCTCGTCACCCGTATTGGTGACCACGATCGGAACGTTACGGCACCGCCCGGAGTTCACGGTCTGGCTATCCGGCCCTTCCGCCTGCTTGCGAATGTCGATGTCGATGATCTCAACATCCGACGGGTCGCAATCGCTGACCTGACGCCTGCTCTGGAGCCAGTCACGCAGGCTTCGTTGGTGAAGCTGTCGGTCACATTCGGCACCGTGCAGCTGTAGGTCACGGTCTGGCCAATCGCCAGGTCACCGATGTCATTCCCGCAGCCCGGGAAGGCGGCGTCGGTAACAACAACATTCGTCAGCACGCGATCACCGGTATTGGTTACCGCGATTTCGAACGGCACAGGGCTGCCCGAGGCAAAGGTCCGGCTGTCCGGGCCCTCAGCCTGCTTGCGAATGTTGATGCCGATCAGCGCGACCCTGGAAGGATCCTCGTCACTCACCGTCACGCCGTTGCGCATGCCACTGCACCTTGGCGACGTTGTTAAATGTGCTGGTTACGTTCGTCGCCGTACAGCTGTAGGTGTCACTCGCGCCCTCGGCCAACGGCCCGATGACCTTGTCACAGGCCGGCAACAGCGGATCGGTGACCGTCACGTTGATAAGATCCTCGTCACCGGTGTTGGTGACCACGATCTCAAACATCACGTCGGAACCACTGGTTACGAATCTGACATCCGGTCACCTTCCGCCTGCTTGCGAATGTCGATGTCGATGATCTCAACATCAGACGGGTCGCAGTCTTCCAGCGGCGTCGGTGTGCCGTTGGTGCCGGTCACGCACGCCTCATTGGTGAAGCTGTCCTGACGTATTTACAATCGTGCACAAGTAGGTGTCCGACGCACCTGACGCCAGCGTGCCAATGTTCTTGGCGCAACCGGGTGCCTGGGCGTCGGTCACCATGACGTTGGTCAGCGTGGTTTCACCCGTGTTGGTCACCATGATCTCAAAGGTCACATCCGAGCCCGTGATGAAGGTCCGGCTGTCCGGGCCCTCGGCCTGCTTGCGGATGTTAATACCCGAGCAGCGCTACCGTGGACGGATCCTCATCCGTCACCATCACGCCATCACGTTCACCCGTGACTTTCGCGACGTTGGTGTAACCCGCCGTCAGGTTGGTCGTTTCACAGGTGTAGGTGTCGCTTGCACCCGGAGTCATGGTGCCGATCAGCTTGTTGCAGTTCGGCTCCAGCGGATCGGTGACGGTCACGTTCATCAAGGTCTCATCACCGGTATTGGTGACCACGATCTCAAACGTTACCGTGTCGCCAGCGCTGAAGTTACGGCTGTCCGCACCTTCAGCCTGCTTGCGAATGTCGATGTCGATGATCTCCACATCCGACGGGTCGCAGTCTTCCAGCGGCGTCGGTGTGCCGTTGGTACCGGTCACGCACGCCTCATTGGTGAAGCTACCCTGCGTATTAAAAATCGTACACGTGTAGGTGTCCGATGCACCTGACGCCAGCGTGCCAATGTTCTTGGCGCAACCGGGTGCCTCGGCATCCGTCACCATGACATTGGTCAGCGTGGTTTCACCCGTGTTGGTGACCTGATCTCAAAGGTTACATCCGAGCCCGTGATGAAGGTCCGGCTGTCCGGGCCCTCGGCCTGCTTGCGGATGTTAATACCCGCGATGGCTACCGTGGACGGATCCTCATCACTCACCATCACGCCGTCACGTTCACCCGTGACTTTCGCGATGTTGGTGTAACCCGCCGTCAGGTTTGTGGTGGTGCACTCGTAGGTGTCGGTGGCGCCAGGGGTCATCGTGCCGATCAGCTTGTTGCAGTTCGGCTCCAGCAGATCGCTGACGGTCACGTTCATCAAGGTCCTCATCACCGGTGTTGGTGACCATGATCTCGAAGGTCACGTCGTCGCCGGTGTTGAAGTTCCGGCTGTCCGCACCCTCAGCCTGCTTGCGGATGTCGATGTCGATGATCTCCACATCCGACGGGTCGCAGTCTTCCAGCGGCGTCGGTGTGCCGTTGGTACCCGTCACGCATGCCTCATTGGTGAAGCTACCCTGCGTATTAACAATCGTACACATGTAGGTGTCCGATGCACCTGACGCCAGCGTGCCAATGTTCTTGGCACAACCGGGTGCCTGGGCGTCCGTCACCATGACGTTGGTCAGCGTGGTTTCACCCGTGTTGGTCACCTGATCTCAAAGGTCACCTCAGACCGCGTGATGAAGGTCCGGCTGTCCGGGCCCTCCGTCCTGCTTGCGGATGTTGATGCCGGCAGCGATACCGTCGGACGGATCGTCGTCCGTCACCGTCACGCCATTGCGCATCACCGCGTGACAAACGCTTCGTTGGTGTAGCCCGCCGTCAGGTTGCTGGTCGGTGCACTGTAAGTGTCAGTCGCGCCCGCAGCCAGCGGCGCCGATGAGCTTGTCGCAGGCCGGCAGCAGCGGATCGGTCACCGTCACGTTGATCAGATCCTCGTCACCGGTGTTGGTGACCACGATCTCAAACGTTACGTCAGCACCGCTGCTGAAGGTCCGGCTGTCCGCACCCTCAGCCTGCTTGCGAATGTCGATGTCAATAATCTCAACATCTGACGGGTCGCAGTCGTCCGTGGTCAACTGCCCGCCATTCTCAGTGCCAATAACGCAGATTTCGTTATCGAGACTGGCATCGAGGCCCGGAATCGTGCACGTATATGTTGTGCTGCCGCCCGCGGCCAGGAAGCCAATATCTCTGTCACAGGCCGGCGCGAGCACATCGCTCACCACCACGTCCTGCAGGTCGACCGATCCGGTATTCGTTACCACGATCTCGAAAGATACGTCCGTCCCTGAAGCGAAAGTCCGGGTGTCCGGGCCCTCTGCCTGCTTGCGAATATCGATGTCAATCAGGTCGACCTCCGAGGTATCGCAATCACTGACAGGCGCTTCGGTTTCCTGATCCGTAGCCGACACACACGCTTCGTTATTGAACGGCGACGTGACGTTGAAGCTTGTGCAGCTGTAGGTTACTTCTTCACCCGGCGACAGGATGCCATCCAGGTCAAGCGGATTCTGCACGCAGTCAGCCGCGAGCGCGTCCGTCACCTTGGCGCCGATCAGAGTCGTATTGCCGGTGTTCTTCACGACAATAACGAACGGCACGTCAGCACCCGGCTGGAAAGTACGGCTATCCGGACCTTCCTCCTGCTTGCGGATATCAATGCTTGGGTTCGGCAACTCGCGGAAACCAAAGTCGATGGTGATATCGGTCGAATCATCCAGCGGCAGCGTTACAGCTGCCGGCGAACCATTGCTGTCCATTGCAGGACCACCAACCAGGCTATCCGTGGGTTCAAAACCGTCCGGCGTTGCAACCTCAACCAGGTAGTTCCCGGCACACAGGCCCATGAACTGGTAGAAACCAAACTCGTCCGTGGTGGTCTCCTGCAGAATCTCGTTGGTATCTGCGTCACGCAGCACAACCGGATAGTTGGCAAAACCAGGCTCGTCCATCGGGTCGCCCTGGATGCCATCGCGGTTCGTGTCATTCCAGACATAATCGCCGATCACGCCCTCGCAGGGGGTGATGTAGCCGAAGTCGATGGTTGTGTCTTCGCTGTCATCCATCGCCAGCGGCACGCTCGCGGGACTGTCATTGCTGTCCAGCGTGACATCCATGCCTTCACCGGCCATCGTCGGCGTAAAGCCGGGCGGTACCGTAGTGATATCAATAGTTACCGTGTAGGTATCTGCACACAGTCCGGCAAACTGGTAGGCGCCGTTCGGCCCTGAGGTGGTCTCAGCGACAAAGTTATCCATGCCGTCGGTGAGCACCAGTCGCACCCCATCGATGCCCGGCTCATTGGGCTGCTGGATGCCGTCGCGATTCAGGTCATGCCAGACGAAGTCGCCAATCAGGCCGGAGCAGTCTGAGTAGTAGCCAAAATCAATCGTGAAATCCTGGCTGTCATCAGCGCTCAGGCTCACGCTGGCCGGCGAACCATTGCTGTCATCGGCCGGATCGCCGACATTCGAGGTTACCGGCAGGTAACCCATCGGTAAATCCATTTCGTCAACTTCAACGGTGTAGTTGCCCATACACAGGCCGCTGAAATTGTAGTAGCCATTCGGGCCAGAAATTGTCGTAGCTACTGTGTCACCCATCTCGTTTTTCAGCAATACGGTGACGCCGTCGATTCCGGTATCGCCGGGACCCTGGACATCGTCGCGATCAGCCGCGTTGCCGTCATACCAGAGGTAATCGCCAATCTCACCGCTGCAGTCTGAGCGGTAACCAAAGTCTATGGTCACGTCTTCGCTGCTGTCTGTGGGCAGATTGACAGATGCCGCGCCAAGATCCAGCGGGCCGTTGCTGTCATTGGCGGTCGTGGCAGCAGGGTTGCCGCCACCGTTCGGGTCCACAGGCGTATAGCCCATAGGCAATGTCGCTTCCACTACGTCAACAAAGTACTGGCCTGCGCACAATGGTGCACCTGCGTCGTCAGCGGAGAACTCATAGAACCCGCTGGCGTTGGTGGTGGTTGTAGCAATCACGCTCATCGCAGCATCGAGCAGATTGACCGTCACGTTCGGGATGCCGGTGTCGTTGCCATCCTGAATATTGTTTGATGATACGGCGTTGCCGTCATACCAGACGTAGTCGCCGATGCGACCGTTGCACTGACTTGCCTCGGGAACCACCAGGGCCGCCGCGCTCCAGGCGAACGAAGCAGGGAGTGGGGCGCCGGGCAGTTCGAGCAGATCTTCCGAACGGGCCTGCACCGTCAGCGAGGTAGCGCCAGCCGGGATCGTGAATTCAAGCGTGTAGGTTCCCCACTCGGGGCCGTCGATACTAACGAGTACATCTTCGTACAGATAAGTCTGTCCGCCCGTGTTGATTTCGATGGTTGTCGGACGAATCGGACCGCCACCTGACCCAGGGCCGGTGACGCTCGAGAAGAACATGGGCATTGTCGCCACCCGGTCTTCCGACGAGGCCGCGAAATTAAAAGTCTGGGGCACCGTGGTGTCCAGGGTTGGCGCAAAATTAATAAAGGCAAGATCGTTGCCGTCGCGCAGCTGGATATCCGCCTGCGTGCCGTCGTCATAAATAACCAGCAGACCCACGCCGTTGTTTCTGCTGCCAAAGCTCATCCCACCTACGATCAGGAGATTATCCCCACCCTGAATGAGACCCAGGTTCGTGATGTCCGCGCGGTAGGTACGGCTCCAGTTATCGACGCCGTTCTGGTTAAAAAAGAACGTCGGGCCGCCTATGAGCGTACCCGTCACAGCCCTCTTGGCCGTTGCCGACCTGACGGTCAGCGTGTCATCGAAACCTACGGCATCGTCCTCGAAACCTTCCCAGTAAAGGAGGGCCTGGACGACGGTACCAGGAACGTTAAGGTCGATACGACCAGCCCCAGGCTGCCCGATCTGCTCAAACATGCCGGTTCCTGCTGCAACGGCCCCGGAACCCTGCCCAATGGCAATGCTCGGCGGACCCAGTGTCTCGGTGCCATCAGCCATTGCGACACTGGTGCTGCCTGCAAACCCGGCCAGCACGCATGCCAGAGCCAGGAAGTTCGTCCTGATAAAAGATTTCATCGAAGTATTCTCCATTCGATCATTAACTTCAGCGGCGCCTCACTGGCGCCACCGCTGGTATCCGCCTTGATTCTGCAATCTTGTTATATGTCTTGATATGTCTCGCAGTCAGCGCTTCCGCTGCCCAGTAGACACACTGCCGCTTTAAGCGACCCTGCCACTTGCGATGCAATTTTCAGGCCACAATCTCAAGCCTTTGATTTTGCATAGCTGTCACCGGCGGCCGCACAAGTCATACCTGCACATGTGTAAAAATAACGGACGAGTCGTCGCAATATTATGTAAAGTCGTGGGCACCGCGCGGGTGTTCCTGAAAGCAGAGGATCATCAGTTATTATTTTTCACGCCGTCAGGGTCTCAGCGTCGCAGCAAAATAGCCAGACGCTGTGAAGGTTGTTTACGTTTAGTTTCCTGCGCGCTCGCCCGACGCGGTCACAGGACTTCTTCTGACCTGTTACTGCTTGTTGTCAGCGGGCTCGTCGAGCGCTTTTCCCACCTGGCTGAGCACACCGCGCAGAATATTAATTTCGTTTTCGTCGGGCGCCGATCTTGCAAACAGGCGGCGCAGGCGTCGCATCAGCAGACGTGGGTTGTCGGGATTCAAAAACTGCACCCGTATGAGTATCGCTTCCAGGTGATCGTAAAAGCGCTCCAGATCGGCGGCCGCTGCCAGCGCATGTTCACGAACCGAAGTGACATTCTCACCGCTGGCCTCGCGCCCGGCCATCATTAACTCGTAGCACACCACCTGAACCGCCTGCGCGAGGTTCAGAGAACTGTATGCGGGATTGGCAGGGATATGCAGCAGTGCCTGGCAGCGATCGAGCTCCTCGTTGCTGAGGCCAGACTGCTCGTTACCAAACACTATGGCCACTTTCCCATGCCCGGTTTCCTGCAAAGCACGAACGGCACCCTGCCGTGCGTCGGTCATGGGCCAGGGCAAGCTGCGTTCCCGGGCGCTGGCGCCAAGCACCAGCCGGCAGTCAGCAATGGCGTCGTCGAGGCCTGTGTAAACCTCCGCCCGCATCAAGAGGTCGTCGGCCCCTGATGCGCGGGCAGTCGCCTCCGCGTTCGGATAATTACCCGGACTGACCAGTGCCAGGTCGGAAAGCCCCATGTTCTTCATCGCCCTTGCCGCAGCGCCGATGTTGCCGGGGTGCGAAGTTCGGGTGAGTACGACGCGCAAGTTTTCAAGATTCATTTTGGTCCGGGTTCTCCGAAAGGATTGCAGCTGTCAATATGGGACTCGCCCTATTATCCACTGAATTCCCGCCCCCGGATCAGGTCCGGGGCAAGCTGCGCGGGAAAGACAGAGGGATGGCGGGATGTCGTGGCAACGTATTCGTTGACCTGACGAGGGAGCGGGGATCTCTTCGCAGCGACTTTGCGGCAGCAGGAGCGAGAAGGGATACCGGCTCCCAAATGCGGTGCCGGGATGTCGTGGCAACGTATTCGTTGACCTGACGGGGGAGCGGGGATCTCTTCGCAGCGACTTTGCACCAGCAGGAGCGAGAAGGGATACCGGCTCCCAAATGCGGTGCCGGGATGTCGTGGCAACGTATTCGTTGACCTGACGGGGGAGCGGGGATCTCTTCGCAGCGACTTTGCACCAGCAGGAGCGAGAAGAGATACCGGCTCCCAATGCGGTGCCGGGATGTCGTGGCAACGTATTCGTTGACCTGACGGGGGAGCGGGGATCTCTTCGCAGCGACTTTGCACCAGCAGGAGCGAGAAGGGATACCGGCTCCCAATGCGGTGGCAACGATATCCTCATCACGTGTTTGACGGCCAGACGAGGGAGCGGGGATCTCTTCGCAGCGACTTTGCGGTAGCAGGAGCGAGCAGAGATACCGGCTCCCAAATGACTGGCGCATAGCAGCGCCGCCGGATCCGGGCTTTGGCAGAGCTCATATCTGCTATCCTGAGCGCCCCGCGTCCGGCAAGCCCGTGCGCAGCGTTCTTTTTACAGTTTTATCCGTTCCGGGAGCCATTCATGCACGCTCTGGTTAATGTTGGTATCAGTGCCGCGCGCCGCGCCGGCGACCTGATCATGCGCTATCGCAACCGCGTCCATAACCTCAAGGTCACCAGCAAGGGTCACAACGACTACGTGACTGAGGTGGACCAACAGGCTGAGGCCGCCATTATCGATACGATCAGCCAGGCCTACCCGGCGCACGGCTTCCTCGGGGAAGAAACCGGGCAGCAGGGCAATACGGAGACCTACTGGATTATCGACCCACTGGACGGCACGACCAACTACCTGCACGATTTCCCGGCTTATTGCGTGTCGCTGGCGTTTTGCATACGCGGTCAGATCGAACACGGCGTGATTTATGACCCCATGAGCCAGGAGCTTTTCACCGCCTCGCGCGGCGACGGCGCACAGCTCGACGGACGCAAGATCCGGGTCAGCCGGCAACGTGGCCTGGAAGGCGCGCTGGTGGGCACAGGCTTCCCGTTTCGCGGGGAGCACAGCCACCTCGATGAGTATCTCGGGATGTTCCGCGACGTCATCACGAAAACCGCGGGCATCCGCCGCGCGGGTTCAGCGGCGCTGGATCTCGCCTACGTTGCGGCCGGGCGGCTGGACGCCTTCTGGGAGACGGGACTCAAGCCCTGGGACATGGCCGCCGGCACTCTGCTGATCCGCGAAGCAGGCGGCCTGGTCAGCAACCTGGACGGCGGCGACAGCTTCATGGAATCCGGCAACATTGCCGTCGGCACACCCAAGGTCCACCCGGCCCTGCTGCGCACTGCTCGCCCCACACCTCAACGAGGCACTCAGGCGAGTAACTGCCCGAGGCCTCCTGATGCAGCGGATCTGCCGCGGCTAGGGAATCGCCTCCAGTTCACTGTCATCGCGCTCGGGCGGCAGCAGATCCTTGGTATTGACGTCCAGCATCAGCGCAGCCGCACTGGCAATGTAGATTGACGAGTAGGTACCGAACACGATGCCGACAATCAATGCCAGTGCGAAGTTGTGGATAACCTGCCCGCCGAGCAAGAACAGCGAAACCAGCACGAGGACGGTCGTACCTGAAGTGATGATGGTCCGACCCAGCATCTGGTTGATGGAGATATTCATGACCGCCTCAGACGTTCTTCTTGCGAATCTTCAGGAAGTTCTCGCGGATGCGATCGAACACGACAATTGTGTCGTTCAGCGAATAACCAATAACCGCGAGCACGGCCGCCAGTACCGACAGGTCAAAACCGATGCGGAAAATGGAAAAGAAGCCGATAGTGATCACGACATCGTGCACCAGCGCAGCCACGGCACCCACCGCAAACTTCCACTGGAAGCGGAAGGCGACGTAGGCAAGAATCATCATCAGGGCAAACAGCATGGCAAGCCCGCCCTGCTCGGTAAGCTCCTCACCCACCTGCGGACCTACGAATTCCACCCGCCGCATGTCCACATCCGGACGTTCGGTGCGCAGCGTTGCCAGCACTGTTTCGCTGATGTCGGCGCTCGACTGTTCCTCCCTGGGGCTCAGGCGTATCAGCACGTCGCTGGCGCTGCCGAAATTCTGCACCGTCGCGTCGGGATAGCCTGCCTCCGCCAGCTGGCCACGAATCACGTCTAGTTCCACTGCATCGGTATAGCCGACTTCGATCAGCACGCCGCCGGTGAAATCGATACCAAACTCAAGCTTCTGGGTAAGCAGGGACCCGATGGACACCAGCATCAGTATGATCGACACCACAATAGCAAGCTTGCGCTTGCCCATGAAATCCCAGTCCCGTAGTTCCTTAAAAAATTGCATGATGCGATTCCTGCAGCTGGCGGCTCAGATGGACAGACCGTCCAGCCGGCGCCCGCCGTAAATGAGATTCACCAGGGCGCGTGTGCCGATGATGGCGGTGAACATAGATGTGATGATGCCAAGCGACAACGTGACCGCGAAACCCTTGATGGGCCCGGTTCCGAATGAAAACAGCACGATGGCCGCAATCAGGGTCGTAATGTTCGCATCGGCGATGGAAGAAAAGGCCTTCTCGTAACCTGCCTGGATGCTGGCATGCGGCGAGTTACCGTTTTTGAGTTCCTCGCGTATGCGTTCGAAGATCAGGACGTTGGCGTCAACGGCCATGCCGACCGTAAGCACGATACCGGCGATACCGGGCAGGGTCAGCGAGGCCTGCAGCATCGAAAGCAGGGCCACGATCAGTATCAGGTTGACGAACAGCGCCATGTCAGCAACCAGTCCGAAGGCCCGGTAGTAGATGGCCATGAAAATCACGACCAGCAGAAACCCGATACCGGTTGCGAGAAAACCCTGATCGATATTGTCCTGACCGAGGCTCGGCCCTACCGTGCGCTCCTCCACGATATCGACGGGCGCCGCAAGCGCGCCGGCACGCAGCAAGCAGCGCCAGATTGCGCGACTCCGTGCTCTCCAGACCGCTGATCTGGAAGCTCTTGGAAAATACGCCACGGATGGTCGCCGCGTTAATGACCTTCTTTTCGACGATCTTGCGCTTGAATTCCTCGCCGTCCCGTTCGACGGTTTCGGTCTTGTTCTCGACGAATACCACGGCCATGCGCTTGTTCAGGTTTTCCTGGGTGGTCTGCAGCATCTTGCGCGCGCCCTTGGCGTCGAGGCGTACGAAAACCGCCGGCGTGCCCTCGTCCTGCGCGATACCGGCGGTGGCGTCCGTCAGCTGATCGCCCGTCACGATGATCTCGCGCTTGAGCAGGATCGGCTGACTGTTGTCGCGAAAGAAGTACAGCTCCGAGCCGAGTGGCGCCCGCCCGCGACGCTCCGCTTCGTAAGGGTCGTTGTTTTCATCCACCAGCCGGAACTCGACCGTTGCCGTAGCGCCGAGAATTTCCTTGGCTCTGGCAGTGTCCTGAACACCAGGCAGCTGTACCACAATGCGCGCCTCGCCCTGGCGCTGCACGACGGGTTCGGCAACTCCGAGCTCATTGACGCGATTGCGCAGCGTCGTGATGTTCTGCTGGATGGCAAAGTCCTTGCGCGCTTTGAGTTCCTGCTCGGTCAAAGACACGTTGAGGAAATACCGTTCACCGTCGACTGGCACTGGTGATCTGGAGGCCGTCGTTGTCCTCGCCGATCAGGTCTTCGACGCGCTCGCAGATCGTCTGCATTACGCAGTTCCACCACTACTTTCCTGGCCTGGGCGTCCGCGCGAATGCCGGCGTAACGAATCCTCTCTTCACGCAGCAAGGTCTTGAAGTCGCCCTCATAGCGCTGCAAGGCCTGTCCGATGGCCGCATCCATGTCGACTTCCAGCAGGAAGTGCACGCCGCCGCGCAGGTCCAGGCCCAGGCTCATGGGCTTCAGTCCGAGGCTGCGCATCCAGCCGGGCGTGCGCGGCGCGGTGTTCAGCGCCACCACGTATTCCTTGCCGAGTTCGTCGCGCAGCACGTCCGCCGCGCGCACCTGGTCGTCCGGGGTCTCGAAACTGGCCAGCAAGCGGCCCTCGTCCATGAACACGGTGCGGTAAGGCACCTGCCCGTTGGTCAGCATTGCTTCCACCCTGGCGGCCAGCTCAGGATCGGTACCGGAACCGCGCTGAGAGACCTGCACGGCGGGATCTTCCACGAACAGGTTGGGCGCCGCGTACAGTGCGCCTACCAGCAACACGATCAGCACAAGGATATTTTTCCAGGCGGGAAACCGGTTCATCAAATCATCTCTACTGCAGGATTCTTGATCTTTGTATTTGCGACAACGTCACTCAGGCAGGCGCATCGCGCTGCTGGCCTCAGGCATTCTTGATCGTACCTTTTGGCACCAGGGTCGATACGGCGTGTTTCTGCACCTTCATCACCGCGCCCTCGGCCACTTCCAGATCAATGAACTGATCTCCCACCTCGGCGATTCGTCCCAGCACACCGCCACTGGTCACCACCTCGTCGCCCTTGGCGAGGCCCGCCACCATTGCCTTATGTTCCTTCGCACGCTTCGATTGCGGACGGATCAACAGGAAGTAAAACACTACAAATATCAGGACCAGCGGCAACAATCCCATCAGGGGACTGCCGGCGGCTGGCTCGGCCGCTGCCCATGCGTCGTTGATCAGGAAGCTCATGGATACTCCTCGCAAAGCTAACCCGGAGCAGGCCACAGGCCGTCCGGGCGAAGCGCGGTATTATGCCACAGTCCCGGACGATTCTTCCCGTGCCAGCGTAGAAGTCCCGGACGTACCCCGCCAGGCGTCCGCCGGCAATGGCCTCCCGCAGGCCGGCCATCAGCTCCTGGTAGTAGTGCAGGTTGTGCAAGGTGCACAGCCGGTGACCCAGAATTTCGTTGCAGCGCTCCAGGTGGCGCAGGTAGGCGCGGCTGTAATTGCGGCAGGTATAGCAGCCGCAGTGCGGGTCCAGGCGGGCCGGTGTCCTGCCGATAGGCGCTGTTGCGCAGGCGCACGACGCCATGACTGGTAAAGAGATGGCCATTGCGGGCGTTGCGGGTCGGCATCACGCAGTCGAACATATCGACGCCGCGTCGCACGGCCTCGACGATATCCTCGGGCTTGCCCACGCCCATCAGGTAGCGCGGCCGGTCCGCGCGGCATTTCGCCCGCGATCGGCATCGAGCACCGCAATTCGCTCAGCCTCGCTCTCGCCCACCGACAGCCCGCCCAGCGCGTAGCCGTCAAAACCGATCTCCCCCAGGCCCGGCCAGGGATTCGCGCCGCAGGCCGGCGTACATGCCGCCCTGGACGATGCCGAACAGCGCCGCCGGGATTGTCGCGCGTGGGCGTCCCGGCAGCGCGCGCCCAGCGCAGCGACAGCTCCATGGAAGTCGCGGATCGCCTGCTCGCTGGCCGGATACGGCGTGCATTCGTCGAACACCATGACGATATCCGAGCCCAGCACCCGCTGGATCTGCATGGACTTCTCCGGGCCCAGGAAGATCTGGTCGCCGTTGACCGGCGAGCGAAACTGCACGCCCTCCTCGCTGATCTTGCGCAGCTCCGCCAGGCTCCAGACCTGGAAACCCGCCGGAGTCGGTCAGGATCGGCCCCGGCCAGTGCATGAAATCATGCAGATCGCCATGCGCGGCGAATCACCTCAGTGCCCGGACGCAGCATCAGGTGAAAGGTGTTGCCGAGAATGATCTGCGCGCCCGTCCCGACCAGCTCCTCCGGGGTCATGGCCTTGACCGTGCCGTAGGTGCCGACCGGCATGAACGCCGGCGTATCCACGATCCCGCGCGCCAAGCTGCAGCTGGCCGCGGCGGGCCTGGCCATCGGTGGCCAGCAGCTCGAACTTCATGCGCGCCGCTCAGCGCGCGCGCGCGGGATCGGCCGTCAGAAACATGGCGTCGCCGTAGCTGAAGAACCGGTAGGCCTCGTGCACCGCATGTCGGTAGGCATCCATGACCGTATGGTAACCGGCAAAGGCGCAGACCAGCATGAGCAGGGTCGACTGCGGCAGATGGAAATTGGTCAAGCAGCGCATCGACGACCCGAAAGCGGGCACCCGGATACAGGAACAGATCGGTCTCCCCCCGCATCGGCGCCAGACCACCTGCCTGGCGCGCCGCACTCTCCAGCGCGCGCATCGAGGTCGTCCCGACGCGACGACGCGCCCGCCCGCGGCCCGCGCGGCCTTGCAATCGCTCGCACACGTCTCCGCGCTGACCTCCAGCCATTCGCTGTGCATGCGATGGTCTTCGAGCTTCTCGGCGCGCATCGGCTGAAACGTGCCGGCGCCGACATGCAGCGTCACGGCGCAGATTGCAACGCCGGCTCGGCCAGCGCGCGACAGTGTCTGCCTCGGCGAAATGCAGGCCCGCCGTGGGCGCGGCCACCGCGCCCGGGGACGCGCGCATAGACGGTCTGGTAGCGACGCGAGGTCCGCGCGTCATCCGGGCGCTGGATGTAGGGCGGCAGCGGCACGTGACCACAGGCATCGAGCAGCGGCCTGCACCGGGCGATCAAAGCGCAGCTCGAACAGTTCGCCAGCTGCGGCCCAGCACCTCGGCACCACCCGCCGCAAATTCCAGAGACGTGCCGGCCCGCGGGCTCTTGCTGGCCTTGATGTGCACCAGCGCGCGATTCGCGGCCGTAATGCGCTCGATCAGGACTTCTATCCTGCCACCTGTCTGTTTGCGACCCAGCAGCCGAGCAGGAATGACCTGCGTATCGTTGACCACCAGCAGATCGCCCCGCTTCAGCAGCCCGGGCAGTTCTGAAAAATGCCCGTCGGCCAGGTCACCCGTGCGTCCATCCACGCACAGCATACGGCTGGCGCTCCGATCCGGCAGCGGGTGCTGAGCAATAAGTCTCGCCGGAAGTTTGTAATCGAAGTCGTTGCGTCGCATGGGCCGCACAGGTTAGCAGTTCAGCCACCGTCGAACGAGCATAAAAAAAGCCGGCCTCCGTGCCGGCTTGATAGCAATACGAATCTGGCTCGCTCAGGTTCCGATGTCCTTCTCGTCGGATTCCACGTCGCCCTCGCTGCGTTCAACCACCTTGTGCTTTTTCCTGATAATCAGCTCGCGATTGCCGCCCGCGCCCTCACCTCTTTCAATAACGATGTCCATCGCCGCATCGTCGTCACCCGGCAGCATGAAATTGTAGTGGTAACCCGGGGCGGCCGCGCCGATAGCCGGACGCTCCGGCGCCTGATAGTTCAGCTTGCGCTTGCGCTTCTTGCGCATGACTTCGATCTCGGTGCTTTCGCCGGGCGCATACGAGCGCAGGATGCGCATCGCGTGCCCGACATCCCGGGGTTCCCGGTCTCCGATCTTAAGAACAACATCGCCTTCTTCGATTTCGAGTTTCCCCTCCTCGGGCACCCGCACGACCAGCAGGCCCTTGTCGGTGCCAAAATACTCACCCAGTTTTGGCGTGAGCTGCACAAGCTCCATACCTGCCCAGCGCGGTGCCACCATCGGCGCCATCATGTCGTGGTGCATGCCGGACATCGGCGGCATAGGTGGCACCGGGGCATCCCCTCCAAACCACTTGAACACCTCCCCGTCTCCGCCCGGCCCCATCATCGCGAAGGCGCGTGGCGCCGACATTTCCCCGGCCTCAAGGCTCGCCTTCTTTTTCTTGCCGTCGCGGAGATACTCGAGTTCGACTTTGCCGCCCGGCTCGACCATTTCCATGGCCGCAACCAGCTTGTCATTGGCTGCCTTGCCGCCGCCTTTCAGCGAAGTACCATTGAGACTGGTAATTACATCCTCGGCTGCGAGGCCCGCCTGCGCCGCTGGCCCGCCCGGCGTGACCGCCAGTACGACCACGCCTTCCGGGGACACCCCGGTGACTTTGCCGTTGACTTCCGTCTCACCAATATTGATGCCAAGCATGGCGCGACGCTTACCGTCATCCCGGTGCACCATCTTGAACACCTGTTGCATCGCGTCGCCATGCAAACGACCCGTCAATTCGCCGACCTCGCGCGCCGCCTCATCCAGGCGCTTGCGTGCATCTTCCAGCTTCTTCTCGAGTTCGACGTCCGCGGAATCGTCGGCCGCCATCACCACGTTGCCTGTCAGCACCAGGGCGCCGGCCAATATCCATAACAACTGTTTCATCTTTGCATCTCCATCATCTCGAAGGTTGTAAGTCAGAAGTCCACACGCCGGGCCTGCGCTACACGCACCTGAACCAGCGAATTCATCAGATCAATGCGCTGCCGCCATAGCGCATTGGCATCGGCCGGCGTCAGCTGGACGCCCCCGCTCACGCTGAGGCCGTAATCCAGCAGCGCGATCCGGTCCTCCAGTTGCGCAATCGTATCGGCAGTCCCCGCATTGACGACTCGCGGCTGGTGACTGACCGCTCGCAGCAGTTGCTCGAGCCGCTGTGATTCGGCCACAAGGTCACGGGTGGCCGGACGCGTTGCAGGCTGCTCCAGGGCCAGCTGCGCCGGCCCATCCGGCTGCACCGCAGGCCACAGCATGCTCAACAAGGCGGCCAAAAACACTGAAGCTGCAAGCCCCATAGACCACCACAAAGCAGGACTACGGGAACGCTCAGCCGGCACTGCTGCCGCCGTGGCACGAGCCTCTATGGCTTGCCAGGGGTCGCTCTGCGGCAGCAGCGCCGGCAGGGCCCGCAAAGCCTCCCGCCGCAGCCGCAGACTTGCCAGCTGCTCCCGGCAGTCCGCGCACGCTTGCACATGCTGGCCGGCGAAGCCGTCTGCACCGCCCCCACCCCGCGCGTCGCGCAAGCTCAATAGCTGTTCGGTACTTGCATGCATTGCTCTGTCTCTGTTGTGCCCGCCAGCAGTACCCGCAGGCGTTCATGTGCGCGCGCGAGCTGCGACTTGGAAAAGCTCGCGGTCTTACCCATCAAGAGGCCGATCTCCTTGTGAGTCAGTCCTTCGACATCGTGCAGCCAGACAACCGTGCGCGCCTTCGCAGACAGACTGCCGCAAGGCGCCCTCAAGATCCGAGATGTCGCCCGCGCGGTCAGGATTCGCACCCGACGGCCACTTCGCCCACGACGGCAAGCGGCACAGCCCGCTTGTGCCAGACGGAGCGCAACTGCATCAGGCTGAAGTTGACCGCAATTCGGCGGATCCAGCCGCCCAGCGGGTGCCTCGCCCCGAAAGTCACCGATCCGTCGAATCACCTCGACAAACGTGTCCTGCACCACTTCCTCCGCGGCGGCCCTGCTGCGCAAGCATGCGCAGGGCCAGGTTGTAGACCGGCGTATGAAAACGCCTGAACAGCGCCTCGTGCGCGGACATGTTCGCCCGCTCGCGCCGCTGCAAGCAGCTGCTCTGGCACGTCCGGATCGAGAAAACTGCTCATTGAGTACCAGATGCACCAGGCCGCAAAGGGTCGCAAACGCTGCAGCGTTAATGTTGCGAGGGTCGGAGAATTCCATATACTTGTTTTCCTTTACGATCCAGCCTTGCCGGGGTGGTGGAATTGGTAGACACGGCGGATTCAAAATCCGCTGCTCGAAAGGGCTTGGGGGTTCGAGTCCCCCCCTCGGTACCATGGTTTGGCTGATAAGACGCCTCATCGCAGCGCGGCCGGCCTCGCCGGCAGACCTCATATCTCAGACTTTTTCGACAACGTGATTTTATGAATTACTGCAGTAAATGCGGCGCAGCCGTGTTCGCCTCCGGATTCCGGATGGCGACAGCTGCCCAGGCATGTCTGTGATGGCTGCCAGACCGTCCACTACCGCAACCCGCTGATGGTCGTGGGTGCAGTGGCGACCTGGGAAGGTCAGGATCCTGCATGTGCCGGCGCGCAATCGAACCGCGCAAGGGCTTCTGGACGCGTGCCGGCCGGGTTCATGGAAAACGATGAGTCCATGCAGGAGGGCGCCGCCCGGGAAACGCGCGAAGAAGCCCTCGCCAGCATCGAGGTTGGCGACCTGTTCGCGGCGATCAACGTGCTGCGCGTCGAACCAGGTGCATATCATGTTTCTCGCCCGCATGAGCGCTCCGGACTTTGGCGCCGGGAGACGAGAGCCTGGAAACGACGCTGATGCTGCCGGCCGAGATTCCCTGGCAGGAGCTGGCCTTTCCCAGCATCACCTTTACGCTGGAGCGCTATGTGGAGGATCTGAAAAAGGGCAGTTTCGGAATGCATGTCGGCCGATATCCGGCCACCGAAACAGCCCGCCCTGAGCACTGCTGCAACCGCGAAAGCGTCTATGGCAGAATACGCCCGGCGCGAACCCTGATCGCCTGACCCGGAGAACTTGATGACGTTCGTTGTGACTGAAGCCTGCATCAAGTGCAAATACACCGATTGCGTTGAAGTATGCCCCGTGGACTGCTTTCACGAGGGCCCCAATTTTCTGGTGATCGATCCGGAAGAGTGTATCGACTGCACGCTGTGCGAACCTGAATGCCCGGTGGAGGCCATTTACTCTGAGGAAGATCTGCCCGGAGGGACAGGAACAGTTCCTGCAGCTGAACGCCGAGCTCTCCCAGCTCTGGCCCGTTATCAGTGAAATGAAGGATGCGCCGGAAGACGCCAAGGAATGGGAAGGCGTCCCCGGAAAACTGGAGCACCTGGAACGTTAGGCGAACCTGAAGTCGCGCCGCTCGATCAGGACGCGTTGTCTGTTGTCGAGCTCAGCCGCCAGCTGGGCGGCCGGCAAGATAGCCCGAGATCAGCCTGCCCTTGTCGGTAACGATTGCAGGCGTCCCGCGCAGGCCAACGTCCCGCCCAAGCTTGTAGTGCTCTGCCAGCGGCGTGCCTTCACAGACCTCTCCCTGCACCGGATTTCCTGCCTTGGCCGAGGTCAGCGCAGCATTGCGATCCGCTGAGCACCAGACCTTCTCTGCCTTGGCCCACGAATCCGTATTGGGTCCCGAGCGCGGCCAGAACAAATAGCGTACCTCGATGCCGCGGTCGTTAGATCTGCGACATTTCCCGGTGCAGCTTGCGGCAGTACGCGCAGTCAATATCCGTGAATACGGTGATCACATGCTTGAGTTTTCTTCCGGCGCGAACACCAGCATCTTGTCCTGCACCGACCTGGTCAAGCGCCTTCAGCCTGAGCGCACCCCGGCGCGCCTCGGTCAAATTGGCATTGCCCTGCAGATCAACCATGTCACCCTGGATCAGGTAGCGCCCTTCGCTGCTCAGATAAACAACGTTGGCACCCACCGCCACCTCATACAGGCCAGGCACAGCCGAATCCCGGATATCACTCAGCTCCACACCAGGCAGCTTGTCGGCGATCGCCTGGCGAGGATCCGACTCGGCGAATCCCGTCACCGCGAAAGCAATAAGCGCAACAGACGCGAGTATTTTACTTAAACCAAGGGCTTTGTTTTGAGTCATTGCGGTGTCCTGTCGCATTGCAGAGGACGCTGGCTTGTGACCTGGCGGCATACCCGGGTTCCCGGACGGGCGAGAATTCTATCAGATTCCGGGAGGTCGGGCCGTGGAATCAGCCGCGCGGATGGTGCTCGCCGTGCAGCTCCTTGAGACGCTCGCGCGCGACATGCGTATAGATCTGGGTCGTCGACAAGTCACTGTGACCCAACAACATTTGCACGACCCTGAGGTCCGCGCCGTGGTTGAGCAGATGGGTGGCGAACGCGTGGCGCAGGCTGTGCGGTGACAATTTTTTACTGATCGCGGCCTTGGCCGCATAGCGCTTGATGATGTGCCAGAAGGCCTGGCGGGTCATGCGGTTGCCGCGGCGAGTCGGAAACAGGTAGTCGGTCTGCCTGTCCATCAGAATATCCAGCCGGGCGCCGGCACAGAACTTGCGTATCCAGGTCTGAGATTCTTCGCCCAGCGGAATCAGCCGTTCGCGATTGCCCTTGCCCACGATTCGGATAACGCCCTGGTTGAGGTTGATCTGCGACTGAGTGAGATTGATGAGTTCCGTCACGCGCAAGCCCGTCGCGTAGAGGAGTTCCAGCATCGTGCGATCGCGCAGGCCGAGGGCGTCGTTGCACGTCCGGCGCATTCAGCAGAGCCTCAACTTCTTCTTCGGTGACGGAGGTCGGTAAGGCCCGACCCACTTTGGGCATCTCGATGCGGGCCGTCGGATCGTCTTGATCTCTCCTTCGCGAACGAAATAGCGGAAAAAACGTCGGAAGCTCGAAAGTTGCCGTGCGGTCGAGCGTGGCTGGCACCCGCTTCGGCCCGCGCGGCAACAAATCCCAGCAGGTGTTCGCGCCCGGCGTCCAGCAAACCCAGGTCCTGCTCGAGCAGCCAGCGCGACAGCGCGTTCAGATCGGCGCGATAGGCCGCGAGCGTGTTGGCCGACAGGCCTCTCTCCATCCAGACGGCGTCCAGGAAACGATCGATCGTGCGCTCCTGCGCTTCGACAAGAACCGAATTCTCGGACTTCAGAGGATTGGCTGAGGGCATTGTGGCTCCGCTCTGTTTACTTCAACTATCGCTCCTGCGCCCGCTGGTTTAAGATATTGCCGGTCTGATGACTGACCGAGGCCTCCGGATCCAGGAAGGTGACCAACCCGTCGGTTCAATCCGGGGACCGACCGGCGAAGCACAGTATGCTTTGAGAGTCTTTGTGAGCCGTGAATTAAGTCACAGAAATCAAAGATTTATTAACATAAGGCGTGAACCAGTTCACATTAAACGAGAGTCAGTAGCGATTTCCCGCTACAAGACGCGCGCACCCAAAGGTGCTGCCGTGACCTGCTGGTAAATACACGCCTGGTCTCGAGTATGAGATGGCGTTTCAGAGCGACTATTCGGCGTTGTATGCACTGCATCGTGGCTGCGTCTGCATGCTGCCCGGCACGCTGTTGATCATCCTGACGCCCGGGCCTTAACAACCGCCGCCGGCTGGCACGTTTCCTGGCACGGCATTCTGCTGGCAGATGCTGGGCGCCGGCCCGGACGTCGACGGGCTCGAAATACTGCCGCCGGGCGCCTGCGTCGTCGTCGCCAATCATGCCAGCTATCTGGACGGCGTTCTTCTAAAAGCCGTGCTGCCGCCCCGCTTCAGCTTTGTTATCAAGCGCGAGGCGCGAGCTATGCCGCTGGGTGGCTTTATGCTGGCCAGACTCGGCTCGGAGTTTGTCGACCGCGGTGATGGATCATGCAGGTGCCGCGGACGCGCGCCGGATCCTGCGCGCGGCGGCCGATGGCCAGGCCCTGGGCTTTTTCCCCGAGGGTACATTCTTCGCGAATGCAGGACTGCAGGCGTTTCGCCTCGGCGCATTCCTTACCGCAGCACGCGCTGGACTGCCGGTGGTACCAATTGTCATTACCGGGACACGCCAAATGCTGCCGTCCGGCGCCTGGTTGCCGCGTCCATCCGCCTGTCGGTAACGCTGCTTGAGCCGCTGTTACCGCCAACGGCAATGATCGCAACGCAGCGCGGCGTCTGCGCGATCAATCTCGCTCGCGCATACTGGCAAATCTCAGATGAACCTGATCTGCTGGCATAGAAAAACCCGCCACTTGGGACAGGTGTTCGAATGACTAGCAGATCTGCGGACCGATCAGCTGGCGCGCGATATCGATATCTGTTCGTTGACGTATTCCAGCCAGCCGCTCGCCTGTGAACGCGTTTCTTCATACTGCTGTGCACGACGGAATGACGCGATCGCATCCTGAAATCGCTTTTGCTCCGAAAACGCCAGGCCCTGCAGCAGATAGGCCTTGCCCGTACTCTTCAAGCCGCCTTTCTCCAGCGCTTTCTGCACCGACGCGGCCACGCCCTGACCAGTCGTTTTTCTCGTTAAAAAGCTGCGCCTGTTGCAGATACAACTCGCCGTCACACTTGAGCGGCGCGAGCTGGTTAATGACTGCGATCGCCCTGTCGTATTCGCGCGACGTTGTCCACGCCGATCAGCAGCAGGTCCAGATTCTTCTCGTTGCGCTCGACCCGCCGGCCGCCATTTCTTTCTCCAGCAAGATCACCCGCGAAATACGGCACATTTACGAACATGCGCATGCGCACCAGGTTGAGGATCTTCTTTTCTTCTGTGAGCAAGCCCGTGGTCGTAGGCAAGATTAAGCGTGGCCAGCGCCTGCGCGTCATCCTGCAGCTGCTGATAAGCGCCAAACAGCATTTCCCAGTAGCTGAGATTGTCCGGCCAGTAGCCCACGACCTTGGTCAGTACGCTGCAGCGTCTCCGTACTGCTGCAGCTCGAAATGGATCGCCACCAGCAACTGGTACCAGTTTTCCTTGGGCTCCGGACTGGCATCCACGGCGCGCTTTGCCCAGGGCAGCGCGTTGCGATAATCGTTCATGCTGGCGTAGGACGATGCCATCATGATGAATGCGTCAGGTTTCGGGTCCTTTTCGTTCACGAGCCAGCGCTTCAGCGTGTCGATGGTTTTCTGAAACTGCTCCTGGGCCATGTACAGAGAAGCCAGCGAATACAGCATGCCCTGCTGCGCGGCGCTCGGCAGGGCATCGAGCGCCAGGCAGGCCTCGAAATTACTTGATCGCCTCAGGGTACTGCCCTTGCTGAGCATAAACGAACCCAATGGTCTGATAGAACAAGCGCCCGCTCGTACTCATTCAGGTCCATCTTTTCCATGGCCCGCAGCTTGGACAGCGCCTCGGCATACTCGCTGTTACCGAGGAGTTCCTGCGCCTGCAGCAGATCGCTTGTAGGCGCGCTCCGTCATGGTGGCCTGCGGCTTTTCTTCGTCGTCGTCCTGGGCCAGCAGCGGGCCTGGCACAGCAACCAGGCAGCCGATCAGGAGCAAGAGGAAGCCTGACAGCAATCCGGAAAAGTCTGGCGCGATCTCCTTCATCTTCATTCCCGCCCATTTTGAATTCAATGGTCTGCTGCGGCCTGTCGGCGCACAGGCTTGCCATCCATCACGCGCGGCTTGAATTTCCAGCGCAGGATCGCGCGCGTCGCTTCGCGATTAAAGATGCGATTGGGCTCGGAATCGATGACCCGCGGATTGTCCACAGAGCCGTCTTCGGTGATCGTGAACTCGAATCGCACCCAGCCTTCGATGCCGTCAAGCAGGGCCTGACGCGGATACTGCGGCTCGATGCGCACGATCGGGATGACATCGCCGTCCTGCCCGGGATCCGCCGGATTCAGCCGCCCAAGGTACGGGCCGTCGCCTGTCGACACCGCCAGATCGATGTTAGGAATGTTGATATTCAGCTGCTGCGGCGGCGGCTTCTCGTTGCTCGCAGTGGTCAGCTTGGGCGGTGGCGGTGGCTTTCTTGGGCGGTGGTGGTTCTTTGGGCGGACGCCGCTTGGTCTGAGTCAGCTCATCCTGCTTGACGCGCACGATATCGATGATCGTGATGCTGTCCTGGTTCGGCATCGAACTTGCCACCCGCTGCCGATCAGACTGTTCATGAGCAGGAACAGCAGCAGCGCCACTACGACGCCCAGCAATGTCGAAACCATGAAACCTCATATCGTCATGCTCCTTCCTCCGCCGCCACCGAAATGGTCGTCACGCCGCCCAAGGCGCACCTGGTCCATCAGGTCGATCAGCTGGCCGGTCGGCGCCGCCTTGTCGGTAATGATAATGACGGAGCTCTCCGGGTTTTCGGACTTGGCCTGTTCCACCATGAAGCGAATCTGGCCCAGCTCGACCTGGCGCTTTTCCATCCAGATCATGACCGTTGGAATTGATCGCAATCATGATGTTGCCGCGCGGCTTCGGCTCAGCCGTAAATGCCGGTGGCCGGTTTACGTCAATGCCGGTCTCCTTCACGAAAGACGTCGTCACGATAAAGAAAATCAGCATGATAAAGACGATGTCCAACATCGGCGTAATGTTGATCTCTGTTTCTTCGTCGTTTATTGCGTGACGTCTTGCCATGTAACTCTCTGCTTAGATAAAGCTTGCATCAGAAGTTCGCCGATGCACGCGCCTACTTGGCTGCAGCTGCCAGCGAGACATTTTCGGCACCGGCCTCACGCGCCTGATCGATGACCTGCACCATAAGGCCCGCATCCGCGTCGCGATCCGACACCACCACGACGCGTTGCGTCGGGCTTGGCCGCCAGCGCGCTTTGCACGTTTGCCCGTACCGCGCGTACGTCGACGACGCGATTATTGACTTCGACCATGCCGTTCGCCGCAATGCGTATCGCGATCACCGCCGATTGCTTCACTTCCTTGGGCGGCGCCTTCGACGGTCGACTGACATCCAGCCCGATTTCCTTGACGAAGGACGTGGTGACAATAAAGAAGATCAGCATGATGAACACGATGTCCAGCATCGGCGTGATGTTGATCTGCGCTTCTTCGTCGGTCCTGCGGTGTTTGCGTCGCATAATCTGTCAGTTCCCGCATCAGTGGTGCTGCAGCATGTCCTCGAGTCGCTCGACTTCCAGGTCTGCCTTGTGCTCCAGATGCGTACTGAGATACAGCCCTGAAAGCGCCGCAACCAGCCCGGCCATCGTCGGAATCGTCGCCTTGGAAACGCCGCCCGCCATCAGGCGCGCGTTACCGGTCCCGAATACCGCCATGATCTCGAACACCTGGATCATGCCCCAGACGGTTCCAAACAGACCGAGCAACGGCAGGATGGCCATCAGCGTCTTGATCACCAGAATCCAGCGATGCGCATCCACCGACACCCGCGAAATGGTCGCATCACGAATGCGCTTGGACGCCCAGGAGGTGGTGTTCGCCGCGCTCCATCCAGTGCTTGCTTTCCTGTCGTCATGCGCCCGGGCAGCTGGAAGTACAGGAACCAGACTCGCTCGACGATCAGGGTCCACATGAATATGGTGACTAACAGAATCCACCACAGCACCCCGCCACCCGCCTCGAAGAAATCGCGAATGGCCTCGAAACCTTCCAGGAAAGGGTTCATTACTGGCGCCTTCTCCGAATGCTCGGCGATCAGGCCGGCACTCTGCTCTTCGAGAATCTCGATGAGTTCCTTGCTGCGGCCCGCCACCATGCTGTGCAGCAGCACCAGCGGAATCGCCACTACCAGGCCGAGCACCGTCGTAACCAGCGCCTGGGAAATACCGCCAGCCATCAGCTTGGGATCACCGGTGCCGAACAACGTGATGGACTGGAAGGTCGCGATCATGCCGGTCACCGTGCCCAGCAGACCCGAGCAGGGGCGCTACGGCCGCCAGCACCTTGATGCCGCTCTGGCGCTTCTCGAGCTGCGGCGTTTCCTTGAGTATGGCCTCGTCCAGCCTGAGCTCCAGAGTTTCCGGATCGACCGGCCCGATTCTCGTGATAGACGCCCAGTATCCGCCCCAGCGCATTATTGGACTTGGGCGTGCTGTTTTTGAGCTGCGACTTGATCTTGCTGCCGGCCACGCCCAGCGAGATCAGGCGCTCCAGGGCTATCAGCAGGCCGATAATGCCGAGCGCGATGATCACGTAGCCGATCACGCCGCCCTGCGCGGTTCGCTCTATCAGCGAGGGCGACTGAATCAGCGCGCCGAGGATTGCGCCGCGGCTCGGATCCACGGCAATCGCGTTGCAGGCCGCCCTGCGCGTGATAAAGGTCGCCGGCCAGCTTGCGATAGCGGCCCTGCGGTTGCGTTGGCAATTCCTGCAGCGTGCCCGCCTCTGACAGCCTCAGAAACCGGTCTTCGACGACGGCGTTGAACACGCCGATGCGCACCACGTCAGTGCTCATGTCTGTGCCGTCTGCACGCTTGACGGTGGTCGGGAAGCTCGAGACGTTGCCGGAGGCCACCATGTCTTCCAGCATCACGATGCGCAGCGCATCGAGATCCTCAATCTTCGGCATGCCGTCGGTGGCCGCCAGCGGTTGACTATGGCAGTCCGCGTCCGGGAACTGGGCCGTCACCAGCGAATTATCCACGACGCCCTTGAAGTCGCCGACTACCTGCTTGACCACGCCCTTCAGCTCACCAAGATTGCCAAGCCGGATCGTCAGCGTCTCGTCAAGGTCACGAATCGCGATTTCGTTGCCGTCAAACTGGCCCTTCAGTTCCACGCTGCGGCGATTTTCCGCAGCAAGGTCAGACTGGGCTTTCTGCAGCAGGGCACGCTGCTGGTTGCGCGCGCCGAGAAACTCCGCCTCGCGAGCATTATTGCGGGCGTCGATCGCCGCGCGCTCACCGCGGACTTTCTCCAGCAGTTGATTCAGGTTGGTCGGATCGTTGGCTGCACCGGCAGTCACACACAGCAGCAGGCTGACCAGCAGTAACAAGGCTTTTGCTCAGCGATTTCATTGTGCATTCTCCGGCGCATTCACGGGTACAGTGAGGAGGTTCGGCGCCGCCTGCTTACGTGCAATGCGCAGACCCTCTGTAATGTGCCTTGCGATAGCTGTCAGGCAGCGCTTCCCACTGGCGAGTCTCTTGTTGAAGAAACCCGTATCACTGCGATCGAGCGTCTGGTAGGCAAGCACCACGCGACCGAGCCTGAAGAAATTGACCTCCCTGACGTCACCATCGATATCGAGATTGGCCGTCGTCGCTTCGATGTTGCGACTGAAATCCGACTCGATCTGGTACGCCTCCATGATGCGGCGATACTTTTCGGAAACTGTCACGTTGGCATCGTCCATCAGCGAGCGCAGATTCGCAACCCGATCGCGACGCTCGTCGAGATTAAATGGCAGGTCCAGCTCTATGACCGCACCAAGGTCATCAATCATGTTGAACATCAGCGGGATGATTCCCTGCTCGATCTCGTCCGCACCATCGATCTGCGCCTGGATGTCGGACTTGATCGACTCCTGGTCCTTCACCAGCCTGGCCAGATGCGAGTTATAAACCCTGACTCGTTCCAGCGTCTGCGTGGCAACCCGGTACTCGCCGAGCAACTCCGCCGTCTGGTTCGCCAGCGTGTCGATCTGCTGCTGCGACTGCACCGAAGACTGGTCCGCGGCGCTCTGCACCTGCATTGCAGTCCGCAGCACACGCTCCTGCGCGACGGCAGAACTGACAGCGAACCCGCCAAAACCGAGCATGATCAGGCACGCGGTCCACGCGGAGCACATCTTAGTTTGTTTAGTATTTCCATTGACTTACCTTGCATTCTTATAAGTGTATCGCAGAGGGATATGACTGAGGTGACAGTCGAATCTAGCAGATATAGGTCAGAATAAAAAGCCGCCGGGCACGCACCGATTTGCAGCATTTTGCACCCCGTCATTTACCGGGATCGGCCCGCAGAACAAAGACCCGGCAGAAATGCTGCGCGCTGGCAACGCGGGGGTCGGGACAGAATCCGATTCGGGATCAGCTTACTGTTATTATTGAGCCAGGACAGCCCCTTGCAACCAGGCACTGACCGCCTGAATGAATGACTCACATGATGACAGAGAGCAACAGGGATTTCGGTTACGAAGAGAACCGCTACGCGGTAATCCGGCGCGTTGTTGCACCGGACAGCATGGCGGTCATCAGGGACTATGCCCTGATGCAGCGACAGCATGAAAAGTATTACAACCGCGAGCCCATCACCGACAGCCTTGACCATTACGCCGACGTCATGGGCGAAAGCCTGCTGCTTGAACTCAAACCAATCCTGGAAGAGGTCACCGGCCGCAAGCTCCTCCCCAGCTACTCATGGCTGCGGATTTACTACCCCGGTTCCGAGCTGCCGAAACATATCGACCGCAAGTCCTGCGAGGTCAGCGCCTCGATTACGGTCGGCTATGACGCGGATCAGCAGTGGCCCTTGTTTGTGGAAAGTCAGGGCCGCGAGATTCCCATCGAACTCGGAGCCCGGTGACCTGCTGATTTACGACGGTTCAGACGTGCCGCACTGGCGGCGAGACATTTACGGGTCGCTACTGGATTCAGATTTTTCTGCACTACGTTGACGAAGCGGGCGAGCAGACCGCCTACCGATTCGACGGACGGCCGCGCGATCGGGGCCCCGGCCGAGCGGCAATCGCCCGCCGCAACTGGCCGCAACAAACTCTGCCATTGCGGCAGCGGCAGGAAGTTCAAGCATTGCCATGGCAGGCTGAGCGATTGATCAGCCTGCAGCAAGAACCGTCGCGCCGGCAGGCGGCGCGCGACCGACGCGGGGCGTGCCCAGGGCGGCGCACCAGCTGACCAGCACGAAACGCTCGCCTTCACTGATGGGCAACGCGGCATGCACGTAGCGGTGGTCAGCAGGAAACGCCACCAGCATGCCCGCTTTCGGCGTCAGCCGCAGCCCGAAATTCGGGAACTCCAGACCGCCTCCCTCGAAGCCCTCGTTCAGATAAAGCAGAACGCTGAAATCGCGATCGATTCCGCGCACCCAGCGCTGCGAGCCGGCGTCCCAGTTTTCCGCATCCGAGTGTGGCTGAATAGTGCCCGCCCGCGCGGTACCTGAGCAATTCAGGGCGCTCATACCACTCAACCGCGGTCCGGTAGTGCTGCGCGATCTGATTCTGAAATACATCGCGCATCAGCGCGTGCACCTGCGGCGCGACGCCCGCGATATCAATGTAGTCGGTGACCCGCTCGGCCGAGAGGCGCGTCAGCTTGCCATCGCCCCCGGGCGCCTCGGACTGAATGGTGGACGGCGTGCCCGGCTGCTGGCGCGGCATATTCAAGTAACTCCTGGCGCACGCTGTCGGGACCAGGTAATCCTCGACCACCACGACACCAGGCGGCAGGCTGCGGCGAGACACATGCAGGCCGGGCGGCACATCGGCCAGCAGGTCACGATGATCCCTCGCGCAGCCCGCCTGCAATGTAGCCGTGACGGGTATAGCGTGACGAATCCGCCTCAGCCACCGGACTGCCCCTGTCGCGTGCTCCGTTGCATGATTCCGCATACTCACATGTTGCGGCGGTACTGGCCGCCCACCTCGTACAAGGCATGACTGATCTCGCCCAGCGAACAGGATTTCGTCACTTCCATCAGGGCAGCGAACACATTGCCGCCGTCCGCGGCGGTCTTCTGCAGCTCGGCCAGGCGCGCGCGCCGCTCCGCCGGCATTGCGTGCCTGGAACGCATGCACCGCGCTGACCTGAAACTGCTTCTCGGCTTCCGTTGAACGAATCAGCTCAGGCTCTGTGATGTCATCCGAATCCGCCGCATTGGTCGGCCGGAAAGTATTGACCCCGACGATCGGCAAGGCTACCGTCATGCTTCAGCGACTCGTAGTACATGCTCTCTTCCTGGATCTTGCCACGCTGATACATGGTCTCCATGGCGCCGAGTACGCCGCCACGCTCCGAGATGCGCTCGAACTCCTCGTACACAGCTTCTTCCACGATATCGGTGAGCTCTTCAATGACAAACGAACCCTGAAACGGATTCTGATTCTTGTTGAGCCCGAGTTCCTTGTTGATGATCATCTGGATTGCCATCGCACGCCGGACCGAGGCTTCGGTCGGCGTCGTAATCGCCTCGTCAAACGCGTTGGTGTGCAGGCTGTTGCAATTATCGAACAGGGCATAGAGCGCCTGCAGGGTCGTGCGAATATCGTTGAACTGAATCTCCTGCGCGTGCAGGCTGCGCCCGGAAGTCTGGATGTGATATTTCAGCATCTGGCTGCGGGGGCCCGCCCGGTAAATCTCGCGCATCGCGCGCGCCCAGATGCGTCGGGCGACCCGTCCGATCACCGCGTACTCCGGGTCCATGCCGTTGCGAGAAAAAGAAACTCAGGTTCGGCGCAAAATCATCTATGCGCATACCGCGCGACAAGATAGTATTCGACAATGGTGAAGCCATTGGCCAGCGTAAATGCGAGCTGGCTAACGGGGTTCGCACCGGCCTCGGCAATGTGGTAACCGCTGATCGAGACGCTGTAAAAATTGCGTATCCGCGTGGTCGATGAAATAGGCCTGCACGTCGCCCATCATGCGCAGCGCAAACTCGGTAGAAAAAATGCAGGTGTTCTGCGCCTGATCCTCTTTCAGAATGTCCGCCTGAACGGTGCCGCGCACCTGGGACAGCGCCTCAGCGCGGATCTTCGCGTAGGTCTCGGCGTCCAGCAGCTGGTCGCCCGGTGACGCCCAGCAAGCCCGAGGCCGAAGCCATCGTTGCCTGGCAGGCAGATCGCCTTCGTAGTGCGGTCGCTGGCGATCGCGATACAGCGCCGCGATCTTCTGTCTCAGTCTGCCTGCCACTTGCCCTGCTCATGCAGGTGACGCTCGACCTGCTGGTCGATTGCCGCATTCATGAACATGGCGAGTATCATCGGCGCCGGACCGTTGATGGTCATCGACACCGAGGTGGTCGGTGCGCACAGATCAAAACCGGAATAGAGCTTCTTCATATCATCCAGGGTGGCGATCGATACGCCGGAATTACCGATGCGCCCGTAGATGTCCGGGCGCGGATCAGGATCTTCGCCGTACAGGGTGACCGAATCGAAGGCCGTGGACAGGCGCGTGGCGCGCGTGCCCGGCCGACACATAGTGGAAACGTCGATTGGTGCGTTCCGGCGTGACCCTCCCCGGCAAACATGCGCGATCGGGTCTTCCTGCTCACGCCGGTAGGGATAGACACCGGCGGTGTACGGGTAGCCGCCGGGCAGGTTCTCTTCATGCAGGAATCGCAGCAGGTCCCCCCAGTCGCTGTAGGCCGGCAGCGCAATCTTGGGAATACGCTGGTGACTCAGCGATTCAGTGTAGTTGTCGCCGCTCACTTCGCGGCCGCGACGCTGTAACGGTAGCGATCAGCGCGTGCGCCCCTGACCCGTCCGGGCCAGTCCCTGAGCATTTCAGCGAGCGTCCGGCCAGGCCGGCGAGCGCCTGGTTATATTGCCGGCGCAGCGCCTGCCGGGTCGCGTCGGCCGAATCGGACAGGGCCTGCTCCGGGTAAGACTCGAGCGGGGCCGGCAGCGGCCCGTCGGCTATCGCTTCCAGGGCCTGGTAGCAACCATGGGCGAGGCTTGCCATGTTGGCCTGGCGTGACACCTCAGCGGCAGTGGCGCGGCCGGCTTCTGCGATCTCGGCGAGGTAGCGCGTGCGCGCCGGTGGAATGATTGCGGCGCGCCCATTGCCCCCGGTGCGACCGACATCCCCGACTTCCCAGGACGCGCCTTTTGCCGAGGACTTTTCGTGCAACATTGCGCACAGCTTCGCAAACAGTCGGTTGACGCCGGGATCGTTAAACTGGCTCGCAATCGTCGGAAATACCGGCACCTGCTCATCTGCAAGCCGAAACTTGAGCCGGTTGCGCTTCCACTGCTTGCGGACGTCTCGCAGCGCGTCTTCGGCGCCGCGCTTCTCAAACTTGTTCAGGGCCACCAGATCGGCGAAATCGAGCATGTCGATCTTTTCCAGCTGGCTTGCCGCTCCGTATTCACTGGTCATCACGTAAAGGGAAATGTCGACGAGATCCACCACCTCTGTATCGCTTTGGCCGATGCCTGCGGTCTCTAAGATGATCAGGTCGTACCCCGCATACCTGAGCAGCTGGACGCTGTCCGCCAGCACGGCGCTGGTGGCCAGGTGCTGCCTGCGCGTCGCAATCGAACGCATGTAGATTCGTTCGTCGGCCAGGCTGTTCA
Organism: uncultured Gammaproteobacteria bacterium; assembly: GCA_963759075.1. Lineage (GTDB taxonomy): Bacteria > Pseudomonadota > Gammaproteobacteria > Steroidobacterales > JABDLF01 > JABDLF01. Next base: position 36,877 of record CAVWXZ010000006.1, read on the forward strand.
TACGGATGCGATCGCCCAGCAGCGCGCCGCCGGTGCGCCGCCGCGTCGGGTCCACTGCCAGGACCGCGATACGCCGGTCGGGGAAATGCCTCAGGAACCGGTTCAGCAACTCGTCGGTCAGACTGCTCTTGCCGGCGCCGCCTGTACCGGTGATGCCAACCACCGGCGGCCGCTGTTCGGACTGCGCCCAGGTCTTGCGCAATGCCTCGCTGCGCTCGGGCGTCTCCGCCAGGCTCTCGAGCAGGCTGATGGCCTGCGCCACGCGATACGGCTGCTCGGGGCCGCATCGGCCCGGTTTCGAAGTCCGGCCTGCCGCGCGCCTGCACGCGCCGGAATACGTCCTCGATCATGCCATCCAGGCCCATCCGCATGCCGTCATCCGGGCTGTAAATTTTTTCGACCCCGTGGGCTTCAAGCTCCACGATTTCTGCCGGCGAAATCGTCCCGCCGCCGCCCACTACCACCGCAATATGTGCTGCGCCCTTCTCCGCCAGCATGTCCACCATGTATTTGAAATACTCGACGTGACCGCCCTGGTAGGAGCTGCAGGCGATGGCGTCGGCATCTTCCTGCAGGGCGGCGTTCACGACTTCGGCGACGCTGCGATTGTGGCCAAGGTGGATCACCTCGGCGCCGTGCGACTGCAGAAGGCGGCGAATGATGTTGATGGCGGCATCGTGCCCATCAAACAGTGAAGCCGCCGTCACAAACCGCAGGGGCGCCGTGCGCCTGTCCTGCAGATCGCTTTTAACGTTTTCGAGTGGCGTACTCATCTGGATGATCCCGGCTTGCTGTCAGCTGACCAAAGTACCATTTTCGTTCCCACCGGGCATACCTGAAACCGACTTTTCTTGATGCATCGCAACATCGGAAACCTACCCTGTCATTTAAAGCTTAAGCGACTATAATTGCCGCCCGAAATCCCGTGTAGCCCCGGCATACCCAAGGTTCCAGGCCGGGCGAAGCCCGAATACGACGACAGTGCAGGCGCCCGAAGGCTTGCGTGACGGGTTCATGCGAACACGACCCGCGAGGCCCGGCAACGGCCCCCGCAACCGTCGGCAGCATTTAAACATATAGGAGCAGGTATGGAGCTTTTCGAAAGAGTCGGCCAGATGGGCCACGAACAGGTCGTCTTTTTTCAATGCAGGCAAAGCGGCTTGCGTGCGATCGTCGCTATCCATAACACGATCCTTGGTCCCGCCCTGGGTGGCCTGCGTATGTGGCCCTACGCTTCGGAGGACGACGCGCTGCGTGACGTGCTCCGCCTCTCCCGGGGTATGACTTACAAGGCGGCGGTCGCCGGACTGAACCTGGGCGGCGGCAAAGCCGTGATCATTGGCGATCCTGAGACCGACAAGTCCGAAGCGCTGTTCCGTTCCTTCGGCCGCTTTATCGGAACGCTCGGTCATCGCTATATCACGGCCGAAGACGTGGGCACCACCGTTGAAGATATGGAATATATTTACCAGGAAACCGATCGCGTTGTGGGCGTGCACCCGGTGCATGGCGGCAGCGACGATCCCTCACCGTTCACTGCCTTTGGCACGCTGTGCGGCATCAAGGCCTGCCTGATGAAAAAATATGGCAGCACCGAGATTCGCGACAAGGCATTCAGCGTGCAGGGCGTGGGCAGCGTCGGATTCCACCTGACCAAGCTGCTGCGCGAAGAAGGCGCTAAAGTGTTTGTCTGCGACATCAACGAGAACAGGGTCAAGCGGACGGTTGACGAGCTGGGCGCGGAAGCCGTGCCGATGGATGAGATTTATGACGTTGAGGCCAATGTCTTCTCGCCCTGTGCGCTGGGCGGGGTCATTAATGAAAACACGGTGCCGCGCCTCAAAGTCGATATCGTTGCGGGCAGCTCCAACAACCAGCTCGAATCCGGGGACTGGGGCACCGAGCTCGAAAAGCGCGGCATTGTTTATGGCCCCGACTACGCGATCAACGCAGGCGGCCTCATGAACGTGGCCATTGAGCTGCAGGGGTATAATCGCAAACGCGCAACGCAGCTGGTCAGCACCATATATTCAAACATCGACAAGATTTTCAGGATTGCGGAGCGTGACGGCATTCCGAGCTGGCAGGCCGCTGACAGGCTGGCGGAAGAGCGGATTGCGGCGATCGGCCATATCAAGAAGCCCTTTACACGGCGTAACAAGGACCGCCTGTCCGGACGCTCGCCCAGCGCCGGGACCGCCAGTCATTAGGCTGAGCGCCGCGCCTGCCGGGCGGCGCGCGAGCTGCAGAAGTACCTGGCGCAGAAGCATGTGCCATCAATTAACGGAGCGCCTGATTGTCTGTCTTTAATACGCAAATCAACGAAGACGTCGACCTGCTCAGGGAGACCGTCCGGCGTTTCGCCGAATCAGAGATCGCGCCGCGCGCCGAGGCCATCGATCGCGACAACCTGTTCCCGGCCGAGCTGTGGCCGCTTATGGGTGAGCTGGGCCTGCTCGGCATGACGGTACCCGAGGAATACGGCGGCTCCGGGCTGGGCTACCTCGCGCATGTGGTGGCTACCGAGGAAATCTCCCGCGCCTCGGCCTCGGTCGGCCTGTCTTACGCCGCGCACTCCAATCTGTGCGTCAACAATCTGTTTCTGAACGCCAACGAGGAGCAGCGCAAGCGGTTCCTGCCGACGCTGTGCAGCGGCGAACACGTCGGCGCGCTGGCGATGTCGGAATCCGGCGCGGGCTCGGACGTCGTGGGCTCCATGAGCTGCCGCGCTGAAAAAACCGCGGGGCGGGTGGATCGCCAACGGCTCCAAAATGTGGATCACCAACGGCCCTGAAGCCGACGTACTGCTGGTCTACATGCGCACGGCGCCGCGCGAGCAGGGTTCAAAATCGATCACTGCGTTCCTGGTCGAAAGGGATTTCAAGGGTTTTCACTACGGCACAGAAGCTCGACAAGCTGGGCATGCGCGGGTCCAACACCTGCGAACTGGTGTTCGAGGACTGCGACATCCCCGATGCCAACGTGCTCGGCGCGGTGGACGAGGGCGTCTACATACTGATGAAAGGCCTGGATTCCGAACGACTGGTGCTGTCGCGGCGGCCCCATCGGCATCATGCAGGCCTGCATGGACATCACGCTGCCTTATCTCAACGAGCGCAAGCAGTTCGACCAGCCCATCGGCAGCTTCGGGATCATGCAGGGCAAGGTCGCCGACATGTATCACGGCGCTGCAGTCTTCGCGCGCTTTCGCCTACCGCACGGCCGAGCAGTTCGATCGCGGCGTTCCCACCCGCCAGGACGCGGCTGCCTGCCTGCTGCTGGCGGCGCAGTCTGCGGTGCATGTGGCACTCGAGGCTATCCAGTCACTGGGCGGCAATGGCTACATCAACGAATACCCTACCGGCCGCCTGCTGCGCGACGCCAAGCTTTATGAAATCGGTGCGGGCACCAGCGAAATCCGCCGCATGCTGATCGGCCGCGAGCTGCTGGCCGCCAGCGCTTCCAACTAGGCCAGGTTTTCCCGGAGCAGAACCGATGAACAAAAACGACATTGTAATTGCGGCCGCGCAGGCGCACGCCCATCGGCGGCTTCCAGGGCGGGCTCGGCGGTGCCAGCACGACCGAGCTCGGCGCGACCGCCATCGCGGCAGCGCTCGAGTCAGCGCGGCATCGACGGCGGCGACGTCAGCGAAGTGATCATGGGCTGCGTGCTGCCCGCCGGCGCTCGGCCAGGCGCCCGCGCGCCAGGCCGCGCTTGCCGCGGGACTGCCCGCCGGCGTTGGCTGCACCACCATCAACAAGGTCTGCGGCTCCGGCATGAAGGCCACCATGCTGGCACACGACCTGATGCGGGCCGGCTCGGCGGACATCGTGATGGCCGGCGGCATGGAGTCCATGAGCAATGCACCGTACCTGTTGCCCAAGGCGCGCGGCGGCTACCGCATGGGTCACCAGCAGGTGCTGGACCACATGTTTTTCGACGGTCTGCAAAACCCCTACGACGGCAACATGATGGGGCACTTCGCCGAAGCGACCGCCGACAAGTACGCATTCACGCGCGCGGAACAGGACGCATTCTTCGGCCGAATCGGTGCGCCGGGCGCTGGCCGCGATCGAATCCGGCGCCTTCGCGAACGAGATTGCGCCGGTAACCATCAAGACTCGCAAGGGCGAACAGCAGTGTCGACAAGGACGAGGAACCGTACAACTGCGATATCGACAAGATTCCGACCTTGCGCCCGGCATTCCGGCGCGACGGCGGCACGGTCACGGCCGCCAGCTCGTCGTCGATTTCCGACGGCGCGGCTGCGCTGGTGCTGATGCGCGCGGGCGATCGCCCGGAACGCAGGCTGAAGCCGCTGGCGCGCATCGTCGGCCACAGCAGCTTCGCCCAGGCACCGGAGTGGTTCACGACGGCGCCCGTACACGCCATTGCCGCGCGTCCAGGAGAAGCTGGGCTGGGCGCCGGACGACGTTGATCTGTACGAGATCAATGAAGCGTTCGCCGTGGTGACCATGGCCGCCATGCAGCGAGCTGGGGCTCGACCACGCCAAGGTCAACGTCAACGGCGGCGCCTGCGCCCTGGGACACCCGATCGGCGCCACCGGCGCCCGCCTGATCGTGACGCTGGTGCATGCGCTGCGCCGCACGTGGCCTGCGCACCGGCATTGCCGCACTGTGCATCGGCGGCGGTGAGGCCACGGCGATCGCCATCGAACGACTGGACTGAGCGACCTCGGATGCCCGCAATTCGCAGCAAGATCGATCCGAACAGCGAGCAGGCGCAGGCCAATGCAGCGCACATGCACGCGCTGGTCGCGGACCTGCGCGCGCAGGTGGCCCGGGCAGCCCTGGGCGGCGGCGAACGTGCCCGCCAGAAACATCTGGCGCGGGACAAGCTGCTGCCGCGTGAGCGCATCGAGGCGCTGCTCGACCCGGGCAGTCCGTTCCTGGAATTCTCGTCGCTCGCCGCGTACGGGCTGTACGACGACGCAGCGCCCTGCGCCGGCATCATCACCGGCATCGGCCAGGTGCATGGGCAGCGAAGTGCTGGTGGTCGCCAATGACGCGACCGTCAAGGGCGGCACCTACTTCCCGATCACGGTCAAGAAACACCTGCGCGCCCAGGAAATCGCCACTGGAGAATCGGCTGCCCTGCATCTACCTGGTGGATTCAGGCGGCGCTTTTCTGCCGCTGCAGGACGAGGTGTTTCCCGACCGCGAGCATTTCGGACGCATCTTCTACAACCAGGCGCGCCTGTCCGCCGCGGGCATCCCGCAGATCGCGGTCGTGATGGGCTCGTGCACGGCCGGCGGCGCCTACGTGCCGGCCATGTGCGACGAGGCCATCATCGTGCGCGAACCAGGGCACGATCTTTCTGGGCGGCCCGCCGCTGGTCAAAGCCGCAACCGGCGAAATCGTCGATGCCGAGTCGCTCGGCGGCGGCGACGTGCACAGCCGCGTCTCGGGCGTCACCGATCATCTCGCAGACAACGACGCGCATGCGCTGTGGCATCGCGCGCAATATCGTCGCCAGCCTGAACCCGGAGGCGCCGCCGCCTGTCGACACGCGGCCCGTCGCGGAACCGCGCTACGCCGGCCGAAGAGCTGTACGGCATCGTACCGACCGACACCCGCTATCCCTTCGAGGTGCGCGAAGTCATCGCCCGCATCGTCGACGACTCGAAGTTGCAGGAATTCAAGGCCCTGTATGGCAAGACGCTGGTTTGCGGTTTCGCGCGCATCTGGGGCTATCCCGTCGGCATCGTCGCCAACAACGGCATCCTGTTTTCCGAATCGGCGCAGAAAGGCGCGCACTTCATCCAGCTGTGCAACCAGCGCGGCGTGCCGCTGGTTTTCCTGCAGAACATCACCGGCTTCATGGTCGGGCAGAAATACGAAAGCGAGGGCATCGCCAAGCACGGCGCCAAGATGGTGAACGCCGTCGCCTGCTCCAGCAGTGCCCAAGTTCACGGTGATCATCGGCGGCTCGTTCGGCGCCGGCAACTACGCCATGTGCGGGCGCGCCTACGGTGCGCGCATGCTCTGGAGCTGGCCCAATGCGCGCATCTCGGTCATGGGTGGCGAGCAGGCCGCCACGGTGCTGGCGACGGTGAAACGCGACGGCATGGAAACTCGCGACCAGGCCTGGCCCGAAGAAGACGAGGACACATTCAGGGCGAGTGATCCGCGAACAGTACGAAACCCAGGGTCATCCCTATTACGCGACGGCCAGACTCTGGGATGACGGCGTCATCGATCCCGTCGACACGCGGCGGGTGCTGGGACTCGGACTTGCTACCGCTGCGCGTACCCCGATCAGCCGCGAAACGGGCTACGGCGTGTTCCGCATGTGAGCGGCGTCATTCATTGTGCCGGGGCCGATTAATGAGCGCAGGCTCTGCAAGACCTGCCTGCCCCCTGGCGCGGAGCTGAAACAAGACCAATGTTCGCAAAAATACTGATAGCCAACCGCGGCGAAATCGCCGTCCGCATCATGCGCAGCTGCGCCCGGCTCGGCGTCGCGCACGGTCGCGGTGTATTCCGAGGCAGATCGCAACGCCCGGCACGTGCGCGCTGCAGACGAGGCCATACACATCGGTCCTGCTGAGAGCCGCAAGTCCTACCTGTCGGTGGAACGCATCCTCAACGCCGCACATTTCGCCGGCGCCGAGGCGATTCATCCCGGCTACGGCTTTCTGGCCGAAAACGCCGAGTTCGCGCGTGCCTGCCAGGACGCCGGCATCGTGTTCATCGGCCCGACTGCCGAAACCATCGATGCCATGGGCTCCAAAAGCGAGGCAAAGCGTCTCATGGAGTCGGCCGGCGTGCCGACGGTGCCGGGCTACCACGGCAACAACCAGGCCGATTCGATACTGGAGGAAGAAGCCAGGCGCGTCGGCTTTCCCGTCATGATCAAACCCAGCGCAGGTGGTGGCGGCAAGGGCATGCGCATCGTACGCCGGCGAGAGTGAATTCGCTGACGCCCTGGCGGGCTCGCGACGCGAAGCCGACAGCGCATTCGGCGACGAGCAGATGCTGATCGAAAAGTACCTGCAACATCCGCGGCACATCGAATTCCAGGTCTTCGGGGACCAGCACGGCAATGTCGTCCACCTCTTCGAACGCGAATGCTCGATCCAGCGGCGTTACCAGAAGATCATCGAGGAGACGCCCTCGCCGTTTCTGGACGCCGGAGCTGGCCGCACGCATGGGCGAGGCTGCCGTGGCTGCCGGGCGCGCTGTGGACTATGTGAGTGCCGGCACCGTCGAGTTCATCGTCGACCGAGGATCGGCAGTTTTATTTCATGGAGATGAACACACGCCTGCAGGTTGAACACCCGGTCACCGAAATGACTACCGGCCTCGACCTGGTTGAATGGCAGCTCCGGGTCGCCGCCGGCGAGCCCCTGCCGCTGTCGCAGACGCGCATCAGCCGCAGTGGCCATGCCATCGAAGCGCGCATTTACGCGGAAGATCCGCGCCACAACTTTCTGCCCTCAACCGGCACCGTGCAGTACTTCGCCAGACCCACGCGCAGCGCGAGCCTGAGACTCGACTCAGCGGTCAGCACGGGCGATGCCGTCAGCATTCACTACGATCCGATGATTGCCAAACTGATCGTGCATGCCGCCGACCGCACACGGGCCATCGCGGAACTGCGCGCAGCACTGGCACGCACGGAGGTTTTTGGCGTCCGCAACAACCTGGACCTGCTGCTGCGCATCTGTGCTGACGAAGTTTTCCGGGCGGGCGATGCGGACACCGGCTATATCGACCGGCAGCTGTCCGAACTACTGCAAGCCCGCCAGCAGGTATCGGAAATCGCCCTGCTCGGGGCGGCCTGTGCATGCCTCGAACGGCGCAGTACGGTGGGCGCACGCGCGCCCGGTGACCGAATTCACCAGTCGCCCTGGTCCCTGTCGGATGCCTGGCAGGCAAACGGCAATACGCGTTACCGACTCGCGTTTACCGACGCCTCGTCAGAGCGCCACATCGTCTCCGTCTGTGGCGCCTTGCCGGAATTCAGCGCCAGGCTGAACGAGCGGGAGATTGAAGTGCGCGCCAGCATGCGTGGCCATCGGCTGGTCATGGAGTGTGACGGACAGACGCACGTCCTGCGCGTCCTGCAGCGAGACAATGAGCTGCTGGTCGCCTTCCCCGGCGCCGACGGCCCTTTGCGCGAACGCTTCGTCCGCACGCCTTTGTATCCGGTGGATGAAGGCGACCTGGCCGATGACGCGCATCCGGGCTCGCCCATGCCGGGTCGGATCGTTGCGCTGCACGTAGCGGTCGGCGATGCGGTCCAGCAAGGGCAGGCCTTGCTGGTCCTGGAAGGCATGAAAATGGAATACACGCTGCAGGCTCGCGCCACCGGCACCGTCGCCGCCCTGCGCTGCAAAGTGGGTGACATGGTCGATGCCGAAGTGCCCCTGGTGGATATCGACACCACGCAGCCAGCCTGATGACCGAGCGCGGCGACTGACGCGCGTTTTCCGGCGTCGGGACCGGCAGGCCGCTGACAAGCTTGGTAGAATCCGGTGGGATATGCAAAGCAAACGGGCGTTCACCGGTGCATCCGGGTACGACCGACCAGCGAACAAGGAAAACTGCGAATGAAATTTGAGCGTATACGCGCCGTGATCAGCGGTGGCGCCTCGGGACTTGGCTACGCGGTAGCGGAAAAGGTCATCGCCTGCGGGGGGCAGGCAGCGCTGCTGGATGTAAATGTCGAGCACGGCGAGGCAGCGGCGGCAAAGCTGGGCGAACAGCGCGTTATTCGTGCGCACCGATGTGGCCGACGAGGCGCAGGTGAATGCGGCGGTGTCAGCAGGCCGCGCAGACGTTCGGGCAGCTGGACCTCGCGGTCAGCTGCGCGGGCATCCTCGGCGCAGCGCGCGTGCTGGGCCGTGACGGTCCGATGGCAGGCAGTTTTTTCGCGAAGGTCATTCAGGTCAACCTCGTCGGCAGTTTCCTGCTGACCAAGGCCGCAGCGGATGCGATGCAGCACAACGAGCCCGGACCGGACGGCGAACGCGGACTGATCGTGAACACGGCCTCGGTGGCGGCGTTTGAAGGCCAGATCGGACAGGCCGCCTATGCTGCCTCGAAGGCCGGCGTCGCCGGCATGGCCTTGCCCATCGCCCGGGAATTTGCGCGCATTGGCGTGCGCGTCATGACCATTGCACCGGGCATCTTTCTGACACCGATGATGGACGGCATGCCCGAGGACGTGCAGCAGTCGCTGGGCGCACAGGTACCCGTTTCCGTCGCGCCTGGGAAAACCGGAAGAGTTTGCCGACCTGGTCGCCTGCATCTGCGAGAACACGATGCTCAATGCAGAGACCATTCGCCTCGATGGCGCCATTCGCATGCAACCGAAGTAATCGGGCAAGGAACAGGTCATGAGTGAAATTGAACGCGACGTGATGGAATACGACGTGGTCATCGTCGGCGCCGGCCCGGCCGGCCTCGCCTGCGCCATCCGACTGAAGCAAAAGGCACCCGATACCAGCATCTGTGTGCTGGAGAAAGGCTCGGAAGTCGGCGCGCATTTGCTGTCAGGCGCCGTGCTGCAGCCCGACGCGCTGGACGCGCTGCTGCCGGAATGGCGCGACAACCGCCGGAGGTCTGCGTGCCGGCCGGCAAGGACGAGTTCCTGCTGCTGACGCGCAAGCAGTCATTCGGCTGCCGACTCCGCCGCAGATGAACAACCACGGCAACTTCATCGTGTCGCTCGGCGCGCTGTGCCGCTGGCTGGCAGAACAGGCCGAAGTCCTCGGCGTCGACGTGTTTCCGGGATTCCCCGCGGCCGAAGCCGCTGTTCAACGACGACGGCGCGGTGGCGGCGTGCGGGTCGGCGACATGGGCGTTGAGCGAAGGACGGCACCCGGGCCCAACTTCGCCCCGGGTGTGGACATTCGCGGCGCAACACCGTACTTGCCGAAGGTTGCCGCGGCAGCATCTCCAAGCAGCTGATTGCAGCGCTTTGCGCTGGACGCAGGGCAAGTCACCGCAGACCTACGGCCTGGGCTTCAAGGAACTCTGGCAGCTGCCCGCGGGACGCGTCGAACCCGGGCTCATCCAGCACACGCTCGGCTGGCCGCTGGACACCCGCACTTACGGCGGCAGCTTCACTCTATCACCTCGACAATGACCGCGTGTACATCGGTTTCGTTGTCGGCCTGGACTACCAGGACCCGGATTTCAGTCCCTTCGAGGCATTCCAGCAGTTCAAGCACCACCCGCTGGTGCGCACGCTGCTGGAAGGCGGCGAAATTATCTCGGCCGGCGCACGCACGCTGGTCGAGGGCGGCTACCAGTCGATGCCGAAACATGGAGATGCCGGGTGCGCTGCTGATCGGCGATGCAGCCGGCACGCTGAACGCGCCGAAGATCAAGGGCATCCACATGGCGCTGCGCTGCGGCATGGAAGCGGCCGAGCACATCGCCGACACAAGGCAAGCAGCGAGGGCTTCGATGCCGCGCTGGCGGGCCACGCCGTGGGCGCACGAATTGCACAAGGTGCGCAACATCCGGCCGGGCTTCAAGCACGGAATGTGGTGCGGTCTCGCCAATGCCGCGCTGGAAACCGTGACTTTCGGCAAACTGCCCTGGACACTGAAAAATCACGCCGACTGGTCCAGCCTGCACAAGCTCGAGCGAACAGAACAGCCGTGCAACGCGACTGGCAGGAACGCGACGCTGCCGCCGCGCGACCGCCTGGCGTCGGTGTATTTCGCGGCCACCGCGCACGACGAAAACCAGCCCATGCACCTGAAGGTCGCCGACACCGACATCTGCGCCACCCGCTGCGTCGAGGAATACGGCAATCCCTGCACGCGCTTCTGCCCGGCCGGCGTGTACGAAATGGTGGATGACGGCGCGGGCGGCAAGCAGCTGCAGATCAATGCGGCCAACTGCGTGCACTGCAAGGCCTGCGACATCAAGGATCCCTACGAGATCATCACCTGGGTCACGCCGGAAGGCGGCTCGGGACCGAACTACCAGAACCTCTGATTGCATGACCAGGCCTGTCTGGACTCCGTCGCCGGACCGCGTCGCCGAGACGCGGATGCGCGCGTTCATGAATTTCGTGGCGCAGCAGCACGGTCTGCGATTTGCGGAGTACTGCGACGCTGTACGACTGGTCGGTCACTGAACCGGCGAAGTTCTGGCAGGCAATCTGGGATTTCTTTGACGTCATCAGCAGCGAGCCGGCCGTCGCAGTTCTTCAGCGATGGCGCAGCGGATGCCGGGCGCACGCTGGTTCGAGGGCGCGCAGCTCAATTTCGCCGAGAACCTGCTGCGCTACCGGGACGAGCAGCCGGCCATCGTATTTCGCGGCGAAAACGGCGCAGCGCCGCGAACTCAGCTATGCACGAGCTGCACGCCGGCAGTCGCGCGCATCGCGGCCGGGCTTGCGCAGGCCGGCGTGCAGCCGGGCGACCGCGTCGCCGGCTTCCTGCCCAACTGCCCGAGGCCGTCATCGCCATGCTCGCCAGCGCCAGCATCGGCGCGACCTGGTCGTCGTGCTCGCCCGATTTCGGCGTGGCCGGCGTGCTCGACCGCTTCGGCCAGATCGAGCCGACAGGTTCTGTTCACCGCCGACGGCTATTTCTACGGCGGCAAGAGCTTCGATTCGCTGGCCACGGTCGCGCAGGTGCTGGCACAGCCTGCGACAGCGTGGAACAGCTCGTCGTCGTGCCCTTCCGCGACAGCGCACCTGCCATCGAGCGCTTCGACAATGCCGTCGATGTTTGCGGAATTTCGGCGATCCGGACAGCCCGCTCGAATTCACGCAGCTGCCCTTCGACCATCCGCTCTACATCATGTACTCGTCGGGCACGACCGGCGTGCCCAAGTGCATCGTGCACGGCGCGGGCGGAACCCTGCTGCAGCACCTCAAGGAACACGGGCTGCACACCGATGTCGAGCCGCGAGGACCGCATCTTTCTACTTCACGACCTGCGGCTGGATGATGTGGAACTGGCTGGTCTCCGGCCTGGCGCGCGGCGCCACGCTCGTGCTGTTTGACGGCTCACCCTTTCACCCGTCTGCGGCAGTCCTGTGGGAGATGGCCGAACAGGAACAGCTCACGATATTCGGCACCAGCGCCAAGTACATCTCGGCCCTGGAAAAGGCCGGGTACCAGCCGGGAGACAATGCGGATCTGGGTTCGCTCAGGACCATCCTCTCAACCGGGTCACCGCTGCTCCCGGAAAACTACGACTTCGTTTACCGCGACATAAAGAGCGATGTGCTGCTCGCATCGATCTCCGGCGGCACCGATATCATTTCCTGCTTCGCACTGGGCAACCCCATCCTGCCGGTCTATCGCGGTGAGCTGCAGTGCCGGGGACTGGGCATGGCGGTGGAAATCTATAGCGACGAGGGCAAGCCGGTGGTGGAGGAAAAAGGCGAGCTCGTGTGCACGCGGCCCTTCCCCTCCATGCCGGTCGGTTTCTGGGATGATGCGGACGGGCGGCGATATCGGGAAGCCTATTTCGACCGCTTCGAAAACGTCTGGTGCCATGGCGATTACGCCGAACTCACCGAGCGCGGCGGCGTGGTTATTTACGGTCGCTCCGATGCGGTCCTTAACCCAGGGGGCGTCCGGATCGGCACGGCCGAAATCTATCGCCAGGTCGAGAAGCTTCCGGAGGTGATCGAGAGCATCGCCGTCGGTCAGCGTTGGGGTGATGACGTGCGCGTCATCCTGTTTGTTCGATTGCGCGACGGCGTGACCCTGGACGAGGATCTGCAAAACCGCATCCGCAGCACCATTCGCAAAAACACCACGCCGCGGCATGTGCCGGCGAAAATAATTGCGGTGGCAGATATCCCGCGCACCATCAGCGGCAAGATTGTAGAGGTCGCGGTGCGCAAGGTGATCCACGGTGAGGCCGTCACGAACACCGACGCGCTGGGCAACCCGGAGGCGCTGGCGCATTTTCGCGACCTGCCCCAACTCAGGGAAGACTAGCCGGCATGGGTCCGCTGGCCGCCTATCAGCGAGCGCTGCAAACCGGCGATTTTCAGGCCGATGCCGCGCAGCTCGCAGCCATCACAGCGCTGGAGCAACTCTATACTGATCTGCAGCGCGACGCGCCATCCAGGCTGAACGGCCTGATCCGTCGCCTGCGGGGCGGAGCTCGCCACGTGCCGCACAAGGGGCTCTATCTGTGGGGCGACGTCGGGCGCGGCAAGACCTACCTGATGGACCTTTTCTATGGTTGCCTGGGCCAGGGAAAAAAGCGCCGCAGCCACTTCCACCGCTTCATGCTGGAGGTGCACGAGCGGCTTAATGCGCATGAGAACCAAAGCGACCCGCTGCCACTCGTCGCCCGCGATATCGCGAAAAACGTGCAGGTGCTGTGCTTCGATGAGCTGTTCGTTTCCGATATTGCCGATGCCATGCTGCTGGGCGGGCTGTTCACCGCCCTGTTCGAGGAAGGTGTCACGCTGGTGACCACCTCGAATTCCCCGCCCGACGAACTCTATGCGGGCGGGCTGCAGCGCGAGCGCTTCCTGCCTGCTATCGACGCGCTGGAACGCAACTGTCAGGTCGTGCATCTTGACGGCAGCACGGATCACCGGCTGCGCGTATTGAAGCGCGCTGAAATCTTTCACTATCCGCTCGACAACCAGGCTGATCGCAATCTGGAGAAATATTTTGAGCGCATCGCACCAGACCGTGGCAAACGGAATTTTGCGCTGACCATCGAAGGGCGACCCATACACAGCCGACGCGTCGCCGACGGCATAATATGGTGCGACTTCAACGCGCTGTGCGACGGCCCCCGCGGCACGGCCGACTACGTCGAGATCGCCCGGGAATTTCACACGGTGCTGCTCTCGAATGTCCCGATCCTGACCGAGCTTTCAGAAAATCAGGCGCGGCGTTTTATCGCGCTGGTGGATGAACTCTACGACCGCAACGTGACGCTGATCATTTCCGCGGCGGTTGAGCTGCAGCAGCTTTACCAGGGCCGCCGGCTGGGTTTCGAGTTCGAGCGCACCCGCAGTCGCCTGGAGGAAATGCAGTCTCACGACTATCTTGCGCGCCCCCACCTGCCGTAAAACCCCGGCGGCGGCCGGCTGTCAGATGCGCATCAGCGGGGGTCGAGCTGCTTGCGATCCAGCGGAATAAGCTGATCATTGCCTTCGCGGATGCCGTAAAACTGATCCAGCTCGACGTCGGTGAAGGTCTGTTGCTCGCCGGTCGTCGGCCACCAGATCTTGACGCGCTCAACAGAACGGGCTGCGCCCAGCCCAATCTCCTGCTGCAGACTCGATGAACCGAAGCTGCCGCCGGTGCCCACTACGGCCGTGATCTTCCTGCTGCCACTCTCGAAGCTGGCGAGCACCTCGATCCGGGCACCGATGGCGGACCGGTTACTGCGCACGCCCTCCAGCAACAGCGTGATCCAATGGTGGTCGTTCCCGGGATTCATGAACAGCGCGTTATAGGCGATGTCTGCCTTGTAGGCGCCGCCCATCACGACATAAATATCCTGGTCGCCGTCGTTATCTATATCGCCAAACGAGACGCCATGCCCTTTTTGCAGGTGACCGAAACCTCCGGAAGTAGTGACATTCTGGAACTGCCCGGTCCCGGCGTTCCGGTACATACGATTCGGTACCAGCGTATGCAAATTTGGCTCGCCGGTGCCCAGATAGAAATCCATAAAACCGTCATTGTCTATATCGCCGAAGTTTGACCCCATGACGAGCATTGGCTTTGCGAGCCCCGCGACACGCGTCACGTCGACAAACGTGCCGTCACCCCTATTGCGGTAGAGGCGCGGGTGCGGCGCCGTGAACGGCAGGCCGAGATAGCCAGAGGCAATGTCGCCGAGCGTATCCACTGAAAAACCCGGGAACGAGCCAACGAACAGGTCCAGCAAGCCGTCGTTGTCGTAATCCCAGAACCAGGTCGGGAAACTGAATTTTGGTTCTGCAACCCCGGCCGCCTCCGTAACGTCCCGGAATCGCCAACCGGCATCGGACAGACCTTCATTGCGAAAGAGCGTGTTGTGGCTACCGAGCTGCGACACGTAAAGATCCAGGCGCCCGTCGTTATCAAAGTCACCCCACGCGGCCCCCTTCACAAAAGCGACCAGATCCACACCGGCCTGCGCCGCGACGTTTTCGAACGTGCCATCACCATTGTTTCTGTAAAGCTCACAAGGCCGCTTGCCGGGGCCGCCCGACTCATTGCCGATGAACAGATCCAGCCAGCCATCATTGTCGAAGTCACCCCAGACGCCGACCTGAGTTGGATTGAAACTCAGAAGTCCCGCTTCTTCGGTGACATCATCGAACGTGCCGTCGCCGTTGTTGCGCAGCAAGGAGTTGGGCAGCTGCCCTGCGCTGCCGAGCCAGGCCCCCCGCAGAACCAGCAGGTCGGCGTCCCCGTCGTTGTCGTAATCGGCGTGACTGAGGTTCAGGCCGCCTGCTTCGCCCACAAGACCTGCTTCCACCGTCCGCTCGCGGAACCCCTCACTGCCCTGGTTACGAAAATATCTCAACTGATCGCGCAGCCCCCAGGCCGATACGAAAACATCCAGCTGACCATCACCATCGAAGTCTTCCATGGCGACGCCGCCAGACAGGCCCGGGACGGCCAGGCCTTTTTCGAACGCGGCGTTTCTGAAGCGGCTGATTTCGAAATCCGAGGCGAAAACATCCGGCGGAATCAGCAGCGGCACGGCGGGCTTGCCCGGGTATTCCCCCAGGGTCATGTGGGCGATATTGAGCAGCCATCGGTCCGCGATGTTTGCAGGATCCTGGGCCAGGCTTGCCTCCAGCTGCGCAGCGGCCTTGCGAGATCCTTCGGTGGCAACGTGCACACCATCACCCTGTATCGGCAGCAGGCACGCATCGTTCCCATGTTGGACAACGCAGTTCATCTCCTCGGCGAGGCGCAAAAAAGCAGTCGCCAGCATGGAGTGATAGGTAGGAATCGGATTGAGCATATTGCGCTCGATGAAGAGTGCCTGCACGCGCTCAAATTCAGCGATCGCTTCGGTATTCCTGCCAGCCTGCAGCAGTTCCTGGCCCAGCAACATCCGGTTCAGCTGCTGCTCGCGAAAGCTCCATGCGGACGCCAGGGCCCTGCGCCGATCTGCGATCCTGCCTTGCACGCCGACCGTGATGTCGCCCTGCAGCGCCGCCTTTTCGGCCAGCTCTTCCAGCCGTTGGGCCATGCGTTTCGCACCCTCACCCTGGTACGGCGCGGGTTGCGCATTCACAGGCTCTGCGACCGGCGAAGCAGGCTGCGGTGAGCATGCGGACATACATCCCAGCAGTGCCAGCAGCGTGAACCACCGCAGGGAACAGTGGACTGCTGCCGATGAGCGTTGTCTTAAATTGCGCAATTGAAATACTTTGAATGAATCACAGCTTTGCACTCCGGCGCGAGTTTAGCAGAAAGCCTCGGCAAGCCGATGTGCAACCCCCGAACATTACAGTCGACCGACAAAAAAAGACCCCGCACAAGGCGGGGTCAGCATTTTCCAAACTACGAATTGTCCGGCGTTACGGGTTATCGACCCACTGCTGCAGTATCGCGGTAGTGCAGCCATAGAGCCGCGCGTATGCCGCCTGCTTGCCACCCAGTCCGGACTCCGTGATGATCTGATCACAGGAACAGCCACGCGTGTCGGCGGTCGAGAAGCTGAACACCGAGCCGGATTCCGGCGCACCCTGCGTGAAGGTGCCGTCCGTATTCTGCAGCGCCCAGCGATTGCGTCCCAGGCCGCGACTCGAGGTCGGTACCGACTCCGGAATAGCCGTGGCGGGGCAGACATCGTTCGCGTTCGTTACCAGGTCATTATCATCGTCATCCCCGTCGACGCAGTCCGGCACGTTGTCGCCGTCGGCATCCGGCGAGGTGCTGGCGTCATCCAGCGGATCCGAGCCACAGGCAATTTCGTCAGCATCTGACTGGCCATCGTTGTCGTCATCCGGATCCGCGTTGTCGCCGATGCCGTCACCGTCGTTATCGCTGCTCTCAGAGGGGTCGTTCGGGAACGCATCCTCGGAATCATCGACGCCGTCGTTGTCGTCATCCGGATCCGCGTTATCCCCGATGCCGTCGCCGTCGTTGTCGTTGCTCTCCGAGGGATCGTTCGGGAACGCATCCTCTGAATCATCGACGCCGTCGTTGTCGTCATCCGGGTCCGCATTGTCGCCGATGCCGTCACCGTCGTTGTCGTTGCTCTCCGAGGGATCGTTCGGGAATGCATCCTCTGAATCATCGACGCCGTCATTGTCGTCATCCGGGTCCGCGTTGTCGCCGATGCCGTCGCCGTCGTTGTCGTTGCTCTCGGAGGGATCGTTCGGGAACGCATCCTCGGAATCATCCACGCCGTCGTTGTCGTCATCCGGATCCGCGTTGTCGCCGATGCCGTCACCGTCGTTATCGTTGCTCTCCGAGGGATCCAGCGGGAACGCATCTTCCGTGTCGTTGACACCGTCGTTGTCGTCATCCGCATCACAGGCATCGCCCTGCGCATCCCCATCGAAATTCTCCTGCGACGGGTTGGGCACGGACGGGCAGTTATCAACGTCGTCGGTCACCCCGTCACCGTCGGCGTCACCCGGCTCAACCGAGTCGGTTGCAGGCAGCAGACACCACTGATCCAGCGTGCCCGCATCCTGACCAACGGCATCAGATGCATCGAGGCGCCAGGTGCCCGAAAGGTCTTCGCCGTTGAACGCGCTCAGCGGGCCATTGGGCGAGAACGTCCCGCCAATCGCCGGGTTGCCTGAACAGACCCCTTCAACCGGCGTGCCCGCCTCGTCGTCGAGCACCGCGTCGATGTCGTCCAGGCTGCAGCCAAACGTACTTGCCGGCACGCCGGGCCGATCGATCAGCGCCACGCTGGTGCCAGTGTCTTCATGCGTCAGCGTGAAGGCCAGATCTCCGATATACGTGTGCGACACCAGCACAGACACATCGAGGTCCGTAATCTGGCCGCCGGACGGCAGCGTCAGCGTGTCCGAAGTTGCGCCGGCATCGGGGATAGCGCCGACGTTGTTGCGGCAGAACAGAATGCCGGTGGTAAAGCTGAAGGTTCCGGAACTTGCGCCGTCACCACAGGCATTTGTCGCCCGGACCCGCCAGTAGTAGGTGGTCTCCACGTTTAACGCCACGTCCACCGCTGCGCTGGTTTCCGTGGTCGTGGTCGTGAAATCGATGCTCCCGAAACCCGGGTCGTCATCGAGTTCGACTACGTAGCCCGTGGCGCCGCTGATCGCGCTCCAGCTCAGGTTGGGATTCGTAGACTGGCCGCTGGCCCCGTTGGCCGGCGCCTGCAGCGTCGTCATGGCAGGCACCGCGTTGGCGGCCAGCATATTGAGCGACGCCGTTCTGTCGCTGGCGCCGGCGGCGCTGCCGACGATGTTAAAGCTGTAGTCGCCCGGCGCGATGGCTCCCACGCGCACCTGGGCGGTCGCCGACCCGCCCGGCGCCACCGGGTTGGGCGTAAACCGCCCCCTTGCGCCGCTGGGCAAGCCGCTGAAGCTCAGCGAAATCGGATTGGAGAAGCCCTGGATCACGCCCGTCTGCACACCTATGTTGATCGCGGCAGGCACACAGACTTCCAGGCTGGACGGGTCGCTGCTCAGGGTGAAGGCCGGCCCCGCGGCGACGTTGACCACGTCGGCCGCGTACACATCTTTCTGGTTGGGCGGGCCATCGCGGTTGTCGGTCCACACCGGGATGATCCGCTCGCCCACCACCGAGATGCCGTTGTAGTCACCGAATTCCTGGCCGTCGGAAAGATTCGCCGAGGTCTGCGAACTGATGCGCTCGGGGTCGTTCCACGTGACGCCGCCATCAGTCGAAAACGAGTAATAGAGGTCGACGCCGGTGCGGTTAACCGAGTTGCGCGTGTCGTAAAAAACCACGTGAACGGTACCGTTCTCGTCCACGGTCAGCCACTGGTTCCAGCGGTCCACAGTCAGCATGTCGCTGGTCGAATGCGGCGTGGACAGGCTCCAGCTGGCGCCACCGTCGCGCGAGTAGGCAACGTAGACGCGCGTGTGATTGGCAGCGGCGCTGCCGTCGTTCTCCGGATCTACGGTGTCGGTCCAGGACACATAGACGCTGCCGTCAAACGTGCCGCCCGAGCGATCGGCGTCAGTGCTGGCATAGATCCAGGCGCGGCGCGATTCCATCGACGGGATCGGAAAATCAAAAGCACCGTTGGTAGACGCGATGGACTGCGAGGAGCCAAAGGAGACGCCACCGTTAGTCGACTTGAGCACCTCGATGGTCTTCGTACCGAACGCGCCGTAGACATAATAGATGTTGCCGGCGGAATCCGTCGTGATGTCGCTGCCGATGCCCGCCGGCGCGCTGGTGAACGCCTGGATGCTGTAGCTGGCGCCCATGTTGGTGGAGCGGGCAAACTGCATCGTGTTGCCGTTGTGGTAGGTCAGGTAGACGTTGTCCTTGTGCGGCGAGGACAGTGACTTGTCGACGTGGATGAATTCCTTGTCGCTGCCGGAGGTGGTCAGGTTGACGCGATCGACCCAGGTCTGACCGCCGTCAAAGGAGCGCCAGGCCGACACGCCGATCGAGCCGGACAGCGCCGCGGCGTAGGCCACGGTGCCGTCGGACGACCAGTCCACCGTCGGGTCGCAGCAGGTATTGGGCAGCACGCCCTGGATGGTCCAGGTCTCGCCGCCGTCGGTGCTGTAGTACATTTCCTGGCCGCCGGCGTTGTTGGAGCCGGCGATCGCGAGGCTGGGGTTGGACGGATTGATTTCGACCGTCACTTCGTTGGCGCCCAGCAGCTGGTTCAGCTGAATCTCGTCGTTGACCGGCACAGGCACTTTGGCAATGTCCCGGCGATCGAATTCGATCCTGCCATTTTGCATCAGGCCGCCATAGCGGATCTCGAACAGCTGTCTTGCTGCGCGCGGATATTGCGCCGCACCGCTGCGTCTCAGGAAAGGCCACTCCTTGCGCAGCTCGATGCGAAAGAACACGGGGATCTGCGGATGCAGCTCGGCTTCGTTGTCGGCGAGCAGCTTAAGGTCTTCGGCCGTCACCGCGTAGTTGCGATCGTCCCACGGGCCGAACTTGGTCAGGCTCGCATACTCAATCCGCTGATCGGCGCCGCGCGCCTGCTCGATCTGGACAGGGTCGGCAGCGAGTGCCGGCATGGCCAGCAGGCCAAGGTACGCGATGCCCGCGTAAAGAAACTGCTTGCGAACAACTCGCACCATCGTGCCAAACATATTCTGCTCCCCAAAAAGAAATGCCGTAAGTTTGAATCGGAGCCGCCCGGGCGCTTGTTGTTGTTTTATGACTCCGCCGGTCTATCGTGTCCAAAAAGTATATACCAGCGCTGCTGCCCGGCGAAATGCGGGCACTACGCTGCAAAGCACAAGCCGGGCCGCTGGAATTGCTCAGTGCCGCAAGATTACAGCACCGGACCATCGACCAGACAAATCGGGTGGCGGACTCGCCGAGACCCGTTCCGCGTCCCCGCGTGCGGCGTTACCGGGGCGGACGGCGGGTAGGGCGGCTATTGCGGCAGGCCGTATTATGTCAAGTCGCCAGACCGACTCACTCGGTCTCGCCAGCTTTTGATCCCTTGCGGCCGCTGCCTTCGCGCAGCGTGATCTCGCGATTGGTATTCTCGACTGCCCAGCTTTCCTCAAGCCCTGACGGCCAGATAACCCGAACGGCGTCGACGGGCCCAATGCCGTCCAGGCCAAAGTGGACGCGCCCGTCGCTGGCAGACAGATAGCTGCCGTCGGTGTGCGCGCGCCGCCACAACAGGGGCTCTCCATCCCGCAACACGGCGACCCTGGCGCCGGCCCCGTCGCGATTCGAGGCCACGCCCACAGCTCGTATCTGCAGCCATCGACTTGCGGCGCGTTCGTTCAGCAACAAGCGTGCCGGCCCTCTGTTGTTGGTCACCAGCACATCGGTGTCACCATCGTTGTCGATATCACCGAAGGCGGCACCACGACTCACCAGCGCCACCCGCATGGCTGCGCCAGACTGAGCGCTCACATCCGCAAATCCGCCGGCGCCGTTGTTTTCGAACAACTGGTTGCGCTGCAGGTATGGATAGGCCTCCTGCACCGCCTGCGACGGCTCGATTTGTACGGCGCCGTTGGCACTGAACAGATCCAGAAACCCGTTGTTGTCCACATCGAACCAGGCGGCGCCGAAGCCCGTATAGCCCACGCTCGGGGCCGACAGCCCGGCCTGGTCGGTAAAGTCGGTGAACTCGCCACGGCCGTTATTCTGATAAATGGTGTTGGTCTGGGAACCTAAGTGGGTCATGAACAGGTCTTCATCGCCGTCACCATCGTAGTCGCCGGCCGTGACCCCCATGCTGGCCTCCGGGGCGCCGCTGGCGTTATAGGCGCAGCCCGAAATCAGCGCCTCGTCCGTAAAGGTCCCGTCCTGCTGATTCACCCAGAAGTTGTTGGCAGTCTGATCGTTGGCAACGTAGATATCGGGCCAGCCATCGCCGTTGAAATCCGCCGACGTGACGCCCAGCCCGTTGCCAAAGCCCGCCTTGATGCCACTTTGTTCGGACACATCCACAAAGCGCGCATCGCCATCATTGCGCCACAGCCGGTCCCGCTGGGGGCTATAGGCCTTCGGGTCACAGTAGTCGCGCTGGCCGGCGTGCCCGACGCAGTCGACGTTGTTGCCGAGCGAGAACGTCACGTAGCTGGCCACGTAGAGGTCCAGGTCGCCGTCTCGGTCGTAGTCGACGAATGAGGCGCTGGTGCTCCAGTCGCCGGCAGCCCGCTCCGCGGCGGAAGTCGCGTTGCTGAAGGTGCCGTCACCGTTATTGCGGAAAAGCACGTTGGGTCCGAAGTTCGTCAGGTAGAGGTCCTGGTCGCCGTCATTGTCGACGTCGGCCACCGCCGCCCCCATCCCATACCCCGAGTACGCCACGCCCGCCGCGTCGGTGACATCCACAAAACCCAGCGCGCCCATCGGCAGCAGCTCGTTTCTGAACAGCCTGTTCGACGATCCGGGCGGTGCGCCGGGCCAGCGGGCGCTCTGGATCAGGTAAACGTCGAGGTCGCCGTCGGCGTCATAGTCAATCAGTGCCACGCCGGAACCCATGATCTCCGGCATGTAAAATTTGCCGGTGGCACCGGTCTCGTGCGTGAAGCGCAGGCCGGTCTGCTGCGCGACATCTGTGAAGACCTCAACCATAGCTGGCGACGCGGTGACGACCACCGGCGTCTGATCGGGCGCACCGCACGCGGCGAGCGTCAACAGCAGCAAGAGCGCGCCGGCCCGCCTCACTGCGAGAGCCTCTTGAGCAGTTCGGCACTGCGGCGCGCCTCGGTGGCATCGTCCAGGCGTTGCGCACTGGCCACCCCTGCCTCAAGGGCCACCCTCGCCTGCTCGGATTCACCGAACTGCAGATAGGCCTGGCCCATCGTCCGCCACGCGCGCGGGCTGTATTTGCGCTCAGGTGACTGCAATGCCCGCAAATGCGTGAAGGCCTCCTCGTGACGGCCATTCTCCAACAGAGTTTCAGCGAGGAGACTGCGCGCCGACGGGTCGGTGGGATTTTTCTCCACGGCTTTTATAAGCATCTCGATACCCTGAGCGGTCTGATTTTCACGGAGATAAACTCGTCCCAGCCAGGCCAGCGTATCGGCGTCGTGTGGATCGATGACAAGCGCTTCGTCCAGTGCCGTCCGCGCCTCATCCAGTCTGCCCTGGTAGAAGCGTGCGCGCGCAAGATTGCGCAGCAGCGGCGCGGTCGCCGGGGCCACTTCAAGGGCGAGCCGATAGTGTTCCTCTGCCTTGTCAAACTGTCTCAATGCGCCATAGGCACCCACCAGCGCGGCATGTGTCAGGTGGCTCTGGGGGTTGCGTTCCAGCGCGCGGTTGAGCGCTGCGATCGCCTCCTTCGATCGGCCTTGCTGGTTGAGCCTTCGCGCCAGACGTAGCAGCGGCTTATCACTGGCATCCATGGCCAGCACCTTGTTCATCAGCGGATCGCGGATCGGTACGCCCGCGCCTTGATCACTTTCGAACAGCGCGAGATAGCGCTGCGCCTTGTCGGAATCTCCCTTGCGACGCCACGCCTCGGCCAGCGCGAAATAGACGCTGTCCGCGCCGCCAAGCTGCTCATCCAGCGTGTTGAGCTGCGCGAGCGCGGCGTCGAGTTCCCCCGCGCGCAGCAACAGCCGCGCCAGCCCAAGTCGCGCCTCAGCGTTGTCAGCCTCCTCGGCGACCGCCGCCGACAGGTAGCTCCGTGCCGCATCCAGGTCACCGAGCTGCAGATGCAGCAGGCCGAGTCGCGTCAGGGTCCGCGGATAGTCCGGCTCTCTGGCCTGCGCCTGTTCCAGACTCTCGATGGCCTCCTGCAGGCGTCCCAGGCGCGTGAGCGCCTCGGCTTGGTAGTACCGCCATTCGAAGCTGCCCGGTTGTAAAAGAACGGCCCTGTGCAGCGCCGCCTCCGCGGCATAATCCTGCCGGTAGGCCAGGTAGGCCATGCCGAGCCGGCCGGCTTTCGGGGCACTGCGCGGATCCGCTACTACTGCTTCTGTGAGCGCGTCGAGCTGGCGGGTGACCGCGGGCAGGAAGCTGTCGGTGGAGACCGCTGGCAACTCGGGCAACTCGCTGGTGGGCACGCCCGGCGCACACGCGCCCAGCAGGCTGGTAAGCAGCAGGCCTGCAGCGCCAAATCGGCACGAATGTATTCGGGCGGCGCCTGCGATCATCATAGGACAACCTTGCAGGTGAGAAGCATCATCCACCCGGCCCATTCGCTACGGGCGTACCGCTGCCCTCCACCAACGCATGCGACTGGTTGGCACGCATCGCCGACCAGCGCTCCCGGGCCCCGTCCGGCCACTCGACGAGCACGCCAGCTATGCCTTCAGCGTCGCCCAGCCCGAAATGCACGCGTGGGTCACTGGCGCTGGCAAAGCTGCCGTCGGTGTGGGCGCGCGACCAGCGTACGCTGCCATCCGGCAATTCGATGGCGACACGCGCACCCTGGGCGTCGGCGCTGGCTGTGGTGCCGCGCAGCGTGAATCTCAGCCAGTTGCGCGCGTTGCCAAGCTCGTTGCGCAGCAGGCGAGCGGGGCCGCCGTTGGCGGTCACCAGGATATCGATGTCGCCGTCGTTGTCGATATCGCCGAAGGCGGCGCCGCGACCGATGGCCGTTACGGCGAAGGCCGGCCCGGCGCTGGCGCTGACATCTTCGAAGCGGCCGTCGCCGCCGTTGTGGAACAGCTGGTTGGTCTGCGCATAAGGGAACTCCGCCTTGCCGCGCTGCTCGCCCAGGACCATGACCGCGCCGTTGGCGACGAACAGATCCAGCGCACCGTCATTGTCGTAATCGAGCCATGCCGAACCGAAACCCGTGAAGACCATACTCTCGGCGCCCAGCCCCGCGCGCTCCGTGCCGTCGTGAAAGTTGCCGCTACCGTCGTTGACATACAAGGTGTTCGATTGCGTGCTCAGGTGGGTCATGAACAGGTCGTCGTCGCCATCGCCGTCATAGTCGCCGGCGGTGACGCCCATACTTGCTTCGGCGGCGCCATCGCGGTTGTAGGCCGCACCTGCCATCAAGCCCGTCTCTTCAAAGGTGCCGTCGCCACGGTTCAGCCACAGGAAATTGGCCGCCTGGTCGTTGGCCACGTACAGATCACTCAGGCCGTCCCCGTTCAGATCGGCCGCCACCACGCCGAGCCCGGGCCCGGCCTTATTGGCGATACCGCTGGCCACGCTGACATCCGTAAAGCCGCCCTCACCATCGTTCCTGAACAGCGCGTCACCGGCCGGCGCATAGTTGGTCGGCGCGCAATAGTCCCGCTGCCCGGCGCCGTCGTAGCACGGCTTGTCGATGTCGGTGCTGTATATAACGTAATTGGCGACGTACAGATCGAGGTCCCCATCGCGATCGTAATCCAGGAACGACCCGCTCGCGCTCCAGCGCGGATCATTCACTCCTGCCTCCGCGGTCACGTCCGTAAAAGTGCCGTCACCGTTGTTCCGACACAGAACATTGGCGCCGAAATTCATCACATAAAGATCAGGATCACCATCGCTGTCGTAGTCGCCCGTGGCCACCCCCATGCCGTAGCCCCGGTCGCCGCAGGCCGTGTCTGCGGTCACGTCCACCAGCCGCACTTGTGTGCCGTTCAGATCATTGCGATAGAGCCGGTTCGGGCCGCCAGCGGACTGCACCAGGTACGCGTCGAGGTCGCCGTCACCGTCGTAGTCAAGTAAGGCGGCGCCGGCGCCGACGATTTCCTTAAACAGGTAGTCTCGCGTGCCCGTGTCATGCACGAAATCCAGGCCGACCTCTGCGGCGGCGTCCGAAAAGACCGGGTTCGCCTGCGCCGGAGGTGGCGGCTGGCGATCGCAGGCGACCGCAACGAGGCATGCCAGCACGGCGCCGGCCCGCGCCGCAAAAAGCGCCCGGGTCAAAGCTGGCCCGAGAGCGTGCGCGCCGCACGCACCTTGTCGATATCCTGCTTGAGCGCGCGCGCCAGGCCGGCCTGCCTGAAGCGGCGCGCCAGCTGCTCGGCGCGCAGCAGGCTTTGCTCGGCCTCGGCGAGACTCCCCAGCGAGGCCTGTGCCTGGGCCAGCAGTCGCAAATAAACGGCGCTGGGCAAATCGTCGGGCACCACCGCGGGTTCCAGCGCCGCGATAGCGTCTAGAAAGTTGCCGCGCCGAACGAGCGCGTTGCCCAGGTATTGCCGCGCCTGGCGGTTGTCCGGATCGTGCTCCAGCGCGGCCCGATACCAGCTTAGCGCGGCCTCAGCGTCACCCTGCGACGCATGGATAGCACCGATGCCGAAGTAAGACTTGCCGTAAGCCGGATCCACTTCTATGGCGGTTTCATACGCGTCGATCGCCTTGGCAAAATTTTGCTGCTTGATCTGCAGCAAAGCGTAGTTGGTGTAGAGCTGGACGATGTCGGGATTGCTCTCCACGGCGAGCAGGTACTGGGCCTCGGCGTCCTCGAAGCGGCCCAGCTGCCCATACACTGCTATCAAATTCTGCCTGGCCAGCGCATTTGCCGGATCCTTTTCCAGCGCCTTTTCAAATTCCTGGGCGGAAATCGCGAGCTTGCCCGAAGCGTAGGCGTTAATTGCTCGCTGCAGGTGGCCCTGGCGGCTCAGGTTGAGGTCCTGCACCTCGCCGAGCACCGGATCGGGCACGGGCGGCACCTGGCCACGAGCGCGCTCGAACGCTTCCAGTTCTTCCCGGGCACCGTCGGCGTCGCCGCTGTCGCGCAACAGCTGCGCAATCGCGTAATGCGCGGCGCCGTAAGGTGCGCTGCCCCGCGCGGCCCGGCGCATCAGCGCAAGCGCCGCCTGTGGGTCGTCCGCCACGCGCAGCTGACCGAGCCCCAGCAGCGCCTGCGGCAGGTCCGGGGCAGCCCGCAGCACGGCCTCGTAGTAGCCACGGCTGGTCGATGCGTCACCTGCATCGGCATACAGCTCGGCGAGCGCTAGCTGGGTCGGCATGTAGGCAGGGTTCAGTTCGCTTGCTTTGCGCAACGCTTCGATCGCCTTGTCACGCTTGCCATTCGCCGCCAACACCAGACCATGGAGGTGCGCCAGCTCGAAGTCATCCGGCGCAAGGCTGCGAGCCTTCTGATAATAGGCCGCCGCGGCCTGCGTCTGCCTGTAGGCGTGCAGCAGGCGCGCAAGCCGCGCGTTGGCCTGCGCCGAATCAGGCGCTGCGACGACCGCGGCCTGGGCCTCATCGAGCTGTGCCGCGGCATCTGCATCCAGGCCCTGGAAATTGAGCGCCTGTACCGCGGGCGGCGCCGGCGTGGCCGGGCCCGTGTCGCAGCCGCCCACCAAAAGGCACGCCGCGACCAAGGCCATCGAGGGCAAGCCGGGGCGAGGCCGGCGCAGGCGCATAGTGAGCTGAGGTTTGGAGGTCATCTGGGCACCCGGTCCGTGATGAGTCAGGCGGCCATACCCTACACGCTCCGGCCGGGGCGGCCAAGCAAATTCATGCAGTTATCCCACTATGTTAAATCCAAGTTTTTCATTGGCTTGAAGGCGCTCCCGGTAGGGATGCGGACAGTGGATTTGACGCGATTGGCCGCGCCGGGGTGCTACGCCTCATTCGGGACAGCCAAGCGTTTCATGAGCGAGCGTATTCCGCGGAAAACGACGCTTCCCATCGGCGCGCATAGTGCTTAAATGTTGTCACTCAGCCGGCCCGGACAGCGCCTTTTCGGCGCGAATAGCGCACCCGTCAGACGGCCAACTTTTTATGTTAATTAACAACGCGTTATGTTCAATAGTTTTGTCAGGTTCTATTACAATCTGCAGCAAAACGGCCGGGGCATACGCGCTTAAGTCGCTGTTAATCAAAGCAAGATGGATTCTGGCACGGTTCCTGCAAGCATAGTCGCTTGAGGGGGCACCGTTATCTGCACCAAGCAATGCCGGGCCCTGACTTTCAACAACAACTTTATGAGTGAGCCGCATCCGATACCGGGCGGCGCATAGGAATGGAGAACACAATGAAGATTAAGACACTTGCGCTCAGCTCTTTGCTGG
This sequence comes from uncultured Gammaproteobacteria bacterium, assembly GCA_963759075.1. GTDB lineage: Bacteria > Pseudomonadota > Gammaproteobacteria > Steroidobacterales > JABDLF01 > JABDLF01. The sequence continues at coordinate 64,392 of CAVWXZ010000006.1, forward strand.
CCATCGGGCTCGCAGGCACGGCGGCCGCCGTTCCGGTTGAGGAACATGCCCTGCCCCTGACTGGTATTCTTGTAGACCAGCCGGCTGCCGAGTACACCTTTACCGATACGGCTGCACTGAGCTACGACAGCATCCGCTGGGATTTCACCTATGAAGCGCTCGCCCCGTCGTGGGGTGAGGAACTCCGCTTCGACATAGAGGCACCCGACGGCAGCACCTGGGCCCTCGGCACCGAGGGTGGTTCCTGCGCTATGGACTGCGATATCGATTTCGGTTTCCCGTCAAATCCCGGCATGTATTCCTCAATGGGCGCGCTCGATATCAGCATGGGCTCGCCCTATGGCATCGGCGACTGGACGATCTCGATCTCTGATAGCTTCGCCGACGCTGGCGCTGACGGTCAGTTCCTCGAAGGCTCCATCTCGATCTGGCGGCTGGAAGATAACGGCGGCGGCGACGATGGCGGCGACGACGGCCACATGGGCGTCCCGGAGCCAGGCATCCTGGCCCTGCTGGGTCTCGGCCTGCTCGGCATGATCGGTGCGAGGCGCCGTCGCGTCTGATTAATCAGACCCGGCAACACGCCAACAAAGAAAGCCCCGCTCAAAGCGGGGCTTTTTTTTGCCCGCGTCGTGCGCACTCGGGTGGCCGGTGCATCGCCGCTCATCGCCAACCCCGCCGTGCCTTCTTTGCCCCCCTCAGACGATGCCCTGTTGCCCGTCGCCGACGCTATTCGCAGACCTGTTTGCTTTTTCAGTGCGAAGCCAGATCTGGAGCCCACACCGCGCAAGTGCGTTCAGTTGCCACCGCTCGTGTCCTCACGATGGAGTCCCTTGCGCAAGGCCGCGGCGGATGACTCAGCACCAGTTCACGGCCGGGTTGGGCCAGGTGTCCGGTCATCCCCTCAACCACCACTTCGACTGCAAAAGTTGCTCCGCTGGCAGGGCGGCGACCGCGGATCGACAGCAGCATGAATATGTTCAATAACAAATGCTTATGTAAAACTCTTTTGTCAAATTGTCTTACACTTATGGTGAATCTGGGCGCCAGGCTCCCACGCAAGTTGCTGTATTTATTGTTCACCCGATAGTTGGCACGATTCCTGCTTTCTAATTGGTCGAGGGGGCGATTGATAATCAGCAAAACAGATTGCCCTGACCTCGAACAGCTTGAAATCAAATCAGAACAACAAAGCCGCGGCTTGAACGAAGCGGCAGGAGAGAAAACTAAAATGAAACTCAAGAAAACAATCCTGGCGCTGACAGCCACCATGGCGGTGGGCCTGGCGGGGTCCGCCTCGGCCACCATTGCATCACTCGACGTCGCCGGGCTCGGCGCGTTCAGCTGCGATGGTCCGGGCGCACCCTGCAACCTGTCCGTTAACATCGATCTCGGATCGCTTGCGGGAACCCCGGGTGCCGACACTGAACTGCTGGGTCTCGGCTGGGACCTCACGATCGAAACGGTCGGCGGTTCCTGGCTCAGCGAAGCGGTCATCAGCTTCCAGTCGCCCGCCAACTCGGAGATCTTCACGCTGACCGCCGGCGTTGGCGATGGCTTTGCTGGCACCGCGTTCTACAGCAGCGGCGGCATCGTGGACCTGACAACAGCCCTTGGCTTCGCCCCGGTGGCAATGGGCGGCATCATGACACTGGAGTTCTATGAGAGCTTTGATGATTTCTCCGGCGCCATTGACGCTTTTTACATTGACCCCAGCTTCCTGACCTTTGAAGTCGCAGACAATGACGGCGACGATGGCGGCATGGGCGTGCCGGAGCCCGGCATCCTGGCCCTGCTGGGTCTCGGCCTGCTTGGCATGATTGGTGCGAGGCGCCGTCGCGTCTGATCCATCAGACCCGGCAACACGCCAACAAAGAAAGCCCCGCTCGAAGCGGGGCTTTTTTTTGCCCGGGTGACCGCCTCGCAGCGCCCGCGACGACAAATGAGACAAGGTATCGCTGGCCCGGCAGTTCCTTAGCCGGCACGCTCGCCGTTTTCGAACTCCAGCAGCCAGCCTTGAAACCGGTGAATGCCTGGCGTTTCGACACCGAACCCGCCAATTGGGGGTCTGGCCAGATTATGTTCAATCAAAACGGCCGCTGACTTAACAATAGTGTCCGATTTCTTGACAATATGCGCTGGTCCGGCGAGGGCGCTACTTCGCAACTTATTGTTTAATCTAATTATGTCCAATCTGGCACGGTTCCTGCATTTATGGACTCTCGAGAGGGTTTTGAATTCGCCTCGCGGCAGTTCCGGACCCAGACTTACAACAACCTGAAACAACCTTTGAACAAGCCGCAGTCAAGTGAGCGGCGCATTTTGGAGACATATAATGAAAACTAAACTGATTGCGCTGAGCGCTTTCCTGGCCCTGGGGCTGTCGGGCACCGCAGCGGCGGTTCCTACCACCGGCAGTGCCACTTTCGGTCTGGACGGTGCCTTCTCCTGCGACGGAGAGTTAGCGGCATGTAACTACACGGCGCTGTTTGATTTCTCAACGGGTGGCGCGGATGCGGATCTCACGAGCATCGCCTGGGACATCACGATCGAAACTGTCGGCGCTTCGTGGCTGAATGAGCCCGTAATTCGCTTTGACTCGGCGCCGGATCCCTTCTACCTGACGCCCGGTGATCTCGGGGAACCAGGAATTGGCACCTTTACCGGCGGCCCGGAGGACCTCTTCACCGCGCTGGGGTACACGCCGGTGGCGCTGGGTGGCCTGATGACTATCGAGATTTTCGAGAGCTTCGACGATGTGGCCGACGACATTGACGCCTTCATCCTCGAGGGCAGCTCCATCACCTTCGACTATGCCTATGACGACGGCACTAGCGACGGTGGCGATGACGGCGGCGATGACGGTGGCGATGACGGTGGCACCGCCATCCCAGAGCCTGGCATCCTTGCGCTGTTAGGCCTTGGCCTGCTCGGCATGATCGGCGCACGGCGCCGGCGCGTCTGATTTATCAGACCAGGCAATAAGCCAACGAAAAGCCCCGCTTTTGCGGGGCTTTTTTTATGCCTGGCCGTCAGGGCCGGAACCCCTGAGTTCCAGAATTATTCCGCGTCGGGCTGCTGCTCGGGGGTCGCGTCCCGGAAAGCGGGGAGTGCGAGGCACGCCGCATCGATGGCCTCGATGCGGGGGTAAGGGCTGAGCGCAATGTCAAAACGCCGCGCATTGTAAACCTGGGGCACGAGGCAGGCGTCAGCCAGCCCCGGTTGATCGCCGTGACAGTAGCGGCCCGTTTCAGGCTCGGCCTCCAGCCGGCGTTCGAATGCCTCGAAGCCCTCGCTCAACCAGTGCCGGTACCAGTCGCTGGCGGCCTCGGCGCTCATACCCAGCGGCCCCTTCAGATAGTTCATCACCCGCAGGTTATTGAGCGGGTGAATTTCGCAGGCCACGATCTGGGCGAGGCTGCGCACGCGGGCCCGCTCCGCCGTGTCGGCGGGCAGCAGAGGCAAATCGGGGAAGACCTCTTCCAGGTACTCGATGATGGCCAGCGACTGGCTCAGCACGACGCCGTCGTGGTCGAGCACGGGCACGAGTCCCTGAGGATTAAGCGCCAGGTAGTCGGGCCTGCGCTGCTCGCCCCCATCACGTACGAGGTGCACGGGCCGCAGCTCGTAAGCGAGGCCCTTGAGGCCGAGCGCAATGCGCACGCGATAGGCCGCCGAACTTCGCCAATAGCTGTACAGGCGCAGCATGGACTCAGTCCGGTTGGTACTGCTCGATGACCTGGTCGATGGCGCCGAAGATGCTCGCACCGTCGGCGTCGCGCATTTCGATGCGGATGCGATCGCCGAAGGCCATGAACGGCGTGCTCGCCGCGCCGTCGCGGATAATCTCCAGCACCCGCTTTTCCGCCAGGCAGGATGCGCCCCGGGATTCGTCCTGATTGGCAATCGTGCCGGAACCCACAATCGTGCCGGCGGCCAGCGGCCGGGTCCTGGCTGCGTGCGCGATCAAGCTCGCCGAAACTGAACTGCATGTCTACTGCGCACTCCGGCTCACCGAACTTTTCGCCGTTGTAGTGCGTGAGCAGCGGCAGGTGCACCTTGTTGCCCGCCCAGGCCTCGCCCAGCTCGTCGGGCGTGACCGCCACGGGGGACAGCGCCGAACGCGGCTTGCTGTTGAGAAAGCCAAAGCCCTTGCCGAGCTCCGCCGGAATCAGGTTGCGCAGCGACACGTCGTTGATCAGCACCACCAGCAGGACGTAGCTCGCCGGCCTTCTCGGCGCTCACGCCCATGGGCACGTCGCCCGTGATCACGCAGACCTCGGACTCGAAGTCGATGCCGAACTCCTCGCTCGCCACCGGCACCGGATCGCGCGGCCCCAGGAAATCCGTCAGAGGCGGCCTGGTACATCAAGGGGTCAGTCAGGAAACTCGGCGGCATCTCGGCGCCGCTCGCCCGGCGCACCCGCTCCACGTGCGCGAGATAGGCGCTGCCATCCACGAACTGGTAGGCGCGCGGCAGCGGGGCCGCCAGCTGTTTGGCGTCCAGCTCAAAGGCGTCTGCGCACGCGCCCGTTTGCCAGTCGCTCGGCAAGGGCCCTGAGCTTCGGCGCCGGCCACGGCCCAGTTATCGAGGGCGGCCTGCAGGCTGGACGCAATTGACTCCGGCCCTCACCGCAGTGCGCAACTTGCGGTCCACGACGATCAGCGTGCCGTCACGGCCGCCCTCCTTCAAGGAAGCCAGCTTCATGTTTTTCTCCCAGAAATTGTGCTTGTCTGACCGAGCGCGCTCAGGCCTTCGCCTTCTCGCCCTTCCAGGAATCGACATAGCCAGTCCATTCCACCTTGGCAGGCGTCGTCCGCGACCTCCAGCGGGTCCCGCGTGTCCAGCATCACCGCCACCTCTTCGGTGCCCGGCCCCTTGGTTTTGAGCATGTTCTGCAGCGCCTTGGGATGCGGGCCATGCGTAAAGCCACAGGGGTGCAGTGGAGATCATGCCCGGGTGGATGTTGTCGCGCGAGAAGAATTCGCCGGCATGATAAAAAATCACTTCGTCGAAGTCATCGTTGTTGTGGAAGAACGGCACCTTGAGCGCGCCCTCGTCGGTTTCGAACGGCCGCGGCACGAAGGTGCAGACCACAAAGCGATTGGCGACGAAGGTGGTGTGCGCCGACGGCGGCAGGTGATAGCGGTGACTCATCAGGGGGCGAATATCGCGCCAGTTGATGCGCACCGGCAGCAGATCGCCGTGCCAGCCCACCGCATCCAGCGGATTGTAGGGAAAGGTGATGCGCGTCAGCTGATCGCAGCCGCTTGACCACCACCACCCATTCCTTGTCGTCCTGCTGGGCGCGGAACGCGTCGTCGATGGCGGGCACGTCCAGCATGGCCGGATCGAAGATCGCGTGCGGCCCCAGCAGACCCTTGTCGGGCAGCCGGTAGCTGTCGTTGGTGGCCTCGATAAGCAGGACCTGCATGGAGGACTGCGTCTCGATGCGCCACATCGTGCCGCGCGGCAGCATCACGTAATCGCCCACGCGAATCTGCAGGTGGCCATAGTCGCAATAGAGATCCCCAGAGCCCTCGTGGATGAACAACAGCTCGTCACCGTCGCTGTTGCGCACCAGGTGATCCATGGACTGTCGAAAATTTCCAGAAGCGCATCTGCACATGCGCGGTTGCGAAGCAGCATGCGCGCGTCCCAGGGCGACGGGCCTGCCGTATCGAACTCGTTGGTATCGAAAGCGCGTGGCTTCAGCGGACCCTCGAAGGACGTCCAGCCGGTGGGCGGGCGCGGGTGATACATGTGGCTGGCGGGACCGAAAAAGCCCTCCTTGCCGAGTTCACGCTCATAGGTGCCCTCGGGCATGTCGGCATGCGCCTGACGGGACGAACGACCCTCGACGCGCGGAAAGAAATCCAGTTTTTCATATCGGCTATCCCGCGGGCTCAGATGACGCCGCGACGCTGCTGGTCGCGCTCAATCGATTCGAACAAGCGCCTGGAAATTGCCTTCGCCAAAGCCCTCGTTGCCCTTGCGCTGAATGATTTCGAAGAAGATCGGCCCGATGTTGGTCTGCGTGAAGATCTGCAGCAGCAGGCGCTTTTTCGTCTCCGGATCGCCGTCGATCAGGATGCGATTCGTGCCCATGCGCGCCAGGTCTTCGCCGTGACCGGGCAGGCGCTCGTCGACCATCTCGTAGTAGGCATCCGGCACGTCCAGGAATTCGACGCCGTTCTCGCGCAGGCCTTCCACGGTCGCGTAGATATCGTCGGTGAACAGGGCGATGTGCTGAATGCCTTCGCCCTTGTACTCATCCAGGTATTCCGCGATCTGCGACTTGTCGTCGGACGATTCGTTGATCGGGATGCGCACCTTGCCGTCCGGGCTGGTCATGGCCTTGGACACCAGGCCGGTATGCGCGCCCTTGATGTCGAAGTAGCGAATCTCGCGGAAATTGAACAGGCGCTCGTAGAAGCCGGCCCACTCCTCCATGTTGCCCTGGAACACGTTGTGGGTCAGGTGATCGATATAGGTCAGACCCAGGCCGCGCGGGTGCTGATCGCACGCCGTCGAAAAACTCGAAGTCCTCGTCGTAGATGACTCTGCTCACCATACTGGTCGACGAGATAGAGGATGCTGCCGCCGATGCCTTCGATCATCGGCGTGTTGCACCGGCATCGTATCGGGCTTATCGGTAAAGGCGACTCGCGCCGCGTTCTACTGCGCGCGACAGCGCGTAGCGCGCGTCTTTTACGCGCATCCCGAAGCCGCAGGCGCAGGGCCCGTGCTTGCTGCGCGAAGTCCGCGGCGAAGCTGCCCGGCTCGGCGTTCACCAGGAAATTGATCTCGCCCTGCCGATACAGCGTGACGTCACGCCGCCGGTGTTTGGCGACAGCCGTGAATCCGAAGCTGGTAAACAGCGCGTCCAGCACGGCACGGTCCGGGGCCGCAAATTCCACGAATTCGAAGCCATCGGTGCCCATTGGATTCTCGAATAGGTCGGCCATGTCAGTTCTCCGCAGTTGCATCCCGGCCATGCCCTGAAGTCAGGCAACAGTCCGGGATGGCAGAAAATTAGTTGCAATTGAAACAATTATAGTTACAATTGAAACAAATGCAAGCCCGGTAACCCATGATGACAAGCACCGACATCGCGCCACTGGATCTGGAAGAGTTCCTGCCCTATCGACTGTCGGTGCTGTCCAATACCATCAGTTCGGCCATCGCCGGCGCGTATGCGAGCCGCTTCGGGCTGACCGTCCCGGAATGGCGCATCATTGCGGTATTCGGACGATTTCCCGGCCTGTCGGCCCGCGAGGTCGCGGAGAAGACGGCGATGGACAAGGTTGCCGTCAGCCGGGCAGTGAGCCGGCTGCGTGCCGCCGGTTACGTGGATCACGCGCGGTGCAAGCAATGACCGGCGGCGCTCGGTGCTGGAGCTTGTCCGCGCCGGGCGCGGACCTCGCTCGGGCAGATCGCGCCGATGGCCAGGGCCTACGAAGCACAGCTGCTCGATGGCCTGAGCAGCGAGGATCGAAGCAGCGTGCTGGAAGGCGCCCTGCCGCAGCTTGCTGCACAGGGCGCGGAAGATCGGCCCGCTGAGCGGCGGCGCTGAACGCGCCGTCAGCTCGCTCGAGTTCGGTGCGGACCGAGTAAAGTTCGGGAAACAGCTTGATGTCCAGCGCCTTGCGCAGGAACGCGACGCCTGACGACCCGCCGGTACCCGGCTTGTAGCCGATGATGCGCTCCACCGTTTTCATGTGCCGAAATCGCCACAGTTGAAAATTGACCTCCAGGTCAATCAGTTTTTCGCACATGTTGTAGGCGTCCCAGTGGTTCGCCGTATCCTCATAAATGGTCTTGATCACCGCCACCACCTGCTGCGATTCGTCGTAGGGCTGCGACCAGTCACGATCCGCCGCAGCTCCGGGAATCGCGTAGCCCCGGCGGTGCGAGATAGCGCAGAAATTCGTCGTAGAGGCCGGGCGCTTGCAGTACAGACTGCAGCTTTTCGTACACCACCGGGTTATAGCGAAATACCTCGATGACCTCGGCATCCTTGTTGCCCAGCAGGAATTCCAGCTCGCGGTACTGCGGTGACTGGAAGCCGGAGGCTTGTCCGAGCACGTGGCGAAATTCCATGTATTCCGACGGTGTCAGCGTCTCGAGCACCGACCATTGACCGTACAGCTGGTGCTGGATCTGCTTGACGCGCGACAGAATCTTGAAACACGGCTCCAGCTGATCGGTCTGTATCGAAGTGATGGCCGCGTGCAGCTCGTGCAGGATCAGCTTGAACCACAGCTCCGAGGTCTGGTGCTGCACGATAAAAAGCAACTCGTCATGGTGTACGGGCTCGCTGAGCGGCTGCTGAGCGCCGAGCAGCTTCTCCAGGCACAGGTAGCCCTCGTATGTCAGGCGATCGGACAGGTCCCGGTGTATGCCCTGCTCCATTTTTCGCTTGTTCATTTTGCCTGACCCTGGCGCCACGGCGCACTGCAATCGTTAGGCAGGCATTCTAACAGGCGCACCCTGTATTCGTTGCGCTGACGAGATGCTTTGCGCAGCGCATCACCGCCGGCCAGCTATGCCGGGTCAGTCGCAGACACATGCTGTATAATCCGCGCGTCACTTTTCGGACGTCACGGCGAGCCAGCGGGCCCGCAGCCAGGCTTGAATAACAGCGCGCCCGCTTCGCCCGACATCCCTGGATTAATCCGCATTGCGCCAGCGCACACGCGCAATGCTTTGCAGGAGTCTTTTTTTGAAGACCATCGCCAATTTCGATATTCCCTATCTGCAATTTATCGACCCGGATGGAAAGGTCGTGGATGAGCTGCCTGAGTTTGCAAAAAACAAGGACGAGCTGCTCAAGATGTACAGGCTGATGAGCCTGACGCGGGTTTTCGACAGCAAGGCCGTAAACCTGCAGCGCACTGGCAAGCTCGGCACCTACGCCTCGTGCCTTGGTCACGAGGCCGCGCACGTGGGCATGGGCGCAGCGATGCGCGAGGAAGACGCCATCGCGCCAATGTACCGGGAGTACGGCGCGCAGTTCTGGCGGGGCGTAAAAATGGAAGAGGTCTTGCTCTACTGGGGTGGCGACGAACGCGGCAATGATTTCTCCGCCGCGCCGGCGCACGATTTCGCCTGGTGTGTGCCGATCGCGACACAATACCTGCACGCGGCGGGCGCGGCCATGGCCTTCAAGTTGCGCGGTGAAAAACGCTGCGCGGTAGCATCCATCGGCGACGGCGGGACATCAGAGGGTGCATTTTACGAGGCACTGAATGTGGCCGGCGCAGCACATCTGCCGATGGTCGGCGTGGTCGTCAATAACAAGTGGGCGATTTCGGTGCCGATCGAGATTCAGACGGCCTGCGAAACGCTGGCGCAAAAAGCCGTGGCCGCCGGCATTCCCGGCGTTCAGGTTGACGGCAACGATGTGGTCGCGGTGCGCCATGCGATCGAGCAGGCGCTGCGAACGCGCGCGTAATGGCGGCGGCGCAACCCTGGTCGAGGCGCTGACCTACCGGCTCAGCGATCACACGACCGCCGATGACGCCAGCCGCTACCGCAAGCAGGAAGAAGTCGAAGACGCGCGGAAGCTTGAGCCCCTGATCCGGTTGCGCAAGTACCTGATGGATAGCGGGGCCTGGGACGACAAGCAGGAACAGCAGCTGATTGCAGACTGCCAGGCGCAGGTCGATGAGGCCGTAAAGATCTATCTGGCAACACCCCCGCCGGGCCCCGAGTCCATGTTTGATTACATGTACGAGAAGCTGCCCGAGGCAATGGAGGAGCAGCGCGAAACTGCCATCGCCTACTTCGGCAAGGGCGGGCACTGAGATGCCTAAGGTAGCACTGATCGAAGCCGTCACCATGGCGCTCGCCCATGAGATGACACAGGACGAGCGCGTGGTCGTGCTGGGCGAAGACGTCGGCGTCAACGGAGGTGTTTTTCGCGCGACGGCGGGCCTGCAGCAGCGCTTCGGTAAAGAAAAAGTATGGGACTCGCCGCTCGCCGAGGGCATGATCGCCGGCCTGGCGGTGGGCATGGCCGCGCAGGGCATGCGTCCGGTCGCTGAAATCCAGTTTATGGGTTTTATTTATCCTGCCGTCGACCAGATGATCAGCCACGCCGGACGCATGCGTCATCGCACTCGCGGTCGCCTGCACTGCCCGATGGTATTGCGCGCGCCTTTTGGCGGCGGCATTCATGCGCCGGAACATCATTCCGAGAGCACCGAGGCCCTGTTTGCCCACATGCCCGGCATCCGCGTCGTCATTCCCTCCTCGCCCGCCCGCGCCTATGGGCTGCTGCTGGCCGCCATCCGCAACCCGGATCCGGTGGTGTTCCTCGAGCCCAAGCGCATCTATCGGCTGGCCAAGCAGGAAGTCGAAGACAACGGCAAGGCGTTGCCGCTGGACGTTTGCTACACGCTGCGCGAAGGCGACGATGTCACCCTGGTTACCTGGGGCGCCATGACCTACGAAACCCAGAAAGCAGCGGCGCAACTGGCGGACGATGGCATCAGTTGCGAAGTGATTGACGTGGCGACGATCAGCCCCATCGACATGGATACTATTCTCGAGTCGGTCGAGAAAACCGGCCGGCTGGTAATCGTGCACGAGGCGGCGAGAAGCTGCGGCGTCGGCGCCGAGATAGCCGCCAGCGTGGCGGAGAAGGGTCTTTACGACCTGCAGGCACCGATCCGGCGCGTTACGGGTTACGATACCGTGATGCCTTTGTTCAGAACGGAGTGGGAATATATGCCGAGCGTCGCGCGGATCATGGATGCGGTGCGAGCAACGCTGGAGGACTGAAAACATGACCACGTTCAACCTGCCCGATCTTGGCGAAGGCCTGCCGGAAGCCGAGATCGTCACCTGGCATGTCAAGGAAGGCGACGCAATCGCCACGATCAGCCGCTGGTGTCTGTCGAAACGGCCAAGGCGGTGGTCGACGTACCCTCGCCCGTGACCGGCAAAGTGGTGAAGCTGTATGCCGGTGAAGGCGATATCGTGGCAACCGGCAAACCGCTGGTGGATTTTGAAACAGAGGGCGAGCAAGCCGGCAAGCGGCGCAGGCAGTCGCAAGAAGCAGAAGGCCCCCGCCGCCAAAAGCAAAGACGCCGGCACCGTCGTCGGCAACATGCCCACCAGCGACGATGTCATGGTGGAAACCGCCACGCGCCGGCAGCCGCAGGAGCCGCGGCGAAGCGCAGGCCGGGTCAAGGCCGCACCGGCGGTGCGGGCCCTGGCCAAGCGACTCGGCGTCGACCTGTCAGCGGTACTGGCCACAGCGGCCGCAACGGGCTGGTGACCGCGGACGACGTGCAGATCAGCGCCGGGCAACTACCGCCGGTCGAGCACTCAGACCGGCTCGTGAGCCGACCGGTCACGCCATTGACGGGCGAACCGGAGCCGCTGCGCGGACCACGCCGGGCGATGGCCCAGAGCATGAGCGCCTCGCGCGATCAGGTGGCTCAGTGCACCTTGTTTGATGACGCCGATATCCATGACTGGGCACCGGGCCAGGACATTACGGCGCGCATTATCCGCGCGATCGTGGCCGGCTGCCGGGCCGAGCCCGCATTGAACGGCTGGTACGACGGCGAAAACATGAGCAGGCGACTGTTCGAGCGCATCGACCTGGCGATGGCGGTGGATACGCCAGACGGCCTGATCGTGCCGGTGCTGAGAGATGTCGGCAGCAAAGACGCGGCCGACCTGCGCGAAGATCTTGACCGGATCAAGGTTGCGACCCGCAATCGCACAGTCGCACCGGCCGACATGAAGAACCCGACGATTACGCTGTCGAATTTCGGCATGCTGGCGGGCCGCTATGCTTCACCGGTCATCGTGCCGCCTATGATTGCGATCCTGGGTACGGGCGGCACCCGCCACGATGTGGTGCCGGTAATGGGCGGTATCGAGGTCCACCGGCGGATTCCGCTGTCGCTGACATTCGACCACCGCTGCGTAACCGGCGGCGAAGCCTGCCGATTCCTCGCCGCAGCAATAAGCGATCTGCAGCGAGCCAACTGAACAGCCGATATCAGCGGGACCATTTAAACCGCAAGGACCAGAAATCCAGCTGCCGGAAAAGAAGACGTAAACTTTCAATGTCAGTCAGGGGGCGTGCGCCGCGCACCCTTGCTGCGCCCTGAGAATGCCGAGACGGCCGGAGCCACAAGCATGTTGCATCGAAGACTGTCGGACGCCAAGAACAAACAACTGGACAAGGTCGTCGAAGCAGCGCTTGCCAAGGCCGGTGACAAATTCAAAATTGATGTCACGGAGTTCATTCACCAGTACTTTCGCAACGTCTCCGTAGACGATCTGAGGGATCGTTCGGCCGCGAATCTCGCGGGCATGGCCCTGTCACACCTCGACCTCGCCTTCAGCCGGCCCAGGGACACCGCGCTGCACCGCATATTCAATCCCGAAGCGGAACGCGACGGCTGGACGTCCACCCACACGATTCTGCAGACAGTAAACGACGACATGCCTTTCCTCGTGGATTCGCTCGGCATGGTGCTGAACCGCAGTGGCCTGTCGATACATCTGACCATCCATCCGGTATTCCTGATCAGGCGCAACCGGCGCAGGGAAATTATCAGCGTTGAGCCGGCCGGCCCGCGCTCTGACGGACAGAAGCAGGAGTCTTTTGTTCAGATCGAGTTCAATCGCATCAGCGAGGGCAGGCTGATGCAGCAGTCAGACCAGCTTATCCAGGAAACGCTGGACGATATACGGCTGGCAACCCGGGACTGGCTGGAGATCGTCGAAACCAGCCGCAGGATTCGCGCAGAACTGAAGCAGCAGCCACCGCCGATCAACAAGCGCGACCTCCGGGAAAGCGAGGCCTTGCTGGAATGGATGGAGGAGGACCACTTCACCTATCTCGGCTATCGCGAATATGACCTCGTGACAGAGGATGGGGTTGATTCACTGCTGGCACGACAAGGCACCGGACTCGGCATCCTGCGCGACGCGGACGACAGGAAAAAGGTCCGCGACAAGATGCATCTCTCCGGGGAAATACGAAAACAGGCACGCAGCCGTCAGCTGCTGGTTATTACCAAGGCCAACTCGCTTGCGACAGTGCACCGCCCCGGCTACCTCGACTATGTCGGTGTCAAACGTTTCGACGAGGAAGGAAAAGTCACGGGCGAACAGCGCTTCCTGGGGCTGTTTACGTCTGTTGCCTACAGCAAGAGTCCGCGCGAGATCCCGCTTCTGCGCCACAAGGTCGCACAGGTTATGGAGCGTTCCGGCCTGCGGCCCAACAGTCACGCAGGCAAGGGGCTGCTGCACATACTGGAGACCTATCCGCGCGACGAGCTGTTCCAGAGTTCTATCGAGGATCTCTCCCGGATTTCCGTGGGTATCATCGGGTTGCAGGACCGGCAGCGCATCAAACTGTTCATCCGCCGAGACGCGTTTCGACGCTTCTTCGCATGCATCGTCTACGTGCCCCGTGAACAGTACAACACGTCCGTGCGTCGGAAAATTGGCGAAATCCTGATGGACACCTTCGCCGGCATTTCAGTCGAATCAACGCCGCTGATCTCGGAATCGGTGCTGGCACGGGTCTACCTTATCGTCCGGATCGAGCCGGGCACCAGCCCGCGGTTCAATGTCCGCAGCATAGAAAAGCGCATCACCTCAGCCGTACGCTCCTGGCAGGATCAGCTCAGCGAAACCATGGTCGAGCGCTTTGGAGAACAGCGCGGTCTGGAACTCTTCGCGCGCTACGGGCGCCATTTCCCGGCCGCCTATGAAGAAGACGTATCGCCCCGCGCAGCAAGTTTTGACATCGAAAACATGGACGCGCTGGAAGATCTGCCGGAAAGCCTGCGCATGAGCCTGTACCGGCCACCCAGCTTTCCGGACAGCAAGGTCAGATTCAAGATTTTTCACCGCACGAACCCGATCCCCATTTCAGAGGGATTGCCCATGCTCGAGAACATGGGCCTGAGGGTGATCAGTGAGCGTCCCTATGAAGTGGAATTTGAAGACGACTCGGTCATGTGGATTCAGGATTTCGAGATGGAGTATCCGCACGGCTCCATCGTTCCCGCCAGTGTCAACCAGATTTTCCAGGACGCATTCTACCGGGTCTGGCGGGGTCAGCTGGAAAGTGATGGATTCAACCGGCTGATTCTCGGCGCCGGTCTGACCTGGCGCCAGGTGTCCCTGTTGCGCGCAATCTGCAAGTACCTCTTGCAAACCGGGCTGCCCTTCAGCCAGACGTACATGGAAAACAGCCTCGGCGAGAACGCGGAACTCGCACGCGGCCTCGTCATGCTGTTCGAATGTGCAAACAACCCCGCTGTGGGCCTGGGACGGCGTGAACGACAGACCACTAAACTCAGGGAGGATGTGCTCGAAATGCTCGATTCTGTGGTCGGGCAGGATGACGACCGTATCCTGCGCAGCTTCCTCAGCATTATCAGTGCGACCTTGCGGACCAATTACTACCAGCCCGCTGCCGACGGCTTCAAAGAATATATTTCTTTCAAACTCGACCCACGCCAGGTACCGGATCTGCCGAAACCGCGGCCAATGTTTGAAATATTTGTCTATTCACCGCGGGTCGAAGGCGTACATCTGCGTGGCGGACCGGTGGCACGCGGTGGCCTGCGCTGGTCGGATCGGCGCGAAGACTTTCGTATCGAAGTGCTTGGCCTTATGAAGGCTCAGATGGTCAAGAACACGGTCATCGTGCCGGTCGGAGCAAAAGGCGGTTTTGTGGTCAAACAGCCGCCCGACGGCGACCGTGAACTGCTCATGCAAGAAGTGGTGGCCTGCTACAAGACCTTCGTCAACGGCCTGCTTGATCTGACCGACAACATTGTGGACGACAGCATTCATCCCCCGGAACATGTCGTGCGGCACGACGAGGATGACCCTTATCTTGTGGTTGCAGCGGACAAGGGCACGGCCACATTCTCGGATATCGCCAACAGTGTCTCGCTGGAGCATGGTTTCTGGCTGGGCGATGCGTTTGCCTCGGGCGGTTCGGTGGGCTACGACCACAAGAAGATGGGCATCACGGCGCGTGGCGGCTGGGAGTCGGTCAAGCGTCATTTCAGAGAACTGGGCGTGGACACCCAGAAAGAGCCATTCACCGTAGCCGGCATCGGGGACATGAGCGGCGATGTATTCGGCAACGGCATGCTGCTGTCCCCGCACATACGCCTGCAGGCTGCGTTCAATCACCTGCATATCTTCCTCGATCCGGATCCGGATCCGGCGAAGTCCTTTGCCGAGCGTAAACGGCTGTTCGCGCTGCCCAGATCAGGATGGGACGATTACGATCAGTCCCTGATATCCGACGGCGGCGGCGTTTTCTCGCGCAAAGACAAACAAATCAAGCTCAGCGCACGGGCTCGCAAGATGCTGGCCATCAAAGCGGAAACTATTACCCCGCAGGCGCTGATGTCGGCGATTCTGAAAATGCCGGTTGACCTGCTTTGGAATGGCGGCATCGGCACCTATGTCAAGGCGACAACGGAATCCAATGCGGAAGTCGGCGATCGCAGCAATGACAGCCTGCGGGTGAACGGCTCGGAGTTGCGCTGCAAGGTGGTCGGCGAAGGTGGAAACCTTGGCTTTACTCAGCTGGGCCGCGTCGAGTACGCGCTGTCCGGCGGCAGAATCAACACTGATTTCATCGACAATTCCGCCGGCGTCGATTGCTCTGACCGGGAAGTCAATGTCAAGATTCTGCTGAACCTCGCCCGGCGAGACAAGCGCATCACCGACGCCCGTCGTGCCAGCCTGCTGGCGGCGATGACGGATGAAGTGGCGCAGCTGGTACTGCGAAACAACTACCTGCAGAGTCTGGCCATCAGCATGCTGGAAAGCAGCGCACCGGAGCGCATCAACGAGCATGCCCACGTGATTCGCGCGATGGAACGGC
Organism: uncultured Gammaproteobacteria bacterium; assembly: GCA_963759075.1. Taxonomy (GTDB): domain Bacteria; phylum Pseudomonadota; class Gammaproteobacteria; order Steroidobacterales; family JABDLF01; genus JABDLF01. Next base: position 80,288 of record CAVWXZ010000006.1, read on the forward strand.
GACGGGAACTGGATCGCTCGCTCGAATTTCTGCCCAACGAAGATGAAATCGCAGAACGCAAACGCAACCAGCGGGGCCTGACCCGACCGGAACTTGCGGTATTGCTTTCCTACAGCAAGATCAGTCTGTACAAGGTCTTGCTGAAGTCCGACGTGCCCGAGGATGCCTATCTCAGCCTGGAACTCACCCGTTATTTCCCGACCCCGCTGCAAGAGCAGTTACAGCGAACTGATGAGCAAACATCGCCTGCGTCGCGAGATCATTGCCAACGCAATTACCAACAGCATGATCAATCGCATGGGCCCCACATTTGCCGATCGCATGCAGGAAGAGACGGGCGCAAATGCGGCTGACGTTGCGCGTGCCTATACCATCGCTCGCGAAGTGTTCGGGATGCGCGATATCTGGATAGATATCGAACATCTCGACAACAAGGTCAATGCCAACGTGCAGTACGCAATGATGTCGGAGACGGTGCAACTTATGAAGCACATCACGCGCTGGCTGCTGGGACCTCTTTGGGAATCCCTCGACATTGCGAAATCAGTCGATCATTTTGAGTCCGGAGTGAGGGAGTTGTTTGGAGTTCTCCCGAAGCTGTTGCTGGGCATGGAACTCCGGCAGTTTAAGGAAACCAGCCAGCTGTATATCAACATCGGCATCCCCGCCGAGCTTGCTAACCGGGTAGCGCTGCTGCCAGTTATGCGTCCGGCGCTCGATCTCGTGGAGGTTGCCACTCAGGCCGGCGCACCGTGACCCGGGTCGCAGATATTTACTTTTGCCTTGCGGAGCGCCTTGCGCTCAACTGGTTGCGCGAACAGATTGAGAGCCTGGCCGTGGATGGGCAGTGGCAGGCTGCAGCACGCGCGTCACTGCGGGAGAATTTGTACGCTTCACAGCGCGCCCTGACCGCGGAGATCCAGAATCTGTCGCCCGACATGGAGCCAGATGCGGCCGCGGAGTCCTGGATCAGGCATGGCGGCGCCAAGAGTTGCACACGCCCGACAGGTCTTGAAGGAAATGCGCGCATCGGCCAACATGGAGTTTGCCACGCTGTCGGTGGCGGTACAGGAAATCCGCAGACTGGAGAAACAATGAGCGAGCAGACAGTGCGCCGGCAAATCAGTGCGTGCACCCCCACAACCTGCCGAACTAACAGACGCCTGCGGAGTCAAGGTTTGGGCTGCGCATGCGCTTGCCGGCCGGCGACACTTTCAGCAGCATTCTGGGCGAGACGTGGGAAAAGACCCGCTGGTTTCACACCGAGGCGGATCGTGAAAACGCCATGCGGGAACTTCGCAGGCAGCACCCCTACTACGGCTGGGCGACCGCCCGACTCTGAGGCTGGAAAAAGTCAACAAGGCTGCCGCGACCGGCTAATCCGATTCCTGCGCTGATCGTCGCGCCAGATCTTAAGCTGCGGAGGCGCTTCGATACCTACGCTGACCGAGCCCCGGTGGGTCTCACGGACCTCGATAATGATTTCCGCATCGCGGAACAACTCACCTACGGTCATCGTAAGGATCAAGATGATCGGCCGGAAAAACCCGAATGGCTTCGCCCTGGCGGCGCTTCAGAGTCAGCATTTTGCCCCCGGCTGGATTCCGGCACGAGATGAACCTGATCATCGTGGTGGAACCTACTGTGCCTGATCCGAGCACTCAGAAAATCAGGAAAACCCCGATATTTGCGGGTTGCGGAGCAAAGCCGCCGGATACTCAGATATCTGAGCTGATCAGGCCCACCCGGATCGCGAATCGCACCAGCCCAGGCACATCGTAGATACCGAGCCGCTCCTGCAACTGCGCCCGGTGCGTTTCGACGGTCTTGGTGCTGACATGCAGAATTTCCGCAATCTTGCGCGTCGAATTTCCTTCCACGATCAGCTGCAGAATTTCGCGTTGCCTCGGCGTTAGTTTCTCCAGCGGATCTCGGGCAGTCTCCAGCGCGCCCGAGGTAATCATCGATGACGGTCCTGGAGATTGCCGGGCTCAGATAGATTTCGCCGCGCGCCACCGTATTCGATCGCAGCTCTTCAGCTCCGAGGTTGCTGCTTCCTTCAGCAGATAGCCGGAAGCGCCGGCCCGCAGTGCCTGCAACACATACTCTTCGTTGGCGTACATGGACAGCATGATAACTTTCACGTCGGACTGATTTTTGACCAGCCGGGCCGTCGCCTCCAGCCCGTTAAGACCCGGCATGGCGATGTCCATCAGCACAATGTCGGGCTGCAATTTGCGAACGAGGGCCAGCCCCTCCCGGCCGTCGCTTGCTTCTCCGACGACGTCGATGCCGCGAAATCCTTCGATCAGGGAATTGATACCGGCACGCACCAGCTTGTGGTCTTCGCAGAGAATGATTTTAAGACTGTTCTTCAAGAATGCTCCGTTGCGCGGATGGATCAGGCTAAGCGGTTGAAACTGGCCGGGTCAGGCACTGCGATTATCATCGTAGTCTGCGGCGAGCATATCAGCCTCATTATCTTCAGCCTGAACTTTGCTGTTTGCCGCCCAGCCCTGCAAAGGCAACCAGGCAATAACCTCGGTACCATTCTGGTCTGAGGATTGAATCTCAACCTGGCCACCAAGCAAAATGGCACGCTCCTGCAAGCCCAGCAAACCAAAACTTTCACCTTGCGTCGAGCTCCGAATTGCGCTGTCGCTATCGAACCCGTGGCCATCGTCCCTGACATGGATCCAGAGCCTCTCGCTGTCAATCTCCAGCAGCACCCGTACGCTGCTGGCCCCTGAATGCCTGATCACATTAGTCAGAGCCTCCTGCACGATTCTGAAACTTGCCGTTTCAATTTCCGATGGCAACCTGACCCCAGCCAGCGTATCGCCGCGCAGACTGATAGCAATGCGTGAACGCGCGCTCTGCCGATCGATATACCAGCGCAACGCCGGAAGCAGGCCAAGATCATCAAGGATAGCCGGCCTGAGGTCCAGAGACATGCCTCTGACCTGATTGAGAATTCGCTCGACAATCTGCAGGCTGTCGAGCAGGCGGGCACCACTTATTTTACCGCCGCTCGCGGATGCTTCCAGATCGAGCTTGAGTGCTGTCAGGCTCTGCCCGACTTCATCATGAAGCTCCCGGGCCACATGTCTCCTTTCAGACTCCTGCGTCTCGAGCAGCCGTTGTGACAGCGTCTGCAGTCTGCTGGAGTATTCACCAATCTTGCGATCCGCTTCGCGTTTCGCCGTTACGTCCCTGGTTACAGCGAGATGCGCCTCAATCTTTCCGCGCTCGTTTTTTAAAGCTACCGCGTGGGTCTCGAGCCAGCGGTTCCCGCCCCGCCGTGTCGCGATCTCGAACGTAAGTATCCCCGAGTGCCCCTCGAATACGGAATTATTAAGCTGGGAAAAGGCGCGCCGGTGATCCGGCGACACCAGTGACACCACCGATTCCTTCTCGGCATAGGCCACCGTCTCCTCACCGAGCATGACGCGACCCGCCGGGTTGATATTCAGAAGGCGGCCGTTGCGATCCAGCGTCCAGACGCACTCGGGCTCAGACTCAACAACCGAGCGCAGGTAGTTCTCGCTGGCGCGCAGCTTCGCCTCGAAGAGCTTCCGCTGGCTGATGTCGAAACCCATACCAACCATATAGGCCTGGTCCTCGGTACGCAGCCGCAGACCCGTCAGCATATAGGGAACCTGCTTTCCCGCAGAGGACAGAAGTCGTGCCTCGATCCGCCCCTCTCCCGAGCGCAGCACTTTGGCCAATTCGGCCTTCATCGCGACCCGGTCTTCTGCCACAAAAAAAGACAAAGGATGCGTTTTCGCAAAGGCTTCCTCGTCCAGGCCGGAAAGCTGCTGGAAGTTCCTGTTCCATCTCACCAGCATGCCTTGCTCATTAATGACGTAAAAAATGCCGGGCAATGAATTGATAACGATTTCGGTGAACTTCTTTTCAGCGCGCAACCGGGCCTCATTCTGATTGCGCTTCGTGATGTCGTCGCTCAGCAGCATTACCCTGGAAACCGAGCCGTCAGCAGACCGAATGGCAACGAACGAACTCGAAAGCGCATGCTCGCGACTGCCGGCCAAGACTCCGTATACAAGCCCCCCGTCGTGACCTGACCGGGCCGCATCCAGGCAGTCCCGCACCCTCTTTTTGTCGTTATCCATAACGAAATTCAGGTAGGGCTTCCCTTGCATCTCTGCATAGCGATTCTGCCCGAGCATGCCTACAGCAGCCGGGTTGGCTGACATGATGCGGCCTTCACCATCAATCTCGAGAATACCCGCCGTCGCATTCTCCACCAGCGCGCTGACCCGCTGCTCGCTCTGGCGCAGGCTGGTCTCGGCCTTCTTGCGTGCGGTGATATCTATGATGCTGCCCCGAATCAGCAGGCGACTGTCGTGAGGCAGCCGGGTGAGCCTGATTTCGCAGGGCACGTCCTTCCCCGTAGTGGTCCTGTGTATCCACTCAAACACCGGCTTCTGGCCGGCCACCGCTGCCTGCAGATACTGCTTCGCCAGTTCGGCAGACAGCCCCCGACCTGGCTGAACAGGGGGACTCAGTTCTGCCGGGCCCAGACCGATCAGCTTCTCTCTGGAAGTTTCAAACAGTGCCTCAGCATTGCCATTGGCGTCGGTAAAGCCGCGCGACTCCATGTCAATCACCACAATCGCTTCCGGCGCATTCTCAAACAGCGTGCGAAACTGCGATTCACTTTGCTCCAGGCGTTGCGAAGTTTCGACAAGTTCTGTTATGTCCCGCCCTTCAACAACCACGAATTTCAGTCGGCCCTGCTCGTCCTTAACTGGCGTAAATGAACGATCTGCAGTCTGCAAGGTACCGTCCGACGAATAGAATTTCATCTGATCCCTGTACTGCTCGCCACCCAGTGATCGCTCTGCCCCGACGCGCGCGGCCTTTCGTTCACTTTCCAGCTCTTTCCACCAGGGCATATCCCACAGGCACCGTCCGACAACATCGGCCCTTTTCAGACCAACCGCCCTGAGAACTGATTCATTGATATCGGTGACCTGCCCAGCCGTATCCATGATCAACATGAAGCCAAAGGAGTCCCTGAAGATCGCCTCGAAGCGCAAGCGCGACTCCACGAGGGCCTCGTCGGCCTGACGTCGCCTGGAAATATCGAAGCAGAACCCTTCGAAACAGAAAACCTTGCCATCTTCCTTCATCGCCCGGGTGGTCATCAGCACGGTAGCAACCCCACCACCGGCCCTGTTCATCTCCACTTCCATTTCCGCCACGAGGCCGGTTCTGTCGAATTCAGATATCGAAACGGGCGCATCGGGACCGCCGCGGATCACGTCTCGAATCATGTCCACGCCGACGAGTTGATCTGGCGCCGCATACCCGAGCATGCTGGACATCGCGGGATTGGCGGTCATGATCAAGCCTTCACTATCACACTGAAAAACGCCTGCCGGCACGCTTTCGAATAGCCGTCGATAGCGCCCCTCACTCCTCGCCAATGCCTCCTGCGCTGCCCGATTCTCGGCAAGAATTCGCCAGTCGCGCACTGCTCTGCGGGCGATGTCGGGCAGTTCGAAAAAGGCGAGGTCACTCTTGACCACATAGTCGAGGCAGCCTGACTTGATTGCTTTCACCGCCTGGCTCTCGTCGCCGTAACTGGTCATCAAAACCAGCGGCTGCGGGCCATCGGGCCCCATGAGCAACTCAGTACCGATACCGTCCGGTAAGCGCATATCGGCGATGATGAGGTCTGGCGAATTCGTCTCCAGGGCGCGCCGCGCATCGGCAAGTGACTGGCAACTGGAGACGACACTCGCGATGGGTGATTGCCTGAACGCCCTGACCACGAGTTCCGTGTGATCAGGGGAGTCCTCGACTATCAGGATATGCAAGGGTTCTTGCTGGTCTTTGCTCAGCCTGTCTGCAGTGTGCTCAGGCCCGCTGTCGGTCACTGCAAGGCACCCGGGCCCGGCGTGATATTACACTTTAACCAGAAACGTGCGGCTGTCTGCAGGTGGTATTTGAACTCACTGAAGTTGAGTGGCTTGGCGAGATACGCATTTGCCTGCGCGGCGTATGCGCCATCAATATCACTCGCCGCAGTGGACGTGGTCAGCACAACAACCGGGATAGACTGCAGCACGTCTGATGATTTGATTCTCCGAAGGAGACTCAAACCGTCAAGCCTGGGAAGGCGAAGATCCATGAATATCAGGGATGGTCGCGGACTGTCAGCGGCATTGCGATAGCCGCCTTCACGACGCAGATAGTCGAGCGCCTCTTCTCCGTCGCGAACATGATAGAGCTCACCACCGATATCATCTTCATTGAGGCAGCGAGTGATCAATTCGGCATGATCCGAGTTGTCTTCAACGAGCAAGACCACGGGCCGTCTTGCTTCAGTTGCAGATTCATCCATGAAGGCGCCTCCCCTGCCTCAGAAACCTCTCACCCACATAATGAGCAAAATTGGCGGTCGATGCCAGCAGTCGCACGCTGGCCGCAGGCGGACGCACAGCGGTTCAAGCCCCGTCCTCGGCAAACGACACCGCTTTTTCCGCCGGCGGAAGTACGAACACGAACCTTGCACCCGCCGCAGTCCGGGCCTCCTCTACCCAGATTCTGCCCCCGTGTATCTCTATGATTCTCTTGGCCAGAGAGAGCCCAATGCCGGTACCCGCATCGCCAGACTCAAGCTGCTCGAACAGACTGAATATCTTTGCCCTGCCGTCCGGACTGACACCCCTGCCATTGTCCTCCACATAGTAGTGGTTTTCGCCGTCTACCTGGTCACAGCCTATCCTGATCTTCAGAGCTCGATCGGGCGCGCGGAACTTCATCGCGTTCTCAAGCAGGTTCTGCACCAGCTCAAACAACCGCACCGGATCGCCTTTGACACCCGGCAAGCCAGGATCAACCATGATCTCTGCGGAACTCAACTCAATCTGACCGTGTAGTATTTCGATGACCTCGGATACGAGGTGATTCATATCGACAGGCTGTTTCGGCCCGCTCAGCTTACCGCTGCGCGACAGCAAGAGCAGCCCGTCAAGCAACTTCTGCATTCGGGAAGTCGCATTGTCGATCCTGCCGAGGTCCTGCTCGACGGCGGCCAGATCACCGATCTGAATCTGGCGGGCCACTTCCCTGGAAAAGCCCCGGATGGTCACAAGCGGGCTTTTCAGGTCGTGCGAAATCGTATAGGCGAAACGCTCCAGCTCCCTGTTCTTGTCTGCCAGCTCGTCCACCAGCTCTTTAAGCTGCGCTTCCACCGCCTCCTGCTCCGTGACATCAACCGCCACGGTCAGCACGATCTTGCTGCCCTCATCGTCGTCGTCCAGCATTATGCGTGCTACCCGCATGCGCCGCTCGTCGCCCGCTGCGTCGAAAATCACTTCTACTGTTTCACCTGAATCCTCGCCACTGGCAAACACCTGCCGCTCAGCACGCGACAGCGCCGCCAGGTAGGGGAGCTCAATAGCCAGCGCTCGCGCGCCTGAATTCTCCAGCTCCGAGACTTTTTTACCCAGGGTCCTCGCTGTGACCTTGTTGGCCAGCACAAACCTGCCACTTTCATCCCGCGCGAAGATCATGTGCGGGATGAGGTCGATTATTCTCCGCGTGCGCGTGCGGCTTCTCACCAGCAGGCGGGTTCTTACCCCGACTTCCTGTTCTAACTCGCGGCTCCAGCGCGCGGCCAGGGCCAGGAAACCCAGCCCGCCCGTAATCACCAGGATCGCACTCATCCACGCCGTGTTGCTCAGCGCAGACGATGCAAATTCAAGCAAGCGCGCAGGCGCATAGCCCTCCCGCATTTGCTGCTCGAGGCGCAAGCGCGAAAGCTGCGCGCTGGCGACAACAAACGCGCATACGAGCAACATGGAAATCAGAGTCGCGACTGTAAGCAGAGCAGCCCCGCGACTGTGACGCACAGCGCGCCCGAACCACCGGGTCTTCAGGCGGGCGACGGCGGGCGTCAGGAGAAACAGCAGGGGCCCACAAATCAACAGTGTCTGCAGGAACCCGCCCAGCCACCAGCCTTCCCAGACAGCAAAAGCCTCGACCGCTGACAGTTTATGGGTATGACTCCAGACGAAGGATCCCGTGGATCCGGCGAGCGCCGAAATGAAAGCGGCAACGACGAAAAACCCGATTGAACCGGGGTCGCGGACATTGAATCTGGCGCCCGTGCTGCGATAGGCAATGGCGAGAAACGCCAGGCCGACGGTGTCCGAAAAAGCGAAAAACGCGGCCCACGCCACCGGCATGCCGGTGTAAATCGCGATAACGAACGTAGCTGCATAAGCGGGCACGATGGCCCACACAAAGCCCATCCAGAAGAGCAAGAACGTGCACAGCGCCAGGGGCGGATAAACGGTTACGTACGCCTCGATGGGTCCGAGCTTGAGGGGTAAGGCAGTGAGGTCGCTGGCAACCATCCACAGTCCGGTCACGATCGACAGCGCAAACACAGCCAGCCAGAACGCAATGGCGACGTATGAGCGCCAGCGCAACCCGCGCGGTAGCGACAGCAAATCACGCACACCAAGCGTCGAGAACTCGCCATGCTGGTGCTGCAAGGTTGCGGTCACGGCACTAACGCCTGGAATTGTTTTCATCATATTTGATCGACAACGAACGTCTTGCCCCGGCAACCGATGCAGCCCGTGCTGCTCATACCAGACGTTCTGCGGTCAGCTCCCCGAACTCGCGACAAAGAGCCTGAATGATCTGGTGACCTGTGCGGGCGCGCGCAATAATACCCCAGGCGAGCGCGCTGCGCCCGTGCCCGGAGACCTCAAGAGGGCGCCGTGTCCGGGACGCCGAGCAGGCCCTGACTGAGCAATTCTCGCACCACGGAACAGCCCTCTGCCTGCGCGTGCTCCAGCGGCACCCCTGCCTGCCGCGCCAAAGTGTCGCACACGTCTGCGACACTGCGCGTTCCGTCCATCGCCCGAAGCATCGATCTGACGCCGGGACTGGCCAGAAAGCTGACCGGGAGTCCGCTGCCAATCACCAGCCTGGCGGATCCTGGTGCCGCCTGCTGCGCCGGCAACTCAGACAGATCAGCGACCGGCCGCGGACGCAGATCGAGGACCCGGGCGTCGGCGAGCCCCAGGTATCTGTCGCGCCACACCAGTCCCGCAGCAATGGAGTCGCCCACCGCGCCGCGTGTCCTCTCGCCGAGTGACGTAAAGCTCCGCCAGTTCTTGCCCTGGCGGCGGCGCAACTGAATAAAGCCACTGCGGATTCCGGTCACACCGTGGCTCCGAAAATACGCCAGCCAGTCGCTGGACTTGCTTGAATCCTTCGCTTCAGGATCGGCCAGCGTCTGTTGGCTGCGTCGCGTGACGTATTCAGCGACACTGCTGTACCCGGAGCATATAACCCAGGCATCGCAGTGGTTACCGACGAACCACTCGGACAAGCGCTCACGCCAGCCCTGCTTTTCGGTTTCCACCCATTCGCAAATCATCTGCAGCAAACCGCCCTCTTCGAGAAACGCCGGTGCCTGATCAAGCAGGCTCTTGCAAAAACCGTCCAGCGCCATGGTGTTGTCGGTACACATATAGCGCTGCTCAGGCGTAAGGATATAGGGAGGGTTGCAGACGATCTGATCAAACTTCTCACCGGCAACCGGGGCGAACCCCGCACCGCAACGGCTCTCGATATTGCCGATGCCATTCAGGGCCGCATTAAATGCGGAGAATTTCAGCGCCCGGGGATTCAGATCAGTGGCGATGACCTCATCGGCACTGGCTGAGGCGGCGAGAGCCTGAATGCCGTTGCCCGCACAAAGGTCCAGCAGCCGGCTCACCGGCTTGCGCACCGTGAAGTTGGCCAGCAGGCGTGCCGGCGGGTTGACGCTCAGTACGTGCTCAGCCTGCATTTCTGCAGGCATTTTCTGATACCGGTCGCCCGCAATCAGCAGGTCTCCGACAGGCACTAGCAGCACGCTGGCCACAAGGTCGCCGCCGTCTTCCACGACCAGTCCGGCGGCCAGCAGATCGGCGCGTGCCGTGTCTGACAAACTCGCCTCGAATCGTTTGCGAGCAACTGCCTTCTCAAGAAAGAAAAGCTCTAGCAGAGTTCGCGTATCCGGCGGCGCATCGATCCCGGCAGCCGCCTGCCCCTGTTCATCATGGTCGAGGAACACCGGCGAGATATGCCCGAATGCGCGCGCCAGTGTCCGCTCATTATATGAACAGTCAGAGAACAACTGCTTTATGCGCTGCGCCCTATTGCTATCAGGAATCGCCAGAAACATGCCGACCTCTGCGCCTTATTCAAGAGTGAACAGCCTGTTACTGTTGCATAAACCATCGGGTAGGGGAAAGAGCGCAAGCGCCCGGGCTATCGCGCCGGACCACGTTACCGGAGGGCGGCGGGCCAGGCGCAGTTGCCGTGCTTTGTCAGCTGCGAGCCTGGATCGTTTGCCGTCCCAGCCAAGGCCCGGTATCGTTACAATTGTCGAGCGCCGGCCGCAGGCGTTAACCCGCTTTGGAAAAGGATACTCCCAGCATGAAACCCACGAAATCCGGCCGATTCGTCAGCAGCCTGACCCGCAGCACCATGGGCATTATCATGGCCGGGGGTCGCGGCAGCAGGCTCAAGCAACTCACGCTGAACCGGGCAAAACCTGCCACGCCGATCGCCGGCAAATTCAGGATCATCGATTTCCCGCTATCAAACTGCGTGAACTCCGGCATTCGCCAGATCCTGGTGCTGACGCAGTACAAGGCACACTCCCTGATCCAGCACGTCCGGCGCGGCTGGGGGTTCCTGCGCGGTGAATTCGGGGAATTCATCGAGATTGTGCCCGCACAGCAGCAGGTCGGCGAGGTCTGGTATCGCGGAACGGCCGATTCGGTTTATCAGAATCTGCAGATAATTGAGGAGCACCATCCCGAGCACGTGGTGATCCTGGCTGGCGACCACATGTACAAGATGGACTATGGCCCGATGATCGCCCATCACGTCGAGAACGAGGCAGACCTCACCGTTGGCGTCCTGCGGGTGCCATTGGCAGAGGGTCGCGAGTTCGGCATCCTGACTACCGACAAGAGCAATCGTGTCACCCGCTTTGCAGAAAAGCCCGAACAGCCCGAACCGACGCCTGACAATCCTGACCTTGCGCTGGCTTCAATGGGAATTTACATATTCGATCGCGAACTGCTCAGCGAGATTCTGCGCGCCGATGCTGAGGATGATGAGTCGGCCCATGATTTTGGCAAGAACATTATTCCGAACGCAATCAAGGACAGGAAGGTGTTTGCCTATCCGTTCGCGGACGTCGAGACCCGTGCACAGAGCTACTGGCGGGATGTTGGAAACGTAGATGCCTATTTCGACGCCAACATGGAACTGGTGCAGGTCACGCCCGAACTCGATCTGTACGATGAAAGCTGGCCGATCTGGACCTACCAGGAGCAATCACCGCCGGCCAAGTTCGTGCTTGACGAGGAAGGCCGGCGCGGCACCGCCATCAATTCGATGGTTTCCGGCGGCTGCATCATCTCCGGCGCAGTGGTTCGCCGGTCGGTGCTGTTTTCCAATGTGCGGGTAGATGAAGGCTCACAGCTGGATTCGGCCGTCATCCTGCCCAACGTGACCATTGGCAAGAATTGCCAAATCACGCGCGCAGTTGTAGATGAAAACTGCGTGATCCCGGACGGCACCAAGATCGGTGTCAACAGCGAGGAAGACGCGACGCGGTATTACATCACCAAGCATGGGGTGGCCCTTGTGACCCCCGACATGCTCAAAGACCAGGGCTAAACCGGCGGCCTTCCCGTACTATAATGGCGCCCTTGCGCAACGCCCGAGCGCCTCGGCCAGCCGGAACCGCCCATGCACGTAGTCTTCGTTGCGCCATTTTTCCTCGAAACCACGCTCCGCTTTGTTGCAAGCGCAGCGTCATTACCGGGCGTGCAACTAAGTCTGATCAGCCAGGATCCGCTTGCCCGTCTGCCAGCCGAACTGCGCCGGCGCCTGGCGGGACACCAGCAGATTGCCGACGGCCTGAATCCGGCGCAGATGGCGCTGGCGGTCAACGCACTCAGTGCCGAACTCGGAGCCGCGCGCCGCATTCTCGCCACGCTGGAACAGGCCCAGGTGCCGGTGGCACAGGTACGCGAGGCGCTGGGTATCAGCGGCCTGGGCGTGGAAGCTGCCCGCAATTTCAGGGACAAGGCGCGGATGAAGTCCATGTTGCGCAAAGGCGGCATTGCCTGCGCACGTCACCGACTCGCCGGCGACAGCCTGACCGCCCGCGATTTCGTCGAACAGGTGGGTTACCCCGTCGTGGTCAAACCCCCTGCGGGTGCCGGCGCCAAAGGCACATTCAGGCTCGATAATTCGCGCGATCTGAACAAGTACCTGTCGAACTGGAAACTGGATCCCGCACACCCAAGCCTGTTCGAGGAGTTTGTGACCGGCGACGAGCAGTCTTTCGAAAGCGTCATGCTGGGCGGTCAATTGCAGTGGATGTCGTGGAGTCGCTATATGCCCTCCCCGCTGCAGGTCCTCGAGAACGACTGGATTCAGTGGTGCGTGCTCCTGCCGCGCGAAATCGAGGGTCCTGAACTGCAGGCCATTGCGCCGGCTGCCCACAGCGCCTTGCAGGTGCTCGGCATGCGCGATGGCTTCAGTCACATGGAGTGGTTTCGGCGGGAAGATGGCAGCGTTGCCATTTCCGAGGTAGGTGCGCGCCCACCCGGCGCCCAGTTTATGTCGCTGCTGTCTCACGCTCACGACTGGGATTTCTACCACGCCTGGTCGCGACTGATGGTCTTCGACGAGTTCAATCCGCCGCCCAGGCGCTATGCGGTCGGCGCCGCCTATGTGCGAGGCCAGGGCACGGGTCCAGTGCGCGCCATACATGGTCTGGATCGCGCACAGTCGCGCATGGGTGAACTGGTGGTGGAGGCAAAGTTGCCTGGCCCTGGCCAGGCCGCTTCAGACAGCTATGAGGGCGACGGATTCGTCATCCTGCGGCACGCTGACACCCATGTCGTCGAACGCGCGCTGCGCGAGCTGGTGCAGATCGTGCAGGTTGAACGCTCACCGGTCGGTCACTGATCAACGCAATGAACGAGCGCCCTGCAACGCCTCCGGCCATCGCCCTGCTTGGCCCTCAGTCGCAACAGCCGAGCCTCGGGCGCGCCCTGGCTATGCTGGAGGTGGGCGGGCCGTTCGGCTCGGTCACGGCGGGCTGGCGGGAAATGGAGGGCGAGACGCAGGCCCTGTCGGAACATCTCCAGGCGGACGTCGTGGATCTCGGACTTTACGCGCGTGTGGAGCACATCTTTGCCAGCGACCCGACCCTGTTCGCCGCACACCGCGAGCGCCAGGACATCCTCAGGCAGCTGCAGCGGCTCTACAGGCTGCGCCTGCGGGCCGGCGCCGACGCCTGTTATGCACTGCTCAAAAGCGAGGAAGACCCCGCGCTGGTGCAAACTCAGCTGCGTGCGGCAACGAGCCAGCTGCGCGCCCTGGATCGCTTTCATGCACGCCAGCTGGCAAGAGTTCACAGTGATTTCGATCGGCACATCAAGCCCCTCGAACGCCCTGCCGTACTCGAACATCGCCGGGAGCTCACGCAGCTGCTCGCAGAAGCTGGGCGCAGTCCTGATCGCGGGTGGCCATGTCGCGGTGCTGCTGAGCCGACTGCGCCTGCTTGGTATGGCGGATCTGCTGCGGAGTCACCCGGTGGCCGGATGGTCGGCAGGCGCAATGGTGCTCACCGACCGGCTCGTGCTGTTTCATGATCGTGCGCCGCAGGGGCGCCGCGAGCCTGAATTGCTGGACGTTGGGCTCGGGCGACGCCGCGGGATCGTTGCCCTGCCCTCGGCGAACAAACGACTCAAACTGGACAATCGAGCTCACCTGACACTGTTGGCCAGACGATTCGTCCCCGCGCGCTGCCTGGCCCTGAATGATGGCGCCTTGGCTGCCTGGCGCAATGGCGTATTGATAGGCGCGGAAGACGTGTCGAGGATCGGGCGCAATGGCAAACTCTCGGTGTTAACCCCCGATGCATAAGGACCTCAAACAACTGTTGCGCAAAGGCGACCCGAGCGAGGCCGCGGTGCAGGCCTTCATCGAGAAACATTCGTTCCCGCTGCTGGAAAAAACTGACGTTACCTTCGTCTATCGGGGCGCTGCCGATGAGGTTTACCTGCGCCACTGGATCTATGGCCTGCGCGCTGCGCAGCCTTTGCAGCGCCTGGCGGGCACGGACCTGTGGTCAGTCACCATCGAGCTGCCGGCCACCTCGCGCATTGAGTACAAGTACGAGGTCGTTGATCAGGGCGGCCGCCACCTTGTTCTGGACCCTCTTAATCCCTTCCACGCACGCGATCCCTTCGGCGCCAACTCAGTCTGTCGCGGTTACCGCTATCACCGGCCCGAATGGACTGAACACGATCCTGTCAGTCGCACCGGACAGTTCAGGTCCATGAATATCCAAAGCGCCAGCTTTAATGAGGAACGTAGCGTCAAACTTTATCTCCCCGCCCGCTACCGAAAAACCCGTCGCTACCCCTTGCTGATCGTCCATGATGGACATGATTACCTGCACTATTCCAACCTCGGTGTGGTGCTGGATAATCTGATCCACCGGCTGGAAATTCCGCCCATGATCGTGGCGCTGACCACGTCACCCGACCGCCTCAGGGAGTACGCAGGCGATGAGCGCCATGCCAAATTTATTTGCGAAGAGCTGCTGCCCAGGCTCGTCGATAAACTGCCGATCGCAGATGAGCCGTCCGCGCGTGCCTTGATGGGGGCGAGTTTCGGTGGCGTTGCGTCGCTGCACGCCGCCTGGCGCTACCCCGGTTGCTTCGAGCGCCTGCTGTTGCAGTCCGGCAGCTTTGCCTTCAGCGACATCGGTGGCCATGATCGCGGTCCCGCCTTCGACCCGGTAGCCAGATTCGTGAACGCGTTTCGTGAAAGCCCGGGACGACCGGCTCGCAAAATCTACATGAGCTGCGGCGTCTACGAATCGCTCATCTATGAGAACCGTTCCATGGTACCGCTGCTTCAGGCCCACGACATCGAGGTACGCTACGAAGAAGTGCGTGATGCACATAACTGGGAAAACTGGCGGGACCGGCTGCGTTCCGGACTGTCCTGGTTGTTTCCCGGGCCTTTGTGGATGGTATACGAGTAAAAAACAGGTATGATTTATTTTCACCTGCTGGCAGCAAGAACTGACACCATGGCCAACAATTACCAGAAGAATAGGTCTTTCACTCGGTGCCGACATTTGCTGGCCGATCTGCTACGAACAAATTCTCCGGCGCATGGACCTCGAGATAGAGATGGATGGCGACACCCTGCGCTTCGAGGTCGACCGGCTGAACATCGAGCCTTTTTCTCTTCGTCAGCCTTGTGAATACCAGGTGGTGATCGACCGGCTGACGCATTGGTTTCACACGAGCCGGGAATGGATTAAGAAATCCATCCTCATGAACGATCTGTATGTCTTCAACAACCCATGGTCGCTGCAGTCCATGGAAAAGCACACCTCGTATTCGGCCATGATGCGCCTCGGCTTTCCGGTGCCGGACACCTGGCTGATTCCGCCCAAGTCTTACCAGGAATCGCCGGATCTGCAGTCAACGCTGCGAAGATACGCGAAGTTTTTTGACCTCGGCAAGATCGGCGAAGAGCTTGGCTACCCGCTGTTCATGAAACCCTATGATGGCGGCGCCTGGGTCGGCGTCAGCAAAGTTGACGACCGCGACGCGCTGCTGTCAGCCTACGAGGAAAGTGGCATACGGGTGATGCATCTGCAGCACGCGGTGGTTCCTTATGATCGCTTTGTGCGCTGCCTGGGTCTGGGTCCCCAGGTCCGCTACATCAACTACAAGCCGGATGCGCCCCTGCATGATCGCTATGGCCTCGAGCGGGATTTCCTTGAGACCCGCGAAGAAAAAATGCTCAAGGACATGACGCTGACGATCAACGCCTTTTTTGGCTGGGATTTCAATTCCTGCGAGGCACTGTTGAAGGCCGGCACCTGGCATCCCATCGATTTTGCCAACGGCTGCCCCGACTCCCAGGTCACGTCATTGCACGCCCACTTTCCATGGCTGATCAAGGCCAATCTTCGCTGGTCCCTGTTCTGCGCAGCGACCCGCCGCAAGATGCCGCTCGACCTCGACTGGTCCGATTACTTTGCGATCGCAGACAAAGACCTGCCGTTCGAAGACAAACTCGCACTCTATGTCAAGAAAGCCCACGAGAGATTTGATACGGAACGTTTCGAAGATTTTTGTGGCACACATCTCGCGGATCTGGACGAAGTCGCGGATGAATTTTTCGGCTCCGACACGGCGCGCGACGCAGTTCACCAGAAAGTGGAGGCGCTGTTTCCTGCCCATGAGATTGACGAGTTCACCGAACTGTTCTGGCAGAGAATACAGGACAGCAGGGAAGCTGACACGGTGCCCCATGCCTGACCTGAATAAAGAAACTTTTCATTGGTATTCGCCGCGCCTCGAGCAGGAAGTCAGCCTGGTCCGCTGGGGACACTTTGGCAAACCCGTGCTGTTGTTTGCGACAGCCGGCGGCGACGCGGAAGAAGTCGAGCGTTTTCATCTCATCGGCGCCGTTTCGGAGCTCATTAATAACGGGCGCGTAAAAATCTATTCCATGGATAGCCTGGCTGGACGCACGTGGCTGTCACGGGAGCACTCGCCCGAGTATTGCTCGCGGGTGCAGAACCTTTTTGATGCCTATGTATACAATGAGGTTGTACCTGCAATTCGCCAGGACTGCGGTTCTTCCGACATCGAAGTCATCACTGCAGGCGCGTCTATCGGCGCGTTCAATGCGGTGGCCAGCCTGTGTCGCCATCCCGACGTCTTCAGTATGGCCATTGGCATGAGCGGTACTTTCGACCTTTCGAAGTACCTGCAGGGACGGATGAACGAGGATTTTTATTTTTCGTCACCAGTGCACTATCTCCCGGGCCTGCAGGAAGGTCCCCTGCTCAACCTTTTACGCAAGCGCTTCGTATTACTGCCTTCCGGGGAGGGTCGCTGGGAAGATATCGGCGAATCCTGGCGACTGGCATCAATGCTCGGCGCCAAGGGCATCCCGAACCGCGTGGATCCCTGGGGCACCGAATGCGATCACAACTGGGTCACCTGGCGGGCCATGCTGCCGCGCTATCTGTCCGAGTACGCCTGAACCGCTGTCAGCCCGCGTACATCTGTATGTCGGTACCGGCCGCATCCGCCATTTTCATGGTGGCACCGAGATCCGGATGGCGAAGCATCAGAAAACCATCTGACACCAGCGTCTGACGCCAGTCCCGGCGGCGCGACCCCACGGGCAGCAAGGTATCCCATACGACGTGCGAACCGAAGGCGTGGCCGAAGCTGTCCAGCCCTTCGATGGCCTGGATTACGCCACTGCCGCGCGCGCGCTTGAAGACGGTGGCCACGTTATAACGACGCGCTACCCGATAGTCGAAAGGGCTGCCGGCAATCGCCGCACCCCAGGCGCGGAATACGTCGAAATCGCAGGCATATTTCATCTGGTCAACCTGGTGAGCCCCCGGCGGGCGCGCTCCGATCTCACCGAAAACAACTTCCCCGTCCGCCTTCCGATACCATTCCATATGAGTGAAACCGGTTTCAAAGCCGAGCGCGCTGATGACCTCCTCGCCCATCCGAATACCATCGGCAAGCTTCGGGTCGGTGACATCACGCAGCGCGATCACCTGGGGACTGATCCATTCGTTGGAACGGGCGATCAACGGGCGTGGACGGTACCAGGCAATGTTGAAGTAAGCGATCTCGCCGCCGATCGTGATGGTATCGAAGGTGTACTCCTCGCCATCCACAAACTCTTCAACGCTGACCAGCGGCACATGCCCCAGTCGGGGCAGGATCCCGCGCAACTCGTCCCGGCTGTTTACCCGGTAGGTATCCGCTGAGCCCGCGCCTGCAATGGGCTTGATGATGATTGGGAACCCAACGCTCTCTGCTGCCTCCCAGCACTCCGCAACCGACCTGGCGGCAAAATGTCGGGGTGTACGAATACCGGCCTCGTCCAACCGCTTTTTCATCATTTCCTTGTCGCGAAAGCACTGTGCCTGAGCCGTTACCATCCCCGGCACACCGAATATTTCCCGCAGCCTCGCTGCCAGCAAAATCCCCGGCTCCCACAGGCACTCGATTCTGTCCAGCGTCTCGCCGCGCAGTTTCTCGCGCAGGCTCTGGGCGACCACCTCTTCATCCCAGAGCGAACTCACGTGCAGGTACGCGGACAGATGTTTGCGCACCAGCTCTGGCAGCGCCTGTGGATGCTGGTCGCCAACGCCGATGACCCGCGCGCCGGCCTCGTCCAAGCCACGGGTGAACTCCGGCATGTCCCCCGGATAGCCCGGCGAAATAAGCAGTACGTTCATGTGTATCAATCTCCGCTAGCTGCCTGTTGCAACGTGTACAATACCCTTTTTTCAGGTGCCGAATAAGCGAGGATCCGATGCCAAATGCCCGGCCGCTCAAAATACTGATGGCCGCGTCGGAACTGACGCCGCTGGCAAAGACCGGCGGCCTGGGCGACGTATGCGCTGCCCTGGGCGCCTACCTGCACAGGCAGGGGCACGATATTCGCCTGCTGCTGCCCTTCTATTCAAGCATCGATACCCGTGGACTCAGGGTCTATCCCGTGGACTTCCTGCAGGACATGCGTGTCTCACTTGGCGCGCATGATTTTGTTTGTTCGATAGACGTCACGGAATTGCCCGGATCAGGCTTGCCGGTCTATCTGCTGCGGTGCCCGGCACTCTACTATCGTGCCGGCATCTACACCGACGGCGCAGATGAACACCTGCGGTTCATCATGCTGAGCCGCATGGCATTCGAAATGTGCCAGCGCATGGGCTGGGCGCCGGACATCCTGCATGCCAACGACTGGCACACCGCACTGATGCCGATATACCAGCATGCCCTGTATGGCTGGGACGGGTTGTTTTCGCGCAGCAAATCGCTACTCAGCATTCACAACATCGGTTATCAGGGTACGGTTGGCAGCTCCGCAATCAACGACATGGGGCTGGCGGACAAGATGGCGCTGCTGCACCAGGCGGACCTCGCTGCCGACCGCATTAATTTTCTCAAGACCGGTGTTCTGTATGCAGACGTTGTTGCCACCGTCAGCCCGACCTACGCGCGTGAAATTCAGACCGCCGAATATGGCATGGGCCTCGACGAGCTGCTCAGGGCACGCAATGAGTCGCTGATCGGTATCCTGAACGGGGTTGACTATAATGAGTGGGATCCTGCAATCGACCCGCTGATACCGCATAACTATGGCCCTGGAAGATTGGCCGGCAAGGAAGAAAACAAGCGAAAGCTGATGAACGAGATGGGCCTGGAATACCGACCCGGTTCGCCTCTGTTTGGTTTCGTTGCACGACTCACTTCGCAGAAAGGCCTGGACCTGATTGAGGCGGTGCTGCCTGAGTTACTGGCTCGCCGCGACTTTTCTGTTGTGGCGCTGGGCAGCGGTGAAGGCCGGTACCAGCAGTTCTTTGCTGAGCTGCAGGCACATTTCCCGGGCCGCGCATGTTTCTACAGCGGTTATAACAACAAGCTGGCACACTGGATCGAGGCCGGCAGCGACGTCTTTCTGATGCCTTCAGCCTACGAACCGTGCGGCCTGAATCAGATGTACAGTCTGAAATACGGCACTATTCCGATCGTGCGCAAGACGGGCGGTCTGGCGGATTCTGTCCAGCTCTTCGATCCCTCCACCGGAAAAGGGACAGGCATCGTTTTTCGCGACTATAATTCTGACGGGCTGCGCTGGGCTATTGAAGCGGCGCTCACGCTTTTTCAGGACAAGGCTACCTGGCGGCAGCTGATCACCAACGCCATGGCAATGGACTTCGGCTGGGACAAGCAAGGCGCGGAATACGTGCGACTTTATCGTGCCATGATGCGGTCCGGGTAAAAGCGATCAACGATCAGAACACCAGGATGGCCGCCAACCGGGCAGCGGGAGCGAGCTGATATGAACGTGATTTTTGTTGAGCCTTCCTTTCCATATAACCAACGGGAGTTCGTCCGCGCCCTGCACGATGTGGGGGCCCGGGTGATTGGCATCGGAGAACGGCCCGCTAAGCACCTGGACGGTGCGGTGCAGAACTGGCTTAGCCACTACGAGCAGGTGCAGTCAGTTGTGCATGAGCCGTCCCTGCTGGAAGCGGTGCGCAGGATCCAGGGCATGGTATGGGTCGATCGACTGGAGGCCACTGTCGAGGCACACATCATGCCGGCCGCCAAGGTACGCGATGCCTCGGGCATTCCCGGAACCAGCGTGGAGACCGCCTACCTTTGCCGGGACAAGCCTGCCATGAAGCAGGTATTGCGAGAGGCGGGCGTGCCCTGCGCGCAATCAACCCGCGCAACCTCACCCGAAGACGTGATCGAATTTATCAAGAAGGCCGGCCTGCCCATCATCCTGAAGCCTACGGCGGGCGCCGGGGCCTCAGGCACTTACAAGGTGAGTCGCAAGGAAGACCTCATGGCGGTTATGCATGAGTGTGGACTCGACCAGGGTCACGAAGTAGCGGTCGAAGAATTCATAGAGGGGCACGAAGGGTTCCTCGATACGATTACGGTCGACGGCGAAGTAATGCATGAGTTCATTACCCACTATTATCCGAATGTGCTGGTTGCCATGCGCGAACGCTGGATTTCGCCACAGATGATCTGTACCAACCGCCTGGATGCCGAGGGCTACACCGAGGTCAGGAAAATGGCCCGCAAGGTGATCCGCTCGCTGGGTATTGGCACCTCAGCGACCCACATGGAGTGGTTCTATGGTCCGAAGGGCCTGAAGTTTTCGGAAATCGGCTGCCGTCCACCTGGTGTCGGCCACTGGGATGTCTACAACGCCGCCAATGAATTTGACCTGTACCAGGAATGGGCGAGCGCCATCGTGCATGGCAAGCCGATCAACCAGCCGTCCCGACGCTTTGCGTGCGGGATGATAGCGCTGCGCCCGGACCGCGATGGCCACATCGTGGGCTACGACGGCGTGGAAGAGATTCAGCAGCAATTTGGCGACTGCATAGTCTCCGCCCACCTGCCAGAGGCTGGCACGGCTACCCAACCGGTGGAAGCGGGCTACATGGCCAACGCCTGGCTGCGCGTGCGCCACCCCGACTACGACCAGTTGCAGCGGATTCTGGACACTATCGGGCAAACTTTAAAAGTTCACGCCCGCTGACCAGGCCGGCCAGGCTGCGCTGGCAACAGGGGCCGCTCTTCGTACATCAGGTCGAGTCCGGCAGTGCGAGTCGGCGTCAGCCAGATGTGAGTCATCAGGATCGATCCGATCGGGTTATCCGGCTCGCAGGCCGCTTCACTACCCTCTTTGTGTCTGAAATGGAACAAATACAAAGTCGGTCACCCGGAAAGCGACATCGACCGTATCGTCAATCATCCCCCCAGTTGGATGCTATCGGCGTGAACCCCTACGGGCTCAGTAAAGGAAACACGAGCGAGCCTTTGAACAGCACAAGGACAATTACGAACGCCATCTGATGCGCCTCTTTTTCTATGCCAGCGCCCTCAGCCCCGTTAGCGCTTGCGCTTGTATTTGAGCTTCCCGAAAGGATTTACGAAATGCTTGTCCGTCGCCACCAGTTGCGCCTCGGCATGCCGCGCTTTCATCATTTGACGGATGGCGTCTTCCTGCTCCTTCCATGCGTAAATAAGAATCACATATTTCCCTGCATCCAGGTCCGCCTGAAACGTATCCAGTTTCGAGTTCTTGGTGGCAACCCCCGTCAGTCCGCCCACCCATGCACCAAACAGGGTTACCAGTCCCACCAACATGGTATTGATAATTGATGGCGGGCTCTCACCAAATACATTTGAGAAACTTAAAAGGCCTGCGAGTAGCAGGCCTGCGAGGAACCCCAGAAACGCCCCAATGAAGCCATCACGAATGATGTCTCTTGTTTCCAGCCAGTTGCTGGAATGAATGTGCTCCTTTTTGAGCCCTGCCTTGTCACGAGATATGACGTGAAGGTAAAAGTTGTCGACACCTACGTCACGCAGGTCTTCTGCGATTTTCTGCGTACTCGCGAGATCAGGCGAAAGGTAGTACAGGCACTTCATAAGATTTCCTCAGGCGAATAAGCCGTGCCAGCGCTGGCCACGTTCTTGTACGCATCATGATTCCGAGAAGAAGCCAGCGTGTGGAGCCGCTTCGAACCGGATTGAATTGTGCTGCAGCAAACAACGGCCCCTGAAGTTGGTATTTATTGAAGCCCAGCTTTCGTTTTCAGCCGTGCACAGCGGCCTGCAAAGACTCAGGCGCACAGCTGCAGCCTATGCCTACTACTAATAGCACCATTTAAGCCGTTTTTCAGCAATTCTGTGGGCGGAACTCAGAACAGGCAGTTGCAGAAGACCCCCGCCGGAGCCTCCTGCAACCTCTTTCGCGGCTTACTGACAAGCTCTCAGTTAAGCTTGCTCCTCGCGACCCGAGTTTCGTCAACTCGCACCTCTACCAGGTCCCCGTTACTAAACACATAGGTAAATGTGTAGATAACGAACTGCGTGGGCGTCTCATAGCGGATCAGCGCTGTTTCAGTGCAGACGCCGGGGACGCCATTGCATAGACTGCCGACGGGAATGTCGGACAGCATCTGAACATCGGGCCGGCCAATACGAAAATCGCGACCGCCATAGCCGCCGCGAGCGGCACCTGACACTCGCATTGCATCCTTTGGCAGCTCAAACGACAGAGTCTTGAAGATCTCGCCATCCCGGTTCTTGGCAAAGATCAACAGGCTGTTGTTGTAGCGGGAGGTGGAGACACAATTGCTTACACAATCATCGTCGTTGGCGACGGCCCCCCGATTCACTCCCGCCTGACTCACCCCGGAAAAAAGCACGGCAAGCGCCGCCCACGCGAACATACTGGAAACATCCATTTTTCTCTCCTTACGTCCTTGTAATGAGTGGCCCGCGGTCGCGCGTGCCACGCCGGCGTTTGTAACATGGGACATTGCTAGT
Organism: uncultured Gammaproteobacteria bacterium; assembly: GCA_963759075.1. GTDB lineage: Bacteria > Pseudomonadota > Gammaproteobacteria > Steroidobacterales > JABDLF01 > JABDLF01. Next base: position 103,297 of record CAVWXZ010000006.1, read on the forward strand.
CACCAAACATGCTGACGGCCGCAGTGCGGCACCGAATACTCCAACGCCCGAACAGACGCCACGCGAGATGGGTGGCGCTTGGGGTTCTCAGCAGCAGGTGGCCAGCAAGCGCCCGCTGCCAAGAGGAACCGGGGTTGCCACGCAGCGTTGCGATTGGACTTTCCATTTCCGACAGTTCAAGCCCACCCCTTGCTCGCGGCCCTCCGTGTTGACCGCTTTTCAAATACACAGGGAAACCAACGATGCCTGATCAGTGCGGATCCTCAGTAGCGTCAAGCTGGCTGGAATCAGCGTGGCCATCGGACCCGGTCTCCGTATAGAGCTTGCCGGCTTTTGTATCATCCAGAACGACGCGCTTCGCAAAGGCAATGTTGGCTGACAACTGCGCCTCGTGACCGCGAATGGCCAGCCGGCGATCATCGGTATCCAGGAGATCCACGATTTCCGCGACTCCGTCGTCCTGCTCACGCCAGTAGGTCTTCAGAGAACCAGTGACCACTGCCCACTCCCGGCTCTCCCAGGGCTTATTCTGCCTCACGACAACGGCGCCTGCTTGCTGAGAGCTTTGCAAAAGAGAGCGTCCGGCAGAGTTGCGTACAGAGGGCATTCCCAACACATCAAATATTGTCGGCATGATGTCGAGGTGCGATGTGACACCCTCCAGATCTCTCGCCTGAACGCCCGGAAAGTACACGACCAATGGCGTTGCGACCATCTCCTTTTCCAATGTACTGGAATGCGACAAGCGGCCCTTTTCGAAGAATGCCTCCCCATGGTCGCCCGTTATAACCACGACCATATCTCGCCATTGAATGCGGCCCAGCAGGCGCTCCAGCCAGTCATCGAGTTCCAGCAGGCAATTTCGATACCGGTTGCGAATCGACTCAACGTGGTTGCGCAGGTCCCAGGAACTGTAGTCAAAATCATCGGGCACTTCTGGCTTGAACGCCGCATAATCCCGCCCGTGCAGATACGGGAAATGTGTTCCTCCATAGTAGACAAAGGAAAACTGCGAGCCCTCCCGGCCAAAATCATCAGCAACAGCGTCGATCAGTTGCCAATCGTCTCGCAGATCAAGCGCCTGCATCGAAAAATTACGAAGATAACGGCCAATCTGCCGGTAAGTAGTCAGGTCAGTGCTATAGCGGCGTGTCCGGTATCCGTTTTCACGCAGCGCCTCCAGGTATTGACTTTGCTGGCCCGCAGAATCGGGCCGATAAAACCAAAGCGGCGTAGCTCCGTGCAATAAACCAAGCACACCATTAAGCGTATTGTTGCCCGAAGAATAGTGTTGCAAGCCGATAAAACCGTGTGCTTTCGCCCAATCGGTCAGGAACGGCATCGTCTCCGGCGATATATAATTTGGAGCCCAGCCCTCGATTGTGAGTACCAGGACATCGGCCCCGCGCAGCGATAGTGTCTGATCACTTGTTCCTCTCTCGTCTTGCATATCCGCAGCTGTTTCCGGACGATGGCTTGCCAGAAACTCAGAAAGCTCCATAAGCCTATTCTGATTCCCGGCGTCAGAAAAAAGCGCTTCCGTCCAACGTGATGGGTAGAGAATCGACTGATGGCTCAGTTGGCGCCACTGTGGATTGCCGGATTCGACGAAGCGTGAGACGACTAACATGTTGAGCGCGATAATGGCCATAATAAAAATGCCGGCAAGCTGGTTCGCACCACGCCGGCTGACGATCTCTCTTCTGACCCGGCTTGCCACGAACACGGCGCCCGCCGCGATCGAAAAATAGGCGCTCGCATGAATCAGCGAGAGTCGCAGGTAGTTTCTTGTCATTTCTTCGGTAATCCCGAAGTGATCGGACCAGTCTTCTGACAAGAAGAGTCTTACCTGATCTGCGCCGGGGAGCGTATGGGACATGCTGTACCAGGCATAGATGGGCTCAAGTACAATCGTGCTGACAGCGAACAGGACTGCACCGGCAATGACTGTTCGAATGGGCCTGCTGCCGGTCAAGAGCCAGAACAACGCTCCAACGACAAATATCGGGGATATAAGGAGCGCAATAAACAGAGCGAGTTCGAGATTCGACGCCTGCGGCCAGCCGTATGAACCATGGCCAGAAAACAATGAGTATCGCATCCATCGCAAAATGAAGTTGAGCGAAAGATAGCAACATGCCATGAAGAGGAATAGCGCTTTCACCTTATTTGCTCACCTCATTAGCCGAGACCAAGCAGGCGGAGACAAAAATTTCCGCGGTCCGAAAAAGTCGCATCCGATGCGTCTACGTTCCACACATGAATGACCGCGTAAAACGTCCATACTCCGGCAATCCGTCTCAGTCGCCCGGGCCAGTTTGTCGCAACCCGCGTGCGCCGGGTTCGTTGCTGACGGCGCATCGACACATAGATGCCAAGCGCCAGGATGAAGCAATAGACAAGGCGGGCGCCCCAGCGCGCCCATATTACGCCCGGATCACCAGCGACTATCAGGTTCGGATCCAATATGAGGTGATAGTACATATTGCCAACAAAAGCGGCAGCGAAAACCGAAACAAAAAGCCGGAGCTGCGGGCCAAGCCGTCCGCCGCGGAGAAAAACCGGATAGAAGAAGAACTCAACCAGGAGCTCTTTGAAATAGTAGTAATAACGGTTCCAGAACTCGATGATTGATTCCGCGAGCAGCGGCTTGTAGGTATTACGAAAAACATTGAACCCCAGCAGCCGCAAACAACCAATAATGATGTGCCCGGCTACTGCCAGACGCAAAGTGGCGTATATCAACTCCAGATACAGGCTCGCCCATGCAACCCCTACTGCTACGGTTGCGCCGGCAATGACGTCTCCGAGGTGGGGAACACGCAGAGAGCCGTCCGGAAGGTAGCCCGACAAGGCGTCAGGAAAGCCCGCGGCGGCGCCGAACACGAACATGTCCATCAGCAAAACAGCGTAATGCCAGGCCACGGCTAGCATCAGCAACTTGAGCCCCGCCAGCTGCGACCGGGAATTGGCGGCTGCGTCGCTGGCCTCGCAGCGCCGCAGGTAGTCCAAACCCTTGCCATAGGGCGTACTGGTGCCCCCGAATACGGGCCACAGATACAGGGCGTGGTCCGTGAACCTCGTGTCCTGAACTCCGCCACGGCTCGCAAGTTGCACAAGGTAGCTGAGCCGCCAAATCAGCCAGGGCCCTATTTCGGCCAGGACTCCAAGCACAGGCAGCGGGCGCATGAGCGCCAGTCCAGCCCAGAAACCGGCATGCAGCGACAGCAGGGGGTAACGCCGCATGGGAGTCGGCCACCGTGCAAAAAGCAAGGTCAGCCGATAAAAAACGTATAACCCGACAACAACGCCGACGATCAGCACCAGTGGCCGTAGCAACAAAGCGGGCTCTGCAAGCATGCTGCCCGGTGTTACTCCGCCGCGAGCGGCGAAATACTCCACGATTGCTCCAAACGCCGCGATACCGACTATCTGACGGCGCCGTGCCGGCAACAGCATGACAAGCACCAAGGTGATGGGCACGAGGGCAGACGTCTGATGCCAGACCATCAGTGCCGTCGCAATGATCAGGATGACGATTCGGCCGGGTACCGTCTGGCCAGCAGCGACATAGCGCGGACTCTCATGCCACTGGTGTCGAAGGTCACTCATGGAGCGCTTGCTATGGCCTCTAGAATGCCGTTTATCGACAGGATGTCTGCGGGATTGATGCCTTGCTCAGCAAGGTTGATACCGTACTCTGACTCCAGATACATAATGATATGGATGACCGCCAGAGAATCGAGAACCCCGGCGTCAACCAGGTGATCATCGCCAGCGATAATATCCAAGCGGCATCCGGGACGCACGATCGTCCCCAGGAACACAATCAGGTCGGAGCGAATTCGATCACCGGCAGTCATGCTTTTTGCTTGTCAGTTTCATTTGCCTTTACTGACAATCTCACCCAACTGAATTGGCTCGGCCTCAAGGCATGCGCGCCTGACCGTGTCGCGGTTGACTTTCCCCCTGCTCGTCCGCGGTATCTCATCCAGCAGATACCATTGGATTGGCCGCTTGTGCTCAGCAAGGTGGCTCACCAGCCATTCAAATAGGCCTCTTATCGCTACCTCACTGCGATCAGACATGACTACGGCCAGCGCAACGTTCTCGCCATACAGCCTGTCATCGACAGCGAACGTGCATACGTCCTTGACGACATAAAATTGTTGAGCGATGGCATCGATGTCCGCCGGAAAGACTTTCATACCGCCTTTGTTGATCTCATCGCGCTCTCGCCCACGGATAAGCAGTCGGCCCCGGTCGTCGATGACTCCAATATCTCCCGTCATGAACCATCCCTGGTAAACAACGTCTGAAGTCAGATCCGGCCTTTGGAAGTAGCCCTTCATGAGAGCAGGCGTATTGAGCCAGATCATGCCTGCCACCCCGGCAGGGCACTCACTGCAGTCCTCCTTCAGTGCCTCGACGCTTCGCGCGGTCAATATTTTGATGGTGGCGCCCCAGGGTTCGCCGATAAGGCCGCGCTCGGGCTCTACTCTAGGGCCTGTCGTGCCCGCCACCCAGCTCCCGGTCTCGGTGATGCCATAAGCGTTGAAAACTTCATTGACACCTGACCACGACTGGATTTTTCGCCACATATCCCCTGACAGCGGCGCGGACCCCACGTGGATCCGCCGCAGGCTGCCTTTAAGAGGCGGGGCGGCAACAGGCAGGGCGAGATTCCACAAAGACGGCACCGATGACATGAAAGTGATCTCGTGCTTGTCGAGCAATGTGCCCAGTTGCATAACCAGATCCGGCTTGAACGGAGATGCAACGAAGAGGTCGCATCCGGCCAACCATGGAAAAAGACAGTTGCAGATAAGACCATGCCCGAAATGGGTAGGAAGCAAGCAAAGCGTTTTGCGATACGGCTCGATGCCCAGCACCTGGCGCAATGTTGTCCAACGGGCGTGCAGAGATCGGTGCGTGTGCACGACGCCCTTGGGTTCCCCGGTCGAGCCGGAGGTGAACAGAATCAGCGCATCGTCGTCAAGTTCGAAAAGTGATTCTCCGATTCCTCCGGCGTCATCATTCGCTGCGTGTACGAGTGTATCGACTACTGTCACATCGCCTATGTCGGCAACCGTCGCCGGGTCTGTACAATCGTCGATTATGCTGAATTTCGCCAACGCCGCTTTGGCGAGTGTTTGAACTTCATAAACCGTCAGACGCCCGTCAACGGGAATCGCACAGCCACCTGAACTCCAAATCGCGAGCAGCTCCGCAAAAAACTCGAGCCGATTCCCAAAGTGCAGTAGCACCCGGTCGCCACGCCCCAGGCCTTTGGCCTGCAACGAGCAGGCACGTGCTGCGACCTGGCGCCTGACTTCCTCCGGGCACCAGCGGCGCCCGGTCTCTACCTCAACGAGACTCCCAATTTCTAGGTCGAGCAGCAAATTGGCAGAACCCCTATCTGACTAACGCACCAATTCTCTCCGATGCAAGCAGCTGAACCCTGAACTGATTTATTCATTGCCTTTTCCATCAGCGCCTGTGGCGCCGGGCGAGATTTTCGTCCAGTAGCCTTACGCAGTCCTGCAAACCTACCCGACCGCCGCCAGGCTCGGGCAGAACCCCGTCTGCCTCCACGAGTGCAGCGAGGTCATGGTCTATCGCTGCCTGGGCGCCGAACAGGCATGGCGTGCTGTAAACCACCATAGTCACACCAGCTTGCTTTAATTCTGTCCAGCTGCGGCCGCGCGAACGCCCCCCGGCGATCTGGTTGAACGCAATCGGCGTATCGACAATGTCGCGCACGGCTCTGACGACATCAAGGCTGCCCAGCCCATCCATGAGCACACCATCTGCTCCCGCACGCGAACTGGCAACGGCTCTCTGAATGATATCCTCTGGCTCCGTTGCATCGGTGCGAGCCACTACAAACATATGGCTGCGCGCCGCCAGAACTTTTTCCAGTTTTTCGATATACGCATCGACTTCAAGCAGCTCCTTACCACTAAGATGGCCGCATTTTCGTGGTCGTTGCTGGTCTTCGAGAATGACGGCGGAGGCGCCGGCCTCCTCCAGCGACAAGGCAGCCTGTGCCGCAATAACCGGGTCGCCATAGCCGTCGTCCATGTCCACCACGATGTGGGCATCAGGAAATACGGAACGCAGTCGACGGGTAAACGCCACGATGTCCGGCCAGGCGATGAATCCTATATCCGGCAGGCCATAGTGGCTGGCGGCAAAGCCAAACCCACTCACGAATATCCCGTCGAAATGCCTCAGAGCCATGGTGGCCGAAAAGACATCGTAGATACCGATAAATGAGAGTTGTCCCCGATTTTTGAGGGCCGTACGCAGAGCCGAACCGGGCATTATAATGAGACTCCTGTTGCTACGTGACCAGGCAGGCTTGCTTGCACGCCTCTGCCATTACCCAGGTGGGTGGGGCGCTCCCGGTTTCGGGAGGCTCCCGTTATCGCGGAGATTTCGGGCGAATATGCAAAATCGTAGCACAGACTATGAGGGCCATTATGTGCGCTGGGCCCGATTTACAAGACCCCGCTTCAGCCCCGCTGTGACCCGGTCAGACAGAAGTCCCTGCCCCGCCACCCGCCTGCGGCCCGGATACACTATTCCGATCAAGCTCGACGTAGATTCAAGTACTGCTCTCCCGGAAACAGCAGCGAACCAGGCCGCAGTCATTTGCCCCCTGGCTTGGTACGACCACACCATTGCCGAAGCTGGCTCGCCCTCGCACAAGGCGACGATGGCAGGTAAACTTCGTTCTCAAGCAAGGCACCCGCTGGTCGGTCTCCCGATTGAGTGCCGACCCGAATCGGGGTCCGAGGCGGCCCGAAACCCATGATCAGCCAATGTAAAATCGAGAGGACATAGTGAGCAACTCAAAAAAGCAACTGCAGAAAATGAAAGACCAGGACGGCTTCATCGCCGCGCTGGATCAGAGCGGCGGCAGCACGCCCAAGGCCCTGGGCCTGTACGGCGTTGCCGCAGGACAGCTGGTCCAATGACGAAGAAATGTTCACCATCGTGCACGAGATGAGAAGCCGGATCATTACCAGCCCGAGCTTCAACGGCGATCGCATACTCGGCGCCATTTTGTTTGAGAACACGATGGATCGGGCGGTCGAGGGCAAGCCCACCGCGGACTACCTGTGGGACGTCAAGCACGTTGTGCCGTTCCTTAAGGTGGACAAGGGCCTCGAGAACGAGAAAGACGGCGCTCAGGTCATGAAACCGATCCCTGGCCTGGACGCACTGCTTGCAAAAGCGAAAAGCAAGCACATATTCGGCACAAAAATGCGCTCCGTAATCAAGCAGGCCAACGAGACTGGCATCAGGGCAATCGTCAAGCAGCAGTTTGAAATCGGGCGCCAGATTGTCGCAGCAGGACTCGTGCCTATCATCGAGCCGGAGGTCGACATTCATTGCCCGGAAAAAGCCAAGGCCGAGGATATTCTCAAGAAAGAACTCATGGCTGAGCTGAACGCCCTGAAACCGGATCAACTGGTCATGCTGAAGCTGACGTTGCCCGAGCAGAACAACCTCTATGCCGACTGCATCAGTCACCCGAACGTCCTGAGGGTAGTCGCACTGTCGGGTGGCTATAGCCGCGACGAGGCCAACGCGCGCCTGACCCGACAGAAGGGCATGGTTGCGAGCTTCTCACGCGCCCTGTCCGAGGGTCTCTCCGCGAAGCAATCAAAGGCTGAATTTGATGCCATGCTGGACGCTTCCATCGAGAGCATCTTCCAGGCCTCGAAAACCTGAGCGACCGGCCGAATTGCGGACAATCGCCGGGCCCCTGACGAGCACGTCAAGGGCCCGGTTTCCCCGTCCCGCACCTGCGCAGGTCAGCAAGAATCCTGCCAGTCTCTGACGCTGTTCAAAAAACGTACCCGTTCCGTTTCCCTGTTTTGATAAACTGGGTTTTACTTAACAACATTATCTGCATGGAGACACGGGATGCCGGCACTTGATACTTTGTTCCCAATGGGCATCGCTCATTATCTGACAGGCGGAATCATCATCGGCCTCGCGGTCAGCTTCCTGTTCGTCACTACGGGGCTGATCGGGGGCATGAGTACATTTTTTACAAGCACCTGGTCGTATGTGTCGTCGCACCGTTACTTCAACCAGGAGAAGTTCGTCACGTCGCGAAACTGGCGGCTGGTATATGCGCTGGGGCTGGTTGTCGGCGCCGGCATCTGGTTGTTCACGATAGGTGAACCGTTCCAGACAGCGGTCACCTGGTGGCAGCTGGCGCTCGGCGGTTTCATCGCCGGGTTCGGCGCGCGGCTTTCCAACGGCTGTACATCCGGCCATGGCATCTGCGGCCTTGCCTCGCTGCAGCTGCCCTCCCTGCTGGCTGTACTGATATTCCTTTTCACCGCCATGGTCTCGGCCTCGGTGGTTAAGATGGTCGGGGGTGCTTGATGAAGATCGGGACTTTCCTCAGCGTGCTGATCGCCGGCGCTTTGTTCGGCTTTGGTCTGGCATATTCGAGCATGATCAAACCGGAAGTGATCCTGTCGTTTCTGCGTTTTGAAGATCTTGGACTGCTCTGGGTCCTTGGGGGCGCATCGGCCGTAACGATGGTGGCCTATCAGTTGCTGCCGAGCTTGCTCAGCAAGCCGCTGCTGGCACCGCTTTTCGGCAAGCATCCCTCTGCGCTGAATCGCGACACGCTCCTGGGCGCCGCCCTGTTCGGGATCGGCTGGGGGATTTGCGGGCTCTGTCCGGGCCCTGCCCTGGCGGGGCTGGGGGCAGGAAACTGGCCTGTAGTGATCGCGCTGGCCGCGATGTTCGCCGGCGCCTATGTGCAGGGCCGCATGTCGAGGGCTACATAGACACGACACTCGTTCGGGCCCATCAATCAACATCAGCCCAAACATCGGTCAATCGGGAGCCACAATGAGCATTGCCAGAACCGTTTCCTATGCCGCGCTGTGCCTGCTGCTCGCGCCGATTGCGCCTGCGGTCGCCACACAGTCCGCACCCGCGAGTTCAACGCACTACGCGGGTCGCAGCGAATACCGCGCACCCAAAGCGACACTGGCCCCCACGGTGGACGGTGTCGCAGACGAAGCCATCTGGCAGGAGGCGGAGTGGCACGAATTGAATCATCGCTGGCTGGGACCAGAGTATTCGGCAGAAGATTTTCAGGGGCGTTTCAAGGTCGTATGGACCGAGGAGAGGCTCTATATCCTCGGGGAATTTACAGATGACATCCTGTTCGACAGCCACCGCGACCCGCTGGTCCAGTACTGGGATGATGATTGCCTCGAGATCTTCCTGGACGAGGACTATTCGGGTGGCGACCACCAGTACAACCACAATGCCTTTGCCTACCACATGTCGCTGGACAACCAGGCGATCGACATCGGCACCGACAAGCTGCCGCATAACTACTCACACCATGTCGAGAGCCGCTGGAAGCAGCAGGGCAACAAGATAATCTGGGAGCTCGCTATCGACATCTACACCGATCAATATGTGGATGGCGCCGACGATAATGTCCCGATAAAGCTCTCAGCAGGCAAGGTGATGGGGCTGATGATTGCCTATTGTGATAACGACGGCAGCGAGCTGCGCGAGCTGTTTATTGGCTCGGAGTTCGCACCTGGCGACGAAAAAGATCGGGGCTGGAAAGACGCCGGGCTTTTCGGCAAGCTGGTACTGGTTGAATAACCTGAGACACCGCACTTCCCGGGTAGATTCGGGGCAACGCCTTTCGACAAAGTACTTGAACGGGCCTGGCGGGCGATAAGTGTAATCACGCGATGCGGGGCGTCAGGGACATGACCGGTGGACCCCAATTGAATGACGAGGTCCTGCTTTTCGTCCTTGTTCAGATCCGCGAGCCAGACGTTGCGCTCGTCGGGCGGGAAGGAAACCGCCACCCTTAGCGGCTTGCTTACGAAAATGTTGCCGGCAGACGCAAAAAAGCCGTCCGGGCGACCATAGGCACCGTAAGCGCCAGGCAAGAATCCAGAACCTCCCCTCAGCGATGTCCTCTGTTTGATCCGGCAGAACATTGACACCGGATCAGGATGCTGCCTGCCACTAGCTCACCAAGTGCTATTACACCGGGAAAGCGCCCTTATGCGCCGGCACAGACGTCCGTCAGATCGCATCTGGCCTACTCACGAAGGTGCCCAGGGGGTTGACTATGGGGTCCTGCCTGAGTTACTTTGTCCATGTTTTGTTTATCTATCATTTAGTCAATAACCAGACGGAGAAAGATTATGTCAAATGCTGAAACCCAAACGTGGCCGCAGCTCGCCGCCGACCTGTATGACAAGCTGACCCAGCGCAATGCCGAGATAGCCTATGAGTTCGATAAGGTCGAGGTTCTCGTCCCGAGCTCTGCCTCAGAGCAGGCCCGCCATGCGCCATGGAAGATCAATGGCACCTTGAAAATCAGGTCGCGGAATCTTGCGTCGGCCTGACGCTGTGTTGCCCCTGGACGCCATCGGGACCCTCGCCATCGAGAGTCCCGATGGCGTCAGGTTTGGCTTTTCGGGTCAAGGAGATGCGCTCGAATTGGAGTTCAGCAACCTACGGGATCTTCTCGGGGTGCGCAGGGAGTTGTTAAAGTCAGCGTCTTCGAAGAGTGTGACCGAGAGTTCGGGCGAGTTGTTGCGGGTGGTTGCTTCCCGGGTCGACATCAGCGTACGCGGATGGGACGTTGCGAGATTGGGTCTCGGCGTAAAACCCAGCTGGCTTTCGAAACGCTTTGGCATTGGGCCGACTCGGATAAACGTCGGCGCACTTCTCGTATGCTGTGTGGCGCGCAAACCTTCAGGGACGCGTCGATTCGCGGGCGATTCGAAGTGAGGTTCAGCTCGCATGTTGAGAATTCTTTAAAAGCCAAATCGACGTGCTGACCAAGAGTCATGCCCGACCTGGGTCTCCACGAGGGACCAAATTGCGGCGATAACGCGAGCGCCATTCCGTAAGACGTTCCGCGCCGCGTTGACGTCAAGTTCCGAACGAAGAACGGCGGCGCAGTCAGCGCCGCCGTTCTTTGATCGACAAATCACGAGCAGTGCTCGCAATTTGTTTTGGAGCGCTGGACGGTCGCTCCGCAGGCCGTTACTCAGAGGCTCGCGAGCGACGATTTCTGCATGGAAGAGCCCGCGTCAAAACGGTCCAGATTCATCACCTTGGTCCAGGCATTGACGAAGTCGTGCGTTAACTTCTCCTGCCCACCTGCTTCTGCATAGACTTCTGCGATGGCGCGCAGCTCCGCGTGCGACCCGAACACGAGGTCAACAGGCGTGGCCGTCCATTTGAGCGTGCCCGTTGCACGTTCACGGCCCTCGTAAACACCCTGTGAGCTTGCCGATTTTGTCCAGACCGTAGTCATGCCAAGCAGGTTCACGAAGAAGTCGTTGCTCAGCGTGCCGGGCCGATCCGTGAACACACCGTGCGCAGATCCGCCGGCATTGGCGCCCAGGGCGCGCATGCCGCCAACCAAAGCGGTCATTTCGGGCACGCTGAGCGTCAGCATACTTGCCCTATCCACCAACATGGTCGCCGGCGACATGGCGTTGCCGTCAGCGTAGTAGTTGCGGAAGCCATCTGCGGTGGGTTCGAGTACTGCAAACGATACAACATCGGTCTGCGCTTGCGTGGCATCATTACGCCCGGGCGTGAAGGGTATCTGCACGACCTGCCCGGCATCCTTTGCCGCCTTCTCGATGGCTGCGGCGCCACCCAGCACGATCAGGTCCGCGAGGGACACCTGCTTGCCGCTGGATTTCTTGCCGTTGAAGTCTTTCTGGATACGCTCCAAACGCTTAAGCACCTTCGCCAGTTCTTTCGGGTTGTTGGCTGCCCAGTCCTTCTGCGGCGCCAGGCGAATTCGCGCGCCGTTCGCGCCACCGCGCAGGTCGGTGCCGCGGAAGCTGGCGGCAGACGCCCAGGCAGTTCTGACCAGCTCGGGGACCGTCAGCCCCGAATCAAGAATCTCTGCCTTCAGCTTCGCGATAGCGTCGGCATCAATCAGCGCGTAATCGACGGCGGGAACCGGATCCTGCCAGATCAGTACTTCAGCTGGTACCTCGGCGCCGAGGTAACGTACACGCGGACCCATGTCGCGATGGGTCAGCTTGAACCAGGCCTTCGCGAAAGCGAGTTCCAGCTCTTTCGGATTATCGAGGAAGCGCTTTGAAATCTTCTGATAGCTTGGGTCGACCTTGAGCGCCAGGTCGGTCGTCAGCATGACCGGTGCGTGCCGCTTGGTCGGATCGTGCGCATCCGGCACAAGGTTGGCTGCGCTCTCAGCATCCGGGATCCACTGGGTGGCCCCTGCAGGACTCTTGGTTTTTACCCAGTTGAACGCATACAGATTCTGCAGATAGTTGTGGCTCCAGTTGATCGGCGTCACGGTCCACGCGCCCTCGAGGCCGCTGGTGATGGCATCGCCGCCTTTCCCACTGCCGCACTTGTTGTGCCAGCCCAGGCCTTGCTCTTCTATGCCTGCGGCGGCCGGCTCGGCGCCCAGGCAATCGGGCTTCACCGCGCCATGATTTTTACCAAAAGTATGTCCGCCAACGATCAGGGCGACGGTCTCTTCGTCGTTCATCGCCATGCGGCCAAACGTTTCACGAATGTCCTTGGCGGCTAACAGCGGATCCGGATTACCGTTCGGCCCTTCCGGGTTCACGTAGATCAGCCCCATCTGCACGGCAGCAAGAGGGTTTTCCAACTCCCGGTCACCCTTGTAGCGTTCGTCCTCGAGCATCTTGGTTTCAGGCCCCCAGTACACCAGGTCGGCCTCCCAGTCGTCCTCACGTCCGCCTGCAAACCCAAAGGTCTTAAAGCCCATGGATTCCAGCGCGACGTTGCCAGTCAGCACCATTAAATCGGCCCAGGAAATGCTCCGGCCATATTTTTGTTTGATCGGCCACAGCAGGCGCCGCGCCTTATCCAGATTCGCGTTATCGGGCCAGCTGTTGAGCGGCTCGAATCGCTGCTGGCCACCGCCAGCGCCGCCGCGACCGTCAGCCACGCGGTAGGTGCCCGCACTGTGCCAGGCCATGCGAATAAAAAACGGCCCGTAGTGACCATAGTCTGCGGGCCACCAATCCTGCGAGGTCTTCATCAAGGTCTCGATGTCTTTCTTCACCGCGGCGAGGTCGAGGGCGCTGAAGGCCTCGGCATAGTCAAAATTGTCGCCCATCGGGTTGGACTCGGCGGCATTCTGACGAAGCGGGCTCAGGTCCAGATTCTGAGGCCACCAAAACTGGTTGGACTTGGGCATGCCCTGGGCAGAAGCAGTGCCGATCGACAGCCCGAGCGACGACGCAACCACCAAGGCCGTAATCAGGGTAAGCATTTGTTTACGCATTGAAATTTCCCTCCATTTATGAACTTTGCTTTTGTTATTCAGCAAAATCGGACTCGCGATTTAGAATCGATCTAAATTATAGCCGAATCTCACTGCCGAAGGCTATTCCAAGCCCGGAAAAATGATGCCCACCAAGGCTTTAACGCTGCCCTGAGCCCTGCCAGATCAGCCTCCCAAATGCTGGTGCCTTGAAATGGGGATACGGATTGGAACGGCTGTGCCAGCCCGGACGCCCTCGGGAAGCACGGATAAATTTATTTTCGGGAAGTAATACGAATTCGACCGGCCTTTCTCAGCCGGTCTTGAGATGGCGTGAATACAGGTGTTCGCCGACGAACGTGCCAAGCGTTGCAGCCAACAATGGCGTAATCAGGCCAGGGAGGTTGGCAACCAGAATTCTGACAAGCTCCGGGTTACCCACGGGCAGCGCAATCTGGTAGAGAATGTACATAATCCATGCATGCACAAGAATAACTACCCCGACAGCAACCGGCAGGAAGCGACACCTTGAAATGTACGCCCCAAGCGAAAAAATAACGAACGAGAGAAATACCTCCCGGATTCTTGGCAGAAACACGTATTGTTCGCCAAGAACCAGTTGAGTCATAGGCGGGCCATCCGGCAGAAACTCAGTCATGAGGCCAACAGCAATAACGGCGCCGAGACCCAGAAGACGTCGAGGCCTGGTTTCTCTCATCGCGCCTCACCTCCAGAATTGAGCAAACGGACAGGCTGAAGTGGCCCCAAGTTTAACGGACAACCGGGCTGACCTGGGTTGCACGGCACCCAGCCGCCCCCTTGGTCTAAGACCCTGGGAATCGGCGGTTTAAATTGTTAGTGCACCCGTGGATAGGTTTCGCAAGGCCGTCGACTCGTCGCACAACTCGTACCAGATCATTGACCAGCCATCCCTGGCGACTGCCGGTGATCGATTCTTCACGTGGCGATCACTTCCAGGCCTTACAATAACGGGGCTACCCAGGCATTTGTCTACCCACACACTGGCGGAGTAACAATGAACAAAGGACCACGCGCCGTGGGCGCCGTCGCACTTTTATGCCTTGCGATGCCTGTTTTTTCACAGGCACCTGTTCGCATCGACACGGTTTCAACCCAGGCGATAATCAAGCGAATCAGCGCCAGCGGGACCGTCACATCGCCGCGAACGGCGGTATTGTCTACGGCTGTCCCCGGATTGATTGCGGACGTCAGGACAGACGAGGGCCAACGGGTACTTGCGGGTGATCCACTCCTGAGCCTGGATGCAGAATTGGCCGAACTGGCTCTCGAGCGTTCGTACGCCGAGGCAGGACTGCGCGAAACTTCGCTCGCCGACGCGCGGCGGCGTCTTGGCGAGGCGGAAAAGATCGGGCCCCAACAAGGCATCGCGCGAACCCAGATCGAGTCCCTGCGCGCAGAGGTGGCGGAAGACGAAGCACTGCTCGCCGTTGCCCGCATCGCCGCGCGTGAACAGGCCGCCCTCGTCGAGCGCCATCGGCTCAAGGCCCCGTTTGCCGGCGTCATAAGCAGACGCTATGCAGACCCGGGTGAATGGGTCAGCCCAGGCGACGGACTCCTTGAGTTAGTGGCTACGGACGACCTGCGCTTTGATTTCCAGGTGGGGCAGGATTTCTTCGGCAGTATTTCTCCTGATACAGCTGTAGAGATCACGCTGGACTCCCTGCGGGATACAAGGCTGTCAGCGCGCATCAGCGCGATCGTGCCGGTCAAGAACCCCGGTGTACGGACCTTTTTGGTGCGGGTAATCGCGGACGCGACTGAATCCATCGGGTCGCTGGCGATATCGCCCGGAATGTCGGCCAGCGCCGCATTCAGCCTCGCAACGGGACGAACCGGCATCGCCGTAAGCCGCGATGCGGTGCTTCGTTTCCCGGACGGTCGCGTGACTGTCTGGGTTGTGGAATCAGGCGACGGGCTGCCCGTCGTGCGCGAACAAGCCATCCGCACCGGACTTGAGTTCGATGGATTTGTCGAGATCACTGACGGTCTCCGCGAAGGTGACCGCATCGTTACTCGCGGCAATGAATCTTTGCAGGCGGGCCAGACCGTCAGAATTCTTGAGGGGGCGCCCTGAGCATGTTTGAAGCAATCGTCCGCAACGGCATTTTAACGACGGTCACTGCGTTGATCGTCACCGTGGTGGGCCTGGTTGCCGCGGTACGCGTCCCCGTGCAGATGATTCCGGATCTCGAAGTCCGCACCGTGTCAATTCAAACCGCATGGCCCGGCGCCACCCCGCAGGACGTCGAGAAGGAGATACTGATTGAGCAGGAAGAGTATCTTCGCACGCTGCCCAACCTGCAGCGCCTCGAGTCATCAGCCTCAACTGGCCGCGCCGTCATCGAGCTCGACTTTCCCTTCGGCGTCGAAATGACCCAAACGCTGATTGAGGTCAACAATGCGTTGAACCAGGTTCCATCCTACCCCGAGAACGTGGACGAACCGCGCGTATTTGCAAGCTCTTTCTCGGCCAATTCGTTCATGTACTTTGCGATCTCGCCTCTGCCAGGCAACCCGCGCAACCTGGACATGGACATGATGCGGGACTTCATCGTGGACAACGTCCGTACTCGCCTGTCGGGCGTGCCGGGAGTGTCGCAGGTCGACATCCGCGGTGGCGCAGATCGCCAGATCAGGATCCTGCTGGACCCGGCAAAACTGGTGGACCGCCAGCTGACCATTGCCGATGTGCGTGACGCCATCCGAGCTCGTAATCGTGACGTCTCCGGGGGCGAAATCGAGAGCGGAAAGCGCCGCTACCTGTTGCGCACCATGGGCCGCTTTGATTCTGTTGCAGCGCTCGAGGACCTGATCATAGAGCGTCGCGACGACGCGCTGATTCGCCTGTCCGATGTGGGTGCGGTAGAGCTCGATCATTTCGAAATCCGCTCGCTGGCCTTTCTGAATAACGATCCGATCCTGTTCGCCTCAGTAAGCCGGGAGGCCGGCTCCAATGTGATCGACATAAAGTACGCAATGCTGGCTGCGGTCGAACGCGTAAAGCGTGAGGTGCTCGAGCCCAATGGCATGACAATGTCGCTTATCGCGGAAGACGCCGGCTATGTTGAGGCCTCCATCAGAAACGTGTGGACCAACCTGGCGTTGGGCGCATTGTTCGCAACACTCGTCATGTTCCTGTTTCTCAGGTCCGGGCGCGCGACGGCGGTCGGCGTAATCGGTGTCCCGATCTGTACGATCGCCGCCTTCATCGGACTGCTTGCCACCGGCCGGACGATCAACGTTATTTCGCTGGCCGGCGTGGCCTTTGCCATTGGCATGACGCTGGATAACAGCATTGTTGTTATCGAAAGCATCGAGCTGAAACGTCGCGAGGGCCTCGATCGTTTCCGCGCTGCCGTCGAGGGCGTGCGCGAAGTCTGGACGGCCGTGCTTGCCTCGACCCTGACCACAATCCTGGTTTTCCTGCCCGTACTGTTCATCGTTGAAGAGGCGGGACAGCTTTACTCTGACGTGGCGGTTGCGATCTCCGCATCGATTCTCGCTTCGATGCTGGTAGCAATAACCTTGATTCCGACGGCCAGCGCCCGCCTGTCTTTCGGCGTGAAAGAGCGCAGCGCCAAAAAAAGCGCATTTCGCGACCGGTTGCTAGCCTCCATTGACAAACTGATTGCGACGCCGAGGCGCCGGATGATGACCATTGCCGTGACGGTTATCTCCAGCGCAGCCGTCATCGTCCTGCTCACGCCGCCGGCTGAGTACCTGCCGGAAGGCGAGGAACCCAAGACCTTTGCGTCAATGAGCGCGCCGCCCGGCTACAACCTCGAAACGATGGCTGAGATCGGGCAGGATGTCCGCGGCTATTTTCTGCAGTTTCTCGGCGATGACCCCGACCGCTTCGAGCGTGGCGAGGTCGCGGTGCCGGCCATCAAGTACCTGAACGTCAGAATCGATGCCGACGGCATGCGCATCATCACCGAGCCAGTGCGCGCTTCAGATATCGACGCGCTGATGGATGCGCTGACGGCTCGCTATCGGCAGTACCCGGGCATGCGAGCGTTTGCGGCCCGCGGTTCAATCATTTCCAGCAACGACGGTGGCACCCGCAGTATCAATCTGGACATTTCGGGGCCAAACCTCACTGTGATCTATGACGCAGCGCTGGCCGCCTACCGTCGCGCAGAAGTGGCGCTGGGTAATCCGCGTATTCAGTCGAGCCCATCCTCACTGTCGCTGTCGCAACCGCTGATCGAAATCCGGCCAAACTGGACCCGCATCGCAGAGCTGGGTATGGATACCAACGACGTCGGCTACACCGTGGCAGCACTCACCGATGGCGCCTTCGTCGACGAGTACTTTGAGTCCGATAACAAAATCGACATTTATCTCTACGGCACCACTGGCGGGAGCACCGATCTGGACAGCCTCGGCGGACTGCCCATCTACACGCCCCGAGGTGCCGTGCTACCGCTCAGTGCGATGGCTACGATAACTGAAACCGTTGATACCAATACCATCAGGCGAATCAATGGCCAGCGCACCGTAACCTTGAACGTGATTCCGCCAGCATCCATCGCACTCGAAGACGGCGTTGAAATCGTGCGCCGCGACGTCGTCGAATACTTGCGAAATTCAGGCGAGCTGCCGGCCAGCGTAAACGTTGATATCTCCGGCGCCAGCGACCAGCTCGATGCCACCAAAGCGGCACTTGCCGCGAACTACCCGGTGGCGTTGATCATTGTTTTTCTACTGCTGGTGGCGATATTTCGTCACTGGGGCTACCCACTCCTGATCATGACCACGATTCCGCTCGGCATCGCGGGGGGCATCGTCGGCCTGGCACTGATGAACGGCCTCGGCGCCCTCCTGAAGGCCGCAGGCCTGGTCGGTTTCCATCAGCCATTCGACATGATCTCGATGCTTGGCTTCCTGATTCTCATGGGCACCGTCGTCAACAACCCGATACTCATCGTCGATCGGGCCGTGCAGCGTTTTCGCCTGGGAAATGTCTCGGGGCTCGATGCGGTGCGAGAGGCGGTCGCATCCAGATTGCGGCCCATCGCCATGTCGACGCTGACAACGCTCTGTGGTTTGTCGCCGCTTGTGTTCATTCCCGGCGCGGGCACGGAACTTTACCGCGGTGTCGGTGCTATTGTTCTTTTCGGCATCCTCGGTGCTGCTGTGGTTTCGGTGACAATGCTGCCGGCGCTGACCGTTGGCGCTTTGGAATGGTCCGAGCGCCGCACTGCTAAAAAAGCCATGGCAATTGAAAACGGTATGCGAAGTTCTCATTGATGCCGCGCCTGGTTGCGGCCCTTGTGGCCGCTTGGTCGAACGCAGACCGGACTTTGCTGTCCTTACCCTACGCGTAAGAAATGGAAGCAGCGCTGGTTCAGGAGACAATACCCGCCGAACGCCCGAGAGCTGTGCTCGAGGGCTGGATCGACGGGCGCAACTGGGTGAGGCGGCACAGAAAGAGCCCAGCTCTTTCCCGCCGAACGCCCGAGAGCTGTGCTCGAGGGCTGGATCGACGGGCGCGCCCGGAGAGATGATTCGCCGCTACGCAGCTCACCCCTCAAGGGGGCCGCTCGCGAACTTCGTTCGCTGCGCGTTTGTCGGCCGACTGCGTCGGCCTCGGGTCGAACTCTGGAGTTCGAATGTTATCCGGGGCTGAAAAAGAGAAAGGGTCCCCGATGGGGACCCTTTGTCTTTTTTGGCGCGCCCGGAGAGATTCGAACTCCCGACCGCTCGGTTCGTAGCCGAGTACTCTATCCAGCTGAGCTACGGGCGCATAACAAGGTAATTGTAATGGATGTCGGCCTGGCCTGATACCAGCAGGTCCACGCAATGCCCGGGCTTTCGCCGGGAAGCGGCGCATTATATGGCAGCGGGGCGGCGATCTAAAGGGGACATAGTTCTCTGCTCTTCAGCGCCCTGCAGACCCGCCGTTTCCTGAACGTAACCGGCGGCGCCCGGCTCGGCGCGCGCCTAGATGAACGACTCGGCGCGCTTCAGCAGCTCATCCAGCCCCGGTTCGTCCGGGTTACGGGGCTTCCCGGGATGGATAATAGAGACCTGGCAGCTCTCCGCCGCCTCCACCATCTGCGCATAGGTCCCTGCGTCAGGGTCCGCTATGTAGGCCTGCTGGTTTTCGTTATAAGCGAACATCCTGTCGTTGATCTGGGTGCATTCGTTGCAGGTCGTACAACGCGGCGTTTCAATATAGGCATCATCCGGCGACAGCTCGGCCTCCGGCTCTGCACTTGGAGAGTCTGCGCTTGCAGCCTCCGTCGCTGGCGCTGCAGACTGAGCCTCAGGCGCCGGCGGTGCTCCCTCGCTCTGCTGCTGGGTGGCTGCTTCTCGCGCCCTGCGGTCCTCGGCCAGCAAGCGCTCTGCGTGAGAATTGTGAATGCCGCCGAGTTCCTGGAGGCTGTGCCACGACTCACGACAGCGTCGGGCCTCACGCAAAAGCCGCTCATCGACCAGCACCTTCTGCAGGCGATTCTGTCCGTCCACCATGAGAATACCCGGCAGACTCTCGGGCTGCTCCTGCTGTTCCGCCACCAGGGCATCACTGACCGGAATCATCGCCTCGCCACGATGCTCCGAAGGGACCCGTGCAAAGTGCCGCGCATAGCGCTCATCAAGGGCCGCAAAGTCAACAAAAGTGAAGGACAGCGACTCCGCGATCCCGCGGCGCTCCGCATCCTCGTACTCGAAGATGGCACTCGGCCAGTCGCTTTCAGGTTGCGGATTGGCTGACAGCGAGAAACGCGTCGCCCAGTCAGACCCTGCTGCCGGGTCATAGATGAACACAGGGAATACCCGGGATTCCACCGCGGCAGCAGCAACCAGGTAGGCCGGCAGTTCTCCGGTGTAACGCGTTGCACCCGAAAACACGCTGAACAGGGCGGTGCCCGGATAAGCCATGCCGTCTGCCAGCCCTGCGACGCAACGCGGCAGGTGGGACGCGGCCGACTGCAGCACATATACGTCATTCAGTCCCACCGCCATGTTTGCGAAATGCGGTGCGCTGCGGCCAAAGCCCCTCCGCCCACTGCCCGGGAGAGCGTCCTCAAGGATGTCGTCGCTCTGCACAAGTATCTTCATTGGCAGCCCGGAGGAAAGGATTTCCATCAGCGCAGCCTGTTCCCCGGCATCCATCGTTGCGGCATTGACACATACCAGGTAATCGGCGAACAAAGCGACATCCTCGGGCGTCAACTCGTCAGCGCTGTATTCCTCGAAGAAAACGTCATGGCGCCCTTCACGGTAATCCCCGGCGATCTCCAGTTCCGCCATCGAGACGGCCCTGGCCAAATCGATCAGGGCGGAAAACCGTTCGTGCCATGCCTGCAGGGCCAGCACGCAGCTTTCAAAGCGGAATGTCGCCGGCCGGTATTCGTAGGACTGTAACGTTTCGATCAGCTGCCCGAGGCGATGGCGGCGAGTGTCACTGATTGCGGTCTTGCCGGCGCTGCGGACAAGCACCCGCGACAGAGCGTCGAAATCAAAAGACCCGGCCATTGGGCCGCCCATTGATGCCATCAGGGCTTCAGTGCTGCGCCCCTGTTTCGACAGCGCAAAGTCCGCGCGCAAAACATTCGATACCCTGTGCACGAGCCCGGCGATCTTGCTGCCCAGTTGGCGAGACTTGCGCGTCTGGGTCACCTGCCAGGCGTGGGACACCAGGGCCGAGGGCAATGTGGCATCGCAATCCACAAGCTCACCATCAGCCGGCAAGGCGGCGAGGGTACGGTCCAGGCTGTCCTGCAATGCCTGGTCTTCTTTTGCGCCCAGCTGCTCCGCCGTCGCGGCCCACAACCCGGACAAGGACGCACGCCCCCCTGCTGCCACGGCCGCGCGTAGCTGTGCTTCCATGCGCAGAACCTGCTTGCTTACGCGCTCACTGTGCTCATCATGTGCGACCTCGCCGAGCGCCTTGTCGATCAGCCCTGACAAGGGTCGCGCGCATTCTCTGGCGCTGGCGCCGCTCAGCAGCACCAGCGGGTAGTCATAGCGCAGTGTGGTCAGGTCGTGATAACGAGCCAGCAATGCGGGTCTCAGACCCAGCCCCTCAACCGGCTCAAGCTCGGCCCCCGGCCGCTTGCCGGTGAGATAAAAGGCAACCTGTGCCTGACGTGCTGCATCCATGGGCTGGCGCTCCGTACGCTATCAGGCCGATGGCCAGACCGTAAACTTGTCCAACTCCGCCTCGAGCCCCTTCTTTATGAACTCGGTCGTGCGTAGTTGATTGCTTTCCCGGAGGTCCTCGTAGCAGGGCACGTCCGGGTTGCGATACAGAATTCCAACGGGGATCGGGTCGCTGTCGGACGCGATCTCACGCGCCCGGTCGATGTCGGATGGATCATGGAGTTCCTGGTTGCGGTAGGTCCTGGCCAGCGTAGGGCTGATCTGCAGGCCGTCCGCATGATGCAGCAGACGAACGCGATCCGGGTCATGCATCCATGGCTCGAACAGGCTGGGCAACCACTCGGGACAGCGTTGCACGATGCGTATAAACGAGAAGCCGCGGTGCTTAAACGCCGCCGAGACGATGTCGTACATCACCTCCGGAATCCAGTCCACAACCTGGGCTACGAAGGAGACGTTCTGTACGCCAAGGGTAACGGCCAGCGGCTGCAACGCTTCGAGGCAGGCGCCTTGCGGCGTGGTGTTGCTCTTGAGCCCTTTGGGTGAGGTCGGCGAGGCCTGCATCTTGGTCAGCCCGTAGACCTGGTTGTCGTGCAGCAATACTGTCATGTTCATGTTGTAGCGCAAGGCATGGATCCAGTGAGCCGCACCGATGCTGCAGCAATCGCCGTCGCCGGTGTTGACGAATACATGCAGATCCTTGCGGGCCATGCGGATGCCCTCCGCCACCGGCAAGGCCCGGCCGTGGATGCCGTGGAAGCCGTAGGTTTTCATGTAGTGAGGGAATCTGCTCGAGCACCCGATCCCCGATACAAACACCGTCTTCTCAGGACGCAGTTGCTCGTTGCGGCACAGACGCTGGATCGCCGCGAGGATGGCGTTGTCGCCGCAGCCGGTGCACCAGCGGGGCACACCACCCTGATAATCCTCGAGTTCATGCCGCTCTTCGTAGAGCTTCAACATACAGTGGCTTGCAGCAGTCGCCATGAGTCTCTCCCCGGGGCGGCACCAGCCAGCCCTGTCTTGTCTAACCGTCCAGTTTCTCGCGAATCACCCGGCAGATCGTAGCCGGCTTGATTGGTACGCCGCGTACCCGGGTCCAGCAGTCCACGTCCACCAGGTAACGCGCCCTGAGCAGCATGGCAAGCGCCGAGTAGCGGCGGTTGTGTTCGTCGATAATCTTGTCCTCAGGCCGATCGCTCCAATTGGTTTCGATCGTCATTACCTTGTCGAATCGTTGCATGATGTCGTTAATGCCGGGCGGCAGGGGTTGCAGGAATGTCAGGTGTACGGACGAGACTTTTCGCCCCTCCGCCCGCAGGCGCTCCACTGCTTCCTCGATAGCGCCACGGCTGCTGCCCCAGCCGATCATCAGCAAGTCGCCACTCGGATCGCCAAACACCGTGGGCGGCTTCAGGGTCTTCTGCAGCGCAGCCAGCTTGAGGCTGCGGGCGCGCAGCCCTTCCTCGTTGATATCCGGGTCATAGGCGACGTGACTGTCGCGATCATGAGCGAGGCCCGTCACGGTATGCATGCCGCCCGGCTGCCCTGGCACGATTCGCCTGGCCAGGCCCGTTTCGGGATCCCAGTCATAGGGCCGCGTTCCCGGCGGTACCGGACTCTGATCCACCGGTGGCCCCACCCAGGCTTTGTCGAACACCGGCCTTGGAAATGGCGTCTGGGCAGTCGCCAGGGCGGCATCCGAGAGGACCACCACCACCATGTTGAAGGTCTCCGCAATCTTGCGGGCCGTGATGACCGAATAGAAACAATCCTCGACCGTGCTCGCGGCCAGCACAACCTTGGGCGCGTCACCGTGGCTGCCGAACATCGTGGTCAGCAGATCGCCCTGCTCCGGCTTGGTTGGCTGACCCGTGCTCGGCCCGCCACGCTGCACGTTGACC
Organism: uncultured Gammaproteobacteria bacterium; assembly: GCA_963759075.1. Classification (GTDB taxonomy): domain Bacteria; phylum Pseudomonadota; class Gammaproteobacteria; order Steroidobacterales; family JABDLF01; genus JABDLF01. The sequence goes on from CAVWXZ010000006.1 coordinate 126,664, forward strand.
ACCACCAGCGGAATCTCGGCCATGACGGCCAGCCCGATAGCCTCCTGCTTCAATGCATAACCGGGCCCGGAGGTAATGGTTACCGTGCATTTGCCGGCGTATGACGCACCGATGGCGAAGGCGCAGGCGGCGATCTCGTCCTCCGCCTGGTGCACGAGGCCACCCATCTTTTCCAGGGCATCCGCCAGGTAATGGGAAGCAGAAGTCGCCGGCGTGATCGGGTACATCGCACAGATTTCCATGCCCGATGCCAGGACGCCAAGCGCCAGGGCTGTATTGCCGTTGACCACAATCTGCGGCTCGGCGGCGGGCGCCGCCGGGATTCGGTACTTGAATTCCAGATTAGCTTCGGCCCAGGCATGACCGGCATCAAGCAGGACAATGTTGCTATCGATGACGGCCTGGGACTTCTTGCGGAACGTCAACGCCACCTGTTCCCGGGCAAGCGCCAGGTCCAGGCTGTAGATGCAGCACAATATGCCCAATGCGAACATGTTCTTGCCGCGGCGGGGGTCGGCAACCACCTTCTTGCATTCGTGCTCCATCGGGATCTCGACGACCTTGTAGCCCGCAGCTTTCAGCTCGCTGCAGGTCTCGATATAGGAGGCTGAGATCCGCGAATCCGTGTTATCGCGCCACATGCTTTCAAGGAGAATCGTGCAGCCTGGCTTGAGTTCCCCGGCCCGCACTCGGCCCAACAGGACCTGTTCGTTGAAGGCCACCACCAGGTCGGTCTCGTCTCCGCCGTTGGTGACCCGCCGCGACCCGAGGCGAATGCGATTGCCGCTGGCGCCGGCAACGCTCCGCGCCGGCGGCCGGATCTCTGCGGGAATAATCTCGACGGTCCACACGCCATTGCCCATGCGCGCTGCGATGGCGCCCAGCGACTGGCCGCAGCGCTGCGCGCCCTCACCCGAATCACTGATGATCTCGATCACGTGCTGTTCGATCTCGGTGACCGCGGCGGTCGCCCCGACGCGACGCAAGCGGCTCCCCGGTGAGGCAATTGGCTGCGGTGTTTCAGTCTGGCTCATTCGCTTCACGCCGGAATCCGCACTCGGGCAAAATTCCGCTCCCTGAGATCAATACCAAATAGTGTGTTGGCGCCTGCTACAGAGTAAGGCGCATCGGCGTCGCGGATGCCCAGATATCGCTTCATGCTGGCTGCGGCCTTGCGACCCGCACCCATCGCTTCGATCACGGTCGCCGCGCCGGTCACGATATCCCCGCCCGCGTACACGCCCGGCATCGACGTTGCCAGTTTCTCGTCGGCCTCGATATACCCCCACTTGTTGAGGGCGAGCTTCGAAGTTTGCCCGATGATTGGATTGGCGTTGGTGCCAATGGCAACCACTACCAGGTCCACCTCGATGTCGTGCTCGCTGCCGGCCACGGGCACGGGTCGGCGACGACCGGAAGCATCGGGCTCACCGAGTTCCATGCGCATGCAACGCATCGCTTTCACACCTCCCTCGCCATCGTCGAGGATTTCAATCGGGTTGGTCAGCCACTTGAAGTGAATGCCTTCCTGTTCAGCGTGGTGCACTTCCTCGGCTCGCGCCGGCGCCTCCGCACGGCTGCGCCGGTAAACGCAATAAACCTCCTCGGCCCCCAGCCTCAGGCATACGCGCATCGCATCCATTGCAGTGTTTCCCGCCCCGACTACCGCTACCCGCCGTGCCGGTGGCATGGGCGTGTCATAGGCAGGGAAGTCTTTGGCCCGCATCAGGTTGCAGCGCGTGAGCAATTCATTGGCCGAAAGGACGCCATTCAGTGAATCGCCAGGAACACCAAGCATGCTCGGATAGCCGGCACCGGTGCCAATAAAGACTGCGTCAAAACCCAGTTCATCAATCATCTGCTCGATGGTGAACAAGCGGCCCACCAGGGTATTGCACTCGAATTCGACACCAAGCTTTTCCAGATTACCCATCTCGGCATCAATCACCTCGTTGGGCAGACGAAAATCCGGGATGCCATAGCGCAGTACGCCACCTGACTGATGAAAGGCCTCGTACACCGTTACCTGACAACCGGCCTTAGCCATATCAGCGGCACAGGCCATCCCTGCCGGACCGGCGCCCACGATGCCCACCCGGAAGCTCACGGGCTGGATGTATGGAATATTGGCCCAGCCCGCTGCAATGGCCTTGTCGCCGACAAATCGCTCGAGCCTGCCGATGGCGACAGGTTCCAGCGTGTCGCCTACGGTGCACACGCCCTCACACTGGCTTTCCTGCGGACACACGCGCCCGCACACCGACGGCAGCAGGTTGGTGCTGGTAATGACGTCGTACGCGCCGCGAAAGTCCTTGTCGCTGATCTTCTGAATGAAGGCAGGTATGTTGACGGCCACCGGGCAACCGGCGACACACGGCTGCTCCGGGCACATCAGGCAGCGCTCCGATTCCACCAGCGCCTCGTCCTGGTTGTACCCAAGCGAGACTTCGGCGAAATTAGCTACCCGTGCTTTTGGGTCCTGCTCCGCCACCGGTGTCCGTTCCTGCGGAATGGTGCGGATGGTCTTTTTCTTGGCCACCGGGACCTACTTCTCTGATGCCACAACGGGATCCCCGATGCCGGGCACCTGCTGCCGCATACGGCAATCCTCACCCCAGCGCTCCGCTGCCGCTTTCTCCTGCTCGGAGAAGCGACCGAGCCTGGTCATGAGATCGTCAAAGTCCACCTGATGGCCGTCGAAATCCGGCCCGTCGACGCAGGCAAACTTGACCTGCTCGCCCACCTTGACCCGGCAGCCACCGCACATGCCGGTGCCGTCAATCATGACCGGGTTCAATGACACCATGGTCCTGATCCCGTGGGGGCGAGTCACCTCGGCCGCGCCCCGCATCATGATCGGTGGCCCGATCGCGACGCATTCATCAATATCGGAGTGCCTGGCAATGGCAATTTCCATGCCCGCTGTGACCCGGCCTTCGACGCCGGCGGTGCCATCGTCCGTGCAAACAATGACCTCGTCGCAACACGACTCAAACTTGTCCTGCCAGAACACCAGGTCCTTGGTACGGAAACCAAGGATCCCAATCACGTAGGCGCCTTTTTCTTTGAAGCCACGGGCCTGTGGAAAGATTGGTGCGACTCCCAGGCCCCCACCCACGCACAGCACCTTCTTCGCGTCACCCACTGGGCTGGGCATACCCATTGGCCCCACCATGCCGTAAAGTGAGGTACCAACCTTGCAGGTTTGTTGCATCTCGCGGGTGGATTTGCCGACGGCCTGGATGACGAGAGTGATGGTGCCCTTGTCGCGATCAAAGTCGGCGATGGTGAGGGGAATCCGCTCTCCGTGCTCGCTGGCCATCACGATGACAAACTGGCCCGGTCGGGCCGCTTTTGCCATTAGTGGGTGATGGACTTCAAGTAAATACGTAGCCTCCGAGAAATCTTCTCGTGCCACGATTTCGAATTTCGCTATGACGTCATTGGCCATTTCAGGAATTGCTCCTTGGATCCCGCCCTTGATACCACACAAGCAGGATGGTTGCCTTGATCAGCCTCACGTTCCTGTCGGTTGCTATTTTCGCACGACTGGCCCCCGGGAGCCATGATCTAAAGCGTCTGATTTGATGACCTCGCCCGCGGTCTTTCTGCGCTCGTGAAGCGAGCCAGATAGAGCCAGGCGCTGTAACGGTGTGCGCCCTCCTTCAGGCGTCGATCGAAACCGGCACAAAGACGCTGATTCGGAGTAAACCGGACACTGCGTGTTTGGCTGGGCGTCTTCAAAATAGGGTATGTGGCGCGCTTAGTGCGGTGACCGGATTCAGGATGGGAATCACGCTCGCTGGAGTAAAAACAGACCGAGACGTCAAGCGCGTGATTAGTGGACAACCTTACAAAGTATCGCTGAGCGGGATTCGGGACGGCTCCCGGACGTTGGGCCAGGAAAGTGGCTTTAGGGCGGTCGGGATTATTCGCCGCCTTCAGCGGCTCACCCCTTCGGGGCCGCCGTCGCTTCGCTCCAGCGTTCTCTCGCCCGGCTTTGCCGCGCTCGAGTCGAACCCATTCTTGATTATGCTTCGAGGGTTCGAACCTTATCTGACTGCTATTTCGATTCGGGCCCCTTGGGCCCCAATCAAAATAGTGGCGGAGAGGGAGGGATTCGAACCCTCGAAGGGCTTTTGACCCTTACTCCCTTAGCAGGGGAGCGCTTTCGACCACTCAGCCACCTCTCCTAATTCTTGTATCAGCGAAGCCTCAGTCCGAAACACCGGTCGGGATGATTCGTCGCTTCGCTCCTCACCCCTCAAGGGGGCCGCTCGCGAACTTCGTTCGCTGCGCGTTGTCTCGGCCGGCTTTGCCGGCCTCGGCTCGAACCCTCGAAGGGCTTTTGACCCTTACTCCCTTAGCAGGGGAGCGCTTTACTCCGGGCATCCTGCCCTTCGCCCTTCGGGCCGCCCTGCGGACGTTCAAAATTGCTCCCGGCAATTTTGTCGACCACTCAGCCACCACTCCGTTAAACCTTATCTTGCCTTCCTTTTCAGCGAACCACTTCAATCCGGTCCGCTTTCTCCTTCAGCGCTTTATTCATCCCGGCGGGCGGACCGCCCTTAGCAGGGGAGCGCTTTACTCCGGGCATCCTGCCCTTCGCCCTTCGGGCCGCCCTGCGGACGTTCAAAATTGCTCCCGGCAATTTTGTCGACCACTCAGCCACCTCTCCGTTAAACCTTATCTTGCCTTCCTTTTCAGCGAACGACTTCAATTCGGTCCGCTTTCTTCTTCAGCGCCTTGTTTCACGTGGCGAGCGGACCGCCTCTCCGTTAAACCTTATCTTGCCTTCCTTTTCAGCGAACGACTTCAATTCGGTCCGCTTTCTTCTTCAGCGCCTTGTTTCACGTGGCGAGCGGACCGCCCTCAAGGGGGCCGCTCGCGAACTTCGTTCGCTTCGTATGCGCTTGCCCAAACGGGTGTGCCGCCCTGCGGCGGGCGCTAAGATTGCCACAGTGCCGCGCGGCAGCGCAATAAAAAAGGCCGCTTCTGATCGCTCAGGCGGCCTTTTTCGTGGCTAAGATCAAGTATTTCGAGTCAATCAGTCTTCCTTCTCAGCGGTCTCTGCCTCCTCCGGGCCGTCATGCTCACGCTGAATGCGCTCATAGATCTCCTCGCGGTGCACCGCCACATCTTTTGGGGCGTTGACACCGATCCGTACCTGATTACCTTTTACTCCAAGAACTGTGATGGTGACTGAATCGCCAATCATCACCGATTCACCGACGCGTCTCGTGAGGATCAGCATCTGATCATCTCCTCAGCTGTTTGCTGTTTTGGTTTTATGCGGAGGTTCCCCCTGAATGTACCGCGATAGCATGCCAACAGTTTCGTCCAATTGGTATCGGGATTTCCCTGAACTGAATTCGCTAAGGGATTGCGCCGCCGGGTAATTCGCGCCTTCGAAAACATGATTCGAGCCGTTCTGGACTCAGTCTTAATTGGACATAACGCATGCTTGCCAGCGAAAAGCCCGGCCGTTACTGAGTTTCAGAATCCAGCCCAAAAGCCTCATGCAGACTACGAACACCCAGCTCAAGGTACTTCTCGTCGACCAATACGGAGATTTTTATCTCCGATGTCGAGATAATTCGAACGTTTATGCCCTCGCTTGCAAGCGTTTCAAACACTTTGCCTGCGGTCCCGGGGTGGGAACGTATTCCCATACCCACGACGGTAATCTTCGCAACCCGCTTGTTGCCAACGACCTTGGCCGCTTCGTGTTCGACGGCTTGCTGCTCAATGAGTTCCAGCGCGCGCTCGTAGTCTTCACGGCTGACGGTGAACCCGAGATCAACCAGACCTTCATGCGACGGTGTCTGCACGATCATGTCGACCTGGATGTCGTTGTCGGTAAGCGGCCTGAACAGGTTTGCCGCCAGACCAGGATGACCACGGACGCCCAATACTGCAATCTCAGCAGTATCTTTGTTGAACGCGATGCCGGATACCTCGGGTGATTCCACTTGCGAGCCCTCGTCAGTGATTGAAGTGCCGCTGCCTGCATCAAAACTGGACATGACCCGCAGCGAGAGATTGTGGCGCGCGGCAAATTTTACCGCCCTGATCTGCACGACCCCGGAGCCGGAGCCCGCCAGTTCGAGCATTTCCTCGAAAGTGATGCGCTCCAGTTTGCGTGCCTGCGGAACGATCCGCGGGTCAGCGGTATAGACGCCGTCGACATCGGTAAAAATCTGGCATTCATCTGCCTTCATCGCAACGGCCAGGGCTACGGCAGTTGTATCTGACCCGCCGCGGCCGAGCGTCGTAATGTTCCGTTTTCTGTCAACGCCCTGGAAACCTGCCACCACGGGCACGATGCCGTCGCTGATGTCGGCACGCAGACGCTCGGTGCCGATCTCTTCAATGCGCGCCCGATTGTGATTACTGTCAGTAATGATCGGCACCTGGCTGCCGGTATAGGACCGGGCGGCGCAGCCCCTTTCGATCAGTGAAATGCTGAACAGGGCCATCGATACGCGCTCACCCGCCGTTAGCAACACATCGATTTCGCGAGGACTGGGACGGTCGGTAATAGCCTTGGCCAGGAGCAGCAGGCGATCCGTTTCATCACCCATCGCCGACAAAACTACGATGACATCGTCACCCGCGTTTCTGGCTTCGATGACCTTACCGGCAGCCCGTTCAAACAGTCGCGTTGAACTCAGTGAACTCCCGCCAAATTTCTTAACTACAAGGGCCATCAGGAGAACCTGCAACCAGACTCAGCGAATGCGTTCGCGTACGAGGTCCGGTACGGCGGCCAGTGCAGCGGGCAACGCCGCAGGGTCATTGCCGCCCGCCTGCGCCATGTCCGCGCGCCCACCGCCGCGCCCGCCCACCATTAAAGCCACCGCACCAATGATCTCACCAGCCCGCAAAGTCGCAGTCTGATCTTTGGACACACCTGCAACGAGGCGCACCTTGTCACCCTCGACCGAGGACAGCACCACGACTGATGAGCCCAGCCTGGCCTTGAGCCGGTCCACGGTTTCCCGAAGCACTTTCGAATCAGCGCCGGCGAGCGTTGCCGCCAGCACCTTGATGCCCAACACGTCGACAGCCTTATCTGCCAGCTCATCGCCCTGGCTGCCCGCAATACTGGATTTGACTCTTGTCAGGTCTTTTTCGAGTTTGCGGTTGCGCTCAAGCAGCTGTGCGAGCTTGCTCTCAAGGTCCTCGCGACTTGCCTTGACCAGTCGCCCCAGTCGTTGGAGCGACTGCTCGCCCGCGTTCAGCCAGTCGAGCGCGCCCTTGCCGGTGAGCGCCTCTATGCGCCGCACACCCGCCGCAACACCCGTCTCGCTGACAATCTTGAACAAACCGATATCACCGGTGCGACGCACGTGTGTACCCCCGCACAGCTCCGTCGAAAAGTCACCCAGTGACAACACCCTGACGGTATCGCCGTATTTTTCACCGAACAGCGCCAGCGCCCCGGAGGCAATCGCTTCGTCATAGGACAACATTCTGATTTGCCCCTCCTCGTTGCCGCGAATCTCCATATTGACGAGGTTTTCAATCTCTGAAACCTGCTCGGAACTCAATGGCTCGTAATGCGAAAAGTCGAAGCGCAACCGGTCAGGCGCCACCAGCGAACCTTTCTGCTGCACATGTTTGCCCAGGATCTTTCTCAAGGCCGCATGCAGCAGATGGGTAGCCGAATGATTGAGCACCGTCGCCGCGCGGCGCTCGGCATCCACACTCGCTGCAAGTTGATCGCCGGTGCGCAGAGTTCCATCCAGTAACTCGCCGTAATGACCATGCGCCTCGCCCAGCTTGCGCGTATCTGTGACCCTGAAACGGGCGGCCCCGGAACTGAGTTCGCCAGTATCGCCTACCTGCCCGCCGCCCTCGGCGTAGAAAGGCGTCTCGTCGAGCACCACGATGCCTGGTGCGCCGGCCGTGAGCGTCTCGACCTGAACGCCGTCGGCATAAAGACCCACTACCCTGCCACGCCCTCGCAGTGTGTCGTAGCCGTTAAACACAGTACCGGAATCGATAACGATGCCCTGCCCGTCTTCGGCCCGGAACTGGCTGGCGGCCCGGGCGCGTTCGCGTTGCGCGTTCATTTGCACCTCGAACCCTGCCTCATCGATCGCCAGCCCGCGCTCGCGAGCAATATCTGCAGTCAGGTCCACGGGGAAACCGAAGGTGTCATAGAGACGAAAAATCACGTCTCCCGGAATGGTCTTGCCCTGCAGGTCAGCGATCGCTTCCTCCAGTATGCCCATGCCGAGTCCAAGCGTTTCCGCAAACCGCTGCTCCTCTTGCAGCAGGATGCGTTCGATGTGCGCGCGCTGCCGGAGCAACTCCGGATAGGCATCCCCCATGACCTGCCCGAGGGTCTCAACGAGGAGATAGAAAAACGGTCCTTTACAGCCGAGCTTGTAACCATGCCTGAGCGCCCTGCGTATGATTCTGCGCAGCACATAGCCGCGCCCTTCGTTTGACGGCAACACGCCGTCGGCTATCAGGAACGCACAGGCGCGAATGTGGTCCGCAATAACCTTCAGGGAATCATTCCCGGTATCGGCACACTCAGTCACACCGGCCGCCGCCCTGATCAGCGCCCTGAACAGGTCGATGTCGTAATTGCTGTGCACGCCCTGCATCACAGCGGCAGTACGCTCGAGCCCCATGCCAGTGTCCACCGAGGGTTTTGGCAGCGGTGACAGCTCGCCGTTGGCCGCCCGATCAAACTGCATGAACACCAGGTTCCAGATTTCAACATAGCGATCGCCATGCTCATCGGGTGAGCCCGGTGGCCCGCCTGCTATTTCCGGGCCATGGTCGTAAAAAATCTCGCTGCATGGGCCGCAGGGACCGGTTTCGCCCATGGACCAGAAATTATCTTTTTTGCCCAAACGCGAAAATCGCTCTGCGTCCACGCCGATGGTGTTCAGCCAGATATCCGCGGCTTCGTCATCCTGTTCATAAACCGTTATCCACAGGCGCTCGGGGGCCAGGCCCAGCGCGCCGGTAACGAAGTCCCAGGCAAAGCTGATGGCCTCTTGCTTGAAATAATCACCGAAGCTGAAGTTGCCGAGCATCTCGAAAAACGTGTGGTGACGCGCCGTATAGCCCACATTTTCAAGGTCGTTGTGCTTGCCACCGGCGCGCACGCAGCGCTGCGCGCTGACTGCACGCCGATAGTCACGGTGTTCCCTTCCGAGAAATACGTCTTTGAACTGGACCATCCCGGCATTGGTAAACAGCAAGGTCGGATCATCGGCAGGCACCAGCGGGCTGCTGGCTACCACCTCGTGACCGCGCTCCCTGAAATAATCAAGAAATACCTGCCTGAGTTCCGCGCTCGTCATGTGTTTATCGCCGCCTTTTCCATGCTAGTCGTGGCCGCTGCCCAGCGCCCGCTGGATCTGCTCGGCCGAAAAACCCCGCTGGCCCAGGAAACGGGCCCGACGGGCGCTTTCCCTGAAGCTGCCGGGCCTGGTTTCGCCGAAGCGCCTGCGCAGCGCCTCTGCGGCGAGCGAAGTCCAGTCCACCTGCGCCTCGTCCAGCGCCTCACGTGCGGTGCCATCGTCGATTCCGCGTTCTTTGAGCTCCATCATGATGCGCACTGGCCCCTTGCCCTTGCGCACCCGGCTGTTTACGAAAGCCTCCGCAAATCGCACCTCACTCAGTAGTTGGTCCTCGATGAGCGCTGTCAGCACTTCGTCGATCAGCGCCGGATCGAGGCCCCGCGCAGACAGCTTGCGCCCAAGCTCCAGGCGCGAGTGCTCGCGCCGCGCCAGCAGGTCCATTGCCAGGCGACGCGCCCTGGCCTTTTCGTCAGGCGCAGGACGCACTGCGGGTACCCTCAGGCTTGCGCTTCTTCGAGCGCAGCGGTCGCGGGCTGCGAGATATGTGATGGGAGGAGTTTCTCGCGCAGCGTCTGCTCAATTTCGTCCGCGATCCCGGGGTTTTCCCGCAAAAAGGTCCGTGCATTTTCCTTGCCCTGTCCAATGCGGTCCTTCTTGTAGCTGTACCAGGAACCCGCCTTATCCACGATCCCCGCTTCAACGCCCATATCGATCAGTTCGCCTTCCCTGGAGATGCCCTCGTTGTAGATGATCTCGAACTCGGCCTTGCGAAACGGCGGGGCAATCTTGTTTTTGACCACCTTGACGCGGGTCTGGTTGCCAATGACCTCATCGCCCTTCTTGATGGCGCCAATGCGGCGGATATCGAGGCGAACCGAGGAGTAAAACTTCAATGCGTTGCCACCCGTCGTGGTTTCAGGGCTGCCAAACATGACGCCGATCTTCATGCGTATCTGGTTGATGAAAATGACCAGCGTGTTTGAACGCTTGATATTGGCGGTCAGCTTGCGCAGCGCCTGGGACATCAACCTGGCCTGAAGGCCCACGTGCGAGTCGCCCATATCGCCCTCAATCTCGGCCTTGGGTGTCAGGGCGGCCACGGAGTCGATGACCACGATGTCGATAGCGCCCGAGCGCACCAGCATGTCGGTGATTTCCAGCGCCTGTTCGCCGGTATCCGGCTGCGAAACGAGGAGTTCATCGACATTGACACCCAGTTTTTCCGCATAAGATGGATCGAGCGCGTGCTCGGCATCGACAAAGGCGGCTGTGCCACCTGCTTTTTGCGCAGCGGCGACTACCTGCAGCGTCAGGGTGGTCTTGCCCGAGGACTCAGGGCCATAAATCTCGACCACCCGCCCACGCGGTAAGCCGCCTACTCCCAGCGCGACGTCCAGCCCCAGCGAGCCGGTCGAAACGACTTCTATATCCGGGATCGCCCCGGCGTCGCCCATGCGCATGACCGATCCCTTGCCAAACTGTTTCTCGATCTGGCTGAGCGCGGCCGTGAGTGCTTTCTTTCTGTTGTCATCCATCAATTTCACCTGTAGTAGGAGGTTTTTGGGTCAGTACGCCATCCTTGGCGCCTGGCTTCGCCCGGGTGGGCTTCGAAGCCGGCTATTATTTCATATCCGCGGGCATGCATACAGACGCGTCCTGCCGGCCCTCATTCCGCAAGCGGCCAACGATCGACCTCAGAATATTCGGCGCCGCCGGGGTGGGTCACTGAGCGTACCAGCTGAAAATTGCCTACATTCCAGCGCAACGGTGCGGGTGCTGGGCCTGTTGGGGCCTCACGCTGATTGCGGGACAGTGTGATATGCGGCCGAAAAGGCCGCGCCTCGGCCTGGATGCCGATGCCTGCGAGCGCCTGGCGCAGATCAGCCACCAGGGCAAGCAGCGCGCCGGGCGCTTCCCCGGGCGCCAACCAGGCCACTCGCGCGCGTTTCCAGTATCCGGAGCGATCCAGCTGCAGGTCAAAGCACCGACCATGCACGCTGGCGGCAGCCGCCCTGATTCCTGCGAGCCGCTCAACACGCTGGCTGCCAAGAAACTGCAGCGTCATGTGCAGCCGCCCGGCTGGAACCAGGCGTGCCGAGGGGTCAGCGCAATGCGCCGTGGCGGCCTGGTGCATCGCGGCGGCCAGCTCCGGGTCCGGCCACAGGGCGAAGAACAGCCGGGGACCGGCCGGACTCATGCCCCTGTAATGCCATCGAGGGCAGTGCTGACGGCCTGGATCCGAACCGCTTCACGATCACCTGGAAAAGCGAACTGACGGGCCCGCAGCCCGCTGGGGCTTGCCCAGGCGATCCACACGGTCCCGACCGGTCTTGCTTGCGTGCCCCCGTCCGGGCCTGCAACGCCGCTGACCGCGATCGCATAAGGCGTTTCGAAACAACGCAGTGCGCCGCTCGCCATCTCCCGCACCGTGGCCTCGCTCACCGCGCCGTGCTGTTCGAGCGTCTCCGGCCTGACGCCCAGCAGGCGCACCTTGGCTGCATTGCTGTAGCTGACGACACCGCCCGCAAACCACGCAGAACTCCCCGGCATATCCGTGAGCGCCTTGGCGATCCAGCCGCCGGTGCATGACTCCGCTGTCGCCAGCATTTGTCCTTCGGCCGACAGCTTGTCGGCAACGGCGCGCACCCTGATCTGGATTGAATCGGAAGCTGGCATGCGCCGATCCTATCACCCACCGGTGCGCCGACGGGAACGGCTGGCTTGCAGCTACGCCGACTGCCGACTAGCATCAGGTGCCCTCCGCTGCCCCATCGCGCCACACAATGTCGTCTGCCCAAAGCGCCAATAAACATACGCCAGTCATGCGCCAGTACCTGCGCATCAAGGCCGAACACCCGGATCACCTGCTGTTCTACCGGATGGGCGACTTTTACGAGTTGTTTTATGACGATGCGCGCAAGGCGGCCAGCCTGCTGGACATTGCGCTGACTGCAAGGGGTAAGTCGGCAGGCGAGCCCATTCCGATGGCGGGCGTGCCTTACCACAGTGCCGAAAACTATCTGGCACGCCTTGTGCGCATGGGCGAGTCCGTAGCCATGTGCGAACAGGTCGGGGACCCCGCCACGGCCAAGGGTCCGGTCGAACGACAGGTCGCCCGCATCATTACGCCGGGGACCGTCACCGACAACGCGCTGCTGGAAGCTCGCCAGGACAACCTGCTGGCCGCCGTGAGTCACAGCGGCACGGGCCGGGCGCCTGCATTCGGGATCGCCTGGCTCGATCTCTCCAGCGGACGATTTCACGTGATGGAGCTCGAAAATGCAGCGAGGCCCTGCTGGCGGAAATCGAGCGTTTGAATCCGGCGGAGCTGCTGGTCAGCGAGGACACGAGCCTGCCCGGCAATCTCGCGCAGCGGCGCGGCCTCAGACGGCGGCCGCCCTGGCATTTCGATCATGAATCGGGCTATCGCCAGCTGTGCGAGCAGTTCGGCACCCACGACCTTGCGCCTTTGGCTGTGACGATGCACCCCTGCTGATCGCGGCCGCGGCAAGCCTCCTGCAATACGCGGGCGAAACCCAGCGCGGCGCGATTCCGCATGTCAGATCATTAAGAACAGAGCGCCGTTCCGAAACGGTAATCCTCGATGCGGTGAGCCGGCGCAACCTGGAAATCGACAGAAGTTTGTCGGGCCATCCGGAGCACAGCCTCGCCGGCGTCCTGGACAAATGCGTTACCGCAATGGGCAGCCGCCTGCTGAGACGCTGGCTGCAGCAGCCCCTGCGCAATAACCCCGCGCTCGAGCTGCGCCTCGATGCGGTGGACAGCCTGCTGACCAGCGGCCGAGACCGCCTGCTTCGCCCGCTGCTCCGCGACGTGGGTGACATGGAGCGTGTTCTGGCCCGCGTCGCGCTGCGTTCGGCGCGTCCGCGCGATCTCGCTAACCTGCGCGATGCACTGGCGATGCTGCCGGAAATCAGGAGCATCCTGGCAACCGAACCGCGCGGTCGCCTGGAGGGCGTGCTTGCGCTGATCGGCGATCATCAGGCGATCCGTCAGCTGCTGGAGAAAGCTGTCAGGGAAACGCCAGCCGTGGTCTTGCGGGAAGGCGGCGTCATCGCCACGGGGTACGACGAGGAGCTCGACGAGTTGCGAGGTCTGGCCGCGAACAACGCCGATGATTATCTTGCGGACCTGGAGCAGCGTGAACGAACGCGCACCGGCGTCGCCACATTGAAAGTCGGCTACAACCGCGTGCATGGTTATTACATCGAGGTCGGACGTAGCCAGCATCCGGAAGTCCCCGCCGAATACGTGCGCCGGCAAACGCTGAAGAATGCTGAGCGATACATCACCCCCGAACTCAAGACATTCGAAGACAAGGTGCTGAGCGCGCGCGAACGGGCATTGGCGAGGGAAAAGCAGCTTTACGAGGCGCTGCTGGACGAGCTGGCCACGGAACTCTCCGACGCTTGCAGTCCACCAGCGCCGCGGTGGCGGAAACGGACGTGCTCGGCAATCTGGCGAGTCGGGCCGATGCGCTGGACCTGGTCGGCCGGAACTGGTTGATGAAACGCGCATCGAGATCACCGGCGGCCGGCATCTGGTCGTCGAACAGGTACTGGAGGAGGCGTTCGTGCCCAACGACCTGGTGCTCGGTGCCGATCGGAAAATGCTGATCATTACCGGGCCGAACATGGGCGGTAAGTCCACCTACATGCGCCAGGCAGCACTCATGGTGATCCTCGCCCGGGCGGGCAGCTTCGTGCCGGCCGAAAGCGCGGCGATCGGTTCGGTGGATCGCATCTTCACCCGAATCGGGGCACAGGATGATCTGACCGGCGGGCGTTCCACGTTCATGGTCGAAATGAGCGAGACGGCGAATATCCTTAACAACGCAACTTCGCAGAGCCTCGTGTTGATGGATGAGGTGGGCCGCGGCACCAGTACCTTTGACGGCCTGTCGCTCGCCTGGGCGGCCGCGCATTACATCGGCGAGCAGCTCGGCGCGCTGACCCTCTTTGCGACGCATTATTTCGAGCTCACCGGGCTGACAGAGGAACTTGCGTCTTGCGCCAACGTGCACCTGGCCGCGAGCGAACATGACGGCAAGCTGGTATTCCTGCACACGGTGCGGGACGGGCCGGCGGACCGCAGCTATGGGCTGCAGGTGGCGGGTCTGGCCGGCGTACCCCGGGATGTCGTAACGCGGGCCGCGAACTACCTGTCCGTGCTCGAAAAGCGCTCCGCTGAGCCGCGCAAGGCATCGGCCAGCCAGGTTGAACTGCCGCTATATGAGCCGCCCCCGAACGATCCGGTGCACGAGGCGCTCAAGACCGCCAACCCGGACGAGATGAGCCCGAAAGAGGCGCTGGAGTTTCTGTACTCACTGCGCAAGACACTCAGCTAAGGGGCTACTTCCTGAATCGGCCCGTGCCCAGAAAACAGGCCACCTGGGAGGCCACCAACGCCGAAAACATTGCGCTCGTGTGATTGACGGGCAATTCGATACGGTCGGTGGCACCTGGCATCATGGTTTCCGCCACGGTAACGGTACCGTCATTGGGCAGCTCCAGTCGGCTGATGAGGCGACCGAGCCCCATACCCGTCGTGCCGGCCACGACGCCCGCCTCCCGTTGCGCGCTCCAGACTCTCTCCACGGGTTCCAGCAGCGCTTCGCGCACGCTCTTGCCGATAGCAAATCGCCCGCCGGGAAAGCTTGCCAGTCGCCGCGCTGCGGCCGAGCCGCGCATCGGAGAACAAAGAATCACTGCCCGCCCGCTGCGCGCCAGGCCCAGCTCGTGCAGCAGGTGATAGGTGACTATGCCGCCCAGGCTGTGCGCAACAATGTGCACTGGCCCCTCCGGCAGCGCTTCGATAAATCGCTTGAGATTAGCCGCTATGGTATCCAGCGATTCCGCCACCGAGCGATAGCGGAAGTAAGTTTGCGCCCAGCCGGTCTGTGCGGCGATCTGTCTGCGCAGCAGGACGGATTCCATACCCGTCATCCACAGCCCGTGCACGACTACAACGGTTGTTGTCTCAGATTTGCCGATGGCGCTTGCCAGATTCTGCCTGCTCAGGAATCAGCGACTGGTTTACGCAAGCGGATACCGAGTTCGCGCAGCTGGGGTTCGGAGACTCTGCCCGGCGCATTGGTCAGCGGACAGGCAGCCGTCTGGGTCTTCGGAAAAGCTATGACTTCGCGAATACTTTCGGCACCGGCCATCAGCATCACCAGCCGATCAAGCCCGAAGGCGATGCCGCCGTGTGGCGGGCAGCCGTACTGCAATGCATCCAGCAGGAAACCGAATTTTTCGCGCGCCTCTTCTTCGCTGATTTCCAGCAGGTCAAATACGGTTTTCTGCATGGCCTGATCATGGATACGCACGGACCCGCCGCCCAGCTCCGTGCCATTCAGCACCATGTCATAGGCGCGCGACAGCATGCCTTCCGGGTTGTCCCTGAGCTGCTGGATTTCGTCAGTGGCGGGCGCAGTAAACGGGTGGTGCAAAGAAAACCAGCGCTTCTCGCCGGCGTCCCATTCGAACATTGGAAAATCCACCACCCACAGCGGCGCCCAGCCGTCCGCAACCAGCCCGAGATCCTGAGCCGCCTTGATACGGAGCGCGCCCAGCGCATCATTGACCACCGTTGCTTTGTCAGCTCCGAAAAACACCAGATCACCACTCTCGGCACCGGTGCGGCGCATGATGTCGTCGACCGCCTGTTCCGGCAAAAACTTGAGAATTGGCGACTGCAATCCGTCGCGCCCCTGAGCGATATCGTTGACCTTGATATAGGCAAGTCCACGAGCGCCATAGCGACTGACGAATTCGGTGTAGCCGTCAATGTCTTTGCGACTGAGTTTCGCGCCCCCGGGAACCCGCAGAGCCGCGACCCTGCCTTTCGGATCCGCCGCAGGACCAGCGAATACCTTGAATTCGACATCCGCCAGCAGGTCGGACACCTCCACAAGCTCCAGCGCAATTCGAAGATCCGGCTTATCGCTGCCAAAGCGTTCCATCGCTTCAGCGTAGCTCATGCGTGGAAACGGGTCAGGGAGCTCGGCATCCAATACCTGCCTGAACAACACCCGTATCATCTGTTCCATCAGGCCGGTAATTTCGACTTCGTTCATGAACGACGTTTCGACGTCGAGCTGAGTGAACTCAGGCTGGCGGTCTGCGCGCAGGTCTTCATCCCGGAAACAGCGCACGATCTGGTAGTAGCGATCCAGGCCCGACATCATCAGCAACTGTTTGAACAGCTGCGGGGATTGCGGCAGGGCAAAGAAGCGCCCCTGATGCGTTCTGCTTGGCACCAGGTAGTCGCGCGCGCCTTCCGGCGTCGCACGCGTCAGCATCGGCGTTTCTACATCAAGAAAGCCGTTGTCATCCATGAAGCTGCGCAGGGCATGCGTCACGCGATGACGAAGCCGCAGCCGCTGCTGCATTTCGTCGCGCCTGAGGTCAAGGTAGCGATACTTGAGCCTCAGGTCCTCACCGGCCGGTTCGTCATGGTGAAACGGGGGCGTCTCGGAGGTGTTCAGGACCTCGAGTTCACGGACCAGCACTTCGACACGACCGCTTGCGAGGTTGGTATTGACCGTACCCTCTGGCCTTGGCCGCACCTGTCCGCGCACCCGCAGAACAAATTCGCTGCGCACGCGCTCCGCCTGCGCAAAGATGTCCGGCGAATCAGGATCAAAAACCAGTTGCAACAGTCCTTCACGATCACGCAGGTCGATGAAAATAACGCCGCCATGGTCGCGCCGGCGGTGGACCCAGCCGCATACCTCGACGTCTGAGTCGACCAGAGTTTCATTTACCTGACCACAATAATGGCTACGCATGGGACCGTCCGGGAATCTGTGTTGGCCGCGGCACCGAAGTTTCGGGCGGGCATGAAAAGGCCGGAAATGTTAAGCCTTGGGGTTACCGGGCGCAAGCGTGACGGGCGTAGCAGGGTCCTGCCACACGGGCACCACCACACCCAGTGAAATAATCATCCTGAGTGCGGCGTCAACGCTCATTTCCAGCTCGATGACGTCCTTGCGCGGCACCATCACGATAAATCCGGAGGTCGGATTGGGGGTTGTGGGTACAAACGCGCAAATAACCTCCTGGCTCGTTTTAGCCTGCACTTCGCCGACGTCGGTCCCGGTCTGGAAGGCCAGCGACCACACGCCTTCACGTGGATAGGGGATCAGCAAGACCTTTTTGAAAGACTGCCCACCTTCGGCGAGCATTGTCTCCGCCACCTGCTTTGCTCCGGAATACAGGCTGCGGATCAGCGGAATCCGCGCCAGCAGTGACTCCCAGCCATCGATCAGCTTGCGACCGAAAAAATTGGTAACCAGCAAGCCTGTCCCGAGCAGCAGGACCAGCGTAAGGATGACGCCCAAACCGGGGATGTTGAACCCCACCAGATTGATCGGCTGATACGCATCGGGCACCAACACCAGGCTGCGATCCATGAACCGCACCAGCGCCCTGAAAACCACGAAGGTCACGCCCAGCGGCACCCAGATCAGTAGTCCGGCCACCAGGTATCTGCGTAATATCTTCATTGACGGAGCTTAACAAATTCGGCAACGCTAACGGCAGGGAGATTCGCGCGGCAAGCTGCGTCCTGCGACCCGGCGCCCGCGGTTGCCGACTTCAGTCGCTTTTCGGCGCCGGCTTCCCGGCCTTGGCGGTGCCTGATTCTTTCTTCTCGGCCTTCTTTTCCGTGCCGCTGGCGGCCGGTTTGGCCTCTGCCGGCTTGTCCCCGCTGTCGGCAAGGTTGCGGCGATTGTCTTTCTTGAAGTCTGTTTCGTACCAGCCTGCGCCTTTCAGCCGGAATCGCGGCGCCGAAATCATGCGTTGCAGCGCTTCCTCGTTGCAGGCAGGACAAATTTGCAGGGGCGGCTCACCGAGCTTCTGCAAGACATCCACCTCGTGCCCGCATTTCTTGCAGCGATATTCGTAAATTGGCATCAATAAACCTGGTTTCATCCGATGGCAGGCACGGAGGATAGGATGCTACGTTCCTATGTTTCAAGTAGGCTGTCGCAAACCGCGTAGCCCGGCATGGCAAATTGGCAGCCCGCGGGGCCATCGTCAGTATAAACGGCACCGGTGAGCAGCGGGCACAGGGCGCTCATCTGAACAGGCAACTGGAACATTCCCACATGGAACTGCTGGTCCTTTTCCCTCTCGTCGGCTTCATTCTCTTCTGGCAACGCTGGCAGTCGGCCTCAGTCTCGAGCGCTGCACTGCATTCGGTCGCTGCGATCATCCTGCTGCTGTACATCGCGGGACTTTTGGGCGTACTGCCGGCGGGACGGGTACTGCTCCTCGGCCTCGGCACTGCGCTGCTCGTCGGCGAGCTCATTCGACATCGCCGGCAACATCTGCCGGCGCTTGGTTCAGTGCCAATGCTCATTCTGCTGGGCGGTTGCGCGCTCTTTTTTCTGGTGCACGGCTCATCAGAGTTTCGTTACTACGACGAATTTTCACATTGGGGGATTTACCTCAAGGATATGCTGGCGCGGGGTGGCTTCTGGAATGCGGAGACAAACAGCCTGCATACGCGCTACCCACCAGGCCCAAGCCTCTGGCAATACCTGTTTCTTTCTGGCGACGCACCAAAGGAAGGCGCCGCCTATTTAGCGCAGTTTCTCCTGCTGATCACGCCGCTGCTTGTGCTGTTCGAGTCATTGCGGTGGCGACAGGCGGGCTGGATCGCCGGCATTGCCGTGTTGGTGCTTTTCGGCTTCGGCAATTTCGGGCATGGCATCGCAAGTATCTATGCGGACCACGTGCTGGCCGCATGGCTGGCTGGCATTTTCCTGAACTTCGTGGCCGAACCGCGCAACCGCCCCGCCGCCGCACTGGCCCTGTACGTATTGCCTCTGTCCGTCCTGGCCCTCGTCAAGAACGCTGGCCTGATGTTCGCACTGGCACTGCCGATCCTGCTTGTCGCCCTGCTCTGGCTGCGGCTGCGCCGAAACGCACAGCTGACCGGCGTGCGCCGGGCTGCCACGCTTGCGCTGCTGCTAACCGCCTGGCTTGCAGGGCCGCTTCTTGCAACCGCGGCCTGGTCCCACAACCGGAACGCCCTGGGCACGACGCCAGGGGCCCTGTCGGCCCCAGGCGTGGTCGGGATCCTGACCGGCAAGGTCAAGGTAAAGAACCCTGAGCGCGCAGCCGTTGTGAACCCGATGTTCCTGGATGTGTTCGTCAACCAGCAGCTGAGCAAGAACCACGTCTCCGACAGGTTCAACGAATTCAGCTACCAGTTGATGCCTATGTTTAAGGACAAGTTCAAGCTCACCACGGCATCCTTCCTGGTGCTTTACATCGTCTGGTCAGGCTTGCTCATAGGGCTGGCGGTGCCAAAAACCATGCGCGCCGAATGGGCGGCAGGACTGGTCGGCATGCTGGGAATATCTCTGGCCTATATTGTGGTGCTGTATCTGACTTACCTGTTCTATCGCAACGATATGGTCTCTTACATACGCTACGTGCACACCGTGGTACTGGCTCTCCTGCTGGCAGGCATGGCTCCTCTGGTGCCCGCGTTTGCGAGCTCGCGCACTGCGACAGCCGAACCGGGATCAGCACGGAAGCGCCACATTGCCACTGCGGCATTCACCTTCAGCATGCTCGCCTTGCTGGCGATCGAAAAGCCTCATCTGCAATCCCTGATGCGGCCCATGGCCTCGCCGCTGACGGCGTTCCGATCCGACATCCGGCCGCTTGCAGCGAATGTCAGGCGTGCGGTCGGCGACGCACGGCTCTGGCTATACCTGCCGGACCCCAACCCACACAACCTGACGTCCCGCATCATGCTCTACGAGCTGTCGCCGACACCCACGACGGTAAACCGTGACTTCGGGTTTTTCGACAGGCCGCGTAAGGCTGTGCTGGCCGATTGGAGCAACTACGATTTTGTCTGGCTGCCCCTCGATATACCGGACCTCGAGCCGAAACTGCGCGCGGTGGTGGGGCCGGATCTCGGGGACCGGCTGTATCGAATCGTCAGCAAGAACGGCGGCGTCGAACTCGAGCTCGAACTCGTCAAACCAGGAGAGCGGACGGGGCACTGACCCGCAGGGCGGACAGCAGCCCGCCCCGCCGACATCTCCACATTGATTGCCTCAGGCCGCCTTCTCGAAGGCCAGCCCGATATCTCGCGAGTCCACGACGATCTTGTCGCCCGGCCCAAAACGGCCTGCGAGGATCTCCTGCGCAAGGGCGTTTTCCACCTGCTGCTGTATGGCCCGCTTGAGTGGCCGTGCTCCGTAAACCGGATCGAACCCGGCATCGGCCAGCCTGTCGATCGCAGCCGGTGTGAGCTCAAGAAACATGTCACGATCCAGCAGCCGACGCCGCAGGTATTCGAGCTGGATGGTCACAATCTTGCGTATCTGTTCGCGGTTCAGGGCATGGAACACGACGATGTCGTCCACCCGATTGATGAACTCGGGACGGAAATGTTGACTGACAACCTCCATCACCGCCTCTTTCATACGCCCGTAGTTCTCCTCGCCCGATAGCTCCTGGATGCGCTGCGAACCGAGATTGGAGGTCATCACGATGACCGTATTCCTGAAGTCCACGGTGCGGCCGTGGCCGTCCGTCAGGCGCCCGTCGTCGAGGACCTGGAGCAGGATATTGAACACATCCGGATGCGCCTTCTCCACCTCGTCGAGCAGGATTACAGAATAGGGCTTGCGGCGCACCGCTTCGGTCAGGTAGCCACCCTCTTCGTAACCCACGTACCCGGGGGGCGCGCCGATCAGCCGCGCTACCGAATGCTTTTCCATGAATTCCGACATGTCGATGCGCACCATCGCCTCTTCAGTGTCGAAAAGGAACGCCGCCAGCGCCTTGGTCAGCTCTGTCTTGCCAACGCCGGTGGGCCCCAGGAACAGGAATGAACCATTCGGGCGATTCGGATCGGAAAGCCCCGCTCGCGAGCGGCGAATCGCGTTAGATACCGCTGTAACCGCCTCATCCTGGCCGACGACCCGCTGACGAATCGCTTCCTCCATGCGCAGCAGCTTATCTCTCTCGCCCTCGAGCATGCGCGAGACAGGGATGCCGGTCCATTTCGAAACGACTTCGGCAACTTCCTCGTCGCTGACCTTGTTGCGCAACAGCTTGGTCTGCTGAGGCTCGGCCTCGCTGGCTTCCACCAGCTGCTTTTCAAGTTCGGGTATCCGGCCGTACTGCAGCTCCGACATGCGCGCCAGATCGCCCGCCCTGCGCGCCGTATCCAGTATCCTGCCTCGCCCGCTCCAGCTCTTCCTTGATATGCGTCGCACCCTGCATGGCAGCCTTCTCGGACTTCCACACTTCGTCAAGGTCGGCGAACTCTTTTTCCAGCCGCCCGATCTCCTCGTCCAGAGCGCCCATACGTTTGCGGGACGCTTCATCGGTTTCTTTCTTGAGTGCCTCTTTTTCGATCTTCAGCTGAATCAGTCTGCGCTCCAGCTTGTCCAGCGACTCCGGCTTCGAATCAATTTCCATGCGAATGCGGGATGCGGCCTCGTCGATCAGATCGATCGCTTTGTCCGGGAGCTGCCGATCGCTGATGTAGCGATGCGACAAGGTGGCTGCGGCGACGATGGCCGGATCCGTGATGTCCACGCCATGATGCACCTCATAGCGCTCTTTGAGGCCGCGCAAAATGGCAATCGTATCCTCGACGCTGGGCTCATCGACCTGCACTTTCTGAAAGCGCCTTTCCAGCGCCGCATCTTTTTCTACGTACTTGGCGATATTCATCCAGCGTCGTCGCACCCACGCAGTGCAACTCGCCACGGGCCAACGCAGGCTTCAGCATATTGCCCGCATCCATTGCGCCCTCGGCCTTGCCGGCGCCAACCATGGTGTGCATCTCGTCGATGAACAGGATGACCTGCCCTTCCTGGCGCGCGAGATCGCTCAGCACCGCCTTCAGTCGCTCCTCGAATTCGCCGCGAAACTTGGCGCCCGCAATCAGCGAGCCCATGTCCAGCGCCAGGATGCGCTTGTTGCGCAGGCCTTCGGGGACTTCGCCATTGATAATGCGCTGTGCCAGGCCCTCAACGATTGCTGTCTTGCCGACGCCGGGCTCACCGATCAGCACCGGGTTGTTCTTGGTACGCCGCTGCAGCACCTGGATCGTGCGCCTGATTTCGTCATCGCGACCGATGACAGGGTCGAGTTTGCCCTGCTCCGCCCGCTCGGTCAGGTCGATCGTGTAGCGCTCAAGCGCCTGCCGGGTATCCTCCGCGTTCGAATCGCTGACTTGCTCACCGCCGCGCATTTCTTCCACGGCTTTGTCGAGGGCGCCCTTGATCGCCCCGGCATCACGCAGTGCATGCCCGATCACGCCCTTGTCTTCCACCGCAGCCAGCACAAAAAGTTCACTGGAAATGTAACTGTCGTTGCGTTTCTGCGCGAGCTTGTCGGCGACGTTCAGCAGCTTGCCCAGGTCCTGCGACAGGTGCACCTCACCGGCCGTGCCTTCGACCACCGGCAGCCGGTCTATGGCCTCCCCAAGCTGCGAGCGCAACAGATTGACGTTGGCGCCTGCCCGCGTCAGCAGGTGCCGCACCGAGCTGCCCTGCTGGTCCAGCATCGCCATCATCAGGTGTGCGGGCTCGATATATGCGTGATCCCGGCCAACCGCCAGTGACTGGGCATCGGCCAGAGCCAGCTGGAATTTGTCGGTAAGTTTATCCATGCGCATGGAAACGCCTCCTGAAAAGCAGTAGTTGCCGCTTATATGGGGGCGGAGGCGCGCGTTTCAAGCGGGTCGGCGGCCGCCTTTCAAGCTGCGCTAGTGCAGCGTGGCATGGCTGAAATAGATAACGAATACGCCTGCGGCGATCAGGAGTACTTGCTCGACGCTGGTCCGTGCATCGACCTTCCTGTGCAAACCCGGGATCAGGTCGGCGACCGCCACGTACAGAAAACTCGAGGCCGCCACGGCCAGCACGTAAGGCAGCAGAGCCCTGGACTGCACGAGCCAGAAGTAGGCCAGCACGCCTCCTGCAACGGACGTGACGCTGGCCAGCAAATTGAGCCACAGCGCCCGGGTGCGGGACATGCCGCTCTTCAGAAGGACCGCCAGATCACCCACTTCCTGAGGTATTTCATGCGTAATGACCGCAAGCGCGGTGACGATGCCCAGGTGAAAGTCGGTGATAAAAGCACCCGCGATCAGTATGCCGTCAAGCAGATTATGGATGCCGTCGCCCAGCAGGATCATGGTGGCTGCGGACTTGTCGCGATGGTGCTGTTCGGGGCCATGCGTCACGCAATCATCGGTATGGCAATGCCGCCACAGCACCATTTTCTCCATCAGGAAAAACGCCAGGATACCCCCCAGCACCGCGAGCCCGACATTGTGTATGCCCTCGACCCCGGCAGCGCTGACGGCATGCGGCAAAAGCGCCAGCAACGCGGCACCCAGCAGCGCGCCTGTGGCAAAGCTGATGAGATGTGGCAGCAAGGCTTCCCGGCCACGGTCAGAAACAAGCAGGAACAGCGAAGCAGCCAGCGCGCTCATCGCACCGCCGAGCAAAGTAAAAATCACAATCCAGCCGAGTAGCGTCATTAACCTCTGCCCGCCATGGGTTGGCACTCATCCTAGCGGGCTTTGCATACCCGGCAAAGACAAATAAAACTATTCAGGAAACCGGCGCCATCCAGATCAGGCTTGCCATGCGACCGCATTCCCCATCCCGTCGATAGGAAAAGAACCGTTCCGGATCGCTGGCGGTACACCATGTCCCGCCCTCAAAACGAGTCACGCCCGGCCGCGCCCAGCCTGCAGCGCGCAAGCGCGACGAGATCGCGCAAGCCATTTGCCGGCACCCGCTGCGACGAAACACCCCGCAACGCCCGCATCCTGATCCACAAACGCCGCCCTGACTTCTTCGCCCACTTCAAACGCGCTCGCGCCAATCGCGGGGCCCAGCCAGACGCTGACCGAATCGGGCGCCACCCCCAGCGCTGCAAGGGTATTCTCCAGCACGCCTGCGGCAAGCCCCCGCCAGCCTGCGTGGGCAACCCCGATCACGCCGGCTGCGCGCGAACTGAACAGGACAGGCAGGCAATCAGCGGTGAGCACCGCCAACACCCGGCCCGGCACCCGGGTAACCGCCGCATCCGTCTCCGGCACGGGCTGCGACGGCGTTTCATCATCGAGAACCGCGACTTGTGTACCGTGGCATTGATCCAGCCAGACCGGCTGTGAGGGCAAACCAAGCTGCGTCTGTACCCGAAGCCGGTTTGTCGCCACATCCTGCGGGTCATCACCCACATGGGTGGCGAGATTGAGGCTGGCGTATTTGCCCTTGCTGACACCGCCCGTGCGCAGCAGCGATGCGCCTGTCACGTCCGGCGCATGCCCCATCGGGGCGGCGATAAAAGTCACGTCGCTCATGAGCTGCTGGCGGCGTCCCGGCGCAGCAGCTCAAGGAGCTGCGTGAGGTCGTCCGGCACGGGCGCTTCAAGGCTCAGCGGCTGGCCATTTTCCGGGTGCGCAAAACTCAGTTGCCACGCGTGCAATGCCTGGCGCCGGAACCCACGAAGGGTGTCTGCCAGCTCCTCGTCACAGGCCGGCGGCAGCGCCAGCCGGCCACCGTAAACAGGATCGCCCACCAGTGGATAACCTGCGTCAGCGAAATGCACCCGGATCTGATGCGTGCGCCCGGTTTCGAGCTTTACGTCCAGCAGCGTGAACCCCCGGAACCGTTCCTTGACCCGGTAATGCGTGACGGCGGCCCTGCCACCTTCGCGCACGGCCATCTTGGTTCGCTGGACGGGATGCCGCCCGAGCGCAGCGCGGATAGTACCGCCTGCCGTCATCTCGCCACGGCACAGGGCCAGGTAGCGGCGGCCTATTTCCCGGGCCTCCAGCGCCGCGACCAGCCTGCGGTGTGCGCCCGGTGTGCGCGCCACCACCAGCAGCCCGGACGTGTCCTTGTCGAGGCGATGGACGATGCCGGATCTGGGCAGCGAGCAAAGCTGTGGGTCCAGGTGCAGGAGCGCATTTTGCATTGTCCGGTCCGGGTTACCCGCACCCGGATGCACCACGAGCCCGGCGGGCTTATTGACAACCATGATGCTCTCGTCCTGGTATACGATTGCGAGCGGAATCGACTGCGCGGCAACCTCGGCGTATTCGCCAAGCTGGGCCTGCACCTCGATGTTCTCACCCCCGGCAAGCCGGTACCTCGGCGCCCTGACCTCGCCGTCGACGCGCACGCAGCCAGCGTCGATCCAGCCTTTAAGTCGACTGCGGGAATAGTCCGGAAGCAGCGCCGCCATGGCCTGGTCCAGCCTGCGTCCGGCCTGGACTTTGGGTACTTTGAGTTGGTGGTGAATGTCCATGGGCTGGTTGCCGTTCCGTGTTTGGGACATTGCGGTATACTTCGCGGCCATCTCGAATACCCGCGGAAGCGCTCCGATGCCCCAGCATTATTACAAACCGTTTGTCCTCTTGCTGATAGCCCTGATTCTGACCGGCTGTGCCAGCAACCCCGAGGAAGAACAGCTGCGCGGATCAGCTGGCGAAATGTACCAGGAAGCAAGGCGCAGCCTGGACGCCGGCAATTACCGCGGCGCTATTACCAGGCTGGAACGGCTGGAGACCCGCTATCCATTCGGCGAATTCGCCCAGCAAGGAAGGCTGGATCTCATTTATGCCTACTACAAGGCGGGCGACAGGGAATCCGCGGTCGAGGCGGCAGAGCAGTTTATTCGCGAGAACCCGAGACACCCTGACGTCGATTATGCCTACTATATGAAAGGCGTAGTGGAATTCAGGGAAACCGACAACTTCCTGACCCGCCTGATCAGGATAGACACCGGTGCGCGCCCTCCTGCTGGCATGGAGCGGTCGTTCTCGGCTTTTTCGCAGTTCCTGTTGCGCTTTCCCGAGAGCCGCTACGCGCCCGACGCACGTCAGCGCATGGTTCACATTCGCAACAGGCTGGCCGAGTTTGAGTTCAGGGTCGCGCAGTTTTACATGAGCAGGAGCGCCTACGTTGCGGCAGTCGGCCGCGCGAAATATGTGCTCGAGAATTACCAGCAATCCACGTGGACGCCAGCCGCCCTGTCGCTGATGGCCGAGGCCTACCGCAAGCTGGGCATGGACGATCTGGCGGTTGAGACTGAGTCTGTTCTCAAAGCCAGCTACCCCGACTTCCGCGCAGGCTAGTACTGCTGATCAGGCACGGTAGCCTGAGGTGATCGGGTAGCGCCAGTCGCGGCCAAAGGCGCGTCTGCTGACCCGGACGCCCGGCGGGGCCTGCCGGCGCTTGTATTCCGCCTTGCGCACCAGTTCCAGCACCCGTCCTACCACGGCACGATCAAAACCGCGTTCGGCGATTTCTTCAACCGACAGGTCGTTTTCTATAAACGCCTCGAGAATCGGGATCAAGCACGTCATAGGGTGGCAGTGAATCGCTGTCGAGCTGGTCGGGCCGCAGCTCAGCGGACGGCGGCTTGTCGATAATGCGCTGTGGAATTGCTGCAGAAAGGCCGTTGCGATAGCGTGCCAGCCGGTAGACTAGCGTTTTGCTGCAGTCTTTGATCGGCGCGAAGCCGCCGGCCATATCGCCATACAGCGTCGCGTAGCCCACCGCCATTTCACTCTTGTTGCCGGTTGTCAACACCATGCTGCCAGTCTTGTTGGACAGCGCCATCAGAATGATGCCCCGGCACCGCGACTGGATATTTTCCTCCGTCGTATCGGGTTCGAGGCCCTCGAACGAAGGCGCCAGCACCTCGAGCGTGGCCTGAAACATCGGTTCGATATCGATCACATCGTAGCGCACGCCCAGCAGCGAGGCCTGCTCGCGGGCATCGTCCAGACTCATTTTCGAGGTATATCGCGAAGGCATCATGACAGCGCGCACCTGGTCGGCGCCCAGCGCATCGACGGCAATAGCAAGCGTCAGCGATGAATCGATGCCACCGGATAAGCCGAGCACGATCCCCGGAAAACCATGCTTGCTCACGTAGTCGCGCGTGCCGAGCACCAGCGCGCGATAAACACTGTCCTCGATCGCTAACTCTGGTGCGCGCTCGCCGGCGACAGGCCGCACGCGTCCCGCGTCCACCGCCAGGCGGGCCAGGAAAACACCTTCTTCAAAAGCCGGCGTGCGCTGTACGACCTCACCGCGGCCGTCCATCATGAGCGACCCGCCATCGAAGATCAGCTCGTCCTGGCCACACACGTAATTCACGTACACGATCGGCACGCCAGTAGCGGCTGTCCTTGCCCGCAGCACCGACTCCCGACGGCCCTGAATACCGATGCTGTAAGGCGAGGCGTTGATGTTCAGGATAAGGCTGGCACCTGCCGCAGCGGTGCTTTCAATCGGACCTGCCTGCCAGGCGTCCTCGCAGATACTAAGGCCCATTCTGGTACCGCGGTACTCCACGATCACGGGCTGATCGCCGGCCTTGAAGTAGCGCTTCTCGTCAAAGACCGCGTAGTTGGGCAGCAGGCGTTTGCGATAGCGAGCGAGCACGCGCCCATCGTCAATCATGGCCGCGGTATTGAAAATGTCAGCGTCCTGGAATTCAGGATAGCCGAGCACCACTGCGATGCCCTGGATGGAATCGATGACGCGCTCGAGACCCTGGGCCACCCGGCGCTTGAGACCCGCATGAAAAAGGAGGTCCTCCGGCGGATACCCGGTCAGCGTGAGCTCAGGAAACAGGACCAGGTCGGCGCCCAGTTCGTCACGGGCACGCATAGCCTGGGCAATCACCTTGTCCGTGTTTCCGGGCACGTCGCCCACCGTGAAGTTCAGCTGGGCGAGGGCAATCGTCAGGGTTTCCGTCATTTCTGGGTTCCGGAACGGGTCAGCGGCCCGGTGCGAGGGAGGGAATCAGCCCGACAGCGCCTTCAGCATGCTGGAGCCCAGTTCGGCCGGTGAGCGGACAGTTGTAACCGCGGCTTTTTCGAGCGCTTTGAACTTCTCTTCCGCGGTGCCCTTGCCGCCGGAAATAATGGCACCCGCATGACCCATGCGCTTACCGGGCGGGGCGGTGACGCCCGCAATGTACGCAACCACCGGCTTGCTCACCTCTGACTGGATGAACTCCGCGGCGGCTTCCTCGTCCGTTCCGCCAATTTCCCCAACCATGATGATGCCGTCGGTTTCGCCATCTGCCTCAAAGAGTTCAAGGCAGTCTATGAAATTCATGCCGCGGACCGGATCGCCGCCGATCCCCACGCAGGTGCTTTGCCCCAGGCCGTTCATTGTGGTCTGGTAAACCGCCTCATAGGTGAGCGTACCCGAACGCGATACGACGCCGATGCGCCCCGGCTTGTGGATTCTTCCTGGCATGATGCCGATCTTGCACTCACCGGGCGTAATCACGCCGGGGCAATTTGGCCCTACAAGGCGACATGCGTAGTCTCTGAGCGCAGCCTTGACCCGGACCATGTCCTGCACAGGGATGCCCTCGGTGATGCAAACAACCAGGCCGATACCCGCGTCCGCGGCCTCCAGTATGGCGTCGGCAGCGAACGCAGCCGGCACATAGATCATGCTGACTTCCGCTCCGGTCGCGGCAACTGCCTCGTGCACCGTATTGAAAACGGGGCGCTCCAGGTGTGTCTCGCCGCCGCGCCCGGGCGTCACGCCGCCCACCAGTCGGGTCCCGTATTCGATCGACTGCTCTGAATGAAATGTGCCCTGGCGACCTGTGAAGCCCTGGCAAATGACCTTGGATTGTTTGTTAACGAGGATGCTCATGAGAGGTTGGTTTCCTGCCCGGTTTCGCTCAGGCCGCCGCGGCGACCACCTTTTGTGCCGCGTCGGTGAGATCTGCAGCCGGCGTAATCGCAAGACCGCTTTCCGCCAGCAGCTTGCGGCCCTTTTCAACGTTGGTGCCCTCCAGCCTCACAACGACAGGCACTGACACACCCACTTCCTTGACCGCAGCAATAATGCCTTCTGCAATCAGGTCACAGCGGACAATGCCGCCGAAAATGTTGACGAGAATTGCCTCGACTCTGGCATTGGAAAGAATCAGCTTGAATGCCTCTGTGACCCGCTCCTTGGTGGCGCCACCGCCTACGTCCAGGAAGTTGGCAGGGTCGCCGCCGTGCAGTTTGATCAGGTCCATGGTGGCCATCGCCAGCCCCGCCCCGTTGACCATGCACGCAATGTTGCCGTCCAGAGAGACATAGTTGAGGTCGTGCGCGCTTGCCTCATTCTCCATATCGTCTTCCTGGCTCGGATCACGCAGATCCGCCAGAGCCTTCTGCCT
This sequence comes from uncultured Gammaproteobacteria bacterium, assembly GCA_963759075.1. Lineage (GTDB taxonomy): Bacteria > Pseudomonadota > Gammaproteobacteria > Steroidobacterales > JABDLF01 > JABDLF01. The sequence continues at coordinate 156,230 of CAVWXZ010000006.1, forward strand.
GAACATCGCGTTGTCTTCGATGTTGATTTTTGCATCCAGCGCCAGCAAATCTCCGCCGCCGGTCACAATCAGCGGGTTGACCTCGACCAGGCTGGCGTCTTTTTCCGTAAACAGTCGATAAAGCGCCCCGGCAATTTTTGCGAACTGTGCAACCTGCTTTTTGTCGAGCCCAAGGCCGAAACCGATCTGGCGTGCCTGGAATCCCATCAGTCCGGTCGCAGGATTTACCGCTACCTTGAGAATCTTCTCCGGCGTTTCCGCTGCTACCTTCTCGATGTCCATGCCCCCGGCCGCCGAGGCGATAAAAGAGATGCGCTCCATGCCCCGGTCAACCAGCACACTGAGATACAGCTCGCGCTCGATTTCGGTGCCCTGTTCGACCAGCACAACATTCACAGGCAGGCCGTCCGCGGTGGTCTGAGGCGTGACAATCTGCGAGCCCAGCATGATTTTCGCCTGATCGCGCGCCTCCTCCGGGCTGCGTACAAGCTTGACGCCACCGGCTTTGCCACGCCCGCCGGCGTGGACCTGCGCTTTCACCACCCACAATGAGCCGCCCAGCTGCTTGGCAGCACGGGCCGCTTCCTCCGGAGAATGCGCCACCATCCCTTTCGGGACCGGTATGGAATAGTCGGTAAACAGATGTTTTGACTGGTACTCGTGCAGATTCATGTTGGGAACCGGATGGGTTAGATTCAGGAGGAATTCGGGACCCCGTATTCTGTAGCAAAGGCGCCGGATACGCAAAACCCCGGTCTGGCAGCCCTGTGCATTTCCCGGGTTCCTCTGCAGGCCTTAGAATAGGTGCTACACGTCAGATGGAAGCGACTGAATGAAGCAAGGCCCGGACCAGGACTTAGTCGACGACCGTAATCCGGAACATGCCGGTGCGGCTGCAACCCCCGGCACTGATTTCCGGGTCTTGAGGCTACTTGGCTGGTTCAGGGTGCTGGTGGCCGCCGTCCTGCTGGTCCTGTTTGTCAGCGTGCGGGATCCGAGGGTGGTGGGTGCTTTCCAGCCATCATTGTTCGCCTGGACGGTGTTCGCCTACTTCCTGTTGGCCATTCTCGCGAGTACCACGCGCGAATGGCTCAGGCCGGCGCCACTTTCGCACCTGTATGTTCAGCTCCTTGTAGACGTACTGGCAGTGACAACATTGATGGTTGCCAGCGGCGGCGCGACGAGCGGACTGGGCAGCCTGCTATTTATCCCGATCGGTGCAGCAGCCGTAACCCTGCCCAGAAAAGTGGCGGTGCTGGCTGCCGCGATGGCATCCATCACCATTCTGTCCGGAGAATTTGCCAACCGCCTCCTGGGCGGGCCAGGCGTAGCGGATTTCGGCGCCGCGGGTTTGCTGGGTGCAGTGCTGTTCGTGTTTGCGATCGCGGGCAACTGGCTGGGCGGGCGCGTGCGGGAGAGCGAGGCGCTCGCGCGGCGGCGCGGCGTAGATCTCGCTAATCTGTCCCAGCTCAATGCCTACATTGTGCAGCACTTGCGCGAAAGCATCGTGGTCGTTGATGAAAGCGGGCGTATCAGGCTGATGAACGAATCCGCCGCCAGCTACCTGAGCGGCGCGGGTGACGCTGGCGGCAGGCATCTCAGCGACGTCTCAGAGGATCTGCACGCGGTCTGGCAGGATTGGGTCAGACGGCCTAATCGCAACCAGGAGCAGCCATCGTTTCTTTCTGCGGACAAATCAACGGTAATCATCCCGCATTTTGCGGCCCTCGGTGAGGCAGCAGACTGCGCCGGCCTGCCTCATCTTCCTCGAAGATTCGAGCCTGCTGGCGGAACGGGTGCAACAATCGAAACTCGCGTCGCTGGGTCGCTTGAGCGCGAGCATAGCGCACGAAATCCGCAATCCCGTCGGCGCAATTTCGCATGCCGGGCAGCTGCTGGCCGAATCCGCGACCATCACACCGTCGGAAAAACGGCTGACCGAGATCATCGGCAACCACTCACACAGGGTCAATAACATTATCGAGAACGTCCTGCAGCTTTCGCGGCGCGATTCAACGCGTCCGCAGCGACTGAACCTCGGGCAATGGTTGCAGGGCTTCACCGAGCGAGTTCACCCAAACCCTGCAACTGTCGCCTGACCAGTTCAGCGTCTTCGTCGCGGACCCCGAGCATGGAGGTCCGTATGGACCCGAGCCATCTTCACCAGGTGCTTTGGAATCTGTGTGAAAACGCAGCCAAATACGGTCGGGATCAGGGAGCACCGGACGCGGTTTGCGCCGAAATCTCGACTGGCAGGCTGGCAAGCAACGGGCGACCTTACCTGGAAGTTTCCGACCACGGCCCGGGCATAGAACCAGGCATCGCCAACAAGATTTTTGAGCCGTTTTTCACCGGCGCCAGCGAGGGCACCGGGCTGGGCCTGTTTATTGCCCGCGAGCTTTGCGAATGCAATCGCGCTACGCTCGTCTACCAGCCACGTGACGGTGGCGGCAGCAGCTTTCGTATAATCTTCGCAGATCCACTGCGCTGGGTAGCCTGAACAGATGAACCAGAATCCTAGAGCCCTGATCATCGATGACGAGCCGGACATCTGCGAACTGCTTTCGCTGACCCTGCAGAGCATGGATATTGACACCAGTACGGCGGGCGACCTGGCCGGCGCCCGGCAACTGCTGATGAAGAAGAAGTTCGACATCTGCCTGACCGACATGCGCCTGCCCGATGGCAACGGGCTGGAACTCGTAGAGTGGATTCAGGTGAACTCGCCGGAGGTGCCGGTGGCCGTGATCACGGCGCATGGCAACGTCGAGTCTGCGGTCCAGGCTCTGAAACTGGGCGCTTTCGACTTTGTGTCCAAGCCGGTCAATGTGCCCTCGCTACGCAAGCTGGTACAAACCTCGCTGCAAATCAACAAACAGCGCGCGTCGGGAGACAAACAGCTGCTGGGCACGTCCGCTGCCATAGGCCGCGTGCGCCAGATGATAGGCAAGGTTGCCCGCAGCCAGGCCCCGGTACACATCTTTGGTGAGTCCGGCACCGGCAAGGAACTCGTCGCGCGCCTGATTCATGAAAGCGGTCCACGTTCAAACAGGCCCTTTGTGCCGATCAACTGCGGCGCAATTCCGGGCGAACTCATGGAAAGCGAGTTCTTCGGGCACAAAAAGGGTAGTTTTACCGGGGCAGTCAGCGACAAGACCGGCCTGTTCGAAGCCGCTGAGGGCGGCACCCTATTTCTCGATGAAGTCGCTGACCTGCCCCTGCACATGCAGGTCAAGCTGCTGCGAGTGATCCAGGAAAAAGCCGTGCGGCCGGTTGGCGAGACATTGGAGAAGCCGGTTGACGTGCGGCTGCTGAGCGCGACCCACAAGGATCTGGGAGAACAGGTCAGGCTCGGGACACTTCAGGGAAGACCTCTACTACCGGATTAATGTCATCGAACTGCGGGTACCGGCGCTGCGACAGCGACCCGAGGATATCGAAGTGCTGGCTGATTATTTTCTTGACAAGCTGGGCCGTGAAATGGGTATCGATCACCCCAGGCTCAGCGGCGATGCGCTGCAAACCCTGCCACCTACTCATTTCCCGGCAACGTGCGCGAGCTTAGAGAACATCCTCGAGCGCGCGCTGACTTTGTGCGAGAACGGGCAGGATCACGGGCGACGACATCCAGGTCCGCAGCGAATGCCGGCGCACCGAACGTGGATTTCAGCGACACGACGCTGATTTCGCAGCTCGATGACATTCAGCGTGACGCAATCGTCAAGGCACTGGAAGAAACGCGCTATAACAAGACCAAGGCGGCCAAACTGCTGGGCATCAGCTTCGGGCCTTGCGCTACAGGATCAAGAAACTTGGTATCGAATAACACTGTGACGCTGCCAGTATGAACAGGCTGACAATTTGCGTCACTTTCTGCCCGACCCGGGCGACGCGGCTCGCAGGCCCGCCTGAACTATGTCAAATCACCTATTCTAGCCGTAATCATTTTAACTTCTTATAAATCAGAAAGTTGGGGCAGCTAATAAATTCTGGCACGGCCTTTGCATTGATACAGTCCGTAAGCGGTCGATCCGCTACACGAAATCTCAATCAATTTTTGAAAGGAAATTATAGTCATGAAAAAAGTGCAACAGGGTTTTACCCTCATCGAACTGATGATCGTTGTCGCGATTATCGGCATTCTGGCCGCGATCGCGATTCCGGCCTACCAGGATTTCACGATCCGCGCGCAGGTCTGTGAGGGCATGAGCCTGGCTTCGTCGCTGAAGACGTCGGCTGCCGAGTTCTACCAGGATCGCGGTACCTGGCCCGCCGACAACGCCTCACTGGGTGTCAGCACGACCTCGGGCAAGTACGTCTCTGACGTTGCGGTCCTGAATGGCGCCATCAACATTACCTACGGCAGCCAGTCCAACTCGAAGATTTCGGGCAAGATACTGTCGATTCGCCCGGCACCTAACACCAATGGCGACATCGCCTGGGTTTGCGGCGGCTCGCGCCGACCCGACCGGGCACACGGTATGGGCGTCAATGCCACGACCTTTACCGGCGACGCGACCAAGTACCTGCCTTCTAACTGCAAGCTCTGATTATCTGATCTGGGCTATGGCGTGCCAGGAACGGCATTGCTGAAGGATGAGAAGGCCCCTCCTCGTGAGGGGCCTTTTTTTTAAAAATACTTGAACGGTTAATTTACTGGCGGCCAGCGACCGGCGCAAGTAAGGGATTCAGAACTCCAGAGAATGTGACGATGGTTACAAGCGCAACAACAGGGCAGGAAATCAGGCAGCATGGCTTCACGCTGATCGAACTGATGATCGTCGTGGCCATCATCGGCATCCTCGCAACGATCGCCATCCAGGCCTACCAGGATTACACCATTCGCAGCCAGGTCACGGAAGGCCTGAGCCTGGCAACGCCTTGAAGACCTCGTCCACGGAGTACTTACCAGGATCGCGGTGCCTGGCCCGCACGACTGACAAGGCGCTGGGAATCACGGACACCGTCACCGGCAAGTACGTGACCGACATAGCGGTCTTGAATGGCGCCATCAACGTCACTTATGGCGAGCAGGCTAACCTTTTCATCAAAGGCAAAGTGCTGTCACTGCGCCCGCGCACCAACATCAACGGCGACATCGCCTGGGTTTGCGGTACCCGCTCCGACCCGCCGGACATACGTCGGCGGGCACTGATGCCACGACCTCACCGGCGCACTGGCGAAGTACGTGCCCGGCAACTGCAAGCCCTAGGTGGCATTGGCGCGACGCGGCGGCCTCCGTGACGCCAGGACAAGGAAATTATCAAAAGTTTGAACTGCGTTCATGCAAGTCAGGGGCTTATTATGTTTAAAATGACCGCTCGTCGGCGCAGAACGGCGGATTCAGCAGGAGTAGAGGGTGATGGCGCATAGCAAGAGCCATGGATTTACACTTATCGAACTCATGATCGTGGTCGCGATTGTCGGTATGCTGGTCTCGCTCGCGGTACCGGTTTACCAGGACTACTCGGCACGCGCCAAGCTCGCGGAGGTCATCAATCTTATCGAAGACCGACCGCACACTTGCCGCCGCCTACTACAGCGAAAACTCAAGCCTCCCGGCCAGTCTCGGCAGCCTGGGCATCGATACCAGCTCGGATCGCAGCCGCTACCTGGTCGGAGACATCACTGCCACGGTGGATGTCGGCGACGACAGCTTTTCCATCATCTATCCGGTCGGCAACCTTGGTGGCTCATCCGTCCCCGGCACACTGGTCTGGAAGGGCCAGGCCTCGGGTGGCGCAGTCATGAAGTGGGACTGCACCGGCGGCACGCTGCCCTATCGATATCGGCCGCCCGCTTGCCGACCTTGATGGGCTGCTGGGGTCGCAGAGTGGATGCCGGGGAACCCGGATCACAGGAGTCAGGGCAGGCGGTGGCCGGCCAGCGAACGGGTTCACGCTGCTGGAACTGGTGATCGTGGTTGCTATCGCCGGCATCCTTGCAGCTATCGCAATACCCGCTCGTATCGCAATTACTGACCCGTTCGAAGGTTTCGGAGATCATCAGCTTCGCCTCGTCGGATCGCCAGAGAGTCATGGAGTACTTTGTTGAAGACGGAAATCTGACCATTGAACTCAGACGGGCATGGGCCTCAATCTGAGCAGCGATCGCAGCCAGTATCTGGCGGTCGACACGCAGGTTAAGGCTGCCATCGGACCCCCTCCGGGTGGTTTTTGTTTACAGCCTGGACAATCTGGGGCCCGGCGACGGCACCGGCACCATTGAGTTTGAAGGGATTATCAAGGATGCGGGCGTACTATGGGACTGTACGGGCGGCAGCCTGCCTGGCAAGTACCGCCCACCCGTCTGCCGGCCCTGAACCGCGGCGCGGAGTCTGAGTAAAGAAGTTAATATAATATCGCATCGCACTGATTTTGCGATAGAATTTAGACATGCAGACTGGAGAGACAATGATATGGCTATGACCGGCATGAGTAACGCACTGAGCGGTCTGCCCCGGCGCCTCGTTCACGATGGCATCATTGATGAAGCCGTCGTTCAGGATGCCCAGAATGCGGCGAAGAAAAGCAAGACCGCATTTGTAAAGCATCTCATCACCAACAATCTCGCCGCCGCCCGCGATATTGCGGTGGCCGCCTCACACGAGTTTGGCGTCCCACTGCTCGACATCAGTTCTTACGTCATTGATATGGATGTTGTGAAGCTGGTCAGCGAGGCGCTGCTCAACAAGCACCGGGTTCTGCCGCTGGTCAAGCGCGGCAAAAAGCTTTTTGTGGCCGTTTCAGACCCGACGGACCTGATGGCGCTCGATGAGATCAAGTTCCAGACGGGTTACAGCGTCGAGGCGATCGTTGTTGAAGAGGACAAACTCGAAGAAACCGTAAAGGCGGCTCTTGAGCAACTCGACACGTCGATGACAAATTTCGACGATGATTTCGATCTCGAAAATCTGGAGATCAGCGGCGGTGATCTCGAACTCGGTGACGAAATCACTCGCGATGATGTTGACGACGCGCCTGTCGTTCGCTTCGTAAACAAGATACTGCTGGATGCGATAAACAGCGGCGCGTCGGACGTGCATTTTGAGCCTTACGAAAAAATCTACCGGATTCGCGTCCGCCAGGACGGGGTGCTCAACGAAGTTGCCCAGCCACCCGTCACGCTGGCAGGGAAACTGGCAGCGCGGCTCAAAGTCATGTCGCGGATGGATATCGCCGAGCGTCGCGTGCCGCAGGATGGCCGCATCAAGATGCGGCTATCCAAGAACCGCGCCATCGATTTTCGCGTCAATACCTGCCCCACTCTGTTCGGCGAAAAAATCGTGCTGCGAATTCTGGACCCGAGCAGCGCGCAGCTGGGCATCGAGGCGCTGGGCTACGAGGATTTCCAGCGAGAACTGTACGAGGAGTACCTCGCCAAGCCGTACGGCATGATCCTGGTGACCGGACCCTACAGGTAGCGGTAAGACGGTGTCTCTTTACACCGGCTTGAATATCCTCAACACCAGTGACCGGAATATTTCGACTGCTGAAGATCCCTCGGAAATCAATCTCGTGGGCGTCAACCAGGTCAACGTAAATCCGCGCGTCGGGCTCACCTTCGCCGCGGCGCTGAAGTCATTCCTGCGCCAGGACCCGGATATCATCATGGTGGGTGAGATCACGTGACCTCGAGACCGCAGAGATTGCGATCAAGGCTGCGCAAACGGGTCATCTCGTGCTCGTCCACTCTGCATACTAATGATGCGCCCAAGACGCTGACGCGCATGGTCGATATGGGCGTGAAGCCCTACGCCATCGCGACTTCGGTCAGCCTGATCATCGCCCAGCGCCTGGCGCGTCGCCTGTGCAACAACTGCAAAGAGCAAAGGACCTGCCACGGCGAAGTGCTGATGCAGGAGGGCTTCAGCAAGGAACAGGTCGAGGAGGGCCTCGAGATCTTCGGCCCGGTCGGCTGCAAGCAGTGCACCAATGGCTACAAGGGCCGGGTAGGTATTTACCAGGTCATGCCGGTCAGCGAAGACATGGGCAGAACGATCATGGAAGGCGGCAACGCCATGCAGATCGCCGACCAGGCGGCAGCGGAAGGCGTCTGGGACCTGCGTCGTGCCGGTCTTGAAAAAGTCTGAGAGGCATCACCAGCCTCGAAGAAATTAACCGCGTGACGGTCGACTGATCACCGAACGCAAACAGCAGAATAGGCAATAATCATGGCTCAAGCGGTAGCGAAATCCATCACACTTTACCTGGAAAGGTACAGACAAGCGCGGCAAGAAAGTCAGCGGCAAGCTGACGGCCAGCAACGAGGCGGCAGTGCGCACTGAGTTGCGCCGACAAGGCATCGTGCCGGTGCGCATCAACAAGCAACTGCAGCTTTTTGCCAAGAAGGGCAAGGTCACGGCGCTGGATATCGCCATGTTCAGCCGCATGATGTCCACCATGATGTCCGCCGGCGTACCGCTGGTGCAGTCATTTGAAATCATCGGCTCCGGGCACGAAAACCCGGCCATGCAGACGCCTGATTCACGCCATCAAGACAGACGTAGAGGGCGGCACGGCGCTGGCCGATGCGCTGGCCAGGCATCCGCTTCACTTTGATGACCTGTTCGTCAATCTGGTGACGGCCGGTGAGCAGGCCGGTGCGCTGGAGACACTTGCTGGACAAGATCGCGACCTACAAGGAAAAAACCGAGGCCATCAAGAAGAAGATCAAGAAGGCGCTGTTCTACCCTGCGTCAGTTCTGATCGTGGCCGTGATCGTAACCGCAATTCTGCTGATTTTTGTTATTCCGGAGTTCGAAAATCTCTTCCAGGGTTTGGCGCGGATCTGCCCGCGTTTACGCGCATGGTGATCGACCTGTCGAACCTCGTGCAATCCAAGGGCTGGCTGATTGCGCTGGTCATGGGTGGTGCGGTCTACCGGATTCATCTACGTCCAGAAGCGTTCCCGACAAGTTTCGACACATTCTCGATCGGATGATGCTGAAAATGCCGGTGGTCGGCGCAATTCTCAACAAGGCCGCCATTGCACGCTTTGCACGCACGCTGTCCACAATGTTCAGCGCCGGCGTACCGCTGGTCGAGGCGCTGGGCTCGGTTGCCGGCGCGACGGGCAACATCGTCTATGAAGTCGCCGTACTCAAGATCCGCGATGATGTGTCGACCGGACAGCGGCTGGCACGCAGCATGCAGGACACCGAGATGTTCCCCAACATGGTCGTCCAGATGATCGCCATTGGTGAAGAATCGGGCGCGCTGGACCAGATGTCTGCCAAGGTGGCCGATTTCTACGAGGACGAAGTCGACGCCGCGGTGGACAGCATGAGCAGCCTGCTGGAGCCATGATCATGGCGATCCTGGGCGTGCTGGTCGGTGGCCTCGTGGTGGCAATGTACCTGCCGATTTTCAAGATGGGCGCGGTGGTCTGAACGACGCCACCACACGACGTCCGGAATCCTGCGGCGCGGCATAGCAGGCGAGCCGCTTGATCGATATCCTGCAGTCATCTCCCATGACGTTTGCGCTGGTTTCCCTGGCGCTGGGGCTTCTGATCGGAAGTTTCCTCAACGTAGTCATTTACCGCCTGCCACTGATGATGCAGCGCGAGTGGCGCGAGGAGTGCCGGGCGCTGTTGCCGGATAATGCGCCTGTGGCTACCGACGACGAGGCGCCGTTTAACCTGCTTGTCCCGCGTTCAGCATGCCCACACTGCGGCCACAGGATCACGGCCCTGGAAAACATACCAGTCTTAAGCTATTTGTTTCTCAGAGGAAAATGCTCGGGCTGCAAGGCGAAGATAAGCAGGCGCTATCCGATAATTGAATTCGTCACCGGCGTCGCCACGGCCACCGTGGCCTGGCACTTCGGCTTCGGCCTCGAGGCAGGCGCCGCCATGCTCATGACCTGGTCGCTGATCGCGCTGACGGTTATCGACCTGGATCACCAGCTACTGCCTGACACGATTACCTTGCCCTTGCTTTGGTTCGGGCTGCTCATGAGCCTGTTTCATGGCCAGGTCGCTGCGGACACCCTGTTCATAGCTCCGCGAACGAGTCTGATCGGCGCGATGGCCGGATACCTGCTGTTACGCGGGGTCTATGAGTTGTTCAAGCTGCTCACCGGCAAAGAAGGGATGGGCTTTGGCGACTTCAAACTGCTCGCCGCGCTGGGCGCGTGGCTGGGCTGGCAGCTCTTGCCGCTGATCATCCTGCTCTCGGCCGTCGTCGGGGCTCTGGTGGGCATCGCGCTGATGATATTTCGCCGGCATGGCCGCGAAGTGCCTATTGCCTTCGGCCCGTATCTCGCGGCGGCCGGCTGGGTCGCGCTGCTCTGGGGTGAAGAGCTGGTCAAGGCCTACCTGACAAACTTCGCGACTCTGAGCGAAAGCCTGATGACCACACCCCTACCCGATCAGCGAGGCCCACTGCGTATTGGCCTGACCGGCGGCGTCGCTTCGGGCAAGTCCACGGTGGCGAGGCTGTTTGCCGCCCTGGGGATCGAGGTTATCGATGCCGATCAGATCGCCCATGAGCTGACAGCGCCCGGCAGCCCGCTGCTGGACGCGGTTGCCGGGCGCTTCGGCACAGGACTCATCAACAGCGAGGGCCAGCTGGATCGCCGCAGGCTCAGGAAGATCGTCTTCGAATCGGATCGTGCGCGCAAAGAGCTCGAGGGGCTTTTGCATCCGGCCATCTTTGCGGAACTGGAGGCCCGGGCACGCAAAGCGGACGGTCCCTACGTGCTGCTCGTAATTCCTCTGCTGGCCGAAACCGGGGCGAATGCCCTCCTGGACCGCATTCTCGTCGTCGATTGCGACGAATCTGAGCAGCTGGCCAGGCTGATGAGCAGAGACACCGTCTCTGAAGCGCTGGCCCGACAAATCCTGCGGGCCCAGGCGAGTCGTGAGGCCCGACTGCAGCTGGCGGATGACGTCCTGCTCAACCAGGTGCCCCGTGAGGACCTACCCGGGCTGGTCCTGGAACTTGACGGCCTCTACAGATCGCTAAATAACCGGGAAGACGCGCATGCCCGGCCCGGGCTGCGTTTGCCGTAGCCTTGTCCGTGGTGGACAATACGCGCCATGGCCGAGACTAGACAGGCGACGCCGATGGCCCACGAAGCCGACCAGCCGGTATATTACGAGCAGCCGTTGCTCGAGCGAACCCGTACCTTCATGCGCCTCGAATTCCTGTTCAATCAGGCGCACTACCATGCCAGTCGCGATTCCAGCTGGAGCAGCCGGGCCGCAATCTCAAATATTATTGATATCCTCGCAATATTGTCGCGCGGTGACGTCCGCAGTGAAGTCCTCAAGGAACTGGAGCGCCACGCGGGCATTCTCGGCCAGTACCAGTTCCGCCAGGATGTGGACTCGGGCCGGCTCAATGCGCTGCTCGAAACCATCAACTCCCTGCGGCGTTCACTGGGCGCTGCCAACGGACAGCTGATCCAGACCCTGAAGGAAAGCGATTTCCTGAGCGCCATCAAACATCGCAGTTCGATCCCCGGCGGGACCTGCGAATTCGATTTACCGGATTTCAATTTCTGGCTGCACCAGCCGCACGAGGTGCGCATCCGGGATTTTCAATTTTGGCTGTCCAGGCTTGAGCCACTGAGCGATGCGATCCGGGAATTGCTCTGGCTGACCAGGGAAAGCGCCCAGCCAACCCGCGAAATCGCCACGGGCGGGCTCTATCAGAAGTCACTCGAACGCGGAATCCCTTGCCAGCTTATCCGCATTACAATGCAGCCGGGCAGCGCTTACTTTCCCGAAATCAGTGGCAACCAGCATCGTTTCACAGTCCGCTTCCTCGGCTGGCAAGACGTGAATAAGCGCCCCCAGCACGTCAGCGAGGATGTGCCCTTTTTTATTGCCTGCTGTTGATGCGTGAGCCAGTCATCACGCGCTGCCCACGGTGCGGCAACAACGTAACCTGGAACGAAAGTTCGCCTTTCAGGCCATTCTGCAGCGAGCGCTGCCACCTGTCGGATCTGGGCGCCTGGCTCAATGAGGAGCACCGCGTTCCCGGCGAAGACGCAGACTCAGCGCCACCCAATTCCCGCCCCGACCCCGAACACTGATTGCCCGCGCTGGCTGATCGCTTGTGCTGTCAGCAGAAAATCCGGGGACAGCCGAGGGGGCGTTACCTTGCCATTTTCACCGCCTGCGGCCGGCTAGCGCAGGCGCCCGTGGCACTGCTTGTATTTCTTTCCCGATCCGCATGGGCAAGGTTCGTTGCGCCCGACCTTTCTCTCGGCACGTACGAAGGGCTGTACAGCTTCGGGCGCCTGTGACAGCTGCCCATCCCCCGCCATTGCCGGCGCCGCCGCATGCCTCGCCTCCACCGGACTGCGCGCCGCGCGCCGCTGTTTTTCAACGGCTTCTACATCATCCTCACCCCGGATCTGCACCTTGGAGAGTATGCTGATCGTGTCATGTCGCGCCCTGTCCAGCATGGCAATGAACATCTCGAACGCTTCACGCTTGTATTCCTGTTTAGGATTCTTCTGAGCATATGAACGAAGATGAATGCCCTGCCGCAGGTAGTCCATCCCGGCAAGGTGTTCCTTCCAATGCATGTCCAGCTGCTGCAGCATGACGGCCTTTTCGAAATGCCGCATCGTCGGCGCGCCGATCATGCTGACCTTATCCTCATAGGCTTTTTCGAGCTCCGCTGTAATTTTCTCGCGAATCGAATCTTCGTGCAGCGAATCGTCCGCATCCAGCCATCCCTGGATATCCAGCTCGAGGCCAAATTCCCGATCAATGGCCTTGCACAGCCCGGGAATATCCCACTGTTCCTCAGCACTCTTGGGCAAAATGTAGTCGTCGATAATGGCGTTCGCGGCATCCGCACGGTCCTCCCTGATCCAGTCGGAGACATCGTCTTCTGTCATCAACTGGTTGCGCCGCAGATACACCACCTTGCGCTGATCGTTCGCCACGTCATCATATTCGAGGAGATTCTTGCGAATATCGAAGTTGTGCGCCTCTACTTTGCGCTGCGCGCGCTCGATCTGGCGGCTGAGCAATTTGCTTTCTATGGCCTCGCCCGGTTTCATGCCAACCCGCGCCAGCAATGACTTGGCACGCTCTGGGTCGCCAAAAATCCGCATCAGCGAATCTTCCATTGACAGGAAGAAGCGGCTCGAACCAGGATCTCCCTGACGGCCCGAGCGCCCTCGCAACTGGTTATCGATGCGTCGTGACTCGTGCCGCTCTGTTCCGATGATATGCAGCCCACCGGCATCCAGGACCTCCTGGTGGCGCTTTTCCCAGGCCTCGCGAATCTTGCTGCGCGTGGCCTCATCTTCTTCCGGCACCTCTTCAAGTTCTGAGTTCAGGTTGCCACCAAGAACGATGTCCGTACCACGACCTGCCATGTTGGTTGCGATGGTCACGCGTCCCGGCCGCCCGGCCTGGGCCACGATTTCGGCCTCGCGCTCATGCTGTTTGGCATTAAGAACCTGATGCGAGATGTTGCGTTTCTTAAGCACCCCGGACAGGTATTCCGAGGTCTCAATCGAAGTCGTACCGACCAGCACCGGCTGACCGCGTTCAACGGAGTCCTTGATGTCATCGATGATGTTCCCGAACTTGTCATCGGCGGTGAGGTGCACCAGATCCGGCCGGTCATCGCGAATCATCGGCCTGTGAGTCGGAATCACGGAGACTTCGAGCCCGTAAATGGTCTGAAACTCGTAGGCTTCGGTGTCGGCCGTGCCGGTCATGCCGGAGAGCTTGTCGTACATCCTGAAATAGTTCTGGAACGTAATCGAGGCAAGCGTCTGGTTTTCGCTGCGCACTGCAACGCCTTCTTTAGCTTCGACGGCCTGGTGCAGACCGTCCGACCAGCGTCGGCCCGGCATCGTCCGGCCGGTGAACTCATCGACAATCACGACTTCGCCATCCTTGACGATATATTCCACGTCGCGTTTGTACAGGGCGTGCGCGCGCAAAGCGGCATTGAGGTGATGCATCAGACTGATATTTCCGGCATCGAACAGCGTCTCGTCCTGCCCGATCATGCCCGCCTCTTTCAGAATGAGTTCTACTCGCTCCTGACCTTCCTCGGTAAGATGAACCTGCTTGGCTTTCTCGTCGATAGCGTAATCAGCAGGCGTTACCAGCCGGCAAACCGGCGCCTCACCCTCCTCACCCGTCAGCACCAGGTCCAGGCGTTTGCCGCGGGCCATGGACAATGCAGCTCCGACAGACATCACTTCGCTGTCGCCGTCTTCCCGACGGATCAATACTTTCGCCGCCTCGATATCACCGTTACGCTGCGCACCCGGGTATTTGTCTGCCCGGAGCCGCGGCGTGATCACGTTCATCTTTTCGTACATCTCAGTGCTGTCTTCCGAGGCACCGGAAATGATCAGCGGCGTGCGTGCCTCGTCGATCAGAATCGAATCGACCTCATCGATTACGGCGAAAGACAGCTTGCGCTGCGCCTTGTCGTCGGCGCGAAACGCCAGGTTATCCCGCAGGTAGTCAAAACCGAATTCGTTGTTGGTACCGTAGATGATGTCGCAGCCATAGGCGGCCTGCTTTGCGGCCGGCTCCATGCCTGACTTGACAACCCCGACCGTCATGCCGAGGAACCTGTAGATGGGACCCATCCAGTCCGCATCACGCTGTGCAAGGTAGTCATTGACGGTAATGATGTGCACGCCGTTGCCCGACAGCGCATTCAGGTAGGCCGCAAGCGTGGCCACCAGCGTCTTGCCCTCGCCGGTCCGCATTTCGGCGATTTTGCCCTGGTGCAAAGTGATGCCGCCGATGAGCTGCACATCAAAATGTCGCATACCCATCGCACGCACGGATGCTTCCCTTACCGTGGCGAACGCGTCCGGCAACACAGCGTCCAGTGACTCACCGTTGGCGACCCGCTCCCGCAGCGCCCCGGTGCGCTCGCGAAGCTGTTCGTCGGTAAGCGACTGCACCGAAGACTCCAGCGCGTTGGTGCGCGCGACAATCTTGCCGTAGCTGCGCAGCAACCGCTGGTTGCGACTGCCGAAAATGCGGGTCAGGAAGTTCTGCACTGGGGATGCCTCACACGCGCAGCCAGCCTGCGCACAAGGGCGGCCCGCGAAGACCGCCCTGGAAAAAAGCCGATATTATAGAGCATTTGAGCGCTGCACAGCGTTAAACCGGGGAGGGTCCCGGTGGTCAGAGAGGACGTACGCGGTTCAGAGGGTCGGTGCGTGCGCCGAGGTCCGGCGCTCCACCAGTAACTCAGCCTGTGTCCTTGACGTAAGTCAGCGGATTTACGACCCGGCCATCACGCAGGACTTCAAAATGCAGGTTGGGCCCCGTTGCCCGGCCGGTCGCGCCCATCAGCGCGATAACCTGGCCTTTCTCGATGCGATCGCCGACCGCAACAAGGTTTTCCCTGTTGTGGGCGTAGCGCGTCACAAAGCCATTCCCGTGGTTAATCTCCACCAGCTTGCCGAAACCGAAACGGGAATCAGACCAGGTGACGACACCCGCGGCCACCGCCACAACTTCGGCACCGTCTTTACCCGCAAAATCCACGCCTTTATGCCGGGCTGTGCGGCCTGTGAAGGGGTCGGTACGGTTACCAAAATAGGAAGATATATAGCCCGACAGGACCGGCCGCCCCGCCGGATGCACCTGATCCCTCAGGTTCCGATCCATGAGCATGTCCTCGAGCACCGCCAGTTGACGCTCTCGGTCGGTCAACCTGGCGATCCAGGTCACCAAGCATGGACATCAGGTCCGGCATGTCCGCGTCCGCGTCTTCATCGCCAGGTTCCGGGCCACCCTGTGCCGGCGGAATGACTGAAATCGAATTCCCCTTCCTCCAGCCCGGCCATGCCCGTGAGCCGCCGGCCCAGTGCATCCAGCCTGATCACATGGGCCTGCATCTGACCCAGGCGGACCGACAGCGCGTCCAGCTTTTCCTGGGTCAGGCGACGAGTCCCCGTGGATTTCCTGCTTCTGCACGGCCAGTTGCTGCCCGAATGCCAGCAGGCTTTCCTCGGGCGTCACCACCACGTGACGCGCGGCAACCTCATAGCCCGCCGCGAAGGCGCCGCCCAGCAGGGCAACCACGACAGCAGAAAGTGCCAGCTTCAGAGGCAGATAGCCCAGGTCGAAACGCCTGGTGCGGCCTTTATTCGGCGAAAACAGAATTACGTTCATATGTAACTGACTCGCGCCCCGGGGGCGTGCCTTTTGGAATTTTTCTCGCCGGTCAGCCTGGAGTGAGCGCGGCCGCGAGTCCCTGCCAAACGCGTTGGCCTCGCCCGCAGCCCTGCTGCAACCCCGCTTTCCTGGACCCTCAGACCCGGGACCGGTGGCTTTGCGTCCCCGCCTCGCGACGAGTTTGCCAATGGCTCACAGGTCAGACACTATGCATCAAGGGGGCCGCCCTGATCAAGGCAGGCGGTCCGGAATGGCGAATATCAATGAAAACACCCCACAAAGCAACGAGTCTGAAGGACCTGCTGACGCCGGGCAGCAGCGGCCTTGGGCGCGTTCTGGCGCGGGCGTCCCGGCTTGAGGCACTGACCGCCCGTGTCGCCGCCGCCCTGCCTGCCCCGGAAGCCGACCATGTGGTTGCCGTGAGCGCGGGCGAAAGTGGCCTGGTGGTCACCGTGGATTCCGCGGCCTGGTCTGCGCGCCTGAGATTTATGGAGAAAGAGGTCCGCGAAGCCATCGGCTCAGCGCCTGCCGGCACCGCTTACGTCGTGCGTGTGCGCCCGCCAGCGACCAGCTGAAAGGATCAGGCCGCGATCACCGGGCTCGAATAGGACACTGGCGCCGCCCTCGCATCCTCGAATGTCACCAGCTCCCAGGCATCCCTGGCCTGCAGCAGCGACCGAAGCAGGGCATTGTTAAGGCCATGTCCTGACTTGAAGCCGCTGAAGGCGCCTATCAAGGTGTGGCCAACCAGATACAGATCACCGATCGCATCGAGCATCTTGTGCTTGACGAATTCGTCTTCGTAGCGCAGGCCGTCCTCGTTCAGCACCCGATAATCATCCAGCACTATCGCGTTATCCATATTTCCGCCCAGCGCCAGATTCTTCGAGCGCATCAGCTCGAGGTCACGCATAAACCCGAAGGTCCGCGCCCTGCTCACTTCCTTGAGGTAAGAGGTGGTCGAGAACTCCATGCTCGCCGTCTGCGTGTGGCGCTTGAATACCGGATGGTCGAACTCAATCTCGAAATCGAGACGGAAGCCCTGGTGCGGCTCCAGCTGCGCCCACTTATCGTCTTCTTCAACTCGCACCTTGCGCAGTATGCGGACAAATTTCTTGTGCTGCGTTTTGCTCCTGCACCCCGGCCGACTGCAACAAAAAGACAAATGGCCCGGCGCTGCCGTCCATGATCGGGACCTCCGCCGCGCTGAGATCCACGTAGGCGTTGTCGATGCCCAGGCCCGCGAATGCAGACATCAGGTGTTCGACGGTGGAGACCTTCGCGTCTCCGCTAACCAGTGTTGTGCCCAGCGTTGTGTGGCCGACCATTTCGGCGTGCGCGGCGATATCCGCAGGTGGACTCATGTCGACCCGCCGAAAAACGATACCGCTGTTGGCGGCCGCCGGCCGCAGGGTCATGAACACTTTCTCGCCGGTGTGCAGACCGATTCCGGTTGCCCGGATAGAGTTCTTCAAGGTGCGTTGTTTCAGCATAGTAAGCTCTGCGGTTGTTCAAGCGGGGCCTTGCAGGCCGCCCCTGGAGGGTTCAGCGCCCTGCAGGCCCCACCCGATCCAACTGGTCTCGCCGGGCGAATGCCGGGCCCACCCTGACTGGTGGGACGCCCCGGCCACCAAAAAATCAGCGCGCCACGGTACCACACTGCACAAATGCGCCGCAAGCGGCTGATTCATCACAGTTTATACCCGGCACGCCAGCAATTTAGTTGCCCGCAACTTCAATCCGCCTGGCGCCTGAGGAATGCCGGGACATCCAGGAGCTGCTCGTCAGGCGCAGTCGGCACGATGTTGTCGCCTACTGCCCGGCGCTGCCGCTGAATAGTCGGCTTCTCCAGGTCCGTATAATTCACTTCGCCCGAGCTGCGGCGCACGACCCGCATATTGGGTTGCTGCCGCTGGGTACCCGGCGCGCCGATGCCCGTGGCGACAACCGTGACCCGGATGCGGTCGGCCATCTCTTCATCGATCACCGTACCGACCACGACCGTGGCATCATCCGAAGCGAATTCCTTGACCGCCTCACCCACTTCCTGGAACTCCCCGATCGACAGATCCGGGCCGGCAGTGACGTTGACCAGGATACCCCGTGCGCCCGCAAGATTGATGTCCTCCAGCAGCGGGCTGGAAACAGCAGCCTCAGCGGCCTCACGCGCACGGTCCTCGCCCAGCGCAGCACCTGTGCCCATCATGGCCATGCCCATCTCCGCCATCACCGTGCGGACGTCCGCGAAGTCGACGTTGATCAGGCCGGGGCGGGTAATCAGTTCCGCGATACCCTGCACTGCGCCCTGCAATACCTGGTTGGCCGCCCTGAATGCGTCAAGCAGCGTGGTATCCGGGCCCAGCACCGTCAGCAGCTTCTGGTTCGGAATGGTGATCAGCGAATCGCAATAGCGCGCCAGTTCGGCAACCCCCTGGTCGGCGATACCGCCACGCTTGGCGCCTTCGACGCCAAACGGCTTGGTCACCACCGCAACGGTCAGTATGCCGAGTTCCTTTGCCACCTGCGCGACGACCGGTGCCGCCCCCGTACCTGTTCCGCCACCCATACCGGCGGTAATAAACAGCATATCGGTGCCCTCGATGACCTCCTGTATGCGGTCGCGGTCCTCCATCGCCGCCTGGCGGCCAACTTCCGGATTGGCACCCGCACCCAGCCCCTTGGTGATGTTGCATCCGATCTGCAGGCTGACCCTGGCAACATTACTTTTAAGGGCCTGGGCATCGGTGTTGGCGCAGATAAACTCTACCCCCTCGATGCCCTGCGCCACCATGTGCGAGACGGCGTTGCCGCCGCCGCCGCCGATGCCGATCACTTTGATCACGGCGTTTTGACTATAAGAGTCCATTAGTTCAAACATTTGTCTTTCCTCCAGGTGTTAAGACAAGTCACTCGTTGCAAATCCATCAGAAATTTCCCTGAAACCACGCTTTCATGCGCTCCCAGATGTCGCCGAGCCCGCCGCCGATCTGCTGATCCGCAGCGAGCCTTGAAAAATTTTCCTGTCCATAGAGCAGGAGACCAACGCCTGTGGCGTGAATGGGGTTCCTCACAACCTCCACCAGGCCGCCTACGTGCTGGGGAATACCCAGGCGCACTGGCATGTGAAAAACCTCCTCAGCAAGCTCGACAGCACCTTCCATTTTTGAGCTGCCGCCAGTAATCACTACGCCGGCCGCGATCAGCTCTTCGAAGCCGCTGCGACGAAGCTCCTCGCGGATGAGGGTGAACAATTCCTCGTAACGCGGCTCGACAATTTCAGCCAGTGTCTGGCGCGCAAGGCGCCGGGGCGGTCGATCACCCACGCTCGGTACTTCAATGGTTTCGTCAGGGTTTGCCAGCTGCGACAGTGCGCAGGCATATTTAATTTTGATCTCTTCTGCATACTGAGTCGGCGTGCGCATTGAGATCGCAATATCGTTTGTGACCTGATCGCCGGCAATCGGAATGACAGCCGTATGCTGAATCGCGCCGCCGGCAAACACCGCGATGTCTGTCGTGCCGCCGCCGATGTCTACCAGGCACACGCCAAGCTCCTTTTCGTCCTCGGTCAGCACCGCGAAGCTGGAGGCCAGTTGCTCAAGCACGATGTCGTCAACCTGCAGGCCACAGCGTTGCACGCATTTCACGATGTTCTGTGCCGCGCTCGCTGCGCCCGTCACCATATGCACCCGTGCCTCGAGCCGCACCCCTGACATGCCAACAGGCTCCTTGATGCCTTCCTGGTGATCGATAACAAATTCCTGGGGCAGGATATGCAGAATCTTCTGATCCGCCGGGATCGCAACAGCACGCGCCGCATCGATAACTCGATCGACATCACTCGTTGTCACTTCCTTGTCGCGGATCGCCACAATCCCGTGCGAGTTCAGGCTGCGGATATGACTGCCGGCGATTCCGGCGTAGATCGTATGGATCTCACACCCCGCCATCAGCTCGGCCTCTTCCACTGCGCGCTGAATCGACTGCACAGTCGATTCAATATTTACGACAACGCCCTTCTTCAGGCCCCGCGACGGATGGCTGCCGATACCGATTACCTCGATTTCGTCTTCATCAGTGAGTTCCCCGACGATCGCCACGACCTTCGACGTGCCGATATCAAGGCCTACAATCAGTCTTCTTTCAGTTTTCTTCGACATTCAAGCTCAACCCTGCAATGTGTCCCGAGATCCGACAGGCAGCTGACCCGACTTCCAGCGCACCGCGAACCCGTTTCCGTAACGCATATCGACGTAGTCAATCGCCGTGATCCTGTCCTGGATCAGCGGCGCCACCGTGACGGCGAAACGCCGGAGCCGGCCTCCGCTCTGGTCACGACCCAGGTGCACCCGCAGGCCACTGGCGAACTCGAGATCCCAGGCGCCGCGCGCATTCATCGACAGCGAGCGCACGATGAACCCCTGGGGTGTCAACTGGCTGTACGCCTCGAGGTAGCGCTGTGCGATTCGCCATTCGCTGCCCTCCGGACCCGCCAGCGCCGGCAGTTCGGGCAACGCGAATCGCGAGTTCTCAACAAACAGCTCCCCTCGCGTATTGAGCAGGCCATCGTTGCCCCAGCGCGCGGCAGCCACCTGCTCAGTGACGGTCACTCTGAGCCTGGCCGGAAACGCACGCTGCACGCGGACTCGATCCACCCATGGCAAGGCTTCGGCGGCCGCGCGTATTGCATCAAGATCTGCTGCGAGAAAACCCTGTCCCTCGTAGCCGGCCAGCGCAGCCTGCACTTCCATGCCGGAGACTCTCTGCCCGACGCCGGCGATTACAAACGTAACCGGCCGGTTGAGCAGCGCGCCAAGTCCGGCGAATGTGCCCATGAGCACCAGCACTGCTGCTGTGGCGAGCGAGATTTTTCGCCATGGAATGACGAGCGCGCGCTGAGGTTCCGGACGCGGGCGGTTGATGCGGTGTTTGCGCATGCCTTTCAAGCGGCACCCCCGGCCGGTCCGCGCCGGAAACTCGTTTCCAGGATGCGCCAGGTCAGGTCATCGAAATCAGAGCCAGCCTGGCTCGCTGCCATTGGCACAAGGCTGTGACTGGTCATGCCCGGCACCGTGTTGACCTCCAGGAACAGCGGCCGGTCACCCGCCAACAGAAAATCCACCCGGCCCCAGCCGGTGGCGCCAACCGCCCTGAAAGCGGCCAGCGCCTGTGCACCAAGCGCTGCCTCCCGCGCTGATTCGAGACCGCTGGGGCAGAAGTAGCGGGTGTCATCGCTGAAATATTTTGCCTGGTAGTCGTAGAAGCTGCTGTCTGTTTCAATACGTATCAATGGCAGCACCTGCCCGTCGATTACTGCGGCCGTGTACTCCGGGCCGGTAATCCATTGCTCTGCAAACACTGAATCATCCAGGCCGGCAGCGAGCGTCCATGCCGCGTGCATTTGCTGCTCGTCGTCAACCTTGCTGAGGCCCACGCTCGAGCCTTCGTGCGCGGGCTTGATGATCAACGGCAGACCGAGCTCGCTAACTGCCGAAGCGCAGTCCTCGGCGCTTGCCAGTACCCGATAGGGAGGCGTCTCGAGACCACTGCGTTCGATGAGCATTTTGCTGCGCAGCTTGTCCATCGACAGCGCAGAACCCAGCACGCCGCTGCCGGTGTAGGGAATACCGAGGTATTCGAGGGCGCCCTGCACTGTGCCGTCTTCTCCGCCGCGACCATGCAACGCGATCCAGGCGCGGTCGAAGCCTCCTGCCAGCAACTTCCCGACCGCGTCCTCCCGGGTGTCGACTGCGCGCGCATCAACCCCCTGCCTCTTCAGCGCAGTCAGGACGGCACGCCCGGTCATCAGTGAAATCTCACGTTCGGCGGAACTGCCGCCCAGCAGAACCGCAACCCGGCCAAACTTCCGCGCATCGTCCACCCGCCTTGCCGCCAGCCTGTGCGCGATCATGGTTGCTCTCCCACGATCCGCACTTCCGGAAGCAAGGTTACTGCGTGCTGGCTGCGCACCGCCTCGATCACATGCTCGATCAGCTGCTCGACGTCTCGCGCACTGGCCTGCCTGTCCGTGATGATGAAGTTGGCATGCTTCTCCGAGACAACCGCTCCGCCGATGCGGTACCCCTTCAGCCCGCAGGCCTCGATGAGCCGCGCCGCATAATCGCCGGGCGGATTGCGAAAAACTGAACCGCAGCTCGGCAGCCCGATTGGCTGACTTTCCTTGCGCCTGGCCAGCAGCTTGCGAATGTCATCCTGATGCACGTCGGGTGCGCGATCAAAGCGCAGGTGGGCGGCAAGAAACCACTCCTCGGCAGGCGACGATACTGTGCGGTAGCCCACCGCGTATTCCGCGCGCTCGCGAGTGCGCCGGCGACCCTTTCGGTCGATCACTTCGACCCGTTCGACATGCGCCCAGGTTTCTCCGCCAAATGCGCCGGCATTCATGGCCAGTGCTCCGCCGACGGTTCCGGGAATCCCCGCGAAAAACTCGGCTGGACCAAGGCCCCAGCGAACACACTGGCGGGCCAGACGGGCGCAGGCCACGCCCGCGCCGGCATACACCTGCAGCGGACCGGAGCGCTTGAGGTCTGCCAGTACTTTGTGGATCATGATCACCGAGCCCGGCCAGCCACCGTCCCGCACCAGCAGATTGCTTCCCAGCCCGACCCACAGCAGCGGCTCGTCCGCCGGCAGCTGCGCGAGATAGTTGCCAAGGTCATCACGATCGGCCGGGATATAAAAATGCCGGGCCGGGCCACCCACTCGCCAGGAGCTGTGCCGGGCCATGGGCTCATCGGCGCGCAATTCGCCCTGCAATGGAATTTCCGCAGTCATGACGTGCATTCGTCTGTCGCTCCGGCTACATGCAGGCGCAGCGAGTCGGGCAATTCACGCGCCACGGCACCGATGTCGCCAGCGCCAAGGGTGATCAGAATGTCGCCGGCTCTGAGCAAAGGCGCCACGATCTCGGCCAGCATGTGGACATCTTCAACAAACACTGGCTCGACACGCCCTCGGCTGCGCACCGCGCGGGATATCGCCCGGCCGTCCGCGCCCTCTATCGGCTTCTCACCCGCCGCGTACACCTCCGTGAGCAGCAGAACGTCGCAGTCGCACAGCACGCGCGCGAAGTCATCGAGCAGGTCGCGCGTGCGGGTATAGCGGTGGGGCTGGAAAGCCACCACCAGGCGGCGCTCGGGCCAACCTCGCCGGGCAGCGCTGATAGCCGCCCTGATTTCCGTCGGGTGATGCCCGTAGTCATCGACCAGCAGCACGGTTCCCGCCCCGATCGTCACCTCGCCGTTGAGCTGGAAGCGTCGACCGATACCCTGAAACGCTTCGAGCGCCTGCTTGATATCCGTATCAGCCACGCCCAGTTCGCGACCGATCGCCACGGCCGCAAGCGCATTCAGCACGTTGTGTCTGCCAGGCAGGTTCAGCGCAACCCGCATATCCGCATGATCGGCGGCCTGAACGGTAAAGCGGGTCACCCCGCCGATGCTCTCCAGATCGACTGCGCGCAGGTCCGCTTCGCTTCCGAACCCATACAAGGTCACCGGGCGGTTAACCTGAGCGAGAATGCTCTGCACCCCTTCATCGTCACTGCACAACACGGCAAGTCCGTAGAACGGCAGGTTGTGCAGGAATTCAATGAAGCCTTCGCGCAGCTGCTCGAAACTGCCGCCGTAGGCCTCCAGGTGATCCGCGTCAATATTCGTGACCACCGAGATCATTGGCTGCAAATGCAGGAACGAGGCATCGCTCTCATCCGCCTCGGCAACCAGGTAGCGACCGGCCCCCAGGCGTGCGTTGCTGCCGGCGCTGACCAACATGCCACCGATCACAAAGGTCGGGTCTTTGCCGGCTTCCGCCAGCACACTGGCCACCAGACTTGTCGTCGTGGTTTTGCCATGCGTGCCGGCCACCGCGATGCCATAGCGGAAGCGCATCAGCTCAGCCAGCATTTCTGCCCGCCTGACCACAGGGATACGCCGCTCGATTGCGGCGACCTGTTCGGGGTTGTCGTCACTGATGGCGCTTGAGACGACCACCACGTCTGCCGCACTGATGTTGCCCGCATCGTGACCGATGTGAATGTTGGCACCCAGCTCGACGAGCCTGCGGGTCACGGCGCCTTCGCTAAGATCTGATCCGGAAATTTCGTAACCCATGTTGAGCAGCACCTCCGCAATGCCGCCCATCCCGACGCCGCCAATGCCGACGAAGTGAATACGATGAATGCGCCGCATGCGATCGCTCATGCGCCTGCTCCACTGGCGAGGGACACGCAAATATCGGTAAGTCGCTGGCCTGCCTCCGGCCTGGCCAGGCCGCGCGCGCTGCTCGCCATCTTCAGCAAGTGCTGGCGGTCGCCGAGCAGTGCAGTAAGACGCTGTGCGAGTGAGGCCGGATCAATGTCCTTCTGCTGGAGGATCTCTGCCGCACCAGCGGCCGCCAGGAATTGTGCGTTGGCCGTCTGGTGGTCATCGACGGCCGATGGAAACGGCACCAGCAAAGCGGCAACCCCAGCTGCAGCGAGTTCGGCTACGGTGATGGCCCCCGCCCTGCAGATAACCAGGTCGGCCCAGGCATAGGCTGTGGCCATATCTTCGATAAATGCCTCGATAGAAGCGTCGACGCCAGAATCAGCGTAAGCCTGACGCGCAATTTCCAGGGTGCCGGCACCGGCCTGGTGACGAACGAGCGGCGCTGGCGACAGGCTGACCAGCGCCAGCGCCTCTGGCAGCGCACGGTTCAGCGCCAACGCACCTTGACTGCCACCGAAGACCAGCAGTCGCGGCGGCCCGCTGCGGCCCGCGAATCTCTCCTCCGGCGGTGGTAGGCTCAGGATTGCTTCGCGAACCGGATTGCCCACCGTTTCAACCGTGATACCGGGCGGGAAGCTGCGGGGAAACGCCTCGAGAACACGGACGGCCAGCCGCGCCAGGATGCGATTGGTCAGGCCAGCTACCGCGTTCTGTTCATGTACTACCAGCGGCCGCCTGAGCAACCATGCGGCGAGCCCGCCCGGACCGCTCACAAAGCCGCCCATTCCCAGCACGGCGCCGGGCCTGCGTCGCCGGACTACGTTGAGCGACTGAAAGAGTGCGGCAATGAGCCTGAAAGGCGCGAGCAGCCAGGTGAGTGGGCTCTTGCCACGCAGGCCGGATACCGATACCCATTCCATATCGAAGCCCGCGGCCGGAACCACTCTCGCCTCGAGCCCACGGCGTGTTCCCAGCCAGACAACTTCGAAATCCCGCTCGCGTAGTGCGCAGGCCACCGCCAGAGCAGGAAACACGTGCCCCCCGGTACCGCCCGCCATGATCATGATGGAACGGCTGCTCATGACGCACGCCTCGCGCGCTGCCGCAGGCGCGCCGGCAAGGGACGCCGCTGCGGTGCTGCTTCGTTTGCAACGCGCAACAGCAGACCCACCGCAGCGCATGACACCAACATGCTTGAGCCCCCTGCGCTGACGAGCGGCAAGGTCAAGCCCTTGGTGGGCAGCACGCCCATATTTACGCCGATGTTGATAAAGGCCTGGATACCGAACCAGCTACCTATTCCATAGGCAAGATAGGCACCAAAGGCCTGATCAGAAGCGGCCGCCCGCCGCGCTATCAGAAATGCCCGCCAGACCAGGGCAACATACAGACCGATTACCGCAATGGCACCAAGCAGACCGAACTCTTCGGCGATCACCGCAAAAACAAAGTCGGTGTGTGCTTCGGGCAGGTAAAACAGTTTCTGGACGCTCGCACCGAGCCCCACGCCCAGCCATTCGCCCCGGCCTATTGCGATCAGCGACTGGGTGAGCTGATAGCCACTGTCATAAGCGTCCGCCCACGGATCAAGAAAGCCTGTCAATCTCTTTATGCGATACGCTGAGGTCGTGGCAAGCACGGCCAGGCCGGCGGCAACCAGGGCAAAAAGCAGCACAAAATGCCGCAGGCGTACGCCACCTACAAACAGCATGGCAAGCGCCGTTGCCACGAGGACTGTCGCCGCACCGAAATCAGGCTCCGCCAACAGCAGGAATGCTGCCAGCAAAATAAATACCATCGGCTTCATGAAGCCGATAAAGCTCTCTGCGATCACGTCCGGATGGCGCAGCATGTAGCCGGCCAGATAAAGAATCAAAAGCAGGCGCGCCGGCTCGGAAGCCTGCAGGCTGAGTGGGCCAACCCGCAGCCAGCGGACACTCCCGTTCACCTCATGACCGATGCCGGGTATCAGCACCATCACCAGCAGCAGGAGTGCACAGCCCAGCAGCAGGTAGCGGCTTCGCACCCAAAGCTCAAGCGGAATCGCCATCGCCAGCAACAGGCCAAGCAAGCCGATCAGCGCGTAGAAGCCCTGTCGCACCAGGAAATAGAACGGTGCATGCAATTCCCGATCTGCAATCACGATTGACGCTGAGGCCACCATCACCAGGCCGATCAGCAGCATGGCGGCAAAAATCCATACCAGCGGCAGATCCACATGTAGTGGCCTGTATTGCCTGCGCATCGCGGGCGCAACATGGCTGCCAGCTGAGGTCACGGTGTCAGCCCCCTTACTGCTCGGGCAAACACGTCACCGCGATGTTCGAAGTTGCGAAACATGTCGAAGCTTGCACAGGCGGGAGACAGCAACACGGTGTCGCCGTCGTGACAGGCGGCAGCCGCCTCGGTGACGGCGCTTGCCATGCTGTCGGCATAGATCACCGTACAGCGATTCTCCAGCGCTTCGCCGAGCAAGGGTGCGTCGCGGCCGATCAGCACGGCCGTATGCACGCGCCCGAAGGCTGCGTCGGCCAGTGGCCCAAAGTCGGCGCCCTTGCCTTCGCCGCCGGCTATGAGGACAAGATTGCCGTCCAGGCCTTTGATTGCCGCAACCGTGGCCCCAACGTTGGTTCCTTTCGAATCATTGATCCAGTGCGCCCCTTTGACGCTCGCGACGCGCTGCATGCGATGCGGCAGGCCCCGAAAAACCCGCAGTGCCTGTGCGGCGGCCTGGGCCGGCGCTCCGGTCACGTCGGCAATCGCCATTGCCGCCAGCGCATTGGCGAGGTTGTGCCGCCCCACGAGACGAACTTCACTCGCTTTCAAAATCGGGGTCGCACCGCGCGCCAGCCAGAGTTCACCGGCAAGTTCACGCAGCCCAAATTGTTCCGCCTGCGGGGCGTCCATTCCGAAACTGACGGTCATCGCCGACACCGGCAACGCCGCCACCAGGGGATCGTCACGGTTGACCACCGCAATGTGACAGCGATCGAATATCCTGGCTTTGGCGCAAGCATAGGCCTCGACCGAGCCATGCCTGTCGATGTGGTCTGGCGAGATATTGAGCACGGAGGCCACAACCGGCGCGAGCGAATAAACAGACTCGAGCTGAAAGCTGGACAACTCGAGCACGTAGAAATCGGGCTCATCTTCCTGCACGAGATCCAGGGCAGGCGGCCCCAGATTGCCGCCGGCCCGCACCCGCCTGCCGGAGGCCTCCAGTATTGCCGCAACCATGCGCGTCACCGTGCTCTTTCCGTTGGAGCCCGTAATGGCGATGACCGGCGCAGTGACCGTCCGCGCAAATAACTCAACGTCACCAATAACAGGAATATTTCGCCGCCTCGCCGCTGCGAACAATGGATCAGCAAGGCTCAGTCCCGGTGACGCAATCACTTCCGCAGCGCCCTCCAGCAAGTGCTCCGGCAAAATCGCCAAGGACAACGCGCAGCTCGGGAAATTCAGCGCGCAGGGCGGCCAGACCCGGTGGCATCTCCCTGGTATCCGCTACCACGACGCTGTGCCCGCGTGCGGCGAGAAAGCGGGCGCAGGACAGCCCGGTTGCTCCCAGCCCGGCAATCAGAGTCGCGCCAGCCAGTCTTTGGCTGCCGGTGGCTGCGAGTCGCGAATTGCTTGTCATGGGTATTGCCATCAGCGCAGCTTCAGGGTGGCCAGGCCGATCAGCACGAGGATGACGGTGATGATCCAGAAGCGCACGATCACCTTCGGTTCGGCCCAGCCCTTGAGCTCGAAATGGTGATGCAGCGGCGCCATGCGAAAAATGCGCCGACCCGTCAGCTTGAATGATGCGACCTGCAGGATGACCGATACCGTTTCCATCACGAACACGCCGCCCATGATGAGCAGCACGATTTCCTGGCGCACGATCACGGCCATGGTGCCCAGCGCCGCGCCCAGCGCCAGCGCGCCGACGTCGCCCATGAACACCTGGGCCGGGTAGGTGTTGAACCACAGGAAGCCGAGCCCGGCGCCGACCAGTGCAGCACTGACGATCAGCACCTCGCCGGCGCCGGGAATGTAGGGAATGCCAAGGTAGCCGGAAAAATTGACGTTGCCGGAGGCATAGGCGAAGACACCCAGCGCACCGCCCACCATGACGGTCGGCATGATGGCCAGCCCGTCGAGCCCGTCGGTGAGGTTAACCGCGTTGCTGAAGCCAACAATAATGAACCAGGTCAGCACGACGTAGAAGCGCGCCGAGCGGCAGCATTACATCCTTGAACAGCGGCACTATGAGCTGCGTTTCCACCGGGTTCCTGGCGGTAATGAACAGGGTGGTGGCAAACACAAGCGCAAAAAATGACTGCCAGAAAAACTTGGAACGTGCACTGAGACCCTTGGAGTTGCCGAGCGTGAGTTTCTTGTAGTCGTCGACGAAGCCGATCAGACCAAAGAAAAAGGTAACGCCCATCACCACCCAGACGTAACGATTACCGAGATCGGCCCACAGGATGGTGGCAACAATCATCGCGACGAGAATCAGGGTGCCGCCCATCGTCGGCGTACCCGCCTTGACCAGGTGAGACTCCGGCCCGTCGTCGCGCACACTCTGACCAATCTGGTGAAAGTTGAGTCGCCTGATCATCAGCGGCCCGAAGAACAGTGCGATCATCAGCGCCGTCAGCGCACCCATAATTGCGCGCATCGTCAGGTAGCTGAAGGCGTTAAAGCCTGAGTACACGTCGGTCAGCAGTTCAATGAGGTATAGCAACACGATTCAGCTCCCGTTCACCTGCCGCCGCGGCACCGATGCAGACGAGGTCAGCGCCCGGACCATCATGTTCGAAACGCATCGCTCGCGATGCCTTGACCAACACGACGACGTCCCTCGCAAGCTCGCCGCCTACGGCGCTGCTCAGCGTTTCAATGTCGGGAAACCATTGCGCGCCGATGCCGAACGCGGCGACAGCATGCTTCGCCAGCTCGCCGGTCGCAAACAGGCGGGTCACACCCTGCTCACGGCTGTAGCTCGCCCATCTCCGCATGGCGCGCCGCAGACTCCTCACCCAGCTCACCCATATCGCCCAGCACCAGCCATGCTTGCCCAGGCAGGGTTTTCTGCACCTGCAGGGCCGCCGCCAGAGAACCGGGGTTCGCGTTGTAGGTGTCGTCAATGATCGTGGCGCCCGCCGCGGTCCGGTGCATTTGCAGGCGACCGGCGATCGTCGAGGCTGCGCTCAGGCCATTCGCGAATATCGTCGAGGCTCGCGCCTGCAGACCATGCGGCAGCCGCAGCAGCCAGCGCGTTGCGCACGTTGTGCAGCCCGGCAAATGGCATGCAGATGTCGGCTTCGCCAGCCTTGCCAGTAAGTCTGAAACGGGTTTCAACGCCGCTGTCGCCCACCTGCTGGCTGACGTCCTCAGCCATAAAGTCGGCGCCTTTATCCATGCCGAATGTCACACACTGTCGGCGGCCGACCATGGACCGCCACAAGGGCGCAAAGCGGTCATCAGCATTCAGCACTGCAACGCCGACCGGCACCCAGTGCTGCGAACAGTTCGCCCTTGGCCCTGGCGACCCCTTCGATGCTCCCGAAGCCCTCCAGATGGGCCTGCCCCGGCATTGCTGATCACGCCCACGTCCGGCTGCACAATATGTGCCAGGTAGTTGATCTCGCCCGGATGGTTCGGCACCCAGTTCAACAACGGCGGCAGAGTTTTCCAGGCTGATTTCAAACAAGGTCATCGGCACGCCGATTTCGTTGTTGAGGTTGCCACGGGTGGCCAGTACTGGACCCCGGCAGCGAAGGATGCTGGCCGTCATTTCCTTGATCGTGGTTTTGCCGTTACTTCCGGTGACGGCGATAACGGGGATGTCGAACTGGTTGCGCCAGTAGCGAGCGAAACTCCCGAGTGCCGCGCGCGTGTCTTTGACCTGCACCTGCGGTAGCCCGCAATCTGCACGTTTATGCACAAGCGCGCCCGCCGCCCCCCTCGCAAGCGCTTCTTCGACGAACAGGTTGCCATCGTAATGCGGGCCACTGATCGCGACGAACAGCTGCCCGGTATGCAGCGTGCGGGTATCGGTACTGATCGAATTGAACAGCGCGTCTTCGCCGAACAGCCGGCCTGAGGTTTCAGCCGCCAGCCGCGACATGCGTAGCGGCGTCATGCCGCACCCCCGGCCGTGGCACTGCGCAAGAGATCGGCAACAACCTCGCGGTCGCTGAACGGCTGTCTGCCGTTACAAGTCGTCTGGTAGGTTTCGTGGCCCTTGCCGGCGACAAGAACAACGTCACCGCGCCGGGCTTGGGCGATAGCGAGGGCGATCGCCGCGGCCCGGTCTCGTTCAACTCGCACCTCGCCGCTTGCGCCTGCAAGAATGTCTGCGACGATCACTTCCGGATCTTCGTCGCGCGGATTGTCATCGGTGACTACAACCAGGTCGGCAAGCGTGCTGGCGATGCGGCCCATCGCGGCGCGTTTGCCACGATCACGCTCGCCGCCACAGCCGAATACGACCAGGAGCCTGCCCGGCGTATGGCCGCGTGCAGCCTGCAATGCCTGCTGCAAGGCATCCGGTGTATGCGCATAGTCGACGATGACCAGGGGCTGGTGCCCGCCACCGAAGGTTTCCATTCGTCCTGCCGGCGCCTGCACGGTCTGCAATGCCTCGACAGACTCCTCGAAACCGAAGCCCCAGCCCAGCAGCACGCCGAGCGCCAGCAGCAGGTTCTCGGCATTGAATTCGCCGACCAGACTGCAGTCGAATCGCGACTGGCCAAAACTGCCTGCGACATCAAAGGACAAACCGTTGCTGGTCGCCCGCAGATTCCTGGCCGACAGCCAGGCCTCCGGCTCGCCCGCGCCGGGCTCCGGCGACACGACTATGCTTTGCACGCCCTCAGGCAGCTGGCCAAGGAGACGCCGCCCCCAGGCATCCGCGGCATTGATAACGGCGATCCCCTGGAGGTGCCGGGTAAATAAAACGGACTTCGCCTCTCCGTACGCATCCAGATCGCCATGGTAGTCAAGGTGGTCACGACTGAGGTTGGTAAACGCGGCGCATGAGAAGCGCACCGCATTGACACGGCCCTGCACGAGCGCGTGTGACGACACCTCCATCGCGACATACCTGGCGTCATCGGCCAGCAGGTCAGCGAGGTTGCGGTGCACGCTCACAGCATCGGGCGTTGTGAGCCGGGTCGCAGCAAGCTGTCCGGGACGCCCCGTTCCGAGCGTTCCCATCACCGCGCAGCGGCGACCGAGCTGCTCCAGGGCCTGTGCAATGAAGAAGGTACACGACGTCTTGCCGTTGGTACCGGTCACCCCGGCCACTCGCATGGCGGCCGACGGCGCCTTGTAAAAGCGATCGGCGATGGTACCCGCCAGTGCTCGCAGGCCTGGTACCGGGATGCTCGCAATCCCCACCGGCAGAGCCGGTTCGGCGCGCCCCGCAACAGGCTCCCAGGCGACTGCAACGGCGCCGCGATCAATGGCCTCACCGGCAAAATCCAGGCCGTGGAAGCGTGCTCCCGCCAGTGCAAGATACAGGCCGCCCGGACGCGTCTCCCCGGCATGCTGGCTCAGGTTGTCAACGTCGACATCCGGGATCGCAGTCGCCACCAGCCCCGCCAGCAGTGAGTGTGTTGAGCTATTTTCCGACGCTGTCATCGCTGCCGTCACTGCGCCGCCTGCGCCTGAATGACCGAGATCCGCGGTTCTTCGGCAAGGTCATCGGGCGGCACATTCATGATGCGGAGGGCGCCGGCCGCCACGCCTGCAAACACCGGCGCCGCCACGTCGCCGCCGTGATAGACATCGCCTTTCGGCTCGTCGATCATCACGGCGATTGCGATGCGCGGCCCGGAAACCGGCGCGATGCCGGCAGAATACCGCATGGTAGCGGCTGTCAGAATAGCCGCCGGGTTCGGACTTGCGGGCGGTCCCGGTCTTGCCGGCGACCCGGTAGCCCCTGATACGGGCCCGGCTGCCCGTGCCGGCATCGCTGACAACGGATTCCATGATTCCGACCAGATCGCTGGCGGTTGTTACGCTCAGCACGCGCTCACCCGCCACGGCACCAGCGGTGCGCTGTAAAGACACCGGACGACGAATGCCCTGCGCGCCGATGACCGCATAGGCCTGGGCCAGCTGCAGGGTGGTAACCGTCAGGCCGTACCCGTAGGACAGGGTCGCCTGGTTGATTTCCCGCCAATGATCGTAGTGGTTGAGCAGCCCGGCCGACTCGCCGGGAAAACCGCTCGCCGTCAGCCGGCCCAGACCCAGCCGTGACAGCGTCGCCCACAGGAGTTCAGGTTCGAGGCTCAGCGCGATATGCGTCATGCCGACGTTGCTGGACTTTGTCACGACGCCGGTGACGTCCATCAGTCCAAAATCGCGCTGGTCGCTGATGCGTCTTGTTGCCGACACGAATCATGCCGGGATGCGTATCCACCGGCGTATGCGCGGTTAAACAGGCCGCTCTCGAGGGCCGCCGCAACAACCAGCGGCTTGATGCTCGAACCCGGCTCGAAGATGTCGGTGAGCGCCCGATTGCGAAAACTGGATACCGGCGAGCCAGCGCGGTTATTCGGGTTGTAGGACGGCTGGTTCACCATCGCGAGCACTTCACCGGTCGCTATGTCCAGCACGACGATCGAACCTGAGCGCGCCTTCGTGACGTTGAATCGCGGCCAGCAATTCGCGGTACGCAAGGTACTGGATCGCGCAAATCGATACTCAGCGCAAGGTCGCGGCCGGGGCGCGGCGGCGTAATGCTCTCGACGTCCTGTACTGATGCGGCCCAGTCGATCCTTGAGAACGCGCTTTGCCCCGGGTGCACCTGCCAGCCAGTGATCGTAGGCAAGCTCGGTGCCCTCCTGGCCGTCGATCATCAATATCGGTGAATCCGACCAGGTGCGCGGTCACCTCACCGGCCGGGTAGTAGCGGCGGTATTCGCGCAGCGCGTGCACGCCCCGGAATCTCCAGCGCCAGCACCTTGCTGGCCAGCGCGGGTCGCATGTGCCGACGCAGGTAAGTGAATTCCCGATCGGCGTGCTTTTCAAGCTGGCGCCTCAGGCTGTCAGTGTCGCGCTCCAGCGCCCTGGCCAGCTCGGGCAGGCGTTGCGAATCGGCGCTCAGCTGCTGCGGATTAGCCCAGACAGAATCTACCGGCGTGCTCACCGCGATCGGCTCGCCATTGCGGTCCGTAATGCGTCCGCGGTGCGCCGCAATCTTCTCAGTTCGCAGATAACGCGCTTCGCCCTGCTGCGACAAAAACCCGTTGTCCAGCACCTGCAGATCAACGGCCCGCGCTGACAGCACAAGCGCAAACAGTACGAACAGCGCAAACACGAAATGACTGCGCCAGAGCGTCTGCCTTGCCAGGCTGTTGCGATCGGCATCGTTGCTGAGAGAAACCGCTCATCGACCTACGATCACAATCTGCGCGGGATCTGGCACCCGCATCTTCAGGCGCTCGCGCGAAATCTGCTCGATCCTGGCGTGCGTGGCCCAGGTGCTCTGCTCGAGCAGCAGGCGATCCCATTCGATATCCAGCTGGTCGCGCTCCGCGCTAAGTCCCTGCAACGCTGTGAAGGCCTTGCGCGCTTCATGCTCGCGCGTACACCACGCCCAGCGCCGGAGCCGAGCGCACACAGCCACATCAGCGTCGTCACAAGCATAGCGGGCGCGCGTTGAGTGCACTCATGGCAAACGTTCCGCAACTCGCATCACCGCGCTTCTCGCAGCGTGGATTGCGCGCCACCTCGTCCACGCCTGACCGAACAGCCTTGCCGACCAGCCGCAGGACGGGCGCGCCTCGGGTGGGATCTCGGGCATGCCGGCATACATCGGGTCGGGCTTCGAGTGATTGCGCATGAAGCGCTTGACGATGCGGTCTTCGAGAGAATGGAAGCTGATCACGACAAGGCGCCCCCCCGGCGCCAGGACTCTGAGCGACTGTTCCAGGCACGCCTGCAGCTCTTCGAGCTCGCGATTGACAAAAATCCGAATTGCCTGAAAAGTCCGTGGTAGCCGCATGTTTGTTCCGTTCTCTGACGGGCCTGACCTCTGCTGACCAGGTCAGCCAGCTGCCGGGTGGTTTCTATTGCGGAGCCGTCCTTGTCGCGGACCTGCACGATCGCGCGCGCAATTCGCCGATGAAACTTCTCCTCACCGAAGTCCCTCAGTACCTGGGAAATTTCCCGTTCGCCGGCCGTGCCACCCAGTCGGGCGGCACTCATCCCGCGTACCGGGATCCATGCGCATGTCCAGCGGCCCGTCACGCGGTAAAACTGAAACCGCGCTCAGCGTCATCCAGCTGCGGCGAAGACACGCCGAGGTCCATCAGCAGGCCGTCGACCGGCTGCCTGCCATGCCGAGCTCTGCGACGCGTGGCCTCAAGCTCGCTGAAACTTGCCTGCCGTACCGTACGCGATCGCTCACCGCCGAACATCTTTGTCGCGCTGCAGTCGATTGCTTCCGGATCTCGATCTATCACCAGCAGGCTGCCCGTTTTGCCGAGCCTCGCAAGGATCTCGCGGCATGCCCGCCACGACCAAATGTCGCATCGACATAGCTGACCTTCCCTGCTTATGTTCAGCTCGCCAATACCTCTTCGAGAAGTACCGGCTGATGCGCTTGCGCCAGGCGTCACCGCTAGAGCGACAGAGACTCGAGTTCACCTGTAAGGCCCTGATCAGCGGTCCTGCTCCTGCAGCCATGAGATCCCGTTTTTCATTCCAGCTTTCTTCGTCCCACAGCTCAAAACGATTGCCCTGCCCGATCAGCACTGCTTTCTTGTCGAGGCCTGCAAACTCCCGGAGTTCCGGCGGCAACAGAATGCGCCCACTGCCATCAAGATCGAGTTCGGTGGCATAACCGACCATCAGTCGCTGCAGCTTGCGTGCCTGGTGGTTGAGGCTCGGCAGGCGCATCAGCTTGCGTTCGATTTCTTCCCAGTCCGGCAGCGGATAAATCAGCAGGCAGTAGTCGCGGTCGACGGTGACCACAAGTTGCCCATTGCAGCGATCCGCAATACGCTCGCGATAACGCGTCGGCACGGAGAGCCGACCTTTGGCATCGAGACTGATTTTGCTGGCACCACGAAACATGATTTTTCTTCAGCAGAATCGGGCACGAAGCCCATTTTTTCCCACTTTTTACCACTTCGTGACACTATGCTTTCGAGCTTGTGAAGTGTCAACATGCAGGCCTGCAAAAAACTGTTTCGCCACAGTCACTTAGGAGGCCAAAAACTGGGTAACTTGTGAGCAAAGTTCGAATGCTGCTTTACAGACTATAAATCAGTAGCTTGCCAGCGCTTCTTGTCAGCAATTCTCAAGAAGCACGCGGCAAAGGCCTACGGGAACGGCTCAGGGCAGTCGCACAGACTCATTCAGCGCAAAGCCTTAAAAACAGATAGTTATGGAAGTTTGCGTGCAATGAGACGCGGTGGAGGAGGGTGGGAGCCGGCCGATAAGCCGGGTTCTGTCGTGGGCAGCCATTCATCTGGGTCGCATGTCACCATGCGCCTCAAGCAACCTACCCGGGAACACGCGCGGGCCGCGCGCTGCGGCTCAAGGCCGCGTGCTCCCCTATTTGGTCTTGCTCCGGGTGGGGTTTACCGTGCCGCGAAGTGTTGCCACCCGCGCGGTGCGCTCTTACCGCACCTTTTCACCCTTACCGGCGTCCGAAGACGCTTAGGCGGTATATTTTCTGTGGCACTTTCCGTGGGCTCACGCCCCCCAGGCGTTACCTGGCACCCTGCCCTGTGGAGCCCGGACTTTCCTCGACGCCTTGCGGCGCCGCGACTGCCTGGCCGACTCCCGCCACCACACTAGGGCCAGACCTGCCAAATGGCAATCGCTTTAAGTGCGCGAATCCGCCCCGTCCGAAATTCGCAGCGCGAGTTTGTAGGCCTTGTTGCGACCGCAGGCAGTGAGATCGGCGAGCACGCCGGCCGCATCGCGCGGTGACAGCTGCCGGAGAAGGATCGTCATGACCCGTTCCAGTTCCGCCTCTTCGGGCGCGCGTTTCTGCTGGGCACCCTCCACCAGGATGACCAATTCGCCGCGACTCATGTTGCTGTCTGATGCCGCACGCTCCAGCAATACTGATAACGTGCCTCTGTAAATGCTTTCGTGCAGTTTGCTGAGTTCCCGAGCCACCACGGCGCTGCGCTCCGGGCCCAGCGCAGCGGCCAGATCGGACAGCTCAGCGGACAAACGGTGGGGCGCCACGTAGAAAATCAGCGTGGCTGCCTCCTGGGCCAGGGCCGCCAGGCGCTGACGACGAGCGCCCGCCCGAGCGGGCAGGAAACCCTCTACCAGAAATCTGTCGGTGGGCAGGCCGGACGCAGACAGCGCGGCGATCGCCGCACACGGCCCCGGAACGGGCGACACTTTATGGCCCGCGGCACCTGCTGCGCGTACCAGTCTGAAACCAGGGTCGCTGATCAGAGGCGTTCCGGCATCGCTGATGAGCGCAACAGATTGTCCGCCCGCGAGCCTGGCCATGAGTTCCGGAACCCGGCGCTCCTCGTTGTGCTCGTGCAGCGACACCATTGGCGTCGTAACACCGCAGTGATCCAACAGCCTGCGGCTGTGACGGGTGTCTTCCGCCGCGATGACAGCCACTTCAGCAAGCGTCTGCACGGCACGGGCCGCAAGGTCGCCGAGGTTGCCTATGGGCGTGGCCACAATGTAAAGCGTCGAACCCATAATTTGACAGTCCCGCTGCCACCTCGGACACTTCGCCTCATGCGAACCCTGAAGGTCATCCTGCACCGAGCCGGACAACACATGCAAGCACACCGCGTCCCCGGCACGGTGCGCAGCCTGGCGCTGCTGATAACAGTCGCGTTTACGCTCGCCGCCTGTGAAACAACGCCGCCGGGCGATCGTAATCCCGACCAACGCTATATAAAGACGAGAGCAGAACAGCTGGTCCGCGCCGGGCGCCATGAACAGGCAGCCGAACTCTATGAGCAAATAGCCGCTACTGCGGAAACGGCTGATCGATTCTGGCTGGCGGCAGCCCGGCAGCGCTTCGCGGCGGGCCAGTGGCGGGCGGTGTTGCTTGATCTCGAGAATATCCGCGGCCCGCTGCAGGACAAAGATGCACTGGAACGATCATTGCTCGGTGCCTCGGCGGCGCTCTCGCAAGACGATAGCGAAGCGGCAGAGTACTGGCTATCCACCCTGCCCACCGTGATTCCAGAGAGCGCCCTGGCCGACCTCTTATGGGTCAGGACCCGGCTTGCCCTGGCCCGCGGCGACTTCTCGGCAGCGCTCGAGCTGATGAACGAGCGGGAGCTCTGGTTAAGTAGTTCGGAGGACGTGCTCGCCGGGCGCAGGGCGCTGTTGGAAACGATACAGTCCCAACACCGAAAGAAAGCGCTACCGGAAGAAAGCGCGATCGCGGACCCGCTGCTCGCCGGCTGGCTGTCGCTGGCCAGTTTGCTGGCTGATGCCGACCGTGACCCGTTCGTTGTGAGGTCCGCGCTCGGCACCTGGCAGCAAGCCTATCCGGAGCATCCGGCAATGGCTTTGATGCCGGAGCTCCTTGCTGCTTACCGGCGCATGCTCGACTACCCGCAGCAGCTGGCCGTTCTGCTGCCGCTGAGCGGTCGCCTGCAGGCAGCCGGCGATGCGGTCCGCGACGGGCTCATCGCTGCCTACATGCGCCACGCCGAAGAACGGCCCGCGGTGCGCTTCTATGACACCAGCGAGCAGGATATTCAGGCGCTCTATGGTCAGGCAGTCCTGAATGGAGCCGACCTGGTCATCGGTCCGCTGACCCGGGATAACGTTTTGAAGCTCGCTGAGCGCGACATGTTCTCCGTCCCCACCCTTGCGCTCAACAACCTGCCGGCAGAGTTGCCGGCAGCACCAGGACTCTACCAGTTTGGCCTGGCCCCTGAAGACGAGGCGCGGCAGGCCGCGCACCGGCTGCTGGAAGACGGACTGGTGCAGGGCATCGCCCTGGTCCCGGCGAATGAGTGGGGCGGCAGGCTGCTGGAAGCCTTCAGCGCAGAGCTCGACGCGTCTGGCGGCACCCTGCTCGACCACCAGGCCTATGACCCGCGCAACGAGGATTTTTCGGCCGCCATTACGACCGTCCTGCACCTGTCCGAGAGCCGCGCGCGCTACAGGTCCTTGACTGGCATCCTGGGTCGCCGCATCGAATTCGAGCCGCGCCGGCGCCAGGATGTACAGTTTATCTTTCTGGGGGGCACACCGGACGTTGGTCGACTTATGCGGCCGCAGCTCCGCTTTCACTACGCGTCAAGCCTGCCCGTCTATGCGACCTCGGCCATTTATGAACCTGCGCCCGATCGAAACGGAGATCTGAACGGCGTGATGTTCGACGATATGCCGTGGGTCATAGACAGCAATCCTGACATCGTTGCGCTGCGCGAGGAACTAGCGGTTCTCTGGCCGGACGGCATGCGCACATGGCCGCGGCTCTATGCACTGGGTTTCGATGCCTATCGTCTGGTTCCGGCGCTGTTCGGCGGGCAGTTGCCCCAGGACGAAACGATCCAGGGGCTGACCGGCGATCTCTCGCTCACCATCGACGGGCGCATACACAGGACGCTCATGTGGGCAAAGTTCGAGCGCGGCGTGCCGGTGCCGATGGTCGCGCCCGAAATCGAAAGCGCAGCGCTGCCCGACCCGCAACCTTGATCCGCATGGGCGCCCGGAGCAGGGGCCAGCAATTCGAAGAGCTGGCAGTTCGATGGCTGGAAAAGCGCGGGCTGCGACTCATGCGGCGCAATTACACCTGCCGTGCGGGCGAACTTGACCTGGTCATGCAGGATCAGGAACACATCGTTATCGTCGAAGTTAAATTCCGGGCACGCGATGCGTTGGTTTCGGGCCCCGAGTCTGTCACACCCTTGAAACAGGCACGACTTGTGCGTGCCGCCATGCATTTTCTTCAACGTCATCCACAGCTCCAGGAGCAGCCGGTGCGTTTCGATGTGCTGGCTATCACCGGGGAAAAACCAGACCGGAAGGTCGACTGGCTACGCGATGCCTTCCAGCCAAGGCTATAATGCCGCCGGGCCGCTGAATTCCGGAGCATCATGAAACCCAGAGACCGCGTGCTGGATACCTTCGCCGCAAGTGCGGATCTCAAGCGAGAAGTCGCGCCAGCGCTGGCGCCGATGATCAGCGATGCCGCGCAAAAAATCTCTGCGTGCATGCTCGCCAGCGGCAAGGTGCTGAGTTGTGGCAATGGCGGATCCGCCGGCGACGCCCAGCATTTTTCATCTGAAATGCTGAACCGCTTTGAACGCGAGCGCCCAGGGCTTCCTGCTATGGCGCTGACCACCGACACGTCGACCCTGACATCCATAGCTAACGATTACGATTTCGCTGAAGTCTTCGCCAAGCAGGTGCGGGCACTTGGGCAGCCGGGCGATGTATTGCTGGCCGTCTCAACTTCGGGCAACTCGGAAAACGTCAATCGCGCAATCGCTGCCGCCCACGACAAGGACATGCAGGTTGTCGCGCTGTCGGGGCGTGATGGTGGACGGCTGGCGGGGCTGCTCAGCGCCGGCGACATTGAGCTGCGCGTTCCGACGCAGTCCACTGCACGTGTCCAGGAAGTCCACCTGGTGATTATTCATTGTCTGTGCGACCTCATTGATCAGCAATTGCTCGGCCCCGGTGACTGATTCACGTCCGCCCGGCAGCGAGGCGCGTCGTCAGGCCCTGCTCCATGACCTGGCGAGCATCAGTGAACGCGGCGAACTGCTGACAGATCCCGGCGACTGCTGGCCCTATGGCTGCGACAATTCCCGGCGCCAGTCCTGCCCTGAGGCTGTGGTATTTGCCCGCGATCACGCAGCAGGTTTGTGAAGTTGTCAGGCTGTGCGCAAGTCATCGCGTGCCGGTCACGGCACGTGGTCGGGGAACGGGCACCGCTGGCGCGGCCGTCCCGACGCCAAACGGCATCAGCATCACGTTTGAGCGCATGAATCGCATCGTGGAAATTGACGCGGCCAACCGGGTGGCGGTCACGGAACCTGGCGTAATTAATGCGGACCTGCA
The DNA here is from genome assembly GCA_963759075.1 of uncultured Gammaproteobacteria bacterium. GTDB lineage: Bacteria > Pseudomonadota > Gammaproteobacteria > Steroidobacterales > JABDLF01 > JABDLF01. Next base: position 196,618 of record CAVWXZ010000006.1, read on the forward strand.
GGCGGCGTGCGCCGAGGTCGGGTTCTTCTGGCCGCCCGACCCGAGCTCTGCCGGGTATTGCACGGTGGGTGGCAATCTTGCGTGCAATTCAGCAGGCCCGCGCGCCGTTCGCTATGGCACGCCACGGGAAAACACGCTTGGGCTGCTGGCCGTCACCGGCGAGGGCATCAGCCTGCGCACCGGCTGTTATACGAGCAAGGGCGTTGTCGGTTACGACCTTACGCGCCTGCTCATTGGCTCCGAGGGCACGCTCGCGCTCCTGACCCAGGCAACCCTGAGCTTGAGCACCCTGCCCGACGCGACCAGAACTCTGCGCGTCGCCTGCCTGAGCGTCGCCGATGCCGCAGCTATCGTCGCCCGCATCATGGCGTTGCCCGTCAGCGTCAGCGCTCTGGAATTCATGGACCGGCACGCGCTTGGCCTGATTCGTGACCAGCTTGAAGAGGATCTGCCGGCCGCTGCAGGGGCGCTGCTGCTGGTGGAAATCGACGGCCTTGAGAGCGCCATGGACGAGAGCCTGCAGCGGGTACAGGACGCATGTCGACGGCGACGGCATCCTGCAGATGCGTTGTGCCCACAACGAGGAACGAGCGTCGCGCCTGTGGCAGGCACGCAAGGCCCTGTCGCCCGCCTTGCGCCGCATTGCGCCGAACAAGATTAATGAAGATGTCGTGGTGCCGGTTTCACGCATGCCCTGAGCTGCTCGCTGAACTGGAAGACTGGCGTTGAAGTACGCCATCACGATCGTGAACTTCGGGCATGCGGGAAACGGTAATCTTCACGTCAATCTGCTGACGGATACAAGCGAGCCTGGCCTGAAGGCCCGGGCCGATGCCTGCCTGCGAGAGGTGTTTGCGACGGTTCTTGCAGGCTGGGCGGAACATTGTCAGGCGAACACGGCATCGGCTATGACAAACGCGATTTTCTCGGGCTTGAAATCGAGCCTGCCACGATAGCGCTTATGAAAAAAATCAAGCAGCAATTCGACCCGCAGGCGATTCTGAATCCCGACAAGCTGTTCCCGTCCGCCTGATCAACCCCTGCTGGCATCGCGATTAAGCGAGCCGGACCACGCTCCCGGTTGCGCCTACTTCACTACTTTCAGATGCGCACGGGCGCCGGAAGTTTTTTCAGGTCCGGGTGTGCTGTCGGCGGGCGGTCCGCGGATCATTGTCGTCGTCGGAAAAGATCATGCCCTGGCCGGTTTCCCTGGCATAGATCCCGAGGACTGCGCTCACCGGCAGCTGGATCGGATAAGGCGCCCCGCTGAAGCGCGCCTCGAAAGCGAGGATCTCGTTGCCGAGGATCAGCCCCTTGGTCGCCGAGTGGCTGATATTGAGAATGATGCGGCCGTCTTTTACGTGTGCCGCCGGCACTTCCATGCCGCCTGCCGTAGCATCAACCACGATGTGGGGGGTCTGGCCATTGTCCACCATCCATTCATGCATCGCGCGAATGAGATAGGGCCGCCTCGAATTGAGAGTCGCTTCCGCCACCTTGCCACGGTATGCCACAACTAGGGCCGCATCTCCTGCTCGAGTTCGGTCAGGCTGCTCTTGAAAGAACGCCTGCGAAAAATGCGTCCGGCAATACTTGTCGATGGCCTTGGATTCGCCCTCGATGTCAATTTCGAAATTGCTTCAGGCGCCAGATGATCGGCGCAATGCTGCAGTCCACCAGCGAGAACTCATCGCTGAGAAAGAACTTCTTGGCGGCAAATACTTCGGCACTGGCCAGAATGCTCTCGCGCAGAATCTTGCGGGCCTTGTTTGCCTTGCGCTTGTCGCTGGCACTCCATGGTTTCGATCAGGCTGTACCAGTCCTTCTCGATGCGATAAAGCGCCAGCCGGAACTGGGCCCGGGTCACCGGGTCCACCGGCATCAGCGGCGGATGGGGAAATCGTTCATCCAGATACTCGATGATTACGCGCGAGTCGTACAACACCAGGTCCCGG
>CAVWXZ010000007.1:0-66774 GCA_963759075.1 uncultured Gammaproteobacteria bacterium
TCGGTGTTCCAGCGGGTGAAATCAGACGCCTGGACACCGAGAGAAAGGTCAGGCAGCGCCTGCGGGTGTACGCAGAGTCTGACGGTGTGGTCGCCGACCTTGGGGTGCGCGAGGGTATTTATGTCACCCCGGCGACCGAGATCATGTCGGTGGCCGATCTGGATCGGGTGTGGGTGCTGGTCGAGGTATTCGAGCGTCAGTCAGCATGGGTAGAACCTGGTCAACGGGCCGACGTGGAGCTGGACTATCTGCCGGGCGAGCGCCTGACGGGCATCGTCGATTACGTCTATCCCGAACTCGATCCGAAAACGCGTACGCTAAAAGTTCGCCTGCGTTTTGACAACGCAGCCGAGGCGCTGCGACCCAATATGTTTGCGCAAGGTCACGATCTATGGTTTGCCTACTGAGTCGGTGGTGCACGTGCCGCAGGAAGCGCTGATCCGCGGAGGTGCGGTTAACCGGGTCGTGCTCGCCCTGGACGAAGGGCGGTTTCGTTCCCAGCCTGTCAAGGTAGGCATCGAAGCGGGCGATCGCGTCGAGATTCGGTCGGGTCTCAACGCTGGCGATCGAATCGTAACTTCAGGGCAGTTTCTGATTGACTCCGAGTCGAATATCGAGACGGCGCTGGCGCGCCTCGGCACTCCGGAGGATGACAGGCCGGCGAAGGTTGATCATTCCGGTCACGCGGAACCGGCTGACACTGCGCCGATGGATCACAGCCAGCACGGCATGGAGGCGATGGATCACAGCGAGCATAGCAAGGACGCGATGGACCACAGCGAGCATGAAAATGACTCGGCGGGTGTCGAAGAAAGCCGCAAGGAGCCATTGTAATGATATCTGCTCTCATTCGCTGGTCGATCAGCAACCGCTTCCTGGTGCTGCTTGCCACCGGGCTTCTGGTTGTCGGCGGCGTCTATTCGTTACAGCAGACGCCGGTCGATGCGTTGCCGGATCTGTCCGATGTGCAGGTGATCATCAAGACCTCCTTCCCGGGACAGGCGCCGCAGGTGGTCGAGGACCAGGTGACCTATCCGCTGACGACCGCGATGCTGTCGGTGCCCAAGGCGGTCACCGTGCGCGGCTATTCGTTTTTTGGCGACTCCTACGTCTACGTCATTTTCGAGGACGGCACCGATCTGTACTGGGCGCGCTCGCGCGTGCTCGAATACCTGAGCCAGGTTGCCGGGCAGCCTGCCCGACAGCGCAAAACCCACGCTGGGCCCCGATGCCACCGGCGTGGGCTGGATCTACGAGTACGCGCTGGTGGATCGCACCGGTCAGCACGATCTGTCGGAGCTGCGCAGCCTTCAGGACTGGTTCCTGAAGTACGAGCTGCAAACGGTGCCGGGCGTGGCGGAAGTCGCCACGATCGGCGGCATGGTCCGGCAGTACCAGGTGGTCGTCGATCCGGACAAGCTGCGTGCTTTCGGCATGACGCTCGCCAAGGTCAAGATGGCGATCCAGGCGCGGCAACCAGGAAGCCGGCGGCTCGGTGATCGAAATGGGCGAGGCCGAATACATGGTGCGCGCCACCGGCTACCTGCGAGGGCCTCGATGATCTCGCGCATATTCCGCTCGGCGTCGACGCCAATGGCACGCCGATCGTTCTGTCGGACATCGCCGAGTTGCGCTTCGGGCCGCAGATGCGCCGCGGCATCGCCGAGCTCAACGGCGAAGGCGAGGTGGTCGGTGGCGTCATCGTCATGCGCTGGGGCGAGAATGCCTCGAAAACCATCGATGCGGTCAAGGCAACGTCTGGCCGAGCTGGAGCGCAGCCTGCCCGACGGCGTGGAGATCGTTACGACTTACGATCGTTCGGCGCTGATCGAGCGCGCCGTCGACGACGCTGCAAGGGCAAGCTGATCGAGGAGTTTCTGGTCGTCGCGCTGGTTTGCGCGGTCTTCCTGTTTCACCTGCGCTCTTCGGCCGTCATCATTCTGAGCCTGCCAGTCGGCATTCTGGCCGCCTTCATCGTCATGCGCCTGCAGGGCATCAACGCCAACATCATGTCGCTGGGCGGCATCGCCATTGCCATCGGTGCCATGGTCGATGCCGCGATCGTCATGATCGAAAACGTGCACAAGCATATCGAGCGAGAGCCGCTCACCGACGAAAACCGCTGGCGAATCATGGGCGATGCAGCGAGCGAGGTCGGGCCGCCACTGTTTTTTTCCTTGCTGATTATCACGCTGAGCTTTCTTCCCGTGTTCACGCTCGAGGCACAGGAGGGACGGATGTTCGCGCCGCTGGCGTTTACCAAGACCTACGCGATGGCGGCTGCGGCGATCCTGTCGATCACGCTGGTGCCGGTGCTGATGGGCTATTTCATTCGCGGCAAGGTGACGCCGGAGCACAGGAACCCGATCAATCGCGGCCTGATCGCCATCTACCAGCCCGTGATTAACGCCGTGATTCGGTTTCCCAGGTCGACGCTGGTCGTCGCGGCACTCATTCTGCTGGTCGGTCTGTGGCCGGTGACGCAAGCTGGGGTCGGAGTTCATGCCGCCGCTCGACGAAGGCGACCTGATGTACATGCCGACGACCTATCCCGGGCGTGTCCATCGACAAGGCGCGGGAGATTCTGCAGCAGACCGACAAGCTGATCCGCACGGTGCCCGAGGTGAAAAGCGTATTCGGCAAGATCGGGCGGGCGGAAACGGCCACCGACCCGGCGCCGCTGACCATGATCGAGACGGTGATCCAGCTCAAACCGCACGCAGAATGGCGCGCGGGCATGACCGCCGAAGATCTGCGTGCCGAACTCAATGAAATCGTCAACTACCCGGGCCTGACCAATGCCTGGGTGATGCCCATCAAGACCCGCATCGACATGCTGGCCACCGGTATCAAGACGCCCGTGGGTATCAAGGTGGCCGGCCCGGACCTCGGCGTCATCCAGCGCATTGGCAAAGACCTGGAACGCATTCTTGCCGGTGTGCCCGGTACCGCATCGGTGTATTCGGAACGGGTCGCCGGCGGACGCTATGTCGATGTCGACATCGATCGGCAGCGGGCATCGCGCTATGGGCTGAATATCAGCGATGTGCAGGACATTGTGCGTACCGCAATCGGCGGGATGAACGTCACGGAGACCGTCGAGGGGCTGGAACGCTATCCGGTTAACCTGCGTTACCCGCAGCGCGTGCGAAACTCGCTCGAGCAGCTCCGGCTGCTGCCGATCGTTACCCCGCAAGGGGCTCGTATCGCTCTGGCAGACGTTGCCGATGTAGAAATCAAGGACGGCCCGTCAATCATCAAAAGCGAGAACGCGCGGCTGAATGGCTGGACCTACGTTGATATTACCGGTCGCGACCTGGGTTCCTATGTCTCGGAAGCGCAGCGCACGGTCAGTGAACAGCTTGATCTGCCCGCCGGGTATTCACTGGGCTGGTCAGGCCAGTATGAGTATATGGTGCGCGCCAAGGAGCGGCTGTCGCTCGTGGCGCCTGTGATGCTGGCGATTATTGCGCTGCTTCTCTTTCTTAATTTTCGACGATTCGCGGAGGTGGCGATTATCCTGGGTACCCTGCCGATGGCGCTCGTCGGCGGCGTCTGGCTGCTGTATCTGCTCGAGTACGACCTGTCGGTCGCGGTCGGCGTCGGTTTCATCGCACTTGCCGGCGTTGCGGTGGAGATCGGCGTCGTCATGCTGGTCTATCTCAACCAGGCGATCCGAAAACACCAGGCAACTGCAGACGAAGAAGGCGGGCCTTAAGCATGGATGACGTGCGGCAGGCTGTCATCGATGGTGCCGTTCTTCGGGTGCGGCCTGTCATGATGACTGTCGCCGCGATCATCGCGGGCCTGTTGCCCATCATGCTTGGTGGCGGAACGGGTTCCGAGGTCATGCGGCGGATCGCCGCACCCATGGTTGGCGGAATGGTCAGCGCGACCGCGCTGACGCTGGTCGTGATCCCCGCCTTGTTCCTGATCTGGCGCGGACGATCTGTGACTTGAGATACTCAGGCAACTTCAGTGGGGGCATATTCATGAGCGGGTTTCCAGGGCGGTGAATTGGCGCAAGTATCGGGCACGTGCCCTGGATGCCGTGCTCATCATTGCGGCGCTCATTGCGATAAACGCCTACCAGACGCGTAATCTTCTGGCCGCCGATCGGGCGCCTGCGCCGGGTCTCAAAGCTACGACATTGCAGGGAGCAGGCTACGATCTTGCCGAGCATGTCGGCAAGCCGGCGCTCGTTTATTTCTTCGCGCCTTGGTGCCCGTATTGTTCTGCAAGCGCAGACAACATCGTCCGTCTGCGTCAGTGGCGTGCTGAAGACAAGCTGGAGATCGTGGTGGTCGCGCTCGACTGGGAAACACAGCGGGCAGTCGTGGAGTACGCTGACAAACATGCGCTGAATGTTCCGGTGTTGCTGGGAGATGCGTCAGTCGCCGCGAATTGGAACGTGTATGGGTTTCCGACTTACTATGTGCTCGATAGCGAACACCGGGTCGTGCGGCGAGATTTCGGCTACAGCTCGCAGTTCGGGCTGTGGTGGCGAAGCTGGATTGCGAGATAGAGTAAGAACGAAAAGACCAGACGGGCTGATGGCTCGCCTTGTTCACCGACATATCGGGGCGTGAAACCGGTACAGCAGTCGTTCAATTTGTTTTTGAAAATAAGGCGCCGCACGCCAAGGGTACGGCGCCTTATTTTGTCAGCTTTCCGAGAACGGCAGCCTGCGATAGCGCTTACCGGTGACGGCGAACAGTGCGTTGGCCACGGCGGGTGCCAGCGGCGGCACGCCGGGTTCGCCGATACCCGATGGGCTCTCCGCCGACGGCACGATGTGCACCTCGACCTTCGGCATCTCGTCGATGCGCAGCGAGCGGTAACGATCGAAATTACCTTCCTTAACTTTGCCATCGACGATGTGTACCGCCTCGCGCAAGGCGGCGGACAGCGCGAAGCCGATGCCACCCTCGATCTGCGCCCTGATGACATCGGGGTTTACCGCGATACCGCAGTCCACGGCACAGACCACGCGATCGACAGAGAATCCGCCGTCGCTGCGCACGGTGACCTCGGCCACTTCCGCCACCTTGGTGCCGAACGACTCGTGGAGGGCGACCCCGCGTCCGCGTCCGGCCGGTAACGGCGTTCCCCAGCCGGCCTTCTCAGCGGCGAGTTTCAGTACCGCGGCCTGGCGCGGGTGATCCCCGATGAGCTCCAGCCGCATTTCCACCGGATCACGACCGGCGGCAGTAGCAACCTCATCGAAAAAAGTCTCGGTCACATAGGCGTTCTGGGAGTGACCGACCGAGCGCCACCACAGCGTTGGGACCTTGTTGGGCATTGTGTGCAGGTCGACCCGGTAGTTGGGGATGGTGTACGGCATGTTGTGGGCGCCTTCCACTGCCGTTGAGTCGATGCCGTTCTGGATCATGCCTTCGAAGGGCGTGCCCACCAGGAAAGACTGGATGGCGGCCTTGTGATGCCAGGCGACGAGCTTGCCCTTGGCGTCGAGTCCGGCGCGCAGTCGATGACAGTTCATGGGGCGGTAGCGCCCGGCCCGCATGTCGTCTTCACGCGTCCACTGTAATTTTACCGGTACGCTCAGCTTCGCTGCCTTGGCAATGGATACGGCTTCCGCCAGGTAATCGGAGTCCGGTACCGCGCGGCGCCCGAAGCTGCCGCCCGCAAAGTGCGTGTTGATCTTCACCTGCCCGGGCGTGAGCCCGGTGATGCTTGCGGCCACGACCTGGTCGATGGTCTGCGCCTGCGAGCCGCTCCAGATCTCGCAGCTGTCTGTATTGATTTGCGCGACACAGTTCATGGGCTCCATGGTCGCATGGGCCAGAAACGGCAGGTCGTAGTCCGCCTCCAGTTTGGTTGCTGCCTGCTCGAACGCGCCGGGTGCGTCGCCGTCATTGCGCGCCTGCAGCCCCGCGTTTTCCATGTCGGCCCGGTAGTCGCTTTCCATCTGGGCGTTACCGCGCTGTTCCGCTTCCGTTTCGTCCCACTGGATGTCCAGCGCATCGCGACCGCGCATGGCGGTCCAGAAGCTGTCGGCGATGACTGCCACGCCTGCAGGAATTTGCACGACATCACGCACGCCACTGATTGCTAGCGCGCGGCCCGCATCGAAGGACTTCACCTTCGCACCAAACTTCGGCGGGTGGGCGACAGCGGCATGCACCATCCCCGGCAGGTCAACGTCGGCCGCGAACTTCGCGGTCCCGTCTGTCTTAGCGGCGGAATCGAGCCGCGGGACGCGCGTCCCGATCAGGGTGAACTGCTCGGGCGTCTTGAGCTTCGGCTCCGCGGGCGGGGTGATTGCTGCTGCGGCGCTGGCGAACTCACCGAAGTTTGCACTTTGACCGCTCGCTGCATGCGTGAGCACTGCCTTTGCGCACCGAAATCTCATCACGCGGGCACGCCCCAGGCGGCTGCCGCCGCGCCCACCAGCATTGCGCGGGCACCAGCCGCGGCCTGTCGCAGCTGCATCCAGGAGTTGGCGATAGAACTCGAGCCGCCCGTGCCCTGGGACGGACCCCAGAACAGGTTGTTGTAAACACTGGCATCCGCCGGCGCGAATTCGCTGCGCATCTGCGACCAGTCCGCGTCCAGTTCCTCGGCGACGATGGTGGGCAAACCGGTGGTCACGCCTTGCCCCTTGTCCAGGTGCTTCACGATGACGGTGACCGTGTTGTCATTCGCGATTCTGTACGAAAGCGTTCAGCGACGAACCGGGATCTGCCGCCGGCGCGCCGTTGCCGACACGGCGCTGTCCTGCACCGGGTTCGGTTCGCGTCCGCAGCCAATCATGAAGCCCACGCCCGCGAGGCTCGTGACTTTAAGGAAGCCGCGCCGTGAAAAAGTCGTTCTGCGTCATGCGCTGCCTGCCATTCGGAAATGTCGATTTTGCCCAACATGGTTCTAAGCCTCCATCTTTTCGGCGGCCAGGTGAATCGCAGCCCGCACGCGCACGATAGGTGCTGCAGCGGCAAAGATTGCCGCGCATGGCGTCGTTGATATCTGCGTCGCTGGGAGAGGCCTTTTCTTCCAGCAGCGCCGTGGCCGACATCATCTGCCCGGACTGACAGTAGCCGCACTGCACGACATCGAGTTCGCGCCAGGCTGCCCGCACCGCCTGCGCAGCGGGGGTGGCCATGCCCTCGACGGTGGTGACTTCACGCCCGGCAACCGCCGATACGGGCAGGATGCAGGAGCGCGTTGCCGTGCCGTTGATCTGTACCGTGCACGCGCCGCATTGAGCGATGCCGCAGCCGTACTTGGTTCCGGTCAGCTTGAGGTCCTCTCTGCAGTACCCACAGCAGGGGCTTTGCCGGGTCGACCTCGACGCTGTGCTTCTCGCCGTTGACTGTCAGTTCTATCGCCATGTTGGTGGCCTCCATTCAGGTCTGGCGAGTCGGTCGCGATCCCGCCTTATGCGTGCGGATGATTCTACGCTTTTTGCGTCGCAAATCGTGCCAGCAACGCCGAGATCGTCGGGCGTATCCACGTCAAAGGCGGCTGCTGGCATCGTCGATGCGCCGGGATTCAGGCCGCAGCACCAGGGACTTGGCCCCGTTTTCACCGTCGCTGCCCTGCAGCAAGGGAAACAGGGCGCGCGGGAAGATGGCCGGCGGGCCCGCGGTGTCTGCATAGGTGGCGGCAACAACCTGGTCAGGCGCATCGCGCCAGGCTTCGATCAGGCGCAGCAGATCGGCAGTCCGGAGGCGGTACTGATCGACGTGCAGGACCATCACCGCCGGGGCGTTACTGTGCCCGGCAAGCTGTGCGACACCAAGCGCGAGCGAGCACCCCATGCCGTCCTGCCAATCCGGATTGACATGACACCGTGCGCCTGCAGGTTCCGAGGTTCAGGAGACAGGCCCTGGCATATGCGCCCAGCACGACATGTATCGATGCCAGGGGCAGGGAGGCGCAGAGCCTTACCGATCTTTGCAGCAGCGTCTCGCCGCCCAGATGCAGCAACTGCTTGGGCCGGCCCAGGCGCTTGGAGCCGCCGGCCGCCAGGATCAGTGCCGCGGGTTTCGGCAGATCAGCCAAGGCTGCGGAGGTTCCCGCCGTCCCGGCCGCACAGCACGGCATGTGCCTCGGCGAGGATGGCCAGTGCGATGGTCGCGGGCACCTCGCTGCCGATGTCCAGGCCGGCGGGCGCAAAGAAGCGGCTGGCTTCAGTTGCGGAGGCCGCTGCCAGTAATTCTGCTCCGCGCGCTGCCGGGCCCAGCAAGCCAATGTATGCGACGGCGCTTGCGGCCAGGGCGCGCACGTATGCGGTATCGCTGGCCAGGTGGTGACTCATCACCACGGCCGCATCGATATCCTGCAGCCACTGTTGTTCCGGCAAGGCGTCGGCCGCGGCACACATCACCGTATGGGCGCGTGGAAAATGCGTCGGCTGGGCGTAGGCAGGTCGGTGATCATAGACAAACACATCCCAGCCGATGGACGCAGCGGCGTCTGCGAGTGGCAGCGCGTCCGGTCCGGCGCCGCAGATCAGCAGGCGCGGCGGCGGCAGCACAGGAATTCGAATTAGCGTTGTGGTCGGGGCTGCTGAGCAACACGGAGCCACCCGGCAAAGCCCGCTCCTCGAACGAGGTTGTCGATCGGTGGCGCTTCATCCGGTGCAAGCAGCCAGCGCTGGCCAAGCGCAAGAGTTCCCCGCGAGCGGACGACCTTTAAGAGGTCCACAGCCCGGTGCTTGCGCCAGTGGGGTTCAATGTCCGCCAGCCCGGCAAAGGCGTTGTCGGCATTTGCCGGTTCCAGCAACAGTTCCAGTCTGCCGCGACAGCCAAGGCCGAGGCCCCACAGCGGGTCGTCATCGCGCAGGTCGTACTCGATGCAGACCGGCAGGCCGTCTCTGTGCACTGGTGCGGCGCGCTCACACAGGTCGGATTCGAGGCAGCCGCCACTGACCAGGCCAATCGCTTCGCCCGCTCCGGTCAGCAATACCATGGCGCCAGGCTTGCGATACGTGGAGCCGTCCGTGCCGATCACCGACGCCAGCACGAGCGAAGCATCCGGATGCCTGCGGATGTACTCGAATAGTTCTCTGAGGCCGAGATCGGTGCCTTTGCGCATTGGCGTATTCTAGCCTGAGGTGTTGGGGAACCTTCTATCGGCGCGCGACTGATCGTCTTGCTGATTTAGTAAGCAGCTGGACCGGGGGGCGATTGGAAAATGACGTAGCGCGTAGTCGGAGCTGACAAAACATTATACTTCAATTGGTTTTGCCTTCGAACGCCCCTGGCCTGGCACAGCAGAGCGGAGTGAAAAATGAACGCCACCACACTTACCGGATACAGCAATGACGTAATCGCCGTGATTCTCGTAGCCGCCATGTTCATGGGCTATCAGCTATATTTGCGAGCACTGATGCGCCGCGACTCTTCGGCGGTGCTTTCCAGTGCTGCAACCCACGCCCGCACGGCCTGGGTGGAAACCATAATGAGCATACCCGGCAATGGTTTGCTTGCAGTGCAGACACTTCGAAACTCAACCATGTCGGCTTCGTTCCTTGCCTCGACGGCGATCCTGCTGATGGTGGGTGCGCTGACCCTGACCGGGCAATCCAGATCGCTGGGCGAAACCTGGCATTTTCTGAATGTCTTCGGCACGCTGGCGCCCGCACTTTGGCTGACAAAACTCCTGTGCATCCTGTTGCTGCTTTTCTATGCGTTTTTTAATTTCATCAACGCGCTTCGTGTTACCAATCACGTCGGCTACATGATTTCCATAACGAAGGCACCGGGCAGAGCATACTTTTCGCCAGCTATGGTTGCGAGCGAGCTGAACCATGGCAGTGAATATTTCGCTGCCGGTGTGCGTTCTTTTTATCATCTTGTGCCGCTGGTGTTCTGGCTGTTTGGTCCTCTGTACATGGTGTTGGCGACCATTGTCCTGGTTTTTGTATTGCTCCCCAGGATCGACAAAACACCTCCTGAGTTCAGGCATCGCACAGGGGGTACAGAGAATGCTCAAAGCCAGTGAAGTGAAGCGCGGCGCCATCGTGCGCCATAAAGAGCAGGTCTGCGTGGTACGCAAGATCGACATCCGTTCGCCCTCATCGCGCGGCAGTAACACGCTGTACAAGATGCGGCTGCAGGACGTGCGTACGCGCCAGAATATCGACGAGACCTTCAAGGGCGACGACATGTTTGGTGACGCAGATTTTTTGCGTCGGCCGGCCAGCTACTCGTATTTCGATGGTCAGTTTCACGTGTTCATGGACAGCGAGGACTTTACGCAGTATTCGCTCAGCGCAGACGATCTGGAGGGTCAGACAGGCTACCTGGTGGACGGGCTGGATGGCATCGTGGTCATGCTGATCGACGGCGCGCCGGTCGGCATCGAGCTGCCAGCGGCCGTGGCGCTGGAAATCACCGAGACCTCGCCGGCGATCAAGGGTGGTACGGTCACCAAGCGCAGCAAGCCTGCGACGCTGTCCACCGGGCTCGAGGTGCAGATTCCAGAGTACCTGGCCCAGGGCGAGACTATCAAGGTGAATACCGAGACCGGCGAATTCGTGTCGCGGGCTTAACCGGTCGCCCGGAGTTCTTGTGCTAGCATGCTGGCCGGCTGAAATTATGCTGCAGGAAGTCACAATGATGAAAAAAATTAAACGTCATGGGACCGGTTTGCTGCTGTTGCTCGCGCTCGTGGGCTGCAGTGGCGGATCCGATTCTGACCAGGCGGCTGTTCCCTATGCTTCCACCTACAAGGCGCTGCCTTCGGAAACGGTAGTGATCCGCAACGCGACGATTCTGACGGGCGATGGTGAGCTCATCGACGACGGCTCGATCGTGCTGGAGGATGGCAAAATTACAGCCATCGGCGAGAGCGTGCGCGCGCCACGCGGTGCGCAGGAGATCGATGGGCGCAACAAGTGGGTGACGCCCGGCATCATCGACGTGCATTCACATCTCGGCGTTTACCCTTCTCCCGGCGTGCAGGCGCATTCGGATGGCAACGAGATGACCTCCCCCAACACGGCGGAGGTGTGGGCCGAGCATTCGATCTGGCCGCAGGACCCGGGCTTCGCGGCGGCCTTGGCTGGCGGCGTCACCAGCCTGCAGATTCTGCCCGGCTCTGCCAACCTGTTCGGCGGCCGCTCGGTGACGGTCAAGAACGTGCCATCGCGCACCGTGCAGGGCATGAAGTTTCCGGGCGCGCCCTACGGGCTGAAGATGGCCTGCGGCGAAAACCCCAAGCGCGTCTACGGCGAGGGCAAGAAATCGGCGCCTGCCACGCGCATGGGCAATGTGGCCGGCTATCGCGCTGCCTGGATCGAGGCGCAGGACTATGCGCGCAAACTGAAGGCGAACAAAGACAACGGCGGCGAGCCGCCCTATGCGCGATCTCAAGCTGGAGACGCTCGCCGGCGTGCTGAACGGCGAGATACTCGTGCACAACCACTGCTACCGGGCCGACGAGATGGCGATCATGCTCGACGTCGCTAAAGAGTTTGGCTACCAGATGACGTCCTTCCACCATGCGATCGAGGCCTACAAAATCGCGGATCTGCTGGCCGAGAACAATGTCTGCGCATCCATGTGGGCGGACTGGTGGGGCTTCAAGATGGAGGCCTTCGACACCGTGCGTGAGAACGTCCCGATGGTTCACAAGGCCGGCGCCTGCGCCATCGTGCACTCCGATTCCGATTACGGCATTCAGCGGCTGAACCAGGAAGCGGCCAAGGCCATGGCGGCAGGCAACCGCGCGGGTATTGAGACAAGGCCGGAGGTGGCCATCGGCTGGATCACGAAAAACCCGGCCATCGCCCTGGGCATCGCTGAGCAAACCGGCACGCTGACCAAGGGCAAGATGGCCGACGTGGTTGTCTGGAACCGGGATCCGTTCAGCGTTTACGCGAAGGCAGAGCAGGTCTTTGTCGATGGTGCACTGGTCTACGATCGCAACGATCCCGCACGCCAGCCCGTATCCGATTTCCTGCTCGGCACGCAGTCTGAACACGGAGGCCTGTGATGAAGCGCCATATACTGAATCTGCTTTTCTCGCTGGCGGTCATGGCCGCATTGTCGCTGCCGCTCGTGAGCCATGCTGAGACCTTTGCCATCATTAACGCGAAGGTCTACACGCTCGGTCCCCAGGGAACGCTGGAGTCCGGAACGGTACTTATCGACGATGGACGCATCAGGGCCGTAGGCAAGAACGTCACGGTGCCCCAGGGCGCAACGGTGATCGATGCAGGCGGCAATGCGGTCACGCCCGGCATTTTCGAATCGCTGAGCTATCTGGGCCTGGTGGAAGTTGGCCAGGTGTCGCAGACCAACGACAACGCGGTAAAGGACAGCTACGGTCCCGCGTTTCCGGTGGCCGATGCCTTTAACCCGCGCTCGACGCTGATACCCATCAATCGCATCGAAGGCGTCACACGCGCGCTGGTCACGCCGCGTGCACGAGAAGGCAGTCAGCTGATTGCTGGCCAGGCCGCGGTCATGCACCTCGGGGACGGCGATGCGAACCTGGTTGAACGCAAGGCTGCCATGGTTGTGTTCCTGGGCGATCGCGGCAGTGCGCTGGCGGGCGGGTCCCGGGCAGCCGCGCTGCTGCGCCTGCGCGAGGCGTTCGAGGATGCGCGTGATTTCGAGCAGAACCGGGAAGGTTTCGACGAGGGGCGGCGGCGTGCCTATGCCCTGTCGCGCCTGGATCTCGAGGCGCTCGCCGACGTGGTGAACGGCAAGATCCCGCTGATCGCGCACGCGCAGCGCGTCAGTGATATCGAGACACTGCTGGCGTTTGCTCGCGAGGAAAAAATAAGGCTGGTTATTGCCGGCGCGGCCGAGGGCTGGATGATCGCGGATCAGATTTCCGCGGCGAGGGTGCCCGTAATTCTGGATCCGATGGCGAACCTGCCCGGCAGCTTCGAGACGCTTAATGCGCGCCTGGAGAACGCGGCTCGCCTGTATGAGGCGGGCGTGTTGATTGCCTTCGCCGAGGGTGATTCGCACAATGCGCGCAATCTGAAGCAGGCGGCCGGCAACGCTGTGGCCTATGGCCTGCCCTGGGAGCAGGGGCTGCGCGCCATCACGGTGAACCCGGCGATGATCTTCGGCCAGGGCGACGCCTGTTGTACTCTGGAAGCGGGCAAGGAGGCCGACGTGGTGATCTGGGACGGAGATCCGTTGGAGGTCACCACTTTTGCGACCCAGGTATTCATTCGCGGCGAGCAGGTTCCCATGCATAGTCGCCAGACGCTGTTACGGGATCGCTATCTTGAACTGGACGGAGACTGGCCGCCCGCCTACCGAAATCCCTGACGGCCTGGCAGCGTTCGATCATTCTCGTCTGGTAAGCGGCGGGCAGGCGCGCGCCGACCGCCGTGCAGGAAAAGGGGGTTAGCACGCCCTGATCGAGTCGGCCCCCGATGGTTCTGGCTGCGCCGCGTGGCTTAGCTCAGGCGGCGATCCTTTTCGCCCATCTCGCTGCCCGCGGCAAAGCGAAAATGTTCTGGCGAGTCGATGGTCATGCCGGCCCCTCGGCCAGACACATGGGCGACAATGGCTTTACGCCGCTTGATCTTGATAACGGGCTGCAGGCCAAGGACGAAGATAAGGTCCACGAGCTGGCCGCGAGGCACGTCCAGCGTATCGGCTTCAACGAAAACTCCGGCCGGACTCAGATTGGCCGTCTTGCAGCGGCGCAGCTTGCCGCCAGGTATCCTCAGATACACTCTTGTGACCGCCTTTTGACGGGTATTCAGCCTGCGCTCCATTTCAAACTCTCCTGGGCTCTTGTTTTTCGTTGTTGCCAAGTTCTGTCGTGTTGTCCGACCTGGAACCAGCTGTTGTCATGCCTGATTTGTGTTTTACGCTCTTGCTGTACGCCTGTCAGTCCGGTTTTTACATAAACGACCACAACTTGTGCAGAAACTCATGCCTTCAATGGCTTAGCTTGAGAGATCCACATCGTAATCACGGCGCTCAGCACGACCTGGCCAGCTGTATCCGTTACTTCAACCGTGACGGGTAGCTCGTAAGATTCCCCGGCTCTGAGAGGCTCGGTGATATGCGCAGTTGCGACCAGGTCGGTTTCTGCTTTCTTCAGGTACTCCACCTGCATGCCCTTGGGTATCCAGCGCATCCCGGGCTGCATGGAGGCATCTGTCATCGTGCCAGCCGCCAGCTCACACAGGTTGCACATGGCGATGGCATGGACCGTGCCGATGTGGTTTCTCACCCGCCGCCGATTCCTCATGGTCACTTCCGACTTTCCCGGGGCCAGGCTCAGGAAGCGGGGGAGATGCTCCCGAAGTAGGGCGCCTGCAGGCATACGGCGCGAGAAAACAACCACTTACCCATAGGGTATCGAGTAAACTTTCTGTACAATCGCAGGGTTCGGGAGGCGGACATGTCGGTCATGGTGAGCGATCTCCTTCAGAAGCGCCGGGTTCCAAGGGCAGGGCCGGCCACATTCGAGGAGTCTGCATGGGCGCGGGTGACCGTTGCAAGGGGGCGTCGGGATCGTGGGCCGACGGGCAGGCAAAGCCCGTTCTAATCAGTTCATTAGCGACCTGTTCGTACAATCCTGTTAAGCTTTTCAGTCTGGTTTTAGGTGGAGATTAATAATGTTGCGAAACCGTTTGGCGGCGACCCTTGCAGGCGCGCTGCTGGCCTTGATTCCATTTGCGGTCCTGGCGGACCGCGAGGCGGTGCAGGAACTGTTGGTACAGGGCCGCCTGGACGAGGCGATGCAGGAGATCAATACACTGCTGGCCGCCAGCCCGGAAGACGCGGAGCTGCGTTTTATGAAGGGTATCGTTTATGCCGAGCAGGGCGAAGATGATATGGCGATTGAGGTGTTCGCGGGCCTGACCCAGGATTACCCTGAGCTGCCGGAGCCTTACAACAACCTGGCCGTGCTGTTCGCTCAAAACGGCGAGTACGATAAGGCCCGGGAGGCCCTGCTATCGGCTATACAGACGCACCCCAGCTATTCCACCGCACATGAGAATCTTGGTGATCTGTACGCGAAGATGGCGGGCAACGCCTATGGGCGCGCCCTGCAAGAGAACCAAAGCAACGAATCTGCTCGTTTGAAGCTCGCCAAAATGAGCGCCCTGTTTGCGGCGCCGTCGCAGGCAAGTGCCAACGCAGCGGCGACTCAGGCGGCAACACAGGCAGCGGCTACAGCCGCGCAGACCCAGCCGCCGCCCGTCGTGACTCCGGAGCCTGCGACACCCAAACCTGTGGTTCAGGCCGCGGCAACGCAGCCGCCGGCTGCGCAAACCACCGAGCCAGTTCCGGATGCAGCTGCCATGCAGACCGCCGCCAATCAGGTGGCAGGCACGGTGGCAAGTTGGGCAGCAGCGTGGGCGAGTCAGGATGTGGAGGGCTACCTGTCCTTCTACGCCCCGAATTTCCGTCCCGAACGGGGGCTCTCGCGTGACGCTTGGGTCACGCAGCGCAGAGACCGCGTATCCAGGCCTTCCACCATCACGGTCGAGGTTTCGGACCTGTTCGTGGATGTTGAGGGAGCAGAGTCCGCGCGAGCCGTTTTCCGACAGGACTACGCTGCCGATACTTACAGCGACACCGTCATCAAGACGCTTGCCCTGCGCAGGATCGGTGGGAACTGGCAGATTATGCGCGAGACCTCCAGGGCACCATAAATGTTCAGAATGCGCATTTTTTCACTGTTTGCTTTGCTGATCTGGGCCTCGACTGCGTCTGCTGATATTGCAGATTCACGCCCCGGTATGCCGGAAGACCCGGAGGCGCGTCTCGTCTCAGCGCTGGATCTTTTTAATGTTGGAGAAATCGACGGGGCTGTAAAAGAGCTGGAGCCGCTGGTGGCGGCGCTGCCCAACTACCGGCTGGCGCAGCTGGTCTACGGCGATCTTATGGCGGCGCGTGCCGGGCTGCCGATGTCCGTGCAGGCGTCCTCGGGTCTGCCGAGGGCGGCAGTGAATGATCTCCTGAGCGAGGCGAAGCAGCGCTGGAAACAGAGCCGCTTTGATCCCGCCGACCGGATTCCTGAACAGCTGCTGCGCTTCGCAAGTAACCAGGCCCATGCCTTGTTCGTCGACCTGGCGCGCAACCGACTCTTCGTCTTCGAAAATCGTGCGGGTGAAGCGACACTGGTTGCTGATTACTACGTATCGGGTGGCAGAAACGGCTCCCGCAAGCAGCGGCGCGGTGACAAGCGTACTCCGCTCGGCGTGTACTTCATCACCGAGCGCTTGCCGGGCAAGGCCCTCCCTGACAAATATGGCCCCGTCGCGTTTCCGGTCGATTATCCGAATGCCTGGGATCAGCGCCTGGGACGCACGGGTGGCGGTATTTGGCTGCACGGCGTTTCCAGCGACACATACAGTCGCCCACCCCTGGACAGTGACGGCTGCGTGGCGCTGACCAACGAGCAGCTCCTTGAAGTAGCGCCGCTGCTTTCGATTAGGAATACGCCCGTCATCATCGGCGAGAATTTTACCTGGTCATCACGCCAGGCCCTGACTTCGCGCAAGGCAAGTGTCGAAGCAGCGATTGAGCAATGGCGCAGTGACTGGGCAAGTGGAGACACTGAGGCCTACCTGTCTCATTACGCTCAGGATTTTCAGGGCCGCGGAATGAACAAGGCCCAATGGGCACAGTACAAGCGCTCGGTGGCTGGTGGGAAAACCTTTATCAACGTAGATCTGCTGGACCTGGGCGTCCTGGGCTATCCCGACGAACCCGACATGGTAATCGTGACGTTTTCACAGGACTACAAGAGCAACAATTTCAATGCGCGCGCCAGCAAGCGTCAGCTATGGCGGCAGAATGCACAGGGCCTCTGGCAGATAGTCTACGAAGGCAACGCCTGACCCGGGAGTCGTTTCTGACACGAAAAAGGCCGGCATAAGCCGGCCTTTTTTTGTGCAGCTTTATCAGGAGCAGCTATTCGCGCCCGGCTTCCTTCGCTGCCAGATAGTCTGCGACCTCCAGCATCTGGGGATAGCTCGTTATCTTGCTGCCGTTCACCAGGTACTTCCCGTTCACAATGATGATCGGGGTGCTGGCAATCCTGTAGCGGCGGTTGAGCGCCTCTGCGCGCCTCAGATTGGTGTCAACAGCGAAAGAATTGAAAGTACTTCTGAACGTCTCGCTGTCTACCCCGAAGCCCGCAAAGAAAGCCTCCAGTTCGTTTTCTTTGGTCATGCTTTTCCGGTTGACATGAATCTCCCGGAAGAAGGCCATATGCGTCTGATCGAGTATGCCCAGCGCCTCGGCGGTGTAATACACGCGTGCATGCGTCCTGGCCGGACCATTAAACAACGCGGGGATCCGCACGAATTCCACATATGCGGGCATTTCGAGTTCCCATTTCTCAAGATACGGCTCAATGCTGAAGCAGTGCGGGCACCCGTACATAAATGACTCAGCAATTTCGGTCTTGCCAGGTGCCGCGCCGGTGGGCTGAGCGGGCGCAAGCAGCGTGTAATGGTCGCCCACCCTGAACGGCGCTGGTTTCGCTGGCTTCGGCGTGGACGCGGCTTTTTCATTCGCAATTTCAGCCTGCGCCACCACGAGCGTTTCTGGCTCGGGCATGTCCTCGTCGCTCGCCGCAACTTCGGCGGGTGGTGCGACCTCGGCTGCGACCGTTGCCACCGGAGCCTGTTCCTGCATCGCCGTCGCTGCCTCGGAAGCAGCGGGTGGCTGGTCAGCACTGCACCCTAACGGGGCGGCAAAGGCGAGCAACAGGGCAAGTAGAGGGGTTGGAAAGCGTTTATTCATCGGTCAACCTCGGGTGGTGTGTTCAATTGTAGGGCTCGGGTTTTTACCTGAGTCCCTGAATATAGGAGGCAACCGCACGCATCTCGGCGTCTGTCATACGGTCTGCGATATTGCGCATCATCTGATTCTTGTCGGACTTGCGCTCGAGGTTGGCATAGGCCTTGAGCTGGGTGTAGGTATAAGTGGCATGCTGTCCGGAGAGGCGCGGATATTCGGTCAACGGATTGCCGGCACCTGAGGGGCCGTGACAGGCTATGCAGGCTGGAAAGCCGCGCGTGGCGTTGCCGCCGCGATACAAGCGCTCGCCCGTACTGACCAGCTCCGGGTCGGCCTTGCCGAGCGTCTGCGTCTGCCCCGCATACCAGGCGGCGAGGTCGGCCATGTCCTGGTCCGTCAGGGCCGCAGCCATCGGTGACATCAGCGCGTTGACGCGCTTGCCATTCTTGAAGGCCATGAGCTGTGCGATCGTATAGCTTTCATGCTGACCCGCCAGTTTTGGCCATTCGGGGTTGACGCTATTGCCATCCGCGCCATGGCAGGCCATGCACGTCCCTGCCTTGGCCTTGCCGGCCTCAGCGTTGCCGTCTGCATTTGCCGTGCCGCTTAACAGCACTGCCAGACTCGCTACCAACGTAAAAAGATAGAACTTTTTCAATGCCTGCTCCGAGAGATATGTTGCTCATTTTCCGGACCGCCGCCGGCGTGCCGGGCGCGCCGTTTCGGCATGCTAAACTTCGCCGTGAGCCATGCGAAAGCTCGCATTGTACACCAAGCCAGCGCGGCGCTAACCCCACTTTATGACAGACTATTCCGACATTCGGTTCATTAAGAGCGCCCACAAACCCGGTGATTTTCCCGCCGACGACGGTCGTGAAATTGCCTTTGCCGGTCGTTCCAACGCGGGCAAGTCCAGCGCCATCAATGTCATAGCAGGACGCCAGGGCCTCGCGCGTACCAGCAAGACGCCGGGGCGCACCCAGCTGATCAACTTCTTTTCGTTGCAGGAACAGCGCAGGCTCGTTGATCTCCCGGGTTACGGCTTTGCGCGGGTACCCGCGTCAGTGCGCGCGCACTGGCGAGCGCTCATGGAGGCCTATTTCAGGGAGCGTGGTTCCGTGGCAGGGGTCATGCTGGTCGTGGACATCCGGCGCGGCCTGGGCCAGTTCGATCACCAGATGCTGGAATGGGCGATGAACAGCGCCTGCCCGGTCCATGTGCTGCTGACCAAGGCCGACAAGCTCAAGCGGGGCGCGGTCGCCACGGCAATCATGGATACCGAGCGGGTGCTGACAGAGGGCTATGCGGAGACCGCCGGGGCCTCGCTGAGCCTGCAGGCTTTTTCAGCCCTGAAACGCCAGGGCGTCGATGAGGCCCGGGAAGTGCTGGATGACTGGCTGGCCGAAGCTGAATAAAAAACCCCGGTGCCAACTCAAAGGCGGACACCGGGGAAATCTAGGCCCGGCATGGGGGTGCCGGGTTGCTTGCCCGCTCAGGGAGGGGAACGGGCGAGCGTTGTTCACGCTCAGTAAATAAGATTGCCGCAGTGCGCAAAAGTTCCGCCGTTGATCCACCCTGAGTGACCGCCTGGCAGCGCTGCCACGCCCTGGCTCAGTGGGCCTCGTCCCAGTTCTTGCCGCGGCCCGTATCGACTTTCAGCGGCACCTTGAGACTGGCCGCGGCGGACATCAGGCGTGCGACCTCGCCGCGATCTCTTCAGCCTGGTCCTCGGCGACCTCCAGCACCAGTTCGTCGTGGACCTGCATCACCAGTCTGGCCGGCGCCGCCGTGGATTCCAGCCAGGCGTGCACCGCAATCATCGCGCGCTTGACGATGTCGGCTGCGCTGCCCTGCATCGGTCCGTTGATGGCGCTGCGCTCGGCGTACTGACGACGCTGCGCATTGCGCGCATTGATCTCGGGCAGGTAGACGCGGCGCCCGAAGACCGTCTCAACATAGCCCTGTTCGCGAGCCTGTTTGCGGGTGCCGTCCATGTACGCTTTCACCCCCGGGTAGCGATCGAAGTAGAGATCGACATACTCCTGCGCCGCGCCCCGCTCGATGCCGAGTTGGCGGGCCAGGCCAAATGCGGACATTCCGTAGATCAGGCCGAAGTTGATGGCTTTGGCAGAGCGCCGCTGTTCGGTGCTGACTTCTTCAAGCTTCTCGCCGAAGACCTCGGCCGCGGTGGCACGGTGGATGTCCAGGTCCGCGGCGAAGGCGGCGAGCAGGCCTTCGTCGCCGGACAGGTGCGCCATGATCCGAAGTTCGATCTGCGAGTAGTCCGCGGCGACCAGGCAGGCGCCCTCTGGTGCGATGAAGGCCTGGCGGATGCGGCGGCCTTCCGGTGTGCGGATGGGGATGTTCTGCAGGTTCGGGTCTGACGATGACAGGCGCCCGGTGGCAGCCACCGCCTGGTGGTATGAGGTGTGGACGCGCCCGGTCTTTTCGTCCACCTGGCCCGGCAGCTTGTCGGTATAGGTGGACTTGAGTTTGGCCAGGCTGCGATGTTCGAGAATGAGCCTGGGCAGCTCATAGTCGTCTGACAATTCCTGCAGCACGTCTTCGGCCGTGGACGGCTGGCCCTTGGGCGTCTTGCGGATGATCGGCAGTCCCAGCTTGTCAAACAGGATTTCCTGCAGCTGTTTCGGCGAACCAACGTTGAATGGCCCGCCGGCCGCCTCATGGGCCTGCTCCTCGAGCTTGGCCATCTGCGTCGCGAGTTCCCGGCTCTGCTTCGCCAGCATGCTGCTGTCGATCAATACGCCCAGGTACTCCATTTTTTGCAAAACGGGTACCAGCGGCTGTTCGATTTCCAGGTAGAGTTTGCGGAGCGCCGCTTCCTTTTCGAGCCGCGGCCACAGGTACTCGTGCAGACGCAGTGTGATGTCGGCGTCTTCGGCGGCGTAGGGCCCGGCCTGCTCCAGCGCCACCTGGTTGAAGGTGATCTGTTTGGCGCCCTTGCCGGCCACGTCTTCGTACTTGATCGTGTCGATATCCAGGTAGTGCCTGGCCAGCGAATCCATGTCGTGGCGGCTGGCCGTGCTGTCCAGCACGTAGGATTCCAGCATCGTGTCGAAGGCCATGCCTCTCAGTTCGATGCCGTGGTTTTTCAGAACGTGCGCATCGTACTTGAGATGGTGCCCCAGCTTGGCTTGTCCGGGTCCTCCAGCAGCGGCTTCAGGGCATCAAGCACCTCCTCGCGCTTCAGCTGATCGGGCGCGCCCGGATAGTCGTGGGCCACCGGGACGTAGGCGGCCTCGCCGGTCTTGACGGCAAACGACACGCCGACAATCACCGCCTTCATATACGCCAGACTGGAGGTCTCGGTATCGAATGCGATGAGGTCGGCCTGTTCCAGGCGCTGCAGCCAATCCTCGAAGCGCTCCTGCGTGAGGACGAGCTCATAGTCGCCCTTGCTCGCAGGCGATGCCACGGCCTCGCCTGCGCCGCCTGCATCGTCGCGGCTCGAGCTGACGCAGCAGGCTCCTGAGTTCCAGCTTTGAGTAGAGCGCACGCTGCTTTTCAAGGTCCGGCTCACCCGGCGTCAGAAAGTCCGGGTCAATGTCGAGCTGCAGGTCGCAGGAGATCGTCGCGAGCTTGCGCGACAGCTCCAGTTGTTCAAGATTCGCACGCAGGCTTTCTCCGACCTTGCCCTTTATGTCCTCGGCGTGGGTGATGAGTTCATCCACGCTGCCGTATTCTTTGAGCCACTTGGCGGCCGTCTTGGGTCCGACCTTGGGTACGCCGGGGATGTTGTCGGAGCTGTCACCGACGAGCGCCAGGTAATCGATGATCTGTTTCGGCGTGACGGCAAATTTTTCCAGGACGCCTGCGCTGTCAAGCACCTGCCCGGTCATGGTGTTCACCAGTGTGACGCGGTCACTGACCAGCTGGGCCATGTCCTTGTCCCCGGTCGAGACGATGCAATCAATGCCGTCCGCCGCCGCGCGCGTGACCAGCGTGCCGATCACATCATCGGCTTCCACGCCTTCGATTCTGAGCAGGGGCAGCCCCTTTGCCGCCACCGCCTCGAGCAGGGGCTGCACCTGGCTGCGCAGCTCATCGGGCATGGGCGGTCGGTTGGCCTTGTAGTCGGCGAACAACTCATCCCGGAAGGTCTTTCCCTTGGCGTCGAACACGATTGCCACCCGGTCGGGCTCGTATTCCTTGAGCAGCTTGTTAAGCATGTTCAGAACGCCATAGATCGCGCCAGTGGCCTGGCCGGCCGAATTACTAAGTGGCGGCAGCGCATGAAACGCCCGGTAAAGATAGGAGGAGCCGTCGACAAGGACGAAGGGTTTATTTTTAGCCATTTGAATGCGGGTCGCGCGTGGACGTCAGCGGGCACCGTCGCCGCTGTCGTCCTTCTTTTTTTCCTCAACAGGCGTTTCCGGGGCCTCCTGCGTGTCCACCGACGTGGCCGCCGGAGGTTCCGATGGCAGGTACAGCTGGCCTTTCTGACCGCAGCCAGCAAGCAGCAAAAACAGCAGGCAGAGCACTGTACGCAACGTGGTTCTCCGTAGGGGGGGTCAATGATTATATATGGGTCTGCGCGGGAACGGGTACGCATTAAGCGGGCGTCAGCCTTTTTCCAGCGACGTGGTTTCGGCAAGTCCCTATGTGGCCTGAGGGTCTGCGGCGTTAGACTGAAATGCCCCGGCAGTCTTTACAGGAATTGACCCCGGTCATGTTGACGCTCAACCCAGATACAGTTTTATCTATCATCGACATGGCGCATGAATTCCAGGTCAAAGAGTCTGTGACCTCCCCGGAGAGGTCATTAATTCCGACCGCCGATTGGGAGCCGCCGGCAAATACAGGCAATACCGACGATCCTGCCCGTGCCGCCCTGCAGACCGAAATTGAGGATCTGGAGCCGGATCAGCAGGTTGAGCTTGTTGCGCTGACCTGGCTCGGTCGCGGGGATTACAGCATCGAGGAATGGCAGGACGCGATCGAGCCTGGCAAAAGAGCGCTGGAACAAGCGCACGGCGGAATATCTGATCGGCACACCCATGCTGGCGGATTTTCTGGCTGAAGGGCTGGACCAGCACGGTTACGCTCAGAACTGAAAGTCCGGCCCTGCCGAGTCTCTGCCCCGCATCCGGCTTGAGGCCTTGCGGGGTACGAGCGGCGCCTAGGTATTAACCACGATTAACCGCGGCCAAACCGGTCATATATTATAAGAATCTAATTTAATGGTGGCGTTCTGGTCACGTACGGGCAGGGCGCCCGTCGGCCGTGGAGCCTGGGTATTCGGCAGAGGAGAAGCAGGTGAGCGTGAAGCGAATCGTAATACTGGGTGCGGGCACGGCCGGCACCATAATGGCCAACCGGCTGCGCAAGGCCTGTCGCAAGCAGATCAGCGCCGGGACCATAGGGATTACCGTCGTCGATCAGGACGACAATCATATCTATCAGCCGGGTCTCTTGTTCGTTCCTTTCGGCATGTATGAGCCGGAGGACATCGTGCGTTCGCGCAAGCGCTACCTGCCGGATGATGTCCAGTATCTGCAGGCCGAAATCCTGCGTGTTGTTGCTGAGGAAAATAAGGTCTACCTCGGCGGTGGGCAGGTTCTCGACTATGACGTATTGATCGTTGCGACCGGCTCGCGGCTGGTGCCCGAAGAGACAGAGGGGCTGCTGGGCGATGGCTGGCGGGAGAAGGTTTTCGACTTCTACACGATGGAAGGTGCGACGGCGCTCGCGAAGAAGATGGCGAGCTTCAAGAGCGGCAAGCTGGTCGTGAATTTCGTCGACCTGCCAATCAAGTGCCCGGTGGCGCCGCTGGAGTTCATATTTCTTGCCGATTGGTTTTTCACTGAGCGGGGCGTTCGTGACCAGATCGACCTCACCTTGGTGACGTCGCTTGACCATTGCTTTACGCGTCCCATCGCCTCCCATGCGTTCGGCTCGGTGCTGGATGACAAGGGCATTCACCTGGTGACTGATTTTGCCACCGGCAGCATTGATGGTGCGGCCGGCAAGTTGAGGTCCTGGGACGAGCGGGAAATGGACTTTGATCTGCTGGTTTCAATTCCCCTGCATGGTGGGGCTGCCTTCGTAGGCGATTCCCCCGGGCTGGGCGACGAGCTCAACTTCGTTCGCACCCACCCCGCGACCCTGCAGGCCGCATGCAAGGAGAATATTTTCGCCATTAGGCGATGCAACGAACGTACCCACATCCAAGGCCGGCTCGGTGGCGCATTTCGAATCCGAGGTGCTGACTGACAACATTGTGCGCTTCATGGACGGCAAGTCGCTCGAGGAAAGCTTCGACGGCCATACCAACTGCTTTATCGAAACGGGGTTCAAAAAGGCAATGCTGATCGACTTCAACTACGAGGTTGAGCCGTTGCCGGGCATGTTTCCAATGGCTGGCATCGGTCCGATGAAGCTGCTTCAAGGAAACCAGGATGAATCACTGGGGCAAGCTGATGTTCAAATGGATTTACTGGAACATGCTGCTGCCGGGTCGGGACCTGCCCATGATTTCCACGCAAATGAGCATGAAGGGCAAGAAATACCCTGCAAAGATTGACAACACGGCCACCGCGGCCTGAAGACGGAGATAAATGAAGTGCCAGTAATGCAAGTGAACGGAAAAGACATTCAGGTGAACGATGAGGGGTTCCTCACCGACCCTGAGCAGTGGGACGAATCGGTCGCGCAGTGAAATCGCGCAAGACGCCGGAATCCCGGAACTGACTGACCGGCATATGCAGGTAGTGAATTTCATGCGCGATAGGTACCTCGAAGAGGGCACTGCGCCGACGATTCGCTCCCTTGGCAAGCTGTCGGGCGTGCCTATCAAAGAGCTCTACCAGCTGTTCCCCAAGGGGCCGGCGAAGCTCGCCGCCAAGATCGGTGGAATTCCCAAGCCACGTGGCTGTATCTGACAAGGACAACGATATGTCTGACGCAATCGAAAAAGTATCAATTATTATTTCCAAGGGCTCGCTGGAAGGTATCTATCCCGGGCTGATCATGGCCAACGGCGCAAGGATGGAGGGCATCGAGGCCAACCTGTTCTTTACGTTCTTCGGGCTGGACGCGATCCACAAGAAACGCCACGAGCACATCAAGGTGGCGACGGTGGGCAATCCCGGGCTGCACATAGCAACCATGCTGGGCAGCCTGCCGGGTGTCTCCGCGCTTGTGACGCATTTCATGATGAAAGAAATGGACAAGCTGGATATTCCGCCTATTCCAGAGTTTCTCGAGATGATCGGGGACTCGGGTGCCGGGATGTATGGCTGCAAGGCATCTGTCGACATGTTCCACCTCAACAATGACGACTTTATTGAACAGATGACCGGCATCATTACGGTTGGCGAGTTTTACGAGATGGCTGCCGGCGGCCAGATAATTTTTACCTAGGGATTCCCGCATGCAGTACTACTTCAACAAGTTTGTGGATACGAGTTTTGAGGAGGCCGTTACGAACACAACGGCCCGGCTGAAGGACGCCGGCTTCGGCGTGCTGACGGAGATCGATGTCAAAGCCACAATGAAAAAGAAGCTCGACAAAGATCTGCGCCCATATCTGATTCTCGGCGCGTGCAACCCCGGTTTTGCCTACCAGGCGCTGCAGGCCGAGAACATGATCGGCACCATGCTGCCGTGCAACGTGATTATCCGCGAGGACGATGACGGCCGCATTGAAGTGGCTGCCGTTGATCCCGCGGCATCCATGCAGGCCGTTGACAACCCTGCGCTGGGTGAAATCGCCGAGCAGGTGCGTAAGCAGCTGCGGGAAGTCATCGAGAAACTCTGAGCAGCGGGAGTACGTAAAGCTCATGAAGCTGGAACTGGTCAGCTTCAGGATCTGTCCCTTCGTGCAGCGCGCGGTCATCACCTTGCGCTACAAGAAAGTGCCCTTCGATTTGATATTTATCGATCTCGCGAACCCGCCAGACTGGTTTTTGGAAATCTCTCCCTTCAGAAAGGTGCCGCTGCTGCGGGTGGATGATACCCATGTCATTTTCGAATCCGCCGTCATTGACGAGTTCCTGGACGAGATTACGCCAGGTGCGCTGTTGCCGGCGGATGCTCTGCAGCGGGCACTGGATCGCAGCTGGATAGAATTCGGAACCGCCTGTCTGCTGGACTTCTCCCGCATGGTCCGTGCCCGGACGCAGGATGCTTTCGAGGATGCACGCGCGGTCGCTGAGCGAGAAAATGAAGTCCCTCGAGAAAGAACTGAAGTGCTCGCCCTGGTTTAATGGCGAGGACATTTCGCTGGTCGATTTCGCATACGCGCCGCTGTTTATGCGCTGCCGGGAACTGGGGCTCGAGAACGAACTGTGTTCTGCAAGCGACTCGCCGCGCACGGCGGCCTGGGCTGACGCGATTCTTGAGCTGCAGGTGGTCAGAGATTCGGTGCCGAAGGAGTTTCCGCAACTGCTGAGAAAGGGCATCAGGAGCAAGGCGCCCTACGCGGCCGATGCGCTTGGTATTTGAGTCGCGCTAGGCGCACTGCTGACAGCGCGCCTGCGAAGGCAGCAGTTATTTTACGATGCCACGCCGGGGCACCGCGGCCAGGGTCAGGCGGGCGATGCAGGTCAGTGCGTCATCGTCATCCCTCAGCTTGATTCCCCATACCTGGGTTGAGCGGCCAATGTGTACAGCCCTCGCCGTGCCGGTCACCGTGCCCTGTCGCACGGCGCGCAGATGATTGGCATTGATGTCCAGGCCGACGCAGACTGTGGTTGCAGGATCCACGCACAGGTTGCCGGCCAGGCTGCCCAGACTCTCGGCCAGGAGTACCGAGACGCCACCGTGGAGCAGCCCGAAGGGTTGGATGCTGCGGGTATCCACTGGCACGGTTCCGCGAATATAGTCTTCGCCTATCTCCGTAAGCTTTATCCCGAGGTGCTCATCCGCGGTGTTGCGCGACATCTCGTTGAGGCGCGCCAGCAGCGCGGGATCATGACGGTCATAGCTCAGGTGCCAGATACTCATTCCCGTCCCCCTATCTCAGTGACTCAAGTTCCTTGACGACGGCCGCGCGGGTCTGCCGAATGGCCTCAGTAATCTGCCTCTCGGCAGAGTCGTTCTCTCCGAGCGCGTCCCAGCGCTTGCGCCATACGTCCCGGTCCTGTGCCCATTGCTCATGCAGTCCCCCGGCTTTGCTAGAATCTCAACTCACCGAATTGGCGCAAGCCCGAGGATACACCATGGCGGACACGCTCCTGGACTGTGTGGAAGTGGCAACCGGAGAGAATCCGGTCGCCAGCGTCGTCTGGCTGCACGGCCTGGGCGCCGATGGCTACGATTTTGAGCCGATAGTTCCCGAGCTTGATATTCCAGGTATTGCGATTCGATTCGTATTTCCGCATGCGCCCGTGCGTCCGGTCACGCTGAATGCCGGTTTCGCCATGCGCGCCTGGTACGACATCGTCGGTATCGACCGCACCTCGCCGCAGGATCTTGAGGGTATCCGTCAGAGCCAGGCGGATGTCGGTGCGTTGATCCGACAGGAAGTCAGTCGCGGCATTGAGCCGTCGCGGATTGTGCTGGCGGGATTCTCGCAAGGGGGCGCGGTGGCCCTCTACGCAGGACTGCGCTACCCGGAGCGGCTGGCGGGCATCATGGGGCTGTCGACATATCTGCCACATGCAGCGGATACGGCCGCCGAGCGCTCAGCCGCCAACGCAACAACGCCGGTATTTCTGGCTCACGGCAGTATGGATCCGGTGGTGTTACCCTCGCTGGGTGACGACACGCGTACACTACTGGCGCAGCTGGGATACAGCGTGGACTGGCACAGCTATCCAGTGGCACACGGCGTTTGTCCGGAGGAGATTGCAGATATTCGCACCTGGCTACAGGAGATTTTTGGCGAGGTTTAGCGAACACAGGGGGCATGGACGCTTGATCCGACCAGTCATCCGGGAGTTCTTATGAAAAAACTTAAAAATGAGAACGAGTTGGTGAAAAAGGCGATCGCCGAAGGCGTGAAATACGGTGAAAACCGCGGCGTTGTTGAGTTTGAACCGACCGATTCTGCGAACGATAAACTCGAATATATTTACAGACTGCTGGTGCACGACAAGGTCATTCAGCCTATCCCTGAAGACCAGGTGTCCCAGAAATCAATCAGACACAAACTGGCGATCTGGGCATCCAAGCTCAAGTAAAGGCCGGCCGCAGGCCCTGCTCCGAGGTTTTCCGGTGCCGGCCGCGGCAGCGTGTCTCGCCAATAAACTATCTGGAATGGAGGAATAAGAATGCCAGCAACCAGTCAATCCAAAGTGGTAAACGCGCCGCCCGCCGATGTGTGGCGCAAGCTCAGAAACTTTCATGACCTGTCATGGGCGCCAAATGTCATTACCAGTGTCGACAAGGTAGGTGGTCTTGAAGGCAGTGCGGTGGGGGCGAAGCGCGTCCTTAACAAGGCGTTTCATGAGACCCTGGTGGAGATTAGCGAGGCCAGTCATAGCCTGAAGTATTCCATCGACGACGGGCCATCGCCGGTATCCAAAGAAGAAGTCTCCAACTACTACGGGTTCATCAAGCTCAGCCCGGCAAAGGATGGCAGCGAGACGCTGGTCGAATGGACTTCAGAATGGGACGCCAAGGTAGATGATGCGGTGGCTTTTTGTCATGGTATCTACGTTGCGCTTCTGGATGAGCTGGCGAAATCGTTTAAGTAATCTTCGGTTAAGAAGTTGCCGGTTGATGCGGTTGGAATTTCATTGGCCGGCGGCGCGGCAAGGCAGTGACGGCGTTCGCCGGCATGCCGCGATGGGCCGCAATCCCAATGCAATGAGGCCGGCCTGATGCCCATCCCGAAAACGCGGGCAGAACTGAGATCTCAGCTCCAGGCGAGCTTTAAGAAACTGCAGGCAGAGCTTGACGCGGCAGGGCCCGGGATTGGCGGCCTTGCCTGCGTGGACGACTGGAGCGTAAAAGACCTGCTGGCAGTGCGCGCCTGGTGGACCGAGCGCGTGGTCGAATGGGTAGAGGCGGGACGCCGGGGCGAGTGTCCCGTCACGCCCGCTGCGGGATACCGCTGGCGGGAAACGCCACGCTTGAACGCGGACATCGTCAAGGCGGCCAGGCGGGCGTCCTATCGTTCCATTCGCAAGCGTCTGCAAGACGGCTACGAGCATGCCAGGCGCACGATCGACGCACTCAACGACCGCGAGTTGCTCGAAGTTGGTGCCTTCGCATGGGCTGGCCGCTACCCGATCTCCCGGTGGCTCTCAATCAACACTGTCAGGCAGTACACGACTGCCCGAAGCTTTATTCGCCGTGCCTTGCGGGAAAGGGGCAGCTGAGTTCAGGTCTGGTCCGTAACAATCAGGATATCCGAGGTTACGCCGCCGAGAATTCTTTCCGCCGTGTTGCCAATGGTCATGCCCGCGAGGCCCTTGCGGGCAACGCTGCCGATGATCACGACATCTGCGTCCAGCTCTTGCGCCGTGTCGGAAATCACTTTCATCGGTACCGCCCTCGCGCACATGGGCCCGGGCACGGTCAATGCCTGCTTTTTTCGCCAGGTCGGGCGGGTGAACGAAGTGATCCGAATCACGAAAGGCGCTCACCGCATGTAGCTCCACGTCAGGCTGCCGCGCTTGTATGCGCCTGGCGACATCGACAATTGTGTCATCGAGCTTCTGGTGGCCGGCATCCCGGGCGTTGGGATTCAGAGCGACAAGGATGCGCCTGGTGGTCGCTCGGGGTTCTCGCTTGACCAGCAGCACATCGCCCTTGACCGTGCGCAGCACCCTGCGGTCGGAATTGCTCAGCGCACTCGAGCGACCGCTGGCCCGCTTCACAACGAGGTCGGCACTAAGCTCATCGACAGCAATATGGATGGCCTCTCGCCAGTCGGGATCCCAGTCGATTCTCGTCGTAACATTTACGCCCCGGGTGTTGTAGCCCGCAACGATCCCGGCAAGCCATGGGTGGTAGCGGGCCATCTCGGCTTCCCTGAGTGCCGCAACGTCTTCGCATTCCAGGTAGGAAAAAATACACGCATAAGCAATCACCTCGATGTTATCTCCGCCGGCCGCGATGGCCACCGCCTTGGTGAGTGCCCACTGTTCGTTCCGGGCGGGGTCGATGATCGCAAGGATGCGCTGAATCTTCTGTTTCATCTTGGTTCCCTAAAATGTTCTTTGCGCTCAACTCTGACAGATTATGCTACTGAAAAGCCAATGGAAATGGGTATTTTCCACAAGCTTATCGGGCCAGGGAGCCCATCCGCGGCGACCTCCCGGGAGCACTGGTCTTCTGGAAATGGCTGGCCCGAAGCCGACCGGGACAAGCCGCCGTTCCGAGGCAGGGCGTGGTTCAAGCCCGGTCGCCTTTGACAGAAATCGCATACAGGAGCAGTCCGGTAGCGATCACACCGAGCCCGAACAGCGCCTCGACGGGTTTGTTGATCAGCACGAATACCAGCGTCCATCCGGTGAGTGACAGGTAGACAAAAGGCGTTACAGGATAGCCGAAAGTACGATAAGGACGAGGCAGGTCGGGCTGTTTCCGGCGGAGGACAAATACGCCGAGTACGGTGGCCAGGCTGTTGAGCGCCAGCGTGAAACCCGCGAACACCAGCACCGACTCAAAGCTTGAAGTCAGGATAAAGAGTATCGCCAGCGATGACTGAGCAGCGATCGCGGTTGCTGGTATGCCGTCTTTGTTGGTGCGGGCCAGGCGTCGCAAAGGACGAAAATCCTGGCCGATGACCTGCAGCACGCGTGGCCCGGCGAGCGTCATCGCGCTCACCGTGGAAATTAGCAGCGCCGAAAGTACGAGGCCGGTCAGGCGGCCGCCCATTTCCCCGAACGCCGCGGTTGCCGCGATGTACCCCACCTCGACCTGGCCGGTCATGGCGCTCATCGGCGCCACCCTAAGAAAGACGAAGTTCAGCGCGAGATACAGGGTGATAACCGTGAGGGTGCCGCCTGTCAGCACCCACGGCAGAGTGCGCTGCGGGTTCTCAAGCTCGCCACTCAGGTAAGTGGCAGCATTCCAGCCCGTGTAGGCGTAGCTGACATAAATCAGCGCGACCGCAAAGGCCCCGCTGGTCAGCAAGCTTGCGTCGCCCACCGCCGGCGTGAAGCGCACTGGCTGCACCACGTCGGAAAGCAAGAGGGCCCCCGCGCAGAAAACCACGATGACGATGACCTTGAGCGCCGTAAAAACCACCTGCAGGCCGCCGCTGTTGCGCCGGGAGCTGCCGTGGATCAGCGTGAGGCCGATGATCAGGCCGCAGGCCAGCGCCTTGAGCGTCCACGGAGATGTCTCGCCCGGCAACACCGAGGTTGCGTAGGCGGCAAAGGTCATGGCCGCCAGTGCGGTCGGACCCGCGAAGCCGATCGTCGCGGAGACCCAGCCCGATACGAAGCCGGCGGCCGGATGGTAGATATGCGTCAGAAAGTTGTACTCACCGCCCGACCGGGGCAGCGCGGCACCGAGCTCGGCATAGCTCATCGCGCCGCAGAGTGCGACGAGCCCGCCCACGGCCCACAGCATCAGCAGGACAAAGCCTGAGCGAATCTCGAGCAGCTGGAAACCCAGGCTCGTAAACACGCCGGTGCCCACCATGTTGGCAATGACCACGGCGGTAATCGTCGTCGCACGGAACTTCTTCAAGGACATGCCTGCTCAGTCGCCATAACCCCCGATTGGCGAGCCTGGCGGGGCCTGGGGTGACGGCAATGGCGGATATTTTTGCGGGTCTTCCAGGAAGCGATCGATACGGCGTTTGCCGTAGCGGTAGTGATCGCCCAGCGAAGAGGTGCCCGCCAGCTGAGCACGGCGACCCAGAAACGCGGCGAGATTCACAAGGCCGCTGGTGGCCTGCTCTCGTGCCAAGGGGCCGGCGGGTTCGGCCACCGCCAGCCGCATGATGCCATCCAGCACGGCGTGCTCGGTCAGCTGCTGTACCGTTGCGGCCGGGCCTTGTTCGCGCGGTGCACGCCAGGTCCTGGCGATCAGGGTGTCCAGGATCTCGCCCAGGCCCGGTTGGGCGGGATCGAGCGCGTGAAAATTTACGAGCCGGTTCGCTCGGTGTGGGTGGAGCACGAAAGAAACTATCAGGTTGGCCGCTGTTTCCGCGGGTGAGAAAGCGTCAAACGTGGCGCCCGTGCGCCGCGCGAAGGTCTCGCGGTCCAGCGGATATCCGGGAGGACGGCCTGGAATTGCCGCCAGCAGACTGGCGGGCAACAGCAACGCATCCGGTGCAAGCGTAGCAAGCAGGGCGTCGAGCGCCGCACGCTGGCGGTCGGGTTCAACAGTGCGCGTTGGCACCTGCCCGTCGCCACGCATCGCGTAGCTGTAATACTGTCCGCCCAGTTGTTTCGCGGCGGCCTCGGCCTGGTAGCGATGCAGCAGGTACATTGGCACAAGCGCTTCTTCGAGGGCTGCCAGGGGCGTGCCCATGGCGATGTTTTTCTCGGAGAACTTATTCAACACGACGGCGCGCACCCGCATGAGCCGTTCGAGTTCTGTGACGGCGTCCGAACCGTTATCCCAGAGATTGGCAACAGGTTGTGCATCGCCACCCAGCCGCGCATCCTCGTCGACCATATACAGCTGCCCGCGCGCCAGCGAGGCTGCAACGATGCTGGCCAGCGCTTTGTCCACCTCGGTCCCCGGCGCGAAATCCTGGTAGCCATATTCGATGGTGAAACGATCCCAGGGACCGACCCCGGTGTCATACGCTTTGCTTATATCCACCTCGCCGTCGTCAGTCAGCACCACCAGCGGATGCGGATAGTCCATCACGGAAGCGCGGTCCTGCGTGCTGGCGGCGAAATTATGCGCGAGCCCAAGCGTGTGCCCGACTTCGTGTGCCGAGAGCTGGCGCAGCCGGGCCAGCGCCATCGCCGATAGTTCGGAAGGCGCCTCGCCGCTGTCCGCGAACGGCGTCAGCAGGCCCTGCGCGAGCAGAAAATCCTGACGAACGCGCAGCGAGCCCAGCGATACGTGGCCCTTGATGATCTCCCCCGTGCGCGGATCGATGACGCTCGCGCCATAGGACCAGCCCCGGGTCGCCCGATGCACCCACTGGATGACGTTATAGCGAACGTCGAGGGGGTCGGCATCGTCGGGCAGCAGCTCGACGCGAAAAGCGTCTTTGTAGCCCAGCGCTTCGAAGGCCTCGGCCCACCAGCGTGCGCCGTCGAGCAGCGCCTCGCGTATGGGCGAGGGGGCGCCAGGATCGAGGTAGTAGACGATGGGTTCAACGGCCTCGCTGACGGCCGTTGAAGGATTCTTCTTCGCCAGCCTGTGTCGCGCGATATAGCGGCGGGTGAGTGGGGCGTCTATGGGGCTTGCGTAGTCCTGGAAGCTGATGCCGAAGTAGCCGCTGCGCGGATCAAAAACCCGCGGCTGATAGTTGTCATCGGGCAGGGCCACGAAAGAATGATGCATGTGCACGCTGATGGCCTCAGGGGTCGGCGTCACCTGCTGCACGTACCGGCCCTTCGGTTCTCCCTTGAAAGTCACCAGGTATTCGACTTCGGTATTGTTGGGAAAAGCACGGCTGCGCTCCGCGAAGTAAATCGAGCGGTCGGCATCCGCCGTATAGCTACCTTCGCCGGCGTTGCCCAACCTGCGCCCGACCCCATGTGCATCGCGCTGGAAAAACTCGCTTGCGTCCACCAGCACGCGGGTGCCGGAAGCCGCCTCAACCTTGAATGACCATAAAACGGAGGTCGCAAACGACTCTTCGATGGCGCGCTGCTCGCTGGCGCTTTCGCTGATCGCGCGATAGGCGTAGTTGGGTTCAACCAACAGGACGCGTGGTCCGACGCGCTGAAATTTCACGATTCGGGTGTTACCGATCTGCCCGCGATCGAGTCCCAGATCGTTGGAGCCGAGCCCACGTGCCAGGTAGTTAACGTAAATGAACTCCTGGTCCCAACGATCAATTTCCAGCCAGACCTTGCCCGCCTTGTCATCCCAGTAAAAAGTGAAGAAGCCCGGGTTCTTTTGCAATCCGGCGGTGCGCGTGGCGAGCCCGTCGTTGCGCGACGCTGACCGTTCCTGCTGGCTGGCGAGGCTGGCGCAGCCTGACAGAACCAGTGTGGCGAGCAGCAGCGTAAAAGCGATGGCGACGGGGCGATGATGCTTGTTCATAGTGTGGTCAATCCAGGTTCTCAATATGGGCAGAAAAGTCGCTGTCGGCGGGGGTGAATCCGAAGATTCGTGCGTAGAAATACAGTTCAGCCTGCAGAGCGGTGGCGATATTTTTCGCGCTGCGGAAGCCGTGGCCCTCTTCCGGGAAGGTCAGGTACAGAACGGGCAGGCCTTTGTCGCGCAGGGCCTGCGCCATGCGTTCGGACTGATCCGGGGTTACAACTTTGTCGCGCAAGCCCTGCAGGAAAAGGACGGGACAGTTCAGCTGCCCGGCATGCTGCAGCGGTGACCTCGCGCGATAGAGGTCCTGGCCGGCGGGGTAGGGGCCGACCAGGCGGTCAAGATAGCGGGCTTCAAACTTGTGCGTGTCATGCAGCAGAGACTCCAGGTCGCTGACGCCGTAAAGACTGGTGCCCGCCCTGAAGGTATCGTGAAAAGTCAGCGCTGAGAGCACGGTAAAGCCGCCGGCGCTGCCCCCGCTGATCGCCATGCGATCGGGGTCGACGAGGCCCTGCGTGGCCAGGTGGCGCGCGCCAAGCACAGCGTCATCCACATCCCTGACGCCCCATTGGCCATCCAGCTTTTCCCGGTACGCGCGCCCGAATCCCGTGCTGCCACGATAGTTGACGTCCAGTACGGCGAAGCCTCTGGTGGTCCAGAACTGGATCCGCCAGTCGAGGCCCGCGTCGGTATGAGCGGTGGGGCCGCCGTGGCATTTCACCAGCAGTGGTGGTCTCTCACTCTCTGCCAGGCCCGTTTCGGGGTTTCGGGGTGGGTAGTAGAAGGCCCAGGCAGGGTCCCCGCCCGTGCTGGGATAACTTATGGCCTCAGCAGATGCTATCCAGCGCGCGTCGATTGCCGGCTGGATCGATTCACGCAGGATTTTGTGGTGTCCGGTTTGGGTTTCCAGCTCAACTACCGACATGACCTGCTGCGCGCCAGCCGCAAGCAGCACGGCGCGCCCGGGCGCCGCAGCGACGTGCTCAACGATGTTAAAAGGGAGCGAAAGCCATTGGGTGCTGCGCGATTGAATGTTCACGATGCCCAGGGACCAGAGCCCGTCGCGGGCGCCACAGCACAGCACGGTATCGTCGCCGACAAAGTCCCAGGTGGACATCCCGAATACCCACTGGCCAAAGCCACAGTCGGCCGCCTCGTCCATCACCGCTTCGATTCGGGTGCCATCCCAGCGATGGAGGTTCCACCAGTTGCTGCGGTCCGACATAAAATACAAGGCTCCGTCAGCGCCCCAACGAGGCTGAAAGACAGACTCGTCTTCGCGTTTCGTAATGATCTGTCCGGCGAGTGGGGCCGAGTCGGTTTGCAGAGCCGCCACATGCAGGGTCGTACTGTTCCAGGGCATGTTGGGATGGTTCCACGACAGCCATGCGAGACGCTTGCCGCGCGTGTCGAGGCTGGGTGAGCTGTAGAAATCGGCGCCGCTGGCTAGGGTTGTCAGGCTGCCGTCAGCCAGCGCAATCGCTACCAGCGTTGTTTCGGGTTCTCCCTGTGCCGCGTGGTTTTCGCAGACTGCGATGAGCCGGTTTCGCTCGCTGTCGGGGCACAGGTCGGCGTAGCGTCGTTTGTCTGGGCGGGTCACGCGACGTGGCGGGGTATCGGGGCGCAGCTCGTAGATACACTGGTCCTCGAAATTCACAAACCAGATGCACTCACCACTCAAACAGAACGCGCCGCCCCCGTATTCATGCGCGCTGCTGCGGACGTTATAGGGCGCCGGCGTAAGGTCTTCAGCCGGGCAGCCCGCCCGCTGCCGGACCAGCACCGTGCGACCCTGTTCGGTCGCGCGTCCCTCGAGCCAGTAGACGGCGCCGTTGTGAATGCATGGCTGGGCAAGTCGCAGCCCGCCGCGCGCAATCAGCTCGGCCGAGACAGGCGAGGACCATTCGCCAGCTCGACGCGTGGCGAGTTCTTTGGTCATTCGCTGGTGCCCGCGGCAGCACGGGATTGCGGGACCCCGGCGTTGGCGCACTCCGGCGCCAGCCGTGGCCGCAGAGCAGAGTTTGTCGGGTGAGTGGCAAGCGCTAGCATCAACCGATTATAGGGGCGCGCCGCGTCTGCCGGAAAATATCACTCCTGGTCTGCGAGATCGCGCGCCATGCGCCCGGGACTGCCCTGATCGTACCAGTGCTCGATCAGCCGATAGCTGATTGAGACCTTGAACGGCAGGACTATGCGCCGGCTGGCGATGTCCTCGCGGGAGAACCATGCTGCATGCTCAAGCTCTCCGTCGCGCAGGCTGATGTCTGTGGTGTCGGCCCTGGCCGTAAAGCCGAGCATCAGGGAGGAGGGAAACGGCCAGGGCTGTGAAGAGTGATAGTCCACCAGGTGAATTTTCACGCCCGCTTCTTCATAGACCTCTCTCGCCACCGCCTCCTCGAGACTTTCTCCCGGTTCCACGAAACCCGCCAGCGTCGAGTAGCGCCCCGGGTCCCAGCTGGCCTGGCGGCCCAGGAGGGCCAGCTCGCCGTCCGAGACCAGGACGATAATCGCCGGATCAACCCTGGGAAACATGCTATTGCCGCACTGCTGGTCACGGCAGCGTCGCACGTGCCCGCCTTCGTCACTCAGGGTTTCGCCCCCGCAGCGACCGCAATAGCGGTGGCGCCTGTCCCAAAGCACCATGGCCCGGGCGTATGCGGCCAGAGACGCCTGGTCGGGGGGCAGCCTGAGCCCGAGTGTCCGCAGACCTTCCGCCCGGGCGGTGAGCATTCTCTCCAGCGCTTCGCTGGGCAGATCCCCGAGGTCCGCGATGAACAGCGGGCGCTCTTCATAGTCGCCGAGAAAAATTGTCGGACTTTCGGCAGGGAGGTGTGGCTTTGCGTCCTCGAAAGACAGCATCAGCGGCTGCTGGCTCGCCAGGTCAACCACGTTTCTTTCGCCGGCCACCAACAGATAGCGCGCCGCCGCTGACTGCGCGAGTTCGGCGAGCCTGACCTTGTCTTTGCGCAGCTCCCCGCGCCGATCAAGCGGGGCATTGGCAAACGGGTTGGGCGGGTTTCTCCCTGGATACATGGCGCTATGCTAACCCGAAAAAAAAAGGCCGTGCACCCGCTTCGGTGCACGGCCTTCCTGTTTCGCTGCGTCCGGCGTCAGACGTCAGACGTGCAGTTGGGGCAGCGGGTAGCCTTGATGGGAATGGTCGAAAGGCAACGCGGGCAGTCCTTGGTGGTGGGCTCTGCGGGCGCTTCCTCTTCCTTTTTCTTGGTGCTGTTCATGGCCTTAACAACCATAAAAATGGCGAAAGCGATGATGATGAAATCAATCACAGTGTTGATGAACGTGCCGTAGTTAATCGTGACGGCGGCAACACCCTCGGAAGCCTGCTGTAGCGTTAGCGCCAGTTCGCTGAAGTCCACGCCGCCCATCAGCATGCCAATCGGTGGCATCAGGACGTCCGACACGAATGAGCTGACGATCTTGCCAAAGGCACCGCCGATAACAATACCGACGGCCATGTCGACCACATTGCCGCGCATGGCAAAATCTTTAAATTCTTTAAACATTTTCTCGAACTCCCCGTTATTTATGTTTATGGGATCGGGCTGCCCTGTCCTGCAACTCAGGCGAGCGACTTCGGACCCCTTTTAACCCATCCCTACAATTATCCCGCACAAAACCCGCATGTCAAAGCTATTCACATTATTTTACAGGAAATAACCGCTTTTTCGCGCTCGCCGCCGCCCCACTGACGGGCGCACCGGTGGGTCCGAAACGACAAGAACCGGCGATGGTGCGTGCTATGATTCCGGGCCGCCGGACCCCGACCGGCCATCATTTGGCGACCGAATACGGACTATCGTGAAAGCCCTCGAAATCAGAAATCTGCAAAAGGTCTATGGCAATGGCGTTCAGGCTCTGCGCGGCCTCGATCTTGACGTCAACGAAGGTGACTTTTTCGCGTTACTGGGGCCGAACGGGGCGGGCAAGACCACGGCAATCGGCATTATTACGTCGCTGGTCAACAAGACTGCAGGCGAGGTCGAGGTCTTCGGCCACAACATCGATAGGGAGATTGAACTCGCCAAGTCCTGCATTGGACTGGTGCCTCAGGAGGTCAATTTTAACCAGTTCGAAAAGGTCCACAACGTGGTGCTCAATCAGGCCGGCTACTATGGCATACCACGCAAAATGGCCCACCAACGCGCAGAGAAGTACCTGCGTGAGCTGAGCCTGTGGGAGAAGCGCGATGCGATTTCGCGCAGCCTTTCGGGCGGCATGAAGCGCAGGCTGATGATTGCCCGCGCACTGGTGCACGAGCCGCGCCTGCTGATCCTCGATGAGCCCACTGCGGGCGTGGACATTGAGATCCGCCGCTCAATGTGGGAATTCATGCAAAACATCAACCGCGAGGGCACCACGATTATTCTCACCACGCACTATCTGGAAGAGGCCGAGAACCTCTGCAAGCACATCGGGATCATCGATGATGGCCGGATAATTGAGCGCGGCCTGATGCGCGATGTCCTTCGCAAGCTGGGTGTAGAGACCTTTGTCCTGAGTCTGCGTGACCCGGTCGCCACCGCGCCGGTCCTCAACGGCTACCCGGTGCGACTGGTGGACGAAAACAACATCGAGGTAGACGTGCTGAAACAGCAGAGCCTCAACGAAGTGTTTGCCATGCTCACTCAGCAAAACCTGCAAGTGCAGTCGATGCGCAGCAAAACCAACAGGCTGGAAGAGCTTTTCCTGCGCCTGGTTGAAAACAAGAGCAATCGCTCCGGGGCACAGTAGGAACAGGCGATGTCAGGCAGGGCAAAAGAAAATCTGGTCGGCTTTTATACCATCGTTATCAAGGAGATCGGTCGGGTGCTCAGGATCTGGGTACAGACACTGGTTCCGCCCGCCATCACGATGACGCTCTATTTCATTATCTTCGGCAACCTGATCGGCCGCCGGATCGGCGACATGGGCGGTTTTGATTACATGCAGTTTATCGCCCCCGGCCTGATCATGATGTCTGTCATCACCAATTCTTATGGCAACGTCGTTTCGTCTTTTTTCGGTGCGAAGTTTGGTAAGCATGTCGAGGAGATGCTCGTGTCACCGATGCCCAATTCGGTCATCCTGCTGGGGCATGTGGCGGGCGGAGTAGCGCGTGGTTTGCTGGTTGGCCTGGTGGTGACCATCGTTGCGCTGTTTTTTACGGATGAACTGCAGGTGGCCCACCCTCTGGTCATCATCTCCGTGGTGTTCCTGACCGCAGTTGTGTTTTCCCTGGGCGGATTCATCAACGCGGTATATGCGCGCAAGTTTGATGACATTTCCATCGTACCCACGTTTATTCTTACGCCACTGACCTACCTGGGTGGCGTCTTCTACTCGATCAGCCTGCTGCCGGAGCTTTGGCAAAAAGTTTCGCTTGCCAATCCGATTCTCTACATGGTCAACGCTTTTCGGTATGGGTTTCTGGGCGTCTCCGACATTTCGATTGGCAGGGCCTACCTGATCATCGGAATTTTCATCGCCGGACTTTATACGTTCAGCATGTATCTCCTCAATAAGGGCATCGGAATCCGGGAATAGTCGCGCCGCGCGTCACGGATCCGTGGGTGGTGCTGCTCTCGGGTGTACATCGTAACGATCACTGTGACTCTCGGGATTGGACAGGACCAAGAGCACAACGTCCGTACTGCCGGTGTTTTCCAGCATGTGAATCGTACCCGGTGGCACGTGCACGGCATCGCCTGGCTGCAAATCCAGGATCCTGGCGCCCAGAGTGAAACGCACGCTTCCGCTGAGCAGGTAGAAAAGTTGCGTCGAATAGCGATGATAATGCGCTTTTTCAATCCCGCCAGGTGGCACCCGCTCTTCGATAACGCTCATGCGGCGGGTCTTCAGCAGATGCCAGGCGTCGCAGTTTCCACCCCACCGGTAATGCTCGGCGTTCTTGCGATTAATGATGCTCATGCTCGTGCGTGCGCTCCCGATTGAAAGTTGTTTCCAGGGTTAAAGAGCCGTGCCGCCAGGTGCTGCGGACTGACTTTTGCCTTTGACGAATGTCGATCCCCATAATTCAATTTTGGTACCCTCCGGGTCGACAAGCCAGCCGAACCGTCCGTAGTCTTCTTGCTGGATGTCCGGTATCACCGGGGCGCCGCCTTCCGCCACCTGTTTCAGGGCTTCATCATGATCATCCACGACAAGGTTGATCATATAAGGCTGATCGGACGGGTCGAAATAGCGGGGGTCGTCGCCAAATGGGCCCCAGACCGTAGGCTGGCATACTTTCGGGCCTCAGGGTGGCGCCGCCCCATTCGGACTCCACCGGCATGCCGAGCAAGCGCTGGTACCAGTCCGCTAGCGCCTTGCTGCCCCTCGCCTTGAAGAAAAAACCGCCAGATCCAAGTACTCTTGCCACAGGAATTCTCTCAGTCCGCCATCAGGTTTTGCCAGCGGCGCGCTGTGTTGTGTCGGCGTTGTCTTTCCAGTTCCACCATTTAAGCAGTTCCGGTTCGTGGTGTTCATTCTGAGCGAAGTACACTCCGCAGCGAAAGACATATAGGGCGCAGCGGTCGATGTGTTGTCCGCGCAGCTCGCATAGCTGTTTATAGAGTGCTTCCGGGTCTTCCTTAGCAAGTGCACCGAGGGTCGTTATCCCGAGGTCCTGCAGGTCCCGGGCGATGCTCGGGCCAATGCCTGGCGCCTGTTCAAGCTCTGATTTCATGCTCGCCGGCCTCCGTGTAATACATCAGGTATTCCTCGCCGAGGCTCGGGTGGACGAAACGCCGCTTGAGCCTGTGCACTCGCTGTGCGACCGCCATCGAGCTGCTGTTATCCGGGTGCACGAGCGAGGCGATGCGGCTGGCGCCGAGCATGCTGAACCCGAAATGGAGACAAGCCAGCGCCGCCTCCGTCGCCAGGCCCTTGCCGCGCTTGGGTGCGCGCAGCCCGTAGCCGATTTCCAGCACCTCACCGAGGTCGGTTTCCTGCCAGGTCAGGCCGGCGTCACCGGCTACCTGCCCGTCCTGCAGAGTTTCGATCAGCCAGATGCCGTAGCCAAATTCGAGATAGCGCGCTCGCTGCCTGTCGATGAAACGCTGCACACCGCCCGGTTTGCCCAGGTCCGGCAGGAACCGCAAGGCAAGCG
Organism: uncultured Gammaproteobacteria bacterium; assembly: GCA_963759075.1. GTDB lineage: Bacteria > Pseudomonadota > Gammaproteobacteria > Steroidobacterales > JABDLF01 > JABDLF01. The sequence continues at coordinate 40,915 of CAVWXZ010000007.1, forward strand.
GGTCAGCATAGATTGCGCGCACATTGTCATGATCGTCCGTGCGCAGCGGGCGAAAGCGCAGCCGCTCGGTATCCGGTGGCACCATGATTTCCAGTGAGGCCCCGGAATTTTGCTCAGACGCTGCCATACAGCCTCGCCGATGACTTTGAACAATGAGTGACATGATACTCCGGCCTGCTGATCTATACTTAGGGCATGTGTGGCCGCTACGCATTCTATCTTCCCCATGAGGCGATGGTGCGTCTCTTTGATCTTGAGGGCGATGCGCCAGAAGTTGAGGCGCGCTTCAATATTGCGCCCAGTAATTTCGTGCCCGCCATTCGCAACGACACGGCGGGTCATCGCAAGTTAAGCCTCCTGCACTGGGGGCTGGTGCCTTCCTGGGCGAAGGATCGGAAAATCGGGTATCGCATGATTAATGCTCGTTCCGAGACGGTGCCGGACAAGCCGTCATTTCGAAACGCATTCCGTCGTCGTCGTTGCCTGCTACCCGTCAGCGGCTTCTATGAGTGGAAGAAATCCGGCGACAAGAAAATCCCGTATTTCATTTCTATGAAGGACGCTGAGGGATTCGCATTCGCGGGCCTCTGGGAGCGCTGGCGGGAAAACGATGACGCTGAACCGCTGGACTCAGTAACCATCTGCACCACGGGAGCGAACGACTTTATGAAGCCCCTGCATGAGCGCATGCCCGTGATACTGAGGCCCGGGGACTATGCTGCCTGGCTGGACCGGGACAACAGTGGCGATGAGGTCACCTATGCGCTGCTGCAGCCTTGGCCGCGCAATAACCTGCAGGCCTGGCCTGTGAGCACCGTTGTGAACAACCCGCGCAACGAGGGCTCGGATCTCGTTCAGCCTGCTGCATAGGTCGCGTCTGAGCGCTGCCGGTCCGCTCACTTGCTGAAAGTCGAATTCGCTAGCGGCGTGCAACCGCGGATCGGCTTTCGATGAACTGGAGCCGGTAGCGCTTCTCCCTCCTGCTGGCGCTTTATGTCGGTTCGAAGCGCTCCCCGCTCCCTGTTCGCTCAGCGCGTAATTCGCGAGATGCAGGCAGCGGTGACGCGCTGCCGTTTTGCTCACTTGCTGAAAGTTGAAATCGCTAGCGGCGTGCAACCACGGATCGACTCTCGATGAACTGGAGCCGGTAGCGCTTCTCCCTCCTGCTGGCGCTTTATGTCGGTTCGAAGCGCTCCCCGCTCCCTGTTCGCTCAGCGCGTAATTCGCGAGATGCAGGCAGCGGTGACGCGCTGCCGGTCAGCTCACTTGCTGAAAGTCGAATTCGCTAGCGGCGTGCAACCGCGGATCGGCTTTCGATGAATTGGAGCGGGTAGCGCTCTTCCCGCCTGCTGGCGCTTTATGTCGGTTCGAAGCGCTCCCCGCTCCCTGTTCGCTCAGCGCGTAATTCGCGAGATGCAGGCAGCGGTGACGCGCTGCCGTTTTGCTCACTTGCTGAAAGTCGAATTCGCTAGCGGTGTGCAACCGCGGATCGACTCTCGTTGAACTGGAGCCGGTAGCGCTTCTCCCTCCTGCTGGCGCTTTATGTCGGTTCGAAGCGCTCCCCGCTCCCTGTTCGCTCAGCGCGTAATTCGCGAGATGCAGGCAGCGGTGACGCGCTGCCGGTCCGCTCACTTGCTGAAAGTTGAAATCGCTAGCGGCGTGCAACCGCGGATCGGCTTTCGATGAATTGGAGCGGGTAGCGCTCTTCCCGCCTGCTGGCGCCTTGTGTCGGTGCGACAAACTCCCTGCGCCTCATCGCCTCATCGCGTAATTCAAGCGAAGCTCGGTACAATTACCGCCCCCGCCGTTACTTCAGGTGTGTTTCGAACAACTTGTGTATACGCCGGTACTCGTCCAGCCACGCCTCGTGATTGACAAAACTATGCGGGTCGAGTGGGTAAATGGCGGTCTCGAAATCTTCCTTCTTTAGTTCGATGAGTCGCTGCACCAGCCGCACGGTGTCCTTGAAGAATACATTGTCATCGAGCATGCCATGACAGATCAGCAATGGGTTCTCGAGGCCCGATGCAAACTCGATGGGTGAGCTTTTTGCGTACGCTTCAGGGTCCAGCTCCGGCGTGTTAAGAATGTTCGAAGTGTAGCCATGGTTGTAATGTGCCCAGTCCGTGACCGGCCGCAGAGCAGCACCAGCCGCGAAAAGCTGCGGCCGCCTGAACATGGCCATGAAAGTCAGGAAGCCACCGTAGGAGCCTCCGTAAACGCCGACTCGTTTCGGGTCCACGCTGTAGTTTTGTGCAAGCCAGTTTACGCCGTCTTCCAGGTCTTCGACTTCGGGGTGGCCCATCTGGCGATAGATCGCCGTGCGCCAGTCACGTCCATAGCCCTTCGATGCCCGGAAGTCCATGTCCAGCACGATATAGCCTTCGCGGGTGAGCAGCGTGTGAAACATCTGCTCGCGAAAATAATACGGCCAGCCGAAATCGGAATTCTGGGTATGCCCGGCGCCATGCACAAACATGACCGCGGGGTAAGATTTAGCGGCGTCGAAGTCAGCGGGTACATACAGCTTTGACCAGATTGGCTGCTTGACGTGCGAAGAGGGTACGGGCACAACTTGCGGGATCACCCAGTCGATGGCCTTGTAAGCGGCGCTCATGGTGTCGGTCAGCCTTACGGGCGCGCCGTCGGCCGTGGTCGCCTGGGCCCAGAGATCGGGATGGCGTGTGTGGTCTGAATGTCTTATCAGGAGCGTAGAGCCATCCGGCGACAACCGAAACTCGTTGAGCCCTGACAGCGTGGTCAGCTGTTCTGCTTCTCCGCCGGCAACGGGTACCCGATAAATTTCATACTCGCCCGGATGGGTGCGGTTGCCGCTGAAGTAAAGGTATCTGCCGTCGGGGCTCGCCTGCGGATTTTCGACGACCCATTTGCCACGGGTCAGGGCGCGCGTCTTGCCGCTCGCTGTATCGGCAATGTACAGATGAGCAAAACCGCTCTCCTCTGACACCAGCCACAGCATGTCGTTGCGGCCCGGGACCCAGCCGAAATCGTTGTAGTAGTAGTTGATCCAGGCCTCGTCGGAGAGACGGTGACGCGGAACCAGCGCGTGTGTGGTGAAATCTACCGTCGCGATCCAGCGGTCCTTGTTGTCTGCGGACTCGACTTGCAGTGCGAGGGCGCTGCCGTCCTGCGACCATGCGATATCCATCAGACCCACCGTGCGTGGTTTCATTTCTGCCTTGCTGGACTTCTTCCTGGCGGGTTTCTCGTCCTTATTCCGGAGCCAGGCCAGCGGATCGTCTTTAATGCCGGGCAGGACCGACAGGTCCAGTTCGTGAGCCTCTCGTGCCTCCAGGTCAACGATCATGAATTCGTGATTGACGGGGTCGCCGGTCCCGACCAGTGAGCGCACATCCTCAACGTCTACGTATCCGCTGCCGGCCACGAAGCTCGGCATCTTGTCCTGCTTGCCGCGTTTGCTGTCCGCTGCGCGGGTGACCAGCAAGACCCGGCGACCATCGGGGGAAAGTGCGCTCAGCACGATCTCCTTGTTCTTGCCGACATAGACGGGCGCCGGCATGCGGTGACTGTCGGCGGCCCGGTTCCGACGATCTTCCTCGCGGCTCGCATCGGCTTCCGCCTGGTCCCGGCGCAATGTTTCGAAGAGTCGCAGCTGTTGGTTCTCAAGGTAGCCCTCCGGCTCCTTATCATCGGGGTCTTCTTCAGTCTTGATCTGTGCGAGCTGCCGCGTTTCGCCGCTACCGAAGTCAAAGACCAGCCAGTCGTTATCAACGCGGTACGCAATGCTTCGGCCGTCCGCGAGAAACCGTGGATTGGACTCTCTGGCGGCCGTGCGTGTCAGCTGCCGCGTCGCGTTGGTGGCCATAGAGTGCACGTAGAGATCACCGTCGAAGGTCCATGCCAGCGCATCCCGTGCGGCATTCCATATCTGACCGTTACCGGCAATGGCGCTGTGTTCCAGCGGGTCGATCTTCTGTGGCATGCCACCGACTGTCGGCACCGCATGCCAGTCATAGCGAGATTCTCCGAGGCGCTTCTGCCTGTAGTACACCGTCGTACTGTCGGGCGAGAACCATGGGTCCTCCGGCGCATTACCGAGCCAGTCGGGGTCAGCCATGATCTGTTCCAGTGTCAGTGTGCTAACCGGAACTGCATGGCTGTCGGCGCTGGCCGGGCCAGTCATAAGCAGCAGGACGCATAAGATGAAAGGCATGGTCAGGGTGGATGGCTTCATGGGCAAATCTCGCAACGGTTTAGTATTCAAAACACTGACGCGTGCAGGCGTTAGTCTCTCTGCGCACGTGCCCAGGCGCTGCCAAAGCGCTGCGCAAGATAAAAAGCGTCGTCAAATACCGCTCGCCATGCGGGGTCATCGTTCTTGCCGACCGGAGGTTTCATTTCCTTCATCAGGTATTCCAGCAAAGCAGGTACTGCTGCGAGCTCGGCGTGTTCTCTTGATTCCATAGCCTTTGTCCTTTCCAGAAAGTTCAGAAATTCGTCTGCAATGCTTGTTCGATGTCTTCGATCAGATCCTGCGGGTGCTCTATCCCGACTGCCAGTCTCAGCAACCCGGGTGGCGTCTTGCTGTCCGGGCCCTCGATGGAGGCGCGGTGCTCGATCAGGCTTTCCACGCCGCCGAGGCTGGTGGCGCGTGTAAAGAGCCGTGTTCTGGCCGCGATTCGCATTGCGGATTCAGCGCCACCTGCTACTTCGAAAGACAGTACGCCGCCGAAGCGCGCCTGTCCGTCCGCGGCCATCTGGCGTGTGGCGACATCGTGCGAACGGTGGCCCGGCAAACCCGGATAGTGTACCGCGCTGACCTCGGGTCGCTCAGACAGGAAAACCGCAATCGCCATGGCGTTATCCGCCTGTTGCCGAACACGCAGCGGCAGCGTATTGAGGCTGCGCAACAGCAGCCAGCAGTCAAAGGCAGACGGCACCGCCCCACCTTTGGTCTGCCATTCCCGAACCGCCGCGAACATGCCGCTCTCGTTGGCCGCGATGACTACGCCGCACGTGACGTCGCCGTGACCGCTGATATATTTCGTGGCGCTATGCATGGAAAAATCTGCTCCCAGTGCGAGCGGGTGTTGAAAAACCGGGGATGCAAACGTGTTGTCGCAGGCGACCAGGCAGCCATGCTCGCTGGCGAGCGCGGTGATGGCAGCGATATCAGAGATTCTCAGTAGCGGGTTCGACGGGGTCTCTACCCAGATCAGGCGCGTATTGTCGCGCAGCGCCGAGCGCACCAAGGCAAGGTCGGTGGTGTCGACGAGGGTGACGTCGAGTCCCATGCCCGGCACCAGCGCGCCCAGCTGAAACAGCGTGCCGCGATAGGCATCGTCGGTGGCGATGATGTGTCCGCCCTTGCCGACAGCGCTGAATACCGCGAGGGTCGCTGCGCTGCCGGAGGCAAATGCGGCACAGGCCTGTCCGCCTTCCAGCTCGGCGAGCGCGCGCTCGAGCAGTGAACGGTTTGGATTACTGGTGCGGGCGTATTCGTGTCCGCGGCTGTAGCCGCCGTCGACATCGCGGACGAATGTCGTGCTCAGGTGAATCGGCGTTACGACTGCGCCGGTGCCCGGGTCGACTTCGCGTCCGGCATGTACCGCCCGCGTCTCGATATGGCCGCGCCTGGTCACGGCGCGCTCAGCCCTGTGCGTAGCGGCGCTCGTGGCTCATCTGCGAGCATCGGCGCTGGCGTCTCTGGCTGCCCTGAACTCATTGCCTGTGTACCAGTTGGGCCAGCGCTCTTCCATTGACAGCGTCTGACCGATGGCAAAATACAATGCCACATCCTCCATCAGGCCTTCCGTGCTCCAGGTTGTCGCGTCGTATTCGTCGGCCGGCTTGTGATAGCGCGAGGCAATATGCGCCGCTTCGGTTTCCCTGCCCCACTCCTTGCCCTTGCCGACAAAATCAACGCCCGCCTTGAAGTACAGTGAAGGCACACCCTTCTTCGCAAAATTGAAATGGTCGGAACGATAGAAGAACCCTTTCTCGGGGGTTGCTTCCTGAACCACACGCCGGCCCTGTGCCTTGACCGCATTGTCCAGGTAGACCTCAAGCTCGGAATTGCCAAAGCCGATTACTGCCACATCATGAGTCTTGCCATAGATGCTCAGGGAGTCCATGTTGATGTCCGCCACCGTTTTTTCCAGCGGGTAGACCGGGTTTTCCGCGTAATAGCGTGAACCAAGCAGGCCGGATTCCTCCGCTGTTACTGCCATGAATACGACGCTCCTTTCGGGCGGCGGATCCATGGCCTTGAACATTTCGGCCAGGCTCAGCAGGGCCGCCGTGCCGGTCGCATTGTCACGCGCACCGTTGTAGATCTGGTCGCCTTCCTTCGCTGCGTCTTTGCCCAGGTGGTCCCAGTGCGCGGTGTAAATGATTACCTCGTCGGGTCGCACGCTGCCCGATATCCTGGCCAGAACGTTCTGCGAGTCCAAAGTGCGCAGCGTATTGCGAATGGTGATATTGGCGCTGGCATCGAGCGGCATGGCCGTGAAGTTGCCGGAGACTGCGGACCGGACCGCGTCGTCGTAGCTTAATCCTGCGCGTTTGAGCAGCATGCTGCCAACTTCGTTGTCGACCCATGCCATCCACCTTGGTGGGCGGCGTCTCGTCGCTGCCCCGAATCAGGTCGAACTGAGGCCCGGTCCAACCGTTGGTGACCACGCCCCAGGGATAACCCGCCGCGCCCTCTTCATGAATGATGATGGCCATGTCAGCGCCCTGACGCGCGGCTTCTTCGAACTTATATGTCCAGCGCCCGTAATAGGTCATGGCCTTGCCGTTGAAAAGCGCAGCGTCGCCGGTGGCATAGCCGGGATCGTTCACGAGCATCACTACGGTCTTGCCTCGGGCATCCACGCCCGCATAGTCATCCCAGTTGTATTCCGGTGCGACAATGCCGTAGCCGACAAATACCATATCGCTGTCACTGACATCGACTTCATCGACGACGCGCCGGGTACCACCCGCGAAGCTGCCACCCATGGTCAGGTTCATCAGCTCACTGTCGTCAGCAGTGACCACGAGGTGGGCATGAGGATTACCGGTGATTTCGACCAGCGGGACGGCCTGGGTGTAGCTGTCCCCGTTGCCAGGCATGAGGCCCAGCTTCTTGAATTCTCCGACCAGGAACGACACGGTCTTTTCCTCTCCCACTGAGGCTGGCGAGCGACCCTCGAATTCATCCGAGGATAAAGTCCTGATCCGCTCAATGAGGCGCGCGCCCGGTCCGGAGTCGGCAACCGCCGCGGCTTTTTCAGGCATCATCTTCTCGGCCGGTCCCTTCTCGCAACCGGTAACGAGCAGGGCAAGCAGGATAAAAGTCAGCACTCTGGACATGCGTTTCTCCGGGAATCTTTCGGTTCGAGGGCGCACAGGATACACCGACAGCCGATTGCGGGGACAGGCCGCCGCTGGAACAATACACTCTGCAGCATTGACAGGAGCCCGCATACAAATGAACAAAACACGCTCGGTCGGCTACAAAAGTGGCGTCAAGCAGCGGCTTTCCATCAGCCTGCTGGTGGTTACGCTGTTGATTGGCGCCGGTTCATTCAAATGGCCGGCATTGCTATGGGCCTTCGTCTTGCTGGGTCCGGTATTGCTGCTTTCAGCCTACGACCTTATTCAGACGAAGCACACGATCCTGCGCAACTACCCGGTGATCGGGCATTTCCGCTACATGCTCGAAGATGCCCGGCACCATGTTCGCCAGTACCTCATACAGGGTGACAAGGAGGGCGATCCCTTTACACGGCCACAGCGTTCCGTGGTCTATCAGCGCGCCAAAGGGGTCAGCGACGTGCAGCCGTTCGGCACACTGGAAGATGTCTATGCTGAGGGCTACGAGTTTCTCGAACACAGCATCAGCCCGGCGCCTGTTCCTGAAGAGCTGCCGCGCGTGATGATTGGCGGGGCGCAATGCGCCATGCCCTATTCAGCCTCGTTGCTCAATATCTCGGCGATGAGTTTCGGTTCGCTGAGCAAGAACGCGATCCTGGCCCTGAACGGCGGCGCAAAACAGGGCGGGTTTTTTCACGACACCGGCGAAGGCGGCCTGAGCCGCTATCATCTGCAGCCGGGCGGGGACCTGGTCTGGGAACTGGGCACCGGATACTTTGGCGCCTGCTCCGCGCCTGGCGTATTTGACGCCGAGCAGTTTGCGGACAAGGCACGCGCCGCGCAGGTAAAGATGGTCGAGCTCAAGCTGTCGCAGGGCGCCAAACCCGGCGGCGGCGGGATCCTCCCGGGCGCCAAGGTAACGCAGGATATTGCGGAGGCGCGCGGCGTGCCGGTCGGTCGGGACGTTATTTCACCCTCCACCCACAGCACCTTCTCAACACCTGTAGAAATGCTGCAATTTATTGGCCGGCTGCGCGAGCTGAGTGGCGGCAAGCCCACCGGCTTTAAGCTCTGCGTGGGCAAGCCCCATGAGTTCATGGCCGTGATAAAGGCGATGCTTGAGACAGGCTCGGTGCCGGATTTCATCACGGTGGATGGCAAGGAAGGCGGCACCGGCGCCGCGCCGCTGGAGCTGACCAACCGGGTAGGTTTGCCATTGAGAGAAGGCTTGATCTTTGTCCACAACGCCCTCGTGGGCGCCGGCCTGCGCGATCAGGTCAGGATCATAGCGGCTGGCAAAGTCATTAATGGTTACGACGTGGCGCGGACCATCGCGATGGGCGCCGACCTGTGCAATTCGGCGCGTGGCATGATGTTCGCGCTGGGCTGCATCCAGGCGCGGCGCTGCCATGCAAACACCTGCCCGAGTGGGGTTGCGACGCAGGATCCCTGGCGGATGAATGGCCTCGTGGTGGCAGACAAGACGGAGCGTGTCTACCGTTATCACAAGGCAACCCTGAGGCACTTCCAGAAACTGCTGTCTGCATGTGGACTGGAGCGCCCGGATCAGCTGGGTCCGGAGTTGCTGTTTCGGCGCGTCACGCCCACCGAGACCCGTACCTATCGCGAAATCTTTACCTACCTGGATCCGGGTCAGCTTGTGGACGGACACGCCGCCGACCCCTGGTACGCAACTGCCTGGGGGCAGGCGCGCGCAGATTCCTTCGCAGCGACCTGATTCAGTTCCGGCAGGGTCTGCACGGATACGACCATAGCGCCCGGCCCGCCGTGGACACCGAGAGCGGGGCCGGTCTCGGCAATAAAGTCGTATTCGGTGCCTGGTAATCCGGTTTTCAGCAGCCCCAGCAGCTGCCGGGCATCGCCCGCGCAATGTGCGTGACCTACCGCGAGCCGGCATCGCTGCGCATTGCCGGCGTGTCGGCGCAGCAGGAAGCGCGCAAATTTTTCCACCAGCCCGGTACGGCCCAGCAGCACGCCTGCAACACCGATTGAACCGTCCTCGCGTATGGTGAGCACAGCGGTCAGGCGCAGCAGGTCGGCCACGGTCCTGACGACGGCGGGCACGCGGCCACCGCGCACGCCGTAGGTCAGATCACGCAGGACAATGTAGGTATGCGTGTTCGGGCGCAGTGCTTCGAGTGCGCTGACGACGGCCTCACCTGCCAGGCCCTGTGCGGCCATTTCGGCGGCATAGATACACAGCAGCCCCTGTCCGACCGAAGCATTGCGCGAATCGAAAACCAGGATGTGCCCTGCCGCGTCGGTTCGGTCCGCCGCAGACTTTGCGGCCTGCCAGGTGCCGCTGGCTGCGGAAGTGACGTGCAGCGACACCACCCAGCGATAGTGAGAAGCAAGAAACTGGTACTGACGACGGAAATCACCCGGCGCTGGCTGGGAGGTCTTCGGGTGCTGCGGGTTGCGCTTTAGCTCCGCGTAGAATTCATCCGGGGTCATGCTGATCTTGTCGAGATAACTGCGGTCGCCAAAGTGCAGCCGCACCGGCACCATGTGAATGTTCAGTCGCTCCAGCTCTGCATCAGGCAGATCGGCAGCTGAGTCGGAAATCACCGCAACCGTGTGGTTCAGCGCATGCGCAGATCTCTGCTGCTTGCGCATGTCATCGGCCTTTTCGCCGCTGACTTTTCCGAAACGTGCGGCGGTCGCGAACAGTTCGTCAGGGTCGTTCACGTGGATATGCAGTTTGACCTTGCTGCGTGTGCCTGCAATAACCATGGAGCTGCCGAGCACGGAGACGGCTTCACGGAGTTTGCGCCGATCGACGTTCTCACCGGTCACCATGCATTCGCTGCAATAGCGATGGGTCAGGTCGATTTCTTCTCCCGCGCTGGACTCAAAGCTGTCGGCGAACTGCGGAGGCCGCCATTGTTCGAGTTCCGCACGATTCCCGTCATGGATGAAGCTCACGATACCGCGCAGCATGTCGACAAAACCTTGTCCGCCGGCATCGACGACGCCTGCCTTGCGCAGCACCTCGAGATGGTTGGGCGTATCGGCCAGCGAGCGCTCGGCCTCGACAAGCCCGTGCTCCAGCAGCTCGACGAAGTCAGCGTTCGGGTTGGCGCTGCTGTGATCGCTTACCGCCGCGGCGAAGTCCCGGATGACCGAGAGAATTGTGCCCTCGCGCGGATCGTCCATGGCCTCCCTGGCGTAGTCTGCGGCGTGCCTGATGGCCGCCGCGAAGTCTGCCGGGCGCATTCGCCCGATGCCCGGCCGGAAGTCGGCCAAACCCTGCAGAAACTGGGCCGTGATGGCGCCGGAGTTGCCCCGCGCACCGTCGAGGGCGGCGTCTGCGGCGGCGGTGAGTACGTCGCCTGCGCTGCGGCTGTTGGTGCTGGTCAGACGAATAAGCACCGCGCCCAGAGTCAGGGCGAGATTCGTGCCCGTATCACCGTCCGGAACGGGGAACACGTTGATCTTGTTAAGGACGTCCTGATCGTTAATAACCGCGTGAATGCCGGCCTTTAAGGCCAGTTCGATACGTTTTCCATCCGCGTAGGCGATCCCTGCCTGCGGTCCGCTGCTCGCCATGGCGCTCCCGGCTTTTATGTTTGCTTGTCGTTCAGCTTAGCGAATTCCCGCCGCCTGTGCCCGCGATACTACCGGTTTGAATCATGCCCGGAGACAGGCTGCCTGCGCATGGGCTATTATTCCCGGGGCAGCGTTGGGGGCGCAGCACGCAGGCCGGGCGCCAGTAATATCACCTGTCGCGAAATTAGAACAAGCCTGCCCCGGGGAAGCCACAACACCCTGTCATGCTGGCAGTCGCACACCGTGCATCCGCTGATGTCTCGCGAGGTTCAAACGAATGAGCAGTTATTTTTCCAAGATCTTCGGGGCTTCCCCCGTAAAACCCCTGCAGGGGCACATGGCCAAAGCGGATGAGTGCGCGACCAGGTTGCCAGCTTTCTTTGAGGCTGCGTTTGCGGGGGACTGGGCGAAGGCGACTAGCGTGCGCGACGATGTCAGTCGCAATGAACATGAGGCAGATGCGCTCAAGAAAGATCTGCGTCTGCATATGCCCAAGAATCTGCTGATGCCGGTGTCGCGGGCAGACCTGCTCAGCGTTCTCAGAGTTCAGGATGAAATTGCCAATCTCAGCAAGGACATCACCGGGATCGTAATCGGACGCAGGATCAGCTTCCCCGAAGCGCTCAGGAAGCCGTACATGGAACTCATCCGGCGCTGTGTCGATGCGGCCAACCAGGCAAGCAAGACGGTGAACGAACTCGATGAGTTGTACGAAGTCGGGTTTTCAGGGAAAGAGATCGACGTGATGCAGTCCTTCATCAATGTGCTGGATAAGATCGAGAACGACACCGACAAAATGGAAATCTCGGTTCGCGCGGTGCTGTTCGGGCTGGAAAAAGAGCTCGATCCGGTTGAAGTGATGTTCCTGTATAAGGTGATCGATCTCACCGGGGAACTTGGCGATACGGCCCAGCGCGTGGGCAGTCGCCTGCAGCTGTTGCTGGCTCGTTAAATAGTTAGATAACAAAAAGGGGCGCGGCATGGAAATGATGACCGTATACATTATACTTGCGGCGCTTTTCGGCCTGTTCATGGCCTGGGGGATCGGCGCCAACGATGTCGCCAACGCCATGGCCACGTCGGTCGGTTCCAAGGCCCTGACCGTCAAGCAGGCAATCCTGGTGGCCGCTGTGTTCGAATTCCTGGGTGCGGTACTCGCAGGCGGCGCGGTGACTTCAACCATCCGCAAAGGCATCGTCGATGCTTCGTCGCTGGCCGACTCTCCCGAGCTGCTGATTTACGGCATGCTTGCCGCGCTGCTTGCCGCTGCGATCTGGCTGCTCATCGCCTCTCGCAATGGCTGGCCGGTGTCGACGACACATTCTATAGTCGGCGCCATCGTCGGATTTGCTGCCGTTGGCATTGGTATGGAAGCGGTCAAATGGGGAAAAGTCGGCACCATAGTTATGAGCTGGGTGGTGTCACCGCTGACCGCAGGCATGATCGCTTACATTATCTTCAAGTCGGTGCAGTGGCTGATCCTGGAGCGGGACGACCCGTTGTCACGCGCCCGCAAGTACGTACCTGTGTACATCTTCTTCGCGGGATTCACGATGTCGCTCGTCACGATACTCAAGGGGCTCAAGCATGTAGGCTTCGAGCTGGAAATCGGCGAGACATACGCGATCGCTGTTGCCGTGGGCATTGTGATCGCGCTGATCGGCAAGCTGTTCATAATGAGAATCAAAGTTGATGCGGGGGCCGATAAGGATTTTCGTTTTCAAACGGTTGAGAAAGTGTTTGGCGTGCTGATGGTGGTGACCGCATGCGGCATGGCCTTCGCGCATGGTTCCAATGATGTGGCCAATGCCATTGGCCCGGTTGCCGCGGTGGTAAGCATTGCCCAGAGCGGTGTCGTTGGTCAGAAGGCGGCCGTGTCGCCCATCATCCTCCTCCTCGGTGGCGCCGGGATCGTGATTGGCCTGGCGACATACGGGTTTAAGGTGATGGCGACCGTGGGCACGCGTATTACCCACCTGACGCCGAGCCGGGGATTTGCCGCTGAACTCGCCGCCGCTACCACCATCGTGGTGGCTTCCGGCACCGGCATTCCAATCTCCACGACGCACACCTTAGTGGGTGCCGTGCTGGGCGTTGGCCTCGCGCGCGGCATCGCGGCGATCGACCTGAGCGTTGTACGGAGTATTTTCCTGTCCTGGGTGATAACGATTCCGGCCGGCGCGTTGCTGGCTATCGTGTTCTTTTTCTCGCTGAAGTTTGTGCTCGGCTGAGGACGCGCTGTCGCGGGCTCATTGCAGCCAGCGGCCTATGCTGTAGCTGGCAACGGACACCGCGCTGCAGAGCACTGTCCCCCACGCGATATCGATGATCACGACTTTTACCGGCCAGCCGGGCAGCGTGGCGTAATTGGTCAGGTCGTACGTCGCATACGTGAACAGGCCAAATAAGGCGCCCCAAAGCAGCGCGTGACCGAGAGAGCCTTTCGCAAGTGCTGGCAGCACCGCAAATATCAGGATGCCGACGATATACACGAAATAGAAAAGTACGGCCGCCGGCCAGTTGAAGCTATCACCCAGAAAAGCACCCAGTTGATTGCGATAAAAGGACTTCGCAATGAGCCCCAGCCAGAGCATGTCGATGGCGAAGAACACCGGGACGGTAAGCAGGTAGAGTTTCAGTGCAAACGGGAAATTCACAGGCTGTCAGTCCCTCGGCAATAAGAAGCGCTGGCCGCGATAGTAGAGGACGACGCCGTCCCGTCGAATCGATTCCAGCAGAGGCCCCTCGGTCATGCGTTCGCCTTCTTTGTATTTGCGGGTGTTGATCAGTACGAAGCGGCGTTGCGGGTCCTCGTTGAATACGTGCACGTCGACATGCATCGGCGAAACTGCGATGCGGTTTGCAAGCTGCAATTCGGTCAGTGTTGGCAGGTAGTCGGAGTCTGAAGCAGGTGCCGTCACCGTGGCAGGGGCAGGCGTCGAAGACCCCTGCGTCGGTCTGGCCGTCGCAGTGGGCAGCGCAGGTGGCGTGACCCGTGGCTCCTTGACCTCCGCCGACAGCGGGCTGACTTCGCCGCGCTCGACCGGAAGGCGGGTTGCGGCATTCTGGTCCGGCGGCCCCGATGTGCTTGCCTGGCCCGTCGACCCCGAATTCGGGGTCACCAGGCCGCTCGCCGGTCGCGTCATGTCCTGAGCAGGATCAGCCTGCTTGTCGCGGCTGTTCCAGTAAATCAATCCGGTTATGGCGGTGAGGTTGATCAGCACAATCGCAATGACCACAGCCCACCAGTTGTGCTGTTGCTGCGGTCTTGGTGCGGTTTCCACGGTGATGGTGCGCGGTCCCGCATGCTTCTGCCGGCTGGCCTGTGATTTCTTGAGCGCATCTAGAATAAAGGACATGTTCAGCCGTCTTTCCTGAGCAGCGGTATGCCGGGTTCGAGCAGCAGTGCCTGCAGCTTGACGAGCGTACGTTCGCCTGCAATCCCGTCCGCGCGCAGGCCATAATGACGCTGAAAAGCACGAACCTGCTCCGCCAGCGCCTCATCATAAAGCATTGGGTCATCGCCGTTCAGCGGCGTGTTGTCGAGCCGGGCGAGGCCTTCACGCAGCCACTGCACACCGGCGTTGCGTGTGCCAGGTCCGAGTAGTTGATCGGCCTCGGGGTGGGGTCGCCACAACAGCAAGGAATCGCCAAACCAGGCGCCGAGGATGTCCTGTAAAGAGACGCGGTAGTTGGCCTCGCCGATGCGCAAAACCGCGACGTCGGGGCTTTCAATGCCAGCCAGCAATACCTGGTGGTCTTCGCCATTGGCGTCGGTCAGCGAGAGGATGGCCGGTACGTTGAGAGTCACCAGGTGGTTCCACGAGCCACGTTGGAACAGGCATTTCAGACCCTGCGCTGCGGCCTGATCACAGGCCCTCGTGCCACCGTGCACATACGCCTTGTCCCAGAGCCTGAACATCTCTGTGAAAGCTGTCTTGTTGTCCGTGAGGCTGCGGGTGCTGGTCAGCAGGGCCTGCAGTTCGGAAAGCGTCGTGCCAGCGCCGGCAATGGCAACGGCTGTCCCTTCGACGGCGTTGGTGACGGGGGTCGCGGCAACGCTTTCGACCTCCGGCGGTGGCGTGACCGTGGCGTCCGTATTCATGGACGGTGGCGGTGCCGTAGTGAGCGACGGACTGCTGGTGCCACGCGCGCTGTGCGCGGCGAGCGTGCGCTGCTGCCAGGCCTGGTAGGCCAGTACCGTGCCCAGGGCCAGTCCGGCCAGCACGGCCGCAACTTTGAGCCAGCGGCTCGCTGCGGGCCTGATCCTGTGACCCATCACTTCGCCGGCCGCCTCGCGGGCGAGGCGCGCGTCAACAACCGCTTTTTCCTTGCCGTAGGCGCCAAGCAGGGCCCGGTCGCAAATTACATTAATGAGGCGAGGCACGCCGCCGCTGAGGCGATGTACTTCCCGTACCGCGGAGGGCGAAAATATCTCGCGGCTGGCACCGGCTACCTGCAGACGGTGATGGATATAGGCGCTCGTTTCTTCCCGCGTCAGGGGGTCAAGATGGTAGCGGCCGGTGATGCGCTGGGCGAGCTGGCGCAGGTCTGCGCGGGCAAGCGTTTGTCGCAGCTCTGGCTGCCCGATCAGGATGATCTGCAGCAGCTTGCGTTCAGTGGTTTCCAGATTGGTGAGCAGGCGGATCTGCTCCAGCAGATCTGCGTCCAGGTTCTGAGCCTCGTCGATGATCAGTACCACCCGGTGTCCTGCAGCGTGCGCACTCAGCAAGTGTGCGTTCAGGCCGTCAATCATCTCCTTGACGCTGCCGGCAGAGGCGGCCCAGTCGAGCTGCAGCTCTTCGCTGATGTTTTGCAGGAATTCCTTAACGGAGAGGCGCGGATTGAGAATCATCGCCACTTCCACGTTTACAGGCAGCCGATTCAGCAGGACGCGCGTCAGCGTCGTTTTGCCCGTGCCGACCTCACCGGTGAGCTGGATAAACCCGCCGGCTTCCTCAACGCCATAGAGCAGGTGCGCCAGCGCTTCCGCGTGGCGCTCACTCTGGTACAGATAGCGCGGATCAGGCGCTATGCTGAACGGTTTCTCGTTGAGTCCGAAATACTGGGCGTACATGAATCGGGCCGTCTCCGTGCGTGCGTGGCCTTTCCTGACCCGCCATCCTAACGCAGGGAACGGCCCCTTTTAAGTATGTCCTTCCCGAACTTCTCGCGAATAGCGTCGACAGTCTCGTCCATCGGGCCGGATTTGTCCGGATCCTCGAAAAGGGAAAGCTGCTCTCTTTCTCCCAGTTCGCTGACGCCAACGCCAAGCAGGCGCAGCCGCTTGCCCGGGTTCTGGTCCAGCCAGGTATCCAGCAACTGGCGTGCCAGGCGATAAATGCTTGCCGAATGGTCGCCGGCCGGCTTGTGCTGAACCTGCCGGGTAAAGGTCGAGAAATCTGCGCTGCGCAGCTTAATGTAAACGACGCCGGCCACCAGGCAGCGGCTGCGCAGGCGGCTGGCTGTGGCATCCGCCATCCGCGAAAGGTGACGGGTCAGTACTTTGCGGTCAGATATGTCGTCGTCAAACGTCTGTTCCTGACTGATGGATTTGTCGGCGCTGTCGGGGATGACCGGCCTGTCGTCGATGCCTGAAGCGCGCCTGCGCATGCTCTCGGCGTAGCGGCCAAATGCGTCGCGCAGCTTGCTTGCCGGGGCCGCGCGCAATTGACCAAGCGTATGAATACCCTGCCTGTCGAGGGCTGCCGCTGCCTTTTTTCCGATTCCCCACAACGCGCGCACGGGCAGCGGGTCCAGCGTCGTGTGGATACCCGCCGGGCCGACCTCCAGCAGGCCATCGGGCTTGCCGAGCGCCGACGCAATTTTTGCCACCAGCTTGTTCGGGGCAATGCCCACTGAAGCCGTCAGCCCCGTTTGCGTCCTGATTTCTTGCTTCAGCCGCACTGCAATCTGGTGAGCGGAGCCCAGCGCCTTGCGCGAGTCGGTCACGTCCATGAAGGCCTCGTCCAGGGAGAGCCCCTCGATCAGCGGCGTGACGGAAGAAAAGATCCGGAAGATTTGCGTAGAAACCGCCTGGTAGTGCGCCATGCGCGGCTTCACGAATACGGCGGCCGGGCAGCGTCGGCGCGCCTCCACGGAGGGCATCGCAGACCGCACACCGAACTCCCTCACCTCGTAGCTCGCGGCTGCTACCACGCCACGTTTTCCATCGCCGCCAACAATGACGGGACGACCCCGCAGAGCGGGGTCGTCCCGTTGCTCGATGGACGCATAGAAAGCGTCCATATCCACATGAAGTATGCGCTGCTGCCTGATCATGCTGATGTGACCACCGAGTCCGTCAGCGGGCCAGGCAACCGCGCATCACACGGTCCTCAGCTCGCCAGCGGGAACTCCGCGAGAATCTCCTCAACGGTTTTCCTGACAGTTTTTGTGTCAAGTTTTTTCCTTGCCAGGCGCTTGCTCTGCCAGCCCCGCCAGACCAGGGTGTCGCTTTCCTGATCGATGATATCAAGGATCAGCGTGGCTTCCTTATAAGAGCGCGGCTGTGACAGGTCACTGGTCATGGTAGTGCTTTCGAAGTAAGCGCTGCCTGGTGTGAGCGGTGTCACGATCAGAGAGCCGTCACGCCGATAGCTGTAGTGTGCCATGCGCATCTCTGTGGACGCGCCGCGCGTGGGAACTTGTTCCGAGCTCGTGGTGTGATAGGTCACCAGAAAATCGGGTGCCTGTTCGTCATAAACATAGCCCTGATCTTCCAGATAGCGGGTTACCGCGACACGCATGCGCTTATCGAGCAGCGCGCTGTCCAGCGCCGGGTCGTGAACTTCACTGCGCTCCGGTTTCTGCCACGCAAAAGTGCGATAGCCGGCGAGATCGGCCTGATGATCAGCTTCGGTGCGCACCGGATTGCCGCAGGCGGCGAGCGTGCAGATGACTACGGCAATGAGCGCGGAATTCAGTACTTTCATGGGAATCTCCTTAAAGCGTTATGAAATGTTGTTTGCCCCCATCACCGGAGCCAGCCTCCTGCCAGCTTCCCAGGTCCATAAACGCAAAGGGCGGGCGCCGCGTTGACAGCACCCGCCCTTGTTTTTGCAAAACCGCTGATTTATCTGACGAAAATACTGATCTGCTCGGAAACCACGGCTGGCTTGTGTGGAATATGTAAAGCGTCGCCAAGGAGTATCTGCAGCGTGTGCTCACCCGGATCCAGTTCGAGCAAAACTTCTGTCTGGCCCATGCCAAAATGACGATGACGTTCATCGGCAGGAATAGGCTGATCGAGGTCCGGTACTGGCGAATCAATGAGCAGGTGATGGTGGCCGGTACCCGGCATCACTACGCCTGCTGGCGCAACGCCCATATTGCGCAGGCCAAACACCACGCGAATCGGGTTGCTGACGGTCGCGCCATCGAGCGGACTGATGATATAGACTTCTGCGCCCTCGCTCGCCTCGGTGCGCGGCAGGTCGGTGGCTGTTGCACCGCTCAAAAGCAGTGCTGTCAGGCATAAGAACAGTCTCATGTTCGCTTCCCCCGGCTGGTCAGATTGAAGGCGACGATTCTAGCAGGGCGCAGCGAGCAGCGCGTCCTCGCTGGTCAGACTGACAGAGCCGTCCATAGCACGCCGATGCCCATGGTGACGACAAGGCATATCACGTAGGCCGCAAATAGCAGGCAATACTTGAATAGTGTGAACACGACGCCCTGGCCATAAACGCGGCGCAATGCTTTGAACAGATAGATTGGTATGTAGGCTGATGCCGCTATGATCGCGGGCGTCGTAACCCAGCCCTGACCAGGGAAAAGCGCCGGTATTCGCGTGAGCAGTATCATCAGGGTCAGCACAAGGAAGAAAAACGAATGAAAGTGCACAAAGAACAGCAGGTGTTCGACATAGTAGCGACGTGAGCCGATGTACAGGAACTTGAGCGCCAGTGCCATCAGCGGCAGAAACAGAAACATCATCTTGGGCAGGTTGTTGTAAAGCGAAGTCGCGAAGGTGCGCCCGTTATCCGCAGTGATGCGCCGGCAGATTTCCCGCATGCGCGCGATGGTTGCCGGGGTGTCCAGGGGTGCCCAGCCAATGTTGATATCCATGTCGTCGCACGCGCTGCCCTTCTCGGGCTGCACAGATGTTGTCTCGCTCGGCGTGCCGCCGGCTTCGGTGCCACCGACAGTGATGCGCGAGCCCGTGGTGTCGAAGCTGGCGATTACGAAGAACAGGATGCTGAGCACCAGGTACATGCGCAGCGGTGGCGTGTAGTGCACCCGCCGACCGGCCAGGTATTCGTAAGTGAGCTTGCCTGGCCGAAACAGCAGCGGGGTGATGCTGCGCCAGAGGCGCGAGTCGACCTCAAACACATCGCCAATCAGGTCGCGCAGCAGTTCCCATAGCGAGATCATCCGATTGCGATCACGCTGACCGCAGTGTTGACAGTACTGGCCGGTCAGGGGTTCAGCGCAGTTGCGGCAGGCCCTGACCGCCTCAACCGCGGACAGATCGGGGGCATCACGGTTGCTGGAGAGAATGCGTCGCGTGGCGGTCACGCGGTTTCCGAACAGAGCGCTGCCCTGTCCGCGCATGCGTTCGGCATCGTGGGTGAAATAGTGGTCGAGCGCGGCCCGGTTTGCGACGCGATACAGCACGGTGCGCCGCAGGCAACCGCTTTCCAGCGGGTCCTCGTCGGCGAGAATCTCCGCGCTGACGAAGCCCGCTATGGCCAGCATTTCCTCAACGTGCCCGCCCAGCCAGGCGTCAAACTCCGCGGCGGCTCCGGGCTCGACATCGAGGTCAACCTGGTAGATAACTTCCTGATGTAACATAAGTTTTTTCTAGTCTGGCGGCCACGAGATTGTAACATTACGGGCGGGAAAAGCTTCTCCTTGTGGTAAGCTGACAGCCAAAATCAAGAACAGCAATCTGACAGCGAGAGCCATCGTAGTACCAAGAGTGCCTGAGCATAGCGGGCGCAACAATCAGTCATGACCACCAGCGAGCAACCTCCAGTTTCGGACTACGCAGACGCTTCCCGGGATGAACTTCTCGAGGAGCTGGCGCGACTGCGCACCCGCAATACGGAAACCCGGCGGGAAATGAAGCGCAGCCAGATTATTGCCAACATGGTCCGCAAGCTCTACCGCATTGAGTACATGGAAGTGCAGGCGGCGGAACTGGCCGGGGTTTTTCTTGGGCTGGTGGCACAGTCGCTGGCTATCGATCGTGCGGCGCTCCTCAGGCGCACGCCGGACGATTGTTTCGAAGTTGTGCACCTTCTGCACCACCCTGAGCGGGCGGGCAAGAATGTTCTGAAAGAGACTGAGTTCGTCGACGGGTTTGCCTTTGTCAACGCTTCGACACCGGATAGCAGCTTCAAGTTTCAGCTCAGGAAACTGCTGGGCGCCGATACATTTCTCTGGGATTTCGACAAGGACTCAGACTTTGCCCTGGTGATTGGCGATTCCAGAAATGAAAGCGAGACCCGCTGGCTTTTTGACGCAGGAGACCGCGAAACGGTCGAACTGGCGCTCAGCGTCTATGTGAGCGTGGCCGAGCGCAATCGGGTCGAGCGCAAGCTGGTGCATGATGCCTTTCACGACAGCCTGACCGATCTGCCCAACCGGAACCGCTTCATCCAGCATCTGGAGAGGGCCATCTATCGATCAGCGCGCTCGACGGACTACATTTTTTCCGTGCTGTTCATCGATATGGATCGCCTGAAGCTGATCAACGACAGCTACGGTCATGAAGTCGGTGACCAGCTGTTACACGCTTTTGCCGAGCGTCTCAGCGGTTCCGTGCGACCGGGCGATGTGGTGGCACGTCTTGGTGGCGATGAGTTTGCTGTACTCGCGGACGGGCTGAACGACAAGGCGGACATTGAACTGCTGGCCGAGCGCATCATCCATGATCTGAACCAGCCTTTCCTGGTTCAGCGTCATACAATTTCCGCCTCTGCGAGTATCGGTATCGCAAAAGGCGCGGCTACTTATGAGAGCGCGGAAGAACTGTTGCGCGACGCCGATATCGCAATGTATCGGGCGAAGGAATCGGGTGGCGGTCGTCATCGCATGTTTGATACTGGAATGCACCTGAATATGGTGGCCCGGCTCAAGCTCGAGTCCGAGCTTCACGAGGCGCTGGATGAGGACCACCTGCGCCTCTACTATCAGCCGATTTTCGATCTCAAGAATGACAGCCTCGTGTCGTGTGAGGCTTTGCTGCGCTGGCAGCACAAGCAGGATGGGCTGCTTGGGCCGGGCGAGTTTGTACACCTGGCCGAAGAGTCGGGCCTGGCCGTTGCGATGGGGCGCTGGGTGCTGGAAAGGGCATGCCAGGATATCAAGTACTGGGACAGCGTTCTGACAAAGGGCATGACGCCCAGCGTGAGCGTCAACATTTCGGACCGGGAGTTCTCGATGCCCGATTTCGTCGACAATGTCACGGGCATCCTGAAGCGTTCAGGCGTCGACGCATCGCGCGTACAGCTGGAGCTGACGGAACGCATGCTGCTGGACTACGGTGTGGGCGAGAAACGCGTCCTCGAAAAACTCAAGGCACTTGGGCTCAGGATCATGGTGGATGATTTTGGTACGGGGTACTCGTCGCTGTCCCGGCTGCAGTCACTGCCCATCGACGTGATCAAAGTAGACCGCAGCTTTGTGCAGGACATCGTAGGCAGCGAAGAAAAGGCCGAACTCGTGCGGATGATTATCGGTCTGGGCCGCAGCCTCAACATCAAGGTGGTGGCCGAGGGCGTCGAGACGGCTGACCAGTTGGCAAGGCTCAGGGAGCTGGGCTGCGACTATGCGCAAGGCTTTTATCTCGGCATTCCCATGAATGCCAAGTTGCTCGCCAACCTGATCGACAGTGGCGGCGCCGCCTCCCGAATTACCGGTCGCGCTTCCTGATCACGCCTCGGGCTGCGCAGGCTCGCTGGCGGGCTTTGCGGCTCGTGGACGGGCCCTCGCTGCAGTTTTCTTTTTGCCGTTCGCTTTCTTCGAGGCACGTGTCTTCTCCGCGTACGACTTTACGCCGAGTTCATGTGGCTCGAAATCGTCAACGCTGATGAGTTCAAATACGATGGCGGTAAATTCCCGCATCTGAATGGCCTCGTCTTTGTCGATGACGGCTGCTTTTTCGGCATCGTCAATCTGCTGCTCGATGGTGGACTCGCCGATCTTCTTTTCCTTGATGGCTCGACGAATTCGTTTTTCAATGGGCTCAACTTCGACGGCCATTTCGAGTGCCTGCTCCAGCATGCCGATCGGGCTGCCGGGCTGACGCTCGCGATAAATGCCATCCACCAGCCGCTCACGACTGTCCGTCGGGCTGAGTACCAATGCTGCGACCTTACGTTCACGAATATCGCTCGGCGCATGGTAGGTAAGCCCGATGGGGAACACCAGCCGCCGCAGTACGAAGGCAAGGCCGCGATTCGGGAAGTTTCGCAAGAGCATGTGCATCGCGCCCTGGCAGCGATAGAGAAGATCGCGGCAGGCGTATTCGACGATGGGCAGGTCCGCTACCGGGCGGCCCTGGTCCTCGTAGCGCTTGAGTACCGCCGAGGCGAGGTACATAAAACTGAGCATGTCGCCCAGGCGCGCAGAAATAGCCTCGCGGCGTTTCAGGCTGCCGCCCAGCGTCAGCATGCTGGCATCTGCCAGCAGCGCGAATGACGCCGCGAAGCGGTTGATATGCTGGTAGAAGCGCTTCGTGCCGGCGATCTCCGGCGCCCTGGAATAGCGTGAAAAGGTCAGCGCCATAACGAAAGAACGAGCAGCGTTGCTGAGCGTATAGCCCAGATGTCCGAAGAGCGCCTTGTCAAATTCGATGAGCCCCGCCTTTTCATCGGTATTCGCCGCGGCTTCCATTTCCTTCATCACCCATGGATGGCAGCGAATTGCGCCCTGACCGAAGATGATCATGCTGCGCGTCAGTATGTTTGCGCCTTCCACCGTGATGGCCACCGGAACGATCTGGTAGCCACGGGCGAGATAATTGCGCGGCCCGAGCATGATGCCCTTGCCACCGTGGACATCCATCGCATCGTCGGCGACCTGGCGGCCCATTTCGGTGCAGTGGTACTTCACGATCGCGGAGAGCACGGATGGCCTCTCACCCAGGTCAACGGCGCCTGCGGTCATGGTGCGGGCGGCGTCCATGGTGTAGGTGTGTCCGACGATGCGGGCAATGGCTTCCTGCACGCCTTCAAAATAACCAATTGGCATGTTGAACTGTTTACGGATCCTCGCGTAGGAGCCCGTTGCTGCGGCGGCTGCCTTCGCGCCGCCTGTGGAGTTTGACGGTAGCGAAATGGCGCGTCCGACTGCCAGGTTTTCCACGAGCATGCGCCAGCCGTGGCCAGCCATCTTGGCCCCACCGATGATGTAGTCGACCGGTACAAAAACGTCTTTGCCCTGGGTCGGCCCGTTCTGGAACGGTACATTGAGCGGGAAGTGGCGACGTCCGATGCTTATGCCCTTCAGCTGCGTCGGAATAAGTGCGCAGGTGATGCCATAGTCGTCCTTGCTTTCGTCACCCAACAGGTGATCCGGATCATAGAGCCTGAAGGCCAGTCCGAGAACTGTAGCCACCGGTGCCAGCGTGATATAGCGCTTGTCCCAGTTCAGCCGAATACCCAGAACCTCTTTACCTTCGAACTTGCCTTTGCAAACCACGCCAGAGTCAGTCAATGACGTCGCATCCGACCCTGCACGCGGTGCCGTCAGGGCAAAGCAGGGCACTTCGTCGCCCTTTGCCAGCCGCGGAAGGTAGTGATCCTTCTGTTCTTCCGTACCGTATTCGAGCAGCAGTTCAGCAGGGCCCAGCGAATTGGGCACAGCAACAATAGAACAGGCCGTTGCGCTGCGGCTGCCGATTTTGATCAGCACCTGCGAGTGCGCATAGGCTGAGAATTCAAGCCCGCCGTAGCTCTTCGGGATAATCATCGCGAAGAAGCCTTTGTCTTTCAGGAATTGCCAGGCTTCCGGCGGCAGGTCGCCGATTTCATGAGTGATCTGCCACTGGTCGAGCATCCGGCAGAGTTCTTCTGTTGGTCCGTCGAGAAAGGCCTGCTCCTCTTCCGTCAGGCGCGGCTGAGGCACCGACAGCAGCTTGTTCCAGTCGGGCGCGCCGCTAAACAGGTCGCCGTCCCACCAGGTGGTTCCGGCCTCGATGGCGGCCTGCTCGGTTGCCGACATCGCCGGCAGCATCTTCCTGTAGGTCTTGAGCAATGGTGTGGTAATGCGCGCAAGCCGCAGGTCGTCAATATTGAGCACGACCATCCCGGCGAAAATGATCAGCAGCAGAGGTTTAAGGAGCCAGCCGCCGGCGCCGAACAGCAGGTAGGCCAGAACGGCGATGCCGGTGTAAATCGTGGCGCGCCTGAGGTCAATCCGATGATAGGCCAGCGTGATCGCGCCGCCGAAAAAGAGCAGGAACCAAAAGAGTGTTACCACGAGCCTGTTACCTCGTTCATGATGTTCTACGGGGCGCTGCGGGGGGGCAGCGCAGGACTTCGTAACAACTATACTCCAAATTTGGTGCAATGCGGAAAGACCTCATTCGCATTTCCATGGCGAAATCAGATCGATTTTTCTAAGTCATTGAAATAAATAAAAAAGCCCGGTTCTAGCCGGGCTTTATGAGAGTCTGAAGGGCGCTTTTTTCTATAAAAGATCGGCGATCGCTGCCCGTTCTTCGCGTAGTTCGGCGTCCGTGGCGGCCATGCGCTTGCGGCTGAAATCGTCAACGGCGAGCCCCGGCACAATGGACCACTTGCCCTTCTTGCAGGTCACCGGAAACGAGTAAATGACACCTTTTTCGATGCCGTAGCTGCCGTCAGCCGGCACGCCCATGCTGACCCAGTCGCCCTCGGCGCTGCCTAGCGCCCAGTCGCGCATATGGTCGATGGCCGCTGAGGCTGCTGAGGCGGCTGACGAGGCACCCCGCGCCTTGATGATCGCCGCGCCGCGCTGCTGCACGGTCGGTATGAAGGTCTTCTCCAGCCAGGCCTGGTCCAGCTCGTCTCCCGCGCGCTTGCCGTCGATCTCAAGATGGCTCACGTCCGGATACTGCGTCGCAGAGTGATTGCCCCAGATCGTCATCTTGCGCAGCTTGCTGACGTGGCTCCCGGTCCTGGCGGCTATCTGCGCCAGTGCGCGGTTGTGGTCCAGCCGCGTCATGGCCGTAAACTGCTCGGGCTTGATGTCCGGCGCGTTGCTGCTCGCGATCAGCGCATTGGTGTTGGCCGGATTGCCGACTACCAGCACCTTGATGTTGCGACTGGCGTGCGCATTGATCGCCTTGCCCTGGGCAGAGAATATTTTGGCATTGCCGAGCAGGAGGTCCGAACGCTCCATGCCCGGGCCCGCGCGGCTTGGCGCCTACCAGCAGCGCGTAGTCGGTGTCTTTGAAGCCTGCGTTGGCGTCGTCTGTAGCGACGATGCCATGCAGGTCGGAAAGGCGCAGTCACTGAGCTCCATGACGACGCCCTCGAGGGCGCCCATGGCCGGCGGTATTTCGAGCAGCTGGAGAATGACGGGCTGATCTTTGCCCAACATCTGGCCGGAGGCGATTCGAAAAGCGAGCTGATATCCAATCTGACCTGCTGCACCGGTAATCGTGACTCTGACGGGCTTATTCATGCTTTGTTGCTCTCCATTGGCTTTGCGGCGGGTATCGATGCAGGGGCGGTGTGACCCCCCTTAAAGGGCGGCAGAGTCTAACATCCACACCGCTTGCCGTCACCGCGCCCGGCCACGGAATCACCTCGCCCGACACCGCTTGCCGTGCCGCCAAATAACGAAAAAAATACACAAAAACAAGCAGTTGCATAGTTTCTGCCAGCGTTGGCTTGCAATCCCAAGCTTTAGTGTTATAGTTAACTACAACACCACTTCACTGGAGTGGGGCCTGGGCCAGGTCCCGGTGTGGTGGAACAGAGGGCAGGGACATGACAGATCTCAATCATAATGTGA
>CAVWXZ010000008.1:0-12740 GCA_963759075.1 uncultured Gammaproteobacteria bacterium
CACAATAATCTAGGTTTGGCAGAGTGAGGTCAAGACAGACAGGCGGTCCCCAGTCTGTGGAAATCAGAAATTTCGTGCGCGGTACGAGATTGCCCGGGATTAACCGCTGACAATGGGCGATGGCTTGACAATCAGGCGGCCAGACGACTGGCATCTGCACCTGCGCAGCGGCGAAATGATGGACCTGGTGCTGCCGGCCACGGCGAGGCACTTTGGCCGCGCAATTGTCATGCCCAATCTTGTCCCGCCCGTGGCGCGTGTCGAGCAGGCCGAAGCTTATCGCCAGCGCATTCTCGATACGCTGCCCGGCGACTCTGCGTTTCAGCCGCTGATGACGCTGTATCTCACCGGGCAAACATCGCCGGAAGAGATTCGGCGCGCTGCCAGTTCGGCTGCTGTGACAGGCGTCAAGTTGTATCCCTCCGGTGCCACGACTCACTCTGAGGCCGGGGTCTCACATATCGAACGCAGCTACCCCGTGTTTGAAACAATGGCCGAAGTCGGACTGCCTCTGCTTGTGCATGGCGAGGTGACCGACCCTGGTACAGATGTCTTCGACCGCGAAGCGCGTTTTATCGAGGAGACCCTCGCGCCGCTGGTCGAAACAATCGTTGATCTGCGGGTTGTGCTCGAGCACGTCAGCACGCGGGTGGGCGTCGAATTCGTGCGCAGCAAGGCCGCCAATCTGGCCGCTACGATCACGCCCCACCACCTATACATGAATCGCAACGCTCTGTTTTCCGGCGGTCTTCGCCCGCACAACTACTGCCTGCCATTGCTCAAGCGAGAAGCTGATCGCGAGGCCCTGGTGGCGGCAGCCACGTCAGGCGATTCGCGGTTTTTCATTGGCACCGACAGCGCCCCGCACCTGCGTTCGGGCAAGGAAAGCGCCTGCGGATGTGCGGGCACGTTTAATGCGCCGGTCGCACTTGCAGTTTATGCGGAGATATTCGACTCGGCACAGGCGCTGGAGCAGCTCGAAGCATTTACCAGCATAAACGGGCCGCGCTTTTATGGGCTTCCGGTGAATACAGATTCAGTGACCCTGCTGAGGAAGCCGTGGCGGGTACCGGATGCATGGGGCAGCGATCCCGATCCGCTGATACCCTGGCTGGCGGGAGAGACACTGTCCTGGCAGGTAGCAGACGCATGAATGAAGAAGACAACAATGGTCGCCTGCCGCTCGGGAAGCGCTTCCGGGGATTTCTCCCTGTGGTGGTCGATGTTGAAACCGGTGGCTTCAACTGGCAGACGGATGCGCTGCTGGAAATTGCTGCAGTACTGGTTCATTTGCGTGAAGACGGCGACCTGGAATGTGGCGCAACCCACCGTTTTCACGTGCAGCCTTTCGAGGGAGCTAACATCGACCCGGCTTCACTCGAAGTCAATGGTATCGACCCGCACCACCCTCTGCGGCTGGCTTTAAGTGAAGACGAAGCGCTGCATAAAATCTTTAAGCCAATCCGCGCCGCCGTCAAGGAAAACAACTGCAACCGGGCAATTCTGGTAGGCCACAACAGCTTTTTTGATCTTAGTTTTCTGAATGCGGCCGTCGCGCGATGCGGGATTAAACGAAACCCGTTTCATCCGTTCAGCAGCTTCGATACTGCCACCCTGGGCGGGGTTGCGCTGGGACAGACGGTGCTCTCGCGGGCCCTTGAAGCAGCCTCAATCGAGTGGGACAGCCGCGAAGCTCACTCGGCCGCCTACGACGCACAAAAGACCGCGGAACTGTTCTGCCTTATCGTTAATCGATTCCGGCCGTTGTTTGAACGTTTTTAGCCGACACGGGGATCATCAGGCGAACTCGCTCGCCGGCGTGATTCGGCAGCTGCCTTAACCGCTACCTTCGCTCACTTCGTCAGCGAACAGCTTTTGCAACTCCCCTGCGTGGTACATCTCCAGGACAATGTCACAGCCGCCGATGAGTTCCCCGCCAACGTACAATTGTGGGAAGGTCGGCCAGTTGGAAAATTTCTTGAGTCCCTCGCGCAGCTCGGGGTCTTCAAGAATATTGGCATGTGAAAAGCGGGTGCCGCATGCCCGGAGCGCCGCGACAGTCTGCGCAGAGAAACCACATTGCGGAAAATCAGGTGTGCCTTTCATGTAAAGAATTACCGGATTCTCGCTCAGCTGTTTGCTGATGCGTTCGTTTATTTCCACTTTCTTGCCTCTCGTGAATCGTTAATTGACTGAATACCCGTTTGTGACCTGCAGTTCGTTGTTTACGCTGCGGACGCCCTGGACGCCGGCTGCAAGTATTTCGGCCTGCGAACGCGCAGCGTAACTGGGAACATTGCCTGTCAGGGTTACCACACCATTATAAGTGCTGACCGATATCTGCTGCGACTTCAGGTATCGGTCGCCGGCAAACTCTGTCCTTATGAGCCTGGTCGCTTTAGCATCGGATTCTGCCTGCGCCTCCGATCGACTCGTTGCCGGATAGCTGCCCGGATTCCCCGCGCCCCCGGCGATCAACGCGACACACCCGCTGCTCAGGAACACCACTGCAAGCAGTGCAACCACGGCAAGATGCCCTGGCAGACCAGCGAGGTAGCGGCCTCGTAAGGGCCGCGATTCCGCCCTGGATATAACGTCTGTTTCAGGCAATACCGTACCCTAACTCTGTGGCAATGCGCCGGCCCGACCGCGCAGCAGCGCAATGACCTGCCACTGGGCGTCGGCTTCGAGATCTTCCCACCGGGCAATTTCCTCCAAGGTTCTTCTGCAACCAATGCACAGGTCCTGCTCGTCCAGCGCACAGATGCCCAGGCATGGCGAGTCTGGTCGCTCCATGATCATCATGCTATTGGGCAGTCGTCGACGGGCATTGGGCCAGCATACTACCCCGCCTCACGCAGCGAGATGACGGGTGACAAACTCCCAGTTGACGAGTTTCCAGAACGCCTCAACATATTTGGGACGCGCATTCCGGTAGTCAATATAGTAGGCATGCTCCCAGACGTCACAGGTCAGCATCGGCACATCGCCTGACGCCAGCGGGCAGCCGGCGTTACTGGTTTGCGTGATCACAAGACTGCCGTCAGCTTTTCTGACGAGCCACGCCCAACCGGATCCGAAATGGCTGGTAGCCGCCTCGCTGAACTGGCGCTTGAACGCGTCGAACGAGCCAAATGACTTGTCCAGTTCTCGTATGAGCGCCGGTGGCGGCTCACCGCCGCCGTCAGGGGACATGCAGTTCCAGTAAAACGTATGATTCCAGACCTGTGCCGCATTGTTGAATATGCCGCCTGAGGCACTGCGTATGGTCTCTTCGAGTGACGCGTTCTCGAACTCTGTTCCCGGAATCAGTCCGTTGAGCTTCGCGACATAGCCTGCATGGTGCTTCGCGTAATGAAACTCCAGCGTTTCTGCCGAAATATGCGGTTCCAAAGCTACCAGTTCATACGGAAGCGGCGGCAATTCGTGTGCCATACGATAGTCCTCGATCAGTGTTTAAAAGCGCCAGGCCAATCTGCGGCTGCGCCGCTGCGTCCGCGGCTGCGCCGCTGCGCCGGGCGCCGGTATTGTAGCAGATGACCGCTGGCGCGATAGCCGCCTCTGACTCGGCAGCGGTATAATTATGGTATACGCCAATGGAACACCTGCCGGTACAAATGAACACCAAACAGCTTCAATTGCATATCAGACAACATGTTGCCGCCGCGCTGGAAGAGGATGTCGGCAACGGCGACCTCACGGCAGCGCTGATCGACCCGGAGACTCAGGTCAAGGCACGAATCGTGAGCCGCGAGGCAGCAATCCTGTGCGGCGCTGCCTGGGCAGACGAAGTATTCCGGCAACTCGGTTCAGCAGTAAAACTCGAGTGGATACACAGAGATGGCGACCCGCTGAGTCCGGGCGCCACACTCTGTGTGCTGGAAGGGCCGGCCAGGCCTCTGATGACCGGCGAGAGAACTGCTTTGAATTACCTGCAGTGCCTGTCAGGGACCGCTACCGTCGCGCAGAAATATGCACTGGCTGTCAAAGGGACAAAATGTCGTGTTCTGGATACTCGCAAAACGATACCCGGATTGCGTCTTGCGCAGAAATATGCGGTCCGCTGCGGCGGCTGCGAGAATCATCGGACAGGACTATTTGACGGGATTCTAATCAAAGAGAATCATATCCTGGCGGCCGGCTCGATCGCCGGCGCCGTGAAATCTGCACAAAGTTTCGCTGCAGGGGTGCCTGTAGAAGTCGAAGTCGAAAACCTGACCGAGTTCAGCGAAGCGCTTGAGGCGGCAGCAGATATCATCATGCTTGATGAATTCAGCCTCGCAGATACGCGTGCCGCAGTGTCTATGAATAAGGGAAGGGCGAAGCTCGAAGCGTCGGGAAGCATGGACCTGGAACAGGTCAGGCGTGTGGCCGAAACCGGCGTTGACTACATCTCGGTCGGCGCATTGACCAAGCACGTGCAAGCGATTGACCTTTCGCTGCGGGTTGCATATCCGAAGTAAGTCGCAGCCTGCCTCGTCCTCAGGCGATGGCTCGCAGAATATGCTCCGGCTCCGAGACACCGAAACCCTGCGCGTAATCAATACCCATACTCTTCAGCATAGCGATGATTTCTGCATTTTCTGCGAATTCGGCAATGGTCTTCTTCCCGGTAAGATGCCCTATTTCATTGATCGAACGAACCATTTCCCGATCGATTGGATCGTGGAGAATTTCTTTCACAAAACTGCCGTCTATCTTAAGAAAGTCAACCGGAAAGTGCTTCAGATACCCAAAGGACGACAGACCGGTACCGAAGTCGTCCAGCGCGAACAGGCAGCCGAGTTCCTTGAGTGCCTGAATGAACCGGTTGGCCTGGCTGTAGCTGGCGATCGCAGCCGTCTCGGTGATCTCGAAACAGATCTTGGCAGGATCGAGACCCGTATTTCGAAACTGTTCAATAACAAACGGCAGGAATTTCTCGTCTCCCAGGCTCTGCCCGGACAGATTGATCGAACACACGGCCAGGCGTTCACGCTCATCGGCCGCTGAAACCAGCCAGTTAAAGGAATTCTGAATAACCCAGCGATCGATATTCGGGATGATTCCATAACGTTCCGCGGCTGAAATAAATATCCCGGGAGAAATCAGGCCCCCGTTTTCATCGCGCATTCGCAACAACAGTTCATAGTGCAAACCTTCCCCCGTCGTTTGCAGCGGCCTGATAACCTGCCGGAAAAGCTCGAAGCGCGACTCTTCAAGCGCATTGTTGATTCGCGCTGCCCATTGAATCTCGCGGCGCCTGCGCAGCAATTCAATGTCATTTTCCTGAAAACAATGGATACGGTTTCTGCCCGCCTCTTTGGCCGCCGCGCATGCGCTGTCCGCGGCACTCAGCATACCGGCAACATCCTCATTGTCAGCTGTAATCGGCACAACCCCGATACTGGTCGCGAGCCGGAAAACACGATCATCCCAGTTGAAACGAAATTCCTGTATTGCCTCCCGCAAAATCTCGGCGGTGCGCATAGCTTCTTCAACCGTGCAATTTTCCAGCAGCACGCCGAACTCATCGCCGCCGAGCCGGGAAAGAGTATCCCGCCATCTGATCTTGGACTTGAGCAGTGCGCCGAGCTGCCCCAGCAACGCATCGCCGGCAGCATGTCCGCAGGTGTCGTTAATGATCTTGAACTGATCCAGATCCATGTAGCACAGGGCGTAAGAGCCCTCGTCGGCCTTCGCGCTTTTGAGTGCGCGCTCCAGCCGGTTTTCAAACTCCCGCCGGTTTACCAGCCCGGTCAGAATGTCATGGCTGGCGTGATAGCTGAGTCGCCGATTCAATTCCCGTGATTCACTCACGTCATGGAATACCAGCACGCCACCGGCCAGGCTGCCTTCTCCGTCCCTGATCGGCGCGGCGGTACTTTCGATGTAAATTTCGTCGCCATTTCGCCTGATCAGTAACGTGGGCCGCACAGACTTGACGGGACGCTGACGCCTGATGGCCACTGCCATCGGATTCTCAAGTGGCTCGCAGGTCTCTTCATGAAAGCCCTTGAAGATTTCGTCGACCGGACGGCCCGCCGCATCTTCCAGTGTCCAGCCGGTCAGTTCCTCGGCCACCTGGTTCAGGTATTCCACGATTCCCGCCGCATCGGTCGTCACCACGCCATCACCGATGGACTCCAGCGTTGTCTGCGCGCTTTCCTTCTCGCGAAACAGCGCCTCCTCGTAGAGCTTGCGATCCGTAATATCCAGCTCCACGCCAACCACTCGTCTCAGGACGTTCTTTTCGTCATGCAGGGCTTTCGCGCGGCTCAACACCCAGCGCCATTCGCCGTCCTGTCGTTTGAGCCGATGCGTACTCTCAAACAGCTCAGATTCACCGCGCAAATGCCTGCGAAACAGTGCCTGAACGTCGGGCAGATCGTCAGGGTGAATTAACTCGCGCCAATGCGGCATGCTGCCAACGAAGTCCTTCTCCTCATAGCCGAGCATTGTTTTCCAACGCGGAGAAAAGTATATGGTGCCGGCCCGCACGTCCCAGTCCCACATACCATCATTGGCACCGAACGTGGCAAGCCGGACCTGCTCGCGGAGATATTCCAGCGAGCGCTCCGTTTGCATGCGCTCGAGCCCGGTCGCAAGACTGGTACCCATGAGTTTCAACAGCAATGCAAGCGTGACGTCGTTCGCATCTCTTGGCTGTCCCGAAAGCAGCGCAAGAAACCCGTGCAGCTCGCCCGCAACCTCAAAAGGCGCCAGCATCAGAGATCGGACACGGACCTGCTCCAGCCAGTGCTGCTCCGCCGACTGCTCGGGCTCAAGGAATCGACTGTCCAGGATTTCCAGCAGTCGCATATGCTGCAATCTGGAGTCCAGCCACGGCAGATCGCCGGTGACCGTGCCTACCATACCCACTGGCCAGCAGTCGGAATCAGGATGACTCGCCTCGATGACCCGCATGACGCGTCGGGTACCGGGCTCGAACAGGCCCACACACACTGTATCGACACCCGTCGCATCACGCAGGTCCTCCAGAGAACTGGCAATCCGCTCGTCAAAGTCGGCGGGCTTCAGGGATTGCAGATCGATTGCTACTTTTGCCAGCAGCGGGTCGATGCCCAGGTTCATTCGCTCCCTGGGGTCGAGGCTGGGGTGAGTACCCGTGATCCGGCTGATGTCGGAAATTCGTTCACTGCCCATCAAGCGACTCTGCTGGCCTGGGCGCGACTGCCTGCCGGCAAAGGGATGCAGAGGAACGCAGGCTGGTTAACTGCGCTCTGTGCCGGCTTTGCAGAAGGTTCGACCGTCAACATGTGGGGATGACGTCTCTCTGACTGTTAAGCGGGCTGATTGGAAGCCCGAGTGAATGCGAAATTTCGTGCGGAAACATACCATAGATCAGACTTTAATGGCACGAAAATGGTCAGTCAGAGGAATGGCATCGCCGCATATTTACAGGCGCCAGGCGCGAGCGAAGCAGAAGTCCGGAGCCGCGCGTGCGGGCCCGCGAAAACCATGTCGAAAAATGCCCCGGGGCGCGGCCTCGGGCAAACGACCATGGGCGTGGCTGATCAGCTTGGCGAGAAAGAAGAATGCTCTGCCCGCCGCACCTCCGACAGCCGTACATACTCGCTGCCAGTGGGCTGACCGGGCGACGCTGCCCTTTTACTTTTTGTGTTCGCGAACGAGGCGCATCCGACCAGTGATGGCGTGACAGTCAACTCCCCACCGAAAAGCCGCCTAAGCGGCGGGAGCATAGCTTCTCACCGTCAGCATCCAACCCGCGAAGGCAGGCACCGCCCGCAGCGGGCTGTTCAGCGACTGAAGTTGGCCGCGACCAGGAGCGGAGCCGTCGGCGCGTGAACTGCCACCAGGAGCGCACTGCATTCACCCCCGGCACAGTTGCTGGTGAAGCCAGCATTGCGTCGCGTAATGAGGGACTTGAGGCCTGGCACTGAATCGGTAACGATCACCTGAACTTCGGCAGCCCGTATTTCAGCCAGACCAGCAGCAGCGAGGCCGAGATCAGGCATCAGAGATCGCCCTCCCTTGCCAGCTGTGAGGCAAATGTTACCCGCCCCATCTGCTCCGGCCTCATTTTCTCTGGCGCGGATAAGATCCGCCCGGGTATCCAGATTGTAGATGTCCTGCAACTGGCACGGACGCGCCGCGCAGGCAGAAGGATTGTTGAAGACCAGCCACCAGACTTCCCGTTGATTCACTTCCAGCCGCGTCTGGATGCGAGTCAGCAACGACGTCTCCTTTCTGACCAGCATCGAATAACCCTCCGCCTGGGAGGTCTCGAGGCTCTTGAGAGGCTGTACTGTCATATCGGCGGCGTCTGCCAAAGAGGAGAGCCCCAGTGCTGTCACCGCGAGTAGAATCAAGATCGTGCGCATGTCTGCTGGCTCCTGTCGTTCCCCGTTTTGATCGCGGGTCATTTTCATCAGACAGGAAGCCGGGATTGACAGTCTGGGGGGCGAAATGGGTGCTGCACCCCGACTGGCAGCCCCGCTGTCTTTGGATATGACCTTTAGACCGGTGGCTTTGCGCCCTCGCTTTTCAACGAGTTTGCCTTTGTCGAGCTCCAGTTTTTCCCGGAAGCGGTCCTGTGTCAACGACCCTGTGCCGGGATTGGGAGCTGATTCACAAGGCAGCAATCCAAAGTGTGAGGGGCATCACAGTGAGGGCACCGGTCGCGGGAACTGATTGAATGCTGCGTCGCGTCATGATGGGCCAGGCGTGCAAGCGTGGCTCAGATTAGCTACATTAAGTGAAATGCTTCTTGGTACCCGGCCAAAGGCGTTACTATGATTACCGGGTCAGCTCTCCTAAATACAAGATTTAATATCAGAGAGCGCTATGGACTGCAGAGGGCGAGATGTATAAAGAGTTCTTCAAGCTGGAGGGCGACCCCTTCGGCGACGGCGCAAAGAGCATTTTCTGGGGTGCGCAGTACTGCCAGGGCAAGGGCTTTGTTTTCGACAGCCTCCTTGACGACAATCGTGTCTGCTGCATCCTCGGTGACAGTGGTACCGGAAAATCCCTGCTCTTCGATCAGCTTTTTGACCAGGAAGACGAGAAGCTTCTTGTGGCCCGGATCATGAAGCCACATTCGGCACCCGGGCATTTCCTGCGCTCGGTTCTTGTCGAGTTTGGTTTTGATCCCTTCGTAGCGAATACCAGTGAATACCTGAAGATCCTGCGCGCTTTTCTGGATCACGAAGAAAACAAGGGCAGAACTCCGGTTATCGCGATTGACAGCGCGGACACCCTGACCCCGGAAGTGCATGACGAGCTGGCGCGCCTCGTTCGCGTCAGGAGAATTGCCGATGACAATCTCCGCCTGATATTTTTCGGTCGACCCGAGTTCGAAAAGGAGTTGGACAAGACCAACCTCGGCCAGCAGGCTCAGCGAAGGTTTCATCTCTATGGGCTGGCAGAGGATGAATTCGAGGACTACGTGTATCACCAGCTTGAGGATGCGGGCCGACCGACCCGTTCGCTCTTCTCCCCGGCTGCACTGTCGGTTGCGTCATCCCATTCAGGTGGCGTTCCCCGCCTTGTCAACGATATATGCAAGGGTGCGCTCAAGAGATCTGCTGAACTGGAGAAAGAGCGGGTCATCAAGAGTGTCATGGAGGACATCGTCAAAGATATGCAGCTCCCGGGCAGGCTGCCGCGCTCGGAGGCGCGTTTCAGCCTCGCGCCACATAGCAGCCCCTTCAGTCGCGAACTGGTAGACAAAGTAGTTATCACCCATTCTGGCCAGGTTCTTGGCAGCTGCCTGCTTACGCATCGGCGAATCATGATCGGACGACACCCTACCAGCGACATTTTGCTGGACCGGGGCTCGGTAAGCCTGCATCACGCACAGATTCTCGTGGACGAAAGAGGCGCGCATTTGCTCGACCTGAACAGCACCAACGGCACCCTGGTGAATTTCCGAAAAACCAAACATCACCTCCTGCGGCACGGCGACCTGATCATGCTCGGTGACTACCGGCTCAAGTTCGTAGCTGGACAGGCGACAGCGGTGCCGTCCGGAGACGCGCGGCTGGCCGGGGGGTTTACAGACACCGTCGTGTTGGGTCAGGACGCCGAAAAGAAGCAATCATCACATTTGCGGCGAATCAAGTAGCAAGAAGAGCAAGGCATCTGACTAAGCCAGGCAATCGCCGGCCATCTCTCTTTGGCTAAATCCAAAAAGAAAGAAGCAAAGAAGATGTCTGGAACCAGACCGCCGTTCCGCGCTTGATCAGAAGAAAACCTGAAGGCGCCGCTTGTTGCGATGAAGCCTGCTAATTCGCCGGCAATAACAGCCGTGACGTTCCGGTATCTGACCTGAAACTAATGCGCTTTACCATTGCTGTGATATTCGGTGTTGAATTGACCGGGATCGCTGGACCTGAAAGATCGGTTACGTTGAGCGACGCGGGCCGAATTACCGTCGCGGACTGCGTAGGCTTCCGGCTTTGCCGGATAACGGCCTACCCTCTTTCTTTTTGGCTAAATCCAAAAAGAAAGAAGCAAAGAAAAAGATTGGGTGCCGGAGAGTGGATTCGAACCACCGACCTACGCATTGCGAATGGAGGATCGAAAGTCTAAATACTTTTTTTAATTAGTTTTATGACCCGGGCGCCCGTTGCAAATTGCCCCACAATGCACAACCGAGCACAGCAAATCCCTACAAAACCCCCACATTGCCCTCTCCGGCAGTGTTCGCGCATCAGCCATGCGTCACGCCTGAATGTGGATAAAAAGCAGACGTTCCTACCAGTTCACTGCCAGTGGAAGCCAGACGTCCTCTAACGACCCACTGCAGACATTAGCCGATCCTGTGGATGGCCCACTGTTGAACACGGGCTTGTCTCTGAATACGGCAGTTTCTGGGGCATACGCAGAGAAATCTGTCGGAATACTTTACATATTGACGTATGCGCTTTTCCAAATGCGCCGTCAACTCGTTGTAAACGCTCACTATCGTCAAACCGGCATGATTCCTGCATTACGGTATTCAAAAGACTATTTTGCTTTCAGGGGACAAGACAATGACAAGAACAAAAACAATTTATCTGGCCTTACTGGCTGTACTGCTGTCACCGATGGCGGCGAATGCTGACGTAATTGCCGGCAGTATAAGTGAGAATGACATTCCAGCGGAGTTGAACGGTGGGTTCTTTATTGACGTTTTTTCCATCACAGTGGATACAAGCACGAACATCAATGTGATGTACGATGCAACGGATACTCTTACACCTTGGTTCTACTATTGGGGTGCTGAGGCATTCACGTCTGGAACACAACTACCCGTCGACGTTCAAGGCGTCAGCAATATTCCAACTTCCAATTTTCTTGGCCAAGCGTTTTCTGCGGCGGCGGGGGGTGTAGCCAATGCAACAATCAATGCGTTGCCCGGTGTCATTTACCAGGTTTGGGCCACCAGTTACGATTATCCACCGAGTACAGGTGCATTTGGCGCCTATGAACTCACGATAACAGCGGACAATTTGGAAGCTGGCTTGACTGTTGAGCAATACCAATTCGGCGTTACCACCGTGCCCGAACCCGGCACCCTTGCACTGTTAGGTCTTGGCCTTGTCGGCATGGCAGCACGACGCAGAAAGAAAGTCTGAACACAAGACAAGCATGACAAAGACCCGCCCGAGTGGCGGGTTTTTTCGTTGCCGGAAAGGCCTCCTCTTGGCCGTGAACTGCCTGTAGGCGTAGATCGCACCTGCCCCTGGGGAAAGGTCTGCTGACGACCCAGCGCTGCCGTTACCTCTGTCGTGAATAGCGCGCTGCAGCTTAATCGCGCACCATTCGCTGCGAGCACTACCTTCTTCCACGTCCGACCGGGCATTCAAGCCTTATACTGTCGGGTTTTTTTACATATTTGTCGCCTCTCGAAAAGGCGGAATCCGCCATGTACATGAATTTCCATGGGTTAATCATTTTGGTACAGATCTTGCTTTCAAATATGGATGCGAGGAGGCGCCGCAAGCGCGCCAGGCAAACAAATGTGGAAGGATCAGTGACAGTACGATATGGAAGCATGCTAGGTGTCGCATTTTTCAGTTTGATGTCCATGACAGCCAGCGCAACGCCCATCAGCTTTGGCGACCTTGTGGACTTTGGCGGTGCATGTCCTGGCGATACAAATTCATGCGATCAACTGACTGCTCATGTCGGGGATGATTCATATTATCCTGGCCTCATTGATGAAGACTTTTTGCAGATCGACGGTAATGTCGAAGAATTTGATTTTCTCCATGAGGTGACCTTCAGTCCCCATGCCAATAAAGTGCTGCAGGCCAATCTGTCTATCACGCACAGAGGCAATGGAGCCAACGATCTGTTTGAAGCATGGGTCGTTAAGTCTTTTACCGGGCAGGGTTCTCAAGAGCATACTCGTGGGGAACCTGAGCTTTTCCAACGCCATTTGGGTAATCCCTGCGCGACGAGATCCGCGGCATCCTCGGGCTCGACCGCCGCTGGCGGGTAGGCCTGGTGGGTGCGGGTAACCTCGCCCACGCCCTCCATGCCTATAAGCGTTTTGCCGACGAGGGTTTCGAGATAGTCGCCATCTTCGACAACGACCCGCTCAAGATCGGCCAGATGTGGAACGGTCTGGCGATCAAGGCCGCCGTGGAGATGGGCGCCCAGGTAAAGGAGAGCGCCATCGAGATCGGGGTCATCACCACTCCCGCCGCCGCCGCCCAGGACGTGGCCAACCAGCTGGTGGAGGGAGGCGTGCGCGGGATTCTCAACTTCGCCCCGCGCAAGCTTTTCGT
>CAVWXZ010000009.1:0-34726 GCA_963759075.1 uncultured Gammaproteobacteria bacterium
TGGCAAGACACAATTAATCATAGAACCAGCGGCAGGGATTGCCCTAGATGTAGGTATAAGAAAGCGAGTAGAACTCGAAGGAAGAACAGCACGAAAGGTCAGTTTAGGTTATTCAAGTAGTTTCTACTGTCTACTCTGCGTGGGCTAACGTCAGCTTTGGGTCGTCAGCAGACCTCTCCCCTAGATCAGGGGCTATCGGTTCTTACAGGTTGTTCACGGCCAATAGCGGTCATCTAGGCCGCTAGGGAGCGCACAGTTCGACAAGCTGTTAGCGAACAGATGGTCTAGAGATTTCTATAGCGCTAGTTCCGTGCCAATCCCATGATAGGTAAACGTGGTTAGAAATTGCGACATGTTCTCAAAGTACATATAGCGTGGTGGCTTCTCGTCCAACAGGGGTGCGATTGAACTGGTATCCATGATCTTGATATAGCCGCTCTTTGGTGCAATGAAGAAATGCATAGCACCTGAGGCAAGGTGAAATAGCTCCGTGTCTTCTCGGCTTCGCCAATAGTACTTTCCATCCCTCTTGACGATAACAACTTTTTTGTCGGCTGCGTCCTCGCCTTCAAGGGTAATTCGTTCGGAACTTTCTTCACTGGCTACAGACAGGGACGTTGGAATGCCCACAAATACAATAGACTCTTCCGCAAATGCAAAAGGTGCAGTTGCGATGAAAAGTAGCGCGAAAATTGTCTTCATTTGCTGCACATCCCGGCTGCGATTGGAGAGTCATACCGCCTGCTATGTCATGACCCTGCTTTGGGTCACCAGCAGACCCAAGATTCAGTTTAGTCAATCACATCCAAGAAGTCTCCTTAGGGTCGTCAGCAGGCCTCGCCCCAACATCACAGACTATGAGCACCTACAGGCAGTTCACGGCCAGAAGCGGACATCAATGGCAGGATTTCGGTAGATTTAGAGCAATGAACCATACGCCAACTTCGGTATGCTTTGTTCGACCAATTGGTATTCGGTGGCAGAGGAATCTCTATTACCGATAGATTGTTGGCGTAATCCTAGGTGACTGGATGGCACTGGAGATGACTGTAATGAACGAACACACAACAAGACCCAGCGTGCACTTGCTTTGTACTGGCGCGTTCTTGCAAGCCCCAGTGACATTTGAGGATGGAGCACAATTTGTTCCACTCAAACCATTAGGATTCAAGACTGCGGCAACGTGGCTGGCGTCATACGCACAGGAGTGTGGTGCATCTGTTGATCAACAATCTTTCGATAAATTGGTAGAAGGTGGTTCCGATTTCACCCACTGCGTGGCGATTGTCTGCCCAGTTCCCGAGTGGCAGTCAGCAGAGGATGCCGAAAAATGCACAGCTCCAATGCTGGACACACTTCGTGAGCTATTGTCATGGGCAACTGGTGATATTGTCGAGCCCATAGGCTATGTCGTTCTTGGGCCACGGAACGGAGAATGCTCTTGGCGCGCAACTCCGCCGCGCTCCAATAGACGAATACGGCTTGGCTTTGGCAATACTGGGGACGATTTTGTCCGGGCGCTGACTTCAATTAGGGAAATGGTTACGCGAGACGAACGATTCGCCTTCGCGTTATCCATGTTCCATGACGCCAATCGAGAGAGCAACATACATTTCAAGATTGCGAGATACTTTTTCCTGTCTTGAGGCGCTCGCCTATAGGCTAAAAAAGGGCAGTAAAGGAAGCCGGGACGCAGTAAGACAATTGTTAGGAGTACCGAAAGGCAAAACCGGCCAATGCGTCATCGAAGGTCGAAAATATGATTATGACGTATTGCTTGCCGCAGGATTGATCAGAAACAAGTTGTATCATGGTGCCAGACTAAATTTCTCCAAACCTGCGCGTAAAGAAAAGGACACTATCGCCCTCCTTGCCAATCACCCTGAAACCATCGCCAGCAGCATGAAATCTCATGTGGAACTGGAAATCGCTCGTTGGAGCAATGGTGCATCAAATGGCCAAGTTGATCAGGTACAATCTTCGAGTTCCGAAAATATTCTGAGCAGGCTTAAGACCTTGTGGGCAACCATCAAAGAATATATCAAAAAGCTGCTGGAGTACTTTCGGCCAACATGAGCACTTAATGTGCTCGGGCACGAGCCCAAAACTAACGGGTGCTCAGGGTCGTCAGCAGACATTAGGCCGGGTCTGATGGGTTAATGCGGCTGGGCGTGGCTCTGGGCATCAGCAGACAGGGGGGGCTGCTATATCGGGGTATGTTGGGGCTGAATTCTCATACTTCGGGCGAGACCCCTCACGGCTCCCTACCGCTAGCAAACTTTCTGTGCAACATGTTGCACGTGGGTCTGGTGTTCAGTTTTCGTCTTGTTCTCCTGTCAGGGAGCCGTCACAGTGCAATTAATTGCACGCCTGCCTCAGTCTCTGATCACCAAGATCAGTGGGGGAATCTGCCCAGCCTGCCGCCTCGAAATACACTTTGGACAGCATGGCAAAGCCGTCAGTCAGAGGTTGGAGGCAAGGATAGCGAATATGAAGCGTGAATGCACCGACAGGTGAGTGGGGGAATGTCGAATACCGGCCAGAAGCGGACCCTATCTCATCTGGTGACGGCTCCTTAAGCCTATAGAACCGCTTGTTATTCACTGCGAATTCAGAAGTTTTTTCAGTGTTTCCAAACATGTCGTACATACTAACAAGCCATCTATTGAAGCTCGCATCATCATTGAATCTGTATCCGGCAGCTTCGGGAGCGGTTGCCCATTGCCTCAGGCTAACTGCTGTTTCTGAACGTCCGCATTGCGTAAACAGTTTGGCCGTATAATCGTAGAAATCACGAGTATCAACGCCATGCTCGGTGGTGGCGCCGCCTCATCAGGCTTGGGGCTCAAGGTTTTGTTTTCTTGAGAATGAAGTCGGTCTTTGCATACTTTACAGCTTGCGATTGAAATTTCGACATTTCCAATATTGCTGGCAAGATGAACCGGTTTCTTTTCCATCCTCGACTATCGTTGTGCGCGGTTGCGAACCTGTATACCAATCAATTCGAGAACATTGTTCAGTATCGGACTCAAGGACTATCCAATCTCCATTGCGTTCAAACTCCGCTTCACAGTCATCAACCCAGTCATCATATTCGCATTCGCAGCGGGTTTGGCCGTAAACCGCAGGTGCGAATGTGAGAATTAGCAGAACTAAAAAGGTTCTTTTCACCGGGCGACTCCTTTTTATGGTATGGGCGACGAATGACCGCAATGGGTCAGTAGCAGCCGCTAGGCAAAGTCTAGCCAATCGGCCCCGAAATGTCTGCTTCGGGTAGTCAGCAGACCTCAGGCCGAGTCTGATGGGTTAATGGGACTGCCGTGGCTATGGGTAGCGGTGAAATCCCGAGTCAGGCTCCCAATTCGGGGCATGTAGGTGCTGAGAATCTCAATCCTCGGGCCGAAGCCCTCACATGTCGGTTATCAGACAAACTGTTTCTGTGCAACTTGTTGCACGTCATCCGTGATCCGTTTTGCCTATCTTGGAGTCTGAGAGCTTCTCCCACCATTAACACCGGGCCTAAATGGATCGTTGATTTCCTGAAAATGCGCCGGTGAGAGCACTTCACAAGTCGATCACCTGTAGGTGGGGGCAGAATTGCTACATATCAGAGTCCTGTTGCACCCAAAGACCCCCCGCGAAATTAATTTCGCGAACATAAGAGCCATCATCTTTGGCTTATCCAACGGTTGCAGGGATCAACGGCGCATTTGGCTCTCTGCAATTAGCTTCATCAGGAGACGACTCAAAAAGCTACTTAGCTCTCCTACAAAAAAGCACTATCCGTTCATCATCTCAGAGTCGATCTCGTGAT
Organism: uncultured Gammaproteobacteria bacterium; assembly: GCA_963759075.1. Taxonomy (GTDB): domain Bacteria; phylum Pseudomonadota; class Gammaproteobacteria; order Steroidobacterales; family JABDLF01; genus JABDLF01. The sequence continues at coordinate 3,815 of CAVWXZ010000009.1, forward strand.
ACTTTTTTTGAAAGCCACTCCAAAACTTGCTGGGATTCCACCAGTCACAATCTTGCTTCATCTTCTGTAACTGAATCAAAGTTGCTTTCCGTTGATGTTTACCGAGGTGATGGAGTGCCGAATTTAGCCCTGTATATTGTGCGAGACTTAATACTAGCTTGACGATTGGGTCTGCCGATTCATGTGACGGGTAGTCAGTCAAAAAATGCCAGATTTTAAGACTCTCAAACGGATTGTCCACACACCCAAGTGCCTTCCACGCAAGTTTTAGTGGTCGCAGCCTAGCTTCGATCCGCATCAAAGGGTATTCCGGAACCGGGACGACATGGCGAAAGTTCACCTTCTTGTTGTGCTGAATAATCTCGGCGCGCTTGTCATAGCAGCAGAAGTACCGACTACCGGCATTTCCACCTAGATACCGAGTAGTTCCGCTTCCATAGTAGTTTCGGAACAATTGGAACTTCGGAACATGAAAAACAAAGTCGTTGATCTTAGCATTTGAAATGTCAACAGCCAGATCCAGACCCGTAACGACTCCCGAATTGACCATCGCGAAGTCAAGTTCCAAGAAATCCCCGAATGCTATTACTGCAATATCGTGGATCGCTATTTTATCTGGGTTCCACTCGACCCGACATGTCCGATACCCCGCAACCTTTGGGAATGCGTGAATTGTCATGCACGAAGACGTGGCATTTTCCTTGATTAGATGGTCGTTGAGCCATATTCTCACGCCGGTTTTATAATTTCTGCTTGGACAGTAAGTCGCAACTTTGTCCTGCATCAGAAGCTGTAACCGCTGTGCGAGATGTCCTTCATACTGCGCTGGTATGTCAAAAGTGATCGCCAGCTTGTCAATGAATGCCCCTCTCGCCGAAACTAGACCAGTTACCTGCGCCGTGGATTTCATCTTCGTCCGGGTTCCTGCTTCCTGATCCGATAACTCTCCTTTTGGTAGGAGAGATACGCACCTTAGCGAAACAGTGAAGCTGATGGCTTCCCCGAATTGTCGAGGTATCTATTCGGGGTAAATAGTTTACCTCGATGCCTAGAATTGACAACGGATCATCACAAAGGGCTTGAGCTGACTTCTTGTGGTCGCTTACTTTATCCGTAGCAGCATAATTGTCAAACACATCATTGGAATATTTTTGGTAAGTCTTTATGCACTTAATAATATCTGGTGTTTTTGTTTTCGGGCCAGCATCTAGCAAGCGTAAGTATGTTGTCCATTCCAAGCGTTTCCGCCGCCGCAGAGCCTTGCTTTCCGAATTTCCGGATTGGCGAAATAGGGACTCTCTAGCGATTTTCAGTTGGGCGTCAATATCAGAATCTAGATCAAACACCAGTATCGAGTACGGCTCGACTACAGTAATTGGTGCTTCGGGTTCGCTGCATTCGTAGAACCCCCTGACTTCGTCCCAATCGAGCCTAATTGGGTAGACCGGACGAAATCTCGGAACTTCTTCTCCATCTGGATCAACGGCTCGCTCCATACCCCATCTGTGGCCTAGTTCTTCATTCTTTGTAAAAGTCAAAGGGCCTTCTTGAACTAAATCCTTTTTCTCGTGAAGGAACTTCGTTTTTTTGAGGCGATCTGAGCGTTGCTCCATCATCGACTTATATTCTGCACGGTATTCTGAGTTGCGGCGCAGGAATTCCCATGCCCACCCAGCCCTGTCCAATTCGGACGTGAATTCGTAGTCCCCCACCTTTCGCCAGTCAGGCCATTTTGCAGTCAAGTTCAGCTCCTTCTTTGCCCCATATTAACCCCACCGCTATTAGGGGAAGAAATTAACCGTCTCAGCGAATAGGATCATGGCGTTGTTATAAGGCAAGCGCCGCTAACCCAGTGCCACAGTTTCGAGTCGTATGAGAAAAAAACCCAGCTTCTTGCCACGCTTTCTGCGATTACGAGATGCGCCCACCTATCTGGGCATGGACAGGAACCGCTTCAACGTGAGGTACGACCTATGTCACGGAGTTCCCAATCGGAAAACAGGGTATTGCGCTTCGACAGACTTGAACTCGATGCATGGGCGGAGGAGTATAAGCGCCGCAACGGGCGTCCCGGTCTCGAGGAGGACTGACATGGGACGCAAAAGAACGCCGGGACTCATCAAACGCGGTGAAAACTGGCATGTCGATAAGCAAATCAAGGGATACGGCAGACTTCGAGAAAGCTGTGGCACGGGCGAACTCGCCGAAGCGGAAAGGTACCTGAACCCACCGTCTTGAAGAGATTCGCCTGTCTATGGTTTACGGAGTTCGCCCGACAAGGACGTTTCGGGAGGCTGCGACGAAGTATCTGAATGAGAACACTCACAAACGGAGCATAGGACGCGATGCACAGGTTCTCGAAGATATTGACCCGTTACATCGGTGACTTACCCCTTGAGAGGGTTCATGACGGTACCTTGGCGGATACATCAATGGCAGAAGACAGGAGATTAAGTCAGCGACGATCAATCGTACGCTCGCGATCGTGCGTAGAGTATTGAACCTTGCAGCAAGAAGGTGGCGGGATGAATTGGTCTGACTTGGCTACAGACCGCTCCATTGATCACCTTGCTAAAGGTCACTGACGCCAGAGAGCCGTATCCGCTTACTTGGGAGGAGCAAGATCGACTTTTTCGGGAACTGCCGGGACATTTGGCGAGAATGGCGCTCTTCAAGGTAAATACAGGGACACGGGAACACGAGGTCACTCAGCTCAGTTGGGATTGGGAGCACCAGTTTCCAGAGTTGAATACCAGTGTCTTTATAGTCCCGAAGGCGTTCGTCAAAAACGGAGAGAACCGACTGATCGTGCTGAACGATGTCGCGAAGTCTGTTATCGAGGAAGTGCGAGGCGATCACCCTGACCGGGTATTTACCTACAAGGGCAAGCCGGTGACGAAGATTTACAACTCAGCATGGAAGCGAGCAAGGGAGAAAGTCGGATTGCCTCAGGTGCGGGTACACGACCTCAAACACACGTTTGGACGGCGACTACGAGCCGCGGGCGTGAGCTTTGAAGATCGGCAGGACTTACTAGGTCACAAGACAGGGAGGATCACCACGCACTACTCAGGGGCAGAAATTGGGAATCTGATCGAGGCCGCGAATCAGGTGTCGCGAGAGGAATCCCCACAATTCCCCCACATTGACCGTGCTCAGGATGGAGCGAAAAGCGGTAAGCGTTTGAAACAATTTGGTGCCGGAGAGTGGATTCGAACCACCGACCTACGCATTACGAATGCGTTGCTCTGCCAGCTGAGCTACTCCGGCTTCGGACAAGGGGCTGGATTATAAGTGATAGGCCGGTCGGCCAACAACGAAAGATCTGCTAGTTTCGGCGGGCGCTCCGAACCTTGATGACGATTTCCACGCCTTCGGCGATCGTGCCTTCCGGCGTTGGCGGCAGGCTCGTGATTTCAATCATCCCGGGGTCCAGATCTGTCAACTCACCCGTATCCACGTTATAGAAATGGTGATGCGGCCGCATATTCGAATCGTAAATCAGCCGTTCTGAGTGAACATTGACCTGGCGAATCAGACCCTGCTCTGCGAACAGCTTCAGCGAGTTGTAGATGGTCGCCTTGGAAACCTGGCTGCGACCTTTCAGTTCGACAAGGATCTGCTCGGCCGACATGTGCTGCGCTTTCCTGAGAAAAACTTCCGCAATTTCAATACGTTGGCTGGTAGGCGTAATGCCGTGGGCGCGCAGCAGGCGCGCCGTGCGCGCGCACCCATTCGAGATACTGTTAGAAAAATCAGTCACATACAGATTATACGCCCAGCAGGGCCGGATTACTAACAGTAATGGCGTTATGTTGACTGCCGCCGGCGGACCCAGTTTCGGGGTCCGGCACTACCGGCGTTACTCTCTCGCGCCGGGTGCAGGATGCACCGTCAATCAAACAAGGAAGTTGTTATGCATGCCAAACCAGGCTATTCACTGCTGGAACTCCTGGTCACCATGGGGATCGTTGCGATCGTGGTCACCGGCGGAATCCCACTGATGCGTCAATCGATTCACTCGTCCCGTCTCAGCGCCGAAATCAACGCATTTGTCAGCGGCGTTCAGGTGGCCCGTTCGGAGGCAATTAAACGCAATGCCGCTGCGGTCCTGTGCCCGTCAGTCGACGGCGCGAGTTGCACACTGGCTCCGGATGCCTGGGAGGCGGGCTGGCTGGTCTTTGCGAACGATGACCGTGACTCGCCTCCGGAAATCGACCCTGATGAGATCATCCTTGCTTACCACAGTATTTCCAAAGGCCTCCAGGTTTCAGCCAACCGTCCCATGTTTGTCTTCCGCAGCCACGCGCATAGAAGCACCAACGGAACGGTCGTATTCTGCCCTGCGCAACAACCACCCGAACCGCGCGCAGTTGTGATCAGCTACACGGGCCGGCCCCGATCAGCGCGCCGGCGCAACGACGGAAGGCCGTATTCTTGCGAGCATTGACATAACGCTCGCGTCCGACCGCTTGTCGGTTTTTTGCGTACGCGCATCCATTATGTAAATAGCAGTCATTTTCGCCGGTTATTATGGCGCCACGATGAAAACGCACAGACAATTTGGCTTCACTCTGCTTGAACTGATGTTCACGCTCGCGGTTGCGACGATCGTGCTGGGTATCGGGATACCCAATATGCGCGACCTGATCCGCAACAGCCGCGTTGCTGCGGAAACAAATGATCTTGTCATCGGTTTCCATGCCGGCAAATCAGAGGCGGTAAAGCGCAGGGAGAATGTCACGTTTTGTGCGACCGAGGATGCCACGGCAGAAGCGCCAGAGTGCGGCGGTTCTTTTTATGATGGCTGGATTGTTTTTGTAGACCGAAATGGCAACGGTGTTGTGGATACCGATGCGGACCCGGAGATCTCGGATGTCGTCATTGAATCTCACGGTCCGATGCGCCAGGGATTAACGGCGACCGCGGAAAACAACTATTTCGCATTCGCCGCGTCTGGCTTCGGGCGTGATTTGCCTGACATGGGCGCCAGACTGACCAACCTGCTCGTTTGCGATAGTCGCGGTAATGATGACCAGGGTGACGGTCGCTCTGCAGCGAGGTTGCTGGCGATCTCCACAACGGGTCGCCCCCAGGTATTCAATACGGTCGCTGAGGTTGACGCCAGGACCGGGGGTTGCCCGTAAAACTAAAGGTTTTTGTTGAATCAGGGCCCAGAGAGGCTTGGAGAAAATGGAGCAAAAGAAAATTCACCGGGGATTCACCCTGCTGGAGGCATTAATTGCCCTGGTCGTGCTGTCTGTTGGCATGCTGGGCATTGCCGCGCTCTATGTTGACAGCGTATCGAGAGGCCGCACCGCGCTTTCGCGCACCAAGGCCGTCGTGCTGGCGGCCGATATGGCAGACAGGATTCGGGCCAATAGCATCGCTGGTGCCGCCTATGCCGGCGCGGCTGCAGACAACGACTGTTCGGATGGGGCAGCGGCCGGCGCCAAGCTCTGCAGTCCCGCTGAAATGGCAGCCCACGATCTGATGCTCTGGCAGGCCATCCTTTCTGATCCGCGGATCGGCGTGCCCGGTGGTGTTGGCACGGTTACCTTTGACCCGGCCAGCAACCCGGACACCTATACCGTTACGGTGAGCTGGGTAGAAGTCGGAGAACAGGATCCCGTCAGTTACTCATTGAGGATCCAGACATGAAGCAGCACGGGCTGACCATGATCGAGCTGATGATCGCGCTGGTAATCGGCGCGGTCCTGCTGGTGGGCGCAATCAGTGTCTATTCGAACAGCCGCGCCACGTTCCGCCTGAACGAGTCCATGTCGCGCCTGCAGGAAAATGCCCGATTTGCCATGAGCCAGATTGAGCCGGACCTGAGACTCGCCAACTACTGGGGCCTGAACAACCGCTCTGCAACCATCGCCAGGCGTAAGGGACAGGCCGACCAGCTTGGCGCAATCGCCTCAGATTGCAGCGATCGATGGTACATCGACATTGACAGACCGGTAGAAGGCGCCAATGGCACGAATGCGCCCTATGCCGGCTGCATTGATGCGGGCAGCTACCAGCCAGGAAGCGACGTGCTCGTCGTGAGGCATGCGAGCGCCGACCCTCTGACCGTGCTGGATAATGATCGTCTGCATATTCAGTCTGACCGGACACGCGGCGCGTTGTTCGTCGGCAACCTTATTCCGCCAGGTTTTGCGCCGCCGCCAGCCTCCGAAACTCACGCCTTGATTGCATCGGCTTATTACGTTGCACCGAGTTCGCCCACACTTGGAAACGTGCCTTCGCTGAGAAAGCGCACGCTTATGCGCGGCCCGGCGATTCGGGATGAAGAGGTCATCCCGGGCGTTGAGGACATGCAGGTTCAGTACGGCATTGATGTAGACGCGGAAGGTAGCCCAGGGTACGGGGCTGTCGATCGCTACGTGAATGCTGACAATCCGTTACTCGATGACACGGCGCCCGGGTACGACCCGGACACACAGATTATTGCAGTACGCCTGTGGCTGCTGCTGCGGACGGAACAAGCAGAACAGGGTCACACCGACACTTCCGGCTACCAGTTCGCAGACCGGAACATTCCGCCGCCGAACGACAGCTTCCGGCGATTACTCATCTCCCAGACCATACAGCTCAGAAACTTGCGAGGCTGACAATGAACATAAATACCCGGACACGCCCGATGGCCAGACAGCAGCAAGGCGCCGCGCTGATAGTGGGACTCATACTGCTCATGGTGCTGACTATGCTGGCTATTTCCGGCATGCAGACGGCCACTTTCGAGTTGCTTCAGGCTGGTAACGCCCAGTATGCGGAAAACGCCTTCCAATCAGCGGAATCCGGTATCGATCGCGCCCTGCGCTCAAGCGGGCTGAACACCGCCATCCCGGTAATTGTCACCGCGACTGAGGTTGAACCGGGCTCGCCGACCACCTACCAGACCGAGACGCGCTTTGCGCAAACGACCAACGTACCGCAGGGCCTGTTCAGCATTGGCTCCGCGGGCGGATTTCAGGCCTATCACTTCGATATTGAAAGTGTCGGACGATCTTCGAGAAACGCAGTTTCAGAGCATACGCAGAGTTTTTATGTGGTCGGGCCGGGCAACTGATCAAAGGGATGCAACAGACATGTTTAAGAAAATAATTTGGGTGCTGGCAGCGTTGCTTATTTCAGGCAAGCTCCTGGCGGGCAATATACAGATGATCGAAGAGGCGCTGGAACTCAGCATGGACCGGGTGACATTGCCGGGCACTCTTGGTGGCAGCATCAGCGTGCGCAAATGTGCCAAATGCGTGCCAGATTACCTGCCTCTCAATGGCGCTACCGCGCTGCTGATAGGAGACAGCCCCGCGAGCCTCGCCGACTTCAGAAAGGCAAGTCGTGACAGCAGGGGCATCTACATTTTTTACGATATTAAGACGGGTGTTGTCACCCGTATGGTTCTGGCCATGCCGCACAAGCGAACTGGCCGGAAAACCCGTTGAACCTGAGAAGTTCTGAACAAGAAAAATCGGTATTGAGGCCGGGGGAATGAGAATGAAAGTGTCACACATTAATCAAGCAGGCTGGGGAAGTATCGCTTGCCTGCTGGGTATGATTTCAGGAAGCCCGGTCCTCGCTGATGATATTGAATTGTTCGTAGGCAATAACGCCGGCGTCGCGAATTCCGAACCCAATGTCCTGTTTATCATCGACACATCAGGCAGCATGAGCGCGACCGTTGGCACTCCGCCGCAGTATGACCCCGCCACCACCTATGTGGGCGCGTGCGTCAATGAGAGTATGTACTGGATTGAGGGGTCGGGACTACCGCCCTCGAATGTCTGCGAAGCGGGCTCTGCCACGAGTGAAAACCAGCTGGATCCGACGGCTCTCAAGTGCAGTTCTGCACTGATTTCCATCAACCGGGGAGGTGCGTCGAAGCCAGATTTCTTCGCGCGGTTCGATGATTCAGCAGTTTTGGGCGAATGGTTGCCGTTGAGCGTCGCCGCCGGCAGTTCAGACCCTGTGGAATGTGCCTCAGACAGCGGACTGGACGGCGACGGGGAAGACACAACCCGGCTGTGGGCCGCGGACGGAGAAAACGGACCCTGGACAGATAATCCGGCCGCAGAGGTGCTTTGGGGCCAGGGCAACACGGGTACTGAGTATATTGTTTACAGCGGCAACTATCTCAACTGGCGCGCCAGCCCTGAGAGTATCCCTGATTCGCGCATCAGTGTTGTTCAGGATGTTGCAAAGAACCTGCTCGACAGCGTATCCGGCGTGGACGTCGGGCTCATGCGCTTCAGTGACAATATGGGGGAAGGCGATGCCGGTGCTGAAGGCGGGATGGTCGTGTACGCCGTCGAGCCTGTCGCAAGCGCCCGGGAACCCATGAAGGTTGCCATTGATGGCCTGGACGCCAGCGGTTTCACCCCGCTCTCCGAGACGCTGTACGAGGCCGGGCTCTATTACCTTGGCCGAAATGTGGTTTACGGCCTGGATTCAATCGGCGCCGGGGGTGCAATGCAGCCCAGCGTTGATGAGTCACGAACGGGACCCGATCTGGAACGCTACGACAGCCCGGCCTTCGGGGCGGTCTGCAAGAAAAATTTCGTGGTCCTGCTCACAGATGGTGCCCCCACTACCGACACCGGTGCAGACGATATGATCACCGACTTGCCCGGATTTGAAGACGCCACAGGGAATGCCGATTGCGACGGCACTGGTGATGGCCGTTGCCTCGACGATATGGCTGCCTACCTGTTTAACAGAGACATCGATGACGATCCAAGCAACGGATTGCAGAACGTCTCGACCTATACGATCGGCTTTGCCGTAGACCTGCCATTGCTAAGCGAAACCGCATACCGTGGCGGTGGCGAATACTTTACTGTTGATGATGTAAGCGGTCTCGAAGCCGCCCTGCGGGATATTCTGCGTGAGATTCGTGAGGACAATACGACTTTTGCTGCGCCCGCTGTTGCCATCGATGCATTCAACCGCACCCAGAGTCTCGATGATCTCTACTACTCTGTTTTCCAATCTGACAGCACGGCACATTGGAACGGTAATCTCAAAAAGTACAAGTTTGTCAATAATCAGATCGTTGGCGTAGATATCGGCGAATCCGCGATTGACGCCACGACCGGGTTTTTCAGTGACGGATCACAGAGCTACTGGTCAGACACAGCTGACGGCGGCATCGTGACCAGGGGCGGCGCAGCCAGTCGACTCCCTGATCCTGTGCTTCGCAGTCTGTATACCTATACGGGAACGAGTGATGCGCTTACCGCGGATGTCAACCAGGTCAGCGCTGACAACGACGCGCTGAGCAATGACATGCTCGGCATTGGCGGCGTCGGTGATCCTGAACGCGAAGTGCTGATCGACTGGGCCCGAGGCGCCGACGTCCTGGATAATGACGGCGACGGCGACACAGGTGACGCCAGGAAAATTATCGGGGATCCCCTGCACGGCGTTCCGGCGGTCGTGATCTACGGTGGAGAGACCGGCGCCCCGGACCTGGAAGACGGCGTCATCTACTTCGGCACCAATGACGGCTATCTGCATGCCATCGATATTTCAACGGGCGATGAGGTTTTCGCTTTCATCCCGCAGGAACTGCTCGGCAATCTGCCCGCCCTTTATCGCAATGCAGATTCGCCTGAAAAGCTTTATGGAATCGATGGAAATATTCAGGTTCTTCGCCAGGACCTCAACGGCAACGGCATCATCGAGCCGGATGGCGGAGACAAGATCATGCTGTATTTCGGCATGCGCCGGGGCGGCACCCATTACTATGCGCTCGACGTCACGCGTCGCGACGATCCGCGCCTCATGTGGGAGCTTGGGCGGGAACAATTGCCGCGCCTGGGCCAGACCTGGTCTGCACCGATCATAAGCCGCGTGCACATAAATGGCGCTGAGCAGAATGATAACCAGACAGTGCTGATTGTCGGCGGCGGTTACGCTACGAACCAGGACAATCCAGGCTATTCCACGGACAGTTTCGGCAATGCCATTTATATGCTGGATGCTGAATCGGGTGCATTGCTCTGGTCGGCCGGCCCGGATGACGACAACACGCTCACGCTCGACGAAATGACCAATGCCATTCCATCGAACGTACGGGTCATCGACCTCAATAACGATCAGTTCGCTGATCGCATGTATGTCGGTGACATGGGCGGCCGGATTTGGCGCTTTGATATCTTCAACGGCCAAGCGAGTGCAGATCTGGTTGCCGGCGGCGTTTTCGCGTCACTGGGTGCCGCCGACCTCGACAGCCCTACCGTCGCGGACAACCGCCGTTTCTACAACGCGCCGGATATTTCCCTGGTGCCGGGCGAATCCGGCAGCTATCTGAACATTGCCCTTGGGTCTGGCTACCGGGCTCATCCGCTGAACACAGACACGGTTGACCGTTTCTATAGCCTCCGGGACTTCAATCCATTCAACGGGCTCAGCCAACTCGATTACGAGGCAATAGCGCCTATTCTCGACGACGATACAAACCTCATTGACGTCAGCAATGATCTGACGCCGATAATCCCGGCTGGCGCCTCGGGCTGGAAGCTCGTACTGCCCGGTGAAAAGGTACTTTCTGAATCGCGGACCGTGTCCGGCACGATAGTCTTTACGAGCTTTTCGCCGACCCCCAGCCTCTCGGCCTGCATACCCGGTCGCGGCAAAAACAAGCTCTATCAGATCAGTATCTTCGACGCCAGCCCGGTCACCAACCTCGACGGGATAGGCGACAGCGATGAGTTGACCCTTCAGGACCGCGCGCGTGAGCTTGTTCAGTCAGGTATTGCGCCGACCCCGACCTTTCTGTTCCCGTCACCGGACGCGCCGATCGACGGAGAGCTCTGCGAAGGAGAAGAATGCAGCTGTGAAGGCGACGATTGCGGCATCCCGAAACCGCGCTGCCTCGTGGGCCTCGAAGCCTGCGATGTGGACTTCGGTAATCCCGCCGTGCGTACTTTCTGGACGCAAAAAGACATCGATGAGCTCTGAGGTAGAATAGCCCATCAGCAGGCGTCAGGCGCCGCGTCCCTCCGGGGGCGCGGCGCTTTTCATTGGCAAGACCGAAACTGCCGCAGGAAACTGCGATGCCCCTCCGCACCTGCCGCGCGATTTTGTCGCCGGCACTGAGGCTTGAGCCCACACCCCTCCCAGCACCAACACCGTTTGTCCATCCAACCCGGCCGCTGGTCAGAATATAGTTTTAATTCAACAATTTATGACCATTTCGGGACGGATTTTGTGACCTGACGCGCACCCCCCATGGGGCGAATTCCTATATAGTTCCGGCGCAGTCAGGGGCATTGAAAGTATGGGACAAGAAGCTGGTTTTTCGTTGTTGGAGTTGATGGTTGTCGTCACGGTGGCAGGCATTCTCCTTGCGATCGGCGTGCCCAGCCTCGTCTCAATTGCCCAGAACAACCGGATGCTGGCCGTCTCCAACGATTTTGTGTCGGCCGTACATGCTGCCCGCATGGAGGCAATCAAGCGGCGCGCAACGGTGGTCGTATGCGGCAGCATCGGCGCAGCCGACGTCGTCCCGTCCTGCGCAGCGGACCTGAGCGCAGGGTGGATTGTGTTTGTGGATCGCAACGCTAACGGTGTGGTCAATCCGAGTCCGGACCCGGCCATCGATGACACGGTGCTCGTTTCCAGGCGCCTCGATGCGGCCCGCATCACCTTGACCGGGAATGGCGGCAGCTACTTTGCATTCGCTCCGTCCGGGTTCATACGCGCGCTGCCCGGCGTCGGGCCGCGCCTGACCAGCATCAAGATCTGTGACGAACGCGGAAACGTGGAAACTACGCCGGACCAGTCGGCAGCCCGGATTGTCGTCCTTGCGGGGACGGGACGCCCCGAAATCCTCAAGACCGTCGATAGCATAAATGCCTATGGTGGCTGCTGATGGCAGCAAAACAGCAGCGCACGCCCATCCGAGGTCAATGTCACCGCGCACGGGGTGCAGCGGGCTGGCAGGGTTTTACCCTGCTTGAGGTCCTCGTCGCCCTGGTTATTTTATCAATTGGCATGCTGGGCATCGGCGCCCTCAACGTGGCCAGTCTTCAGTCCACGCGCACCGCGATCATACGGACCAAGGCTGTGACCTTTGCCGCTGACATGGCCGATCGCATTCGTGCAAACCGACTGGGACTCGCTGCCTATGCAGGCCCGTCGGCAGACCTGGGCTGCGCTGACACCCAGGCAACAGGCTCGGCCGCCTGCACCCCCGCACAAATGGCCTCCCACGATCTTTTCCTCTGGCGGCAGTTGATGACCGACCCCCGCATCGGCCTGCCTGCCGCGCAGGCGACCATCACCTTTACGCCCGGCAGCCCGCCCGCCTACCTCATCAGCATCAGCTGGGCGGAGTCCGGAGAGGTGGCCCGGCAGACCTACGTGATGCGGGTGGAAACATGAGCCCGGTCACAAACCGCATGCCGGCGGGCCGCTTGCTGGCGCAGCGCGGCTTTACGATGATTGAGCTGATGATTGGTCTGGCCATCGGAGCTGTGATCCTGGTCGGCACGGTCCTGGTTTTTCAGCAAAGCCGCGCGTCGTTCGTAGTGACCGAGGCCATTGCGCGCCTGCAGGAGAACGCACGATTCGCCCTGGATATCCTGGAACCGGACATTCGCCATGCAAGTTACTGGGGCCTGAGCAATCATGCCGAGTTCATTGATGCGCGCCGAGGCACCCCCGCTCAGCTGCCCGCCCTTGCGGGCGACTGCGGCGATCGCTGGTATATCGATCTGGATAACACCCTGCCCGGCATCAACGGCACCTCGGTGATCGGCGGCATTAACGCCACGAATACCCCCATGCTTGCCTGCATTCCGGATGCAAACTATCAGCCCGAAACCGATATTCTGGTCGTCCGGCACGCCAGCGAGCAAAGCGTCTTACCCCAGGCCGGCAGGGTCCAGATTCAGTCAGATCCCTTGAACGGTATTCTGTTCACCGGAGCCGCCATCCCCGGTGGTTTTGCGGCGCCCCCTGCGTCCGAGAGTTTTGACCTGATCAGTCACGGCTACTACGTGAGCCCGGACTCTAGCGCGCTGGGTCCTGGCATCCCCTCCTTGCGCCGGGTCACATTGATTTCGGGCCCTGCGGTGGAAGATCAGGAAATCATCCCTGGTGTCGAAGACTTGCAACTGCAGTTCGGCGTGGATACAGACGGAGACCTGGACGCCAACCGCTACATCAATGCAGATAACGCAATGATTGTGCCTGGCAGTCCCGGCTTCGATCCGGATCTGCAGATTGTTTCGGTACGAATATGGCTGAGATTCAGGGCGATTCGGATTGAGAACGGTCATATCGACGATCTGGGGTACCAGTATGCCGATATCAATCAGGCCGCCCCGAACGACAGTTTCCGGCGTCTGGTCATCTCCAAGACCATCCAGCTTCGCAACACGCGGAGCCAGACATGAACGCGAAGCTCGCCCGGTACCACGCAATTCGCCAGCGCGGCGGCGCCCTCGTCGTCGGGCTCGTGCTGCTGGCGGTGCTCACCGTGCTGGGCGTGGCGGGCATGAAATCTTCAACGCTGGAACTGGCCATGGCGGGCAACAAGCAATTCAGCGAAGACGCCTTCCAGGCCGCCGAGACGGGCATTGATCGGGCGTTGCGGGCAGCATCATTCAATACGGGGACTGTTGACATAGTGCCCCAGGCGATAGTGTCGCCCGAGGTCAACAGCACGGTTGCGACGCGCACGGAATTCTTCCGCAAAACCAGGGTTCCCCAGGGTGGATTCAGCCTCGGCGAGAACGGCTTCGAGGCCTATCACTTCGAAGTGACGAGCACTGGCACGGCAGCCCGCAATGCAACTTCTACACACAGGCAGCGATTTTACGTGGTCGGGCCGGAAAACTAGGCCCGGCACTTTACGAGGACAAACTGATGTTATTCAGAACTTTAATTTTTACGCTGATACTGACAGCACCCGTCATGATTCCAGCCGCGCAGGCTGTCAATTACATTGAAATCGAGCAGGCCCATGAGGTCAACGCGTCACAGATTCGTATTCCCTCAGCTGGCATCGGCGTGTTGCGAGTCGAAACCTGCGAAGACTGTAAAAAACTCAGCTTAAAGCTGACATCCGAGACGCGGGCCTTTGTCGGGAAACAAGCCATCACCATCAGGCAGTTTCGCAACCTTGCGACGGCCAATGAGGCTGCCGCCTATGTGTTTTACAAACCCTCGACCAACGAAGTCACGCGCCTCGTTCTGGATATGCCTGGACTCAACTGAGCGACCGGACAGCCCTGCATCTGATTTGAGAGATTATTGAAATGAAACTTTTCACTCGCACTGAATTTCGCGCACACCTCGCAGGTCTGGTCCTCGCTCTTGCCGCCGGCTCCAACGGTTTCGCAGATGACACCGAGATTTTTGTTGGCAATGCCAGTCTTGCTTCAGGTGTGACGCCCAACGTTTTATTCATTATTGATACTTCCGGCAGCATGAATTCAGAAGTGCTGAGCCAGCCGGTTTACGACTCGCGGGCAGTCTACCCGGGCGCCTGCACAGCAGACCGTGTTTACTGGCGCGAAAAAGCAGGCGACCCCCCGGAATGCGACACCAAGAAATGGTTCAACCGTGCGGCCTTACGTTGCGCGGCAGCCAGCCAGCAGCTTGATCAGGACGGCCTGACGACGCTGGAATACATGGCGCAGTTCGAAGTCAAAGACAAACCCAAGGACAGCAAGTGGGACCATATCGATGACGGCGAAAAGGACTGGCTCGTAGAATGCCAGGCTGACAACGGAACCCACGGCAACAACGCTGGTGATCCTCAGGTATTCGTGTCGAATGGGCTTACCGGCCCCTGGTCTTCGGATCCCGCCAACAGCTTGACGTGGGGGGAAGGTGACGCCGACAGACAGTACATTCTCTACACGGGCAATTATCTGAACTGGACGCAGAGCGCAGCCACGGTAACCCGCACGCGCCTTGAGGTCGTGCAACTGGTCACCAACAATTTGCTCGAAAACCTGAGCGGCGTCAACGTAGGCCTGATGCGCTTCAGCAACAACAGCGGCTCAGGTGACGCAGCAGCCGAAGGCGGCCAGGTGCTGCACGCGGTTGAACCGATAGAACTGGGCCGCGACACCATGCAAGACACGATCGACGCGATGCGTCCATCGGGTTGGACTCCCCTGTCAGAGACGATGTACGAGGCGGCTCTTTACTACCGCGGCATGCGCGTGGACTACGGGCGCAACGCACGGGGCAACAGTGGCGAGTTACTGCCAAGCGTGCCCGAATCGCGGACCGGTAGCGGCCCCGACGGTGGGGACTTCTACCTCAGCCCGGTGCAGCCCGGCGCCCTGTCCTGCCAGAAAAACTTCATCGTCTTGCTCACCGATGGCGAACCGACGCGCGACATGGGCGCTGATGGCAAAGTGGCGTCCCTCAATAACCCCGGGTTTGCTGCCACGACTGGCCGGGCCAGTTGCGATGGCTCGGGAGACGGACGCTGCCTGGACGACGTTGCGGAATATCTTTTCAGGGCCGATCTCAATAATGATGCGGCCGACGGCATCCAGAACGTCATCACCTATACCATCGGCTTCACGATTGACCTGCCTATTCTTGAGCGGACTGCCACCCGTGGTGGCGGCGACTACTACACCGCCAACGACACGAAATCTCTGGAAGTTGCATTGACCAGCATTGTCACGGACATCCTGAAAGACAACACAACATTTGTTGCACCGACAGTACCGGTCAACACCTTCAACAGGACGCAGACGCTCAACGAGCTCTTTATCAGCGTCTTCCAGGCAGACAGCACGCCGCTGTGGCCCGGCAACCTCAAGAAATATGAATTGGTCGGCAACGATATCGTTGGCGCCGATGGCGTCACGCCCGTGGTGGACCCCAATACCGGATACTTCAAAGACGAGGCACAAAGCATCTGGTCTGCAAATGCTGACGGTGCAGACGTCACCCAGGGTGGAGCGGCCGGATTGCTTGGTGCCCCCGCCGATCGCAAGGTGTATAGCAACCTGGGTGGCGACGTCGGCATCGACCTGGCGACCGCTGGCAACCTGCTGCTGGACGGCAACGCCGCCCTGACCACGACCCTGCTTAATCTCGGTGGGCCAGGCGATCCGTCGCGCGGCGAAGTTATTGCCTTCGCGCGAGGCACCGACCTCGATGATGAGGATGGGGATGGCGATACCACGGACTCGCGGAATTTCATGGGTGACCCGCTGCACGCCCGGCCGGCGACGGTCGTCTATGGCGGCGTCTCCGGAACGCCCGATTCGGCCGATGCGGTGGTCTATATGGCCACCAATGAAGGCTTCCTGCATGCAATCGACGCGAAGACCGGACAGGAACTGTTCGCCTTCATGCCCAGGCAACTGCTGCCCAAGCTGAAAACCTGGTTCGACAACGATCCGTCTCCATTCAAGGGCTACGGGCTCGATGGAGACATTCGCGCCCGAACTGTAGATCAGAATGGCAACGGGATTATCGAGCCCGCCGCCGGTGACCGGGTTGTCTTGTATTTCGGCATGCGCCGTGGCGGTCGAAATTACTTCGCCCTGGAAGTGACCAATCGTAACGCCCCGCGCCTGCTGTGGGCCGTCGATGAATCAGACTTGCCCGGGCTCGGTCAAACCTGGTCTACGCCGGTTGTTGCCAGAGTTGATGTTCAGGGCGCTACTCAGAACGATGAGAATGCAGTACTGATATTCGGCGGCGGCTACGACCCCTCTCAGGACAACCCTGGCTATTCCACCGATTCGAGTGGCAACGGCCTGTACATAGTAGACGCCGATTCCGGCGCCCTGCTGTGGCGCGCCGGGTCCGATGCGGCCGCAAGCCTGCAGCTCCCGGCTATGAGCAACTCGATTCCCGCCGGCGTCAGGGTGCTGGACCTGAACAGCGATGACTTCGCCGATCGTATGTACGTCGGTGACATGGGTGGACAGCTCTGGCGCTTCGATATTTTTAACGGGCAAACCGCCGGGCAGCTGGTTGCCGGCGGCGTGATGGCGGCGCTCGGCGCAGCTGACCTCGCAAACCCCGATGTCGAAGACAATCGCCGCTTTTACAATACACCGGACGTCTCGCTCATTCGCCGCAAGAGCGACAGCTTCCTCTCAATATCCATAGGTTCCGGCTACCGCGCGCACCCGCTCGACACCGACACCGAGGATAGTTTCTATTCAATCAGGGATTTCAATCCATTCAGACAATTGAACCCGGCCGAATACGTGCTGCTCGAGGGCGACAAGGTCACCCACGATGACGACCGGCTTGAGAACATTACCGGTAAAGCCGGGAAAGCCGCGCCGTCAGTCGATTCAGGCGCCATGGGTTGGCGCCTGGACATGGGCGAAGGCGAAAAAGTGCTCGCGCAATCCCGCACGTTTCAGAACAACGTCTTCTTTACTTCCTATTCGCCAACTTCAAACGCCGCGACCAATTCCTGCGTGCCTCAGCGAGGCACCAACAGGCTTTACGTCGTCAGTGTTGAAGAAGGCAAGCCGCCCTACAACCTGGACGGGGAAGGCAGCGATGAGGCGTTGACCATCGAGGACAGGTCGCAGGTGCTCTCACAGTCGGGTATCGCGCCCGACGTCACGTTCTTGTTCCAGCTGGTACCCGAGGCTGATCCGGAAGGGCAGGATGAAGAAGGAGCAGGCGACTGCAGCACATTGAGCGGCGTGCGACCTCAGTGCCTGGTCGGACTCGAGCGCTGCGCAATTGATTTCTGTAACGCGCCGGTCCGCACCTTCTGGACCCAGGACGAGGCGACAGAAACGCGGTAATGCCGGCCTTCGGCCTCTGAACGATACCGGGATTGCAGCCATGCGAACGGGACTGGCTGCAACTTCGGCACGGAGCGCTGTGGAGGACCACGGTGGCCAGTAGTTTCGCAAACACGTACTCGCGAGCGCGGCCTCTCATGTTACATAATCCGTTCGAACGGCCGCGCATTTCAGGCTCAGAACACTCCCGGCACGCACCGCCCCTCCTACCTGCCCGACCCGAAATCAACCACTGAGTCAGTGCAAAATACCGCGTGTCACCTCGCAACAACATTTTACGAATTCTCCGCACATAAACTGACTTCCGTCACTGTTCCAGCGGCAATACGCGGCTAACTTCGCTGCATGAAGTTGACATACCGTCTTGATCAACAGCGCTCCTGAAGGAAATCAATGTCGGAGTTATCGAAAACAAATCAGCTTGGCCTTAGCCTGCTGGAACTGATGGTCTCTATGGCGGTCATGGCGCTGGTCCTCGGCTTCGGAGTACCCAGCTTCGTTGGCGTTGTGCAGAACAACCGCATCGTCACAGTGACGAATGACCTGGTTACGACAATTCACGCGGCCCGCAGCGAGGCTGTTAAGTCAAGGAACATCGCCGTCATCTGCGCCAGCGACGACCCGTCTGCCGCGGTTCCGGTTTGTGGCGACGATTTTGCAAGCGGCTGGGTTGCATTTATTGATCGCAATGGCGACGGGACAGTTGATGCGAACGCGGATCCGGCATTGGACGACACGATCCTGCGCACCCACAGCAGTATCGACGACAGCATTGTCTCAAGCGCGGCGGGTGGCGCTTACCTCGCCTTTTCGCCGAGTGGCTTCAGTCGCAACGTTGCGGCACTGGGTGCCAGCGCCACGAGCATCGTGATCTGTGACGCACGCGGCAACAAAGATGTTGCCAGCGGAATCTCAGCCGCGCGTGTAGTGCAGCTTACCGAGACCGGGCGCCCGGACACGCTGCGCAACGTCGCTGATGTGACTGACCAAGGTGGCTGCCCGTAATGACGACACAACTTGAAAAGTGCTACCAGAATAGACGCATAGAATCGCCGAGTGCGCGCGGCTTCTCTCTGCTCGAGGCACTGGTGGCCCTGGTTATCCTTTCCGTAGGCATGCTCGGTGTCGGCGGACTGTTTGTGGAAAGCCTGCAGTCCGGACGCGATGCCATTATCCGCACAAAGGCCGTAACTATAGCGGCTGACATGGCCGACCGCATTCGATCAAACCGTCAGGGTCAGGGCGCTTACGCCGGCGACCCGGCTGACAACGGATGCACAGATACCAACGTCGCCGCCCTCACCTCCTGTACGCCTGCCCAGATGGCGGCCCACGATCTGTTTCTGTGGCAGCAGCTGCTTGCAGGCACTTCCACAGGGATTCCGGGTGCAGTTGGTACGGTGACTTTCGATGGCACAACGACCCCACCCACCTATTTGATAAGCGTTAACTGGACGGTCGCCGGGGAAACTGCCCAACAAACTTATCGACTGACGGTACAGATGTAATGCGTGTGACAGAAACTTTCTTACAGCACCGCGAGCGTGGAATAAGCCTGATCGAACTCCTCGTCAGCCTCGTTATCGCCTCGATCCTGATTGTAGGTGCTGTGGCTGTATACCAGCAGAGCCGCGCTGCTCACCGCATCAACGACTCAATAGCGCTATTGCAGGAAAAGGCCCGCTTCGCACTGGACCTGATCGAACCGGATTTGCGCCTCGCCAGCTATTGGGGACTGACCAATCACGCCGAGGTCATAGGCGGCCGGACCGGGCAGACCGACCAGCTCGGGGTATTGATTTCCGACTGCAATACGCGCTGGTACAACGATCTCGACAATACGACCGCGGGGATCAACGGCACCAACGTAATTGCCGGCATCAACGGGAGCAATGCCCCCATGTCCGCCTGCGTTCCAACATCGAACTACGTTGCAGGCACAGACATTCTGGTATTGCGCAGGGCGAGCACCGATCCGGTCGCACCTGCCGCCGATCGCGTGAGCGTACATACCAACCGAATGGCTGGCCAGCTGTTCGTTGGCAGCACCATACCAGCGGGCCTCGGGGTGCCGCCCGCGGCTCAGACCTTTGCCCTGGTCGTCCACGGCTACCATGTGAGTCCTGATTCCACACGCTATGGGTCCGGTGTGCCTTCGCTGCGCCGTCAGACTCTCGTAGCGGGGCCCGCAATTGAAGATCAGGAAGCCTTGTCCGGCGTCGAGGATCTGCAGTTCCAGTTCGGCATCGATACCGACGGCGACCTTGATGCAAACCGCTATGTCAACGCAGACAACCCGCTGCTGGTTCCTGGAGATCCTGCCTTCGACCCTGACCTGCAGATCGTCTCCGTGAGAATCTGGCTGCGATTGCGATCCTTGTATCCCGAACAGGGGCATACCGATAACACTGCATATGTGTATGCCGATCAGAACGTGGCCGCGCCCGGCGACAATTTCCGTCGACTGGTCGTATCCAAAACTATTCAACTCCGAAACACGAGAGAGCGCGCGTAATGAAGCAATCCATCCATCAATTCAATCCGGCCGCCCAAAGGGGTGCAGCCTTGTTTGTCGGACTGATACTTCTTCTGGTTATCACAATCCTGGTGGTATCCAGCATGAACACCTCGACGGTGCAGTTAATGATGGCCGGCAACAAGCAATTCACCGAATCAGCCTTTCAGGCAGCAGAAACCGGCATCGATCGCGCCTTGCTCGCGGGTACCTTCAACACGAAGTTCACGACAGTCGAGGCTGACGCGCTGGTTTCTACCGCCTACGGGCGCGCCCGCGTCAGCTCGGAAACTGCTTTTGAAACCCGAACTTCAGTACCCGGTGGCGGATACAGCATCGGCGGAGACGACACATTCAACGCCTATCATTTCACGATTGTCAGCACCGGCTCTGCCGAGCGCGGCGCTTCGTCTCGCCATCGTCAGAACTTCTACGTCATTGGCCCCGGCGGCTGACGCCAAATGCCTATCTCCAACGGAAACAGCAGAATGAAATCATCAATGCACAGACTACTTCTGGCGACAGCGGCACTGTTGCTGGCGATCCCCGCACTGGCAGCGAAACTCGAATCTGTCGAGGCAGCGTATGAGGTGCCGGCGAGCAGCGTTTTAATGATGTCGGCAGACAAGAACGGATTTGTTATTTTCCGTACGTGCCCAAGTTGCAGCGAGATGCGAGTGAATACCAGTGCAGAGACTAAGTTGTCTATTAATCGTGAACCCGTTTCGCTGAAAGTCTTTCGCCCCGCCCTGCGCAAAAGCCGGGGAGATGTGTACATCTTTGTTTCGACCCGCACAGGCAAGGTCACGAGAATTGAGCTCGACGAACCACTCTGACCAGTACGCAGTGATTCGCCTGGCTTAAACAAATACTGAGGAACCGGCATGAAGGTCTTTTCAAATACCAAGTTCTTATCATTGTTCGCGGCTTTCGCCCTGAGCCTGGCGGCGGGTCTGCCGGCGCTTGCGGATGACACCGAAATTTTCAAAGGCTCCAGCAACCTCGCTGCGGGTGTGCAGCCGAATATTGTCTTCATCCTGGACACATCAGGCAGCATGGATGCGGAAATCACCACGGTTTACCCCTACGACAGCACCAAAGTCTATCCCGGGACCTGCGTCACGGAACGTATCTATTTCCGCGAAAACGCCGGCCCACCCATAGACCCGGTGGGCGACTGCGAGAACGAGCTCGAGGAATGGTTCAACCCGTCAGCGCTGGTCTGCGACAGTGCAATTGAGCAGCTCGCAGTGGATGGCGCCACTGGCCTGGACTATTTTGCGCAGCTGGAGCCAGGCAAAGACGAATGGAAGGATGACATGAAAAAAGAAAAAATAGACTGGCTGGTCGAGTGCGAAGATGACAACGGTGTCCACGGACGGAACGCCGGTGATCCGGCTGTCTATCCCGCACAGAAAGAACTGGGGGGCTGGACGGACGACGTCGGCGAGGCGGAGATCTGGGGCGACGATCTTAACAGAGAGTTCATTCTTTTCACCGGCAACCACATTAACTGGTACTACGGCGCCCGCGAACTGGTCCAGACTCGCCTGGAAATCGTCCAGCAGGTGACCAATGAACTCCTGGACGAACTCACCGACGTAAATGTCGGAATTATGCGCTTCAGCCGCGATGCCGACGGCGGTATGGTTGTCCATGCAGTTGGCGACGTCGCGTCCGGGCGGGCGGCAGCACAGGCTGCTGTCAGCGCGATGGATCATGGCGGGAACACGCCCCTTTCTGAGACCCTGTATGAGGCCGCCATGTATTACCGTGGCGACGCCGTTGATTTTGGCAAGGACTCGCAGGGCAATGGCTACGTGTCCATGCCTTCTGTTGCCACTTCGAGAACAGGCGCCGGCCTCGACGGCGGGGATTACTACCTGAGCCCGGTCAACCCGAACTCTTTATCCTGTCAGAAGAACTTTGTCGTGCTGCTCACCGACGGGGCGCCCACTGGCGACACCGCTGCGAACAGCAAGACCGCCGGCCTGACCCTGCCCGACTTTGAAGACGTAACGGGACGTACGGCCTGTGACGGTCTGGGTGATGGCGCGTGCCTCGATGATATCGCCGAGTACATGTTCAAGGCCGACCTCAACAGCGATCCTGATGACGGATTACAAAACGTCATCACCTACACGGTGGGTTTTGCTGTCGATCTTCCGCTACTCAAACAGACGGCCCAACGCGGTGGCGGAAACTATTTCCTTGCCGACGACACCAACACGCTCAAAATCGCCCTCACCACTATTCTCACCGAGGTCTTGGAAGACAATACAACCTTCTCTGCGCCAACGATCGCGGTCAATGCCTTCAATAGAACCCGCCATCTTGACCAGCTCTACGTCACCGTATTCAAATCGGCAGGCCGTCCTTTCTGGGACGGCAATCTTAAAAAATACCGGCTGATCGGGGACGAAATTGTCGGTTCCGACGGCGTCACCCCGGTTGTTGATGCATCCACAGGCTTCTTCAAAGAAACGGCTCGCAGCTACTGGTCCGACCGGGCAGACGGCGCTGAGGTCCCTGTAGGAGGCGCGGCCAGCAGGCTCCCGGCCCCAGCGTCCCGCAATCTCTACACCTACACAGGCACCAACGGCACGCTGAGTGATGCCAGCAACGACCTGAGTGTGACCAACCTGGCAATCACCGCCGCCATGCTGGACCTCGGCCCGGACGATCCGGATCTGGATGATGCCATCATGTGGGCCCGCGGCGAGGACTCGGTCGACGACGACGGTGACGGTGATGCCAGTGAGGCGCGACTGAGCATGGGCGATCCGCTGCATGCGAGGCCGTCAACCATTGTCTATGGTGGTTCCACGACCACGCCTGACGAAGATGACCTGGTCATCTACACCGCAACCAACGAAGGTTACCTCCACGCAATCGACGGCAAGACAGGCGACGAGTTATTCGCTTTTATACCACCAAATCTTCTGCCGCTTATAAAGGACAGCATGGACAATGATCCTTCGCCATACAAGGAATATGGCCTGGATGGCAATATCAAGTCCTACGTGGTTGACCTGAACAATGATGGCATCGTCGACTCATCCGCCGGTGACAAAGTCTACCTGTTTTTCGGCATGCGTCGGGGCGGCAGCACCTATTACGCCATGGATGTGAGCAATCGCAATGCGCCTGTGCTGCTGTGGATGAAGAACGAGACTGATCTGCCCCGCCTCGGTCAGACCTGGTCTACACCCAGCCTGACCAGGGTCGAGGTCAGCGGCGCGACCCAGAATGCCATGCATCTCGTCATGGTGGTGGGCGGTGGTTACGACAATACCCAGGACAATTCCGCCTACTCTGCTGACGCAGAAGGCAATGCCGTGTACATGCTGGATGCGCTGAGCGGCAGCCTGTTGTGGTCAGCCGGACCCGAGGTTACCGATGACCTTGTGTTGTCTGACATGACAAACTCGATTCCGGCCGGCGTGCGGGTGATCGATATGAACACGGACGGCATCGCGGACCGCATGTACGTAGGTGACATGGGCGGGCGCGTCTGGCGCTTCGATGTCTTCAGTGGCCAGACGGCTGCCAACCTGGTCACCGGCGGAGTCATGGCGTCACTGGGCGCAGCAGACCTTGCATCCCCGACCCTGGCTGATAACCGTCGCTTCTATAACACGCCTGATGTGTCTTTCGTGCGCCGGGAAAGTGGCGGCTACTTTAACGTTGCGATTGGCTCCGGCTATCGTGCGCACCCGCTCAGCGGCGATGCAGTTGAGCGCTTCTATTCGCTGCGCGATTATCAGCCTTTCAGGCAGCTCAGCGCCGTCGAGTTTCTGACCTATTCTTCCAACAAGTTGACCGATTCTGATGCGCGACTGGCCGACATTACCGGCACTTCTGGCAGCGCAGTACCCACCGTGCCCTCGGGCGCTATTGGCTGGAAAATGACCCTGGGCAGCGGCGAAAAGGTGCTGGCAGAGTCGCGGACCTTTGACGAAAAGATATTTTTTACGTCATACATTCCGGAATCCGGGGTCACCACCACCTTATCCTGTGTACCGCAGCGTGGCAGCAACAAGCTCTACGTGGTCAACGTAGCGGACGGAAGCCCGACCATTAATCTTGACGGCATAGGCAGCGATGAAGCGCTGACCATTGAAGACCGCGCACAGTCTCTCGCCCAGACGGGCATTGCGCCGGAGGTCACGTTTCTGTTTCAGCCCGATCCTGAGAGTGATGGCGGCGGTGGCGGTGGCGGTAGTGACTGCACCGGCTTCAGTGGCACCAGGCCGAAATGCATGGTGGGCGTGGAAGATTGCGCCGCCGATTTCTGCAACGCGCCCAAACGCACGTTCTGGACACAAGACGACGCGACGGAAGACGAGTAAACTAGGCAAATGAACACTGAAAGAATGCTCAAGTTACAAGCCCCGGTGCCAACGATCCTGACCAGGGACATCCGGTCGCAAGGCGGATTCACGCTGATAGAACTGATGGTGACCGTCGCCGTTGCGGTGATCCTCGTCAGCATCGCAGTGCCCAACTACCGCTCTTATGTGCAGCGGGCAAACCGCAGCGATGCCACGACCGCTTTGCTGAGAATCGCGGCAGCCCAGGAGAAGTTCTATATTCAGAACAACACCTACACCACGGATCTCACTGCGGCGGGCCTCGGTATTGAAGTGACCAACAACGGCTACTACACGCTGTCTGTCGCAGCAGGTGCCAATGGGCTGACCGTTGGCTATACCGCGACGGCGACGGCGACTGCCGGCAAGCGGCAGGCCGCCGATTCCTATTGCCAGACCTTCACCATAGACGAGCGTGGCGCGCGCGGCTCTGCGCCAAGTGCCGTAGACGTTTGCTGGAAGTAGCCCTTCTGCTGCAGCACTGATCCAGACCTGTCCGGTATCTATCGTGCGTCTGCCGTGAAGGGCATCCACATCGGCTACTGCTAAGCCCCCGGCCCGGCGTTTTGTTCAAGAAACACCGGGTCTCGCCCACTGCGGCTGCCGCCTGCGTCAGGCACTGTCCGGGCGCCCACGTTCACCCCTGCGATGCGTGTCATACCTGGCCCGTCACTCAACCAATCTGACTCGTCCCGCTTAAGCCTCTGCACCTGCGCTCCTGCAAGCCTTACGGCGACTTGCCGTGTGGGGTCGATGCGACGGATCTGATCATTGATGTCCGTGCCTTCCGGGCACGGCCTCATCCTCAAGCCAGATGACCTATCATCGGCATTCTCCGACCGGCCATCATAATTCTCTGTTTTTCATATAGTTACGGAACTCCTCGCTGGCTTTTTTGTGACCGGGTTAACGAAGGATTGCTGGGTTGCCCCCTTAGTATGCGAACCATGAACACGAAACCAAGCAAACAAGAGATTGGCGGCGCAACCTCGCAGGGCGGCTTCACCCTCCTCGAACTGATGGTCACGGTTACCGTCCTTGCGCTGGTCCTGAGCTTCGGCGTACCGAGTTTTCAGCAGGTGATGGCCGACAGCCGCAGGACCAGCGACGTCAATGAGATGCTGCTGAGTCTCAACCTCGCGCGCAGCGAGGCCTTGAAGCGCAACCGGCACGTCACGATTTGCAAGAGCTCTGACGGCGTAGCCTGCGGCGACGTATCCGTCTCCTGGAGCGATGGCTGGATGGTATTCGTCAACGACGGCCTGGCAAACGTTGACACTGTGGACGCCGGCGAAGAAATACTGCTGGTCAAGACCGGGCTCAGCCGTAACGCCGTCCTGTCGCCCGACGTCACCGTCGGAGATTTCGCCGCCTTCCGACCTGACGGTCGCATCAACCTCGCAGGTGGGTTCGTCTATTGCGATGATCGTGGTGTCGACTACGCTCGCGGCATTTTTATCAGCTCCACAGGGCGCCCTGCGAGCGCCAAGGAACGGCCTGACGGCAGCGCGCTGACCTGCCCTTAAACGGATAAATTCGATCATGCAGAAGAAATCAACCACCTTTGTAAAACCGAGACTCCAGAGCGGTACTACCCTGATTGAAACCATGGTTGCCCTGCTCGTCCTTTCCATTGGTCTGCTCGGCATCGCCGCCATGCAGATGTCCGGGTTGTTTCAGAATCGCGCGGGCTACGAGCGATCGCAGGCTGTCATGCTGGCCGACGAGATTGCCGAGCGCATCCGCGTCAATCGACCGGCGGCCGCTGCAGGCAACTACGACACTGCGATCGGCACAGTCATTGCCAGCCCGGCGGGCACCTGTCTTGGTGAGGCAGCTGACTGCACGCCACAAACGCTTGCCACCGAGGACCTGGGACTCTGGAAGGACCGCCTTGACGCAATTCTCGGCGGCGGCGACGGCGCGGTGCAAATCGCGGTCGCGGGCGGCGTGGCACGCAGCGCGCAGATAAGCATTCAATGGCCACCAGCAAACAGTTTCAGCGTTTTAGCCGACCTTAACTGAGAAACACGATGAACGAAAAGAAATCAAGGCAAACTGGTGTAGGACTCGTGGAGTTGATGACCGCCATGGCGCTCAGCAGCATTCTGATCCTCGGTGCGGTCACTGTGTTCGGCAAGTCCAGCACCACCGCTCGCAATCAGAACTCCATCACGCAGCTAAACGACAACGCGCGCTTCGCAATGGACCAGATCAAGCGCCAGCTGCTGATGACCGGATTTCGCGACCAGGCCTGGGAAATCGGCCTCGTTGACGATGCACTGGTGGTTGCAGATGGCGCCACCGATCAGCTGACGGTCCGTTTCGAGTCCCCGCGCGACTGCCTGCGCAACTCTACAGCCGGCACCGGCGGTCTTGCAGTAAACGTCTTCGATGTAACAGGCGGCAGCCTGCGCTGCAACGGCCAGGCGCTCATAGACGGCGTTGAAGACCTGCAGGTTTTGTTCGGGGAAGACACCAGCGGCGACGGCGTCGCAAACCGGATTGTGAACGCCAGCACGGCCTCGTTGCAAATGCGGCGAGTGGTATTCGTCCAGGTCAACCTGCTCGTTGCCTCTGACCGGGACGACGTGCTCGACCACGACCAGTCCATGCACCTTTTCGGCGCTGGAGATGGTGCAGGCACCGATGAGACGTATACCGATGGTCGCCTTCGACGGGAATTCTCCACCGTCGTGGCTCTTCGCAATCCTATTTAAAGCAGGTAAAGGACCATGACCCGACTCCCCCATCAGGCACCCACGGCTAAACAACGCGGTTTCTCACTGGTCGTCGGCCTGATATTGCTTCTGGCCATGACGCTGATTGGCATTACCGCCACGCGGGTAGCGCGGACGGAACTGCTTTTGGCAAACAACGCGCAAAACGCAGTTGAAGCCTTCGCGGCTGCCGAAAATTCCTCCATCGAGGGTGAACGGGACATCGTTGCTAACTACTCGGGCATACCTACGTTCAACTTCAGTAGCGACAACACCGATGGCTACTACATGGCGGGCGAACTGGCCGCCGTCGGCATCGACTGGTCGGCAATACCCCATGAAGGCGGCGGCCCGGGTGATGATTTCGAGTACGTCATCGAGTATCTCGGCCCGGCACCGGGCGCGGGTGGCTCGCTGGCCGTCGGCGTCGGCAGCGCCGTGCAGAAGCGTTACATATTTCAGGTCACAGGCCGAGGCACCTCTTCCAGGGGCAGCACGCGACTCGTCCAGACCGTATTTGCGACTACAGAATGACTGACACATTTATTATTCAGAGGCTTGCATAATGCGTAAGTTTTTCAAAAGATCCGTACTTGGCCTTGCATTGCTGAGCAGCATCGCGATTGCCGCGGCCACCTGGACCGTCAACCAGCAGCCGTTCGGTTACCTGGCGCCCCCCGCGCTAAGCAAAGTCAACGTATCGGCCGGCGACGCCGTTACCTTCGTGCCTTGGTTCGAGCGCTACACCTTTCGTGGCGACCTGCTGGCCGGGGCAACCTCCAGCACGGGTCAAGTCAACCTGCTCTCACCGATCTGGCGCGCCGCAACCGTTCTGGACGCCATGGACTGGGACCTCGACCGCAAAATCTTCACCAAGCACAAAGACGGGTACGCGGTGCCTTTTCGCGCCGACACCATCGACGGGGGCAGCCAGCTTGACAAGCTGAAAGACGACAAGGAAAAGCGCCTCGACTTCATCCGTGGCGATCGCTCCGAGGAAGGCGGCAAGTTCGACCGCGTCCGTGTCAGCGTGCTGGGCGACATCATCCATTCTAATCCCGCCTATGTCGGCGCGCCGCGCGCCGGCTACCCGGGCGACGGCTATCCCGCCTTCGCCTACGCCAATCGCAATCGCGCGGGCATGGTCTACGTGGGCGCCAACGACGGTATGCTGCACGCCTTCGACGCGGCCACCGGCACCGAGCGCTGGGCCTACATTCCGTACACACTCTTTGACTAGCAAACTGAAGCTGCTTGCCGAAGATCCGTACATTCACCAGTACATGGTCGACGGGCCCATCACCGTGGAGGACGCCCAGAAGGCTGACGGCACCTGGTACACGGCACTGGTCAGCGGGCTTGGTGCCGGCGGACGCGCCTATTTCGCGCTGGATGTGACCTCGGCGGCCGCGCCGGCGACCGAGGTCGAGGCCGCCACCAAGTTCATGTGGGAATTTTCCGAACAGGACGACGGCGATCTCAACTATACCTATGCGAGGCCCTCCATCGTCAGGCTCAATGACGGCGTCTGGTACGCCGTGGTGGGCAGCGGCTACATGGGCAGCAAGAGAGCCAGGCTGTTCATTATCAACCTGGAAACCGGCGCGCTTACCCGTGAGATCGAGGTCGACGGCGGCGGTGACAATGGCCTGAGTTCGCCTACCCTGGTGGATATCAATCAGGACGGCAAGGCCGACTACGCCTACGCCGGGGACCTTAACGGCAACATGTGGAAGTTCGACCTGAGCTCTGCACTGCCCGCCAATTGGGGTCCTGCCTATATCGACAAGAAGATTCCGTTGTTCACGACCGAGAAAGGCGTGGATTCCAATGAATTTCAGGCAATTACTTCCGCACCGGAGATCGGCAAGCACCCGACCAATGGCCTGATGGTGTACTTCGGCACGGGCCGCCTGTTCGGGGTCGGTGACCTTGATGGCTACGAGGCCACCCAGATGCAATCGGTCTACGGTATCCGCGACAACAATTGGGACCCGCTCACCGTGCCGGTCACCGATGCTCAGCTGCTGAAGCAAACGCTGCGCCGCGGCCTGCATTCAGACAGCGGCCAGGTCGTGCGCACCGCCACGGACAATGCCATCGACTGGACAACCCACCGCGGCTGGCGCACCAACCTGCGCGTGGCAGGAGCAACGTCTGAGGAGATCGGTGAACGCGTCACCCAGGACATCACCCTCAAGAGCGGCAGGGTGCAGTTCCTGAGCACGAACCCGGTGCTGAGGTCGGGGTCCAACTATCTGATGCAGCTCAACGCCATGAACGGCGGGGCACCGGGCGCGCCAATCATGGACCTGAATGGCGACAAGAAATTCAGCATTCTCGACAACGTAGACGGCGACAGCAATGGCTCGGTCGAAGAAGTGGCCCAGGACCGCGTGGTGGGCGTATACCAGGGCTTCGGGCTGACCTCCCGGCCCACGCTGGGTATTACCAGCGGAGGCGGCGACGCGGCGATTCTGAATCACCTCTACACTACCGACCCGAACTCCAACCCCGAGACGGACAACAACCCTTCGCCGCCCGATGATCCGGGCTTCGTGGGTGGGCACATCGACGTGGACACGTCCACCGCGATTTATCCGCTGGATGACGGCGCTACCAACCAGCACACCCATGAGTGGGATAACAAGCACAATCTCACTATCCTGGACTTCTTCGACCTGAAGGAAGACGGCTTCGACGACATCGATGAGGCCCACATGCCGCAGGCCACCGGCGCGTCATTTATCGTTAATGTGGCCAACGCTCACCTCTCGCCGGGCGGGATACTGGAGATCAACGGTATTGGCATACCAGTGACGGAATACCGGGCGCTGATCAAGCGCTACCTTGCGGGCAACCTGGGCCCGGGCGAGGAAGTCCCGGTGCTCAAGCTGACCACGCCCAGCGCGGCCGAGGCGGCCGCAGGAATCGAGCAGCTGACCAGCCTCAAGATGGCGTTTGCCACGGACGCGCTCCTGATTGGCGGCGTGCACCCGACGGCCACCGGTTGCGTCAAGGGCAACGAGCCTGGCCAAAACGGCGAATACCGTAACGGTGCCCTGACCATTCAGGCCCTGGACGCCAGCAACGTTGCACCAGGCTATACCTATAATCCGGTGACCAATGCCTGGCACACCGGCAGCAACGCTATACATGCCGATGGCTATGCGTTCCCGAACAATGGCAGCCTGGCGCTTGAGGATGACGGCACCATGTACTGGGAAACCACCATCTTCTGGCACTGGGGTGGGGGCTGCTATGGGCTCGACAAGAAAGAGGACTATGACGCGAATTACGCCGCAGACGTCGGCGAAGACACCCGCGGCACGGACGGCGACATCTCCGGCGATCCGCCGCCGCCTCCGCCGGATCCGGATCCGGATCCCGAGCCGGAAGATCCGGGCTTCACGCTCGATCCCACGACCACGACGGTGAACGTAGCATCGTCCAATGAGACCGGTCGCCTGTCCTGGCAGGAGCTGATCCCGGACAACGACTAGGCAAGCAGAGCCGGCCGCCAGGGAAGGTGG
>CAVWXZ010000010.1:0-97040 GCA_963759075.1 uncultured Gammaproteobacteria bacterium
GCATCGTGGGCACAGGGAATCAGGCTTTCCACCAGGCGGAATGGACTACACACTATCTCGGCTTGAAAAAAGTGATGGTGTTCGGGCGCTCAACCTCAAAGGCCGCTGATCTCACAAGCAAACTGAGTGCTCACGGCCTCTCCGCGGTGCGCGCGGATAGCGTTGCCGAGCTGTGTGAAAATTGTCGCATCGTTATAACTACTACGCCGGCTTCCGACCCCATAATCATGGCGTCCGACTTGCCTGATGGGCCTCGAACCAATATCCACTTTGTCGCCGTCGGTGCGGATACTCACGGAAAACAGGAACTCGATGCCGAAATTCTGGCCCGGGCGGCCACTGTTGTTGCCGACGACCTTAAGCAATGCCTCGACCATGGCGATCTGGCGGCAGCCAACGCGTTGGGCCTTATTGATCCCGATCAGATAGTGAGCCTTGGCTCGGCATTGGCAAAGGGACTTTCGATCACTGAAGGCGTGTCAGTCGCAGATCTCACTGGCCTGGGCGCGCAGGACCTGGCGATCGCAACGCTGGTGACTTAGAGCATCTGAGAGGTGCGCTGCGCGCTGTTAGATTACTGGATTCCCGCGCAGGCGGGAATGACGGTGAGGGCGAAAACGACAGAGTTGAGGCGATGTGGATCAGGCTGCGTTGACTTCGATGAATTCGCTGACTGTCGTGGGTTTGGGCAGCGTCTGGCCGTCACGTTTCAGCGCTTCAACGTGCATCTCGATAGCTTCTTCAATCAGTTTCAACGCCTCTTCTTTGCTCTTGCCCGCAGCGACACAGCCTGGCAGGTCGGGCACATAGGCGCCGTAGCTGCTATTGCTACCCTTGCCCTTTTCGATCACGACCATATAGCGCATTGTTCTCTTACCTGATTCGAGCCCGCTTGCTTCAATATTACATGTAGCGTGCCTTTGGGCATATCCGTGCTGAGTTTACCGGCGACTGTAAGCGTGCCGCGTCGTCGTGGATGCTTGAATCGCCGGTGGCTGCCGTGCACGCGCGCGAGATACCATCCTTCCGCCTCGAGGCGCTTTATCAGGTCCTTTACTTTCACGCCGGCGTCCTTGTTGCCGTGGCTTCCTTGCCTGGAGAGTCAGACTAGCTCCAGTCCCCGAGAATTCCAGACTCGAACCTCTCTGCGTTGTGGGTGACGGGGCGCTGTTTGGTGATGCGCCTGTTAATGCCTTAGCCTGAAAGTCCGGCCATGGATTGGCCTGAATCTGAAGTCAGGAGGTCATGGATGACCGAAATCAAACACCTTCCCTTGCTTCTTAACTGTAACACCTAGTGTTATAGTTGTGCGCGTTTACAAAACCCGGTGGTTTGCCCGCTGGGCGAAGAAGGCGGGTCTTTCTGATAAAGCGCTGCTGGCAGCCGTCGAAGAGATGGAGCGCGGGCTGATCGGTGACGCACTGGGCGGGTTCGTATTTAAGAAAAGGATCGCCTTGCCCGGTGGCGGCAAGCGCGGTGGAAGCAGGGCGCTCGTTGTGTATCGCCGGGGACTCAAAGTGTTTTTTGTATACGGCTATGAAAAAAGCAAGCAAAGCAGCATCAGCCGGGAAGAGTTGATCTTGCTACGACGATCCGCATCAAGGTTGCTATCCGAACCGCCTGCTGCTCTGGCGCGGGCAATTCAAGATGGCGGACTCATTGAGGTTATGTGACATGGGCGATTCATTGAAAGATGTTTTGGAAATGACCGTGTTGGATCTCTATCACTCGGGCTTATTCGACAAGGCCACCTTGCGGGAATTGAACCTGCCCGTGATGCCAAGGATCAGATCGATGTCGGCCTTGCAGATCAGCAAACTCCGGCGCCAGAAAAAGGTAAGCCAGGCTGTTTTCGCAGCATTCCTGAACGTAAGTAAATCCACCGTTCAGCAGTGGGAGCAAGGAAAGAAAAAGCCGAACGGCGCCTCGCTGAAGCTTCTGAACCTGGTACGCGATAAGGGCCTTGAGTCGTTGTTATAAGACTGGATTCCCGCTTCCGCGGGAATGACAGTGAGGAGCGGGATCAGGTCCGGGGCATGCTGAAAAAGGTGTCTGACCCCTTTTTCCTCCATACTAAGCGCCAATTTTCAGACTTCAGGACACTTGGCCTCCGGTAGGCCGGCCTGAAGGGAGAACCCGAAATGAATGAGACTTTGAATCGCGAAACGCTGGGGCGCTGGGTGAGTCAGGCAACTGACTGGGTGAGCAATCATGTGTTGGTCTCGGCCACGCTTACTGAGCTGGCCATAATCCTGGCGGCCGGAACTCTGGCATGGATTCTCGGCCGGCCGCTTAAGCGCTGGTTCCTGGCCATGCAGCAAAAGCACAGTGACTACCGGCTGCTGCATGCGCTTTGGGCGGGCGGTGCGCGGGTGGCGGTGCCGCTGGTTTGGCTGATACTCCAGTGGATTGCCATCGGCGCTGCGGCATCCGCCGGCTGGCGCTATTCGCTGATTACCGTTACCGCCAGCCTGTTAAGCGCGTGGGTGATCATTAATGTGGCCGCCGGCGTAATCAACAATCTGACCTTGCGCCGGATAATTGCCGTAACGGCATGGCTGGCTGCCGCACTCAATATTGTGGGGCTGCTCGGCCCAACCATTACCTTTCTCGATCGAACTGGCGTGAAGTTCGGGCAGGCAGAGATAACCGCACTGGCCGTACTCAAGGGCATGCTGGCGCTCGCCCTGCTGCTGTGGCTTGCCTCCATTGTTTCCAATGTGTTTGAAAGTCGCATCAAAGCCGCTCCGAATCTCACTCCCTCGGTACGGGTACTGCTCACCAAGCTGTTTAAGATCACGCTGGTTGTAATGGTGGTCCTGGTGGCCATCAGTTCGGTGGGCATCGACATTACCGCTTTAGCCGTGTTCGGCGGCGCCATCGGTGTCGGTATCGGCTTCGGCCTGCAGAAAATTGTCTCCAACCTCATCAGTGGCCTGATTCTGCTGCTCGACAAGTCCATCAAGCCCGGCGATGTTATTGCGGTTGCAGACAGCTACGGCCGCGTCGACTCCCTTGGCGCGCGATACGTTTCGGTCGCAACCCGCGATGGCATTGAGCATCTCATCCCCAACGAAGAGCTGATCGCCAATCGGGTGGAAAACTGGTCACACAGCAACATCCTTCACCGTAACCGGGTGCAGGCAGGGGTTCATTACCAGTCTGACCTGCATAAAGCGATGAAGCTGTGCCTGGAGGCTTGCGCGGAAACAGCGCGGGTGCTCAAGGACCCTGCTCCCAATTGCCTGTTGAGAGGATTTGGCGACAGCTCGGTGGACCTGGAACTGCGTTACTGGATCAACGATCCGATGGCAGGCGTTGCCAACGTCAACAGCGAAATTCTGCTGAAGATCTGGGACAAGTTCCACGAGAACGACATCGAGATTCCCTACCCGCAACGTGACCTGCATATTCGCACCCCCGCTATTCAGGACCTCGATGAGGTTGCCAATGCGGTGCGGGGTGAGTCCGAGGGCGCTTGAGAAAAAGGTGTCTGACCCCTTTACGGTTAATGCGGTGCGGGGTGAGTCCGAGGGCGCTTGAGAAAAAGGTGTCTGACCCCTTTACTGCTTGAGAAAAAGGTGTCTGACCCCTTTACTGGTTGCAGAAGATGGGTCCCCGCTTTCGCGGGGACGACAGTGGGCGCGGGAGTGGCGGTGTAGAGAAGGTGTCTGACCCCTTTACTGCGATGCCAATCTGGTGGGCGAGCCGGGCCATGAATACGAGGCCGGAGAAAAGGTGTCTGACCCCTTTACTGGTTGTAGAAAAGGTGTCTGACACCTTTTGCTTGGCGCCAGGGTCGCGGGAAAATAAATCTGGCGCCTCTCAGAGGGCCGACAGCACTTCTTCGGCAGGGTCCCGGCATTTGCGAGCACCGCGAACCTGAATAAAACGCAACCTCCACGGCGACACGGCTGCTACCAGACGCAGTGTGTTACGGATCACATCAATTTCAGTCCCAACTGCTTATATTTATGGGACTTTCCCATGGATGGAACACCTGGTGCAGCAAGATCCCGGATTATGTCAAATTGCGGAGAAGCGTCGAAGCAGACCGCTTCGGCGCGCTGCGTTCCGGCGGCGGACATATAGCGCCTCGGACCTCGCGGATGGCAAACGACCCGGACTGGTGGCACGGACGATTATTGTCACGGTGCTGTCCGCACTTGCTGCAGCCTGTGGCGGTGGTTCCGGTAGCGCCGACTCGGCGAACACCGGCCCGAACCAGTCGCCCGTAGCGAATTCAGACTCCAGGTCGATCCCGATTCCTGTCGCCGTCAGAGTCGATGCGCTTGCCAATGACACCGATCCGAACGGCGACGCACTCTTCATCACGACAGTGACACAGCCAGCCGCGGGCACGGTCCAGATCAACGGCAATGCGCTCGTCTACACGCCCGGGCCGGAATTCCGCCAAAGCGATCAATTCACCTACACGATAAGCGACGGACGAGGCGGCACGGCCACCGGACAAGTCATGGTCGAACTGGTCCGGCAGCCAGGCAATGCCGCACCCCTCGCCAGGTCCGATCAGGTGACGGTCGGCATTGGCGAGACGAGCAGCATTGCGGTTCTTGCCAACGATTTCGATCCCGACGGCGATCCCATTGCTATTGAATCCGTTGAGCAACCGGCGAACGGCAGCGTCACCATCGACGATAACGGCACGCCGTCTGATCCTCTGGACGATCGCCTCGTTTACGTGCCAGCGGGCGGATTCGCAGGACCCGACAGCATCGTCTATCGGATCTCCGACGGCGTCGCCAATGCGATTGCCGTTGTACATATCGTTGTGGGCGGGGTGCCAGGCGAACAGATCAACGGAACGGTAACCAAAGGTCCAGCAACCGGCTCGCTCGTCAGGTTGCATGCCGCGGACGCTGATGGCAACGTCTCAGGGCCGGCGCTGGCAAGCGCCGTCACGGATGCCTCCGGGCACTGGTCAGCCTCACTGCCGGGCGGCATGGGTCCGCTCATCGCAACGGTGGCGGGCGGTCACTACCTCGATGAAGTGCTCGTCACCGCGAATGATCTGAATGCCGCCGTAGTCGAACTCGCTTATCCCGGATCCCTGGCCAGCGCGCTGCCCGCGGGCGAAAACTTCCTGGCAATCACACCTTATTCGCATGCCGTTTTGCTTCGCGCCCGCTGGCGGGCCGGTGCTGCCGGGTTCGAATCTGCACTGGCCTCAGAACGCGCTGTGATCGCCAGCGCCCTCGGCTTCGATCCGCTGAGTACCGCGCCGGGCAATCCGCTGGTAGGCCAGTCCGGCGCGGACTCGTCGTCGGCGTATGCGATGGCGCTCGGAGGCCTGTCCAACTCAATGCGAACATTGTCAACCGCCACGGGCGTTGCCGTGCCTGTTTCAGGCCTGCTTCGCGCTGTCGCCGAAGATCTGACCGACTGCGTCCTGAACGGCGGCAGCATTGCCGGACCTGTGGATATCGAATTTGCCGGCATCACGATTGCACTGCCGGATGCGTCTGATCTGAACGCAGACATTCTGCGGTTTCGCAACAACAACTACGCCAATTTCGCCAATACGCCGGTCGTGTCGATAGATGCTTCGCAGTGTCAGCTGGCAGCACTGCCACCACCACAGTTCACTGCCCTGCCCGCGGCGCTGACGGTGGATGCCGAAACGGCGGCGGGCACTTCCGTGACGTTGCCGCAGCTTACTGCCTTCCTGGCTTTTGCGCAGGCCAGTGATGCTGCCGGCAATACCGTTGCCGTGGTAAGCAACGCCCCGACGTTGTTTGCACTCGGCACGACCCCGGTGGTGTTTACGGCCGTCGATGGGGCCGGCAACACGGTTTCCGCAACGGTCGATCTGACCGTGGCTGATCTTTCTCCGCCGGTGATTGCCAGTCCCGCTCCGGTCAATGCCCCCCAGACCGGGCCACTGACAGCGGTGGCCCTTGTCGCACCGGCGGTGACCGACAATGTCAGCGCCCCTGCCGACGTGACGATCAGCAATGACGCGCCGCCGGCCTTCCTGCCCGGCACCACTACAGTTACCTGGACTGCCCGGGACGAGGCCGGACTGACAGCAACGGCTTTGCAGACAGTATCGATCGTCACCGCAGGCGGGCCCTCAGTAGTCGCATCACTGCCCGACGCAAGTGGCAGTCAGGGCACACTATTCGAAGCCGATACCTCGGGGGCATTCAGCACGGGGCCGCATACCTACTCGGTTCTCGGCCTGCCGCCGGGAAGCGGCCTGATGATCGACCCTGCGACGGGAGTCATTTCCGGCACACCGACCAATGCCGATGCTCTGGCGAGCCCCACGTTACTCAGCGTCACAGCGAGCAACGCGCTGGGCCTGGTCTCCGCACCACTGAACCTGGTGATCGCGAACGTCAATGATGCCCCGCTGGCGACAGGGGCGCCGGCACCGGTTGCCGCCAATCAGGGAGACAGCTTCGAGATCAATCTGGGCGACTACTTCAGCGATCCGGATCTGGATGCACTCGTGTTTTCCGCCACCGGTTTGCCACCTGGCCTCACTATCGCGCCAGATGGAAGGATAAGCGGGACGTTCGGTCAACCCGATGTGGCGGCGTCGCCCTTTTCGGTGGTGCTGCGAGCTTCTGATGGTCTGCTGGACATCACCACGACGCTGTCCGTCACCGTGGCCAATGTCAATGACGCGCCTGTAATCCTGTCGCCACCGGCCAGCCGCAGCCTGACGGAGGATACGTTCGGCAGCTTCGATGTTGCGACATCGTTTTCTGATCCTGACGGCGACATGCTGACGTTTTCCTTCACCGGCCTGCCCGCGAGCATGAGCGGCTCACCGACGGGAACAATTTCCGGCACCCCCGTCAATGACGATGTGTTCGGCTCGCCGTTTGGCGTTTCGGTCACCGCCGGCGACGCGGACGGTGCAACCGTCACCGCTTCCTTCCTGCTGACGATCCAGAATGTCAATGACGTGCCGCAACTGCTCGCACCGATTGGCGACCAGTCCGCGGTTCAGGATCTGCCGTTTTCGCTGGACACCGGCCCCCGATTTGCCGATGCCGATGGTGATGTGCTGACCTTCAGCGCGAGCGGCCTGCCCGCCTCCCTCGGCATCGATGGAGATGGTGTGATCTCAGGGACGGCAACGGCGGCCGATGTTGCCGGTGGCCCGTATTCAATTACGGTTACGGCAACCGACGGCGCGGGTGCCAGCGCCGCCGATGCGTTTACGCTGACCATAGTCGATAACAATACGCCCCCCCAGATCGATGCCATTAGCGATCCCGCCCCGGTTTCCGAAGACTCCGCCCCGTTCGACATTGCGTTCACCGTCTCCGACGCCGAGTCCGCAGCGACATCGCTGGGCGTGACGGTCACCTCAAGTAATCCCGTTTTGCTGCCACCTGCATCGCTGACCCTTGCAGGTACCGGGGGGGTGCGCACCCTGACGATCAGTCCGGCTGCGGATCGTAATGGTTCCTCCTCCGTGACAGTCCGTGTCAGCGACGGCACCGCCAGCAGCGAAACGACATTTGCCGTCACCGTCAATCCGGTCAACGATGCGCCGCTGTTCTCCGTCAGCGGCAATATTCTCGAAAACGAGGATTTTGCCGGCGCACGCTCGCTAACCGCCACACCAGCGCCGGTTCCGGGCGATGAAGCAGCTGAATCCGTGACGTACAGCCTGAGTCCTGCCTCGGTCGGCTTTGCCAATGTCGGCATCGACCCGGGCAGTGGCACGGTCACCGTAACCGCACGCGCAGACACTTACGGGACCCAGACTTTTACCATCACCGCCGATGACGGTCAGGCGCTCAACAACCTGGCAACAGGATCATTCACCGTTACGGTTCTTGCGGTCAATGACGCCCCGGTAATCACCGCCCAGAGCGGGCCTCTTGATACGACTGAAGAAACTGCCATCGTCCTCGGGCTGGGCGCGCTCTCCGTGACCGACCCCGACAACAGCTATCCGGCGGATTTCACGCTTTCCGTGCAGGCAGGCGCGAATTTCACCGTGACTGGCACGACGGTAACGCCGGACGCGAATTTCGTCGGCACCCTGAATGTCCCGGTCAGAGTCAATGACGGAACCGATGACAGTGCACCGTTCATGCTCAGTATCGACGTTGCCAACATCAACGATGAGCCGGTCATCACGGCGCAGAGCGGTCTCCTTTCGACCCCAGAGGAAACCAGCCTTGCCATAGGGCTGACCGACCTGAGCGTCTCCGATCCCGACAACATCTATCCTGCCGACTTTACTCTCTCCGTTCAGCCAGGCGCGGGGTACACCGTGAGCGGCCAGACGGTAACTCCGGATACCGACTTCGTCGGAATCCTCGGTATTCCGGTGACCGTAAATGACGGGACCAGTGACAGCAGTCCATTCCTTGTCGCCGTCGACGTCACCGCCGTCAACGACGTTCCCGTAATCACCGCACAAAGCGGCCCGCTCGCCACGGCGGAGGAGACCGGCGTCACGCTGTCGCTTTCCGACCTGGTCGTCGCCGACCCGGACAACAGCTACCCGGCTGATTTCGTTCTGACGGTCCAGGCCGGGCCGGATTACTCCGTTTCCGGCACAACGGTGACGCCGGGTACTGATTTTGTCGGCACCCTCAATGTCCCTGTGACTGTCAGCGACGGCACCGATGCCAGCGCGCCGTTCCTGGTCGATATCGAAGTCACCGGCGTCAACGACGCACCGGTCATCACCGCGCAGGCTGGTACTCTGTCTACACCTGAAGAAACCGGTATCGGGCTGGCACTGACGGACCTGGTGGTCAGCGACCCCGACAATGCGTTTCCGACCGACTTCTCGCTGGCCGTGCAGGCGGGGGCGAATTACTCCGTTGCCGGCAACGTGGTCACGCCGGGCAGCAACTTTGTCGGCACGCTTAATGTGCCGGTGACGGTCAATGATGGCACCGACGACAGTGCACCTTTTGTGGTCGTAGTCGACGTGACGCCCGTCAATGATGTGCCAGTCATCACGGCCAGGCGGGTTCGCTGTCGACGCCTGAGGAGACTGATCTCGTACTGACGCTCACTGATCTGACCGTAACGGATCCGGACAACGCCTTCCCGGCCGACTTCACCCTGGCCGTGCAGGCCGGCGCCAACTACACGGTCGCCGGCACGACCGTGACGCCGGCTACCGATTTCGTCGGTACGCTGAATGTGCCGGTGACGGTGAATGACGGCACCGACGACAGTGCGCCATTTGTAGTCACCGTCGACGTGACGGCCGTCAACGACGTACCCGTCATCACGTCTCAGACCGGACCGCTTTCGACGCCGGAAGAAACGGACCTCGTGCTGACGCTGGCTGATCTCGCCGTCACAGATCCCGATAACAGTTACCCGGCCGACTTCACCCTGGCCGTGCAGGCCGGTGCCAACTACACGGTTGCCGGCACGACCGTGACGCCGGCTACCGATTTCGTCGGCACGCTGAATGTGCCGGTGACGGTCAATGACGGCACCGACGACAGTGCGCCTTTTGTAGTCACCGTCGATGTGACGGCCGTCAATGATGTCCCGGTTATCACAGCGCAGAGCGGCCCGCTTTCGACGCCGGAAGAAACCGACCTCGCACTGACGCTGGCCGATCTGACCGTCACGGATCCCGACAACACCTTCCCGGCCGACTTCACCCTGGCGGTGCAGGCCGGCGCCAACTACACGGTTGCCGGTACGACCGTGACACCGGACACCGATTTTGTCGGTACGCTCAATGTGCCGGTGACGGTCAATGACGGCACCGACGACAGTGCGCCTTTTGTGGTCGCAGTCGACGTGACGGCCGTCAACGATGCGCCGGTTATCACGGGCCAGGCGGGTTCGCTGTCGACGCCGGAGGAGACCGACCTCGTACTGACGCTGGCCGATCTCACCGTCACAGATCCCGATAACAGTTACCCGGCCGACTTCACCCTGGCCGTGCAGGCCGGCGCCAACTACACGGTTGCCGGCACGACCGTGACGCCGGATACCGACTTTGTCGGCACGCTCAGTGTACCGGTGACGGTCAATGACGGTACTGACGACAGCAGTCCGTTCCTCATCAGCATCGACGTGACCGCAGTCAATGACGTGCCTGTCATTACCGCCCAGAGCGCACCGCTGTCGACCCCGGAAGAAACGGACTTCGTGCTGTCGCTCGCAGACCTGGTGGTTACTGATCCTGACAACAGCTATCCGGCGGATTTCACGCTCGCAGTGCAGGCCGGGGCGAACTACACGTTCATCGGCACCACGGTCACGCCCGATAACGACTTTAGCGGCACGCTCAGCGTTTCGGTAATCGTCAACGATGGCATCGACAACAGCGACCCGTTCGTGGTCAGCATCGAGGTTGCCAACATCAACGATGCACCGATCATCACCGCACAAAGCGGACCGCTGTCGACGCCGGAGGAGACTGATCTCGTACTGACGCTCGCCGATCTGACGGTCACGGATCCGGACAACAGCCTTACCCGGCCGACTTCACCCTGGCCGTGCAGGCCGGCGCCAACTACACGGTCGCCGGCACGACCGTGACGCCGGACTACCGATTTTGTCGGTACGCTGAATGTGCCGGTGACGGTGAATGACGGCACCGACGACAGTGCGCCTTTTGTGGTCGCGGTCGACGTGACAGCCGTCAACGACGTCCCGGTCATCACGGCTCAGAGCGGGACCGCTGTCGACGCCGGAGGAGACCGACCTCGTACTGACGCTGGCCGATCTCACCGTCACAGATCCCGATAACAGTTACCCGGCCGACTTCACCCTGGCCGTGCAGGCCGGCGCCAACTACACGGTTGCCGGCACGACCGTGACGCCGGCTACCGATTTCGTCGGTACGCTGAATGTGCCGGTGACGGTGAATGACGGCACCGACGACAGTGCGCCTTTTGTGGTCAGCAGTCGACGTGACGGCCGTCAATGATGTGCCAGTTATCACCGGCCAGGCGGGTCCGCTGTCGACGCCTGAGGAGACTGATCTCGTTGTGACGCTGGCCGACCTGATCGTTACAGATCCGGACAACAGTTATCCGGCGGATTTCAGCCTCGTTGTCCGTGCCGGTGCAAACTATGGCGTGTCTGGCAGTACCATCTCTCCGGACCCGGAGTTCAACGGTACGCTTGCGATTCCCGTGGCGGTGGACGACGGCAGCGACACGAGCGACGATTTCATCCTCACTGTTACGGTCGAAGCGGTCAATGACCAGCCATCGATCGCGGCCCAACAACGGCTCGTGGGACTGCAGGACGCGACATTCAGCATACTCCCGTCGCATCTGGAGGTCGTCGACCCCGATGACAGCTATCCGCTTGGGTTTACGATCAGCGCCCAGCCCGGGGCCAACTACACGGCGAGCGGCGCCGACATCACGCCGGACGCCGGTTTCACCGGAACACTGAACGTGCCGGTCACCGTCACAGACCCAAGCGGCGAGCCCAACGCGACGAGCGCGCCGTTCGTGCTCACGCTTGACATCGCTGCCGGGCTGGCCGATTTGTCGCTGACGTTACGCGTGGACAAGACCCGGCCGGCTATTGCCGAGCAGATCACGCTGAGCGTAACGATCAGGAACGACGGGCCGGACACGGCTACGGGCGTTTCGGCCACCTCTGTCATCTTTGCCGGCTACAAGTACATCTCCGATGATTCCGGCGGCACCCTGTCCGGCGCGGTCTGGGATGCCGGCACGCTTCTGCCCGGCCAGGAAAAGACCCTGAACGTGATCCTCGAGATCGAAAACGCGGGCCCCTACGTGCTTGCCGCTGAGATCCTGACATCGGACCAGATCGATCCGGACTCGATTCCCGGCAATTTCATCGCCGGCGAGGACGACATCGACGCTGTTGAAACGCCGCCTCCGGGCATTCCCCAGGATGAGGATGGCGACGGTCTCCGGGATGCCCTCGAACTGCTGCTCGGCACCGACCAGAAGAAAGAGGATACTGACGGTGACTGGGTCAGCGACCTGGTGGAATACCTTGCCGGCGATGATCCGCTGACTCCCTCGGCAGGCACCCGTATCGTGCATGCCGACGCCAGCGTAGCGGCAGCGGGCACCGGCGATGACTGGGATACCGCTTATGCCACCCTGGCCGCAGCCCTGCTCGACCCGCGCGTTGCCACCGGCGGCTCACTCAACCAGCCGGTCTACGTCCGTATCGCAGACAGCGCCATGCCGACGGCCGGAACTGACTGGATGCTGCAGCTGGAAGGAGCCTGCGATCACATGGTGTTTATCGGCTCACAGGATCGTGACCAAAAGGAAGATACCTTGCCGCTTCTGACCGACGCAGGCGAGCCAACAACAGTACTGAATGCCAGCGGCGGCGCCCATGTCGTGATCGACGGCTGCGAGAATGTCTGGATGCACGGGTTCGAGCTGACCGGTGGCGACCGCGGTGCCAGCGATGGCGGCGCACTGCGGGCTCAGAACGGGACGCGCCTGGGTCTGCGTGAAGTCTGGGCCCGCGGCAACACCGCGGCCAACGGGGGCGGTCTGCTGGCGACCGGCGCCGGCACCGAATTAACCGTGCTCAAGAGTATTGTTGCCGGCAACGCGGCCGCGCAGTCCGGAGGCGGTGTGGCTGTCACAGACGCCGCCGACCTGCAACTCACGGACAGCAGTGTTGTGCGCAACTCGAGTGTCGTCGGTGGCGGTGGCGCCTACGTAAACGGTGGCACGCTTGTAACCGACAATGCCGCGATTTCCGATAACGAAACTGATGGCGATGGTGGCGGCCTGTTCCTTCACACCGATGCCGTCAGCGGCCCGGGCAGCATGATCGAACACAGCGTGTTCAGCAATAACGTTGCGCTCGGCAGTGGCGGCGGAATTGCCGTTGGCACATCTGGCAGCTTCG
Source organism: uncultured Gammaproteobacteria bacterium (assembly GCA_963759075.1). Taxonomy (GTDB): domain Bacteria; phylum Pseudomonadota; class Gammaproteobacteria; order Steroidobacterales; family JABDLF01; genus JABDLF01. Next base: position 12,844 of record CAVWXZ010000010.1, read on the forward strand.
TCAGCGTATTCAACACCCTTATCGTGGGCAATGTTGCAACCCGCGGTGCCGCCGCCTCGTTCGACGACAACTCTGCCAGCCTGAGCAACGTCACAGCCGTGGACAACCGCTGCACGCTGCCAACCGCCGGAGCTGCGTTCTACGTGGACAATGCCTCGCCCGTGATCACCGACAGCGTATTTACACGCAACCTGGATTCCCTGATGGCTGCCGGGACGTTCGAGATCGGCGCCGGCTCGGTGAGCTCGTCCTACAACCTCCTGGAACAGTCGCCAGTGGGCACGGCCGATATCGACATCACCGGGACGGGGCCAGCCTTTGCCAGCGCCTATTACCTCGATCAGGCGACTTCACCAGCGGTTGATTCCGGCAGCTTGACAGCTGAGGTCGTTGGCCTCGATACATACTTCACCGACGACACCGGCACCACTCCCGATGTTGGTGTCCTGGACCGCGGCTTCCACTACCTTGATGGCTACCCTGCCGGGAATCCCGATTACACCGAGTCCACACCCCTGACCGGTGACAATACCAACGAGATCGTATTGACCATGACCCCGGCCACCTATGTCGATCAGCTCGTTGTCGTGCGTGTCGACGCGGACAACGATCCGTTCCCCATCGGACACCGGGTAGTCGCCACCCTGGAGGATGGCACCATCGCACAGCTGAGCACGCCGATCGGGCTGGACCCGCTGAACGACGGCGAATCGGTTCTGCTGATCGATCTCGGTGGCGGCGACTACGGTTTCTACGTGACCGGCGAAACGCTGGGGGAAACCGACATGCGTCTTTATGTCGACGGCCAGCTCCTCGACCGCAAGGTCAAGATCAAGTACCAGCCTGAACCCTGACGGGGCCCTGGCGCACTCACGCGATCCTGGAGTAGCCGTCAGTACTTCAGCACCAAAGGTGTCTGACCCCTTTTTTTAGAATGGATGAGGTGATCGCTAATGCCAAACGACCAGGACTTTATCGACTTTGTTGTTGACCAGGTTCAGAACGGCTGTGCAGTAACGTACCGTCATATGTTCGGCGGGACGACGTTGTATGCGAACGGTAAAGTTGTTGCGCTGATCTGCGATAACCAGCTGTTCGTCAAACCGACCGAGGCCGGTCGCGCCTACATCGGGACGCCCTCCGAGGCGCCGCCATATGAGGGAGCAAAAAACTCCTTCCTCATAGAGGACAAGATAGAAGACGCAGAATGGCTGACTGAGCTGCTGCTGATTACAGAAAGAGCGCTTCCGGCGCCCAAGCCTAAGATGAAACGCAGGAAAAAAGGATAGTCAATTGAAAAAGGTATCTGACACCTTTTTTCTATGACTGGATTCCCGCCCCGGCCCAGGTCCGGGGCAGGCTCTGCGCGGGATTGACAGGAAAGGCGGGAACACAGCTTTTGTTCAGCGTGCAAGGTCCTCCGCAGTCAGCACGCCGGCATCAATGAGCTTCTCGGTTGCAATCGTCCAGACCTGATACAGGCCCGCCTTGCGGTCATCGAACGGCCGTGAGGAGGTAAAGACGAGTTTCGATCCGTCCGGCGTCAGCCGCGCTGCGAAATCCGGGTACCGGGAATTGACGAGTGGTCCGAGGTTCACGGGCTCGCTCCAACGTCCTTCGATCTTGCGCGACACATAAATATCGTCCTCTCCGAGCCCACCGCGATCCGGGTAAGCGACGAACATCAGCCCGCCTGCCGGGCTCACCCAGCTGTGGTGATCACGGCCCGTAGAGTTAACGGGTGCAGGCAGCGGCTTTGCGGTTCTGAATCCCCCTTCGCCATCGCTGCGGGCCAAAAACACGTCTCGCTCGCCCACGGCGTCCTCTCGTTCGTCCCAAAAATACAGGTCGCCCGCCTGCGTGATGATGCCGGCGCTTTGCACGTGGAAGGCGCGCCGCGTTTTGAGTCTGCCAGCCCGGGGACGGTTGATGTCAGCGCCCTCGAAGGCGACCGGCATGGCATCGGGGTCGGATAAATCGAGTGTATAAAGATCGAAGTTGGTGATGATATCCAGGTCCTTATACCTGGCCCGGGGTGCCGTCCAGGTGAGCACGAGGGTCTTGCCATCCGGGGCCACGCTGGGCCAGTCCACGCGATAGTCACCGAGCTTTACAATCTGATTGCCTGGCGACCATGCCCCGTCCGCGAAGCGCGAAACGTAAAGCTGCTGGGGACAGCGTGGAATCGAGGCGCAGGCACTCTGGGTGAAATAGGCGGTCAGCCCATCGGGGCTGAATCCGGGCGACAACGTGGCGCGGCCGTCGATCGAGATCGCGCCCGGCGCGAATCGTGTCGGTTCCGCGTAGCACGGCAAGGTCGCAATGAGCACCAGGACCAAGGTGGTCAGCAGCTTGAACATTCCGGTTTTCACGACCCAATCATACCGGCGCGGGGCGCCACTTGACGAGCGGGTTATCAGATTTCTTTCACGCCTGTTACCGGGAAACGCCGGCGCGCCCCAACGTCCAGGCCGCGAAGTAAAGGTGTCTGACCCCTTTTCCTTTTACTCTGTCACAGACTGCCGAGCGCCTCCGCGGAGAGATCGCCGATGCCTAGCGTTGTCGGGGTGCGTAATGCTTCGCCCGCATAGTCGCGATTCATGAGGACGGACGTCATCTGGATCATGGCGTCCATCGTCGGCGTTGCGACGCCAATCTGGTGGGCGAGCCGGGCCATGAATACGAGGCCGTAGCCGACGTCCTCATTCAGATAGCGGTGATCGAGCTGGGGCTGTGCGCCGATGCCGAGGAAACCCGGCGCCGTGCGATAGGCCTCTCCGTAATTGGCGGCCTGCATGTATCCCTGGCGCATCCCCAGTTCGGGATCCGGAATGACTGTGATACCCATTTTCGCACCGACCGCAATCCGTTCCTTGTCCAGCGCTTCGATCAACCTGCCGGTGGCATCGCTCACGCCTTCCTCGTAGAAGAGAAAGTCGCCGCCAGTGCCCTCGATGCGCGCCGCGTTGGCCAGGGTGACGGCTGGATGAATAATCGGATTGGCGTTTTGCAGGCTCGTCTGCATCACGCTTGTTGCCGACTCCATGCTCGGATAGACGTCTCTGATCAGTTGCAGGATCGCATCCGTATGCGCGCCTGGCAGCGCGGCGAGCAGGTTGCCAGCCTTTAGCTTCAAGAACACCCGGATTCTGCCTGGCTCGGTCAGGCGTACCGCGTAATGCAGGGTCGATGTTTCGGCAACCCGGATAGCATCGTCGGCAAGCCCGATGCCGGCGGCATGCTTGAACGCGAGTGCCCCGCCGCAGGAACCGGGCGTCACGATCACGGTCTGCCCGGCACGCAGCTTGCCGGCCACCGCCTTACCGAAAGGGGCCGTACTGTACGCAGGCCCCACTACGTAAATCAGTTCGGCGCCCTGCAACGCCTCGTCGATGTCGTGGCCGGCACTGACGATGGCTGCGAAGCCCGCAAGATCTCCGGACGCATGTATGCCCTTTTGCCGGGCGATGGCCGCGATGTTCTGGGGAAATGCCGAAAAATCGAATATCCGCACGTCGTGGCCGTGCGCTGCACAGTCGAACGCTACTGCGGTGCCACCGGCACCGGCTCCCAGGACTGAAATCTTCACTATTTGTCTTCCTTGTCGTTATTGGCCTGTCGGAATCGCGGCGAACCGCCGGCAGCCGCCCATACTGCCGGTCCCGCCGCGCGCCTCAGCAGTGCTTTAATGTAACCGCAGCGCGGGAAAAAGAACAACGCGCCTCGCGCGCTCTATGACATGGGCGGCTGATTCCCATGAAACAGCACAGACAAAGTCGATAAACGACCCGAGCTGGTACTCAGTCCTGCCACCGCTTTTGGCCATCGTGCTCGCGATCTGGAGCAGACAGGTCATCCTGTCGCTGTTCGCCGGGATCTTGATGGGGCATACGCTCCTCAACCAATTCAACCCGCTTTCCGGAATAACCGAAGGGCTGGACCGAAAAAAGGGGTCAGACCCCTTTTCTGCCTTTTCTGTACGCGGGGACGGCGGTGCGGGCAACGGCTGTACTATGAGATCATGCGGTAATGAAAAGAGCATTGGTTTTCGTGCCCATCGTTCTCAGCCTTGTGATTCTCGGCGCCCACTTCATGCGTTATGGCAATTTGATCGGCGTTCTTGGAACGCTGGTTCTGATCAGCCTGCTTCTCGTCCATCGGCCATGGGTTGCCCGACTGATGCAGATCGTCCTCCTGCTCGGTTCGCTCGAATGGGTGCGTACACTTTTCGCGTTGGTGCAGACACGCGCCGCGCATGACCAGCCCTTCGTCCGCATGCTTGTCATCCTTGGCATCGTCGCGGCCGTCACATTCTGCTCTGCACTCCTTTTTCAGACCACGACACTGAAGAGAATCTACAGGCTCGATCGTCCGGCTTAGATCGGTGAAAAAAGGGGTCTGGGAAAAGGTGTCTGACCCCTTTTCTGGGACCCCTTTTCTGCAATCTTTCCCCGTCGTCCCCGCGGAGCCTGCCCCGGACGTGATCCGGGGGCGGGGACCCATCTTCAGTGACTAGCTCAAACGCGAAATTTAATGTGTAGATTCCCGCTTGCGCGGGAACGACAGGAAGGGCGGCGATGACAGGGAGGGCAGGATGACAGGAAGGGCAGGGAAACATCGTCAGGCTTAAGTTGCCCGCCCCTTCTCGCCCTGGTCTATTTTTTTCGGTCGACCGCACGCGATAACTGTATTCGACCGAATGCGACGGAGACATAGTCACCATTGGCTTTGTCCGTCTCCCAGTCGCCGGTACCGCTGCATGCCGGATACCAGGACCCGGCTTGATCCTTTGCGCTGCACTGGTTGTACGCTCCGGCTTTAAAATACATCGCGTCGCCTGCATAGCCTTTTGGATTGTCTTTTTCATCCACCTTGCCGTAGGCATCAACGTTGTTCGACAAATCGATCTCATACTTGACAGTCCGGGATGGATCCCTGGTCCTGAACGTCAGATACATGGTGTTGCGATAGACATTGATGTTGTAATTGAACACCTCTCCGAGGGCGATGCCTTCGTCACCGGGGTCCGCTGGATTCTCCCAGGTGTTGCCCCAAACGGGATAGGCAATGTCGGTTCGGTCGGGGTCGTCTTTTGCCAGGTTTCTCTCATAGGTCCAGAAAACCGAGCCGGTGCTATGGCCCGGCCATTTCTTGTAGAAAATCTTGATGGGCTCGTTGCCCCAGCCGAAGCCGGTCTTGCGCCGTACCTGTTCGTCGTCCTTGTCTGCATGAATTTGCCCGACGACCACCGAGAAAGTCGGGTTCTTCTCGGGGTGTTTAGCGCTGGTGGCAACGTGGAGAACTCTGAGAGTGGCCTCAAGCTGGCCGCCGATGTCCGCGAATTTTTTGGCTCTCTTATGAGCCTTAAGCACGAAGTTATTGAGTGGGTCATGCGTTCCGATCCCGGTATTCTTCGATCGCAGCATCTGGCGCAACTCGCTTCTTGTGTTGGTTGAGTTCGCCGAGGTGGGCGCCTTATTGGGCGCGGAAAATACCAGGAAGCCGTTCGCATCCAGGTAGAAGAAATCGGGATGTGAGTAACTGCTTAATGCGCGGACATCGACTTCGTCTACCTTGCCATCGTTGTTGTCATCCGTGGGAAGCGTGAGTTTCCAGAATTGCATATCGAACTTTTCTGCGGGGTCGAGTGCGTAAGCTGTTGACAGGAAAAAACATGTCAAAGTCACGCATAACAATACAATTGAAGGTGCTCTCAAACCTGGCATATTCATATCTCCGCTATCGCACTTGGTCCAAGTTTACAACACTTGCGAGTAATTCCCGAGAGGGCGCGCTGCCGTGGCTAAAGGGGCAGGTATTTTTTGTTGCGCCTTCGGCGATTGTTTTACTGGATTCCCGCCTGCGCGGGAATGACAGGAAGTGTCGGATCAGGTCCGGGGCACGCTCCGCGGGAATGACAGGAAAAGCGGATCAGGTCCGGGGCACGCTCCGCGGGGACGACAGGAAGTGTCGGATCAGGTCCGGGGCACGCTCCGCGGGGATGACAGGAAAAGCGGATCAGGTCCGGGACGGTCTCCGCGGGAATGACAGTGGCTTTCGGGGTGATCCCTCCCCCGTCGTCCCCGCGAAAGCGGGGACCCATCTTCAGTCACTAGCTCAAACGCGAATTCTAATGTGTAGATTCCCGCTTCCGCGGGAATGACAGTAAGGGCGGGGATGACAGTAAGAGCCGGGCCAGGTCCGGGACGGGCTGCGCGGGGATGACAGGAAAAGTCGGATCAGGTCCGGGGCACGCTCCGCGGGGACGACAGGAAGTGTCGGATCAGGTCCGGGGGAGGCTCTTCAGGGCGTCGACAATTCGCGGCCTGGAGCCATATAGATGTCGTCGTAGCGCACGCCGCCATTGCCGTAGGGCGCCCTTTTCGGACCCGTGTTAGAAATGGTCATGAAAAACATCAGCGGCTGCGCCCGCTGCATCCTGAAATCCGCGTTGTTGAACACAAGCTGCTGAGTCGCAAACTCGCCACCGCGTACATAAAGATCATAACGCTGGCCGCCTGCCTCTCGCGGGGCGTTATTTACCACATACCACAGCTCATACCATTGATCCGCCTGCATAGGCGCTGCAGGCTTGCCTGTCTCGGGGTTGACGATTTTGCTGTAGGCCTTGTTGCCGCCGCTTAAAACCATGAGCGTGCCGTCGTTCTTGCTGCCATCCGATTCCCGTTTATCTGTGATCCGGATCATCGGCTCAAAGGAATCGTAATGTTGTGCGGGAATGTCGGCGGCGGAAACATTGACGATGCCGAAGGACTGGTTGTTCGGAAAGTACTCGACGTTGACGCGCGTGTAGAAAGTGTAGGTTTCGCCCACCTGAACCGGAACAGGAAGCTGCGTAAAGCCTACGGCCTTGCGGTTGCCAACGATGCCATCGGCCGCTGGCTTTCTAAGCATGTAGTGATTGCCCGTTGCCGGATCGTCGCGGACTTCGGAAATCTGTGGATTAGGCACATGGGGGTCGGTGTCGTTCTGGACGTCGATGTTTGTCCAGCGCTCCAGCACCTGCTCCGACTCGAAGTCGTCAACCAGCAGCCAGGGGGATTGTCCTGTGCTGGCACAAGCCGTGAGCATCAGTAGCGTGAGACAAGCTGAGAGGTTTGTTTTCATAGCTAAACGGTGCAAGAGGAAAAGGGGCAGCCCTATTTTAACGCCTGGGACTCGGGAACGAGCGAGGAAACAGATCCGAGCTCTTTTGCGGTTGTTTTACTGGATTCCCGCTGGCGCGGGGATGACAGGATAAGTTGGATCAGTAAAAAGTAAAAAGGTGTCTGACCCCTTTTTCGTGACCCCTTTTACTAGTATTTGTCGTCTGAAACCGTAAGGTTCATTACCTCAGCGTTGACCGGGTAACCTTCGATGGAAAAAGGTGTCTGACCCCTTTTTCGGCATGACAGGGGGGCGGTTGCTACTCGCAATAAAAATCATCCCCTTGCGGGTGACAGTAATCGGACCAGGTATTGTTGCGCCAATAGGGCACGAGTCCCGAGTCGTGCATGAGCTCCTTGAAGCGTGGGTCCCGGCGCAGGGGCGAGAGATTGGCATCCCATAGATACCAGTTCTCATTCGCCCAGCTTTCTCGCTTTCTCGGAATGCTGGCAAAGGCTTTATCCAGTTCGCCGAAGCGTACGAAATTTACGACATTGAATTGCTCTGGGCCCTCCCCTGGGGGTTGATCCAGGGTCTCTAATAGCTGTGGCACCCGGTCGGGATTTTCGACCGCATCAACGAATAAACCAAAATCTACAGTGGCTTTCGGCGGGAGATCCGCAGCCTTGGCAAACCGGTCGAAGGCCTCCCGGGCCCGGGCGTAGTTCCCAAGGTCCAGTTCGGCATAGGCTTCCTCCAATATTCCCATCGCATGCCCCAGGTCAGCGGCCACCCGGGCGTATTTCAGAGCGTTCTGGTAATCACCGAGGGCATTGTAAATGGCCGAAACGTTAGCGTTTGCACCAGGTGAGAGCGGATCCAGTTCCATAGCCCTTTGATTTTGGGCCAGCGCATCGTGTACCCGACCCACGTCCATCAAAAACTCCGCATACCACAACGGCCCGGTGACACTGCCCGGCTCCAAAGCAATGGCCTTGCGGTAATATTCTTCCGCGCCCTGCCACTGGCCCTTGTTCCGGGTCACATCCCCCATGACCGCCAGGGCCTCCGCCAGATTGGGATCCAGGGTGAGGGCCTTGCTGGCCAGGGCTTCCGCCTCCTGCCATTCGTGTTGCCGGTCAGCGCTGGGTGAGTAGCTTGGCAGGGTCAGATGCGCCGCGGCCAGAGCTGACCAGGCTCGGGCAAAATCCGGGTCAAGGCCGGTGGCCTGCTCAAACAATGCGATGGATCTCTTGATGTTCTCCTCGCCCCGGCGTTGCCACAGGGCCCGACCCCGCAGGTACAACTCGTAAGCGTCCAGGTTCTCGGTGGGCTGGTGCGCCGATTCCAGGGCCGCCCGCTCGCCACCCCCCAGCGCAACCTGCAGGGCACCGACAATTTTTTTCGCAATCTCGTCCTGGACCGCAAACACGTCCTCCAGCTTACGGTCGTAGGTCTCCGACCACAGGTGACGGTCGGTGCGCACATCGATTAACTGGGCGGTGATACGCACCCGGTCCCCGGCCTTGCGTACGCTGCCTTCCAGGATGTTGTTTACCTTGAGTTCCCGGGCAATCTCCGGGATAGCGACTTCCTTGCCCTTGAAGGAAAAGGATGAAGTGCGGGAGGCCACCTTGATGCCCTTTATCTTCACGAGCACGTTCAGCAGTTCCTCGGCGATACCGTCGGAAAAGTACTCCTGGTTTTTCTCGGGACTCATGTCAACAAAGGGCAACACGGCAATGGACTTCTCGTCGACCTTGCCGTCGGGCTCGGTAGTACTGATTGAGCCTGCACCGTCCATGGCCGACGCCGCGCCGCCGGCCTGGACAGGCGACGTGGCCTCGTCGCCGCCGATCAGGAACTTGTCGACAACAAAGTAGCCCAGTGCCACCGCCAGCACGATGATGATCGCCCGATCAAGCTTGTGCGCAGTGTGGCGGGTGATTGACTGACTGCGCTCTACGTCTTTCTCTTTCTTGATGCCTTCGGGCGTGAGTTCGAAGGCCCAGGCAAAGAACAGGGCCAGCGGCAGGCCGAGCACGAGGAGCAACAGCAGGGTTTTTATAACCCAGTCGGGGGCGGCGAAGCTGTCCAGCGCCAGCTCCGCAACCTGGGCGATCACCCAGGCAACCACCACGTAGGCCACACCTACGCGGAATACGTTGCGCCTTCTTAGTTCTTCGATAACGCCCGGCATCGAGGGCTCCCTTTGAAACAGCGACTGATGCTAGCAGATTAAAGCCATTTCGGGCGGTTCGGTCAGGAGGATAGACACCGCGCAAGGTTGGCTTGACTGGATTCCCGCTTGCGCGGGAATGACAGTAAGGGCGGGGATGATAGTAAGGGCGGGGATGACAGTAAGAGCCGGGTTAGGTCCGGGACGGGCTTCGCGGGGATGACAGGAAAAATCGGATCAGGTCCGGGGCAGGCTCCGCGGGAATGACAGCAGGACTCGGAAACGGCAATTGGAAACGGGCACGACACCCTTCATGTCGTCCCCGCGAAAGCGGGGACCCATCTTCAGTCACTAGCTCAAACGCGAATTTTGATGTGTAGATTCCCGCTTCCGCGGGAATGACAGTAAGGGCGGGGATGACAGTAAGGGCGGGGATGACAGTAAGAGCCGGGTTAGGTCCGGGACGGGCTTCGCGGGAATGACAGGAAAAGCGGATCAGGTCCGGGGCAGGCTCCGCGGGAATGACAGCAGGACTCGGAAACGGCAATTGGAAACGGGCACGACACCCTTCATGTCGTCCCCGCGAAAGCGGGGACCCATCTTCAGTCACTAGCTCAAACGCGAATTTTGATGTGTAGATTCCCGCTTCCGCGGGAATGACAGTAAGGGCGGGGATGACAGTAAGAGCCGGGTTAGGTCCGGGACGGGCTTCGCGGGAATGACAGGAAAAGCGAATCAGGTCCGGGGCAGGCTCCGCGGGAATGACAGTAAGGGCGGGGATGACAGGGGGCGCGGGGATCCATCCCAAAGAAGTGTCTGACAACCCTTCCTGGTAGCGGTGTGGAGCCTGCTCGAATTCGCACGGCGGGGCGAAATGGCGTCTTACAAACTTGCCTGCGCAATTCGTTCTGGCCACTTCGGTAATTAGCTATTCTTCATATTAGATTTTTTTAATATAATAGCGTCAGATCTCTGACTCTGCGCCACCGCGTTGCTACAAGGAGCTGTACATGCGAAGCCCACCTTCGGGAACTCTCAACCGGCTGGTTCCGGCTATCTTCATTCTGCTGGCATTCCCCGTGGCCCTTTGGGCCGAGGCCGCTCACGACGCAAAGCTCTACGAGCAAGCCTGCGCCGCCTGTCATGGCAGCGACGGCAATGGGCGTACGCCAGCAAGACGTCGGTTTCGAGACGCCCCTGCCCGATTTCAGCGACTGCGTATTCGCCTCCCGCGAGCCGGACCCTGACTGGTACGCAATCATTCATCAGGGTGGGCCGGTGCGTGCCTTTGGTCGCATGATGCCCTCCTACGGCGAGGCGCTGGAGGCTGAAGAAATCGACGCGATCCTGCGGCACGTCCGTACCTTCTGTGAAGACGATCGCTGGCCCCGCGGCGAATTCAACCTGCCGCGCCCCTTGTTCACCGAGAAGGCCTTCCCCGAGGACGAGACGGTGGTTACCGTCAACTACGACACCGGCGACAGCAACGCCTGGGAAACGGAGTTCCTTTACGAAAAGCGCTTCGGGCCGCAGGGCATGGTGGAAGTCGCGGTGCCGCTGGTAAGCACCGACACTTTAAACGGGCGGGAAACCGGCGTCGGCGACATTGCCATCGGCTACAAGTACGGCCTCTTCCACAACCTGCAATCCGGCAACATGTTCAGCATTGGTATCGAGGCGATTCTGCCCACGGGTGACGAGGACAGGGGCCTGGGCAAGGGTTCCGCGGTCATCGAGCCGTTCGCAACCTACGGCAAGCTGCTGCCCAACGATGCCTTCTTTCAGGCCCACGCCTTCGCTGAATTCCCAACCGAGAGCGGCTTCGACGACGAGTTCGGCCTGAGAGTCGCGTTCGGCCGCACCTTCACCACTGGCGGTGAGTACGGCCGTGCGTGGTCACCCATGCTGGAGGTGCTGACGGTGCGCGATCTCAAGTCCGGCGCGGCCACGAAGGTGGACCTCGTGCCGCAGTTCCAGGTGTCACTCAACACGCGCCAGCACATACTTTTTAACGTGGGCACGCGCATACCGGTTAATGAGAAGGAGGGCCGCGATCCGCAGATCGTCATGTATCTCCTTTGGGACTGGTTCGATGGAGGGTTTTTCGATGGCTGGTAATTTACAGCGGCTATTCGCCCTGACCGCACTGGCGGGCGCAGCGCTCCTCGCAATCAGTGTCTCCATGGCGCAGGAGGCAACGGATAAGGGCCCCAACTTCGTCACTTCCGATCAGTGCATCGGCTGCCACAGCAACATGGTGACTGCCTCGGGCAAAGAACTCTCCATCGGCCACACCTGGCGGGCCTCATTGATGGCGCAGGCGGCAAAAGACCCCTACTGGATGGCGGGCGTGCGCCGGGAGATCGCCGACCGACCGCATATGCAGGAGGAGATTGAAGATACCTGCTCGGTCTGTCACATGCCGATGTTTCGCACCACGGCGGTGGCCAATGGTGGTTCGGGCGAGATCGTTCGTTACCTCGACGGCGGTTTTTCGGCGGAAGAGCTTGCGCCTGCACAGGACGGCGTGTCTTGCACCGCGTGCCACCAGATTTCCGCGGACAACCTGGGAGAGCATTCGAGCTTCAGCGGAGGCTACGTAATCAATCCCTCAACCCCCGGTCACGGCAAAGTCTACGGGCCCTACGACGTCGACGCGGGCCTGCAGCGGGTAATGCACTCGGCCTCGGCGCTGGCGCCCAACGCAAGCACGCACGTGCAGAAGTCGGAACTCTGCGCCACCTGCCACACGCTGTTCACACCGGCGATGGACGGCAGCGGAGAGGTGATCGGTGAGTTCCCGGAGCAGGTGCCCTACCTCGAGTGGCAGCACAGCCGCTATGCCGAGACACGCAGCTGCCAGGACTGCCACATGCCGCAGGTCGACGGCGAGACGCCCATCGCGTCGGTGCTGGGCGAGCCGCGCAAGAACGTGTCGCAGCATGTGTTCCGCGGTGGCAACTACTTCATGCTGACGCTGTTGAACAAGTATCGTGAGGAACTCGGCGTGACTGTGCCGGAGGGCGACCTCGCCGAGTCGGCCGCCGCCACGCTTGCGCATCTGCAGAACAAGTCGGCAGGCGTTCGGGTCGGATCGATCGACGTTGCCGGTAACGAAGCGGTCATCTCGATCGAAGTCAGCAACCGCGCCGGGCACAAGCTGCCCACGGCCTATCCGTCGCGGCGGGCCTGGCTGCATGTCACCGTTATGGATGAGTCAGGCCAGGTCATCTTCGAATCCGGTGCCATGGAAAATGATGGCTCCGTGCGTGGCAACGACAACGACATTGACCCGCGCGCATTCGAGCCGCATTACGCCGAAATATCGAGCGCTGACCAGGTCCAGATCTACGAACCCATCATTATCGACCATGCCGGGCACATCACGACGTCGCTGCTCTCGGGCGTGACCTATACCAAGGACAACCGCCTGCTGCCGGAGGGCTTCGACAACGCAACCGCGTCGGAGGCCGTGCGCGTGCGTGGCGAAGCGGTCAATGATAAGGACTTCAGTGACGGCGGCGACTCGGTGCGCTATCGCGTGTCCCTGCCCGAGGGCGTATCGACGATCAGGGTGTCGGCAGAACTCAACTACCAGACCATCGGCTATCGGTGGGCCAAAAACCTCGCGTCCTATGATGCGCCTGAGACGAAGCGCTTCGTCGGTTACTACGACGACAACGCCTCGATTTCCGCCGTTACGCTGGCCAAAGACAGTGCGGACTATCGAAGATAGCGAAGGGGTTGGGTCGTGGTCGGGGGCATAATGCGCCGGGACGACAACGGGACGCGGCAAAGATAAGCCCTGCGAGGACCGTCAGGCCCCTCCCCTGGCCTCACAGCAAAAATTAGCTGCCGCCAGTTTCCATGTTGCCCAAATAGAAATTCCGGCGAGCAGCACTAGCCACTCGCCGGAATTTGGTCAGACAACGCTGTTATGAAAGAAGTGTCTTAGTTGGTCATCGCACTGCGATCGACCATCGGACGCTCTTCCGTCATCAATGACTCAATGACGTCATCCAGCGCATAGCGGAGCTGCCAGGCGCTCTCGCGTGCAGTGCTGCTGTGCTCGCTGCTGCTCAGCCCAAGTTCCAGGCGATTGCGCTCCATGGTGTTGAGGTCGGCATCGGCAAGCAGGGCACGGGCAGCGCGCGAATAGGTCATTGTCGTCCCTTCAACGTTGCCGTGGTTGAACATCGGTACGCCGCGTTCGATGGCGGCATTGATGAGCCCGACCGCATCGCGACGACTCATGATCTCCGGCGGCATGATGACCCGATCGATCACGTGCACGACACCATTAGAAGCACCGATATCTGTGGCCACGATGCGTGCGCCTTCGATGGTAAAGCCCTTCTCGGCTGCGCTGATCTTGGCTGAGGGGCCTGCGAGCGTCTCGACGCGTACGCCGTCAGCCAGAGCATCACTGCCGACGCGGCCGGACAGCACGTGGAATTTCAGGATGCGGGCGAGCGCGTCCTTGTTCTCCGGCTTGAGCAGGGTCGCGATGGTGCCCGCTGGGAGTGCATTAAACGCGTCGTCGGTCGGCGCAAACACGGTGAGCGGACCGTCGCCACTTAGCGCCCCGGCGAGCCCGGCGGCCTTGGCGGCGGCGATAAGCGTCTCGAACTGGCCGGCCGCTGCCGCCGTTTCGACGATGTTCTTTTCGGCCATCTTGTGGTGGCCGGCCTGTGCGACGCCTGCTGTCAGCGCCACCGCTACGACTGCGAAAAACGTTTTGATTCCAGAATTCATTTTGTGTTCCTCGATTAACCCAGATTCGAGCTTTAAGTTAGTCTGCAAGGAGTGAAGGAGGCGTGAAGGCGGATAAACAGCCTGGATCTATGGTTTTTGGCGCCTTCGACGGTTGTTTAACTGGATCCCCGCTTCCGCGGGGATGACAGTGGAGGGCGGGGATGACAGTGGGCGGGGATGACAGTGGGGGGCGGGGATGACAGTGGGGGGCGGGGATGACAGTGGAGGGCGGGGATGACAGTGGGGGGCGGGGATGACAGTGGGGGGCGGGGATGACAGTGGAGGGCGGGGATGACAGGGGGGCGGGGATGACAGTGGGGGGCGGGGATGACAGCGGGGGGCGGGGATGACAGCGGGGGGCGGGGATGACAGTGGGGGGCGGGGATGACAGGGAAGTGCCGGGGCGACAAAAAGTGCCGGATCAGGTCCGGGGCAGGCTTCGCGGGGATGACAGCCAAACAGGTAACGCTATTGATTGGTGTAACAAACGCGCCTGTTTCGGCTTGTATGGTTAGATAGGCTAGCTGTGGAAAATCCCAATGCGACAGATTCTCGTCATCCTCGCGCTGACCTTTGCGCTCAAAGGACCCGCCCAGTCGGCGTCGCCGGACCTGGGCACCTACCCTGTGGAAACGTGGTCTGCCGAGTTCGTCAATACCGACACAGATCCGCAGCGCGGGCTCGTCGTCAAGGGCTGGTATCCGGGCAGTGAGGCTGATGAGCGCTGGCCGCTGATATTGCTCGCTCCCGGCAGGGGCGTGCCGTCGCTAGCCTATGCGCGCGTAAGCCAATACCTGGCCAGCCATGGTTTCGTCGTGGTTGGCATCGACAGCCCGGGCAGCGGACGACAGCACTTTGCAGATGGCCGCGTTGTTGCACCGGATCCCGCACTCAAGCCACCGCCGGGCCTCATGGCGGGGCCCTACATCGAAGTCGACCGGTTCTTTGCCAACGCTGCGACGGCCGGCGCGAGTGATCTCGCTTTTGTTCTCAATCAAATCGCTGACGCCGAATCTGGAAACGGCATGCCGTTTGCCGGCCGCGTCGATACCCTGCAGATGGGGCTTTTGGGCCACTCGCTCGGCGGTCGCATCGCAGGCGCCTTCGCTGCACGGGATGCTCGCGCGGCGGCCTGGATGGGGATCGAGGGCCTGGCGCCGCGCGCTGCGCGCAGACAGGGCCTCAGCATTCCGGCCATGGCGATCCTCAGCGAAGGTGTCTGGCCGTACGCCATCGACAACGTCCGTGAACTGGCCTGGTGTACGCGGCACCCTACCTACTTCGTGAAAATGGCCGGTATCGGGCACAACACGATTACGGACGGCGTCGCAGATGATGCAGAGGTCGTCATGACGGAGGGTCAGCACCGCCTGGCCGTGCTGATTCGGCTCTTTTTCGAACAACACCTTTCCAACCCGGATACGCCCGTCGATCATTGGCCGGCAGGTATATCCGTTGAATTGCATACCACGCCCTCCGACGAACGACCGCCAGAATACTCGTGCAATGGCTGAGCCGACGCGCGAAGACTGGCTCATGCAGCAGGCGGCAGCAGGCAACCGCGGTGCCATGGACCGTTTATACGGTGAGCTCTCTGCCCCGCTCTACAACTACCTGCTGCGGCTCGCGGATACTCCCGATCAGGCCGACGATGCATTGCAGGCAACGTTCCTGAACGCCTGGCAGGGACGCGCGTCGTTTAAAGGTCTGGGCGCGCGGCCGTGGCTGTTTGTCATCGCGAGGAACGCAGCGTTTCGCCTGCGCCAACGCAAGCCGGAAGTCGAACTCAGCAATCATTCGGCGGCGGTTGCAGGCCCCGCCGACGAACTTGAAGCCGCGGAACTGGCGGACCGCCTGGACGCTGCGCTCGCCCAACTCCCCGCCGACACCCGCGAAGCCATCGTGCTGTCCCGGGTGTCGGGACTGAGCCTTGATGAAATTGCGGAACTCCTCGGCACCAACAACGGTGCGCTGCGAGTGCGCCTGTCACGCGGCCTCAACCGACTCAAAGAGGTACTGGAAACATGAGTAACAAAACCGATACACGTGACCTCTGGCGCGCGGAGCTCGGCGACGCCGCCGAGCCGCTGTGGGACGCGTTCAAGTTGGCCGAGCCACCCGCTCTCCGTCCACTCGACCACCCTCGTCGTCAGTGGCCCTGGATGTGGCTTGGGCTGGCGGCGTCATGGCTCGGCATCGCGGTTCTTGCTGCCTGGAACATTGATCTGCAAAGCGAGGTAAACCTCGCGCGCGAACAGGCCGCGCTGGTATCGCTCGCGGCAGAGCGCAGCGACCGTGTGCTGACGGGTCTCGCGCACGCGCGACAACTCGATCGGGATCCTGCGATTACGGCTGCGCTCTTGCAGTTGCTAAAGACCAGCGACGATCCCAACGTGCAGCTCGAGGCACTTGACCTGCTGATCGATGACGTACTGCGGGACCCGGAGTTCCGACGTGAAGTCCTTCAGGAAATCCAATTCAATCGACCGTTCATAGAGCTTGCACTGCAGACGCGGGAGATTCGCACATGAAACAGATTATCTTGTTAACTGCGCTATGGGTGATAGCGCACGCGGCTCTGGCGGCGGAAAAAACCGTTTCGCTCCCCGTGACAGCTGAACATGAGCGCATTTACGTGGCGCTATGGGAAGGCGACATCTCGGTAGTGCCGTCGTCCGCAGATGCCGTGACGGTGGTTGCGGATTGCGTACCGCAGGAGCCAGAGCCGCCGGCCATCGAAGGTGGTCTTCGCAGTCTGCGTTCGTCGGCCGTGCTGCCGGATATTGTGTCCAGCGATGAGGTCATCGCAATTCGCACTTACGAGAGCCGCCAGCAATGTACGCTCATGTTGACCGTTCCTGAGCGGCTTGATCTCCATACTCGAATCGATCAATCAGGCTCGATTCGTGTAAATGCCTGGCGCGGCAGGGTGCTGGCCTGGTCAGCAAACGGCGACGTGAGCGTCGAAAATCACAGCGGCAGCCTGTCGGTCACCGCGATGAACGGCAACGCGACGGTCTCGCTCACCGCAGCGGGCATCGGGGCTGACTCAGCAATCACAGCTGCCAACGGCCAGCTGACACTCATCGTGGACCCACGCACTGTCCCGGCCCTGCGCGCACAGGCCCGCTGGGGCGATGTGCAGACGAATCTCGAGTTGGATTTTGACGAGGTTGTGGAAGGCGGCAGCTCATGGTTTGTTACGAGGCTGAATGGCGGGCAGCCCGTGCTGACACTGCGCAACCTGAATCGCGACATCGTGATTCGCACTGCCAGTCCCTGAGGAGAAAGCAGAGAAAGGGGTGAACCGCCAGAGAAAGGGGTCAGACACCATTTTCCTTATGCGACGTTTGGGAGCAGCTCGATAGATCCGTTAGCTTGACCAAATAAGTGCAGGATGCGCTGAATGACAATATGTCAGTTGTGACATACACTGGGAGAACCAAGGAGGCACAGGGAAAGGCCTTTGGTTTGGTTGCGCGGGGCGATCAAGACGCCGCCGTTTTCAGAGCCCGCACGCAAACACGCTGGGTTTTTGCTGCGTTTACTGCAGCAGGGCGCGGCCCTAAGCCTGCCGGTTTCCAGGCCGATGCCAACCATTGGTGATCGCTGTCATGAACTCCGAATTTCTGATCGCGAGGTCGCCTGGCGAATCGTTTACAGACTCGATCCGGATGCCGTCATCGTGCTGGAGATATTCAGAAAGCGAACGCGAACCACACCAAGGCATGTGATCGCGGAATGCAAACGCCACCTGAGGAGATACGACAATGAAAGCGGATAAGCGCGCAAGGCTTGCGAAGGCGGGATGGCGTGTCGGTTCGGCTGCCGAACTACTCGGCCTTACCGACGAAGAAGCGGATTACATCGAACTCAAGCTCGCACTTAGCAACAGCTTGAGGAAGAACCGTCAGCGCAAGAGCCTGACTCAGATTGAATTAGCAAAGCTCGTTCGATCCAGCCAGTCGCGTATCGCTAAAATGGAGGCCGGTGATCCAACCGTCTCTATCGATCTTTTGATCAGGTCACTGCTCGCGTTGGGCGTGTCCCGCAAGGGAATCGGCAAAGCGATTTCTGCGAAATAAGTGAAAAGGTGTCAGGAGTATTGATTATTGCGGCTTCGGCGGCAGTTTTACTGGATTCCCGCGTGCGCGAGAATGACTGTGGGGGCGGGAACGATAGGCAGAGTCGGGCCAGGTTCGGGGCAGGCTTTACACAAGGATGACAGGAAAGGTCTGACATCGGCCTATTGCAAAATAAGGGGCCGGTTCATTTGTGGCAAAATAGTTCTGACCCCATTCTGATATTGAGAGTAGAAGCATGAGGACGCTGCTGAGCCTTTGGGTTGCTATTGGTCTCTCGGCAGTTGCGTTGCATGCAGCGCCTGCTCACTCAGCGCCCGACACCGAGCCTGTTGCCGAAACCGCGTACTACCGGTTCTACAGCAATAGCTGGCTCAACCTGCATCATTACCTGTTCAACATTGCGAAAGAATACAAGTCAGATGCGCTGGCCGAACACCTGTCTACCTTCGGACTGTCGGATTCAGAAGCTGGCGTTTTTGCAGAAGCTGCCGCGTTTTATCGCGACAAGCTGATCGACAAAAGCCTGCTGTTCAATCGCGACTTATTCGCAGTGAAACGAATGCTCATTGCGATCCCGGCCAGCGCAGACCTCTCACTCGGGCAATTCCAGGATCTCGAGAGGCACCTGAAACGCACCTATCCCATCTACGTCAGGCATTTCTGGCCGGCCCACAGCCTGGCGAATCAGCAGGTGCTCGATCAGAATCTCGCGCTGGTCATCAAACTCGAGAATAAGATCTTCGAACGCATCGCCGAACTCTCACAGAATCAATGGCCTGACCACAAAGTGCGCGTTGACCTGACGTATTTGGCCAACTGGTCCGGCGCCTACACCACCGTTCATCCCATCACACACGCGGTTATTCAGTCTACCGGCTGGAAAGCACCTTACGACTGGTTCGAGATTCTCTTTCATGAACCCACCCATGCATTGATCCTGCCGGACGCAGGGACGGTCGCTCAGGATATTAAGCGCACCTCCGGGCAGCTCGGCAAAGAACCTCAGGGAGGCCTCTGGCACGGCATTTTGTTCTATTTCGCCGGCACGGCGGTGCAGGAGAGTCTGGCCGGGGAAGGGATTGACTATGAGTTGTTCATGTTCCGGAACGGCGTGTTCGGCAAGCTTCATGGCGTGCTGCACCGCCACCTGCCAGCCTATGTGGCCGGCGAGGTATCGCTTGAACGTGCCATAGAGGATATTCTCAGCGACCCCGGGCAATAGTTCGTAAAGAATCAGATTTATTCATGGAAAGAAAAATAAATCTGACCCCTTTTTCACTGTGTTCGACGCGCGGAATCCATTACGCGGCCATGTCGCAGCAGTCCGGGCCGCCGCGCGTCTGATAGGAGAGCGTAATCGGGCAGAATAGAAAGGGATCAGAGCTATTTATTGGAAAACAGAGCTGAGTCCTTTATTTCGAACTCAATTGCCGCGAGCTGCTGCGGCGCCTTACCAATGCTCTCGAGAAATTTGAGCCAGCGTGGATCGGTCCTGGCCTTGGCAAACTCGGGCGCCGACGCAACCTCCGACAAGCCCGCATCGTTTATCTGTTTCGCCTTCTCCAGCCACTCGAACGCGCGATCCGTCTCGCCGCGAAAGGCGATCACGTAGGCAATGTTGTAACGCCATTCCTGGCCGTACTTTTCTATCATCTCCTCCAGGCTTGCATCGGACTCAGCCGCCTGCCCCAACGCGTGATACGCCATTGCCAGGCCAACAAGTCGCCAAGGTTCCGATGGTTCTCGCTGCATGGCCTCCAGCGCCGCAGCGGGCTTGTTTTCAGCCAGCAGCGCCTGCCCGATAAATGACTGCACTCCGCCTGCCTCGGGACTCAGACGCAGGGCAACCTCGTATGCGGCGACAGCGTCGGCCGGGCGCCCGGCAGAGAAATAATTGAGCGCGAGATTCGAATGCAGCGCAGAGCTGACCGGATCGCGCGCGACCGCGTACTCGAGAAGTCCGATGGCCTCTTCCTGGCGGACCAGGTTCATTAACAGGATCGCCGCGGGACGGATTATTTGTGGGTTGGTCGGATCGAGCGCCAGCGCGCGCTCCAGGTAACGCGCCGCGCCCTGCAGGTCGTTACCGTAAACCATGGAGAGCCACCCAAGACTGGCAAGCGCAGGTGCATAGTCCTGATCCAGCGTCAGCGCTTTCCCGGCCGCTTCCATCGCCTTCTGATAGCCTTCCTCGGCGGGCATCAGCGCTTTGTTTGCCAGTGAGATGTAATTTTCGGCGAGACCCGCCCAGGCTGCCGGCAAGTCCGGTGCAATGGCGAGCACCTGCCGGTACAGCTCGATGGACTGCTCGTGGCCTTCAGCCGTGGACCTGCGACTGAGTTCACGCGCCTGCAGGTAGAGCGGATAGATCTCCGGGTTCATTTCGCGGGCGGTAGGAATGTGCCCGAGCAGACTGACCTTGAGTTCGGCGACGACGGCAGCAGCGATCTCGTCCTGGATAGCGAAGATGTCTTCCAGCGTGCGGTCGTAGGTTCGGGACCACAGGTGGGAGCTGTCTTCGGCGCGGATAAGCTGCGCAGTAACGCGTATCTCTTCGCCGTCGCTCCTTACTGAACCTTCCAGAACATTGGCGACGTTGAGCTCGCGAGATATCTCGGAGATTTTTGCATCCTTGCCCTTGTATGAGAAAGATGAAGTGCGTGCGATCACGCGCAGCTCCGGTATCCGGGCAAGCAGGTTCAGCAGTTCTTCGGACAGCCCGTCAGAAAAATATTCCTGCTCCTTATTGGAGCTCATATTGACAAAAGGCAAGACTGCGATAGATACATCGGTCGTATCGGTCGCCCGACTGCTTGCAGACTGCGTTGGCGCGTCGCTCACGGCAGCGTCACGTCCCGCCGTCAGCACATGCTTGTCAACGACATAGTACCCAAGCGCCAACACCAGCAGACCGATGATCGCGAAATCCAGCTTGCGCCCGGCTTGCTGCCTGATGGGCCGGCTGCGGTCGATGTCTTTTTCCTTCTTTAGGCCCTCTGGCGTAAGCTCGAATATCCAGGCGAAGAACAGCGTGATCGGCAGGCCGAGTGCCAGCGCCAGCAACAGCACCTTCATAACCCAGACAGGGGCCTCGAAGCTGTCAAGAGCCAGCTCTGCCACCTGCGCCGCGAGCCAGGCAATAACGACATATGCCGCCCCAACGCGCACGACGTTTCTTCTCTTCAGTTCTTCTATGAAACCCGACATTGGGTGCCCCCTGAGTAAGCAGTAAATGCTAGCAGATTGAGGGGGGAAAGGTGCCAGAGCCCCTTTGTCCATGACGTGGGTGTTGGAGTATGCTTGTTTGCAAGGCTCTGAAGCTGGTGACGTAGCTGTGAAAACCTACACCTTTGATGATCCCGCTCTGGGACAGATCACTTATAGAGATAACAAGCGTTACCTCTGGCTGGTCGCAGTGCTGTTTCCCCTGATCCCCTTCGTCGGCATGTGGCTCAGGGCCGAGAGCGGTCAGGACTGGACGTTGTGGGTCACGCTGGTCGTCGTCTATTCAGTGATCCCGCTGCTCGACTTCCTGTTCCCTAACGACGCCAGCAATCCGCCCGAACAGATCGTGCCGCAGCTCGAGGCGGACAGTTACTACCGGATACTGAACTACCTGACCGTGCCGCTGCATTTTGTAGTGTTGGTCGGCGGCGCCTGGTTTGTTGCCAGCTACGACCTCAGCTGGTTCGGCCTTTTGGGGCATAGCCTGGTAGTGGGCGCGATTGGGGGCTTTGCCGTCAACATCGGGCATGAGCTGGGGCATAAGAAACTGGGCGCGGATCGTCTCGCTGCCAAGCTGGCGTTGGCCGTGCCCTTCTACGGCCATTTCTCAATGGAACACAACGCCGGGCACCACAGCGAGGTGGCAACACCGGAAGACACCGCAAGCGCACGCTTCGGCGAGAGCATTTACCGCTTCAGCCTGCGGGAGATTTCCGGGGGACTAAAGCGTGGCTGGCGACTCGAGCGCGAGCGCCTCGAGCGCGCAGGGCATGGCGCTTGGAGCGTACACAATGAAATCCTCCAGTCTTATGCCGTGTCGCTTTTGCTTTATGGCGGGCTGCTGTTCGCGTTCGGCCTGGTAGTGTTGCCTTTCCTGCTGATTCAGATGGCCTATGCCTGGTGGCAACTGACGAGTGCGAACTACGTTGAGCATTACGGGTTGCTGCGGCAAAAAGGTCTGGACGGCCGCTATGAGCGTTGCCAGCCGCATCACTCATGGAATGCCAACCACCTGGCTTCAAACCTGGTGTTGTTTCACCTTGAGCGACACTCCGATCACCACGCCTATGCTGCCCGCCGCTATCAGTCGCTCCGGCACTACGAAAACGTCCCGCAGTTGCCCAGTGGGTATTTCGGCATGTTCGTGCTGGCCTACTTTCCGCCGCTCTGGTATCGGGTGATGGATCCGAAAGTGCTCGCTCTGGTGGATGGAGATCTGAATCGGGTGAACGTCGATCCCAGGTGGTTGAAGAATCAAAAACAGGACCTGACCCCCCGAAGCTTCTAAATAGCAGTCTGACCCCGAACTCTGTCTGACCCCGATTTTTACGCCTATCGCTGGAGCCCACTATGCGCAAACTTGCAACGATTTTGATTCTGATGACGATTGCCTCTGCCGCCTCTGCCGGTGAGGGTGCATTCACGAAGGGGCCGGTGTTCAAGGATTATGGCCCTGTCGCCGATATCGACGTGACGATGGCTATACCGCCTGATGCGTTCTTCAGGCACAGCTTCGATGTCTCGAGCCCGGCGTCGGATGGCCAGCCCAATCGCACGCTGGTGTCCGCCGCGCGCTTTATTAACATGCACGTCAGGGCCGGTGTGCCCGAAAAACATATCCAGCTGGCCGTTGTCGTGCATGGCAAGGCCGTCATGGAAGTCGCTGACGAGACCTCGGCCAGCGCTGAGCTGGTGGCGGCGCTCATCGGCAAAGGCGTGAGGATCATGGTGTGCGGTCAAAGCGCGGCGTATTACGATGTGGCTACGGAAGACCTCCTGCCCGGCGTCGAGATGGCGCTGTCCGCAATGACCGTGCATGCCTTGCTGCAGCAGCAGGGCTATACGCTCAACCCCTTCTGAGCGAAAAAGGGGTCTGACACCTTTTCAAAAAGGGGTCTGACACCTTTTCCCGGTAAACTGTCGCCCTCCTTCGCTCACCACCGCTGCACACATGCGAGAGCTGATCCGAATCCTTGTTGCTTCCGCGCTGTTGTGCACATGCGCGATGGCGCTTGGTGCGCCCGTCGATGAGGCGCTTGTTGCTCGCTTCGAGGCGGCGGGCACGCCGGCCGAACAGCAGCAAATCGCTGTGGAAATCTATAAGCGGCTCGATGATGGGCCGATGGCTGCGGGCCTCGACGAGCGGCTGATCAGCGTGCTTGTCTCCAGGCCCTCTCTCGGGCATTCCCGGTACACCATTGTTCTCGAAAAAATGGGCAGCCAGTATCCCTTCAGCGCGACATCCATCAATGCCATCGCTACCGGGCTCGTCACCGACAGCATCTCCCACGACTGGCAGGCATACCAGACCCTGCGCGAGATTCTGCAGGCGTACCAACAGGCGGACGGGCTGCCTGACCCGGCTTATGCCAGCCTGCGGCAATCCCTGAAAAGCCAGCGCCCCTATTGGATGGTTATCGAGGTCCTGGCCACGATCGATGCGGATGATCCGCGACATGATGATGCTTTTTCGGCCATCGTGGCGGCGCTTGAAGAGCATGAGCACTACGGGATCAGGAGCGCCGCGATCGCCGGTATTGCCCGGATGCGCGACGGCCGTGCTCTGCCTGAAGCGGCACTGGCTGCGCTGCAAAAAGCTGCCTTGACCGACGAATATATTTCGGTGCGCCTGGAAGCCATGGATCTTTTGAGCACACCTGCGCTTGCCGAGGACCGCAAGCAGCTCATCGGTGCTTCGCTGGCGCAGGAACTGGCAACGCCAACACCGGGTCTCTGGCAGCGCGCGCCGTCCACGTATTCACGTGGGGATCTCTATCTGCTCTCGTTGGACGTGCTGACCCGGCTATATGCAATGCCCTACCCGGACAACGTGATCGATGCCCTGATTGTACAAACCAGGTCTTCTGCTGCGGAGCGATGCGTGGAATTACTGCGCGCAAATCGTCCGCCCGAGGGCTACTCTGCTGCGCAGCGCAGGAAACTCGAAGCCATGGCTGTTCAGCATTACAGCGAAGATGTGCGCGCCGCTCTCTTCCAGTTGGTGGCGCCGCAGCTGGATGCCGGCGCCTTGCAAGGCACGCTGACTGCCTTCAAGAACGACCAGGACTACCCGGCGCAAATTGCCGCGGGCTATGCCTTGTTGAATCATTATCGTGCCGGCGAGGTGCCCGGACCCGTGATCGAGGTGGCCAGCCGCATCGTTCGCGAGTCAAAGAATGGGCAGCTTCAACATCTTGCCGCCTCCCTGATCGCACGCGGCGACGAGCCCTTTGCCGGGCGCGAGCAGAGACTGCTTGCGGGTCTCCTTGCGCACCCCTTGGGTGGCAACTTTTATGACGCTTTTATTGAGCTGTATGGCGATGATCGTATCAACGACATGGTGATCCGCTACGCCGCCGACAGTGCCGTACCGGTCTGGTTTCGGTCGCAGGTAATCCTAAGCCTTGGCCAGCGCGCAGCGCCAAACGCGTCCTTACCCGCGCCGGTTGTCGACGCTGTGCTGGCGGCCGCGAAAATCAGCTCGGAGTATCGGATCGTTGGCGCCGTGATCAGCACACTCGAGGCCTGGCACATCAAGGTCCCGACAAGGGTCCGCCTGCAAGCGAAAGAAACACACTCAACGGCACTTTTCGTGGGCCTGATTATTTGCGCGCTGACGAACACCATTATATGTCTGCTTGTGTTTATCAGGGTGCTGGTGTCGCCTTTGCGGGATGACGTCACGGCGACCAGGCGAACCCTGATTGCGTTGGGCTGGCTGCTCCTCTCATTTGGAATGTCCCTGGTACTTGCCTTCGGCTTGCTTGGCTTCATCGGCCACAACGCCGCGCCGCATCCGAGAGCCACTTTGCAATTCCAAATCCCGACCTATGTCGGCACGGTGGTCTACCTTGCCATCGCCAGGTTTATTTTTAGCTGGGCGAAGGGCAGGTCCCGTTGACCATGCATGCCTTGCTGCAACTACCGGGGTATACGCTCAACCCCTTGTGAGCGGAAAAGGGGTCTGACACCTTTTTCCCCGCCTGCTCCGCAAATTCCCGGCCTTTTCAGGCCCCACTATCCAATCCGGGGCTTGCATTATTAATGGCCCAGTTGTACCATCCTTACTCATGGTACATACGGTACAGGGGTAACGATGGAAATTATCATTGATATTGAGGCGCCGCAGCCGCTGTTTGCCCAGCTAGTCGGGCAGATCAAGCATGCCGTGCAGGCAGGCCAGCTGGCTCCGGGGGATCCCCTGCCTTCCATTCGCCAGCTTGCCAACGACCTGGAGCTAAACAGTAAAACCGTCGCCAAAGCCTACCGTTTGCTGGAGCGCGACTCGGTCATTCAGGCGCGCGGCTATCGCGGGACTTTTGTGCACCCGGATGCCAGGGCCAACAGCACACTCGATCTGAACGCGTGGGTGCACGCCGAATTAAGCAAGACCATCACGACTTTCCGGCAGGCGGGCGTGACCGACTCCGAAATCCGCATTGCCTTCAGCAATGTCATGAACGACCGCAGCAGCGGAGGAACCTGAACATGCAGATCTGGACCGACAGTTTTTTCTACATCGCCTTCCTTGGCCAGATGTTTCTCATCTCATACTATTTTCCGAGCAAGATTCTCGGTCGCATGCAGTTTGTGCTGGACAACTATCCACCGGCGCAATATCCGAAGCTTTATCCGCAGCCGGTGGAGTACTACAGGGTTTACCAGTGGGTCTATCGGCGTAGCAACCAGATCATCCTCGGACTGGGCTTCGTGATTCTGTTTATGGTGGGTTTTGTTGTGGACCACAGCAGCTTTGCTGACGATGGCTACATTTCCGAGTTCTGGCCCGCGCTGTACGGTGCCATCCAGTTCATGCCGCTGATTGCGCTGGAGTTCTCGGAGTTCAGCCAGTTCAGGCTGATGAGGCAAACCAATAAAAGTGCAACCCGAAAAGCCGAACTGTATCGCCGGCGCCTGCTCGACTTTGTGCCGCCTGCGCTGCTTGCGGTTACCGTAACCTGCTACCTGGGTGCCGTGCTGCTCGACCTGTATGTGCACGACTTCGTCATACAGTGGGGCCATGACACGATGGAAAGAGCCATAGTGCTGACAGCGACCAACCTGTTATTTGTCGCGATGGGCGCGTGGTTGCTGTACGGACGAAAGCTGGATCCGCACCAGGCGCACGGCGATCGAGTCAGGCAGATGTCGGTGCAGCTGCACTCCTTTCTCTATGTGAGCATCGTGGTAAGCATGTTTTTCATGGCGCAGGCGGTGGACGATGTTTACGATCTCGCTTTTCTCGATGCGACCTTGCTGAGCGTTTACTTCCAACTCATTGCTTATTTATCCATTGGGCATCTTCTTCGTAGCATCAGGCTCGAGGAGATCAACTTTGATGTGTACAAAGACGCCGAGCCTGCTGTTTGAAACATGCCAATCAGAGCGAAGTACAAGTGAACGGTAAATCGAAAAACTCAGCCCGCCTCGGTATTTATATTGCTATTGGCGCCGGCATGGGTACTGCACTCGGGGCTGCGTTCGGCGCCGCCTTCGGTAATGTCGGAATGGGCGTAGCAATGGGCCCCGCGATTGGCGTTGGGCTCGGCGTTGCCTTCTGGGCCACCAGTGGCGGCATGGAATAGTTGCTGACAGGAAGATGAATTTTTTGCCTGGCCAGCACAACCGAGCTCTCGTTCCAGAAAGATAGAACGGAAAAATAGATCTGACCCCTTTTCCTAAAATAGATCTGACCCCTTTTCCTTGACTCTTTTTCCTTGTTCCGGACACAGAAATTAACGTGATTCGGCGCCAGTACGGCTCAGGTGCTGCAGGCCAAGTGGGGTTCAATCTGCAATAATGCCCGGCTGTTGAGATACCGCTCAGGACAGAACCCGCATGGACATGACCCCCGAACTGAAGCTGCTGCTTAATAACATCGCGACGATTGGCGCAGAGGTCGTCGCCGTTGTGCTTCTGTTCGTGATCCTGAACGCGGTTTTGAAACGCATCATCTCAGGGGTAGCCAGGTCACCGTCGATGGCGCGCTGGCAGCCGTTGGCCAGTCGCCTGCAGTCCAACCTGCGCACGCTGCTGATCGTGCTGGGCTTCCTGGCGGTGGCGGCGATTATCGGCGTCAATCTGTACCTGATGTATCTCGGCCATAACCTGCCCGCCTACACCATCGAACAGGTTCGGGGCATACCGAAAGAGTTCTGGATCAATATCGGCATTGCCGCGGCCAAGACGCTCGGGCTGTTCATCGCAGCTGCCCTGTTCTTGAAATATGTTCGGCGCGGCCTCGCATTCCTGTGTGACAAGGCCATCGCCTTCGAGGGCATTCGCGCGAATGACGAGAGCGTTAACCAGTTCTTCTCAACGTTGGGGCGAACCGTCAGCGTCAGCACCTGGCTGATTGCGCTGGCGATATCGTCGGCGTGGCTCGGCTTGCCCCCTGTTGTGTACAGTGGTTTGCTGCTTGCCCTGCGCATATTTCTGATTATCTCCGTAGGCCTGCTGATACTCCGCGCCCTGGGCGCATTGATCGACAGCGCCAACGCGCTGAGCGCCAAGTACATCGCACAGTCCCGCTTTGCCGATGCGTATGAAAGGCTCAAACCGCTGATCCCGCTGTTTCGGCGCAGCGTGGAGTACGTGGTCATCGTCACGGTCGCGTCGCTGGTGTTGCTGCAGATTGAAGCGGTGGAATCGCTCGCCGAATGGGGGCCGCGCGCTATCCGTATCATCGGCATCGTGTTCCTGGCACGGGTCGCCAAGGAGCTCGTGCATTTCCTGATGGAAGAAGCGCTGCTGAAGCAAAAAGGCCTGACCAGCCACCAGCGTCAGCGGCGTGCCACGATGGTGCCTTTGTTTCGTAGCATCGTCAGCTACTTCATCTACTTCTCTGCCGGCATCCTGATTCTCAAGGAGGTCGGCGTAGACCCGACGCCCATCCTCGCAGGCGCCGGCATCGTCGGTCTCGCCGTAGGTCTGGGCGCGCAGAACCTAATCAATGACATGGTGTCGGGATTCTTTATTTTGTTCGAGGAACACTTCCTGGTGGGCGATTTCATTCGCCTGGGTGAGGCGGAAGGCATCGTCGAATCCATAGACCTCCGGACCACCCGCATACGCGACAACGCGGGCCGACACCACATCGTACGCAACGGCCAGATTGTCGAAGTCGTGCACTTTTCAAAAGAATATACCAACGCCGTGGTGCACGTAGGAGTGGCATACGAGTCGGACCTGAACAAAGTATTTGCAGTACTCAAGGACGTTGGCGAGCAGCTGAAGGTGGACAACAAGGATGTCGTTCAGCCCACCGAGGTCAAGGGGCTGAATGATTTCGGCGAATCTGAAATGACTATTCGAACTATCACG
Organism: uncultured Gammaproteobacteria bacterium; assembly: GCA_963759075.1. GTDB lineage: Bacteria > Pseudomonadota > Gammaproteobacteria > Steroidobacterales > JABDLF01 > JABDLF01. The sequence continues at coordinate 41,518 of CAVWXZ010000010.1, forward strand.
CGCGTCCGACCCGGCCGTCACCTTGATGTGGAGCGGGATCTTCGCAAGCGCATTAAGGCCGCGTTCGACGCGCATGGCATTGAGATCCCCTACGCGCGCAGGGTGCTCATCATCAAGAACGAGGATGCGGCGGCGGCTTTAGACGAAAAAGGTGTCTGACCCTTTTTGATGGAGAACTATTTCGTTCTCAGCCCGCTATCTGGGTGGTTTGGACACGCTGCCCGGCCCCGTCGGACACACTGCAACGTGTTCGGTATTGCCATCGTTATTAAGGTCCGCAAAAACAAAATTGCCCGTGCCTCCAAAACACGCGGCGGCGGGGAACAGATCGAAACTCACGCTCTCCATCTTGCCAAGCACCGTGTAGCCCATTGCCTCAAGGTCTGTCTCATCGATCTGGCCATCGTTGTTTTCGTCCACCACCACGTCCGGCGCGATGCCACTCACGGCCATGACACTGACCTGGTAACGAAATTCATCAATCAGTGACGGGTAGGAATTAAAAGTGCCGATAAAGGGGGACTCGCCGAGCACGTCTTCCGCCTGGACTATCTCGGTCGCGCCATCAATCCGCCACAGGACGTCTGTATCGAGAGTACTTGGGTCACCGTCATTGACGTAGTTATCGTCCGCAACAACGACCGGTGCCACCAGCAACGATGGTACATTCATGTGCGCAATGACGGTCGTCTTGTGATTAGCGCTGCTGAGCTCATAGCTGACCGCGTTAATGAAGCCCGCCAGATTGCGCAGCGCCAGCGGAGCGACCGCGAAGCCGTTGACGTCATAGACGATGCCTGGCCCATGTCGCGCAAGGATTACAACGCCTGGCAGGTCATCATCGGCACCGTAACCATAGCCATCCACAATCTCATCACCAGGACTCATCGGATCCGGCGCGCCCGTTGGCGGCCCGATTGGCTTAAGACCGACATCAACCGAATCGAGCAATGGCTGACCTGATGCCGAGCTGGCAAGGAATGTCTGTCGATCAGGATTGCCCACGTCGTCCGGAACCCCGGCGGCATCGGTGTCCACCGAGAACTCGAAATAGGTCTCATCCAGCGGCGTCGCTATGGGCAGGTTATCGCCGTCCAGAGGACACCCTGATCCAGCCGGAAACGGATCACCGACTCCCCACTCATAGCCATCAAACACCAGGCAGTCATCGGGATCATCGAACACGACAAAGCCGAATGCCTGGTTGATCGGAAAGAACCCTGCCGGGCCGGAAGCAATGCCCAGCTCATTCTTCATCGTGAACCGGATGGTCAGTGGCCAGCCGGAAAAATTCTGGATCGACACATTCGCATTGTTATTTTTGTTATCCGGAGCGCCACCACTTGGATGAAGGATATCGATCTTGATCTTGGGTTTGCCCGCATCCGCCGGTGGGGCAATAAAAAAGCTGGCCAACGTTATTAGCATTATTGTCAGTCGCATCATGTCGACTCCCTGAATGAGTATGCCCACAGACCTGCATCTGCGGACAAAGTGAAGGTTGTGATTCATTATTCGTTATCCGTTGTTTAAATCTAGTCGAAAAAACCCGGACTGCCACTGATTATTGCTGACGCCCCAGGTCTCCGGGCCCGGATGCCCACTTAACATAATCTTTTCAGGGCTTCGAAAACGCTTCAGGCGTGGGTCTTCCTGAACCAGGCGACGTTGAATTTACCCTCGCCTTGCGGGTGCGGTCGCAGCGTCACACGAAAAAGGTGTCTGACCCCTTTTGCTGCCCCTTTTGCGCGGGGAGGAGACGCCTCGCTTCCTCTATGGCCTCGATCCGCGTGGCAAAACGCGTTGTTTCCCGCAGCTTGTCGAGTACGCCGAGTTGGCCCAGCAGCCGCGCGACGACGTATTGCATACCGGCAATCAGCACCGCCTGGTCGCTGTCCTGCGCGCGCTGAATGATCTCCTCAAGTGTCAGCGCGGCACTGCCGTCTACGCTGGGCACGTCCGACAAATCAATAATCAGCACCTCGACGACTTTTACCGCCACCATGCGCCGCATCATCTCGTTTGCCGCACCGAAACTCATTGGGCCAGAAAGATGCAGAATGGTTGCGCGCCCGCCAAGCTGCCGGAATGCCTCCGCCTCGGTCTCGCTCAGAAGCTGATGATGCTCCTCATCTACGATCGTACGAATGGACTGCACCTGTACGTCAGCCATCTCCTTGACGAAAGCGAGGCTGGCCAGCACAACCCCTACGCCAACAGCGGTTATTACGTCTACGAACACCGTAAGTAGCAATACCACGAGCATCAGTACAATGTCTGTTCGCGGCGCGCGATGCAGCCGCTTGAGGAATCGCCAGTCGATCACATCAATGCCAACTTTCAGCAGGATGCCCGCAAGCACTGCATGCGGGATGAATGAAACAACGGAGCCCAGCCCCAGCGCGATCAGGAACAGGGCGACCGCGTGAATCACCCCGGACAGTGGCGTGCGCCCGCCGGCCTTCAGGTTAGCCAGCGTTCGGATAGTGGCGCCTGCGCCCGGTATGCCGCCTGCTAATCCGGCAACGAGGTTGCCCACGCCCTGGCCCACCAGTTCTTTGTCAGAGTCGTGGAAGCTGCGGCTCATGTTGTCGGCGACCAGTGAAGTCAGCAGGCTGTCGATGCTGCCAAGCGCGGCCAGCACGGCCGCAGACACCAGCATGTAATTGAGCTGCATGAGATCGACGCGGGGCAGCTGCAAGCTTGGCAGGCTAACGGAGACCGACCCGAGCTGGGGCACGTCACCTGGCAGGAGAAGCGCGAGCAGCGTCCCGACCACCAGTGCAATGAGCGGCGTGGGCACCTGCTTGGCCAGCCTGCCCGGTGTCCCTACGCAGATGACGAACGCTACAACACCGATGAAGGCCGCCTGCCAGTTGGGTGAAATGAGATCGCTTGGCAGCACCGTGAGCGCGTTGATGACACTCTTCGGGGCCACATGACCCACAAGCGGTTCCAGCTGCAGGATAATCAGGATGCAGCCGATACCTGTCATAAAGCCGGATATCACCGGATAGGGCATCAGATTCACATATCGGCCGATTCGCAAATAGCCGAACAGCATCTGGAAAGCGCCCGCCATCATGACCACGGTAAAGGCCATCGCCGGCTCGGATGCGAACTGCGTGAATACGCTCGCAGAGACAATAGTCATCGGTCCGGTAGGACCGGAGATCTGCGCCGGGGTACCACCAAACAGCGACGCGAACAGACCGACGCAGATAGCCCCATACAAGCCGGCGGCCGGACCCGCGCCGGAGGCCACGCCGAACGCCAGCGCAAGCGGCAAGGCAATAATGGCGGCGGTCAGGCCACCATAAAGATCGCCGCGCAGATTCTCGGTGCTGATCTGATTGAGCTTCATTGCGACCTGCCATCCTTTGCAGTTAATTGGGCGCCTGGGATGGCGCGGATTATAAAGGGAAATGCGACCTTGCGGCGCCCCTTTACACGGCACCAGCAACATGCGGTGCGGCGCATGCCATCGGCCCCGCCCCCCCCTTTCCCCGCAACTCCCCTATAATTCATGGCGAATACCAATAATGACAAACGCGGTGCCTGCTGCGTTGGCGGACGAACCGGGCGCCTCTTGGAGAACCCTATGAAGCTGTATATGCACCCGGCCTCGACCACCTGTCGGCCGATCCTGATGTTCCTTGCCGAAAACCATATCGATTGCGAGATGCAGGTTGTTGACCTGATGACCGGCGCGCAGCATAAGCCAGACTATGCGGCCATTAATCCCAACTGCCTTGTACCTACTCTGCAAGACGGCGACTTCACGCTCACCGAGAGCGCAACCATTCTGAGATACCTCGCCGACAAGCACGAGACGCCTGACTACCCGAAGAATCTCCAGGCCCGCGCGCGAATAAACGAGCGCATGGATTGGTTCAACTCGAACCTGTACAAGGACCTCGGCTACAACCTCGTCTACCCGCAGCTCTTTCCGCACCACAAGCGTGCCAGCGACGCCGGTCAGGAGGCCACTCTCGAGTGGGGCGTGACACACACGAAACACTGGCTGAGCATCCTGAACGAGCACATGCTTGGCAACGGCACTAAGTACCTGTGCGGGGACAACCTCACTATCGCCGACTACTTCGGCGGGTGCCTGCTGGAACTCGGCAAGGTGATCCGCTGCGACTACTCGGCCTATCCGAATGTTGAAGCCTGGCTGGCACGCATGCGCGAGGTGCCAAGCTGGAACACGACGCACGAAGTCATTTACGGTTTTTCGGCGTCGCTCAAAGACAAGCCATTCAAAGCCGTCTGAGAAACATCAATGGGGCCAAGAGTTCGGGGTCAGACTGCTAATTCCTAATTCTAATTCCGGAATTAGCAGTCTGACCCCGAACTCTGGAATTAGCAGTCTGACCCCGAACTCTGACCCCGATTTCTGGCCCTGATCTTATCTGGCCAGCGTGAGCTCGAGCGTCTCGGCCACAGCTCGTTTGAGGGCTGTCCAGCGTGAGCCAGCAACGAGTTCCTGCCTGAACTCCAGCTCTATCGCTATGTATGATCTGGCTGAATGCCGCTTGCGCAGCTGGGTGACGAGGCCATCGCTGACGCCCTTGTAGGGATAGTTGCGGCGCACCCTGAACGGACTGTCTGTCTTGAGCGCTGTCTGCCACTCGGCGCAGAACGCGCGTTCTTGCTTCCGCGCCGGGTCATACAGCAGCCCGATATCCGTCTCACGCGTCTTGCCGTTCATGACACCGGTAAAACTGTGTACCGAAACATGCACGGCCTGCCCCCGGGTCGCGATAACCTTCTCGATACGAGCTGCCACCGCGTCTCTGTGCGAATGGTAATACCCGGTAAGAATTCGGGCGTGCTCGTCGTCGGGCAGATCCTGCGTGTGGACCGAGAACAGGCCTCGATGATGAAGAGAGCGATTGCAGTCCACGAGCAGACGCGAGGCTTTAGCACTGGTCACCGCGGCACCCAGTTTGCGTGACAGATGCTGACTCATTTCGCGCGAGCCGATGTCCCAGCCGGCATGCGTTGCCAGCTTTTTCTCTGCTCCGGCAAACAAGCTGGCGTAGCGGCGCGGTATCGCCCGCGTCGCATGCTCACAGCTTAGAACCAGTCTGTCAGTGGCGTGGCGCAAACAACGTACCTTCCGCCAGGCACTCGCCGAGCTGCCGGTACACAGCGACGAGGTCGGCCCGCGCGGGCTCCTTCGGCAGCGCCGCCAGTATTCGGCTGGCCAGCGTGCCGTGCCGCAGGTAATGCTCGATGATGCGCTCGGCCGGCCCGCTCAGCATGCCGCGCGCCGACAGCTCGTCGGCCAGGTGTTCCCACAGCTGCCGCACCGTATTGGTCGTGCGCGAGATGCCGAACATGCGCAGGTACTCGCCACTGTGGATCTCGGCCGCTTCACCCTTCTCAATGCTGGCGTCCATCAAGCGCACGAGATCCGCCGTACGCCATGCGCCGATCTTTGCCGTGCTCTCCCAGGTCTGCTCCGTAAGCAGGCGCACGACGGCGCAGATGAGTTCGGCGTAGGCCAGGTCAACGCGGGGATTCTCCTGGCTATCAATCACCCGAATTTCGATAGCCATGCGATCGAAGCGGGCAATTGCGCCGCGCGCGTTCACCCATTCTTCCTGCAACACGCCATCGGAATCGAGCAGCTCGAGGTCCTTGTAAATCGCGCCCAGCAGCCCTTCCCGATATTCATTTATGGCGTAAATAGGTTCCGGGATGACGGCTCCGGTGACCGAGGGGACGCGCGAACAGTTGGACTTGTAAACCTGCAGGCGAGAGTCGTGCAGCCCGGTCCTGGCGCCATCCAGGATGGGCGAGCTGGCGGCCAGCCCCGGGATGAGCGGCAGCACAAGTCGGATCGCTGCATGCAGGGCACCAAATTCCTGGTCGCCCTGGAACGGCAGGTTGATCTGCATGCTCTGCAGGTTCCCCCAGCCATGGCCGGAGCAGCCGAAGATGCGATCAAATGCCGCATAGATCTCGCGTTGGCCATGCGGCCAGAGTTTCACTTCTTTATGCGGGTCCATCCATGGGTGTGCAGAAGCCGGCAGCAGCATCAGATTGCGTTCGGCCAGCAGCGCGTTGACCTGACGCACATCGGAGAGGAAATTTTCGCCTACGCCGATCAGCGACTCGACGGGGCCGTTAGTCTTGAACTCGAGCACGTGCAGTGCGAGCTCGTTGTTCCAGGCCAGTGCACCGTTATCAAACTCATCCGTGATCTCGCCCGCCACCTTGTCCATCAGCCAGTCGCAGGCCGGCACAACATCCAGGCTGTCGACAGCCACGATCATGTATTCGATCTCGATCCCGAAGCCCTCGAACAGATGCAGATCAGAGACCTCAGCCACTTTGATCGCTGCGCTTGCGCGCCTCCACTCGCTCAAGGAAGACCGCCATGAGCCGCTCGTACAACGCCATACCCAGAATCTTGTCTTCGACCCCGCTGTCGATACTGGGATTATCGTTAACTTCCACCACGTAGACCTTGCCGTTTATTTCCTTGAGATCGACGCCGTACAGGCCGCGACCGATGGCATTCGCCGCGCGCAAAGCGGTGTTGACCACCTTCGGCGGCGCGTCTTCTATGGCCAGCGTATCAAAATTTCCTGAACTGACCCGTCCACCCTCGCGCTTGTAGATCTGCCAGTGCTTGCTCACCATGTAATAGCGACAGGCGAAGAGCGGCTTGCCATCCAGCACGCCGATACGCCAGTCGAAGTCCGTAGGCAGAAACGCCTGAGCAACCACCAGGTCCGAGTACCTGAACATCTCCTGCAGCTTTTCCGTGAGCTGCGCCTCGTTATCCGCCTTGCTGACGCCCACCGAGAAACTGCTGTCCGGTCGCTTCAGGATCACTGGAAATCCGATCGTTTCGGCCACTGTATGCTGATTTTTATGATTGACGATCATGGTATCGGGCACGCGTATGTTATGCCTTTGCATCAGCTCCGCCAGGTACACCTTGTTCGTGCAGCGAATGATGCACAGCGGGCTGTCGATGACCACCAGGCCCTCCACTTCTGCGCGCCGGGCGAAGCGGTAGGTGTGATGCGTCACGCTGGTCGTCTCGCGAATCAGCAACGCGTCGAACTCCGCGATCCGACCGTAGTCATCCGCGCTCAGAAACTCCACGTTGAAGCCGGCCTGCTTGGCGGCACGCACAATTTTGCGCAGCGCGGGGCCATCGGAGGGCGGCGACGCTTCGTGTTCGTCGGCGAGGATTCCCAGGTCATAGCCACTGGGCGTATCGCGCCGCCTGGTTCGTTCGCGCCGCGAGAAATGTTTTTCTATTGCCTGGACCAGGAATTGCTGATGGCTCTCGGAAATCTCGCCCATTGATATTGCGCGCAGGCTGTTGAGCTGCCACTGCTCCTGTCGGCGCCTGAACTTCGCCCGCAGTAACGGCGCCGGCACCAGGTTGAAAAGCCCACGCGCCAGCTTCTCGTGTCTTTGCGCCATGTTCTCGCCGAAATAAATGCTGAGCACGAACTCGTCTGACTCGATCTCGCGCAGGCTTTTCTGCATCAAAGCGTCCAGGTCTTCGGTGAGCAAGCGCAGCATGGAGCGATTTTTCAGGTCCTGCATGGTGGCCACGTCCGGCAAGGGCCGGTGACCGCGCGCCGCGGCGAGCAAGGACACGTAGTAGCCATAGTGCTGATAGCGGTATGACTTACAGAGGTTGTAAATACGCATACCACGCCGGACAAACCACTGCGGTTCAGTCAGATAGTCGCCAGCGGCAATCACCTGCGCCCCCGAAAGTGTGGCCGGCCAGTCACTTGGTTCATCAACGACGATCAGGTCAGGCATGATTGGCGCTCTTTGCTTTCTCAATGATGAGCAGGTTGGCGTCGTAGGTCGCAATCCCCAGCAGGATCGCGCTCAGCAGACGCCGGATGTCCACGTGATAATAGCCGTCACCGGAGTAAGGGTTGGCGCGATACGGGTCTGCGACGCCCACCTGCCGGGTCTTTTTGGAATAGCCGCTCAACACAACGAAATGCCCGGCCGGTTCGCCGCGGAGATCGTCCGGTTTCGTGGTTTCCGGGATTTCCCGGGCATCGCCATACAGATAGGTGGCGCTCAGGCCGGTCATAATCGGAATGCCCCGGTTCAGGTAGCGGCGAATCAGGTTGGTGGTCAGGTCCTTCAGCTTCACCTTGCCACCCAGTTCCAGGAACCGCAGGTAGCCCGCCGTGGCTACCCTGAGCCTCGACTCCGTTTTCACTTCCGCCTGCAGCGTCAGTTTCTCAACCATCTCGTCCTTACTGAGCACAAACCAGGTCGGATCAAACACGTGCAGGTTGTAGGTATAAATGGTGGCCTTATAGCCGCGCGCCAGCGCGTGATTGGCAAGGAACACGTCCAGCGTGCCCCCACCCCGGAGCATGCGAACCTCGTCTATGAGCTTCATCAGGTCGATGTGGTCATCGTAGAAACGATAAATGGCATGCAGGCAGGTCGGACCACAGGTCACGTCGTCCGGTTGCGGAGAAATTTCCAGGTCAAGGTGAGAAGCCAATTAAACCCCGTTCAGTGGCGACCAAAGCTGTTCAGGCCGCCAAGATTACTCCAACGCCGCTGCATTGCACACAGAAACCTCGGTCCAGCAAAGCGGGGCCAAGGATCGGGGTCAGACTGGTATTTCTTCACGTGCACAAGCGCTCCGCCGTTGCAGCTTCGAAAATCGGGGTCGGACTGGTATTTCTTCATGTGCACAAGCGCTCGGCCTTTGCAGCTTTGGAAAATAGCAGTCTGACCCCGATTTATGTGCGAGCCGTCCGGCGGCGGAATTGCCGAGGGTCTGGCCCGCAGCATTCCGCTGGTTCATCGTCTATATTTACTGAAGTGCCAAAAAAATAGTCCGCTGCCGTTCGCCATCATCCGGCCACTCGGGATCTGCCAGGACAGGCGCTGTGCCGGTCATCAGTAATCAGGGGGATTCTAATGTCACAGAACGTCTTTATAACAAGCAAGCCGTGCGGCGAGCAGAAGTGTATTAATGTCAGTAAACATCTGGTCAAGGATAAGTCTGGTGCTGATTTAACGTTCCACAACAATCTTGATGGCACAACGGGCCTCACCGTCAAATTCTATGATGCGGATGCGAAAGGCATGGGCATTCCATACTCAGACTTTTGCTTTAAGCAGACCACTGAGGACTTTGCAATTGCCGGTGGCGCAGCCCGCAAGTGCTCGCTGATGAAAGGCGATGGTGACTATGCGTACTCGGTGCAGGCGGCGGGTTACATAGAACTCGATCCAATTATTATTATCGAGCCTCAGGTGGCGCTCTCGATGGCCGTGAGTTACGCGATGGTCGGCGTCGCGTTGATTGCTGTGGCATTCGTAGCGTTCCGCCTGGGCAAGGGCCGTAGCAGCAGCTAGGCTCCGGGGGCGCCTCGAACCGCCCGCATGGATGCTATGCTTGATTTTTTGAGCGCCACTGATGAACGAGGCAGCCGATAGGCCGATCCGGTTCGGTGAGCTCCAGTTCGATCCCGCGCGCGGGCTCGCGTTTCGCGATGGCGTGCCCGTTTTGCTCTCCGACCCGGCCGCGCGGGTGCTGGGCGCGTTTGCCAACCGTCCCGAAGACGAAGTTCCTGTCGCCGACCTGTGCGCGTCAACTCACCTCGATGCAGATCAAATCGCTGCGGCTGCGCAAGAGCTCAGCGGTTTGCTGGGCGACCGCTGCGAGTTTTATATTGACGGACAGTCTCTGCGGCTGACCCATGACGACTCGCTTTATGGGTTTCTGGAGGAGTTGCGTAACCGCAAGGTATTCCGGGTGGCCACCGGTTATGCCATATCCGGCTGGCTGCTGTTGCAGGTGGCCGAGATTGTTTTCCCGCTGGTGCACCTCGATGGCACGGCCATGCGCGTGCTGCTCATTACCATCCTGGTCGGATTTCCGGTGGCCGTGGCGGCGGCCTGGGCGCTGGAACTCACGCCCGGCGGCCTGGTCCTTGACTGGCGACGTGCACGGCGCAGCGGCAGGGCCGAACTGGATGAGAGAAAAATCGATCGCTTTATCATCGCGGCCCTGGTACTGGTGATCGCCGTGCTGGTTCTGCGCGTATGGACGGACAACATCGAAACCGCTGCCCCGCTGCGGGTGGTCGCCGTCCTGCCTTTCCAGACAACCAGCACCGATGCGACGGGCATCAGCCTGTGCGAAGGCTTCGCCGAAGAAATTCGCGTGGGCCTGGACAGGCTCCCCGGCATCCGGGTTGCTGCACGGGAGATGAGTGCCGCCCTCAGTGGCGCCGAACGCGACAAAGAAGTTGAATGGCTGGTCCAGGGAAGTTGTCAGCTCGTCAGCGATGCGCTCAATGTGAAAGTGTCGCTGGTTGAAACGAAAACTGGCCTGCAGCGCTGGGCCTATTCCGACTCGCGCCACTTCGACCAGCTGCTGAGTTTCCAGGATGACATTGCCGCCACGCTGGCCTTCGAGCTGTCGGTTCCCGAGGAGGCATTGCGGGCAGCGCATGAGGCCCAGACCACTGATCCTCGCGCGTACCGGCTTTATCTGCAGGCACGTGGCTACCTGAGTCGGCCGAACCAGGCAGACTCGCTGGGCACCGCCGCCGAACTGTTTGCCAATGCCATACGCCAGGACGAAGAGTTTGCCGCGGCTCACGCTGGACTGTGCGAGGCCGGCCTCGCGCAATACCTGAGAACACACGACACAGCGCAGGAACGGCAGGCCGAGTCTGCCTGCCTGAGAGCTTCCCAGCTGGGCCCGGGCCTGCCCGAAGTGCACATTGCCCTGGGCCGGTTGTTCCTCGAAACCGGCGATCACGGCGCGGCAGAACGGGCCTTGCGCAAGGCCCGTGAATTGAAGCCGGACAGCGTCGCCGCAACGCGCGAGCTTGCCAACGTGCTCTCCGCGCAGAATCGCCCGGCTCAGGCTGAGTCACTGTATCGCGAAGCCATAGCGATCCCGGCTGGCTCGTGGCGTGCTCACCATGACTATGGTCGCTTCCTGTTGCGACGCGGTCGGCTGGAAGACGCTGTCAGGCAATTTGAAGAAGTCGTTGGCTTAACACCCGACAACGCGCCCGCGTACAACAACCTCGGCGCCACGTATTTGCAGATGGGGCGCATCGGCGATGCCGCGGTCAATTTTGAACAGGTTGCCGAAATCGAACCCATCGCTTCTTCGATCTCGAACTACGGCACCATGCTCTACTACGAAGGCCAGTATGCGGCCGCCGAAACGCAGTTTCGCCGGGCTGCGGAAATGTCGCCGGCCGATCACCGGATGCGTGGCAATGTTGCCGACGCCGTGTATCACATCGAAGGTCGCCAGGCTGATGCGCTGGTCGAATATCGAGCCGCAACGGTCTTGGCAGAAAAACACCTGGAGGTCAGCCGCAAGGATGCTCAGGCACTGGCCGCAGAGGCGTGGTATCGCGCGCGCAGCGGGGAAAGTGAAACTGCAGCGGCCCACATCCGGGAAGCCCTGGAGATTTCCCCCGGCAACCCTGAGGTCCTTTATTACGCCGCGCTCGTTAGCCTGGAGGCCGGTGATCATTCGAGCGCCCGGGAATCGCTCGCGCAGGCGGCCGCGGCCGGTTACCCGCAGTTCCTGCTCAACGCGAGCCCGGATTTGCGGCCGCTGCTGGAGTTGGCTGCGCCCAAGTTACCGGCTGGCGCGGCTGATACCCCAGACAATCCCTGATTCCCTGGCCACAGCGCTCGCAGGTCCCGGCTTGAGAATCGGCCATTTGGCTGATAATATTACGCCATATGGCCGATACGGAGCAGTGATGCGAAACGCGTCCGCACATAAGCCAGCGAAAACGGGTTCCACTCGGGCTGCAGCTGGATTCATCGCACCTCATGCCGGCACCCTGCTCGGGTTCCGCAATGTTGGGACGCTGAAGATGCACCAGAAAGTCGCAAGGGGCTTCCCGTTCAGTGCACTCGAACAGCTCCGGAAACATCTTGGCTTGTCGATGCTCGAGGTGGCGGAGCTCGTGAGTATCAAGCCCCGCACACTCAGCAGACGGAGGGAGGCTAAACGCCTGACACCCGAAGAATCGGATCGCGTGTTACGCCTGTCGCGACTTTTCGGCAAGGCCATCAGTCTGTTCGACGGCGACATGCCTGCCACACGCAAGTGGTTCACTTCGCCCGTAACGGCATTAGCCGGCGCAGCGCCCAGGGAGTTTGCCACCACCGACGTCGGGGCACGCGAAGTCGAAAGCCTCATCGGCCGATTGGAACACGGCATTTTCTCCTGATGCCAACCGCCTGGCGGATCGTAAAGACATCCAGACTCCACCACGCATTTGACGGCGAGGGCGCACGCTTGTTCGGCGGCCGCTGGAACAGCCCTGGCCTGCCCGTCGTGTACACGGCAGGCAGCCGTTCCCTGGCCGCTCTCGAATTGCTGGTGCACCTTGGCAGCAGTGAAATCCTGCAAAGCTTCTCGCTGATCCCGGTCCGGTTCGAACAGTTGCACATTGAAACGCTGCCGTTAAAGACCCTGCCATCGGGCTGGCGCGACTATCCGGGTCCGCAGGCCGTGCGGGACCTCGGTGACAAGTGGCTCAAGAGTGGCAGCAGCCTCGTCTTGCAGGTGCCGAGCGTGGTGATTCCGGAGGAAGCGAACTTCCTGATCAACCCGGCGCACCCGGCGTTCGCAGACCTTGCCATGGGTAAAGCGGCGCCTTTTCAATTTGATGAACGGCTCGCCTGAACGAACCGCGCCACGGGGGCCTTACTCCGACTCTTGCGCCTTGGCGGAAGGATACAAGGGGTTTACGAAGGGCACGAGCGCCAGAACGAGCGTTTGCAGGTAAACGCTCTCGCGCGTGTACAGGCCGTCGGTCAGCAGCCCGTATGCGCCGCCTTGTTGTTTGCTGTTGGTCGTGGAAAACACGCGATCATTCGCCTCGCCAAGCTCCAGGCCCTCAGCGATAAGCGCCCTCACCGCGGGCGGCAGCGGCAAGGTTGCGCTGCGTGCCTCACTAATGAAGTCTCCGCCTCGACCGCGTACCGCCATCCATGCGAACGCCATCAGCTGCCCGTCGAATTCCTGAATACCGCCCTCCATGCCCACCCAGTAATCCGCATCGGCCTGGGCCCTCGTCGCGTTTTCGACCCGACCTCGGGCCCCGAGTCGTGTCTCCTCATCGCTACGGGGTTGCTCGCTTACGCCGGACTCAACAGCAATGCCAGACACTGCGATGGCCACATCGGGAAAGAGCGCTGCGAATGCCTGTTTGGCCGCCGCAACCTTAACCGGGTTCAGCGATGCGACCAGGACCTTCATCCTAGCAAGCTGCCTCTTATCTCTGTGCGCGGCATTGGTCTGGTTCAAGCCTGCAGAACTGTTACGCAGCGCGGCTATTGCCAGCACGAGCCAGCCTGCAATCAGACACAGCCCGCCGATCGGGGTGACCGCGCCGAGCCAGCGTGCGCCAGTGAGCGTCATCACATACAGGCTGCCCGAGAAAATAAGGATTCCGATCAGGAACAGCCAGCCGGATGCGTTCACCCAGGGGCCCGCCCAGCGCGTGGCCGCCCAGGCGACGGCGAGCAGCGCCAGCGCGTGATACATCTGGTAGCGCACACCGGTCTCGAACACGGCAAGCAAATCTGCCGTGACACGGGCCTTAAGGGCATGCGCGCCGAATGCACCGAGCATGACACCAAGCGCGCCCGCAACGGCACCCACTGCAAACCAATTGAGTTTCATTGTCATTGATGGATTATGCGTGACGGTGGCAAGACAAGGCCAGCGCTGCGGGGCGGCAAGGTATGGAAGAGGCGCAGTTGGAATGCCGGCGCGCTATAGCGATTTGCCTATTTAAGCCCCATCTTCTTCAGCAAAGCATCGTAGCGGGGATCGTCGCGCAAAGTGTCAAAGGCCGTATGCTGCTGGATATAGGTAAGCCCCGGGTCACGAATGGCGTAGCCGCGCTCAAGTGCTGCGAAGGCCGCGTCTTTGTTTCCGCATGCGGCGTTAACGGCCGCTATCTGGTATGACACGTCGTCGCCATGCTCCGACACCAGCGAGCTCACTGTCTGCTGAGCCGATTTTTTGTCGCCCATCATGCAATAGATAATTCCTTCCGCGGTCAGGCGCAGGAACCGAATAGGCTCTTTCTTCGCCGCCTCCTGTGCCAGCTCATAGTCACCGCGCTCATATAGTGCGACCGAGAGCACCAGCCCGGCACCACCGCGGTCCGGCTGCGCCTCCATCAGCTGCTGCGCCCCGGCCACGGCCTCGTCATAGCGCCCCTGTCCGATCAGCATCCAGACGAAAGAGCGTCTCAGGTCGAGATTCAAAGGGTCCAGGCTGATGACCTGCTCAATCTCGCGGCGCGCTCCGGCGGAGTCCCCTCTGATGGACATGAGTCCGGCCAGCCTGGCACGAATATCGGGGTCGCCGGGACGCAATGCGAGCGCGCGGCGCAGCGAGTTTTCTACGCCAGCCCAGTCCCAGTCGTGCGAGCGCTGAACATCGGCAAGCGCCAGGTACGCCTCAGGCAAATTCGGGTCGAGCTCAATGGCTTTTAATGCCGCCTCACGAGCCCGCTCGTAGCCTTCCGCGAAATCGCTGGTAAACCCCGTCTGGGCTGAGAGCGAGGTGGACAGGCCCGCCCAGGCCAATGCCATACCGGGATCTATTTCCAGCGCCCGACGATACTGCTCGAGCGCTTTTTCCCAGCCTTCAAAAGTGTTTTTGCTGTTATAGGACTGACCAAGGAGATAGGCGTTGTAGGCCTCGTAGCTACCTGAGTAGCCCGTGGTCACCGCCTGTTCCTGACCGAGCATGTTCTCACGCAATGCCCGGACTACGGCGGCGGCAATCTCGTCCTGAACGGCAAAAATATCCTCAAGATTTCTATCGAATGTCTCAGACCACAGGTGAAAACCATCATCCGTATTGACGAGCTGCGCCGTGATTCGCACCCGCTCGCCGGCTTTCTGCACGCTGCCTTCCAGGATATTGCGGACGCTCAGCTGCTGACCGATGCTGCGCAGGTCCTGGTTCTTGCCCTTGAACGCAAACGATGAGGTGCGCCCTGCCACCTTGATCTCGCGAACCTGGGCCAAAGCATGCAGCAGGTTTTCGGTCAGACCATCGGTAAAATATTCCTGATCCTGGGCGGGACTCATGTCTACAAACGGCAGCACCGCAATGGACTTGTCGTTCGCGCCTGCCACTGAGGCGACTGCCTGATCGCCCTGGATCGGCGGCTGTGCGGGCGACGGTTTCAGCAAGAACTTGTCAACCAGCAGCATGCCAACCGCGACGACCAGGACGCCGATTACAAAGCGATCCAGCTTGCGTCCCGTATGCCGGGTGATGGACTGGCTGCGGTCGACGTCCTTTTCTTTCTTGAGGCCTTCGGGAGTGAGTTCGAATGCCCACGAGAAAAACAATGCAAGCGGCAAGCCCAGGGCCAGCAGCAGCAAAATGGATTTCATGACCCAGGCCGGCGCCTCGAAGCTGTCCAGCGCCAGTTCCGCGACTTGCGCAAGCAGCCATGCCACCACCACGTAGGCGACGCCCACCCGGAATACGTTTCTTCTTTTCAGCTCTTCGAAAATGCCTGGCATTAGAGCGGCTCCCCTGCCCACTTTGAATGCTAGCAGATCAGGGCCGCAGACGCTGGCGGAGGCAATGGGGTATATCGATATGGCTTGGCGAGGACACGCCTGGGTAAAAAGTCCGTCGCCGCACTCGGCAGCTTGCCCGGAACCGCCCGCAATGACTAGCCGGTTTCGCTCCGGCGCGAGCTCATTTCGAGCTCAAATCTGATGTTGGTCAGGTCCGCCTGGTAGAAGCCAAGGCCGCCACGCCGAATAGGTATGGTCCTCTTGACCTCGCCCTCCAGGTTCAGCCAGTGGTCTCTGCCAATCATGTCTATGCCAGGCCAGTTGCCCTCGATAGCTTCGAAGCGATTCTCAGACGTGCGAACATACTCCACGGGTTGTAAAGCGGTAGCAGCACTCCATGCGTTAGCGCGCAAAAGTGCAGGATACGCGGCCGCTACACCGACTGCGGCTCCTGTAAACGCGAGCCCCACAGCGACCAGGCCTGGCAGCCTTGCCGAGGCATTTATAGCCCAGACCATACCCGCGACAGAAAATGCGACCAGCGCAAACATCTCATACGGATACCCAGCTGTGTAGGTTTCTCCCAGTGGCAGCGAGTCGATGACGCCGTAGGCCATGAGCACCCCCAGCAAGGCCAGCGTCACTATGCATGAAGGGATATTGAAGAGGTCGAACTTGAAGACCGAATTATGATCTGCCGCCGATTCGACGCGTTCGGCATCGAACTTCAACGTGGTCTGGCTGGGTAGTTTATTATGCAGCACCGGCGGGATCACCCCGCTCTCGCTTTGCTGCTTGCTCTCCTCCGACTGCATCTATACCGCCTCCGCATCGCGCCCGATTTCATTTGACATAGTATCGGCTGCGGGCGCGATGCCATGTGACCGGCCTCACAGAACCGCGACAAGGGGCACTGCTCGCCTGCCATCGGCTGGACTGCGCGCGCTGCGTCACTGGCTACTTTCCTGACACCAGCTGGGCCTGCCCGGCAGTCAGCAGCGTTTTCCAGAGGTCGAGCAGATACGCCCGGGGATCCGCCTGCGCATTTAACGCGGCGTAGCTAAGCACCACGCCACTGAAACCCTCCTGCTGCCAGCAAGCCGGGCCTGGCAGGTCGATTGCCCTCAGCGTCTCGGGCATAGGGTAAGCCGTGATATAGAAATAGGGCTCGGGAATACCTGCATCGCCGAATACAAAGCCGAAGTTCATTTGCTTGTCAGCATACTCTTCGTTTGCAGGATCCTGTCCCGGCACCTTTGGTCCGGGCAGCCAGAGCATGGCAAGATCAAAATGATGTGGCCAGAGCTGGATCGGGCTGGCCTCCTCGCGGACCCCGGAACGAAACTCTTCGAGCGCGCCGCTCACGAAACTGATCACACGCCAGATCTGCCTTGCCTGGTCTGGCGAGTACGCGCCGAAGGTCAGGTCTTCATCGAAGTGAGTTGCCGGGACCATATGCCGATCGACCCCTGCTGCCAGCAGCACCTGGGCTATCGTGTCTGCAAGTTCTGCGGGCGACTGGCCCGCGAGGTCTTCGCTTTTCGTTCCGCTGGTCGCGGTGTGTATGTGGAGCCTGCTATGCGCGAGATCGAGATCCAGCGAAAAATTCTCGTCCCCGTATATGACCCCTGTACTCAGGCCGTGCAGCGACGGGCGCAGGCTCGCGTGCCACCAATGCTTGCGCCTGGATCGCCCGGCCTTCAACCACGCGCCGAGCACCCGTGCATAGGCATGCAAGGCATCGCGGGTAGGGCCTGGCGCCCGGGTGTCCAGCGCCGGTAGCTGCGCGCCCAGCGTCTCGGGGTTCACAGTTCGGCAACGCCGCCATAGGCGACCCCGGTCAGCTGCTGCATGTCGGTCTTGAAGGTGGTCAGGTCGTCGATCGAAAACTCCGAGAGATGACGGTGACCCGCCGCGCGCGCCACCACGGTCATAAGTTTCACGGCGGCACTGAAGAACCGGGCGAGACGCTCGGCCGCAATATCCACCGGCAGTCGTGCCCGCAGCTGAGGCTTTTGGGTGGCGATGCCCACCGGGCAGTTGTTGGTATGGCAGGCACGCATGCCCAGGCAGCCGATTGCCTGAATCGCAGCATTGGATACGGCGATCGCATCAGCACCCAGCGCCAGCGCTTTGGCAAAATCCGCCGGGTGACGAAGCCCGCCGGTAATGACCAGCGTCACGCCGTTCGCTTCGCATCGATCAAGGTGACGCCGCGCGCGAGCCAGCGCCGGGATGGTTGGCACCGAAATATGATCCCTGAAGATCAGGGGCGCCGCGCCCGTGCCGCCACCGCGCCCATCCAGGATGATGTAGTCGACGCCGATTTCCAGCGCCGCGTCTATGTCCTTCTCGATATGCTGCGCAGATAGCTTGAAGCCTACCGGAATCCCGGCGGTCTTCTCGCGAACCTGTGCGGCGAAATCACTGTACTGGCTCAGCTTCGTCCAGTCCGGAAAACGGGCAGGGGAAATCGCGGGTTCTCCCTCCTCGAGATTGCGCACCTCGGCAATCTTGCCTTTCACTTTGGTGCCGGGCAGGTGACCACCCGTGCCGGTCTTGGCGCCCTGGCCACCCTTGAAGTGAAAGGCCTGCGCCTTCTGCACTTTCTCCCAGGCGAAGCCGAAGCGTGCAGAAGCCAGCTCATAAAAATAGCGTGAATTGGCCGCCTGTTCCTCAGGCAGCATGCCGCCCTCGCCTGAACAGATACCGGTGCCGGCAAGCTCGGCCCCTTTGGAAAGGGCTACCTTCGCTTCTTCGGACAAGGCGCCGAAACTCATGTCCGAAACGAAAAGCGGGATATCCAGGCGCAGCGGCTTTTCGGCGCGCGGACCGATGATCACCTCGGTACCAACGACTTCATCGTCAAGCAGCGGCAGCTTGTGTAACTGCCCTACGACGAACTGCAGATCATCCCACTTCGGAAGACTGTCTCGCGGCACGCCCATCGCGGCGGAGGGGCCATGGTGGCCCATCTTGCTCAGACCTTCGGTGGCCAGTTTGCGGATGAACTTCACGTGGGGCTCATCAGCGGTGCCTGTGGGATCCTGGTAAGCGCCCTGGTAGCTATTCCGCTGGTATGGCTGCGGGTGCTTTCTTGCCCAGGCCGTAATCTCGTCCTCGTCGACGAGCACCTCATCGTTCTCAATCCAGGCACTGAACTTCGCGAGAATCTCGCTGTTGTTGTATTCGCTGATGCCGGAATCGAGCCGGTAGTCCCAGCCATGAACGCCGCAGATCAGGTTGTCGCCGTCCACGTGACCATCGGACATTAAGGCCCCGCGGTGCGCGCAACGTCCGTAGAGCACGCTGACCTCATCATCGAAGCGGGTAATGACGAGGTCAACATCATCAATCAGCGCGTGCACAGGCGCGCGATCTTCAAGTTCGCTCCATTTGCAGACGGATATCTTATTCATGGCGCAGTCCTCCCTGGTGTCGATTGCCGCAACCCGACAAGCCCGACAGCTGTTAATTGCTTGCGATGGCCCGAGTGTACCCTCGAGTCAGGCTGGCGACGTTTCCGGAGCTGGGCAGCGGCCCCAAAGAATCGGGGTCAGACTCCTATTTCTCTAAATAGCAGTCTGACCCCGATTAGATAATGCCGCGATGAGTCGCGGCGATTGAGATCAGCGCGGCGGTTCCGACACGCTTCCCGGCCCTGCGGGGCAAACAAATGACAGCTCCGACGAACCATTACCGTCAAGATCCGCATACACCGTGTTTGTTCCACTGCCACCAAAACAAGGCTGCGCCGGAAACTGCAAAAGCCAGATCGATTTCTTGCGCCCCAGTACCTGGTAGCCCATATATTTCAGATCCAACTCATCGATGATGTTGTCACCATTCATATCGATAACGGTGTTCGGCGCGACCCCGCTGACTACCATTGCCGAGACCTTGAACTTCGTCTGGCTCACCAGTTTTGTGTAGCCCGTCTTGAAGGTATCAGCGACGGGCCCGCTCAGATAATCAGACGCCACCACGATCTCGGCCGCCCCGTCTACGCGCCACCCGACATTAATTTCATCGGGCATGACATCGTAAGACTCATCGGCAATCACAACCGGCGCAATCAGAAACGGCGGCAGCACCATGTGCGCAGTGATTGTTGTTTTGCGATTGGAGTTGTTGAGTTCATAGCTCACGGCGTTGGTGAAGCCAGCCAGGTTGCGCAGTTCCAGCGGCGATTTCGCAATGCCATTGGCCTGGTAGACGATTCCGGGTCCATGCCTCGCCAACAGCACCAGCCCCGGTACGTCATCATCCGCCCCGTACCCGTAGCCATCAATGATCTCTTCCTCTTCAGGCGTGCCCGAATTCAGAATGACACTTGTGATTGGCCCAACTCGCAGAGGGCCTCCCCCAACGGGGTCAATTTCCGGGCGGCCTGACAAGGCTTCGATAAGCTCCGCACGGCGGGCAAAATTTCCCGAATAATCTGTCACCCCAACGTCGTCAAGGTCGGGTGTAAACTCAAAATACAATTCGTCAGATACCGTGATCAGCTGGTTCCCAGCATCGTCGTAGCAGGTAGGGCCAGTCGGGATATTCCAGTTGCTGAGGCCCAGATTCCAATCGAGAATCAGGCAGCCATCCGGGTCATCAAACAAAACAAAGCCGGTACTTCCCCTGGCGGGAAAAAACGGCGGATCGTCGCCATTTGAAGAAGCGATCCCCAGTTCATCGTTCATTGTCATGCCGATGGTCAGGGGCCAGCCTGAGAAGGCCTGGGTTGAAATACGTGCCGGCCTGTGACTTCCGTCTTGTTTGGTAACCGGCTGGATGAAGCTGATATCAACCGGGTCCGCCAGCGCCGCATTTTGTCCGTAAGTCAGTGCCAGCGCCACAAAGAGTATTGTTCCAAGTCGCATATTGTGAACTCCTTTTTTATTATTGCTAATTGACGCGCGCCCAAGCCCCAGCCCGCCAATCTTTACTTTCAGCTACTCGTCGACCCGCCCTGTGGATCCAGGCCAACACCGAAATTCAGCACGAGAGCCTTGTTAAGACCATAATCGCTGCGCGCGCTCAAGCCAAGAAGATTAGCGCATTTGTATTCGCCGGTTGGCGTTTTACATAATCTGCAAGGCAGCAAGCGCTTGAATTCCCTCGAAACCTGGATCCGCTTTCGCCCAGTAGGTCTTAAGCTCAGTGACGATTTTCTGCGCTTTTGCCTCGTCGCCGTCCCGAATATATTGCTGCGCAAGAGCAAGTTTCGCCATCTGGCGATCCAGTTCGAAGTCCAGCCGTGGCGACTGTGTGTCGCGCTCGATCGTAACGGCCTCGAGTTGTTTAACGGCACGCTTGCGCTGACTATTCGCCAGCAATGCTTCGGCCAGCGCCAGCTGGTAAATGCGGTAACGATAGCCTTTGCCAGCGTCTGCCCGCTCGAGAAACTCCAGAGCACCAGAGTTCTGCCCTTGTAGCAGCGCAGCCTTGCCCAGCAGGTAATCAGCCGCCATGTCTTCGGTGCGATCCGGGTTTTCGGCCGGTAATGCGTGTGACCTGATCTCATCCGCAGTCGCCGCAACGGCTGCAAATTTGCCCTGCTTCAGTTCGAACAAGCCACGTACAAACAGGTAACGGGTCGGAACGCCAGGTGAGGCCTGGATCGAGTCGCGGATCAGTTCGGCTATGACCGGATAAGCGGTGCCTGTCTGCATGTGCGCGAACGCCTTCTCGGCCAGCGCCTTGGCCAAAAAGATTCCGGAGGCTCTCAGCTCCTTATCGATCAGGTCCAGATAAGCAATGTTTTCTCTGAACCGCCCCATGCTGTTGAGAATACCGCCAGCATCAAAGACTGCATCGATACGATAGCGCGGCACTGCCGTCGTATTTCTTATCAGCCCATCCAGTGTCGCCAGAGCCTGTTCTGCTTCGCCCAAAAGATACTGCACATGGGCCAGAGAGACCACCGCTTCCTGCAGGTCCGGGCCTTTCTCGATGGCTGCCTGATAATCGAGGCTCGCATCTGCCAGCTTGCCCTCCGCCCTGTTCAGATCACCGCGCAGGACGTACACGTTCGGATTGTCTGGAGCCAGCCTTGCAAATCGCCCGATTGCAGGCCGGGCTGCCGCATAATTGCCGAGCTTCACATTGAGGTAACCCAATCCGCTCCAGCCCACATGCACTTCGGGCTCCAGCTCGGTGAGCTTCTTATACTCCCCAAGCGCGGCGTCATAGTTTTGCTGAAGTTCGTACATAACGGCCAGAAGGTGGCGGGCTTCCGTGTCGTTGGGGTATTCATTCACCAACTCGCCGTACACCCTGGCGCCTGTTTCGGAATCGCGTGCAAGCAGCGAACCCAGCGCGGTGATGTACTGGCGATCTCTCGGACTGAGGTTATCCGACTCGCTGGCTTTTGCCAGAATCTCCCGTGCCTCTTCCTGGCGATCCTCAACGGCCAGCACCCAGGAGAGATAGTAGCGCGCCATCGCAAAGTCGGGTTGCAGTTCAAGTGCAGCCCGCAGCAGGCGCTCCGCCTGCGTGAAATCGTAATTGATCCAGTAGTCCAGCGCGCCGACGAAGGCTCGATAGGCCCCCGGGTTCTCCGCCGCGAAGTCAGCGGCGAAAACGTCGACCCGCTCTTCCAGCGGCACCTTCAGATACGCACGCGTGTTCTGCGCGACAGAGGTTGCCCGGTCAAGCAGCGACGCATCTTCTTCAACCTCGAATGTCTTTGCATCCAGCTGCTCGCCGTCACGCGTATCGGTCAGCCGCACGGTCAGGACATAGCCCTTGCGATTACCGATTATCTCGCCTTGCACCAGGTAGCGCACACCGGCCTTGGCGGCTGCTCCCGGCAGCTCGTCACCAGTCAGGCCCTCAGAAATGGCCCGCCAGCGTCGCAATGACACAACCCGCAAGTATTCCGACTGCGAAAGGTTGTCCCGTATCAGGTTAGCGACACCCTCACCCAACCATGCAGAGTTGTCCTGCGCATAGGTGCTGAAATCATCCACCGCGATAATTTTCGGGAACTTGTTCTCGTCTTTATCCGCGAAGGTCGTATCGACAAGGACGCCACTTGACCAGACCCACCAGATAGATCCGATCGACGCCAGCGCAATCAGCCCCACCACGGAGCGCCGGAACCAGTGAGTGGCTGTTACGCCCGTGTCGCGGTCATCGATGGTGCGCTTCAGCCCTTTACGCGTGGCGTCAAATTCCCAGGCCAGCACTATGATCAGCGGAAAGGCAAGTATCAGAACGGTGGTGGTAGCGCGGATGGTCCACTCGGGCGCATTGAAGGCAGGCGCAAGTACGTCGAGCACCTGGATAACGACCCACGCGACTACTATGTAGCCGGCGGCCGCGCCGAACACATGCCGCCTCAGGACTTCCTGAAAAAACGACCTGGGTTTTTCTTCTTTGTCATCCAAGACCGCTGCTCGCTGTGTTGTTGTTCTGCTCCGACCTCGCAGATTCGCCGCTGCTCTCGAGTATACATACCGCAATAGCCCACAACGACCTCGACCGTATTTTCAGCGGCACCCGGCCAGAGCCCCTGTTGCCTCTGCACAGTGCACAATAACAATTGCGCTTGATTGGCGTCAGGCTGATTTTCCGCTGCCTGCTCCGTGCCCCTGATGCTCGCTCTTTTGCATAGCTCCACCGAACTGATAGACGTCCATGCTGAGTACGCCGTGAGAGTAGCTGTGATGCACGCGTGAATGTTGCTCGCCGGATCGGGCAGCACCGAGAGCGCCGAGCAGCGGCATATAGTGTTCCTCGGTAGGATGGTTCCGAACAGCATGCGGCCCGCGTTCACGATACTGCAGGAGATCGTCGACCCGATGCGCGCTCACGGCGTCGGCCAGCCACTCGTTGAACTGGCTCACCCAGTCCGGGCTTTCGGCACCTTCAGGGCGACGAAAAAACTCACGCAGATTATGCGTCGCGCTTCCCGAACCTATGATCATCACGCCGTCATCCCTGAGTGGCTCCAGCAGTTTCCCAAGGCGATAGTGATAGCCGGGGCCCTGGCGAACATCGATGGACAACTGAACCAATGGCACATCCGCCTGCGGATACATCAGCAAGAGTGGCACCCACGCGCCATGATCGAAGCCGCGTTTCGCATCAGCCTCGACCGGTATCCCGGCTGCTTCGAGCAATTGCCGAACGGCCTCAGCCAGTTCGGGGTCACCGGGAGCCGGGTAGCGAAGCTCGTAAAGCGCCTCCGGGAACCCCCCGAAATCATGAATAGTTCCGGGTGCGAGACCCGACGTAATGGTTGCAACCGGCGCCTCAAAGTGTGCCGAGAGCAGCAGAATTGCCCGCGGTGCTCGAAGCGCTTTGCGCATAGCCGGAAAGGAACTGGTGGGACGGGCTGCCGTCAATCGCGAGAGTCGGGGCACCGTGCGATATAAATATAGCGGGCAGCCGTTCAGATGTTTCCAGGCCCATCTATTCAGTCACCTCTTGGCAGGTAGCTGCTCGGGCAGTCCGGTTTCGAGCGAGAAAAGTTCCGCCAGGATTCTGCCCCACTCCGCATACTGCTGCTTGATCAGGCTTTCGAGCTCCGACACGCGCGTTTCGAGCTCCGTGACGCCGGGACCCACTTCGTTATTGAAGCCCTCCGCCCAGCTTTCCAGTTCCTGTTCTTCTATTCGCGCCCATTTGTAATTGTCGTAGCGTTGTTTCATTGCCTCGTAGCTGCCACGCGGCGCGTCCAGCTCGGTGTTTTGCAGGCGCTTCTCCTCAGCGAAACGATATTGGGCGAGCTGCCTGCGATACGAGCGCCACAGGTCATAGGTAGCCGCGATCTCGGCATTGAGTTGCGGTATTGCTCATCCATCGTGTCGGTAACGACATACTCGACGCGACGAATGCGCTCAATACGCTCCAGCATCGGGTCATCTTCCGCTGGCAGGCGGTGGATAATGAAAGTACCGTCGGGACCGCTGTTGAGGTAATCACCAAAGGCCGCCGGGGCGAGCTGATCGGCGTAGCGCAGCAAAGAAACCTCGGCGATATCAGACAGCATCTTGTCACTAAGGCTGGTGCGCGCGGCCAGCAAGTCCCCTGCGATTTCATCATACAGTGGCTGATAGCCGGCATGACTAGTCTGCGTCTTGCTGCGCGTCGGCGCCCGTCAAACCTGAATAGGCCTTGTTGATCCAGACCCGCCCGGTCGAGTCGATGGCGCGCACCTGCAGCTCCAGGGTCTCGCCGTCAGACCTGATGATAGCGCCCGAAATCAGCAGCTCGGCCGCAATATCAGGCTCAGGCACCACGCGCACTGCCCCCCATTGATTAGTCTCGACCAGCGTCTCGCGCAATACAAACGGGAGAAACAATGCCTCGATCTCGCGAATCCGCGGGAAGATCTGCAGCCGGCGGTGTGATGAAGGATCAATCGGCACGCCCGGATCAAACACGGCTATGGAGACATTCAGTTCCGCCGGCCTGCGTTCGTCCTCCGATAGCGGTGGGGCCTCGGCTGACTGCAGCTGCTGTGCTGCGGCCAGCGAGGGCAGCCACGCTAGGAAACTCATGGCAATGATGAGCCCGGTGCGGCGCTGAATTCTGATCAGGCGCCTCATCGGGCTTCACCACTCATCGTGCACACGCGTTTCTTGCTGAGGGTTTCGACGCAGTTGTATTCCGACGACAAAGGCTCAAAGCGTGTATAGAACCTGTGCAGCGTGAACGGTATGCGTGAGCTTCGCGACGACACCGTGGTCGCTACGTGCAGGTTCTGTTGATCTTCCGCCACTGTAAATCGATGACTGACCACCAGGCCGTCCGGCAGCAGCAGCCGGGAAACATACTGCTCGCCCGTCCAGCCACAGACCTCGGTGCCGTATTCGCTGACTGTCCCCTGCGAGACATTGTCGTAGAACTCGCAAACCATGGCGAAATCGCCTTCGCGTTCCACCCGGAGTTCGCTGTCGCTCTGCGTGATGGTCAGGACCGTGGGCCGGGTGACGAGTTCGGCGAGGCGCGCCAACGCCAGAATCGACGAGACGTCAGCATACGGAGCGATGGGCCCGGCATAATTGGGATATTGCTGACTCTGCGCCGAGCGGTTCAGTTGCCGGAACAGCCTGCCAAGCGCCTTGTTCACATCATCCCCGCGCGAAAAATCTCGCTCCCACGAGCCGCTGAGATTTACGGGCATGACGCCCTGGTAGCTGCGGATGGCATTATCCTGCGCGGGCTGCCGCGCGCAGGCCGTGATCATCAGGCAGAGGAAAATCAGGCTGGCTGTTCGCAGCATCTTGGCTTGGCTCAATTTCAATGACGCACGCCTATTGTATATCGCATCGGACCTTGAGCGTCTTCGAGCACCCAGCAGCCCATTAGTTCATTCAAAAGTTCGGGGTCAGACTGGTAACTCCGGAGTTACCAGTCTGACCCCGATCTAAATGCCGGAATGAGCAGCATTTCTTGCCGTGATGCGCGATCAAACAGCAAAGAACTGTGCGCCTCTCGTCAGAGCTGCTACTTTTAATATTGTGACCTGAACCAGCACTTACCCGGGGGACCCCGTAATGAGCAGAATGATAAAAATCGCGCTTCTCGCGTTCGTGTCCCTGATGTGCCTGATGTACGCCACGCAGAATATCGTCAACCTGAACGCCGCCTACTTCTTTGTATCCAGTGCGGTCAGCATGGTGGACCACAACGCGTATCCGGCCTCGTTCGGGCCACCGATAGAGAGCTCATTCCTGACCTGGGCAGCGCTGGCGATGATCATCGCTCTTGAGGTCGCGGCCGGGCTGCTGACCGCAAAGGGTGCTTTTGACATGTGGCGGGCGAGGCTATCCGACAGTGATGAATTCAAGGCTGCGATGAAACCTGGCATCCTCGGATGCGGCCTTGGCATCGTGACCTGGTTCGGGCTGTTCTTCGTAATAGGCGGTTCCTACTTCCAGATGTGGCAGACCGAGCTGGGAGCTGGGTCATTGAACGGTTCGTTCCAGAACTCTTTACTGATCGGACTGGTTTTGCTGCTGCTGCACACCCCGGATCAGTAGCCAGCAGCAAGGCGCCTTGCATAAGGCGCGAGCCGGGTTGACATAAGACTGTTCAGGTTTTGTATTCGGCGTGACTGTGAATCCCGTCACATAGCTGATTTTGCGTGACGGTTAGCCTAACGCATGCCAATTTTGCTGGAGACAAGACATGACTGGACGGATATTTATCGCGAGCCTGCTGCTGTGCATGGGTGCCACCGCCGCGGCTGCGGACGACAACCTTTGGTTGGGCGTGAAGGTCGGCACCCTGGGCTTCGGCGCCGAGGCGACCTGGAGACCGGTGCCATACCTCGACTTGCGCGCAGGCCTTAACGCGTACTCGCTGGACAAGGACGGCACCGAGGCGGGTATTGACTACGACGGCAACGCAGATCTGCGAACCTTCTATGCCACCGTCAACCTGCGTGTGCCCCTGAGTCCGTTTCGGGTCACCGCCGGTATTTTCAACAACGGCAATGAACTCATGCTGACCAGCCGCGACTCCAGCACTTACCAGGTCGGCTCAGAAACCTACACCTCCGACGAAGTGGGCACCCTGCGTGCGGGCGCCAGTTTCGACGACTGGGCTCCTTACGTCGGCATCGGCTTTGATTTTCGCCTGTTCGATACGCTTGGCCTGCACATCGACGGCGGCGTCCTGCGCCAGGGTTCCGCTGTGGTTGCACTCTCCGCCGATGGCCCCATTGCCTCAGACCCGCAGTTCCAGCAGCAGCTGGAGGCCGAAAGGCTTGAGCTGCAGAAAAGCGTCGAGGACTACGAGTACTACCCCGTGGTTTCGGTGGGGCTCAGTTTCAATTTCTGAGTTTCTCCAGCGTCAACTGCCCGCACCCAAAATCGGGGTCAGACTGCTATTTAAATACGAGTCTGACCCCGATTAATTTCAGAAGCGCAAGCGCACGCCTACCTTGATGGTATCGATGTCCACCGTTGCTTTTTCGTACGACAACTGCAGGCCGAGCCGGTCGGTCAGGTCTGCCGCGATGCCGGCGCCGTACAAAAGGTCGGTCCCGGAATCATTCAGGCCCTGACCGTTAGCCGATGCATCCCAGGACAGGAACCCGAGGCGGCCGAACACCGACAGTGTCTCGCTGACAGGCAAGGCGCCGCGAAGCGCTACGGACCACCCGTCCACTGACACCTCCTCGCGAGAGAACGGCACGATTGCGATGCACAGAACATCAACCGGGCAGCCGGCGTATCCATAGGGCTTGCCGAAATCCTGGTAGCTGCCTTCCACGGACAGGTAGGGGCTGAATGCGAAGCCGACGCCGATCTCGAAGGTGGTGTCGTCACCGTTGATCTCGTCGGTGGGCGATGTGCGAACCAGGGTGTCCGCCTTGCCCACGCTGGCCAGCACATAGCCGTGGCTTTCAAAGTCGTCAGCAAGCACTGACGAACCTGGTATAGAAACGGCCACAGCAAATACAAAACAAGCGAAAAGTTGGGGCTTCATGTTTCGATCCTCAGCGCCACCATGGCGCATTCCCATTAGTAACTAAAGGCCTGCGTGAAGTTCCCGGTTAGGAGGGTTGGGGGTGCGGGCAGGGCGCGAACCGGGACAACTCTCTATAGTGCGTAGTCGGTAAACCGAATGCGCTTGTCCTCTTCGAACTTCTTTAGCCCGCCTACTTTGCCCTCCACGATGGCCTGCATCTTCACGGGCAGATAGGGGCCGCCTTCCTGCACCGGTGCAAACTCCATCGTAATGTGCATCTTGTGGATCTTGACGAACATTGCCGGCCTGACAGTGCCATTGTTCTTTAATTCGAAAGACAAAACGTAGGGGCCGGCCTTACTGACCACCAGCCTGCCGTCCAGCTGCTTATTGATCTTCTCGTCTTCGTCGTCCTCGGGCAGCGGGTCGAATCGGTAAATTGCCTGCTCGTCGTTTTGTTCCAGCAGCACCACACTGTCCGGGGAAGCAAGGGTATCGAAGCGGCTCTTCTCTCCACGCCGCTCCTGTTCTTCTGCCTTGTCTTTGCGATAGCGTTCCAATTCTTCTTCGGTGGGCGCCTCGCCGTTGCGTAACACCAAAGTCCACGAGCAAGTTTCCAGATCATGCTCACAGCGCTCAACGATCACCTCTTCTTTACCCGTGGTGGTCTGGAGAAACGACCACGGTGAGTCCGGGCGCACCGCCATGTTGTCGAAGGCCTGCTGGACAAGCGGTGGATAGTCCGCATATGCAGGCGCATTGGCGCCGAACAGCGCCGAGAAAATGAGCCAGGCGGTAATGATGACAGGACGGGGGAAAATGGGGGGCATTGCACTACCTTGGTTTCAGCAAGTACTCCCGTATGACCTCTTGCAGGCACCTCGGTTCAACGACAGCTGGCCTAGTTGCGGCACTCGAAGTCGTCCTTGCCCACCACACGACACTGCAGTGGAAACCCATGCTTGAACCAATAGCCCGGAAGGCCGAGCTGGTTGATCATCTGCTTCTGACACCAGCAGCCATGAGGCCACAGCGTAGGCTACTGCTTCGCGGATGACATTACGTCGCTTCAGTTCAGACCACCGGCTCATCTTATTGTTCTTGCCCACTCATACGACATTGCGACAGTATAAAAAAAGGGCGGGATCGATGACGAATAAAAATCGGGGTCAGACTGCTAAATGAAGTTGCGGGCTTCGCCCTGTTGGTCACTGGATTCCCGCTTCCGCGGGAATGACAGGAAGAGGTGGAAATGACATGACGGGGCGGGAATGACAGGAAGAGGTGGAAATGACATGACGGGGCGGGAATGACAGGAAGAGGTGGAAATGACATGACGGGGCGGGAATGACATGACGGGGCGGGAATGACAGGAAGAGGTGGAAATGACATGACGGGGCGGGAATGACATGACGGGGCGGGAATGACAGGAAGAGGCGGGAATGACATGACGGGGCGGGAATGACAGGAAGAGGCGGTGACATGACCCCGATTGATTAATAGCAGTCTGACCCCGATTAGTCTGACCCCGATTAATTGCTCAGCTCGTGAGTTTCGGGAGCAGCGCGTTCAGCAGGCTCGTGAAGCGTGGTTTGGCCTGCGCGCCGATCTCGGTGACCTCGTCGTGGGACAGCACTTCGGTTGACAGGCCCGCGGCCAGGTTGGTGACCAGCGAGATGCCCAGCACTCGGGCCCCCATGTGACGCGCCGCGATGGCCTCGGGCACCGTAGACATGCCTGCCAGGTCACCGCCCATCTTTGCCACCATCCGAATCTCCGCGGGCGTCTCGTAAGACGGGCCCGTGAACCAGGCGTACACGCCTTGTTTCAGCTCCATGCCCAGACCCTTGGCGGTCTTGATTGCCTCTTTCCGCAGCTCAGGATCGTAGACGTCGGTCATATCCGGAAAGCGGGGTCCGAGCCGCTCGTCGTTGTCGCCCATGAGCGGGTTGTAACCGGTCAGGTTGATGTGATCTTTAATAATGACCAGGTCGCCCGGTTGCATGGTCTTGCTCGTCGCGCCCGCGGCATTAGTCAGCACGATGGTTTTGCAGCCACACAGGATGGCCGCGCGCACGCCGAACACGATTTCGTCCAGCTCCCAGCCTTCGTAAAGGTGCACGCGTCCAGCCAGCACCAGCACGTTTGCATCGCCAATCTTCGCAGAATAAAGGCTGCGGGAATGCCCCTCGACTTTGGGCACCGGGAATCCCGGGATCGTTTCGTAAGGCACCTCAATGGCATCTGGCAGACCCCTCGCAAATTCACTCAGGCCCGAACCCAGCACCAGCGCAAGCTGGTGCTGCGCCCGGCCGCTGGCTGTTGCGATCACCTCTTTTGCAGCAGCGATTTGCGCGTAGCTCATGCTCTGACTTCCCCCCGGATGAGTACCGGCTTCACGAATGCCTCGGCTTCGATTGTCCATGCTTTTTCGAGTATGCGCGTGGCCTCTTCAAGACGCGCTGCATCGTTCCAGGCGACGCGGGCGAGCGCTTCACCCGCTGCCACTCTCTCTCCCGGCTTGGCCAGCAGCGTGATGCCTACGGCGTGATCTATCTCATCTTCCTTGGTCGCCCTGCCGGCACCCAGGGCCATAGCGGCCATGCCGATCTGCAGCGCGTCGCAGCGCGTTACCGTTCCGCTTTCTGTTGCAAGCAGCTCTTTGTGATGTACGTGCCTGAGGCAACAGATCGGGATTGTCGACCACGTTCGCGTCGCCTCCCTGGGCCTCGATCACCCGCGCAAAGGTCTCCAGAGCGGCGCCGGAATCCACTACCTTGTGCAAGCGCTGATTCGCATCTTCCTGATCCTTCGCGATGCCTGCAAAGATAAGCATCTCGGCGCCCAGCGCATACGTCAGGCTGGTCAGGTCAGCGGTGCCCTCGCCTTTCAGCACCGCGATGGATTCGGCGATTTCGTTGGCGTTGCCCACTTCGCGACCAATGGGCGTGTCCATGTCGGTGAGCAGCGCCATGGTTTTGACGCCATAGGACTCGCCGATCTTGACCATGGTCCGGGCGAGTCGCCTTGCGTGATCGAGGTCCTTCATGAATGCGCCACTGCCCACCTTCACGTCCAGCACCAGCCCGTTCAGATCGGAAGCAAGCTTTTTCGACATGATGGACGAGGTGATCAGCGGAATGGATGGCACCGTGCCGGTCGCGTCACGCAGCGCATAGATTTTGCGATCCGCCGGCACCAGCGTCGCGGACTGTCCCGCGAATACCAGCCCGTTTTTTGCCAGCAGTTCTCTGAGCCGGGTCGGCTCGACGGTCGTGATAAAGCCCGGGATGGTTTCCAGCTTGTCCAGCGTGCCGCCAGTATGCGCGAGTCCGCGACCGCTCATCATGGGAATGGCCACGCCACAGGCCGCCACGATCGGCCCAAGCGGGATGGAAACTTTGTCACCCACGCCACCCGTCGAGTGCTTGTCTACCCGCGGCCGCTCAATAGATGACAGCTCGAGCTGTTCCCCGGAGTTGAGCATCGCGCCCACCCACGCTGACAGCTCTTCCTGATCAAGCCCCTTCAGGAACACGGCCATCAGCATCGCCGACATCTGGTAGTCGGGTATTGCGTCCTTCGTGTAGCCGTCGATCAGCCAGACAATCTCGTCACCAGACAGCGTGCCGCCATCGCGCTTGCGCTCGATGAGATCGACCATTCTCACGTTATGCGCCCCAGGAACGACTCACCGGACTCGGGCGCCGGCAGGCCAAGCGCTTCAGCCACAGTTGCCGCCACATCACAAAACTGGCGTCGCGTGCCGAGGTCCACGCCGGCGGCCTTCGGCCCATACACCAGCAGCGGCACGTATTCGCGGGTGTGATCGGTATCGCCATCGGTGGGGTCGTTACCATGGTCAGCCGTCATCACCAGCAGATCGCGGTCGGTCAGGCTCGCCAGCAGCTTCGGCAAATAGCTGTCAATCAGCGCGAGGCCGTCTGCGTAGCCTGCCGGGTTCTCACGATGCCCATAGCTCATATCGAGATCCACGAGGTTTGTGAATATGATCCCGCGCGGGTGGTTCGCAAGTGCCGCGATAGTCTGTTCCAACCCGTTTGCGTCACCTTCGGTGTGCACGGATTCCGTCAAACCCTGTCCTGCGAACAGATCATCGATCTTACCTATGCCAATGACCGGCAGTCCTGCCTCTTTCGCGCGGTCCAACATGGTGGGCGCCGGCGGCGGCATGGAGAAGTCCCGCCGGTCATAGGTACGCCGGAACGCGCCCGGCTTGCCCTCAAACGGGCGCGCAATGACGCGCCCGATACGATACGCATTGCAATGCTTCCGCGCGATTTCGCACACCCGGTAGAGTTCCGGGAGCGGCACCTTATCGGTATGCGCCGCGATCTGAAAAACAGAATCGCCGGAGGTATAGAGAATCAGCGCGCCGGTCTCAAGATGCGTCGGACCCAGCTCGTCGATGACCACCGTGCCTGAGCGCGCGAAGTTACCGATAAAGGTGTGGCCACTCTCGTCCTCGACGGCTTTAACGAGCTCTGCGGGAAAACCCGTATCGGTGAAGGTGTTCATGGCAACGGTGGTCACCACGCCAGCGATTTCCCAGTGGCCGGTGGTTGAATCGGTCCCCAGTGAGACTTCGCTGCATCTTGCCGAAGGCCATCGACGGACTGGTGGCGGGCGACATGCCCTTGACCTGCCCGTGCAGGTTACCCAGGCCGGCCGCCTGCAGGTTGGGCAAGGTCAGCCCGCCAACTGCTTCCGCAGTGTGCCCGAGGGTGTCCGTGCCCGCGTTGCCGTAGTCGGCCGCATCGGGCGCTGCCCCAACACCGCAGGAGTCCATTACTACAACAATTGCCCTGTCGATTGTCGCTCATGCTCAATGATTTCCGTTTCGCGACTGATTCCGGGTGCAGATGCTAGCAGATAGCGGCGTCCGAAGCCGTCCCGGGCTACCTTCGCGCTGTGGAACCGTGCTATGCCTGAGGCCATGCGCTGCTTCGCCCTCAGCAGTCGTCCAGGCGCCAGAACGGCCTTGCGTCCTCTACTTCAAGCAGCCTTTGGAAGCGTACGTCGCAGCGCAGTGGCGCAAGGTCCGGCGCTACGAGCCACCATCTCATTTCCGGAAAATTGATGCTCTGCAGATAGCGCAGTTTTTGTATCGCTGCATCATAGTCGCCAAGCATGGCTATGAAGAGCACCGCGTCCGGATCCTTGAACATTGTCGGGCTGGCCGGATCCTGAAAAGCATAAAGGGGCTGCGCCGCAAATTCTTTTGCCATCGCGCGCGCATCGCCATCTTCACGCAGCGCCGCTAAAAGGCGCTCGACAAACTCCACGCCGGCCTCGCCCTTCCGGTGCCCCAACAGGCGCATGAAATGTTCGAAGCGCTCCTGCTTGCCGAGTTGCCGGTTGCACAGCGCCCCAAAGATCAATGCGTCATAGTATTCGGGCGCATAGCTCAATACCTGCTCTGACTGAGCGCTGCATTTCGCCCAGCGTTCCATGTTGTAAAGGTGGTTGGCCCGGTTAGCACCGATCACGCGCGCCTCGGGATCAAGATCGACGGCCACGTCAAGGGAACGCAGCCCCTCAACTCGCCTGCCGGCCTGCGACAGCATGTTGCCCAGCCACTGGTGCGCCGTCGCAAAATTCGGGCTGATTGCCACTGCTTCCTTGAGGAAGCTCTCTGACTCCGGCAGGCGCCCGGTCTTGTAAAACGTGTTGCCAAGCGCAGCCATTGCCTCCGCGCTGTCGGGATCCAGATCAAGCGCCCGACGTGCGCTGGCTTCG
Source organism: uncultured Gammaproteobacteria bacterium (assembly GCA_963759075.1). Taxonomy (GTDB): domain Bacteria; phylum Pseudomonadota; class Gammaproteobacteria; order Steroidobacterales; family JABDLF01; genus JABDLF01. The sequence continues at coordinate 75,277 of CAVWXZ010000010.1, forward strand.
GCCAGTTCGTAGGCCGGTCCGGCAAAGTCCCCATAACCTTCGATGACTGAGTAGGTCATCGCGAGCCCCGCGTAGGCTTTTGCAAAATTCGGGTCTGCGTCGATCGCACGTTTAAAATAGTCTATGGCCAGCAGCAGGTCATCGAACACCCGCAGCGACCAGAAATGAACGCCGCGCAGGTAATATTCGTAGGCCAGCAGGTTATCGGTCCCGGTCCGGTTCTTGCCCGGCTCGATCAGCCCGAGTTTTACCTGCAGAGTCTCCGCAATGGCCCCCGCCATTTCGTCCTGAATCTGGAAAATGTCATCCAGCGTCCTGTCGTAGGTTTCAGACCACAGGTGATAGCCACCCGGCGCCTGAATGAGCTGCGCCGTGACCCGCACCTTGTCGCCCTGGCGCCGCACACTGCCTTCCAGCACGTGGTCAACGCGCAGGGCTTTAGCGATCTCCGCAATATCGATGTTTTCGCCTTTGTAGCGGAATGACGAGGTGCGCGCGGCCACCTTGAGCTGCGGCACTCGCGCCAGCACATTTAATATCTCCTCGGAGATGCCATCCGCAAAGTACTCGTTGTCCTTGTCCGAACTCATATTCAAAAACGGCAGCACTGCTATTGAGCGCTTGTCCCGCGTGGTGTCGGTGGCTGTCGACTCGTTCTGCGCTGCGCCGGATGGAACTGTCGCTGTCGTCTGTTCCACGCCCGGGCTGGCTGTTGTTTCGGTGGTCTTTTGCAGAAAACCCTTGTCCACGACGAAATACACAACCGCCAGTGACAGCAGGACGATGATGAGGCGATCGAGTTTTTGCCCCGTACGCGGTGCAATGGAATCCCCGCGCTCATCCTTGTTTTCCAGCCTGATACCCTCTGGAGTCAGCTCGAAGGCCCAGGCAAAGAACAGCGCCAACGGAAATCCCAGTACGAGCACGAACAGCAGGACCTTCATGACCCAGGCCGGCGCCTCGAAACTGCCGAACGCCAGTTCCGCCGCCTGCGCGAGCAGCCACGCCACCACCACGTAGGCCATCCCCACCCGGAACACGTTTCGTCTTTTTAGTTCTTGTATCAGATCCCGCATTAGGTCCACCGGCTGCCAGAGCTGCTCATGCTAGCAGAAGCCCAACGATAATCAGGGTCAGACTGCTATTAGTTGTTCAGGATCGCCCGCGCTATGCAGCGAACGCCTGCCCCGGCTCGGAACCAGGGCAGGCACTGGTAGACCAGCTGTCTCTGGCAAATGTCGGATGGCCTGAAACGCCCTCACCGAATGCGCTTCCACACCACTGTCAGTCTCGCTTGCGAAACTTCAGAGTCATGCGATTAGATTCACCGATGGCGAGCATTTTCTCTTTTAGCGTCTGATTCTCGCCGCTGGTACCAAGTGTCGGCGGCAGTCGCCAGACGACGTCATCGGCCGTGGGCTGATCGTTGGGATTCTCATTGATGCTCGTCTCGCCCACCAGCTCGAAACCCGCCGATTCCACCGTAGCGATCAATACAGCTTTATTGAGATAACCCCGCGAGCCATCGGCCCAGTCAGCGGGCATGGAGTCGGGTGCCTGGTGCTGGACGATGCCAAGAATGCCGCCTGGCTTCAGCGCGTCGTGGGCGTCCTTAAGCGCGCCGCTCAGGAACCCACCGTCCTTCTCGAAGCGATTGAGGTTGTGCAGGGCGCGGATAAACAGGACCGCATCCGCTATGCCCTTAAACTCATCTGGCATCGCGCCAAATGCGAAGGCCGAAACCTGCGCGTCATCTGCTGCACGCCAGCCAGTGGCCTCCTCTGTCCAATCCTCGACCCAGGATTTCTTGGCTTCCAGAAACTCCTCATTCGCGAATCCAAATAACGGATACATGTCCAGGGAATAGTCCGCGCCAATAAGCTGGCCGCTCGCGCCAAGATAATCGATCAGGATTTTCGAATACCAGCCCCCGCCGGGCAGCGCTTCCACCACCGTCATGCCCGGTTCGATGCCGAAAAACTCCAGCGTCTCCTTCGGGTGACGATACGCGTAGCGCGCCTGCACTTCCTCAGGCTGAGCGGCCAGGGCAGCGTCAAGCAGCACAGCGTCGGCGACTATCTCCGGTTGCACCACGGCCGGGCCTGATGACGCGACCATGGGTTCCGGCGTCTCGCCGCATCCGGCCAGCAATACAACTGCCACCATTAAAACAATTCTGCTCATGTTTTCTCTCCGAATAAATCACTGTTGTTCTAAGTCGTCACTCGTTGGTCTGCCTTGAGTCCGAGCCTGCACGAAGTATGCCTCATGGCGAGATCTCAGCATTAATCGCATCGATCAGCAGGGCCGGCGTGATCAGGTCACCCGCGCCGTCGTCCCTGCGCAGGTCGAAATTTTGTTCCACGTGCAGAAAGCGGGAGCCCTCGAACATGGTGGCCGCAGTCTGGCAGGCGTCCATGGCCTCGCCGTTGATATAACGGCCCTGCGTATTCGTCGTCCCACACAGGACGCGGTCAGTCTCGCCCGCCTCGCTGCAGCTTTTCACGCTCGCGCCATCGATAAGAGTTGTCACGGACGTCTGTAAATGTGCGGCGACCCTGTTGACCGGTTCGCTGGCCGCAAGATCAATGTTGGTGCCGGCGCTCAGCCTCGCTACGATATCCGCGGCATCCATGTTGGCCGGGCACGGTGACGCCCCGCAGCCGTGCAGCTGAATGTTGACGGACGCCGCGTCGCCATCATGCACCAGTTCAGAGAAATGCTGAAAAAACGTATCCACATTGTGCGCCATGTCAGAAACCTTGTACGGGCCGGACGCACCGCATGCGCTCGTAGTGCCGGAACAGGACGTGTTCGCCGCGTTGGCGCAACGGTGTGTGGTCGAGATCGACAGGTACTTCGCGCCCGTGCCGCGCATGACCACAATTGACTCCTGGTTGGTATTCAGGTCATACAATGGATGCGGCACCGACAAGTGGATGGAACTCGTGGCGCCGTAGTCAATGCAGTAAAAGCCACGGCCTTTCGGAATAATCTCGCGTACGCAGTACAGGCTGCTGCCTGCACCACCGCTGTCAATGACACGCAACAGGTTCAGGTCCAGCGATTCTGCAAGCGACCGGGCGGTCGTAGTCTGCCCGTTCAAAAGTGCCACAACAAGATCAGCGAACACGGCGAGTTCGGCGCTGGTCACCGGCTGATAGCCTTCTGAGTCGCGCGCCGCGTAAACAAGCGAAGACCGAACAAAGTTGCTGAGGTCGACGCTGAGCAGATCTATGCTCATGTCAGGGGGCATAGCCTCCGGTGATGCGCCCCCTCCGCTGCCGCCGCAGCCGGCAATCACACAGAGCAGGTACAGAAGTGGCAGGAGTCCCGCGTGTTTCATGCCGCAGTTAGCCCCACTCTCTGGTCGTCGTGCTGTAGCAAACCGCTTTTCCGGCAGCATGTTATTGCGCTCATTCCGTCTGAGCAGTGGATTCAAAACCCGAAACATGCGAAGCAATCGCTCGCCACACCCCGTCCTCCTTGACGAAGAAATTACTGGACTTATACCGGTACTTCTCCGCGATGCCGGTCCCGTCGATCACGGCGAATTCGCCATGGTAGATATCAAGCCGCTCGATACGATACTCGAATGTGCCGGGGTCCCAGCGATTCTCGACCAGCGACCTGAGCTCGTCTTTTTTGGTTGAGCGCTGGCCATCTGCGGTTATCATTTCGAAGCTGTCATCCAGCAGTGCATCAAGGAGTTGCACATTCTGCGTGCGGTAGGCCCGCGGCCAGAGCTCGGTCTTGAAATGGCGCAGGGTCGCCTCGTCTTCTGCCTGCGAGCCGGGCGCCGTGGCGCACGCGGTCAGTGCCAGGGTGACGACGAGGGCCGCAGCTCTCAAATGCTGCGCCCTGCACGCTTTATGAACGAACCGCGGCCCACTTTGCCGATAAACTCACCGTTCTCGATGATGACCTCGCCATTGGACATGACGATATCCGCCGAACCCATGACCTTGCGGCCTTCGTAGGGATTGTAGTCCACGTTCATGTGCAGCGTCTCGCACTTGAGCGTGATCTCTTTGGTCGGGTCGAAGATCACAATGTCTGCGCGCGAGCCGGGCGCTATCGTGCCGCGCTCCGGCCACATGCCAAAGATTTTCGCCGGCGCCGTGGCAGTGATCTCCACGAAGCGGTTCATGGAAATGCGTTTCTTATGCACGCCGCCGTCATAGACCAGACTCATGCGGGTTTCGATGCCCGGGGCGCCGTTGGGGATCTTGGAAAAATCGTCCTTGCCCAGTTCCTTTTGCTCTTTCATGCAGAACGGACAGTGGTCGGTCGAAACCACCTGCAGATCATTGAAAGACAGTCCGCGCCACAGCTCTTCCTGCCGCTTTTTATCCCGGAGCGGCGGGCTCATCACGTACTTGGCCCCATCGAAGCCCGGCTCTTCGTAATTTTCATAGTCGAGGAACAGGTATTGCGGACAGGTCTCGGCATAGGCAGGCAGGCCACGGTCGCGCGCCTCGGTCACCATCTCCAGGGCCTCTGCCGCCGAGAGATGCACGATGTAGACCGGCACGTCGGCGATCTCGGCCAGTGCGATGGCGCGGTGGGTCGCCTCGGCCTCCGCGCGCGGCGGCCGGGTCAGCGCGTGGTACTTGGGCGCCGTCTGACCCTTCGCCAATGCGCGCTGAACCAGCACGTCGATGACGCCACCGTTCTCGGCGTGCATACAGACGGTGCCGCCGTTCTCGCCGGTGCGCAGCAGGGCCTTGAAAATATCGGCATCGTCCATCATGAACACGCCGGGGTAGGCCATGAACAGCTTGAACGAGGTCACGCCTTCGCGCACCAGGCTGTCCATTTCCTTTTCGGTCTCATCATTGAGATCGGTCATGATCATGTGAAAACCGTAGTCCACCACCGCCTTGCCCTGCGCCTTGCTGCATCCAGGTTTCCCAGGCGTCATGCAGGCGTTCGCCCCTGTACTGGATGGCGAAGTCTACCAGTGAGGTGGTGCCGCCGAAGGCTGCGGCGATCGTGCCTGTTTCGAAGTCGTCTGCCGACTCGCTGCCGCCAAATGGCATGTCCAGATGCGTGTGCACATCGATGCCGCCGGGGATCACGTAGCGCTGCGTCCGCGTCTATGACCCGGTCGGCCTCGACATCGAGATCCACGCCGATGGCAGAGATGTGCTGGTCTTCCACCAGCACGTCGCCGGTGTAGGTATCGCTGGCAGTGACGACCGTGCCGTTCTTGATCAGGGTTCTCATGGTGACGCCTCCGTGGTCTTGATATTTTAGCTGCCGCGCATCGGATTATTCGGATGATCGCCCCAGTTCAGGTAGGGCAGGCCATTGTCGACTTCGACCATGCTGATGCACTCCGGAACGGGGCATACCAGGTAGCAGAGATTGCAGCCAACACATTCGTCGTCAATCACAGTATAGGTGCGCTTGCCATTTTCCGCCTTTTGCTTGGCAATCGCCTGGTGCGAAGTGTCTTCGCAGGTGACGTGGCACAGTCCGCACTCGATGCACTTGTCCTGATCGATCTTCGCGATGGTCTTGTAGTTGAGATCCAGATACTGCCAGTCGGTAACGTTGGGCACGGCCTTGCCGCGAAATCGCTTCAGCGTTCCGGTAGCCCTTTTCGTCCATCCAGTTAGACAGGCCGTCGGTGAAGTCGTCAATGATCTTGAAACCGAAGCGCATCGCCGCCGTGCAGACCTGCACGCTGCCGCAACCCAGCGCAATAAACTCCGCCGCGTCACGCCAGGTGCGAGATGCCGCCGATGCCGGAGATCGGCAGGCCATGGGTTTCCGGATCACGCGCAATCTCCGAGACCATGCTGAGCGCGATCGGCTTCACGGCCGGGCCACAGTAGCCGCCGTGCACGCCCTTGCCGGCGACGCGTGGGTTCCGGCGCCATGCTGTCGAGATCGATGCTGGTAATCGAGTTGATGGTGTTGATGAGTGACACGGCGTCGGCGCCACCGGCGTGCGCCGCGCGTGCCGGTCGACGAATATCGGTGATGTTGGGCGTGAGCTTCACGAACACCGGCAGGTCGGTGTGGGTTTTGCACCAGCCGGTGACGTCCTGGATGTACTCCGGCACCTGGCCGACGGCAGAACCCATGCCGCGCTCGCTCATGCCGTGCGGGCAGCCAAAGTTAAGCTCCACGCCGTCGCAACCGGTTTGCTCTACCTGCGTTCAGGATGTCTTTCCAGGCCTGCTCGTTACACGGCACCATGAGCGAGACCACCATGGCACGATCCGGCCAGGCTTTCTTGACTGCCGTGATCTCTTTGAGATTGACCTCCAGCGGCCGGTCGGTGATGAGCTCGATGTTGTTGAAGCCGATCATGCGCTGGCCGTTGTAGTCGATAGAGCCGTAGCGCGAGCGACACGTTGACCACTGGCGGGCCCGCCTCGCCCAGGGTCTTCCAGACCACGCCGCCCCAGCCCGCCTCGAAGGCGCGCTCGACGTTGTACTGCTTGTCGGTGGGCGGCGCCGACGCCAGCCAGAAGGGATTCGGCGAGCTGACGCCCGCAATCTTGCAGCTGAGATCAGCCATGACGCGCTCTCCAGCAATTGTCTGTGAATAGCATGCGCGGCAATCTTGCCGTCCTGCACGGCGACCACGGTCAGGTCCGACCCCGGGCACGCAGTCGCCGCCGGCGATACACGCCGTCCAGACTGGTGCGCCGCTCGTCATCCACGATAATGCGACCACGCTCGATCTTCGGACGTCTCGGCATCTGCGCAGTCCCGCACGCTCGGCATCGAAACGCTGACCAATCGCCTTGAACACCATGTCCGCCTCCAGCCTGAAGAACTCGCCGGTGCCCACCGGACGCCCGTCCTCGTCAGCGCGCGTGCGTTCGAACGTCACGCCCGTGACGCCGTCGACTCGTCGGCATGAATCTCGTGCGGGCTGCGCCCAGGTCTTGATCAGCACGCCGTTGGTCTGCGCCACCTCCTGCTCGAAATCTGTCGCGCTCATCTGCTCCGCCCCTCGACGGTAGACCAGCGTCACGCTCTCGGCGCCGAGCTTTTTCGTCTGCACCGCAATATCGATGGCGGTATTGCCGCCGCCGATCACAACAACGCGCCGACCCACCGCTATGCTTGCAAGATCTTCCTGGCGAATGCGCTCGATAAACTCGACCGCGTCGAATCACGCCGGCCGCATACTTCGTTTTCCAGCCCCAGGCTGTTGACGGCATTGTGCCCAAGACCAAGAAAAACGGCATCGTAGTCGTCGCCTGCAGATCCGGCCAGCGTCAAGTCGCGCCCCAGTGTCTTGCCCGGCTCGATGGTGATGCCCCCGATGCCGAGGATAAAGTCCACTTCTTTCGCCGCCCGCTCGTCCAGCATCTTGTAGTGCCGCGAGCCCGTACTCGTTCAGCCCACCGGCTTTCTCGCGTGCATCGAACACCGTGACGTCGTGACCCAGCATGGCCAGCCGGTGCGCGCAGGACAAGCCCTGCCGGGCCCGCCCCCACCACAGCCACGCGTGTACCCGGTGGCGTGCGGCCCGCTTGAATGGCTGCTCGCCGCTGTCAAACAGATGATCGGTGGCATAGCGCTGCAGGCGCCCGATCTTCACCGGCTTGCCCTCGGAGGCAACCTTGACGCATACCTGTTCGCACAGTTCCTCCACCGGGCAGGCGTTGGCGCAGGTGCCGCCCATGATGTTCTCGCTCGAGGATGGTGATGGCCGCGCCGCGCGTGTTGCCGGTGGCGATCTTGCGAATGAACCCCGGAATGTCGATGCCGGTCGGGCAGGCCTCGATGCACGGCGCATCGTGGCAGAACAGGCAGCGACTGGATTCCACGGCCGCCTGCAGCGGCGTAAAGCGCGGGTGCAGGTCGCCGAAGTTGTCCGCTGATCTGCGCGGCGCTCAGCCGTCCGGCCTTTATGTCATGCGTATCTTTCATCAGCTACTCATTTGCTAAACGCGCATCAGTAACATAGTAAACAATGCCGGAAATCGCCAGCCCGATGAACCAGGCGTAATCGTAGAGCGACACCAGGAACGGCATGCTGGCCGGATCGATCAGGCCAACCTGGGCCAGGAAGCCCGGCACGTTGGGCAGCACGCCCGCCACCAGCGCAATGATGGCACACGGGTTGAAACCATTGCTGAAACCGTAACGACCGTCACGCCGGTACAGATCCTCCACGTCCAGTTCGGTGCGGCGCACCAGGAAATAATCAGTGAGAATGACCGCCAGCACCGGCCCCAGCAGCGCCGAGTAGCCGATCAGCCAGGTGAAAATATAGCCGCTGGGATCGGCCAGCAGTTTCCACGGCATCATCACGATGCCAATGACGCCGGTGATGTAGCCACCCATCTTGAAGTCGATTTTCGCCGGCCACATGTTGGAAAAGTTATTGGCCGGCCCCACGACGTTGGCGGCGGCATTGGTCGAGATGGTCGCGATGACCACCGCGATCATGGAAAAGAACACCAGCGTCGGCGAATCGAAGCGACGCACCAGCACCACCGGATCCCAGATCGCCTCGCCGTAAATCACGATGGTCGCGCTGGTCACCGCCACGCCGATAAAGGCAAACAGCGTCATGGTGGTGGGCAGGCCGCTGATCTGGCCTATCACCTGCGCGCGCTGATCTTTCGAGTAGCGCGTGAAATCGGAAATGTTCAGGCACAAGGTCGACCAGAAACCCGACCATGGCGGTCAGGCTCGGGAAAAACAGCTTCCAGAACTGGGCGCTGGTCTCGAACTTCGACGTGGCCTCGAGCATCGGTCCGAAGCCGTCGGCGCTGGCGTAGGCCCAGCCCAGCAGGGCCAGCCCGCACAGGATCAGGAAAGGCGCGGCCAGCATCTCCAGTACCTTGATGGAATCGATGCCCTTGTAGATCAGGTAGATGTTCATTGCCCAGAACACCATGAAGCACAGGAACTGGACGATGCCGATGCCGATAAATTCGGGCAGCACCATCGGCAGGTTTTCTGCGCCCGGGTAAACGATCAGCACGATCGTGTAGATGGCCGCACCGCCGATCCAGGTCTGGATGCCAAACCAGCCGCAGGCCACGATGGCACGCAGCATCGCCGGGATATGTGCGCCGCGGATGCCGAACGACGCGCGCGCGAAAACCGGGAAAGGAATGCCGTACTTGGTGCCGGCGTGGCCGCTCAGCATCATCGGAATCAGGACAATCACGTTGCCGAGCAACACCGTCCAGGTGGCCTGCTGCCAGCTCATGCCGTTGTCGATCAGCGACGCGGCAATCATGTAGGTCGGAATGTTGATGGCCATCCCGACCCACAGCGCATAGAAACTGAACGCGGTCCAGTTGCGCCCGCTCTGCGGCACGGGCGCGATATCGGGGTTGGAGAGACTGGCGTCTATCGCCAGCTCTCCGGCAGCGGGGCTGTGTTCCGCTATGGGCTCACCCTCCCTGCATGTCGTGTAAGACTTCGTCCATGGTCTGCAGCATCGTGTCCACCTGTTCGCGTTGATGGTTAACGACGGGGCGACCCGCATCACGTTACCGAACAGCCCGCCCTTGCCAAGCAAGAGCCCCTTGTCTTTGCAGCGGTCCATGAACTCGATCGCCTCCGCGCTTGCATAGGCCTTGCTCTTCTTGTCCTTCACCAGCTCCATGCCCAGCAGCAGGCCACGTCCCCGCACATCGCCGATCGATCTCATACTTTGCCTTGAACTGGCTCATGCCATCCTTGAGCCGCTTACCCATGTGCTTTGCATTCTCGATGAGCTTTTCTTCGCGAATGACGTCCATGGTGACCTTGGCCTGGGCGGTCTGCATCGGATCGCCGGCGAAGGTGTTGAAGTACAGCTTGCCCGCCAGCGACTCGGCGTCCTCGCTTTTCATCAATACACCGCCAATTGCCGCGCCGTTGCCAAAGCCCTTGGCCATCGTGACCATGTCGGCGTCGATACCGAGTTCTTTCGTCAGCAGGAATTCCCCGCCACAGCGCCCCGCACCCGTCTGCACCTCATCACTGATGTACTTGCCGCCGTAGTTGTGAACGATCTCGGTCACTTCATCGAAATACGCCTTGGGTGGATCAATGAAGCCACCCACACCCATGACAGGCTCCACGATCATCCCCGCAATCTTGCCGTGGGTGGTGGTCTGGATCGTGGTCTCGACGTTTTTCGCACATTCAAGGCTGCAGCTCTCCGGCTTCTTGTTAAACGGACAGCGATAGCAGTAGGGTTCCAGGGCACTGGTGGTTGACGCGTTGGGCTGAGCACGGAATCGCCAGGTGTGGTGCCCGCAGTGCGCCAGCGTGCTGGCGGTGCCGCCGTGGTAGCCGTGACGCAGATTGACGATCATCGTCTCACCGGTGGCCTGGCGCGCGGTCATGATGGCCAGCTCGTTGGCTTCGGAGCCGGAGTTGGTAAACGACGCACGGTCCAGGCCCTTCGGCGCCTCGGCGAGCAGCGTTTCGGCAAGTTCCACCGGGTGCTCAGAGAGATAAATCAGGCTGGTATGCTGGATCTCGTCGTCAGCCAGCATCTGCATGAGCTTTTCTTTGATCCTTGGGTGATTGTGCCCGACCGATATACAGATGATGCCACCGATGGCATCCAGGTAGCGATTGCCCTGTTCGTCCCAGACATACTCGCCCTTTCGCCCTGACCAGCTGCAGCGGAACCTTGTGATAGAGAAAGGCGGTGGGCAGAAGATTCTTCTTGCGCGAAGCGATGAGATCATCATTATCGCGCGTCGGGCGCTCAGCGTGCGTGGTTACGTGAGTGGTTTTGTGCAAGGTCATCTCTCCGATCCTCCGGCTTGCTGCAGTTGTTAAAGCTCCGTCAGCTGCCCGTATGTTTCAGGGCGTCGATCCCTGAAGAATTGCCAGTTGTTGCGGACTTCCCGAACCAGGTCAAGATCGAGATCCGCGACGATCATCTCGTCCTTGTCTTCGGAGGCCTGGGCGACAATCTTGCCGCGCGGATCCGTGAAATAGGACGAGCCGTAAAACTTGCCGATGTTCCAGGGCGCTTCCGTGCCAACCCGGTTGATGGCGGCCACGAAGTAGCCGTTGGCCACCGCATGCGCACGCTGTTCAAGCTCCCAAAGGTGCTGTGACAGGCCGGCCACCGTAGCCGACGGGTTGAACACGATCTCCGCGCCGTTGAGCCCGAGGCAGCGGGCGCCATCCGGGAAATGCCGGTCATAGCAGATGTAGACGCCGACCTTGCCGTAGGCCGTATCGAAGACCGGGTAGCCCAGGTTGCCGGGTTTGAAAAAAAACTTCTCCCAGAAACCGGCCACCTGCGGTATGTGCATCTTGCGGTACTTGCCGAGATACGTGCCGTCAGCATCGATGACCGCCGCCGTATTGTAGTACACGCCGGTCATGTGCTCTTCGTAGATCGGCACCACGATCACCATGTTGTAAAGACGCGCGTACTCGCACATGAGCTGCGTGGTGGGCCCGTCCGGAATGGCCTCAGCCGCGTCATACCACTTGGTGTCCTGGGACGGACAGAAATAGGGCCCCGTGAAGATTTCCTGCATGCACAGCATCTGCACGTGCTGCTTGCCCGCCTCCTCGATGTAGGGAACATGCGCCTCTATCATGGCCTTGCGATGGTCCTCGCAGGAGGCCGAGGTATCGAGCTTGTTCGCCATCTGAATAATGGCTGCCTTGACGATTCTTGACATGGGTGAGTTCCCCTGTGCGTTTTTGGAATTCGGGTGTTCGTTATCGAAACCCGATTGTAGCGCTTTACATCACCGGCATGTTGAGGTCGGCGCCGTCCGAGAAGCCCTCTGGCCAGCGCGAGGTGACAGTCTTCATGCGCGTATAGAACCGCACGCCTTCCACGCCGTGCATGTTGGCATCGCCGAACAGCGACTGCTTCCAACCGCCGAAACTGTGGAAGGCCATCGGCACCGGTATGGGGACATTCACCCCCACCATGCCTGCCTCCACGCGCGCGGTGAACTCGCGCGCCGCCTCGCCATTGCGGGTGAATATGGCCGTGCCGTTGCCGTAGCGGTGGCTGTTAACGAGCGCCAGCGCGTCTTCGAAATTATCGGTGCGCAGCATGGTGAGCACCGGACCAAATATCTCTTCCTTATAAATGCGCATGTCGGCGCCTGCATGATCAAACAGCGTCGGCCCGAGGAAAAAGCCATCGTCCTTTTTGCGCAGAGGATGTTTGCGCCCGTCCACCAGCAGCCTGGCGCCCTCTTTTTCACCCGCTTCGATGTAAGACTCAACCTTGTCACGATGCTCGCCGGTCACCAGCGGTCCCATCTCGGCCGAACTGTCCGTGCCTTCGTTCACGCGCAGTGCCTCGATCTTTGGGATCAGCGCGTCGCGCAGCCGGTCGCCGGCATCACCGACGGCGACCGCGACTGAGATCGCCATGCAGCGTTCGCCGGCCGAACCATAGGCCGCACCGATCAGCGCATCCGCCGCCTGTTCAATGTCCGCGTCCGGCATTACCACCATGTGATTCTTGGCGCCGCCCAGGGCCTGCACGCGCTTGCCGTTGGCGGCACCGGTCTCGTATACGTATTGCGCAATGGGCGTGGAGCCCACGAAACTCACCGCGGCGATGCGCGGATCGGTCAGCAGGGCATCGACCGCGACCTTGTCGCCCTGCACGACGTTGAAAACGCCGGCGGGCAGCCCCGCCTCGGCCAGCAGTTCGGCCAGGTAGAGAGAACAGGATGGATCTTTCTCGGACGGCTTGAGTACGAAGGTATTGCCGCAGGCCAGCGCGATGGGAAACATCCACATCGGCACCATGGCCGGGAAATTGAACGGCGTGATGCCCGCACACACGCCGACCGGCAGCCGCAAGGAATGACAGTCCACGCCGCTACCCACCTGGCTGCTGAACTCCCCTTTCAGCAAATGGGGAATGCCGCAGGCAAATTCCACGATCTCCAGGCCACGCTGCACCGAGCCCATGGCGTCGCTCAAGACCTTGCCGTGCTCGCGCGTCACCAGCGCTGCCAGCTTGTCAGCGTCGCGCTCGATCAGTTCCTTCAGCTTGAATATTACCCGCGCCCGTTTGGGCGACGGCATTGCAGACCAGGCTGGCAATGCGGCATGCGCCGCGCTGATGGCCGCATCGACATCGGCCGTGGAGGCGAGCGGCACGCGGGCGACGACTTTGCCCAGCGCCGGATTGTAAACATCCCCCCAGCCATGCGGCGCGCCGGCCTGGCGAGCACCGTTGATCCAGTGAGGCACCGTTTCGATACTTTTCAGAGCGCGCGCGGATTCAGCCATGACCTTTCTCCAGCGCCCGCCGCCGATGACGGGCTGATACTGATAATAGAACCGTTCTCGGCAGTTTACACCGTCAGGGCGGAATCATTCATAAACACGGGGGCTTCAGAGCCAGCGTCGCCGGGCCTGAACAACAGGCTGGATCAATAATCCTGACGAGAAAAGGCGTATCAGCCAACGCCTTGCGCGCGACAGGATTACTTTAAAAGATAAAACCCCGATCAGTTCCAATCTCAATGGCAAATCACGGCGCCAGGGGCTAAAATTACGGCAGAAGGATTATAAGATGGCAACTGCAAAACAGCGGCGAACCAGGCTGCAGAATCAGCGCAGTCTCCCGCGAATTTTCCTGTGGGTTGTGTTCGTCGTTTTCCTCTTCCCGCCCGGCATCGAAGCTCAGGAGTCAACTGCCGAGGCGCCCCCACCGCAAGCGGTTTCCCTTTCTGATATTCCCACCAGGGCCGCGGCAGAAAACGACCTGCTCGATCAAACAGAAGTGCTGCTGTCACGCGCCTCTGACTTAGATGAAATCGACGGCCAGTTGTCGGACCGTGAAAAGACAATTGCGAAGCGGCTGATTTCTCTCAAGGCCGCACTGGCGGCGGCCTCATCGCGTGAGGCGCTGTCGGAGATCGAGCAGGAATGGCAGGAGCTCGACAAACCGCTGGAGAGCTGGGAGAAAGATCTGCACGGGCGTACCGGCGTCATGGCCCAGCAGCTCAACCTGCTGACCGCCAGACAGGAACTCTGGCGCCAGACCGTGCTCGATGCCGAAGCCGCCGAAGCACCCGCTGAACTCATCGCATTGGCCAGCACCACTTCCAATGATCTGCAAAACGCCTTCAACTCGCTTGAAGAAATGCAGATACACGCCCTGGCATTGCAGGGCAAGATCGGGCGCGCACGGGCCAGCGTAAATGAGGCGCTGGACCAGATCAAAAGCGAAGAATCTGACCTCCTGAACAACCTGACAAAGCGTGAGAGGCCACCGCTGTGGACCGAGGCGGTAGCCGGGATTCCCGCCAGCGACCTTTTTGCACGCGCCAGCAGCGAATTGTCGGATTGGTGGTCAAGCATTTACTCCGTCGTTCGGGGCGCAATGGATCGCGTAGTTTTTCAATTGCTGCTCCTGATCGCGTTCGCATTGTTTCTGCGCGGGTCACGCAAGGCTGCTCGTGCCTGGGCCGCCTCTGACCCAAGCGTCGCCACCGGCATGTCGGTGTTCGAAAAACCCGTGGCGCTGGCGGCGCTGGCGGCCTTGCTGCTGACGCCATGGCTGTATTTGTCGACGCCTCCGGCCGTCGATGATGCGGTTGGATTATTGCTTGTCTTGCCGGTCCTGCGCCTGCTCCTGCCATTGCTGGACAAGCCGGTGCGCCCGGCTCTGTACTTGCTCGCGGGCGTCTACGTGCTCGACCGGCTGCGAGACCTGGTAGAAGCCGCCCCACTCGTCGCCCGTCTCGTTTTCATTGTCGAGATGATTGCAGCGATCGCCATCGTAGTCTGGCTGATTCGTTCTAAAGCCCTGCACAGCAGCGAAGAATCAGAATCGGCAGGCGCGTGGCGCGACCGTATTCGCTTCGCCCTGCACGCAGCGCTTGCGCTGCTGATTGTCGCTGCCCTGGCATCCGTAGCTGGATATGTGCGGCTGGCGGTGCTCATCGGCTATGGCGTACTCAACAGCGCTTACCTGGCGTTACTGCTCGCCGCCCTTCTGCGCGCAGCTGACGCAATTGTCGCACTCGCGCTGCACAGCAAATTTGCACAAACATTTCGAGTCATCGGTGGAAGAACACCGATTTTGCGCCGGCGTTTCAAGAGCATTTTTGCCGTATTGGTCGTCGTGATCTGGGTGCTGGTCACACTGGATCTCTTTGCGCTCCGTGACTATCTGGTCGGGTTGCTCAGCAGCGTGCTGTTTGCCGAGCTTAAGAAGGGATCCATTGCAATTTCGCTCGCCGACGTGCTGGCATTTGGCGTAACCATCGTGGCAGCTGTTCTGCTTGCGCGTTTGATCACGCTGATTCTTGAAGAAGACGTCTTCAGCAGAGTCGATCTCGGCAGGGGCATTCCGTTCGCCATTTCCTCGCTCATCAAGTACAGCATCATCGCGCTGGGCTTCCTCCTGGCAGTGGGCGCCATGGGCATCGGCATGGACAAGATCACGATTCTGCTCGGTGCATTCGGCGTCGGCCTGGGATTTGGCCTGCAGAATATCGTCAACAACTTTGTTTCCGGTCTGATCCTGATCTTTGAACGCCCGGTCCAGGTTGGCGACACTATCGACGTTGGCTCCGTCTCCGGGCGCATCACGCGGATCGGCATACGCTCCAGCACCATACGCAGTTTTGAAGGCGCAGACATCACTTTGCCGAACGGGAGCCTGTTGTCAGAGGCACTCACCAACTGGACCATGACGGATCGAAACCGGCGTATCGAAGTCAGTGTGGGCGTTGCCTATGGAACCGACCCGGATCTGGTCATCAAGATTCTGAAAGGCGCACTCGAGGGGCAGGAAGGACTGCTGGAGAGCCCGGAGCCTCAGGTACTTTTCGCGGGTTTTGGCGACAGCAGCCTGGATTTCCTGCTGCGGGCGTGGGTCGCCGACAACGATATGTTTGTGAGAATCCGCAGTCAGATCTCGATCGCCGTTAATCGTGAATTGACCAGGCACGGCATCGAGATCCCATTCCCGCAGCGCGACCTTCATGTGCGCTCTGTAGCTTCGGACATCCCATTGCCCGGCAAGCCCTAGCACTAAATCGGGGTCAGACTGCTATTTCCCGAATGCCTTGCCCGTCACCGGGGTTGCGCGTCAGCCTGACATAAGCGGCGACCTGTGCTCACTCGTTCTACCGCACCGTCGTCTCGAAGAGCTCTTTAGTCACTGCCGGGTCAGGGCAGACAATGAGCATATCCGCATTCGTCTGGCTGTTCTGTCGGCAGGTGGATTGAGTATCATGCGTTCAGGGAATGGGTGGAGCCAGAACAACAATGCAAGACAGGCAGGCGAACGATGCAGGGGCCTCAGAGGTCCGGGTCTTTGAACAGACCGCGATCGATGCTTTGGCGCGACTGCGGGCCGAGATTGAGACCCAGCGCTCGGGTGCCGGGCCGGCTACCGGCTATGCGCCCATCCGCGAGGTACTCAAAGAACTGCAGGTCGAAAAGTGGATCGACAGCGGCGGCATGGACCCGGCGG
This sequence comes from uncultured Gammaproteobacteria bacterium, assembly GCA_963759075.1. Classification (GTDB taxonomy): domain Bacteria; phylum Pseudomonadota; class Gammaproteobacteria; order Steroidobacterales; family JABDLF01; genus JABDLF01. The sequence goes on from CAVWXZ010000010.1 coordinate 91,697, forward strand.
CGTTTGACAAGTTTCTGGCCGGCTATCTGAACTATTCCGTCAAGTTTCATCATCCGGGCTACATCGCACACCAGGTGAGCGTGCCCGACTTCCCCGGCGCGTTGGGTGCGCTGATCAACGGCGTAACCAACAATCCCATGGCCATCTACGAGATGGGCCCGGCGGCCGCGAGCATCGAGTTCGCGGTCATCAACTTCATGCTTCGAAAGATTGGCTGGACACCGCAGCCGCTGCCGGGTTCTGCGCTTTCTGCACATTCGGCAGGCGTGCTGACCCACGGTGGTTCCCTGGCTAACCTTACGGCGCTGCTGGCCGCGCGTGCGCGCAGCGCACCGGATGCCTGGCAAGAGGGCGCACCGTCTGACCTCGCGGTTCTGGTGCCACCGAGTTCGCATTATTCGGTGAACCGGGCTGTGTCGATCCTGGGGCTCGGGTCGCGCGCCATTTATCCGCTGGCCGGCAATGACCTGGGCGTGATCGACCCCACCCGCCTGCATGAGACCCTGGAGCGCGTTCATGCCGACGGCCGGCGCTGCATGGCGCTGGTGGCCAACGCCTGTTCGACGGCAACAGGCCTGCACGACCCGCTGCGCCCGGTGGGAGAACTTTTGTCGCGAGCACGGCATCTGGTTTCACGTGGACGCCTGTCACGGCGCGACGGCGCTGCTGAGCGAGCATTCCAGGCATTACCTGGATGGCGTGGAACTGGCCGACTCACTCGTGTGGGATGCGCACAAGATGATGCAGGTGCCGGTGCTGTGTGCCGCAATTCTGCTGAAAGACGCGCAGGATTTCGATCGCGCGTTTCAACAGGAAGCCAGCTACCTGCCGATGCGCGAAAATGACAGTGAACGCTATACGACCCTGCCGCGTGCCATCGAATGCACAAAGGCGGCCCTGAGCCTCAAGATCTTTCTGAACCTGGCCTGGCGCGGCGAGCATGCGCTGGGCGCCTATGTGGATGATCGCTATGCCATCACGCGGGACTTTTACCGTCTGATCAGCAAGCGGCCGGGCTTTGAATGCCCCTATGAGCCTGAAAGCAACATCCTCTGCTTCCGCTATGGCGATGACGACGCGCTGCAGGACCGGATCCGCGAGACGCTATTGCGTGATCGAACTTTTCACCTTACTGCAGCCACTGTCGCGGGCAAGCGCTACCTGCGGCTGACCGTCATGAACAAGCTTACCGATGAAACCACTATCAGAGCGCTGCTGGCAGCCATCGAAAAAGCTGCCGCCTGAGCCGCTGCACGAGCCGGGCAGGCCCGGGCTATCTTTATGGGTGCTGTCTGCTAACCTTTATGGGGTATCTTTTAGGTGCGCCAGGCGTGGCTTGATTAATTTCAGGGCCGGCGCGCAATGGGTCTGCGAACACAATCTGAGGAACCGAAAAATGAAAAGATTCATCATGCTTTTACCACTGCTCTTCGCGCTGGCTGCCTGCGGCCAGGCGCCGCACAGTCAGAGCAGCGACGCCATTGCCGCACTTTCTGATAGTTGGGAAACGGCTCTCAACGCGGGGGACATGGATGCCCTGGTGGCCCTGTACGCGCCGGACGCATGCTCATGCCGCCCTAATGGATCAACCGACCTTGGTCAGAAGGCGGCCCGTGCAATGTTTGGCGGCATGATTGCGGCGGGCATGACTTTGGAACTGACAACGCTGGAGGCAAGGGCTTCCGGTGATCTCGGGCACAACGTGGGCGTCTATACCATGCACGACGAAGACGGCGCGGCGGTCGATAAAGGCAAGTTTGTCGAGATCTGGAAACACAACGGCGACGACTGGCAGATTGCCGTCGATATCTGGAACAGCGACATGCCTGCCATGCAGATGGGTGGCGGCGAGGCCCACGTCATGATTCTGCATGAGGTCGAAGACGCAAACCGCTGGATGGCCGCGTGGCGGGGAAAAGACAGCCGCAAGATGCTGTTCAAGGCTAATGGCGCAGAGCACGTGCATGCTTTTCACAGCGCCGACAAGCCGGAACTGGCCGGGCTCGTGGTGAGCGTCAGCGACATGCAAGCATTCCTTGCAATGCTTGCCTCGGAACAAGGCCAGGCAGCCGCGGCCGAAGATGGCGTCAAGGCAGATACGATCGTCATGATGGACGAAGTCGAATAACGCGCGCTGCCGTCGGTCGCGCCTGAATCCTGTCGGGTCTGCCTCTGCAAGCAGGCCCGGCAGATTTCAGAACTTTGGCACGCACCCGCGCGCCGCGTTACTCTTCCCAGCCGGCTTTCACGCCAGATTATCAACAGGTTCGAGGCGATGACCACCGCAGCACCGGCCAGCACGGTGGGCAGCGGCCAGTCGTTCCAGATCAGCCAGCCGAACAGCGTCGCCCAGACGATGCCACTGTAATTGAACACCGTGACCACGGCCGCGGGTGCGTTACGAAAAGCCGTGGATAGCAGCCACTGCGCCGCAGCCCCGGTCAGACCTACGCCAAACAGCAGCGGCACCTCAGCCAGGGTCGGCCGCACCGCAACGAAGGGCAGTGGCAGAGCGGTCACCAGCGTACCAATTACCAGAAAATAAAAGGTCACCGTTTCCGGGCTCTCATAGCGCCCGAGATAACGCAGAATGATCTGGAGAATGGCGTGCATGAACGCGGCCGAGAGCGCCACCATGATGCCCAACACGTTCACGTCGCCCGTCGGGCGCAGCATGATGATCACGCCGACAAATCCGATCACCACGGCCGACCAGCGATAGGGGCCAACGCTTTCGCGAAGAAACAACAAGCCCAGCACGGGGATGAAGAGTGAGGAGGTGAACAGAAAGGCGGTGGTGTCGGCCATCGGCATCAGGGAAAACGCGGCGAACGTCGTCACCAGGCTGATTGAACCAAGGACAGCCCTTATGCCGATCGCCGCCGGCTTGCTGCGGACCACGAGAATGTCTCGCCGCCCGAAAACAAAAACCAGTACCAGGAATGGGATGCTGGCGATGAGATTGCGATAGAACGCGATCTCTATGACCGAGTGATTCACGCTCAGCAGCTTTGCAAACACGTTCATGAGCGTGAACATGAAGAATGCGCCGAGACCTGCCAGCATGCCTAATACAACGTGCTCTCGGTGCTGGTGAGCGGGCTTTTCTTCTTTCATTTGAGGTCTTCCGCCCAGCGCACCGGACATAGATCGGGGTCAGACTGCTATCTCATAGATCGGGGTCAGACTGCTATCTCGCCAGTTAGCAGTCTGACCCCGAATTAATTCGGGATTGATGTCAGTCGCCGTCCTGCCGTGCGTAGTATTCGCGTGCCGCTTGCCAGGCCACTTCCCGCAGGGCCCGGGCGGTCGAATCTTTAAGTCGCGGCGGGCGATAATCGAGATCAGCCGGAGACTGCTGGTACAAGGCGGCATAAAAAACGCAGGCGGCGAGATAGGTCCCGGCGAGCGTGGGGTGCTTCTTATCCTGCATGATCAAGCTGATTTCAGGATGCTGCTCACGCGCCTTTTCGAACGCCAGACCCACGGGCACAACGAGTGAGTCAAGGAAGTTGCCAATTACCGTGTAGCTCGTGTCGAGCGAGTCCGTCATCTGCGGTTGCCCGGTGTACGCCCAGGTCATGAAGAACACGGTGTCGGCGCCCGACTTGTCGATTTCCTTGTGGAAAGCCCGGGAGGCATCCCTGAAATTCTTGATTGTGCTGCGATCTACGGCTTCCAGGCTGTTCCCCTGCAGCACCACCACGTCCCAGTCTTCACTCCTTAGGATGGCGCGGAGGGCCGGCGCGTGCTCGGACAACTTCGCACCCGAAATCGTCATCAGCTTCAGCGCACCCGAACTGTTACCTGAATTGTCGGCGGTATCAATGAGCCGGCGCAGGTAGTTGTGCAGCCCGTTGTTGTAATACGTAAAACTGTTGCCAATAAACAGGATGTTCTTCGGCGGGTCGATAGTCGTCACTTCTGGTACCGGTGCCGCGGATGCCTGCAAGACAATCAGCGCACCCGCCAGAAAAATCGTGCAGCTTCTCAGATTACGCAGCATCTTCTTCCCCCAACTCTTGCACGAGACTGAACTGTAGTGCGCAAAAGGCAGCAAAATCAAGATTACCGCGCCGCCCTCGTAGCGTCCGCTTCCTCAACCAGCCAATCGATCATTGCTTTGATTTTCGGCTTCTTGTTCGCGCCTTTCGGGCAAACCGCGTAAAACGCGACATCACTCGGCAGCACGAAACTGAACGGGCGAACCAGGCGACCGGCCTCAAGATCCGCCTGCACCAGTGGTTGCAGCGCCAGGGCCACGCCCTGCCCGGCAATGCTTGCCTGCAAAAGCACGTTAATGTCGTCCATCGTCTGGCCCTGATACTCCGCCACATTCTGCAGGCCAGCGATCTTCAGCCAGGTTGCCCAGTAGCGATCACTGTTGTGGTGTAAAAGCGGGAAATGCACGAGGTCGCCCGGCTTCTTGAGGCCGCGTGGACCCTCGACCATGGACGGTGCGCAAACCGGAAACATTTCCTCACCGAACAGACGCTGCCTGAATACGCCCTTCCAGTCGCCGCCACCATAGCGAATCGCGAGATCAATACCCTCCGACTCAAAATCCACAAGCCGCGCCTTGATGCTGACCTGCACTTTGTACTCCGGATAGCGCTTCTGAAAAGCCGGCAACCTCGGGAACAACCAACGCGACGCCAGCCCAGGCAGCGTACTGATCGTCAGCTTGCCCTGGTCCTGCTCGGTGGTTCGCATTGCCTCCATGGCCTCGCTAATTTCGTTAAAGGCGCCACGAATTCTCAGCGCGAACTTGCGCCCGTCCGGCGTCAGCTCCACCCCACGTGGCAAACGCTTAAAGAGCGGGCGCCCCAGGTACCCCTCAAGTTGCTGGATCTGGCGGCTCACCGCGCCATGGGTCACGTTCAGCACTTCGGCCGCCTCCGTCAGGCTGGTATGGCGAGCGGCGACGTCGAAGGTGCGCAGGGCTTTGATTGGGGGACTGCTTTTCATGTGAGTTTTTCTCACGGCTCGGTATGAAATTATATCGATTTTCATCCAGTTACATCGCTATTACAATCCTTTATATGAAAAAAGCTCTCATCAGGAGAGCTCAAGGATGCAAGCAATGAAACTCAAAGACACACCCCAGACGAATCCTCTGAATGCCCAGCCCAGTCAGCGCTCCCGCAGCCGGGAACGCGCCAGCTGGATGGAACGCCGCCACAAAAAAGCGCGGGGCCTTTCGCCGTCACTGTTTACCTGGCGCTACTGAAGCGGCCGCACGACAGGCGGCGGTCGCTGACCTGCCTTCGCTGACGGTCAGCGCCGCTGCATACGAACCACTGTGTCGATGGGTGGGTGCTCAACCGTCAGCACCGTGCCATCG
>CAVWXZ010000011.1:0-264494 GCA_963759075.1 uncultured Gammaproteobacteria bacterium
GGTGCGCCCTGTCGCGACCGTATAGGCAATATTGCGCTCAGTCAGGAGCTTGAGCGTCTCGCTCGTGTAGTCAGAGATCACCGACTCTCGATTGAGTAGCGTGCCATCAAGGTCAAATACAACGAGTTCCATACAAAGCAATCCGGGGAGGGAACATGCGTTTAGTCTCGCCGCTGATTCGGGCCGGCGCAAGCGGGTTCAGTCAATACCCTGGTAACAGTGTGTAACTGAATATCGCCGACAGCGTAAACATGACACCGACAGCGGGCACTTGGGCACAAGTTTCGCGCGCTGTACCGCGATCGGAAAGCCAATGATCATTACTGCAAACAACAATGCGAGACCCAGGTGCATGATGGCAAGTTCGAGCCCCGGGAGGATGATCTGGGATACTTCGATAAAGAGAGGGACCGAGTGGAACCCGGCCCCTCGCCGTTCGCTCCGGACAAAGTGTTAACTATGTGTCCGGAATACACCTGCCGGGAAATGGTGGCCAGGGGCGGAATCGAACCCGCGCCGGTCGATGACGGTAAACCAGGCAACAACGTTTGGTCCCGGCGCGAGTTAGACCATGGAGAAAGATGTGCTGGCGTGTTTCTGTGGAGATTGCGCCCTGCTCAAACACGAAAGGCCCCATCCGGGGCCTTTGAGTGTTTGGTGGCCAGGGGCGGAATCGAACCCGCGCCGGTCGATGACCGTAAACCAGGCAACAACGTTTGGTCCCGGCGCGAGTTAGACCATGGAGAAAGATGTGCTGGCGTGTTTCTGTGGAGATTGCGCCCTGCTCAAACACGAAAGGCCCCATCCGGGGCCTTTGAGTGTTTGGTGGCCAGGGGCGGAATCGAACCCGCGCCGGTCGATGACCGTAAACCAGGCAACAACGTTTGGTCCCGGCGCGAGTTCGACCATGGAGAAAGATATGCTGGCGTGTTTCTGTGGAGATTGCGCCCTGCTCAAACACGAAAGGCCCCATCCGGGGCCTTTGAGTGTTTGGTGGCCAGGGGCGGAATCGAACCACCGACACGCGGATTTTCAGTCCGCTGCTCTACCAACTGAGCTACCTGGCCGTATATCTGTGACTCATGCTACAGAGTCTATGTTCTGACTGAAAATCGGATTTTCAGTCCTTGCCTACCTTGCCGCTGCGCGGCCCCGCTACCTGGCTTCAGTCTCTGCAACTTGTTACTGCGAGTCATCGACCTGACTGATCGCGGATTTTCAGTCCTTGCCTACCTTGCCGCTGCGCGGCCCCGCTACCTGGCTTCAGTCTCTGCAACTTGTTACTGCGAGTCATCGACCTGACTGATCGCGGATTTTCAGTCCTTGCCTACCTTGCCGCTGCGCGGCCCCGCTACCTGGCTTCAGTCTCTGCAACTTGTTACTGCGGTCATCGACCTGACTGATCGCGGATTTTCAGTCCTTGCCTACCTTGCCGCTGCGCGGCCCCGCTACCTGGCTTCAGTCTCTGCAACTTGTTACTGCGAGTCATCGACCTGACTGATCGCGGATTTTCAGTCCTTGCCTACCTTGCCGCTGCGCGGCCCCGCTACCTGGCCCTTATCAGTGGGCGCGAACGAGCGGCGTATTAGAACCAAGCGGTCACCGCGAGTCAAGCAACTTGGACAGATGCTTACTGGGCTAAACCCGTGTAATTCATGCATTTTTGACCTCGTTTGTGGGTAAACAGCAGCGCATTCAGCCCCATCACGGCTAATCGCGTAAAATGCTGAGTCCATGCCGCAATGGATGCACGCATTCCCATGTCAGTAAAGCCTTCCGATATCTACCCTGCCGGCCAGTCCTCTCTCTGGCAGCAATTCCGCGAGGTCCGCTCCGCGACCGAGGCCCTGGTCACCAGGCTTGCGCCGGAGGACTGCGTGATCCAAAGCATGCCCGATGCCAGCCCCACCCGCTGGCACCTGGCGCATGTGACGTGGTTTTTCGAGCACTTCGTCCTGGCCAACCACCTGCCTGCGTATCGCGCCTACAACGACAAGTTTTCGTTCCTGTTCAATTCCTATTACTACACGGTCGGCGAAATGCATTTGCGGCCGCAGCGCGGTCTGCTGTCTCGCCCCACCGTGGCTGAAGTCATGGACTACCGAGCCCATGTGGATGAGCAAATGCATGAATTGCTGACGACGGAGGTGAGCGATGAGCTCACGTTTCTCGTTCAGCTTGGGCTCAATCACGAGCAGCAACACCAGGAGCTGATTCTCACCGACATCAAACATGTCTTCTCACACAACCCCCTGTACCCGTCGCTGGGCCCGCTGCCGGAACCCCCGGAGCGGCAGCGTGCCGGCGATGACGTTCGTGGAAGGCGTCGAGGGCGTTGTCGATATCGGTGCCTATAGCAACGGATTTGTTTTTGACAATGAAACACCGCGTCACCGCACCTACCTGCAGGCGCACGCCATGGGTTCCCGGCTCGTAACGAATGGTGAGTATCTTGCATTCATCAGGGACGATGGCTACCGGCGCAGCGAGCTGTGGCTCTCCGACGGCTGGACGACGGTAAACAGCGAACGGCTGGTCCCGCCCGCTGTATTGGACCGAAGATCTCGAGCGCCATTACACGCTGGGTGGGCTGCGGCACGATCGACCCGCACGCCCCGGTCTGCCACGTGAGCTTTTACGAGGCTGACGCCTATGCGCGCTGGGCGGGTGCGCGCCTGCCGACCGAGGCCGAGTGGGAAACCACGGCGTCAAACGCCGACGCCTGACGGCAACTTCGTGGAGGCCGGATTCATGCAGCCCGTCGCCGGAAGCGCGCAGCCCGGACATGCAGCAGCTGTTCGGGGACGTCTGGGAATGGACGATGAGCCCCTATATGCCTTACCCGGGCTTCAAACCGCTGGGCGGTTCGCTCGGTGAGTACAACGGCAAGTTCATGTGCAACCAGATGGTGTTGCGCGGTGGCTCCTGCGCCACGCCGGGCTCGCATATCCGGGCAAGCTACAGGAACTTCTTCTATCCGCATTCACGCTGGCAGTTCTGCCGGCATTCGGCTGGCAAAGGACTGAACAGCATATGAAGGACCGTTCGATGACTACGCTGTCCGAGTTTGGCCCGCGCGATGCGGCGCTGGAGGCCGAGATCATCGCGGGCCTGAATGCCACGCCGCGCACGCTTCCGCCGAAGTATTTTTATGACGAGCGCGGCTCGCAGCTGTTCGAACAGATCACGGAACTGCCGGAGTACTACCCGACACGTACCGAGATCGGGATCATGCAGGACAACATCGGGGAGATTGTTCGCCGCGCCGGTCATCAGGCCTCGCTGATCGAGTTCGGCAGCGGCAGCAGCACGAAAACCCGCATCCTGCTGGATCACCTGAAAGAACTGGCCGCCTACGTGCCCGTGGAAATCTCGCGAGATCACCTGATCGCCACGGTCGCACAGCTGGCTGCAGACTATCCGCATATCGAGATGCTGCCGGTGTTCGCGGATTTCACGCACGAGTTTGATCTGCCGGCTCCAAAGGTCATGCCGGTGAAGAATATCGTTTACTTCCCAGGCTCCACCATCGGCAACTTCTGCACCGCCGCAGGCCGTGGCCCTGATGCGCGTGATGGCGGCGGAGGCCAAAGCCGGCGGTGCTTTGCTCATCGGCGTGGATCTCAAGAAGGACGCCGCCATTCTCGAGGCCGCCTACAACGACTCACAGGGCGTCACCGCGGAGTTTAATCTCAACATGCTGAGGCGCCTGAACCGGGAGATGGCGGGCACTTTCAAATTGGCGAATTTTGAGCACAAGGCGCTGTACAACAACGCCGCAGGCCGGATCGAGATGCACCTGATCAGTCGCTGCGATCAGCGCTTCAGCGTCGCGGGTGAGACCTTCTCTATTGCGAAGGGCGAAACCATTCGCACGGAATGTTCCTACAAGTTCACCAACGATGAGTTCGCAGCGCTGGCATCCGCCGCGGGATTTGCAGTGGAAGCGGTGTGGACGGATGACAGAAAGCTTTTCAGTGTGCAGTATCTGAGCTGCATCGGTTCCTGAGGCGACTATTCCGGGGCCACAAAGCCATCAGGCTTCTCGGAACCTGCCCCGAAAAAGAATTTTTCCATTTCACTTTCCAGGAATTTGCGCGCCTTGGGCTCGATGGGTGTCAGCCGGTACTCGTTGAGCAGCATGGTCTGGTGCGCCACCCAGCGCTGCCAGGCCTCTTTGGAAACCTGCGCATAGATGCGTTGCCCGAGCTCTCCCGGATACGGTACGTAGTCCAGTCCCTCGGCGCTTTGTCCGAGCACGATGCAGTCCACCATTCTTGTCATCTTGAATCCGTCATTGTGTGTTGCAGCGGCCGTGTGGCCTGCCAGCGGACATTATCCCTGCTTGTGATCAAACCGGCCAGCTTGTTTCAGGCAGGCGTGACCTGCGCTTTGGCCAGCTGCACGGCCAGCCGGTCCAGCAAGCCTGCCACAGGCGCGGCCAGGCCCAGGCGTGGTGGTGCTTCGGCCTTGATCCAGCGCTGCCCATCGCTGGCTGCAACACCCCTCTTCGCCGCCGGAAGCCGCAGCAGCACCGGCGTTATTTCAAGCTGATAGTGCGTAAATGCGTGGCTCACCACCGGCCAGACTTCAAACCCGTCGTTCACCGCGCCGGCTTCTTCGAATTCGTCACGCAAGGCGCCCAGCGAAGGGAATTCCGGAAAGCCCCAAAGTCCGCCCCAGATGCCTGTCGGAGGGCGGCGCTCCAGGCATACGCTGCCATCTGCGTCGATCAGCAACGCCATCCACGTGTGCTTCACCGGTCTCTCTTTGCGCGGGCGCGGCGCCGGAAAAGCTGACTCCCGGCCCTGCACATGCGCCGCGCAGGACTGCGCCAGCGGACAGCGCTCGCATGCCGGCTTCGTCCTGGTACACACGGTCGCCCCGAGATCCATGATCGCCTGCGTGTAAGCAGCGACATCGCTTGCGGGGGTGTGCATCTCGGCCAGCGACCACAGGCGTTTTTCTACTTCGCGCTTGCCGGGCCACCCGGGCACAGCATGAAAGCGCGCCAGCACGCGCCGCACATTGCCATCGAGAATTGCATGGCGCTGTCCAAGCGATAACGCGAGGATCGCCCCGGCCGTCGATCGCCCGATGCCCGGCAGAGCCATCAGTTTATCGAGCGTGTCGGGAAGCTCGCCGCCACAATTCTCTTTGATCGTCCGTGCCGCGCTATGCAGGTTTCTGGCCCGGGCGTAGTAGCCCAGCCCGGACCAGTGGTGCAGCACGGCATCGATGGACGCGCTCGCCAGGGTCTTGATGTCAGGAAAATCCTGCATCCAGCGCACAAAATAGGGCTGCACCGTACTGACCTGGGTTTGCTGCAGCATGATTTCCGAGACCCATACGCGATACGGCGTCGGGTTCTTCTGCCACGGCAGGTCGTGCCGCCCTGACTGCCGGTGCCATGCCAGCAATGCCTTCGCAAACACGTCCTGTGCATTGCTCATTCCGGGTCAGGCTCCTGTTCCGGCTCTTCTTCAGAATCACCGTACAAGGTATGCCATGCATAGTACTCAAGATTGGTGAGCGCGTTCTTCGCGCCCTTGCGCAGCCATCTCTCGAGCAGGTAATTGCCGATCATGGGCGGGACCCAGAAGTTGATTTGCGTAGCGGTGGAATATATCAGGTGAGTACCACGCCCTTCCCGAGCCAGTCGCCATTGGCTGTGCCCGAAAGCTACGTCGCTCTGCTCCGGAATCACCGTCGTCGTGATCTCCAGGGGCGGCTCGGTTCGCAACGCCTCAACCTTGCTGATGCTGCGGCAGAAGAAGCCCAGGCAGCCGCTGTTTTTTGTGAATACCCGTTGCTCGCCCTCTGGTCCCGGGCCGAGTTCACGGCTTTCTACCACCAGGCTCGAGATACGATGAAAACCGGTGTAGTCGCTCAGTACCTCGAATACGCCCTCGGGCGGCACGTCGATGTAGGACTCGGAATTCACCGTGTAACGGGATCCCGTTCGGTCGAATTCGAAAGACAGCAGTTCCGCGGCGCCCGCGCCGCCCCACCACAGGCTTAGCAGCCCGCAGGCGACGAATGAGCTGGTATTAGCCGTCGTCTTTACCGCCACCGAGCAGGCCCTTGAGCTTGTTCTTGAGCTTGTCCTCGACGTCCTGTTTCAGCGCCTCTTCGGTGTCTTTGGGCGCTTCGGCCGGCTGATCCGCGGCGGCCGCCTCAGGCTCCGAAGACTTGGACGTCCCGAGCAGCTTGCCCAGCAGTTCGTCTTTTTTCTGGTTGATCTTGTCTTCGGCCTTACTACGCACCCAGGCCTCAATATCGGGCGCAACACTGGGAGAAGCCAGGTTCCCGCTGATGCGCACCGGAATGCGTGCGCCCACCAGGTCGGCCACCTGCTCCTCGGCCAGCACCTCCGGCTTCTTAAGTACCAGCGCGTTGACCCTGTAGTCCACGGTCGCGTTGACCAGATTGATCTCGCCAGCACCGGCTACCCGCAGGAACGGCAGTTCGGCCGCAAAGTCATCGTTGCGCAGTATGCCGTCTTTCACGACTGCGGTACCGCGCATGTCTGAATACTCGGTGCGCACAGGGCCAGTGCGCTGCGGCGTCGCAGCCTTGCCAAACACCGCCTTGGCGCGTTGAATCTCGTACCAAAGGTCGATGCCATCGATGTAGCCATCCGCAAACTTGAACGAGAGATCGCCACTCAGGGTCCGGCGCATGGCGCCCAGTGTTTTGCCCGTACCGGTCAGGCGCACCGTCGCATCCGCGGCGCCCGAGAGCCGCTCGCTGTCGAACAGGTCACCTGACAACGCGCCGGCCTGCAGGCCGGACACCTGCTCGTCCATCGAAAGCGTCACTGTATCGCCGCGCGTCGTCAGCCGGATGTCCCCGCTGTACTGGCCCCCATAGAGCCTGGCCTGCGACGGATTGATACGCAGCTCGCCATTCGCCGCTTTGACAGTTGCCCGCACATCGCTGGACTGAATGCCCGCGAACTTCAGGCTGCCGATCCGAACCGTGCCATTGATATCCAGCGCTTTGAGCAACTCGACCGGCAGCGGCTCCTCGTCCATCGCGGCAGCGGTGCTCTCAGACTGCGCGCCCGCGGGCGGCAGATAGCGATCCGCATCAATGGCATCGATGTCCAGGTCGAAGCGCATGCTGTCACGCTTGATGCTGGTATAGGCGAACTGTCCGCTGATGGTGCTGTCATCCACGCGGGCCTGGATGTTCTGCAGGCTGAAGCGGTCCTTGCTCTGCTGCATCTGGGCGCTGAGACTGGCTTTCTTGAGCACAGAGCCGTCGGCCGTTTCCGGCACTGCGATATCGAACCCACGCATGAAGGTGCGTGGCGAAAACGACTCGATCACCAGGGGACCCTTGAACACGGAATCCCCGAACACATCGCTGCCGTCAACTTTGGCCAGGACTATCTCGGTATCCAGGGTACGCGCGCTCACACCCTGAATGACCATGGTCTCCGCCTCTGCATCCAGGGTGAGCGAATCCAGACGCACGGTAGCGGGCAGCGGCGTCTTGCCGATTGAGGTCCCGGAAAATATCACGTCTGCCTTCACCGGCCCGGTCCGGTAAACGCCGCTTTCCATATCGGTCTCAAGCGTCGTCGCGGCGGCCACCTCGGCGCTCAGATCCGAATCCACGTCCATATCAAAACCGGCACTGACATCGAACGGCTTACCCGGTGTGAGCGGCCCCGCCGAAAGGTTTGCGTTGCGCAGGCGATATTCATCGCCCGACGCAAGGTCGCGATAGTGGATGTTGGCGTTCTCGATCCTGATGTTGGCGACGCCCTGGGCGCTGAAGCCGCCAGGCGCCTCGCCATCCGTCGGCGCCGAATCATTGCTGGCGACCAGATCATCCCAGTTAGTGGCGCCCGAGCGCGCAGTAACGAGATCCATCTCCAGTCCGGTAACGGCCAGGGTGCCGACTTCAATCTGTTTGCGGAATAACGGCCACAGGCGCACGCGCGCCTCCGCACTTTGCAGGGTCGCAAAGGGGCCATCTCCGAAGCCTTTTGCATTGCTCAGGCGCACGCCGCCCACCTCAAAACCCAACCAGGGCACAAAGGACAGGCGCAGGTCACCGTCGATGCTCAGCTCCCGGCCGGTCTGGTCGGCCACCAGCTGGATCACCTCGGCCTTGACGCGCTCCGGATCAGCCAGGAATTTGAATGCCACGATGCCGGCAATCGCCAGGATGACAAACAGCCCAAGCAGTCCGGCCAGTACTTTTGCGAGCGTTTTAATCATGTGACCTCAGTCATAACTCAGAAAATTCCGCCACCACCAGGCGGGTGCGATTCGGGCATGGTCAGCCACGTCGGTATGCCGTCTCACGGGAGAGTGTTTGACCCGGTCCGGGTCGAAACGCTCCCGACCGGAGCGCGACAATGGCTAATCCCTGCACTATTACTTTAGGCAATCGCGGCCAGGCTTAACAGGGGGCGCGGGTAAACTTTTGCCAAGCGCGAAAAAAAGGCCGCGTTTCCGCGGCCTGTTTTCAGCTGTTGCTCTGGCGCAGCTTAACGAATGGTGTGGCGCCTGCGTAAGAGGCCCAGCAGCATCAGGAACATCAGGCCCGCCAGCGGGCCGATGGCGCCCGAGCCGCCGTTGTCCGCGGCAATCGTCACCGGCACCGACACGGGCGGCGTCGGCGTCATTGAAGCCTCAGACTCGGCCATGACCTCCATCGCCACCACCTCATGCACGGCGGCAGAGGGGTGAATGCCGTCCCAGAACAGGTAGGTGTTCGGGTCCGTAGTCAGGAAACAGCCCGTGTCCACACAAGAGTCTGTGACATTCACGAGACCGAATGCTGCCGGATCAGCGACCGCAGCGCGCAGCAGCGCGGCTGCATCGATCTTGATGATATTTACACCGGGCAGTGCCCCGCTCAGGCTATCGAGCGCCGCCGAGAGGAAGCTGTTGTAGTTATTCACCAGCTGCAGGAAGGCGCCCTGGGTTGCCGGGCCAAGCGCAGCCGCCGATGGTGTCAGGCTGAGGTCGGGCAGGTTGACCACCGCAATGTTACGGGCGCCAAGACCGTACAGAAGCGGGACAACCCCGGCGGGCGCCATGACGGCACCGCCCAGGTAGCTGATGGGGCTTGCACTGGTGATATTAGCCAGCGCGAGGTTGATGATTTTCAGGCCCAGGTTGGTCTGAAAATTGGGATCAAACGGGTCCAGCCCAACAGATGCGCCCCAGCCACCCAGCACCTGCGCCGGCTGCGCCAGCGCCAGAAAGTCGTTACCCCCCGCAAACACCACATAGAGCGCGCCCGGATCCGGCACAATCGCACCCGGCGCTGCCGGGTTGCCGGTCTCCGCCAGAATCTGCACGCCCTGCGCGTAGGAAAGCACCTGACTCACCATGCCGGGAAACGGAAAGGCGCCCGGCTGCGGCCCGGTGGTCGGCAAGAAACCGGCGTCATAGACAGAACCGGTCATGCCCTGAGGATTGACGCCGTTGCTGCTGTTGGTAATGCCGGTTAGTGCACCACCGTAAGCGTAGTTGGTAAGCGGGATACCCCAGGCGTCTGCCGCGACTTCGGGCCACACCAGACCGTTCGAGAACCGACCACCAAAATAAGGCGCTGGCGGGCTGCCGCTCACTGAAAACACATTACCCGTGTCGGACAGGCTGTCGCCAAAGACAATCACCTGAGTAAACTGTGCCGAGGCCGCACCGGAAAAGATAAGGCCCAGCGCAATCAGCCAGCCGGCAAAAAATTTCTTAGTCACGTTTGATCCTCCATACCCCGTCAGTGGGCTTACTGCGCGGCGTTGTCGTATTCTTCTCAGGACAAGGTAATCCCGACGGCCCAGCATAGCATGCTCCCGAACCGCGAATCGAGCCACATCGGTGCCTGACACGGCCTTCGGCGGCAGGCCCACCAACTGTTGCGTGCGTGCAACAATCATGTGCGGGGTCGAGCCGGCACGCGGATTGGAGCGCCCGGCCATACAATCTTATGTTGCATCGCAAAAGGTGGCCCAGAGCAAGGATGCTAGGATAAAAGCCTGAGAAATATGTCCGGACGGGCGCCTTCGCGTACCTTCCGCTTCGCACTGAAAAACAAGTCGCAGCATGTACAAGATCGTCATCATCAATGCCAAGGGCGGGTCGGGAAAAACCACCGTCGCGATCAATCTGGCCAGCTATTACGCAGCCCGGGCTTTTCGTCCCGCGCTGATGGATATGGACCCCCAGGCCTCTTCAACGCGCTGGCTATCCAAGCGCCCCGAGGCGCGGCCCGCCATTTATGGGATACCGGCCTTTCATCGCGATCTGCGGGTTACCGCCAGTTGGCAGATGCGTGTGCCGCCGGCGATCAACCGATTGATCGTAGATACCCCGGCCGCCATGGAGCCGATGAGGATGAGAGAAATCGTGCGCGGTGCAAATGCCATACTCGTGCCCATTTTGCCTTCCGACATCGACGTGCACGCGGCAACCCGAACAATTCGCGATCTTCTGACCATCGCGCATGTGGATCGCAAAAGAAACGGACTGGCGATCATTGCCAATCGCGTGCGCATCAACACGCTGTCCTACCAGGCGCTGATGCGCTTCTTGGAAACCATGAATATTCCCATTGTTGCCACGCTGCGCGACACGCAAAACTACGTGCATGCGGCCGATCGCGGTATCGGTGTCCACGAAATGAATACGCGCCTCGCAAAAGAAGAAACGCGCGAATGGGGCAGTCTGATCCAGTGGCTGGAAGCCCGGCGCGCACGCGCCCTGCAGCAGGAATCTGGCGAAATGTCTTACGCAGGAAGCGCTTCAAGCACCTGACGATCAGCCGTTCAGCACCAGCTCCGGTATCGGCGGGAACAGGTACATCAGCGTGGCCTGATAACTCACCAGACACACGTACGCCACCAGGCCAATCAACAGCAGCCGGCGCAGGCGCAAAAAGCCGAACACCTTGAAGTTGGCATGACTGACCGAGAGCAACAGCACCAATGCGGTCAGGGCGATCTTTGACCATGCAAACAGTCTGACGTCTATCTCCAGCAGCATGGCCAGCAACGGGTTTATTTCTTCAGCGCCCCAGCCGATCAGCTGCAGCGTGAGAATTGCATCGATCACCGAAAAAAGCAGCACACCCATCGCTATCAGGAGCAGCGGGGCATCGTGGTGGTCAGTGTAGAAGCCGTGCTCAAGATCTGCCTCGCGCCTGCCCTGGCGACGGCGCAGCGACTCCGCCGCGGCTGCGAGCCGGAAAGCACCACGCATGGAACGACGATCATCGCTCGCACGCTTTTCATCATTGCCAGCTGATTGCCGGAAGCCGAGTGTTGAGCCCTGCATGAATCCCCCGCTTCTCGCCGGGGTCGTCCTGGTGCCCACATCGAGATAGTTTCTTGCTTTTTTCTTCCCTGCGAAGGTTCAGGCTATTCGCGTTCACGGCGGTCGTCAATTTGCAGTGCTATTTATTAAACATATTGCGGCGCAGACCGTGTAAACACCGGGCTTGCGCACAGGCTCTAACTCGCTGCTATGGCGGCCACCGCGGGCACTTGCCTGAGCCGGAAAATCCGCTCAGACTGGCGGTCTGCTGAAGCTCACGGAGTTCACATCACCATGCGAAATTCTATCGTGCAACTCTTCCTGATACTGATATTGCTGAGCGGTTTTGCCGCGGCCGGCGAGGAACAACAGCCTGGCCCCCCTGCCTGGTTCCTGAACCACATCGCCTTTCTGACCCAGGGGCGCTGGATCGCCGACAATACGCCATTCAAGTCCGACGGTGAGCCCTACGACGCCTATGGCATGGAATACGAAAAAGGAATTGGCGGCAAGAGCGTGCGAGGTCGGCTTTTCGGTTTAATAGATGGCAAGGAAGTGGCCACCTTCTGGGAGTTCCACACGGTCTGGCGCCCGTCCGACAACCGGGTCATCGCTTACCAGTTCGGCGGCGATGGCACTTTTGCAGAGGGCCCCCTGATTGCCACCGGCGAACACACTCAGCGCATGGAGCAGGTCTTCTACAGCCCGGGTGGCCAGCACTGGGCAAGCGGCCATGAAACCGAGGAGGCCGCCGACGGGGTTTTCATCACACGGTCCTTCGATATCGGCGAGGATGGATCCTGGGCAATCGGCCGCGCCTACACGTGGCGCGTGGAGGATTAGGCGCCCCGCAGTTACGTCCCGTGTAATTTTCCGGTCTCATTGATGGTCTACTCTGGGGTTGCCGTGGCCCACGGCGCTGCTTAGGCTACAGACATGCGTTTCGATACCACACCCAAGATCCTGTCTTCGGATATTACCGACGAGTCGCTCTACCTGAATCGCCGCGAATTCTTGCGGGTTGCGGGCCTGGCCGCTGCCGGTGCGATGGCCAGCGTTGCCTGTGACGCCGGCGTTTCGAGCGCCGAGATGACAACGGGTGGCAACCGGTATGCCGATTTGAAGAAGAGCCCCTTCAGCGCGGAGGCGCCAGCGAACTCCTATGAAGATGTCACGACCTACAATAATTTTTATGAGTTCGGAACAGGCAAGAGTGACCCGTACCGAAATGCGGGCGATTTTGTCACCAGGCCCTGGCAAGTAAAAATTGACGGCGAATGCCTGAAGCCCGGCACCTACGATTATGAAGACATTCTCGGCGCACACGCCCTCGAGGAGCGCATCTACCGCCTGCGCTGTGTTGAAGCATGGTCAATGATCGTGCCCTGGGTCGGTTTTCCGCTGGCTGACCTGCTGAAGCGTTTCGAGCCCACTTCCAAGGCAAAGTTCGTGCGCTTCGAGACACTCTATGACCCGGACCAGATGCCCGGCCAGCGGCGGCGGGTTTTGCAGTGGCCCTACGTGGAAGGGCTGACCATCGCAGAGGCAATGAACCCGCTTGCGATACTGGCTGTTGGCCTCTACGGCAAAGAGCTTCCTAATCAGAACGGCGCGCCGCTGCGGCTGGTCGTGCCATGGAAGTATGGCTTCAAGAGCATCAAGAGCATCGTGCGTATTGAGTTCACAGAACAGCAGCCCATGAACAGCTGGCAACTCTCGCAGCCCAACGAGTACGGCTTCTACGCCAACGTCAATCCCGAGGTCGACCACCCGCGCTGGAGCCAGGCGCGCGAGCGGCGCATCGGCACGGGTCTGTTCGCCGAAAAGCAGCCAACCCTGATGTTCAACGGCTACGGCGAATATGTGGCGGATCTCTACGCCGGTCTTGATCTGCGCCGCAACTTCTGACGGTGTCAGCTGCCAGCCCGATGATGGCCCGGTTGCGGCGCGTGCCTTCAGCGCGCGCCATGCTGATAATCAAGACGCTGCTGTTCTTGCTCTGCCTCCTTCCCGCACTTTACCTGCTGCTGTCGGTCTTTAACGTCGGCGGATTTGCGCTGGGTGCGAACCCCGTTGAGGAACTCATTCACACCAACGGCGACTGGGGGCTGCGTTTCCTGCTCATTACCCTGGCGGTGACGCCGCTGCGGCGCCTCACCGGCATAAACTGGCTGGTGCGACTGCGACGGATGCTCGGCCTGTTCGCGTTTACCTACGTGCTGCTGCACTTTCTGAGCTATGCGCTGATCGACCAGCGCCTGGATGCGCGCGCGATTTTCGAGGACATCATCGAGCGGCCTTACATCACGCTGGGCATCACGGGCCTCGTGCTGCTGATCCCGCTTGCGGTTACCTCCACCAATGCCATGGTCAGGCGGCTCGGGAGGCGCTGGCGAACGCTGCACAGGCTTGTCTACGTAATCGCCATACTCGGGGTCTGGCATTTCTGGTGGCAGGTCAAGCAGGACATACTGGAACCTCTCATCTATGCGGCCATCCTGGCCGTCCTGCTCGGCTTCAGGGTGTGGCATCACCAGCGAGAGAAAGCATTGCAGCGGCAGACGGCATAGATTCCGGCGCGCTCTGAGAAAGGGCGCGGATCGCAGACCCTGTGAAATGCACTCTGGCGTGCGCGCCCGCTGCGGCTGATGACATCGACACCACATACCCGGCCGCGCTCGCCTTGAGCGACCTGAGCAGGCATTATGCCGCCTGCCAAGTCAGGTTAGGGCCGCCCAGCAGCGGCATCGAAGCCCGCAATAAAAGCATGGGAGTGTCTGTTGTCCACGAAAAAATTAAGCCTTAGCGCAGTGTTGTTGGCCGGTCTGTTGGCTGTATTTGCAAGCCCGGGTTTCGCGCAGTCTGTCACGGGCGCGAGCGCCCCGATCGAGGAAATCGTGGTGACTTCCCGCTACCGGGAAGAGAACCTTGCCGATATTCCGGACTCGATCACGGCCTTCACCCTCGACGACATAGAGCGGTACCGCATCGAGCGGGTCAATCGGGTTGCGGCGCTTACGCCGAATCTCCGTTTCTCAGACGATCAGGAAGTGGGCGTGAGCACGCTGGTCATCCGGGGCGTCAGGCAGAACCGCGGCACCGGACAGCCACCCGTGTCTTTGCGCGTGGACGGCGTCAGCGCCACCAACAACCTGCTCACGACGCAGGAACTGTTCGATATTGAGAGCATCGATGTCCTGCGCGGGCCCGCAGGGAGCGCTGTACGGGCGCAACGCGATCGGCGGCGCGATCCTTATCGCCACCCGCGAACCCGACAACGGATCCCGAGTATCGACTACGCGTTCGGCGCCGCCCAGGGTCATGACTTTACGCTGGCGGCGAGCGCATCGGGCCCGATCACCGACGACACGCTGCTGTACCGCGCGTCCTTGCGCCTGCAGGATCGCGAGGGACAGCTGAAAAATGCCTACCTGGACAACCAGAAAGTCGATTTCAAGGAATCCCAGTCGTTTCGCGGCCGGCTGCTGTACCAGCCCTGGCGGACAGGCTGTCGATTGACCTTCGCGGCCAGTATCTGAACCAGGAAGCGGGCTCGGGTTATTTCATGCCGGGGAGCGAAGGCGTGCTGCCTCTGCCGCCGCCCTCGCCGCCGCTGTTGTTCGGCAACCCGGTTTACGAGATTCAGTCCAACCGCATCGGCAAGTCCTTTGTGCGCGCCTGGGAAACGTCGGCCAAGCTTGACCTCGAATTCGACTGGGGCACGCTGACGTCGATCACGTCTTACACGGACGTGGACTCCGGCAACGACCAGGATCTCGACCAGACGCTGGTCGAAGCGATCAATATCATCGTGATCGACGAATCGAAGACCCTTGCCCAGGAACTGCGCGCTGGTGTCGAATGACGGATTCAGCCCTGCGCTGGGTGGCCGGCGTCTATTTTTTCAACCAGGATCGGTTTCGTTCACTGGCGACGACCTTTCTCGGCACGCCGGTGCCGCCGGCCGCGCAGGACCTGAAACTGGAAAACTACGCGGCCTTCGGCAACCTGAGCTACGACCTCACCGAAGATCTCGAACTGACGCTCGCCTTCCGCTATGACGTGGAGACACCCGAAGACACGACCCAGGGTCGCAGCGAGACCTTCCGCGAATTGCAGCCCAAGGCCAGCCTCGCCTACAAGTTCCGGGAAGATTCCGCTCGCCTACGTGACGGTCGGCAAGGGCTTTCGCGCCGGTGGCTTCAACAACCTCGCGCCGGGCAGCAATTTCCAGCCCGGTTTCGACAAGGAATCACTGGTCAGCTACGAGCTGGGCTTAAAGGACTCTGCCTTCGACGGTCGACTGCGCACGCGGGCTCAGCCTGTTTTATATCGACTACACCGACCAGCAGTTTTTCCTGTTCGACCAGACCGGCACCCAGGCCAATATCAACATCGCGCAAGAGCCGGATACTCGGCGGCGAACTGGAGATCGTGGCCACGCCGACCGACGCGCTGCAGTTCGATATCGGCCTCGGCTTTACCGACAGCGAGATCACCGAGTATGCGGACATTCCGGGCGTGCTGGTGCCGGCCTCGGCGATTGTCGGCAGCAACGTGCCGGGCGCGCCGGTCTGGACGCTGAATCTCGGCCTGCAGCACACGGCGGCCCTGACGGGCTCTCTGGATCTGGTCAGCCGCCTTGATTACGAGCATCGCGGCAAGACCTACTGGACGCTGGACAACGTGGACACCCAGTCCGCCTACGACCTGGTCAACCTGAGCCTGGCGCTCGAGAAAGACACGCTGGTCGAGCCGCCTGTATGTCAACAACCTGTTCGACGAAGAATATATCGAGTGGTTTTTCGCGTCGCGTTTTATCGGCCTGCCTGCCGACATCGCCTGGCCCAGCGCGCCGCGGCAGGTCGGCGTGGAGTTTTCGTACCAGTACTGATCCGGTACGTACCATGACCCCGGCGCGTCGTGCGCGGCCGGCAGCGCCGCGATCCCGGCCTCTTTTGATGCGCTGAAAACACGCGCGTCCGGTCTTCCGCACCCCGTGACCGCCGCGAGGCACTGCCACGTTTTGGTTGCCCGCCCTGTTTCTGTTATAGCTTTACATCCACACCTGAAGAACCGGGAGGTGCACGCACGAACTGAAAATAGCCGAGGCACACTTTTTAATGGCATGGCGCAAGCCATATGGAAGCCAATAGGCAAGGAGAGCCTGTGAAAAGCGAAATACTGATTGCGGCCGTTTGTACCATGACCATGCTCATGGTTAGCGGCCTTTTAAACGCAGCCGAAGCACGGCTGCCCGACCCACCCGTCGACGTTGACTTCTACGACAACGGCGCCCCGGATCCGGCCAAGGTTGAGCTCGGCCGCCTGCTGTTCTTCGACAAGGTGCTGTCCGGAAACCTGAACATTTCCTGTGCCAGCTGTCACCACTCGTTGACCGACACCGGTGACGGGCTGTCGCTGCCGGTGGGTGAAGGCGGCAGGGGTCTTGGCGTTACCCGCGACACCGGGGTGGGTCGCGATGCCGTTCACGAACGCGTACCGAGAAACGCGCCGCCGGTTTTCAATCTTGGCGCGCGCGAATTCCGGCGCATGTTCCATGACGGCCGTGTTGAAGTGGACCCGTCGCACCGGTCCGGCTTCCGCAGTCCTGCCGGCGATGACCTGCCTGCGGGGCTGGACAATGTGCTGGCCGTTCAGGCGATGTTCCCGGTGACTTCGGGCGCAGAGATGGCGGGGCAGGCCGGCGAGAACCCCGTCGCCGACGCAGCGGCAAGCGGAGATCTCACCGGTCCGCACGGCGTCTGGGCTCAGCTCGCAGAAAGGCTGCGCGGCATCGACGAATACGCGGAGCGGTTTACCCGCGCCTACGGCCTTTCCGGCCCTGCAGACATCACGTTTGTACACGCGGCCAATGCTATCGCCGCCTTTGAAAGCTGCGGCCTGGCGGGCCGATAACAGTCCTTTCGACCGGTATCTGCGCGGCGACAGTAGCGCCATGAGTCCGGCCCAGCTCAGGGGCATGCGTGTTTTCTACAGCTCACGCCGGGGCAACTGTGCACGCTGTCACAGCGGGCCGTTCCAGACGGATCATTCCTTCCGCGCAATCGGCATGCCGCAGATCGGGCCGGGCAAGGGTGACGGAAAGTCGGGTCGTGAAGACTTCGGCCGCAAGCGCGTAACCGGCCGCGACGATGACCGGTTCAGGTTCCGGGTGCCGTCGCTGCGCAATGTTGCACTGACCGCGCCCTACGGCCATGCGGGCGCATTTGCCAGCCTCGAATCTGTGGTTCGCCATCATCTCGATGCCCTGCAGTCGCTATACGGCTATGACCGCCGACAGGCGGCCCTGCCACCCCGAGCGGACTTCGCGGCAACGGACTTTTTCGTCATGGGAAACAAGCGTCTGCTCGCCAGCATCGCTGAGGCATCAGAAATCATGCCGGTATCTTTGTCGGGTGAAGAGCTCGCCGACCTGCTCGCGTTCCTGCACGCGCTGACTGATCGCAGCAGCCTCGATCTTCGTGCTGACGTGCCGTTCCAGGTACCAAGCGGGATGCCCGTTGCTGAATAGCAGAGTCGACGGCGAACCACCTCTGGCATCGGGCGGCGGCAAGCCCGCAGAGCGCATGACGGCAGACCGGGACCACCGATCCCGGTCTGCTCACTCGACTTATCCCGGACAATCGCCAATACTGACTCGAAACTTCACGCGAGCCCGGAAGATGCTCTGACACACTGAGCTGCTGTCATTCATTGCAGCAGCATCGTTGGTGCGCCCGGTCTCGGCAGGCAATTCCACGACGAGCGCAAGTAGCAGGATTCATGAGCGGCAACTACCCATTTGAACGCCCTGTCATCATCCTCGCCGCGCCTCGCTCCGGCAGCACCTTGCTGTTTGAAACCCTGGCACATAGCGCTGAGCTGTGGACTATCGGCGGCGAGAGTCATCTACTGATCGAGGACATTCCACAACTGAACCCCTTGAGCCCGTTTTGCGATTCGAACGCGCTTGATGAGAAAAACGCAACGCCGGAAATTGTTCGCCTGATGCGGCAGCGATTCTATCAGCGGCTGAAAAATTCGCGCGGCGACAGTATTCTGAGCTCGGGCATTGCACCGGACACGAGGGTGCGGCTTCTGGAAAAGACACCGAAGAATGCCCTGCGCGTGCCTTTTCTGAACAAGGTATTTCCGGACGCCTTGTTCATTTATCTGTTCAGAAACCCACGGGAGAATATCAGCAGCATGCTGGACGCATGGCTGTCCGGTCGCTTCGTGACCTACCCGGCGCTGCCGGGAAGAAACAGCCGCTGGTCGCTGTTGCTGCCGCCTGGCTGGCAGTCATACAGCAATGCGCCACTGGAAGAGATCGTCGCGTTTCAATGGCGATCCGCAAACATGGCGATTTTAGAGTCGCTGGGCCAGCTCGATCGCAATCGCTGGATAAGCATCAGCTATGGACAGCAGGTGAATAGCCCTGGCGAAACTGCACAGAGAATCTGTGACTTCTGCGGCCTGGCAGCAGAGAAAATTACCGACGCGATTTCCGGCGCCGGGTCGCGCCTGTCGCGTTACACGCTGGCGCCGCCAAGCGGCGACAAATGGCACAGAAACATCGCCCAGCTTGAGAAAATCCTGCCGGGGTTGAAAGAGACGACGGACTACATCAGGGCTCACACTGAAGGCTTGCCAGCCGAGGAGTTTGATCTGTCAATCAATGCTTCGATTAACGCCGAGAGTACGCGGGGGGCGGTTCAGTGAGACTACCAAGCGAGTTCATCAGGCTGCCTTTCAGGTTTGACGTTGAGCGACTGACTCAGGAAGTGCTGGCGTTTGACCGGTCCGAATGGATGCCGCACGTGCAGGGCTTCGCCGGCAACTCAGCCATTCCGCTGATTTCGCTGAACGGCGAGATGAACGATGATTTCAAAGGGCCGATGCAAATCACCGAGAAGCTGCGCCGGTCACCCTATATCAGCCAGGTCATCGCCTCTTTCGGCGAAGTTTTCAGTCGTTCACGACTGATGGGGCTTGAAGGCAAGTGCGCGGTGCAACAGCACTGGGACGCCAACTATCACTGGTACACCCGGGTCAGGATTCACATACCGGTTATCACGAACCCCGACGTGCTTTTTTATTGCGGGGACACCCACCTGCATATGGCGGCCGGGGAGACCTGGCTGTTCGATTCGTGGAAGATGCATAAGGTAGAAAACGCGTCGGATCAGTTTCGCGTGCACCTGGTGATCGATACTGCCGGCTCTGCCAGATTCTGGGAACTGGTGGGCGCCTCTGAATGGCGGGGTGCCGGTCAGCGCCATAAGCCCGCGAGCGTCGCCGACCGACTGATCCCTTACGAGGAAGGTGGCCACGACACCATACTGACCGAAAAGTATAACTCCCCGCTGGTCATGCACCCGGGCGAGATGGACGCGCTGATCATGGACATCCTGTATGACCTGCGAGCCTGCGATGCCAACCCAGTGCAGGCAGCGCGGCAAATGCAAAAAACGCTGCAGGATTTTCGTCTTGAGTGGCGCCGTTTGTGGTCTCTGTATGGCGAGTCACGCGAGGGGTGGCAGCATTTCGACACACTCATCCGGGGCGTTCGCCTGCCGGAGGAAAAGTTGCTGCTTGCGAGTAACGGCGGATCGGCGACCTACACATTCCAGGCGCGCGTACTGGCGGCCGCATTGTCTGTGCCCCTTGCCCGGCAGTACGAATCGGCTTGAGCTGAATCGAGGTACGATTGCGCCGCCGATCCGGCGTCAATCCTCGCTAATCAGTGTCTGCCAGGTGGATGGAGTTTGGTGGCCCCCTCGCGGATGATTTGTGCGAGGCGCTGAACCCCCGGGCCGGCCGCGTCGGCTTGCGCGATGATCATGTAGATGGTCACGTAGCGCTCACCGCCGCGCTCCAGGGGCAAGACCTTCAGCTGGCCGCTGCGAAGCTCGTCGCGAATCTTTTCTTCGGGGTACCACGCGAATCCGTAGCCGCGACACGCCGCACCGATAGACGTCGGCATATTGCTCACGGTCCAGCGCAGCTCAGCGGTAACCGACGGCTCGGAGGCGCGGCGCAGGCCTGATTCGCGCACCACGAGATGGCGATGCCGGCGCAGGTCATCATGGTTGATGGATCTGCCCAGGCTGTGCAGGGGATGGTCCTTGTGCGCCACCGGGACGAAGCGCATCGTCATGAGCGGTTCGCCGATGAATCCAGGGGGTGCCGCGTTGCTTATCGCGATATCGGCGCGACCGCTCAGCAAGTCCTCATGGGCGCCGCCCATAACAGACTCGATAAGCTCGACGTGGGTATGCGGGCTTTCGCCGCCGAAGCGCCCTAGACACTCGAGCATCAGCCAGACAGGAAACACCACGTCCGCGCTGATCGTGATTTCGGCCTCCCAACCTGCCGACACCGCTCCGGCGGCGCGCTCGAGACGGTCAGCTTCATCCAGCAGGACTTTTGCGCGTCGATACAGGAGCTGCCCGGTTGCGGTCAACATGGCGCGACGGCCCTCGATCTCAAATGCCTGCAGATCGAGGGTCGCCTCCAGCTTCTTGATTGCGTAGGAAACGGTCGATTGGCTCTTGTGGAGCTGCTCGGCGGCCTGCGCGTAGCCGCCAGCATCCACCACTGCCACCAGCGCCCGCCATTGTTCGAGGGAAATTCGTGGCATGACTTCCTATCTATTAATTCGATTGCTTTAGGCAATATTTTGCTCTTTTTTATCGACTCAGTAAATTGTTTAATGCGGATCTTGTTTTTAAAGCAATACGGAGAAACCGATGAAGTCCCTGCTCCAGATCAACACCAGCCTCAACAGCGCAGAGGGCCTGTCCTCAACGCTGGCGACCGAATACGTTGCCGAATGGCAGACCAGGAATCCTGGCGGCCTGGTGATGCTGCGAGATCTCGCCAGCAGCCCGGTGCCGCATCTGGACGCGAACACCTTCAAGGCCTTTGCCCGGCCGGTCGACGCCCGCGACCAGCAGCAGCGGGAAGGCGTCGCTTTGTCCGACGAGCTGATCGCGGAACTCAAGGGCGCCGCCGAGATCGTGCTGGCGGTCCCCATGCACAACTTTGGCATCCCCTCCACGCTAAAGGCGTATTTCGATCACATCGCACGTGCCGGCATTACCTTCCGCTACACGGCAACGGGGCCGGTGGGCATGCTGCCTGGCAAGAAAGCTACGATAATCGCGACGCGTGGAGGCCGACATGTCGGCACCGGGCTGGACACGCAGACCAGCTACCTGGAAAACTTCCTGGGCTTTCTGGGTATTGAAGACACGCGCTTCATTTATGCAGAAGGCACGGGACTTGGCGAGTCGGCGCTGGAGCAAGCCATCAGCGGGGCACGCGAACAGATCGCCTTGCTTTCGGAACGCGCAGCGCTTGCCGCGTAAGACCGGAACGGTAAGGAACGCACCATGACCGCACGTACGCTGGCCAAAATCATCAATTCTGTGCCCACCTCTGATGGCGCCGGCGTGAAGCTGCGCCGCAGCCTGGGCTCCGGTCACGATCAGCGGCTCGACCCCTTCCTGATGCTCGACGAGTTCGGGACCGAGAACCCGGACGACTACATCGCCGGATTTCCGCCGCACCCGCACCGTGGTTTCGAGACGGTGACGTACATGCTCGACGGGCATATGCGCCATGAAGACCACATGGGCAACGTCGGAGAATTGACCGAGGGCGGCGTGCAGTGGATGACCGCGGGACGCGGCGTGATCCACTCCGAAATGCCCCAGCAGAAGGAAGGACGCATGCGTGGCTTCCAGCTGTGGATCAACCTGCCTGCCGGCGAAAAAATGAAGCCTGCTGCATACCGGGATCTGCCAGCCAGCGACATCCCTGTTACCAGAATGCCGGGGGCCGCTGTCAAAGTGATCGCTGGCCAGTTCAAAGGACCAGACGGCTTGATCACCGGACCGATTGCCGGACTCACGACCGAACCCGTTTTCCTCGATGTGCATCTCAACCCCGGCGCAAGCTTCCAGCATGAGTTGCCGGCCGATCACAATGCGTTCGTCTATGCCTACGAAGGTGTTGTGCAAATCGGGGAGGGTGAGGACACTCGCGAACTGCCAGTTCAGACTGCCGGCATTCTCTCAGCCGGAGAAAGCGTACGTATTCAGGCCGGGACTGAGGGTGCCCGCCTGATACTGCTCGCGGGCAAGCCGCTTAACGAGCCAGTGGTGCAGCACGGGCCGTTTGTCATGAATACGCGTGAGGAAATAGAGCAGGCGATGCGCGACTACCGTGACGGCACTCTGGCACAGGCCAGCTAGTCGTAAATGAAACGGCGTGCGCAACAACCCGCGAATGCACGGGCTCTACGCTCCGTTCACCACTCGACAGAACCTCACCGCTACCCACAAGCATGCCGAATCGGTTAGCATCGCCTCCCGGATTTTCTGACTAACCGTAATTTCTGCTATGCAGGTTCGACAGAAAGCTGTCCGCGCTGACCGCGCGCATCACGACACGGCAACGGAGGCCTGAATGGAACCCCACACACGCTTGATGAACCGCTGGCTTGTCGTCGCCGGCGCAATCATCATTCAGCTGGCGCTGGGCGCCCTTTACGCCTGGTCCGTCTTCACGGCCAGGCTCACCGACCTCTCCGGAGCGTATGCATTCACGGCCAGTGAAACGGCGTGGGTGTTCTCGGCCGGGCTCGCGACCTTTGCGACCGTCATGGTCCTGGCGGGTCGCATCCTGCCGAGAGTCGGACCGCGGCCGCTTATCGATCGCCGGCGGACTGCTGCTTGGTGCCGGCTTCTTCGCCGGCGGTCTGTTCGGCGACACATTCTGGATTCAGCTTATCTGCATCGGGCTTGTCAGCGGTGCCGGTATCGGCCTCGCATATGTCGTGCCGATCGCCGTATGCGTCAAATGGTTCCCCGACAAGAAAGGCCTGATCACCGGGCTCGCGGTAGCCGGTTTCGGTTTCGGCGCGACGATCTGGGTGAAGCTGGCGGGGTCATGGTTCGGCGGATTGCTCAATACAACCAGCGTGTTCGGCTTGCCCGGCGTGCAAAGCGTATTTGTGATCTACGGGATCGTCTTCTTCCTGCTCGTGCTGCTTGGCAGCATAGTCATGGTCAATCCGCCGGAGGGATACCAGCCAGCAGGATGGACGCCGCCGGATGCTGACAACGGCCAGGAGGGCGGCGTCGAATTCCGGGCGCGGGAAATGCTGCGCACGCCGCAATTCTACATGCTGTGGTCATGCTTTATGTTTGCCGGTATTGCCGGGCTCATGGTCATCTATTGCATCAAGCTTTTTGGCCTGGACGCCCTCGAGTACCAGGGCATCGCCAACGGCGGTGCCATCACGGGCACAGCGATGGCCTGGTATGCAATCTTCAACGGTCTCGGTCGCATCGCATGGGGCAGCTTCTCGGACCGGCTCGGCCGCAAGCGGACGATCGTCCTGATGCTGGCCCTGCAAGGTATCACGATGCTCATGACCTACCACGTGTTCATCTCGTTCGGGTCGGTCTTCGGTTTCATCGTTGTCGCAGCGCTCATTGGCTTCAATTACGGCGGCAGTTTCGCGTTGTTCCCGGCAATCACCGCCGACTACTTCGGCAACAAGAGCGTCGGGAGTAATTACGGCTGGATATTCACGGCATACGGTGTCGCGGGCCTGGCCGGACCGTTGCTTGCAGGCTACTTCAAGGACACGGCGCAGGGCGCGGCCGATCCGAGCGTCTGGATGACACCGTTCATCATCGCGGGAACTGTGTGCCTGCTCGGCGCCGTTATCATGTCGCTGACGAGGCGGCCGCGATTCGTGCCGCCGACGGCGGAATCGACAGCGGAAAAGCTCGCAGCCACAACCACCTGACCATCAGGGCCTCGGGCGGCCAGGAGTTGCCGGACACCTGCAAAAATAAATCTGACCCCTTTTTCTCTACGCGATTTCCACGATAGCGTTTCCAGACGCGGCTCGTTACCATGTTCCGGGGTTTTCACCATGCCACCGGGGGCAGCTTGAGTCAGAATCTTCGGGCTTTAGTCGCACGCATGCTGGAAAGCATGCGTGACCTGGCGCCCATCCTCATCGTCATCGCGTTCTTCCAACTGGTCATCCTCCGCCAGCCGTTTCCTCAATTGGGTGAGACCGTGGTGGGCGTGGTGCTGGTATTGCTGGGGCTGACGCTTTTCATCCAGGGGCTCGAGCAAGGGCTTTTTCCCCTCGGCGAGTCCATGGCCGACAACTTTGCCGTAAAAGGCAGCGTTTTCTGGCTACTTTTGTTCGCGTTTGCGCTTGGCTTCGGTACCACGGTGGCGGAGCCCGCGCTGATAGTCGTGTCTGCCGAGGCCGCCGAGGTCGCGGCCGCGGCAGAATTCATCGAAGCCGATGAACAGTCAAAAAATGACTACGCGTTCGGCCTCCGGCTGACTGTGGCACTCTCGGTGGGCACGGCTATCCTGATCGGGGTGCTGCGTATTCTGAGAGGCTGGCCCATTCAGTATCTGATCATAGGTGGCTACGTGATGGTCGTGATCATGACGTCCGTGGCGCCCAGGGAGATTATCGGTATTGCATACGACTCCGGAGGTGTCACCACCTCCACCATCACCGTGCCGCTGGTCACGGCGCTTGGCGTTGGTCTTGCCGGCGCGATCCGCGGGCGTAACCCCATGATCGATGGTTTCGGGCTGATTGCATTCGCGTCGCTGA
Organism: uncultured Gammaproteobacteria bacterium; assembly: GCA_963759075.1. Classification (GTDB taxonomy): domain Bacteria; phylum Pseudomonadota; class Gammaproteobacteria; order Steroidobacterales; family JABDLF01; genus JABDLF01. Next base: position 24,952 of record CAVWXZ010000011.1, read on the forward strand.
CCCCGATAATCTTCGTGATGGCCTACGGGATGCTCATGTGAGCGGCTGGATTACAGATCTGGTTGCAGTGCTGCTGGGCACGATCAGGGACGTGCTACCCATCGCCGTGATCATCGCTGGTTTTCAGCTGCTCGTGTTGCGCCGCCCCATTCCCAACCTGAAGCGCGTGCTGTCCGGGTTTGTTTTCGTGCTTGTCGGCCTGGCGCTGTTTCTGATGGGGCTGGAGAAGGCGCTGTTTCCGATCGGACGGATCATGGCAACTCAGCTGACGGATCCCGAATTCATCTCAGCCGGCGCGTCGGGCGTGGTCGACTGGACCAGCTACTATTGGGTCTACGTGTTTGCCTTCGCGATTGGTTTCAGTACTACCGTGGCCGAGCCTGCCCTGATCGCCGTGGCCATCAAGGCCCATGAGGTCTCGGCGGGGGCCGTGGGAGTCTGGGGGCTGCGGGTTGCGGTCGCTATTGGCGTGGCCGTGGGCATCGCGCTCGGGACCTGGCGGATCGTCGTGGGCGCACCGTTGCACTACTTTATTATAGCGGGGTACGTCGTAGTGATAGTCCAGACGGCGCTCGCGCCACGCATGATCGTGGCGCTTGCTTACGATTCCGGTGGCGTGACCACCTCAACAGTGACGGTTCCGCTGGTGGCGGCCCTTGGGCTCGGGCTGGCGGAGACCGTTCCCGGTCGCAGCGCACTGATCGACGGGTTCGGGCTTATTGCTTTTGCCAGCCTTTTTCCCATTATTAGCGTGTTGGCCTATGCACAACTCTCCGAATTACGGGAAAAGAGACAGGCGCGGCGCGAAGCGGCAGAGGCTGCGGGGCGGAACAATAACAAGCACAAAGAACTGAAAGCGGGGAAATGACATGCACTTTAAACTGATCGTTGCCTTTGTGGACGACGCCAAGACCGACGCCGTCATCGATGCCGCCCGCGAGGCGGGAGCCACCGGCGTCACCGTGGTGTCGAATGCCAGGGGCGAGGGCCTGAAGCCCAAGAAGACCTTTTTCGGCCTGTCGCTGGAAACGCAGCGGGACCTCCTGTTGTTACTCGTGGAAGAGCATCAAAGCCGCAGGATACTTGAACGCATATGCGAGGTGGGGGAGTTCGAATCCTCGCCCGGTGCCGGCATTGCGGTGCAGCTCAATGTCGAGGACGCTGTGGGTGTCGCGCATCAGATCGAATCACTGGCCGATAAAATCGGAGACTGAATTATGGCTGAGGAAGTTGTGCGCGTCGGCGCCGTTATGAAACCCAAGTTCATAGTTGTGGATCGCATGGAGACGGTTGCCGGCGCACTACAGAGAATGGACCAGGAGGGCGCCAACGTTGTGATCGTCAACAAGCGTCAGGATGATGACGAGTACGGAATCGTGTTGCTGACAAATATCGTGTCCGAGGTATTGGCCCGAGACAGGGCACCGGAGCGGGTGAATGTCTACGAGATCATGTCCAAGCCCGTTATCACCGTGAAGCCGGAGATGAGCGTCAAGAATTGTGCGCGCCTGTTTGCGAATGTCGGCATCTCCACAGCACCGGTCGTCAGCGACGGGAAGATCATGGGTGTAGTCAGCTACCGGGAACTCGCATTCGGGGGCATGGTAGATTCCGGTTGACGAATTGTCCTCGCGAGGGTTTTTCAGTTAACAACGGCTGTGCTGGCACCAGCAGTCTTGCGGTGTCCGGCACAGAGGGCAAAGCCCGAGGTTGCGCCCCTGACCTCCTTGTACGGAGAAATACTCAGCGTATTCGTGCTCTGAGGCCTCGTTGGCTCGCAGGCGCTGGTCCGCAACACCTCGATACGCGAGGCCGTCAGAAGAAGCTGCTCTGATAGCACTGGCCGAAAATAGTTTTGACTCCATTCTGATAACAGATGCGACGAATAGAACCAAAATTCTTTATGCAAACAAGGCATTCAAGAAACTGACCGGGTACAGCCCTGCTGAGGTTCTGGGAAAAACACCTAAGATATTGCAGGGGGCAGCTACCGACAAAACAGTGATTGCGCGACTGAGCAAAACACTCAGCGCCGGCGGTCGATTTGAGGGTAAGGCGATCAACTACAAAAAAGACGGCACGCCATTCCTGATGCATTGGCGAGTTGTGCCTGTAAAGCTGGGCAAAGACACCAGTGTATGGCTCGCGATCCAACGCGAGACTTCCAGCATCTAGGGGTTGATGCTGATCCGCCGGGTGCCTGGCATGCGTTCCTGCGTCGCAAAACACCCACACAGGAAGTGCCCGGGATTGTTGATGGCCGTTTTTTTCTTTTACAGACAATAGAATCAGGGGGCTTGGCCTCGGTCCTGGCCACTGTATTGTTTACTTTGGTAATCGTGCCGCCTCCGAGCAAGCTGAAGCTGCTATCGCAGTTAGTTGCCCAGGCTCAGGGAAGGTGACACAGACTCCATTTGTTGACCTGCCGCTGATTGCGACATCGTTACCGGTGAACGCTTGCGGGTTTGGTTCGATAGTAGAAACACTCACGCGGGCTAAGGCCGGGCGTCCTCGTACAGCGCCTCGGCGCGCTCCAGCAGCAGGCGACGCCGGACCAGATCCCGCTGGCTAAGCGCAATGTAGCGGAACTGCAGATAGATGCGTGCCCGGAGGCTGTCGTTATCCGGCGCCATTGCTAGGATGTCATCGAACGTCCGGAAGATTTCTGCCGGGGGCATACCCGCGAGAAAGCGCTGGAACGCCTCCAGGTAGCGGAATTCGGCCGTGAACACCTGGCGCAGGCTTGCCGACGAGGGCCCGCCGGCGTCGAGTTCCGCGAAGAAGCCCTCGAAAGCATGATGCTTCATGCCCAGCAGGAAGGCCTGGTTCCGGATCACTTTCTGCAATGGGCTGTCGGCGTAACCCCAGGGCTGGTAGAACTCGTAGTGTGGGTGATCCAGGGTGTTCAGCATTGCGTCGGCCACTGCGGGGCGGATGATCGTCTCGTCGGCGATGAAATGCGGCAGCAGTGCCGCCGCCGAGGTGATCCCGTATGGAACCAGGTTGGCGAGTGCTTCCCGATTCTGCTCGAAGCGCCGGGCAACTTCGTCGAACCGGATCGGTACAGGCTCCAGGGAACCGACCAGAATCGTGTTGAAGGGGCCGACCCGGTTCGACGGCAGGAACTGCCACAGCTGGGTATGCGGAAAGCCTTCGGCGAATGTTCTGAGGATCATGCGGTACTGACTCGGCGGGAGCGTACTTGGAACCCACTGCGCGACGAGCCCGCCGGGTGCCAGGCGCTCGCGCAGCAACCGGTAGTAGTCCAGCGAATATGAAAAACCGTTCGATGCGAATTCGTCGGCGGTCTTCTCATCCGCCGTTATGACGTCGAACTTTGCCGGGGTCGTGCGGAGATAGGCGCTGACGTCATCGACGACGACAGTCAGCCGGGGATCGTCAAGGACGTCGCCCGATTCCTCACGGAACCAGGCCGCGCCCTCGATCACGCTCGGCTCGATCTCGACCGCCGTTATCGCCTTCACGTTGTCGTACCGGGCGCTCTCTCCGACCAGGATGGCCGAGCCGAGTCCGACCGATAGTTCGCGTGCCGTGTCATCGACGAGCAGGCGTGGCAGGTGTGCTAGGAGAAGCTGTTTGAAATGGGTATTGCCGGTTCCGCCGATGACGATGCCATCGACACTCATCAACTTTTCATCGTTGACCGGATCCCGGTACACTTTTGTCGTGGCGAGCGGACCTTCCCGGTAATAGAGTGTCTGGTGCCTTGCCAGCTCTCCTCGTGACGGAAACTCGAAGTCCAGCGGTGCGCCGGAAAGTGCGAAACCGCTCGACAGCAAGAGCACAGGCAATGCTGCTCGCCACCAATTCGAGCGTCCTGTCCGCAGGAGCCGCAGCGCGAGGATCGTGAGGCCGAGGACCACGTTGAGAGCTGCCATCAGGAGTATGCCCGCCTGGATGCCAAGCCAGCTGATGAGGGCCACGCCCGGCAGCAGGGCGCCCAGGACGTTGCCTGCGGTATTCACGGCATAGACCCGTCCCACAATGGTCCCGGTCTCGCCTGGGCGACGCGCGGCGATGTGGCCGACCAGAGGGAAGCTTGCGCCGATCAGTGTTGCGGGCAGCAGCATCACCAGGAAAGCTACGCCGAAGCTCGAAAATACCAGCGTCAAGGCATCCGCGGACACCCGGCGCAGGCTGTGCTCCAGGGCACCCGGTTCGTTGAAGGCGAAAAGGAAGGGCAGGGCCAGCGCCGAGACAACGCCGAGAGTCAGCTGAATCCAGCCGAAAGCAGCTACGTGATCGCTGAGGTAGCGGATCGCAAAACGCACGAGATAGCCGCCCAGTGCGATTCCGGTCAGGAACGCACACAGCATGGTCGTCAGTGCGTAGGTCGAATTCCCCAGGATAAACACCAGCGAGCGAGTCCAGTAGATCTCGTAGGCGAAAGAGGTGAATCCCGAAATCCCGAGCCCGGCGATGACCAGGGCCAGTGTCGCGCCACCGGCATCCTCCGCCATCGTCGTCTTCGTTGTTGGCACGATGTCCGGCGGCACTGCGTCCGGCATCGACTCGCTGCGTGATGCGGCCCATGCCACCAGACCGATAAGCAGGTTGCCCAGCACGGCGGCGTAGACTGGTGCATGGATGCCGAAGCTGCCAATCAGCACGAAGCCGGTCAGAAAGGCGCCAAGCACGGCTCCCAGCGTGTTAACAGCGTAGAGCGTGCTCAGCCCGATGCCCACGGCTTCCTGCCTGGACACGAGGAAACGGCTCAGCACCGGCAACGTGGCCCCCATGAGCACGGTCGGCGCCATCACCAGCAGAAATGCCACCAGGAAACGACTCGTTGCCAGTATCAGCGCAGACCCGCCGGCCAGCGCGTGTAGCACCGGGTACCAGGCATCCAGCGCCGTCAAGGCGACGTGCGAAAGGGCGGCCGTGCCCGCGATACCGATCTCGAGCACGGCATAGAGTCGCAGGTGATTCCTCCGCCGATCAGCCAGCCGGCCGATCCACCAGCTGCCGATCGCCATGCCGCCCATGAAGGCCGCAAGGACCGTGCCGACGGACATCGCAGTGGACCCGAAGACATGGGTCATCAGCCGTGCCCAGACCACCTGGTAGACGAGCGCCAGTGCGCCGGATCCGAGGAACAGGATCAGGATCAGCCCGAGGAGAGGGGTGTTCTTGCTTGCGGCGCGCATGGCTGGATTTTACGCAATAATCAGGAGCCTGGTCTGTCGTGTGGCGCACTGGGGACCAAACCACCGCTGGGTGGCGCGGATTGACGGGTTGTAGCTGTGTTCAGCTGGGGACCCTAAGTCATGTGTGGGGATATGGAGCGGGTGAAGGGAACGGCGTGCGCAACCGTCAAGCGGTGCGGGAGCGCTCACTCGCCGTTAGTTCGCAAACGCCACCAGCGGAACAAACACCAGTCGCGAAGACCTCAAATTGATTGGAGCGGGTGAAGGGAATCGAACCAATCGCGCTTGATTAGCCCTGTTCGAAGCACTGACGGGTATCGCGCGATTAGTTGCATGGACTCAAACGTGGCAACAACCGATCCGACGCCGCCTCAGGCATCTGAGAGGAGGGATGGAGCGGGTGAAGGGAATCGAACCCTCGTCTTCAGCTTGGGAATCCTGTTGGCATGAAATATCTCAACAGGCTGCGGTACTGCACAACAATTGAATCAGTAGCTTACTGTGGTTGAATATTGGCTACTTGTCGCTCTCAATCATGGGTTTTTGTGGCCTTGTGCCCCGTCAGTGCCCCAGGGGGGCAAACTCGTTTTCCTAGCAATCAATATGACCCAGCTTCCAACACCGCTGAAAAATCAAAGGCGTTTCTCCGCAATTTTTTTGGAAAAATAAAAGGGGCACAAGCAGACATTCGATTCTGCCCGTCACCAGGGGAGGGCTGAGGTCGGCTGACGACCCGTTGCGGTCAGTCGTCTATCCGCAAGAAACCGCATGCGACGAGCGTGTATTGGGACACGCAAATTTAATCTGTCGCTGTTGATGGCAGCAACGAGGTTAATCTCTCCAACAATGCTGTCTACGACGGTTGGCCGGCTTGGTCGCCCGATGGCGAGCGCATTGTGTTTGCTTCGAATCGTGGCGGACCCATGAACGTTGGGCATCTCTTTGTCCTTGGTATCTACGATTCAGAGACATACAAAGTTACCAATGGGGAGTGGTCATATACGCAACCGGCCTGGTCTCGGGATGGGACTCAATTATTTGCCTACCAACACCGAAAAACCGAGGCACACAAGTTCGGCGATATCGTGGTGATTCAGCTGCAAGACTGACCCAGCTCAACCACTTGGCCCGGTTCAGACGGCTGGATCACCACTCAGTCAGTTGGTTTTCTTGCAGAGCGCAAAATGGTTCATGGCAAAGTGTACGCGGCTAATCGATATTTGCTTCTCTTGCAGAAAAACTGATGGGATCAGCGTCCCGATATGGGTTGTTGTTTACTAAAGAATACCGACCAAACATCTTCAGAGAGCTTGACGTAAACTGTACTGGATCGACCGAAAGGATTCGTCCAGTTGCCGGGTCGTAATATCTCGCCTGCGTGTAAGTGAGCCCGGTAGCCACATCCGATTGATGCTTCATGTATTGTGAGAGAATCCAGGCAGAGTCATGACGTATATGATTGAACTTCGGGGAATCTTCAGGGTCGTGATGATGACTTGTTCGATGTTTCTGGTGTGTCTCGGCTGCGCCCCAACTGACGACTCACAGCAACAATCCGCACAGGCAACAAATGGACCCTTGGCAAGCCAGTGCGAACACGAGGATAGCATCCTTGGGCGGATTGAGTGCTACGTGAAACTTGCATCGAACACGGACGATCCTTCCATGTGCGGCCAATCGTCGCATCAGGGTGTTGAGTATCAATGTTATGCGATCGTCGCCGAACGTCGACGTAGTGTTGAAGTATGTCACCTCATTCCGCCAAGATCACCAGATCACCAGAAGCTGAGAGAAGTCTGTATCAGCGATGTCGCCAAGACGACTTCAAACCCTGTTCTTTGTGAGGAAATACAGACGGTCGGATTGAGGGATAGCTGCTATGTAAAGATCGGCCAGGAAAACGGAAACACGGCGCTGTGCGAGAAAATCCAGGATGCTGGCCTCAAGAGCATATGCGACGGCGAACCGGTGATCGTGCAGTGATACTGCCTTGCCAGGATTCCAGCAGATTGTTAACGCACCGCTTACGTTGTTCTGAATCGGGTTCTAAGAGCTCTGGAATCCAGGAAGATTAAGAGCTAGCTATCTGACATTCGTGCAAGTCTGAACCGGCGGCGTAGCCCAGGTCGGATAGTGCCGCAGGGAATGACGTGTCTCCATATCGACGACGACTTGCCGTCGCATGACTGCTAATTCTGAACTCACCTTCAAATGGGGAATTACCATCCAATGATGCTTCTACGGTGCAATATCAAGAACACCGGCAATCGGGTCCATATCTATCGAGTTGTGTCTGCAAACATTGAATCCCAGAATGCCGTCCAGTAGCACAATATTCGTACCTCTGTCCTCATACGAACTTTCTATTGCGTTGAACTCCAGCCGAACCTGACCAATCTGAAGTTTTAGATCGTGGGCAGCCAAAACCTCTATTTTGCTCGCGCCAGCTGCTCCAACTACGGTCGCTGCCCTCTCGACGGTTGGCACACCAAGGTTTCTAATCGCCGGCTCACTCAAAGCCAACCATTGAGCCCCGGAATCAAATCCAAGTAGTAGCTGGGAGTTGGCGTCTAATTGGGACGCCACGAATGGGAATCCTAGCCAATGTAAATTCGGTGAGGCTGCACGCAGCCCTGGGAGCCTCATTGTCAACGTCATGTCTTTGCAGTTGAATTCGGTCTGCCATCGTGACAAAAACGGCCAGCCCAGGATGCCGTCCAGAGAGATCAAAGTAATTGGCCCAACACCGAAACGTAGGTTATCTGTAGGAATAATGCCAAACGTAACGTGATCCCCTTTGATACTGCCCAATTCAATTGCTTCTAGAGTGGATAACGTAACTTCAACGTTCTCAGCAGTAGAGGTTTCAGCGCTGACTTCCGGGCCAATATCAGTGAGCCCAATTTCATCGGCAAGATCTGAGGTCATGATGTTCATGGAGGCACCGGTGTCCAAGGCGAATTTTCGTCGTTTGCCGCCCAATTGGACAGAGACGACGGGCTGGCCGGTGATTAGCTTTTCAAATGGTATTGAGGACAATGCACCTTGCCACTGTGTTTCCGATTGCGAGGCGAGCCAAAAGACCGCGCGGAATACGTCGTCCCGTGAATTTTCCGGCATGCGCTCATCTTGCAGCAGCCGTCGGGCCAAGCGTTTGTCATCTGTTGACAGCGCCCTCACCAAAAGCAAATTTCCAATGGATTCGGCTATTGCTTGTTCTTCCCCAACGGCAAGGTCCAGGAGTGATTCAACTACGGCTTCGGTCCAGCCCTGTTGCAGTAGACTATTGGTCCAGGTAACAAGATCGGCGCACTGCGTTGTCTGGCGGCACGGATTGAGATGGCTCGCGGAGATGATCGTTTGCGGCGGAGGTGCAAAGGCTGGCCGGATATCGGTGATTTGAGCTTCTCCCGAGATTCGATCCGGCACCCAAAGAGAACCTATGATGACCACTGAAAGAATGATCAGCCCGAGCGTGATGACAATCCGACGCATCGCTGTGCCTGGCAACTAATTATTAAAAAAATCGCATATAATTGAATAGTATTGTAGCTTAGCATACCAGGGAATACGAGTAATGGAGAAAGAAATACTGCGAGTGCTTGCTTCGCCGGTACGGCAGGAGATTTATGATCTGATGAGATCGCTGGGTCCAACGACTGTTCGCCAGCTGGCCGGGCAATTGGAAGTACCGGCCAATTCGCTTTATTTCCATCTCAAGAAAATGGAGCGAGCGGGGATCGTAAAGGTTGTTGAGACAATAAAACGGGCACAGTCCCCGCCCGAATCTATTTACGACCTGGTAGATTCCGATCTTAGCTTCAATTTTGATGTTTCCGATTCCGAACATGCGGGATTGCTTATTACGGCGACAGCCGCGATGTTACGACTATGTCTGCGCGACTTTCAGTCAGCTAGTCGCTCCTCTCGAACTGTCGGAAAAGGGAGCAAGCGTAACTTCCGTGCTGCTCGCCTTGTCGCCTGGTTGACCGTCGCTGAAACCCGCAAGGTGAATACATTGATCGAAGAACTGTCCGAGATCCTGCAGGGTTCGAGAAAGCGGCCGGACGCGAACCGTTTTGCGGTCGCTTGGACAATGTGTCCGCTCGTGAAGCCGAAGGTGGGCCATTGAGCCAAGTCCGAACGCAGATTTGACGGAAAATCGAGTTGAAGCTCTCGTTATAGACGTTTTGCCATGGACTGCCGGGTTCGGCCCTCGTATCTCGGTCATTGCAAAATGGCCAATACCCACAAATTGTGGCAATCGCTATGGAACAGGCACCCGTGGCTTGGGCAGTACTTTGAATTCGATGCTGTTAATCGCCGGGTCGAGCCGATCTACAAGGTGCCGCAGGGTTTTAATCGAGCCGCGCAGCAGTATCGGTATTTTCGCTGGCGATTTCGTGATGATGTCGTTTTGTTTCAGGTGGGACGGTTTTTTGAGTTTTACGATCACCGTGATGCCAGAATCGCTCAATTGCTTGGTTTGCAACGCATGCGTAGAAACCCGCGTGGTGCCCGCTACGGGTTTCCGATTGGCGCATTGTCGCGTCACGGCGATGTTCTGCTATCGCAATCCAGGCCGATCACCGTTATTCGCCAGTCCGACGATCAGTTCACGCGTATTCGGCATCGGATACCAGCCAATCGGGTCGAGCCGATTGAAATGGCGGACCGGCACTGACGTGAGTGACAGCTTTTAGTCCGGCTGCCAGTGATCAAAAGACGTTAGCACGGCAACTCCGGATGGCCAGTTTTGGCCGTAAGCAGCCGGTCACCTGGTTACTATTGAACGGCTGCTATCGAAGCAAGCAGACATCCAGATTAGTAGATTCGGAGGTATCGAGCGTGGACACCTGCCATACGCTCTAGTAGCTACCGCCCCCGAACTGCCCCAAAAGTGTCCCACATGCCGAATCAACGGGGATGAGAATAGGCTAACTGTCTATTTTATTTGGAGCGGGTGAAGGGAATCGAACCCTCGTCTTCAGCTTGGGAAGCTGAGGCCCTACCATTAGACGACACCCGCCGTGCGCCGCTCACAATCATTTTAACCAGATAGCCCGCCGTTACCAACAGCGATGCCAACCTTGCTAAATGAGACAGTCGGGCAAACCCCGGCGTGCGCGCCATATTTTTTTCTTTCATTTTCAGTGGCTTCTGTTATAGTCCGCCGCGTCCTGGCGCACTTCGGTCTGCGCCATTCGCTCCAGACACGCATCCTGCGGACCTCGGAGCCATTCAGACTTTCCCAGCCTGGACCGAACCTACGCGCGGCAAAAGCCGCGGCAATCGGGTCAGGCGACCCCGGAGTTTCAAATCTAATGTTATTTAATCAACTCGGCCTTTCGGCCGAATTGCTGCGTGCGGTCGAAAAACAGGGTTACCACGAGGCAACCCCGATCCAGCAGCAGGCCATTCCTCTCATCCTCGAAGGCCGCGATGTGCTGGCCGGCGCCCAGACCGGCACCGGCAAAACGGCCGGCTTTACGCTGCCGATGCTGCAGCGACTGCACGCAGTCGCGCGTCGCCGGCCAGCCCCGGCGCGTTCGCGCCCTGATCCTGACGCCGACGCGCGAACTGGCCGCGCAGGTCGAGGAAAGCGTCCGCAACTACGGCGGCACCTGCCGTTCAAGACCGCCGTGATTTTTGGTGGCGTCAGCATCAACCCGCAGATTTCAAAGCTGCGCAAGGGCGTCGATATCGTCGTCGCCACACCCGGTCGCCTGCTCGACCATGTCAGCAACGCACCATCGACCTGTCGGGCGTCGAAATACTGGTGCTCGACGAAGCCGATCGCATGCTCGACATGGGCTTCATTCGCGACATGCGCAAGATCTTTGCGGAGTTGCCGAAGAAGCGCCAGACCCTGCTGTTCTCGGCAACCTGTCCCGAACGAGATCAGGCGCCTCGCTGCCGACCTGCTGAACGCACCCGCGGAGATCCAGGTGGCGCCGCAGAACTCGACCGCCGACCGGGTCACACAGGTCGTTTACCCGGTCGACAAGGCGCGCAAGCGCGAACTGCTGTCGCACCGCATCGGCGAGGAGAACTGGCAGCAGGTGCTCGTGTTCACGCGCACCAAGCACGGCGCCAATCGCCTGGCCGAAGCAGCTGACCCACGACGGCATGAACGCCGCCGCCATTCACGGCAACAAGTCCCAGGCCGCACGCACGCGCGCGCTGGCCGACTTCAAGGCCGGCACAGTCCGGGTGCTGGTGGCAACCGACATCGCCGCACGCGGCCTCGATATCGACCGCCTGCCGCATGTCGTCAATTACGAACTGCCCAACGTGCCCGAGGACTATGTGCATCGCATCGGACGCACCGCGCGCGCCGGTCAGGAAGGCGAGGCCATTTCGCTGGTCTGTGTCGACGAACTCAAACTGCTGCGCGATATCGAGCGCCTGCTGAAAAGCAAGATCGAAAAGGAGATCGTTCCCGGGCTACGAAGTCGATCCGCGCATCAAGGCCGAGCCGATCCAGAACGGTCGCCAGCAGCGGCCTCCGCGCAGGAACAATAGCGTCCGGCAAACCCGCACGCGAGCGACACGGCACCAAAAGCACGTGGCAACGCCCGTCACCACGCTTACGGCCGTCAGCGACGGACGGGCTAGTCAGCCGGCAGACCGGGCGCGCGCATGTCCGCGATGGCTGTCCGGGCCCGGTCAGTCAAGGCTGGCAGCACTTATACTGTCGCCATGGAAGCGGATGAGCAACACCTTCGCGTACCGTCGCAGTTTCGTGCGCCGCGAGGGCCGACTGACGCCATCACAGGCGCGCGCGCTTCCGGAATTGTGGCCGCGGTTTGGCGTCGAGCCCGCCGCCGGCACGCTGGGTCTTGATCAGCTTTCTGCGCGACATTCGGGTGCTGGTCAATGACGACCCATACACCCTCGTGGGTAAAAGACGCTGTTTTCTACCAGATCTTTCCGGATCGGTTCTTTCGCAGCGGTCGGGTCCGCGTTGATGCAGAAATCGAACCCTGGGACAGTCCGCCGACGGCGCACGGCTTCAAAGGCGGTGACCTGTACGGTGTGGTCGAGAAACTCGATTACCTCGGGGAACTCGGAATAACGGCGATCTACTGCTGTCCGATCTTTGCTTCGACAGCCAATCACCGTTACCACACCTACGACTACTACCAGGTTGATCCCCTGCTCGGCGGCAACGAAGCGCTACGCTGCTTGCTCGATGCCGCTCATGAACGAGATATGAAGGTGGTCCTCGACGGCGTATTCAACCATACCGGTCGCGGCTTCTGGCCGTTTCATCACGTGCTCGAAAACGGTGCCGCATCGCCATATCGGGACTGGTTCCATATCGATCCGGATCGTCTCTCAGGCAAAAAACCATTTGACCCGTATCCAAGCGGAGAAACCGCGCAGCGACTGGCCGGGGGAAGCGGCAGCCTGGAGTCGATCGGATACTCGGCGTGGTGGAACCTGCCGGCGCTGCCCAAGCTCAACACCGCCTGCCCGGCGGTACGCCAATACCTGCTGGAGGTGGCTGAACACTGGGTCGAATTCGGTATCGACGGGTGGCGGCTCGACGTCCCCGATGAAATCGATGACGATGGGTTCTGGCGCGAGTTTCGATGCCGCGTGCGCAACCTTAACCCGGAGACGTACATCGTTGGCGAGATCTGGGGCGACGCGCATCGGTGGCTGACAGGCGACATGTGGGACGCGGTGACGAACTACCCGCTCACGATTGCGTGCCTCGGGTTCTTTCCGGGCGATTATATCGACCTTCCGGAAATCCGTCGGGTGTCGAGCTACTCGCAGATACGTCGCTGGACCGGATCGGAATTCGCCGATCGGGTTGTCGGGGTCGCGGGGAGATACGCGCCCGAAGTTACCCGGTCGCAATTGAATTTCCTCGACAGTCACGACACGCCACGGTTTCTCACCTGTTCCGGTGGGGATCGGGATTCGCTGAAAATGGCGTGGCTGTTTTTGTGTACCGTGAGCGGAGCGCCGTGCATCTACTACGGTGACGAAGTCGGCCTGGAAGGACGCCATGATCCGGACTGCCGCCGCGGATTTCCGTGGTCGCCTTCGGCTCGGGACGATGACATGCAATCGTGGTTTACTCAGTGTATCCGCACGAGAAAACGGTTCCCGCAACTGCGGAAGGCCCGGCTTCGGGTAATTGAGTCCTCTGCGGACGCCGTTAGTTTCATGCATGGCGAGGCTCCAAAGAGCCTGATCAGCGCCTACAACATCGGTAAGGCGCCGGTCGAGTTCCGGTTTGACCCATCATTGTCGGCCGCCGGCTCCCTCCTGATTTCCAGCTCGCCGGCAACCAGGCTGCGCACGGTTGGCCGAGAGTATCGGCTCGACCTGCCGGCACGTGCTGCGGCGCTGATCGGCTAGCCTTCGCGGCGTAGAAGTTCCGACCGCCCGGCGACATTTCAGCAGCTCAGCCTGAAATCCAGTAAAAGCTGAGCGGCGGAATGACCAGCTTGTTGTCTGTCAGCGACAAGGATTTGCCGGTGCACAGGTCGCGCAGCTGGCCATAGCCGAATGTGGCGCGGTTGCCGAGCGCACCGATGTCGAGGTCCCGGGGGTTAATGTCGAAATTGGCGACCACCAAGCACAATATCGCTGTGTTGGTAGGGATTCGTGCGCGTGAATACGAACAGGTGCGGATTGTCTGTCTCCAGCACCTCGCGGTTGTTGAAGTCGGCAAAGGCCGGGATTGTCTTGCGGGCGCCGATCATGCGGCGGAGGCCGTCGAAAATTCGCTGCTGCGGCGTTCCATGGCGACGCCGCTCGTCGGCGCGTGTCCAGTCAAGGCGCGGGCGATGAATCCAGCGATTGTCGGCGGCTTTGTGGTCATCAGACAGATACGAGTAGTCGTTCAGGGTGCCAACTTCGTCGCCGTAGTACAGCAGCGGGATACCGCCGAACGACATGATCAGACCGTGCAGCAGCAATATCGTATCGATGCTCTGCGTCGATGGCAGACTCGTCACCGCTCTCGAAGCGCGGCCTCAAGACCGGCGAGGGAGGCCAGGGAGCCCGAGATCCTCGCATCGCCGGTCTTTTCGTTGCGTGCGAATGGCTTCCCGCGAGCCGGCGAACCGTCGTAGGCGCCGGTGAAATAGTCGACGAGGAATCTACGGTGTGCGCGCGGTTCGTAGCCCGCCATTTGGATGTCGCCGATCGTCGATGCCGAGGCCGATGTCGTCATGACAGCGCACATAGTTGAGCCAGGTGGCGCGGTCGAGTTTGGCCGGCAGGCTCTGCACGCCGCGATTGAGCAGATTGCACGACCTGGTGGCAACCGTGTTCCACAGCAACGCCATCAGTGTCGCATTGTAGGCAATTTCGCACTCCTTGGCGACAACGGCGTCCTCGCCAAAGTACTTGGTAATCTCGACGGGTGCGACAATGGCCTCGGCGATGAACAGCACGCCGGGTGCCGTTACCTGGCAGCAGTCTTTCATCAACTGCAGGATGAGATGTGCTTCGCGCTCGTTTTGCGAAGTCGTACCGATCTGCTTCCACAGGAAAGCTACGGCGTCGAGTCGCAGGATGTCGGCGCCCTTGTTGCCCCAGTACAACAGGATGTCGAGCATCTCGATGAACACGGCCGGATTACGGTAGTTCAGATCCCACTGGTAGTGGTTGAATACCGTCATGACCCATTTCTTCAGCTCCTCGTCATAGGTAAAATTTCCGGGCGAGGTCTCGGGAAATACCTCGGGCAGGGTATCCTCGAAGCGATCCGGGATCTCGCGATCTTCGTATATGTAATAGTAGTCCTGATACTTCGCTTCACCGGCGCGGGCGCGGCGGGCCCACTCGTGCTCGTCGGACGTGTGATTGACGACGACGTCCAGCACGAGCAACATTTCCCGCAGGCGCATTTCGCCGGCGAGCTCCTCGAGATCCTGCAACGTGCCGATTCGTTCGTCTACGTCGCGGAAGTCGCTCACCGCATAGCCGCCATCGCTGGCGCCCTGAGGACACTTGAGGATCGGCATCACGTGCACCAGGTTGACGCCGAGTTCCTGCAGGTAACCGAGATGGGCGCGTAAGCCATCAAGATCGCCGGCAAAGCCGTCAGTGTACAGCGCCATTCCGACCCACTCCTGCCTCAGGAACCACTCGTGGTCGGATTCACGTTTGCGGTCGCGCAGCTTGAGTTCTTCGCTACGAGCGATGTATTGCTCGGCCATGACCGTGACCAGCGCAACCATCTGCTCCTCGAAGTCATCACGTGCCCCGTACAGCAGGTAAAACAGAGAATAGATGGCGTAGAAATTGGCGCCGAGCCGGGTATGAAAATGACGCAGATCGGCACCGTCGACCCGGGTCTTCAGTTCGTCGAGAATGCGATTCAGCAGGGCGTGGGCTACAGGCTCGTACATAGCTGCTCCGTCAGGGTCCGATGCGCCAGGTGTCAGCGTAACGGCGATAGAAATCGGGGTTGCCGACGGTCGCGCCACGTTGACCCACCAGACCGGAGGCAAAGTCCTGTGCCCGGCACACGGTATCGTCGAGCGCCCAACCCAGAGACAAGCCGAGGATCATAACCGATGCGAAGGCATCGCCGGCGCCGACGGTGTCGACGACGGTCACATCGCCGACGGGCCGCGTGCGAGTGCGCTCGCCATCGGCAGTCAGCACCTCTGCGCCGGCGGCGCCGTGGGTCAGGACAACCCCGCTGAGTTCGTACTCATCGATCAGTGCCTGGGCGTCCCCACCGCTATGCAACTGCTCCAGCTCGTGCTGATTGAGTTTGATCCAGTCCGCGGACCGCAGTATCTCGACCACCAATTCGCGACGCCACCAGGGCGGCCGCAGATTGATGTCGACAAATACCAGACCGGAGGTTTGTGCCCGAAAGTGCTCCGCCGCCCGCCGCGAAACCGTATTACGCAAGGCCAGGGTGCCGTGGTAAAGCAGGCGGCAATCGAGGCTCGCCGGTTGATGCACGATGGCGTCGTAGGCCGCTGGCTCGACAATCTCGTAAGCCGGCTCGCCATTGTCGAACGTAACCTGTACTTGACCGGTCGGCAGCCGGGAATCGATTTCCAGAGCATCGGTGCGCATGCCCCACTTGCGCATGGCGTCGCGCACCGCCTCGCCCTCGCGATCGTTTCCGACACGGCTGATGAAACAGGGTGCCTGGCCGAAGCGCCTGCAGGTGCCAGGCCACATTGAAGGGCGCGCCACCGAGCACGCGCGATCCGTCAGGAAAATGATCGAACAGTACTTCGCCGAAAATGCACAGGCAGCCGCCGCTCACATGACCCTCCAATGGAATTCAGCGGTCAAAGAAACCGCACTGCCCGGCGGCTTCGAGAATGCCGGCTGCATAGGGCTGCTCAGCGAAATAGATGCGCGTCAGATCCTGCAGGTCGGACAGCTCTTCCTCGTGACGATTGGCCACGACGACGGCCAGCGTGTTGCCGCGCATCATGTCGTCGTCGGCGCCCGAACCGCCTGCTACGAGAATGTTCTCCAGGTCGACACCAATGCGATGAGCGACGTAGCGCAGCGCCTGCCCTTTAGAGGCACGCGAGGGCACGATGTCGATGAACTGCCCGAAGGAATGGATGACATTGGCCGTGATTTCCTCCTTGCGCAACAGTGCGACGATCTCGTCGACGGACGGCGCCTCACCGGCATCGTAGTTGTAACTGATTTTGAAGCGGCTCTGTTCGATCTTGGGTTGCGGGGTGATGCCGGGCAGCCGGGCTATGACTCTGCGAGTACGCGCCGGCGTCCAGTCCCGGTCGATGTGATCGATCCAACGCTCATCCTCTACCAGGGCACGGCCGTAATGGATGCGCGTACCGAGGCTCGATATCAGTACGTCCGGTGTCGGCACGCCCTCCATGCTGATCAGCTTCAGGGCGGAATCGAGCCGGCGCCCGGTCGCTATCCCGAAGATGACCTGCGTGCGGTTCCTGGCGATGACTTCGGCAAAGCGCCGCAGCGATTCGGGATCGCCGACCAGGCTCTTGTCGAGATCGGTGAACAGTGCCTTCTCGCGGTAGCGACCTGCACGTGCTACCGGAGGCCTATCGGGTACTGCCTGAACCTTGTGCTGCAAGCCGCCAATCTCCCGCAGGTAATTGGCGGCGTGTGCCTCCCAGGTGTACTCACGCCGGACACCCTCGATCCCATTGCGTGAGGCCTGCTCCCAGGCATCGCGATCGCGCAGCAACCCAAGCAAGGCGGCTGCAATGGCTTTCTTGTCGAGTGGGTCGACCAGTTCACCGTTGCGGCAGTTGGCCAGTATGTCGACCGGGCCGCCATTCTCCGTGGCCACGACCGGCAGGCCAGTCGCCGCGGCCTCGAGTATGGTCAGGCCGAACGGTTCAGTCAGTGCCGGGTTTATAAAGACGCCGCCACTGACCTTGGCCAGCCGGTAAATGTCCGCCACGTCTGCGACGGTTATGTTCTTCGGGATGGCGACCTTGCCGTACAGATCGTAGCTGTCGATCAGCAACAGCACGTTGGTCAGAACCGAGCGCGCTCCGGGCTCCAGATCGCGAATGTCGTCGCGGCTGCCGATGACCAGGACCAGGTTGGCCTCTTCCTGCAGATCCTTCGACTCACCGTAGGCCTCGACCAGGGTTAGAATGTTCTTTCGCTCGTCCGGCCGGGACAATGCCAGAATCCAGGGCTTGTCCGGCTGCTGTACGAAGCGCTCCAACTGCGCGGCTACAGCGAATTTCTCGTCGTCCTTCGGCGGGAAGAAATGTTCGAGGTTGGTCCCCGGCGGAATGACGCGCATCCGGCCAGGATCATAGTAGTTGTAAAGCCCGTATTGCTCCTGGATCTCGTTTTCCGTGCTGGTCACAACAATGTCGGCATTGGCCAGGGTTTCTTCCTCGGCGTCGATGCGGCGCTCGATGTTGTACATCCTCTCGATGTCGGTGTGCGATACGCCCTTCGCCAGCAGCCGCTTGCGTTTATCCCGCCCGAGCGAATGTCCGGTGAATACCAGCGGCACATCGAGCAGGTTGCTCAGACGCACACCGACGTAGCCTGCATCCGCATAGTGACCGTGCACGACATCTGGCTTGCGTCCCAGTTGCTGCAGCCAGGTGGTGAGATTGTCTGTGAAGCTGTCCAGGTGATCCCAAAGCTGTTCCTTCGGCAGGTACTCTTCGGGACCGGCATCGATGCGCACGATCTGGCACCCTGGCGCCAACGGCTCGATGGGCTGCGCATAGTCGCTGCTGACCGACGGGTCTACGATCCGCCGGGTGACGAGGTCGACACGCTCGACGTCGCTCTGCCGCGCGAGACTGCGAGCCAGGTCAATCGACGTAAATTGTCTGCCCACCCGTATCGGCGTCCCGACCCAGTTCGAGATCTTCTGAACGGATCAATCCATGCACGCTGATCAGCAGCAGGTAGCGTCCTTGCGAAGTAGCTGATTTGTCATCCATATCTGCAGTGTCTCTGTGGGGTTAGCTCGCGGCGAAGTTCCAGGGCGGCCGACGCAAAGCCGTACGTCGACATTCTAACAAACCCGGCGCTTTGGTCTTCCGGGCGGCCAGTCACGCGGAGACGCCGTTCATACGCTGTGGAGAGATTGCCTAGTAGTCGAACGCCATTTCTTCCTGTTTGGCTCCATCATCGTGCTGCACCGTGAAACTGCACTTGCGCAGATCGGCCTGCAGGGTTGCCGTTGCGTCTTCGTGGCGCCAGGTGATGTGCAGCCTATGAGGCTCTGTCTCGGCGATCTCGATATTGCCGGCAAACGCCGGCGACTGGTTGCGCAGCCGGATGAGCGCCAGTTGGTCGAGCACGATGTCGCGCTTTAACCCCTCCTCGATATCGACGCGTCTGAGCGTGGTCCGGTTGATTTCCTTGTGACTAGCTGTCCGGCCGCGCTGCGCCGCAGCGTAGTCGTTGGTGCCGGCGAACAGATCCAGGTACCAGACCTGTGGCAAACCCGGCATGAACATCTGGATCGCGCGCGCCAGCCGCAGCTTGCGCTCGTCCTCGCCCAGCGCGCTGAAGAAAGTCGCGTTGATCTGATAGTAGTCGATCTTCTTGCCGTCGGGACCGAACAGGCTTTTGGTCATGCCGCCTCGAATGATAATGCACTGCATGGCTGCTTCGATCTGTTCATCGGTGAGAAGGCCCGGGCGGTACTCTCCGTTGACATACGCGCCCTTGAGGTCGAGCAGCGGTATGCCGTCATGACAGCCGAGCATGTTGATGGTCTGCAGCTTCCTGGCGACGATCTCGTTTATCCACCGAACGAGCGCGCTGTTGCTGCCCCGTTCGAGCGCGTCGATCAGTAGTCCCGGAAGAAAAAAATCGTATATCGGGTAGCCCTTCTGCGAGATTTCCTCGTGAATGCCGGTTCCGTATTGAGCGTGAATCTCCGGAAAGATGGTCAGTCCATAGCCGGCGGCAATATCACGCAGACGGTCCAGGTATTCCCATGTGCCCGGCCGATTGAAGAAATTCGGCTCCCCCGGCGCCTTGTGCAAATAGGCGAACGCGTCCAGGCGAATGATCCTGGCGCCGTGTTCGCTCAGCTTGCGAAGGGTCTCGTCGTAGAAATCCCAGACCAGCTCGGACCGGGCATTGAGATCCATCTGGCCCAGGTATTCCCGCTTCCCGCTGATGGCTTTGACGATCTCGTCGGGAATGCGGGCGATCTGCCTGAACTGCCCCGTCGTCGCATTATCGTTCTCCTTGATTACGATTTTCACCTCTTCGACGATCGCCTGCGCTTCCTCGGGCGAGAGCCCCTCGGTTTCAGCAAAGTCGCTGGCCGTGATCTCCTTGAACGTGATCTTCTGGTAGAACGTGTTCCAGTAGTTTCGGTAGGTTCCGTCCGGAAACCGGATCCGCAGTATGGGCAACCCCGGTTTCCTCATGAAAAGTTTGTCCAGATATTGCTTGTGCGGCACGACGTGGCCGTCCGGTCCCGGCGTCCCGTGGCCTTCCCAGAACTTGTCCCAGTCGATGAAGAAGTCGCTGTAGATCGAATCGTCGCCGTTCTCGAGCAGGTCCTGGAACTGCGGCGAGCGGACGGAGAGGTGATTGAGCACCATGTCGAGCTTGATCAGGATGTCCAGTTCCTTCAGCGCATCCAGGTCAGCAGGGCTGACCAGTCTTTCGTCGATGTCGTAGTCGATGACGGAAAATCCACGATCCAGATCGCTGTGAAAGAAGGTCGGCAGGATATAGAACAGTGAAAAAGCTCCCTTTACTTCGGGCCTTCCCAGAAATTCGACCGCGTCAGACAGCGTCTTGCCGATACTGTCGGGATAGGCATTGAGCATTACGCCGCGAGGCAGCGCCTGGGTCTTCGGGGACGGGTTTGCGGTGGACATTATCTGTTCCTGTCGCTGATTGGCGGTCGTTTCATCGGAGCCCGGGCAGGCACGTGCAGAGATTAGTTCGTCGAGTGCTGCGGATTCAAGCGCAAGGGCCTGTGCTCCCGCAACAAACGTTGGCATCAGGCGCATTGACGGCTCGCGGCCGAACCCCCTTCGATTCCGGTGATGATGCGTTAGAATAGGCTCGCGCATTCCAGGGGTCGTGGCGGCAGCACGGTAGACAAGCGCGGCGCCTGTCGCGATCCGCCTGCTCGGCACGACAGGCCAGTCAGGCACGAAACGGGGCAGCACAGCATGAGTTCCTCCAAAAGACCACCGCCGGATCGGCTGCTGATCTGCACGGACCTCGATCGAACATTGATTCCGAACGGGGCGCAGCCGGAGTCGCCGGGCGCGCGGGAACTTTTCGGCGCGCTGGCCGGCCGGCCCGAGGTGACGCTGTCCTACGTCAGTGGCCGGCACCGCGAGCTTGTCCGGCAGGCGATCGCGGATTACAGCCTGCCGTTGCCCGATTTCGTCATCGGCGACGTCGGGACGACAATATATGCGGTGCAGGACGGTGACAACTGGTCACCGCAGCCTCAGTGGGAAGACGAAATCGCCACCGACTGGCACGGTCGCACGCATGCGGAACTCAAATCGGCGCTGGCGGACCTGAACGGACTGCAGTTGCAGGAGGATTCCAAGCAGAATCGCTTCAAATTGAGTTTCTACTTTCCGTTGGAGGCCAATATCGAAGCGCTGAAAGCGCAGATCAGCCGACGTCTTGGCGGCACCGGCGTTCGGGCAAGCCTGATCTCGAGCATCGATGAACCAGCCGGAGTCGGCCTGCTCGACGTGCTGCCGGAGCGGGCGACCAAGTTCCATGCCATTGAGTTTCTGATGGGTCAGCTGGGCTTCGACCTGGGGAACACGGTCTTCTGTGGCGACAGCGGCAACGATCTCGAAGTCCTGGTTAGCCCCATCGCGGCGGTCCTGGTTGCCAACGGCGCGGCGGACGTGCGGTCGACCGCACAGCGCGACTCCGAGACCCGCGACCTGGCTGACCGTCTGTACTGCGCCGACGGCGACTTCCTTGGAATGAACGGTAACTACGCCGCCGGCATGCTCGAAGGCATCGCCCATTATCATCCGGCCATCGTCGACTGGTTGAACCAGACCACCTGAGGGTTTTTCAAGAAGAGATCGACCTTCCGAAAGGCGTCTCAGACCTTCGATGAACGCACGAACGAACGCGGCATCGTGATCGAGTACCGGGTCCGACGAGACGGCAATGGTGTCGTCACCAAGAACCGCAAGCAGAAGCAGATCAGCAATTGCAAGCTGCAGTCGCACCTTATCGGCGCGGGGCACTGGCGGCAGATCCTCGTATTCACACGTACCGGGCACGGCGCCGAACCGCGTGGCAGCGCTCGCCACCAGGCTTACGGCCGTCAGGGGCGTACCGGGTAAGCGGTCGCATAGTTCGAAGGCTTCGCGCTGTGGGGCTACGACACTGGCTGCGCCTATACTGTCCGGATGAAAACCGATGAGCCATACCTGCGAACGGTGCGCAGTTTCGTGCGGCGTGAGGGGCGGCTGACGCCCTCGCAGGCGCGTGCCCTCAAGGAACTATGGCCGCGTTTTGGCGTCGAGCCTGCCGCGGCGGCAGCTGGATCTTGATCAGCTCTTTGGTCGGTCCGGCCGCCGGCAGGCGCACACTGGAAATCGGTTTCGGTAACGGCGAAGTGCTGGCGGAACTCGCCCGCAATTATCCGGACAACGATTACCTCGGTGTTGAGGTACATCGCCCCGGCGTCGGGCACCTGCTGCTGCTGATCGAAAAATTCGGACTGACTAACGTGAGACTTTTCATGCATGACGCCGTGGAGGTATTGCAGAATCAGTTGCCCCCGCGCTCTCTGGATGAAGTCCTGCTGTTTTTCCCCGACCCCTGGCCGAAGAAGCGTCACCACAAGAGACGCATCGTGCAGCCATCGTTCATCGAGCTGGTGGCCAGCCGGTTGCAGGCGGGCGGCGTATTCCACCTTGCTACGGACTGGGAAAATTACGCGGAGCAGATGCTGGAGCTTATGGACAAGAGCGAGATGTTTGAAAATATCGCGGGCGCCGGATGCTTCGCGGAGCGACCGGAGTCCCGACCGGTTACGAAATTCGAACGGCGCGGCCAACGCCTCGGGCATGGGGTCTGGGATCTGCTTTACCGACGCAAGCGTCGCTGAACCCTGGCCGACTAGAGCCCGAAGCTGCCTTTAACACCATCCACTACGTACTGAACAGATAGCGCCACGAGCACAACGCCCAGCAGGCGGCTTATGACGTTGGCACCGGTGACGCCCAGCACCCGCATGACCAGGGGTGTTATCAACATAAACAACAGTGTCAGCGCCAGCACGAACAGCAGGACACCGAGCAATCCTGCAAACATCACCGGGTCACCTTGCACCTCGCCTACCAGGAGCAAAAGAGTGGCCATGGCGCCCGGGCCTGCGATCAGAGGAAAGGCCAGCGGAAAAACCGAAATGTCTTCCTTGTAGCGCGCCTCCTCCTGCTCTCGTACCGTGGTCGAGCGCACGCCAGACTGGCGCGCAAACACCATGTCCAGCGAGATCATGAACAGCAGCAAGCCGCCCGCGATTTTGAATGCGTCTAAACTGATGCCCATGACCGCCAGGAACCAACTGCCGGAAAATGCGAACACCAGCAGGATGATGGCAGCAAGAAACGTTGATTTCAGCGCCATTTTGCGCCGATAGCCCTCGCTGCCACCGCGTGTCATGGCGCCGAACAATGGCACCAGCGACAGTGGTTCCACCACAACGAACAGCACGACGAATATTTTAATCAGCTGTTCAAGCATTAATGCCTGCAATATGTGCAGTGCTCCTTGCGAGTCAACCCGGATTGGAATATACAAGAAGGGCAGTGCAGGCCGCGCTGCCCCCGATTAAACGCTGTGAATCATAGCAGTCCGGGGCAAACGAGGGATAGCCAATGAAAGAGATATATCCCGTTATAGGTAGCTTGGTACAAGCGCCCTGGATTCGGGCTCTTTGAAGTCGTCGCAACCGACGACGATGACCGCACCATTGAGATCCAGTATTTCGATGGCACGGTGGAAGAAATCGATGCCGATGCCTGGCGCGACATGTACCTGGAAGAGGCGCAGCCGCCTGAGGACTGGACGGGTTCCATGGACGTTGAGCGTGCAGACGCCGGACCTGGTGACGAAGACGTTCCGCACAAGGACTTCGCAAATCCGCTGGACTTTTTCGACCACGTCTGACGGCACGTGAACCGCCGTTTGTTTGAGGCGATCACGCGGTCGTTAGCCCTGCTTCGCGTCGCGATTCCGAACATTCCCTCATTGATCGAACACCTGCGTGGCCTCACCGGCAGCGCCACAGCCTGATCGGCATGATTCCGACTGACCCCCACACTTCGACAAGCTGGAAACGCTTGTCGTGGGCCATCGGCGTGGTGCTGTTGGCGAGCCTGATTGCCGCGCAGGTCCAGACCTCGGGCGGACAGGTTCAGGTGCGAGATATCAAGGTCCCGACCCAGAATGGACAATGGGTTGTTGCCGACCTGTTCAAGCCCCGCACAGCAACTGCCGAAAACCCGGCACCGCTGATCCTTGTGGTGCCCGGCTTTCAACGCTCGAAGGAAGCGCTGTCCAATATTTCTCTGGAACTTGCCCGCCGCGGTTTCGTTACCATGACCATCGACCCCTACGCTCAGGGCAGTTCAAGCGCCTCATTAAGCAGGCGTGCGGCCACTACCGAGGGGTACGGGCTGTTCGCGCTGGTGGACTACGCGGCAAGCAGCGCCAACCTCAACTACATCGACAAGACCCGCATCGGAGCGACCGGGCATTCCGCCGGTGGTAATGCAGCGATTCGCGGGGCCAACTACTTTGGCAGGGAGGCCCGACGGACCGGGAATCCGAGCAAGCTCGACTCCGTTTTTGTGTCCGGCTATGTCCTGACCCTGACCGACCAGGTCCTGAAGGATGTGCGCTCCAACGTCGGCATCAGCTATGCCTACTACGACGAGGGCGCCTACAGGAACGAACTCGGAAACGGAGACATGCGGCGGGCGCCGGAAGCCTTGCGCCTGGTGAACTCAGGGCTGACCCCCACGGCGGCGCCACTGCAGGAAGTCGAGCTCGGCAAATACTACGGGGACCGGACGCAGCGCACCCTGCGCGTAGTTTTCAACGAGCGGGTGCTGCACCCCTTCCAGCCGTATATGAGGGAGGCGACCGCCAACCAGATTGAGTACTTCGAGCATGTTTTCATTGTCGACAGTGGCATGGCCAGTGATGACCAGATCTGGTACTGGAAGGAGTTGCTCAGCGTCATCGCGCTGATTGCAGCGATGGTCGCGCTGGTGCCCATGGCCCAGCTGCTGTTGCAGACACCTGCGTTCCGCCCGCTGGTGCACGAGCTGCCCCCGCCGCTGCCACGGCCCCGGGGAACCGGAAAGATACTGTTCTGGACGCTGTTCGTGGTGGGCGCGCTTGTCGCCTGCTTCACTTACATCCCCATGGCAGAACTGTCGCAGAAGCTGTTTGTGGCCGCGACGCGTCGCGAACTGACCTGGTTTTTCCCCCAGCGTATGAACAACGCCGTCATGCTGTGGGCGGTGCTGAACGGGCTCGTCGGCTTCGCGATGTTCGGGCTGAGCTATCGCTACTTCGGCAGGCAGCGTGGCGTGCAGTCGGCCATGTGGGGCGCCGGCACCAGCCCCGGTGAACTGCTGCGCACCTTCGGGCTCGCGCTGCTGCTGTTTTTCTTTTACTTCTTCGTGCTATTCACCGTCTATTATTTCTTGCACGTGGACTATCGCTTTCTGTTCATGGGCGTGCGCGTGTTCCAACCCGCCCTGCTGTTGCTGCTGGCCATGTACGTGCCGTTCTTTCTGGTTTTCTTTCTTTCCAACTCGTTGCGCGTCAACGGTGCGATGCGTTTCGAAGGGCAGCCCGAATGGCGGAGCATGCTGCTCGCCGGCGTTGCCAATTCTCTCGGGCTGCTGCTGATTGTGGTCATCCAGTACACCGTCTTCGCGCTGACCGGCACGGTGTATTGGACCGACGGCTGGCTGTACGTGAATCTGCTGTTCGCGGTAGTGCCGATGATGTTCGTACTGCCGTACTTCAATCGCTACTTCTTCACGATGACCGGAAGAATTTATCTTGGCCCGATGGTGACCTGCCTGATCTTTATCATGATTCTGATCACCAATACGGTTATCTACCTGCCGCTTTAGGCGGCGACAGGCTGCATGGCTCCCGGAGGGCGTGCGCGACGCCCGCTGACGCTAGCGTTCCGGATAGACCACAACCTGTCCGTTTTCGATGCGAGTTTCGATGCCGGAAAGCCTGTCTCCCATGCAGGGTCCCGCCACGCACAGGCCCGTGCTGATCTCGAAGACCGCCCCATGTGCCGAGCACATGATCATCAGCTGATCCCTGGTCAGGAATCGGTCCGGACCCCAGTTCAGCATGCGCCCTGCGTGCGGGCAGACGTTCAGGTAGGCAAACACCGCGTCGTTCTGGCGCACGACGAAACCATGCATCGGCCAGTCACCGCGCTTGATCACGAAACCCCTGGAGCCCGGATCTGCGATATCCGCGAGGGCACAGACCTGAAAGCCCATCGACATGTCAGTCTGCAGGAGACCCGGCGGGGGCGCCTTCCGGTTCGATTCTGATCAGATACAGCACCAGCAGGATGGCGGGAATACCCAGCGCGGCCGCATACAGAAAGAATACTGTGTAGTTGGTTGTATCAACCACTACGCCGGAAAAGCCTGCGATGAATTTGCCCGGTAGCGTCATCAGCGAGCTGAACAACGCGTACTGGGTGGCCGTGTAGGCTCGGTTGGTCAGGCTGGACACATAGGCGATCAGTGCAACGCTGGAAATACCCACCGTGAGATTATCCGCGCTGATAACCACTGCCAGCAACCTCAGATCCGCGCCGTATTGCGCCATCACCACAAACAGCAGATTGGTCGATGCCACCAGCACCGCCCCGGCCAGCAGGGATTTTTGCAGGCCCCAGCGCGCAACCATTACGCCCCCCACTGTTGAGCCGACAATGACCATCGCAAAACCGAACACCTTGGCGATGCCGGCAATCTCACTGAGCGAGAAACCAAGGTCAATATAAAACGGGTTGGCCATCACGCCCATAGTGATGTCCGAGAGCTTGTAAAGCCCGACCACGCCAAGAATCAGGACCGCGTACCAGCCATGCCGGATAAAGAAATCGGCAAACGGCCCGATGATGGCGGCACTGAACCAGGCTTCCAGTTTCTGCAGTGCGCTTGGCAGCCTTGCGGTGTCGTCGATGATCTTCTGTAGCCGGCGCTCCATGTCGATAGTCGCCGCGCTGACCGCATGCTCAGGCTCCCCGATCAGCAGGGTGGTCGCAACGCCCACCAGCATGAACCCCGCCATGGTGAGATAGGCCAGCGTCCAGCTGGCGAAGTCGGCGATAAACAGCGCACCGGCACCGGCTACGAGCAGGGCCAGGCGATAGCCGAAGATGTAGACCGCCGCCATCGCCCCCTGCCGGCGCACCTCGACGGCTTCGATGCGCCAGGCATCAATGACCACGTCCTGGGTGGCCGCAGCAAAAGCCACAAACAATGCAAGCAGCGCAAAGCGCGTAACGTCCGCGGTCGGATCGCTGATGCCCATGGCCGCAACACCAACGGCAATGCTCAACTGTGCGAGCAGCATCCAGCTACGGCGCTTGCCCAGCCACGGAGTCAGCAGAGGCAGCGCGGTACGATCGATGATCGGCGCCCACAGCACCTTGATTGAAAAGGTAATACCCACCCAGCTGAAGAATCCGATGGTGCTGCGATCGACGCCGACGTCGCGCAGCCAGGCCGATAAAGTGGAAAACACCAGCAGCAGAGGAATACCTGCCGAAAATCCCAGGAAAGCCATCGCCAGCACGCGCCGGTGCCAGTACACCTCCAGGGATTCGCGCCAGCTTTTTTTCTGCTCTTCCAAACGTCAGGACCCGATTGCATAGTCCATGATCAGCGGCGCGTGATCGGAGAAACGCTCGTCCTTGTAAATAGACGTTGCGGTCACGGACTTGCCAATCCCTGGCGAAGCCACCTGATAGTCGATGCGCCAGCCCACGTTCTTGTCCCAGGCCCGACCACGATTCGACCACCAGGTGTATTGGTCAGGCTCCTGGTTGACCCGGCGAAAAGTGTCCACGTACTTGACCCGTTCGAAGAGCTCGTCCATCCATGCCCGCTCCTCGGGGAGAAAACCGGAGTTTTTCTGGTTGGCCCGCCAGTTTTTCAGGTCGATCTGCCGGTGAGCGATATTCCAGTCTCCGCACAGGATGTATTCGCGGCGTCGGCGCCGCGCACGCCGGAGAAACGGCATGAACAACTCGAGGAAGCGAAACTTCGCGGCCTGGCGGTCCTCACTCGACGACCCCGACGGGAGATAAAGGGAGACCACGCTCAGGTTACCGAAGCGCGCTTCGATGTAGCGCCCCTCCCGGTCGAACTCATGCCAGCCCGGTACGCCGCGGTCAGCCCGTGCAAGCCCGCGAATGATCCGATCCGGCGCGCGCCTGGCATAGATCGCGACGCCGCTGTAGCCTTTCTTTTCCGCGTCGTGATAAAAACAATGATAGCCGGGTGGATAGAAGACGCCATCAGACAACTGGTGTTCCTGGGCCTTGGTTTCCTGGATGCAAACCACGTCTGCATCCTGCCCTGCGAGCCAGTCGAAAAAGCCCTTGCGCGCCGCCGCCCGAATCCCGTTCGCGTTAAGACTGATTACCCGCATGTCACCCTCGTAATTTTATGTGCGTGTATCATACCGAAGCCCTCCGCTGCAGCTCAGGAGACGAACGCCATGCAGGATTACCAGACCGATTTCCTGAGGCTCGCTGTTGACTGCGGAGTACTGCGGTTCGGGGAGTTCACCCTCAAATCCGGCAGGATCAGCCCTTATTTCTTCAACGCCGGGTTGTTCAATACGGGCCGGGCGCTGGCTGCCCTGGGCCGGCATTATGCGCAAACTATCGTGGATTCCGGGATCGAGTTCGACCTCCTGTTCGGCCCGGCCTACAAGGGCATTCCGCTGGCTGCAGTGACCGCGGCGGCGCTTGCCGATCACCATGACCTGGACGTGCCCTATGCATTCAACCGCAAGGAAGCCAAGGGACACGGGGAAGGTGGCACCATCGTTGGCGCGGAGCTGTCCGGCCGCGCCCTGATTATTGACGACGTCATGACCGCCGGCACGGCCATCCGCGAGGCTGTACAACTTATTCATACGGCCGGCGCCGACATCGCCGGTATCGTGATTGCACTGGACCGGGGCGAAAGAGGCCAGGGGACCCTTTCAGCGGTGCAGGAAGCCGGGCAGAGCCTTGGGGTGCCGGTCGCCAGCATTGCGCACCTGGACGACCTTATTGAGTTCATCAGCAAGGACGCCCTGCTTGCCCCGCATCTTGACGCAGTTCGCACTTACCGGAAGCGCTACGGCGTATAGTGATTAAGTGAAATTGAATATGCTCACAGGCAATTTGGGTCCTGGGCAGGCGTGGCCTGCTGCCTGTGGCCCGAGTTTGTGTAAAAATCGGGGCATGCGCTTGGCTTCGATAATGCTCGTCGGCCTGATGGTTGTCGCCGGGCCGCAAGTTTTCGCGGCGGAAAGCAAGACCTACAAGTGGACGGATGAAAACGGGGTAGTCCACTACGGCGACCGCGTTCCCCCACGCTTTGCGAAATCCCGCACAGAGGTCTTGAACCGCCAGGGCGTGACGGTGGGCGTGTACGAGGCCGAGAAAACTCCTGAGCAACTGCTGGAAGAAATGCGTTTGCGTCGCCTGGATGACGAGAAGCGGGCGGCGGAGGCAGCGAGACGCGCCTATGATCGCGCCCTTATCGACAGCTATGCCTCTGTGGATGAGATACAGCACACGCGCCAGCGCCGCCTTGCCGCTGTGGACGGACAGATCATTTTCACCACCCAGAACATCAACCAGCTAAAAAAGCAGGCCGCGATGCGCGAGGCAGAGATCAACGCGCTGCGCGAGAGACAGCTCAAGAGGGGGGTGGCAGATCCGGTCATCCCACAGAAGCTGACAGACGAGTTGCAGCAAACCAAAGCTTCCCTGGCCGAATACGAGGAAATCCTTGAACAGCAGTACCTGGATCAGGCGCGGATCCGTATCAAGTACGCTGAGGATATCGAGCGCTACAAGCTGCTGCAGGGGATTGGCGACGAAAACGAGGAGTCCGGTCAGGCCCGACCGGAGTGACCGAATCCGCCTGAGCCCCTCCGGCTCTCGCTGAAGTCCTCAACAAGTTCGAATTCCACCTGCCGGATCGGCACAAAGACCATTTGAGCGATGCGGTCTCCTGGCTGGATGGTGTAAGCGTTGCTGCCGCGATTCCAGACCGAGATAAATACCTGGCCCTGGTAGTCGGAATCAATAAGCCCCGTCAGATTGCCGAGCACAATGCCGTGCTTGTGGCCCAGGCCGGAACGCGGCCAGAGCACGGCCGCAAGTTCGCGGTCCGCAATATGCACGGCCATGCCGCTGGGTACCAGCTGAGTGTCGCCAGCCGCAATTGTCAGCGGCGCATCGACGCAGGCGCGCAGGTCGATGCCCGCGGAGCCGTCTGTCGCATAGGCCGGGAGAGGGAACTCTTTGCCGAGCCGCGGATCCAGGATCTTCAGTTTGATTCTGCTCAATGGCTAACCTCGCTTTTTTGCTTCGCGGCAAAGCGCCGCCCTACGCATTCCAACATGGCGCGCGCAAGTGCACGCTTTTCCTGCATGGGCAGAATCAACTCGCCACCCTCCCAGATCAGAATCAGTTCGTTCTCTTCCTTGTCAAACGCAAGCCGCTCACCGACACGATTCGCGGCGATCATGTCGAGCCTCTTGCGCAACAGCTTGTCACGGGCATTGGCACGGAGGTCGGTGGTTTCAGCAGCAAAGCCTACCGTGAACGGTGGGCTTGCAAGCATTGCGACGCTGGCCAGGATATCCGG
Source organism: uncultured Gammaproteobacteria bacterium (assembly GCA_963759075.1). GTDB lineage: Bacteria > Pseudomonadota > Gammaproteobacteria > Steroidobacterales > JABDLF01 > JABDLF01. The sequence continues at coordinate 55,508 of CAVWXZ010000011.1, forward strand.
ATTGCGCACAAGGTCCAGGCGCATAGTCTCCCCGTGTTTCTTGATTTTATCGCCCTGCACGCGCCGGGGACGGTAATCTGCAACCGCCGCTGCGCCAATAAATATGTCGGCCCGTCCAACCTGGGTATGCACCGCGTCGAACATGTCGGCGGCGCTCTCCACATCAATACGTTCGACGCCGTTGGGCGTGCTCAGACAGACCGGGCCTGAAATCAGGACCACCGCGGCGCCGGCGTCCTGCGCCGCGCGCGCTATGGCGTAGCCCATCTTTCCGGAGCTCCGGTTGCTCAGGTAGCGCACCGGGTCCAGGGGCTCGCGAGTCGGGCCGGCAGTCACCAGCAGCCGGCGCCCCGCCAGCGGCTCATGCCTGTGCAAGGACAGCCTCCACGCCGGTTACGATCTCGCGAGGCTCCAGCATACGGCCCAGGCCCACCTCTCCGCAGGCCTGGTCTCCTTCACCCGGCCCCAGAAAATGCACGCCTCGGGCGCGCAGCGTTTCGCAGTTGGCCCGCGTGGCCGGATGGGCCCACATCTGCTGATTCATAGCCGGCGCCACCATCAGCGGGGCCTCGCTCGCCAGGCACAGGGTCGTCAGCAAATCATTGGCCATGCCAGCGGCATGCCGCGACAGAAAGTCCGCCGTCGCCGGCGCGACCAGCAAAACATCCGCCCAGCGCGCAAGTTCGATGTGGCCCATCGCCGCTTCAGCCTCGGCGTCCCACAGGCTCGTGCGCACCGCCTGCCCCGATACGGCCTGGAACGTCAGCGCCGTTACAAAGCGCTCCGCACCGGCGGTCATGACAACCTGCACCGTCGCGCCCTTCTCCCTGAGCCTGCGCACCAGATCCGGGCTTTTGTAGGCCGCGATACCCCCGGTCACGCCCAGCAAAACTCGCTTTGAATCCAGTACCGACATGCTTTTTGCCATCCAGGTTATTCAGTGGGCCGGCCGTCTCCAGAGCCAGCGATCGGCCAGTTTGGCGCGTGCAATGGGCCCGTGCAACACTGGGGCCGGGCCGCACAGGAGGCGCGGCGCTCGGGCAAGCGCGAGTAACAAGGAGGTAGATATGGGAATCAGGGACTGGCCGCAGGGAGAGCGGCCGCAGGACAGACTCGCCGAGCACGGCGCGCACACGCTCTCAAATGCAGAGCTTCTGGCGATATTGCTGCGCACCGGCATCCGCGGCCGTTCGGCCCTCGCCCTGGCGCACGGCCTGCTGGACCATTTCGGGAGCCTGCGCGCGCTGCTGGTCGCGCCAAGCCACAGCTACCCGCGCGGTTGCGGCCTTGGTGCCGCGCGGCACGCCCAGTTGCAGGCAGTCCTGGAAATCGGGCGCCGGCAGCTGATGGAGACACTTCGGCGAGGCAAGCCACTGGAAAACCCGCGGACCACCCGCGATTACCTTCGGGCACGGCTCAGGGATCTGCCACACGAGATGTTCTGCTGCCTGCTGCTGGACAACCGGCACCGGGTCATCAGCTTCAAGGAGCTGTTTCGCGGGACCATAGACGGGGCCAGCGTCCACCCGAGGGAAGTGGTCAAGCTGGCGCTGGAAGGCAACTCTGCAGCCGTCATACTGGCCCATAACCACCCGTCCGGGGTCGCCGAGCCCAGTCGCGCCGACGAACTGATCACCCGGCGCCTGCGCGATGCGCTGGCGCTCGTTGATATTCGCCTGCTGGACCACTTCGTGGTGGGTGATTCTTGCTGTGTTTCCCTTGCAGAACGAGGACTTATCTAAGCATCATTGCCGGTGGCCCGGCTTGCCGCGGTCTTGCACAGTCCGGGGCCAGCTGGTATAAAGTGCGGCTGTTCGCCAGCCGGGAAACCGGGACTGGCCCGCTTCAACCAACGAGTACAGTGTCATGTCCAGAGTCTGCCAGGTCACCGGGAAGCGACCCATATCGGGAAACAACGTTTCTCATGCCAATAACAGAACGCGTCGCCGTTTCCTGCCTAACCTCCACTTTCACAGGTTCTGGGTGGAAAGCGAAAAGCGCTTCGTGAGACTGCGCGTGTCCTCGAAAGGTATGCGCATCATTGACAAGCTGGGTATCGACAAGGTCATGACCGACCTGCGTGCACGCGGCGAAAAGGTCTGAGGAGAGACTCATGCGAGACAAGATCAGATTGAATTCCAGCGCCGGTACGGGGCACTTCTACACCACCACCAAGAACAAGCGGCTGCACCCGGAAAAGATGGAGGTCATGAAATATGACCCGCGGGTGCGTAAGCACGTCAAATACAAAGAAGGCAAGATCAAGTAGATCCTGGCTGCAGAGTGTACGCATGAAAAACCCGCCAGAAGGCGGGTTTTTTGTGCCTCGATGTTTTTCTCAGGCTGGCGAGGGTGCCGGCTGAATGGAGTAACTGCGAATCACTTTCGCGAATTCCTGCAGCGAACGTATTCCACTGGCTTCGGCGCTTGCGCACCATTCGCGAAGCTGGGCGAGCAGCCGCTCGTTGCTGACATTGGCGCCGTTCCAGAGGCTCTGCAGACGCACGCGGTACTCGTGTACCGTGCGCAGGGCCTGATTGCCGTCCAGAAGTTTGCCGAGATGCCGCCGCGATTTTTCGTCCAGCAGGCTCTCTTCCCGAATCAGCAGCTTGCGCGCCTTGACCAGCACGCCGCGCCAGGATGCGTCGGCCCGTGCCGCCTCAGCCTTGAGTACGGGCAGCGTCACGCGCCGTGAGTAATCGCGCAAAACATGCATACGATTGACGATTATGGCCCGCACGGTTTCAAGATCGATGGGCCCCGGCTGGTCGACCATCACCGGTTTGGGCGCCACTTTCTTGACTTTGGCGAGACCGAAGGCGCTCAAGACCGTTGATGTAAAACCAGCCGATATCGAACTCCCAGCTGCGCACCGAGAACTTTGACGAACTTGGAAACGCATGATGATTGTTGTGCAGCTCCTCGCCTCCCAGCAGCACGCCCCAGGGCACGATGTTGGTGGCCGCATCGGCGCACTCGAAGTTGCGGTATCCCGAATGATGGCCGACGCCATTGATAATGCCGGCCGCGAACAGCGGCATGGAGATCATCTGGACCGCAACGATGATGATGCCCGGCACACCGAACAGGAACAGGTCCAGCAGGACCATCAGCGTGATGCCGAGCGTAGGTGTATTTCTTGTAGACGTTGCGTTCCAGCCAGTCATTCGGCGTCCCGCGACCGTATTTTTCGAGCGTCTCCGGATTGTCCGCCTCGGCGCGATAGAGCTCAGCGCCTTCTAGCAGTACCTTCTTCAGGCCGTAGGTCTTTGGGCTATGCGGGTCCTCTGCGGTTTCGCATTTCGCATGATGTTTGCGATGCACAGCCACCCATTCACCGGTGCCCTGACCGGTGCTCATCCACAGCCAGAGGCGGAAAATATGCCGCAGTACCGGATTAAGATCGAGACCTCTGTGAGCCTGATCGCGATGCAAATAGAGCGTGACGCCCATGATGGTGAACTGCACCATCAGGAAAGCCAGCAGGGTGTTACCCCAGAATCCAAGGTTCAGGAACCCGCCGTAGTAGGTATTCAGAAATTCGAGCACGCTGTGGCCTCATTGCGACTCAGGAGGGACGATCACTATAACGGAACCCCCGTTGAGCGCAAAGGAACTGGGTGGCGATTGGCGTCGCAGGATGCGAGCGCTGCGGTGCGGCACTGCGGCTGACAGGCTCGTCGCACGAGCCGTGGCTGCCCTGCCAGCCCCGGGGCGAACCTCAAGTCATTGTTTACAATGCTTTTATGATCGCTGCGGCAGGAATGGCGCGGCCGCCCCCGCGCGGCTGCGTTGGCGTCGGCTACAATCGCCCACCTGCCCGCAAGCGGATCGGCAATGCCAGAGCTTCCAGAAGTCGAAACAACGCGTGCGGGCATCGCGCCGCACATCACCGGCCGCACGGTAACCGGCGTTATCGTGCGCGAGCGGCGCCTGCGTTGGCCAATCCCGGCACGACTTGGTACTGAATTGCCAGGCCTCAGGCTGCAGGCCGTTCGACGGCGTGCCAAATACTTGCTGCTTGATACCCGCGCCGGCAGCGCCATTCTGCACCTCGGAATGTCAGGCAGCCTGCGGATTCTGACCCGTACGCTGCCGCCACAGAAGCACGACCACGTGGACATTGGTTTTAGCGGCGGGGTTATCCTGCGTTTCAATGATCCGCGTCGCTTCGGATGCCTGCTGTGGACGCGACGCGACCCGCTGCGCCATCCCTTGCTAACCCGGCTCGGGCCCGAACCGCTGGAGGATGCCTTCAGCGGTAAACACCTCTGGCAGCGCTCACGCGGCAGAAAACTGGCCGTGAAAGCCTTCATCATGGACGCCAGCGTGGTGGTGGGCGTCGGGAATATCTATGCGAGCGAGGCGTTGTTCAGGGCCGGAATCCACCCACGGCGAGCCGCAGGCCGTATCTCGCTCGCGCGCTACGTGAAGCTGGCGGCAGAAATACGCGCTGTCCTGACCGCTGCGATCAAGGCGGGCGGCACCACTTTGCGCGATTACACGGACAGCGACGGCCTGCCGGGGTACTTCCGGCATGCGCTTGCTGTTTACGACAGGAAGGACGAAGCCTGTGAACGCTGTGGCGACGCTATCAGGCAGGAAGTGATCGGCCAGCGGTCCACCTATTTTTGCGTGACCTGCCAACGCTAGCCCCGGGCGCGGCGCAGGCTACTTCCTGGCGGCGGCCTTGCGCTTCTTGCTCAGCGCGGCCTTACGCTTCTTGCTCAGCGCGGCTTGAACGGCCGGGTGCACGAAGCGGGACACATCACCGCCCAGCATCGCTATTTCCCGCACCAGGCTGGACGATATGAAGGTGAATTTTTCGGTGGGCGTGAGAAAAACTGATTCAACGTCGTGATTCAGCTGCCGGCTCATGGTCGCCAGCTGAAACTCAAACTCGAAATCAGCCACCGCGCGCAGGCCGCGCACCATCACCTTGAGCTTGTTGTCCCGGGCGAAGTCCACCGTGAGGCCCTCGTAACCCTGCACTTCAACGCCATCGATATCGCCAAGCACCTCCGTGGCCAGGGCAACGCGTTCTTTCAGCGAAAACAGCGGCGTCTTGCCGGGATTGGCGGCAATGGCCACTACGACCTTGTTGAACACGGTCGCGGCCCGGCGTATCAGGTCATAGTGACCATTGGTGACCGGATCAAAGGTACCCGGATACATTGCATCGACTGGCATGGTTCCGCCCCGGCCTAAGGCCTCAGGTGTTGTCCGGCGCCTGCGCCGCGAGTCCAAATGCAACCTGACCCGCCCGGCTCTGACGCAGCAGGCGCCAGTGTTCGGGCACAACGCCCTCGAACTCCGCAGGCTCAGTTTCGATGTATACCCGCCCCCCAGGTCGCAGCGCGCCGCATTTAAGCAACTCCCGGAAGGCTTTAGACGCCAGATCCTTTCCGAACGGCGGGTCAACGAAAACAATATCAAAAGTATCGGTATTGCGAGACAGAAAAGCAAAGGCGTCCAGCGCATGGACCGGGGCCGCTGCGGCGAGCTTTACAAGCTGGGCCCGGATGCCGTCGGCGACTTCCGGCGATTGCTCGACGAAGGTCACCGAGCCTGCACCGCGAGACATGGCCTCGAGACCGAGCGCTCCGCTGCCCGCAAACAGGTCCAGGCAGCGTGCGCCGCTGATGATGGGTTGCAGCCAGTTGAACAGCGTTTCCCTGACCCGGTCCGGCGTTGGCCGCACGCCGGCTCCGGGTTGGAACGCCAGGCGACGGCCCCGCCACTCGCCAGCGATGATCCTGAAGGTGTTCTGCGGGGCAGTTTTTCGCCTGGCCGGCGCCTTGCGTGGCATCTTTGCTTCCGGTTACTGCGGTGCAAGCGTACTCATTGGAGTGCTAGCATACCGCGTCTTCACTGGTGCCCCGAGAAGCGAATTGAGCAAAGCGAGCGAGTCAGACGGAAAACCCGGCTTCTTCAGACGGCTTCGGCAGCGCCTGAATCGCGGGGACTCGTGGCTGACAAAAGACCTCGGTGAACTCATGCCGGGCGGTCGCATTGACGAGGCGCTGCTGGAGGAACTGGAGACGCGGCTGCTCCTCGCCGACGCGGGAATTGAAGCTACAGAACACATCGTTGGCGGCCTCCGAAAGAAAGTGGCGCGCAAGGAACTGAACGACCGGGACGCGCTGCTGGCCGCCCTGCATGCGTCCATTGTCGAGATCCTGAAGCCCTGCGAGCAACCACTGACCATTCCGGCCGATGGCAGGCCGCGCATGATTCTTATGGTGGGCGTCAATGGCGCCGGCAAAACCACCACCATCGGAAAACTTGCGCGACGCTTTCGTGACCAGGGCCTGAATGTCATGCTTGCCGCAGGTGATACGTTTCGCGCCGCAGCGGTCGAACAACTGCAAACCTGGGGCAAACGCAACGACGTGCCGGTGATCGCCCAGCAGACGGGGGCGGATCCGGCGGCGGTGGCATTCGATGCACTGCAATCCGCAAAGGCCCGACAGATAGATGTGCTGTTAGCCGACACCGCGGGGCGCCTGCACACGCAGGGCAACCTGATGGAAGAACTCAAGAAGATCAAGCGAGTGATTGCCAAGCTGGACCCGGACGCGCCCTACGAAACGATGCTGGTACTGGATGCGAGTATCGGACAAAACGCGCTTAACCAGGCTGAACAGTTCAATGCGGCGGTCGGCCTGACCGGCATTACCGTCACCAAACTTGATGGCACCGCGAAAGCCGGCATTCTGCTGGCCATCGCGCGCCGCCTCGGCACGCCAATTCGTTTTGTCGGGATCGGCGAGAAAGCCGAGGATCTGGGGGTCTTCGACGCCGAGGCTTTTGCCAGCGCCATGCTCGGCGAAACCGCCAGCGAAGCAGACACAGAAACATGATCGTCTTTGAGAACGTGGCCAAGCGTTATCCGGGCGGTCAGGAAGCGCTGGCCGGCCTGACCCTGAGGGTCGACGAGGGCGAGATGGTCTTTCTCACCGGCCACTCGGGCGCGGGTAAAAGCACGCTGCTGAAACTGATCGCGCTCATTGAGCGGCCAACACGCGGCCAGGTGCTGGTGAACCGCCAGTACACCAGCGGCGTCCCGCGCCACAGAATTCCTGCTTTTCGACGCAACCTGGGCATGGTGTTTCAGGACCACAAGCTTCTCAGTGATCGCACGGTCTACGATAACGTCGCACTACCGTTGATCATCGACGGGCTCGGCAGCAAGGAGATCGGGCGCAAGGTGCGCGCGGCGCTGGACCAGGTCGGCCTGCTGGGCAAGGAAAAGAAGTTGCCCCTCACGTTGTCGAGCGGCGAGCAACAAAGGGTGGGCATCGCGCGCGCCGTCGTCAGCAAACCAGTGGTCCTGATCGCAGACGAACCAACCGGAAACCTTGATCCCGATCTGTCGGCCGAAATCATGCGCCTGTTCATGCGCTTCAGCGAGGTGGGCGTAACGGTGGTCGTCGCGAGCCATGACCTTTCGCTGATCGGCGGCCTTGGTCAACGGATTATCAAGCTTGAGCATGGGCGGCTGGCTGACGAGCAATACGCCGGGTCGCGGGCCTGAATGGCGAGGCGCCCAAAGAAAGCCCGTCACGCAAAAATCGCGCCCGGACCGCGTCTTAACCCGCGTACCTGGCTGATACGGCACGTCCAGACCCTGGTGGGCTCGCTCGGGCGCCTGTACCAGCACCCGTTTGCGAGCTTCATGACAGTTTTTGTGATCGGTATCGCGCTGGCGCTGCCGGCCGGTCTGCAACTGCTTGTCGTGAACGGCAAGAATCTCGGCGGCCGCTGGGACAGCGCCGTAGACATCGCGGTGTACATGAAGACCGGCACGGGACTCGACCAGACGCGCGCGCTGGCGGACAGTTGGCGAAAGCGCGACGACGTGGACCTGGCCGAAGTGGTTTCCGCAGACGATGCTTTGCTCGACTTCAAGTCCAGTTCAGGCTTCGGCGCGGCCATGGACGGTCTGGCCGAGAACCCATTGCCGCACACGATCGTAGTGCGACCTGCTCTCGATCGGCTGGATCCGCTACAGGTCGAGCTGCTCAAGGGCGCACTGGCCGCTGCCCCGGAGGTCGACCTGGTGCAAGCGGATACCCAGTGGGTCCAGCGCTTCTATGCCATTCTGGATATCGTGCGCCGCGCGGTCACCGTTGCTGCACTGGCGCTCGCGCTGGCCGTCCTGGTGATTGTGGGGAACACGATTCGGCTCGACATCTACAGCAGGCGTGAAGAAATCGAAATCGCGAAGCTGATCGGCGCCAGCGACGCTTTCATTCGCCGGCCCTTCCTGTACAGCGGTGTCTGGTATGGCCTTGGGGGCGCGCTCGTTGCGTTGCTGCTGATCAACGTGATCCTGCTGTTGCTTCAGGACCCTGTGTCCCGGCTCGCGGGCCTGTATGGCAGCACCTTCCGGCTGGTCGGGCTCGGCGCTGGCAGCTCGCTGTCCCTGCTGCTGGCCGGCACCGCTCTGGGGTGGCTGGGTTCATGGATCGCCTCTGCCAGGCACATCCGTCGCCTGGAGCCCTCTTAAAAGACGCAAGATTTTGATCTTTAACGTTTTTCCGATGTTGCAATGCGGGGAACTTGTGCTATATTTGGCACTCGAATAAGGCGAGTGCTAATATGCGGCACCGCCACTGGAGGAAGAGCAGACCATGACAGCAGCGCTTGCACACAGAGACCATTCGCTTGTATTGGCCGGCCCGGTTGGCAGCCTGGATGCCTACATGCAGGCCGTGTCTGGCATTCCTGTTCTGTCCCGCGAGGAGGAACAGGCGCTCTCGCTGCGCTTCCGCGATTCCGACGACCTGGAAGCGGCTCGCAGCCTGGTGCTCTCCAATCTGCGCTTTGTGGTGCACGTCGCCAAGGGCTACCTGGGCTACGGGCTCCCGCTGGCCGACCTCATCCAGGAAGGCAATATCGGCCTCATGAAGGCCGTCAAGCGCTTCGACCCGGAGGTCGGCGTACGCCTGGTTTCATTCGCCGTCCACTGGATCCGCGCCGAGATTCACGAGTACGTGCTGCGCAACTGGCGCCTGGTCAAGGTCGCGACCACCAAAGCGCAGCGTAAGTTGTTTTTCAACCTGCGCAAGGCCCGCAAGCACCTGGGCTGGCTCAGCGAAGACGAACGGCACGCGGTTGCAAAGGACCTCGGTGTCAGCAAGCACGAGGTGGTAGAAATGGAGAAACGCCTGAGCTCGCGTGACATGTCTTTCGATTTCCGCGCCGGGGATGAGGACGATGGCAGTTTCTATGCGCCGGCAGCCTATTTGCAAAGCGAGGAAGCGGATCCGGCGCAGTCTCTCGAAGACAGCGACTTCCAGCAGAACAGTCACGAGCGCCTCAGCGCCGGCCTGGCAACGCTGGATGCGCGCAGCAGGGATATTATTAACCGGCGCTGGCTGAGCGACGACAAGAACTACGCTGCAGACGCTGGCCGACGAGTACGGCATTTCCGCGGAGCGGATTCGCCAGATCGAGAACAATGCTATTGCCAAGCTGAGAGGCCGGATGGCCGCCTGATTCTGCACGCCGTACAAAATTTTTAGCCCGGCCCTTTGCCGGGCTTTTTCGGATCACCGGATTGTTAAAGTTCGTTCAATTCGGCGAAAACCACGCGGATCTGAGTTGACGCTGATAGGCGCGCGAACCTAACATCCGCACTTCGGGTAAGCCCGAAGCCAGGAGCAAAGACGCTCGGCGACAACGCTGAAAATACCACAGGAAAAGCAAAGGAATTTATTATGACAGTAGCAAGAGTCAGCGAGATTATCGCGTCATCATCGAAGAGTTTTGATGATGCCGTTGAGAACGGCATCCAGCGCGCAAACAAGACCCTGAAAAACGTGAAGGGTGCGTGGGTCGAGAACATGAAAGTGGTGGTCAAGGACGGAAAAATTGACGCCTACCGCGTCAACATGAAGGTCACCTTCGTTCTTAAAGACTAAGATCCCGACTCAAAGATCAGACCCCGCGTAGTTTCCTGCGCGGGGTTTTTTTTGCCTGTCTATCGATACGTTTTACCGGCATGGCGGATCCAGCCACCGGCCTTGCGCCCCTGCGGATCGTGATGAGTCCAGTGAATCACACCGCCCTTGTCAGTCCATTCATATTCGCCGCGCAGCGTTAGCCGGTCACCTGCCGACAAAGGCACTCGCGGTGCGAGATCGATGTTGTGCGCCACCAGCACCGAGTGGTCGCTCGTCACGTTCAGTATGAAGCGTTGATGACGATCACCCTTCTTGATCATCCGGTAGTGTTCTTGCCACCAGGCCGCTGGCCTCAAGCCACTGGTCCGAACGTCGCGCAGCGTAGGCCGACAACACCGCTTCCGCTCCCGGCTCGTCAGCTTGCCCCGCGACGCGCTCCGGCTGCTTGGTAAAGTAGCCGGCCGCCGCACCGACAGCCAGCAGCAACAGCGCAATCGACGCTTTGCGCAGCGTTTTTGGCAGCATGGTCGGGATGCGACGGCTCATGTGCGACCGCTCAGGTGCCCGCTACGACCGGCACCAGCCGCAGCTCAACACGCCGATTCTGCTGCCTGCCTTCCGGCGTATCGTTGCTCGCTATCGGTCGCAACTCGCCGAACCCAAGCGTCATGATGCGAACACCGTTAATGCCGCGTGCGTTGAGATATTCGGCAACCGTGCTGGCGCGTCGCAGGGAAAGGTGCCTGGTTGTACTCATCGCTGCCCGGTGCTGTCCGTATGGCCGGACACTTCGATGACCGTTTTCTCGTATTCCTTGAGCACCAGCGCCACGGAATCCAGCACGCGGAAGAAACCCGGGTACAGGTCGGAACTGTTGGTGGCAAACGTGATGTTGCCAGGCATGTTCAGGGTGATCTCATCACCGTTGCGGCTGACGCTGACGCCTGTGCCCTGCAGCTGCTCCCGCAGCCTGGCTTCCTGCTTGTCCATATAGGCACCTACCGCGCCGCCGGCAAGCGCGCCGGCACCCGCGCCGATCAGCGCACGCTGACGGCGCTCGGTGCTGTCATCGCCGGTAATCAGTCCTGCGGCCGCGCCGATTGCCGCGCCAATCAGGGCGCCCTTTGTCGTCTTGCTGGTTTGCTGTTCGCCGGTGTAGGGATCAAGCGTCGTGCACGCGCCCAGCAGCAGCGTCGCCGCCATGGCGAGCGCCGCACTTTTCGATCCGGAAATAACTGATGACATCACTGATAACTCCTGTAGGAAAAATGTTCATTCGCGGGCCCCGGAGTGTTGAGACACCGGCGCCTCCAAAAAGTCAGTGCCGTTTCACCGGGCTGCTCTGCGGGGCGGATAGCAACCGTGTTGCGAATGACGGTACATCGAACTCCGTCCTCGCGAAAATAGGCGTATTCAAACTCGGGGTTCGCCCGACCATTCAGCTCGAGCTGCTTGCGGATCTCCTCCTCTGTTTCCTCGGAGAAATCGAAATGCAGCTCGAGATCAGTCGATCCCCCGTGAATAAAGTCGATGTGCATCGAGCGCGTCCAGACGACCCAGCCCTTGAAAATATTGCCGCACGCCAAGGCCGCGAATCGGATCCGCAAGCGCCGCCTGGTAGCCGCCGAATACAACCCCGCCCGGGTTAATCGAGAAGCTCGTCAGGGGCAGCCGCACGCGCACTTTGCGCCAATCCTCGCTGATTTCCAACACCTTGACCCGCATAAAGAAAAACGGCGGGTACAGCTCCAGACGCCGGCGCTGCGACAGAAGTTTCGTATTCCCGAAAAACCGCATCAGGCGGCCTTGTTTCGAACGATGAGCAAACATCAGGCAGGCCCGGCAAGCAATTCACCATTCTAGCCCAGTTGCCTGCACTTGCGCGCACCGCGTCGCGAGCGTAGTTTTGCAGCCTCAACCTGAACGGGAGCTTAACTGGTGGCAGGCATAGAGAAATGGCTCGATGACTATGGCGAAAGCCACCAGAACCCGGTCAACAAGGCCTTCCACTGGGTCTGCGTGCCGGCGATCGTGTTCAGCCTGATCGGGCTGATGTGGTCGCTGCCGGTACCGCGGGTCTTCACCGAAATCTCACCCATCCTGAACTGGGGCACCCTGTTCCTGATGGCCTCGATCGTTTACTACTTCATCCTGTCGGCCACACTGGCCCTTGGCATGGTGGCGGTTTCGGCCGGCATCATCTACGCCCTGTCAGCGCTGGATGCCTTGAGCACGCCGCTGTGGCAAATCAGCATCGGGATCTTCGTGATCGCGTGGATTGGTCAGTTCATCGGGCACATGGTGGAAGGCAAGCGGCCCTCGTTTTTCGAGGACCTGCAGTTCCTGATGATCGGCCCTATCTGGCTGCTGTCATTTATCTATCGCCGCCTGGGCATTCCGTACTGACAAGCGGCCGCGCGGTTGCTATTCCCGACTGTTCAGCAGGTTCGCCGGCGCAAATTCATCCGTCAGCACCCGCGCGCCGAGTTCTCGCGCCGATGGCGGGCTATGCAGGCCGAGGTTCTCGACAAGGTCTATCCCATAGGCTGACCAGTCGGTCTGCTCCGCCAGCGAAAGCAGCGCACTCATATCCGGCTCCGGCATCTTGCCGGTAATGATGACGCGATTGCCACTGCTTCTGCGCAGGTTCAGAAACCATTCGAATACTGACCCGTAGGTTGCAGTTTCGTGCTCGTACAGCTTGCTCGAAGAAAACGTATTGGCCACCAGTACGCCGCCCTCAGCGAGCAGCTGCTGGCATTCCAACAGATACTCCCGGGTCATCATATGTTCGGGAATATAGTCGCCCGTAAATGCATCGAGCAGAATAAAATCGTAGCGCTCGCCGGCCAACAGCGCGCGGCGCACGAACACCCGTCCGTCGCGCTCAATGACACGGTCGCGGGCGCCTGGCTGAAAATCGAAGTACTCCTTCGCAACCTCAATTACGGCCGGATCGATTTCCACCGAATCAATGCTGGCATCCGGAAACAGCTTCTGCATGAGGCGCGGGAGGGACCCGCCCCCCAGCCCGATGACCAGGATGCGGCCGGGATCAGGCTGCAGCAGAAACGCCGTGAACACCAGCTTGCCGTAGCTGAATACGAGCTTGTCAGGATCTGCATGGAACCGGCATGACTGCCGCGTTTCACGCCGCTCCCGGCTGGCGAATTTCATGCAGACGCGGTCACCTTCGTCGGTGACTTCTATGTTCCGATACAGCGAACGCTTCTTGTAAAGAACGCTGGCGTCCACCTGCGTTGCTATGCCTGCAAACAGCGCAATCACCAGCAAAGCCAGGCCCTTCATGCGCCCGCCTCTGCCGCGTTTCGGGTCACGCGCCGGTGCGCCAGCAGAGCGATACAGCCACAAGCCGCCAGTGCAATCCCCAGGCTCACCAGAATCTGTGTGACTTCAAACCAAAGCACAAAATAAAACGATGTCATGAGGGTGCCCAGCGCGCTGCCGAGAGTCGAGACGAAATACAGCACGCCCGCCACGTTGCCGCTATGCCCGGCGGTATCGACGAGCAGGCGCACGGCGTAGGGGGAAATAGTGCCCATGGCCGCAGTAGGGATGAAAAACAGCGCGACTGACGCCGCAAGGGAGCCGTAGCGCGGGTCCTCGATGGCCGCAAACACCGACTTCCATGATGGCGCCTGCGGAAAGCAAAAGCGGCGTGATGGTGCTGCCGGCGATGAGGAACAGGACACCAAAGCGAAACAGGCTGGGAGACCGCAACGACAAGTCGCCCACCCAGCAGATAGCCCAGCGAAAGTGACAGCATGAACACCGTAATGATGCTGCCCCAGACGTAAATGCTGCTGCCAAAAAACGGGGCAAGCATGCGCCCGGCAAGCAGCTCGATGGACATGATGCTGAACCCGCCTGTAAAGGTCAGGGCCAGAATGAGCGGAGCCATCCGCGCCGGGATGACCGCACCTTCAGGCTGTGCAGGAGACTTAGACATCGTAGAGCATGACAGGACACGTGATGGCCGGTGACGACTCACTATATCGGAAGCGACAAAGCCGTGAAACAGGCGCCTGCTGACACTGTAACCACCGCTGGTTTCAGCTATGATTGCCGCCTGCAAGTGGCCGCCCGCGCGGCCCCGGCCCCGGATTACGGAATACGCCCAGACCAATGAAAAACCTGAACCCCATGGATCTCTATGATGTGCGCAGCGAGCTCAGCGAAGAGGAGCAGCTGGTTACTGACAGCGTCGCCCGCTTCGTCGATGAACAGGCGCTGCCCGCTTATGCGCGAGTGTTTCGAGCAGCATCGCTTCCCGGCCGAACTGGTTCCCGGCATCGCAGAGCTCGGCCTGCTCGGCAGCTCCATTGAGGGCTACGAATGCGCCGGGCTCAACAGCGTCAGCTACGGCCTGATCTGCCAGGAACTCGAACGCGGCGACAGCGGCCTGCGCTCGTTTGTGTCGGTGCAGAGCAGCCTGGTGATGTACCCCATTCACGCCTACGGCTCCGAGGAACAGAAGCAGCGCTGGCTGCCGGCACTGGCTCGCGGCGAAGCCATCGGCTGCTTCGGACTGACCGAACCGCAGGGCGGTTCTGACCCGTCCAACATGAAGACCCATGCGCAGGCGCGACGGCGACGACTGGATCATCAACGGCTCCAAGATGTGGATCACCAACGGCAATCTGGCCGACGTGGCGGTGGTCTGGGCGACTACCGAGGACGGCGTGCGCGGCTTTCTTGTCGAAAAAGGCACACCGGGCTTCACCGCGCAGGAAATCGAAAACAAATTCTCTCTGCGCGCGTCGGTCACCTCAGCGTTGTTTCTCGACGACGTGCGCGTGCCGAAAGAGAACATGCTGCCAGGCGTGAAGGGTCTCAAGGGCCCGCTGAGCTGCCTGACCCAGGCGCGTTACGGCATCACCTGGGGCGTCATCGGCGCGGCGCAGGCCTGCCTCGCGGCGGTGCTCGAGTACACCGAAAGCCGCGTTCTGTTCGGTCGCCCGCTCAACCAGACCCAGACCATTCAGATTCGCATGGCGGACATGGCGCGGCGCATCACGACGGCGCAGCTGCTGTCGCTGCGCCTTGGCCGGATGAAAGATGCCGGGCAGCTGACACCCGCACAGGTCTCGCTCGCCAAGTGGAACAACTGCCGGATGGCGCTGGACATCGCGCGCGACGCGCGCGACATCCTGGGCGGCTCCGGGAATCAGCGCCGAGTACTGCCCGATCCGGCATATGCTGAACCTGGAAAGCGTGATCACCTATGAAGGCACCGAGACGGTGCACCAGCTCGTCGTCGGCAAAGAGCTCACCGGTGCCAACGCGTTCTGAGCCGGGGCTGGCCACACCTGGCAAGCGCTCCATCAATCGCGCCGAGATCGTCGATCGCAACTTCATCGAGTTTCTTGAAGGCTGGGACGAAGAGCCAGAGCGCCGCATCGAAAACGCCGACCCGATCACACCGGGGCTGGCGCTCACCGGCAAAGAATTCCTCGCGATCTTTCAGGCCCAGATGACGTCTCGGCACCTCGATTTCGTGGCGCGCGAGATGCGGGCTCGCAATGAGGGCTTCTACACTATCGGCAGCGCCGGCCATGAGGCCAACGCCGTGCTCGGGCACCTGTCGCGCCATACCGACCCCGCTTTTCTGCATTACCGCAGCGGCGGATTCATGGTGGCCCGTGGCAACAAGGATCCGGACTGCGACCCGATTCGCGACACGGCGCTCTCGCTGGCGGCCAGCAGTGAAGACCCGATCTCGGGCGGACGCCACAAGGTCTGGGGCAGCCGCAAGCTGTGGGTGCCACCACAGACCTCGACGATCGCCAGCCACCTGCCCAAGGCCGTCGGCACCGCACTGGCGATCGAGCAGGCAAAGCGACTGAGACTGGACCTGCCCGTGCCCGGCGACAGCATGGTGATCTGCAGTTTCGGCGATGCCAGCGCCAATCATTCTGCTGCAACAGGCGCTTTCAACGCGGCGCAGTGGTCCGCCTACCAGAACCTGCCGGTCCCTGTGCTGTTTGTCTGCGAGGACAACGGTCTCGGCATTTCCGTTAAGACGCCCGGCGGCTGGATCGAGGCAAATTTCTCCGGTCGCAAGGGCCTCAGGTACTTTCAGGCGGACGGCCTTGACCTGGTGGACACCTGGCGGGTGGCCAGTGAAGCGCTGGCCGCCTGCCGGCGCTCGCGGGCTCCCGTTTTTCTGCATCTGCGGCTCAAGCGCCTGCTTGGCCATGCCGGGACGGACGTGGAGACGGACTATCTGGGATTCGCCGCGGTCGAATCGACCGAGGCCTGCGATCCGCTGCTGGTGTCCGCAGAAACCGCGCTCGAGGCGGGCCTGCTGAACCCGGCAGAAATTCTGGAACGCTATGAGACCATCCGCGACACTGTGCGTGCGGCAGCGGCAGAAGCCGCATTGCGCCCGAAGCTGACCAGCGCCGAACAGATCACGGCGCCGCTTGCGCCACTGGACGAAGCCGCCGTCATGACAGAGGCCACCCGGTCGGGCGCCGCGGCGGATCGCGAGCAGGTCTTCGGTGGTAAAGAACGGCTACCCGAACGCCAGCCGCCGCGACACCTGTCTATCCAGATCAACCGCGCGCTGCATGACGTGCTCATTAAGTACCCGGAGGCCACCATTTTCGGTGAGGACGTTGCGCAGAAAGGCGGGGTCTATACCGTTACTGCGGGCCTTGCCAGGGCCTTCAAGAGTACGCGCGTGTTCAACACACTGCTGGATGAAACCACGATTCTTGGCCTCGCGCAGGGCGCGGGTCTGATGGGCCTGCTGCCCATCCCCGAGATCCAGTACCTGGCCTACTTTCACAACGCCTGTGACCAGATCCGCGGCGAAGCCTGCTCACTGCAGTACTTTTCCAACGGCCAGTTTGCCAACCCGATGGTGATCCGCATCGCAGCGCTTGGGTACCAGAAGGGATTCGGCGGGCACTTTCACAACGATAATTCCTTCACCGCTTTGCGTGACATTCCGGGCTTGATCATCGCCTGTCCTTCACGCGGCGATGACGCTGCCATGATGTTGAGAACCTGCGTGGCATTGGCCAAAACCAACGGGCGAGTCGTGGCATTTCTTGAACCCATTGCCTTGTATATGAGCAAAGACCTCTACGCAGAGAAGGACGGCGAGTGGCTGTTCGATTACCCGGCCCCGGACAAGGCCGTGCCGCCGGGCGAGCCGCGAATCTATGCCCCCCGCGCCAACGATATGCTGATCATCACCTACGGCAACGGCGTGCCAATGGCGCTGCGCGCTGCGCGCGTCCTCGGCGACGAGCATGACGCCAGGGTCCGGGTCATGGATCTGCGCTGGTTAAAACCCCTGAACCGCGAGGCAATCGCAAAGCAGGCCAGAGGCTGCGCGAGAATTCTGGTGCTGGATGAGGGGCGCGAAACCGGCGGCATCGCGGAAGAAATTTTTACCGCACTGGACGAAGCAGGCGTACCTGCACCCAAGAAGCGCGTCACCGGGCACGACACCTACATACCGCTCGCAGCCGCCGCCAACCTGGTGCTGCCCTCAGATGAACGCGTGCTGGCGGCCGCTCTCGGTCTGCTCAGGACCTGATTGCTCACGAGCGTGTCTGGCTGAGTAGTTTCCCCCACCCCCAGTGGGTGTTCGTCCCCATTCTATTTGTTTCCTCCACCCCGCAAGCTTAAGTCACCAGATCTACGGTAGCCACCGGGGCATGGAAACGCCGCGCACGGCTGCTTCGACACATTTTTAAAGGGGGCTCTGGCAACCGGACTCCGGTGCAGAGACGAAGCATGAAGAAAGCAAATCTTTTGTCCGTTTTGGCGATTACCACCTTTGTTGGTGCTTGCTCGGCTGCAGAGCAGAGGGACCAATCAACCTGGATTGCCCAGATTGGCGGGCTGGGTCCCGAAATCGCGTTCGATGTCACCGAAACCAGCGACGGGCGCCTCTGCGCCACCGGCACATTTTTCAATACGGCAGAGTTTGGCGCCGGTGAGCGCAGGGTTTCCCTGGTTGCGGATCATATTCAGGATATCTATCTGGCCTGCTACACCCGCGACGGCGAACTGGCGACGGCAGTGCAGTTTGGCACACGACAGGGCGAGGAACCGCGCGCAATCGCAGCGCTGCCCGGCGGTGATGTGGTGATTACCGGGTATTTCACCAGCGCATTCGGCGTGGGCAAATCGGCTGCCACCCAGGCTGCTGGCGGCCCGGATATATTCCTGAGTCGCATCGATGCAGACGGCAAGGAGGTCTGGACGAAACGCTTCGGTGGTAAATCGGCCGATATTGGCAGCGCGCTGGCGGTGAACTCCGACGGAGACATTCTGCTGGCTGGCAATTTTCGAGACGTCATGACCTTCGAGGCCGGCGGCAAGACACGCAAGCTGGTGAGTGCCGGGGATCGCGACGCCTTCGTATTGAAACTTACAGCTGACGGCGAAGCGCTGTGGGGGCGGAGTTTCGGCGGCCCTGGGCGAGATGAGGCCCTGCGCGTAACGAACGACGCTGGCGGGCGGGTGCTGGTCGCCGGTGTCTTCCACAAGGAAGCTCGCCTTGCTGACAGTAGTGCCCCTTCCATGATTGCGCTTGGCAATTCGGATGCCTTCCTGTTTGCCTTCGAAAGCAATGGCGACCTTGCCTGGTCCAAGCAGATTGCCGGCAAGAACCGGGAGCACGTAAGCGGACTGGCCAGTGACAGCGAAGGGCATGTGTATCTCGCCGGCAGCTTTCTGCAGACCATCGTGACACCCGCCGGCAACAGTCTGGTCAGCGCAGGCAGCACGGATATCTTCCTGGTGAAGTTTGACCGGGATGGTGGTCAGCTGTGGGCCCATCGGCTGGGCGGGGAGCAGGTTGACGAGGCCTTTGATCTGGACATCACCCCTGAAGATTCGGTGCTGATTTCCGGCCACTTCCAGGGCCGATCTGACTTCGCACCGGGCGAACAGGTGTTCGAGATGACCTCAACGGGGGAAGGAAACTCCGACGCGTTCCTGCTGGAAATAGACGGCGCTGGCCAGATCAGGGCCGCCTTGATCGGCACCGGTCAGGGCGTTGAGATGGCCTTTGCGGTGGCGGCGCTCGCCGAGGGCGGGCTCGTAACTGCCGGCCTTTTCAACCAGGATCTTGACCTGCACCTCGCCGGTTTCGAAGCCATAAAAAAACGCGGCAAAACGGACGTCTTCCTGGCACGCCTCGACCGCGCCCATCTGGCATCAATGACTGCCGCCCGGCACGGCAACCGGAAGATCCGCACCCAGCTCTGACCCCCTGTTCACAGCCATGGCCGCGCAGCTACCTGTGCGGCCAGGTCTTGCCTGGGCGTCGTTTGAGCACCCCGGGCCGTTTTCTATGTTGCGCTGCACGTGGGTGATTTCCCCCATGGGTAATGGGTATTCATACCCCTGTTTTTGGTCTGCGCCAGGCCGCAACCTTTCAGCACCCATCCCATCTGGAGACGGCCGCGTTTGAAAAGGCTGCACTAATAAAGCAGGTCAGGCGCCAACCAGGGCCAGGAAAGCCCGCCCAGAAACAGAAACAACACGGTGCACATAGCACCTTCGGGAGACACAAATGAAACCTTTATCCTTTACCGGCAACGCGAAACGGGGGGGCAAGCTGGCGTCAGTTATCAGCGGCTTGCTACTCGCCGCCACCTTGCCGCTTGCGACTGCCTATGCGGCGAGCCCCTCCAGTGGGACCGTTTCACCTACACAAAGCCCGGGCTGGGACGGTGCTACCGGCAAGGTGCCGACTGCTTCGGCCACCTGCGCCGGCCCTGACGACGACGCCTGCGACAACTTTCAACTCACGATTGACCCTGGCAGCCTGACCAGCTACATCGTCACCATTACGCTGCAGCCTATTGGTGCCGACGACTGGGACATGCAGGTTTATGACCCCAGCGGCGGCGTTGCAGGCAGCTCTGGCAATGCCCCCGGAACGGCCGAGTTTGTCACGCTTAACACCCCTCCCGCCGGTACCTATACCGTTGCAGCCTCTCCCTATGCGGCGCCCCTCGGCTATACGGCGGTGGCCACCATGGACCCCACCGACCCGATTGTCACCAATCCGGGTTCCGAGCAGGTCGAGTTCTACACCTATGCCGATCCGAATGGACATTCCTTCGGTGAACCCGGCGCAGGCATTAACTGGCAGAGTGAACCTGCCGACGGCACGCTGGGTGGCGATAACGGCGGCGCCATTATGTACATCTCAGGCCTCGATACGCTGCGTATCAACCTGAATGACTGCACCGCACCGGCTACCTACCTTCCGGGTGAGGACTGGGTCGAGAAAAACGTGCCCTGGCATGTCACCTCTCTGGACCCGATTATTTTCACCGACCACGTCACCGGCCGCACTGCGTCTTCGCAGCTGTCTGCCAAGTCTTCCTTGCTCGGCTTGTCTGACGACGATGGTGAAACCTGGGATCCCAGCCCGCTTGGCGCTGGTATCAACTCCGGTGTTGACCACCAGACCATCGGCGGTGGACGGCTGGCCGAGCCGCTGTACTCGGAGCTCAACGGCAATAACCCGACCTACAACGGCTTCGCTCACGGCATGTATTACTGCTCGCAGGACATCGCCATCGCTCAGTGCGGCCTGTCGGTTGACGGCGGTGTGGTATTCGGCGCTTCTGTGCCCATGTATAACCTGACCCAGTGCAGCGGACTGCACGGGCATGTAGAAGTATCGCCGGTTGATGGCACCGCTTATGTACCAAACTCGTCCTGCGCGGGCGAACAGGGTGTTGCGGTTACCGAGGACAATAATACGACCTGGAGCGTGCGCACTGTTCCCAATTCCGGCGGCAGCACCTCTGACCCATCTGTGGGGATTGCCACCGACGGAACGGTGTACTTTGGTTATGACAACAGCGGCCAGCCCTATGCGGCCGTGTCCTACGACAAAGGTGAAACCTGGGACAATATCAGCAACGTAGGCGAGAGCTTCGGCATCAAGAGCACGGCCTTCCCCGAGATGATCGCCGGCGACCCTGACCGCGCTGCATTCGCATTCCTGGGCAGCACCACGCCGAGCGCGATTGGTGACAACCCTGACTTCCCGGCCACCTGGCACATGTATGTCGCGATGACCTTTGACGGCGGCGCTACCTGGACGACCACCAAGGTTGATCCCAACGATCCCGTGCAGCGCGGCACCATCTGTGGCGGCGGCTTCGGCGGCTGCGACAACGGCACGCGCAACCTGCTGGACTTCAACGACATCCAGATCGACAAGCGCGGCCGCCCGGTCGTCATCTACGCTGACGGCTGTGTGGGCGACTGCGTCACCAATCCGAATGTCAACACGCTGACAAACCTCTCCACCATCGCGCGCCTGAAAAGCCCCAAGGGACTGTTTGCCGCATTTGACGGCGAGCGTTCGGGGCAACCCGACTGGCCCCTGGTTACCGCAGTTGACAACGGCAGCAACGTTGAACTGAGCTGGGTAGCTCCTGGCGACGGCGGCAATCCGATCACCGGATATACCGTGACCGGGCCCGGCGGCCTCAATGTAGCCCTGCCCGCAGAAGCGCGCAGCTACACCGACACGCCTGCGATGGGCGTCACCGGGCCCTACCAGGTCTATGCCAGCAACAGTGTAGGAACGAGCCGCACGAAGGCCGCCTGCTCCTACGACGTCTATGCTGGAGAAATCGTAGTTGGCCCCGAAGAAAGCCCCTGCGACTTCATGGGCGTCACGGTGCTGACCGACCCCGAGGGTGATACCACATCGCCCGTGGGTCAGGAGCATTTCGACATGCACCGACTGGGCATTTCAGAGGCCTTTGAGATGGGTGCAGGCAATATTGCCTTCGTCCTGACGGTGCAGAGCAACGACGCGCCTCCAAACTCGATCTACCCGATCCAGTTCAAGGATGCCTCCGGCGCGGACCGGTGGGTGCGCATGGACACGCAATCCGGCACGCCGAATTACAGCTACGGCACCGGCACCGACATCAGCCCCATTACCAACCCAGGTACACAGGCTGACCCACAGAGTGGTCTCGTCAGCGACAACATCATTCGCATCGTCGTGCCGCGCGCGGCAGTCGGCGCCAATGTCGGTGAGACGATCACGGATTTCATGATTCGTGCACGCCTGAACCTTGTTGCCGCTACATTGACGCCGGACAACATGCCGGACAGCCTGGCTGGTTTCGGCTCCCATACCCTGGTTGGGAGCGAGAACTGCGAGGTTGACGACAACGGTGCGCCAATCGCTAACAACGACATGGCAACGACACAGGCTGACACGCCTGTCGTTATCGACGTGCTTGCCAACGACTCTGACCCGGACGGCGATACGCTGCGTATCACCGGTACCGGCAAGGGTGCTCATGGCGAAGTGCTGGTTGTGACTGACGCCGGTGGCGACAAGATCGAGTATCGCCCGACGGCTGGCTACTCCGGTCCGGACTCGTTCAACTACACGATCAGCGATGGCAATGGCGGAACGGATTCAGCTACCGTGGCTGTTACTGTGCAGGATGTCAGCAACAACAACCCGCCCATCGCGCGTGACGACGAAGCCAAGACGCCAAAAGGCAAGGCCATCGAGATCTTCGTGCTGTCCAACGACAGCGATCCCGACGGCGACAGCCTGAGCGTTGTCAGCATCGACCCGCCCGAGCATGGCACTGCGGTGAACAATCCCAACAACTCTGTTACCTACACGCCGGAAAACGGCTTCAAAGGTAAGGATTACTTCACCTACACGATCAGTGATGGCAACGGTGGAACCGACAGTGCTGAAGTTGAAGTCAAGGTCACCAAGAAAGACAAGGACGATGATGGTTCCAGTGACGATGACAGCAGCAAGGACGATGGCTCAAGCGACGACAACAGCAGCAAGGACGATGGCTCGAGCGACGATGGCTCCAGTCGTGACGACGGCTGCTCCAAGGACGCCGATTGCGACGGCATCACAGATGCCAGTGATCCTGATATGGACAACGATGGCGTAGCCAACGAGCAGGACGCAGACGATGACGGCGACGAGATCGACGACGAGTACGACAGCCAGGGCTACGATGAGGTGCAGGCGCAGAACGCGACTGTACCGGCGTTTGGCTCAGCGAACGTATACGCTGGACGCCGATGCCGACACCGCTTCGATGTTCGTAGTGGCCACGGGCGCAGGCAGTGAGATGCTGCAGATCCAGATCTCGGACTCCGCCGGCATGCCAGCGGGTACCGCGATCTCGGGAATTGGCAAACTCACGTCCCACGTCCAGACTTTCCTGATGGGCACGTACACCATCACCATCAGCAACCCGACGCCTTCAGCGATCGACTTTGAAATGATGACCGTGCGTCAGCAATTCTGAGTCAGAACTCAAGGCAACATGGAAGTAAAGAAGGCCGGGGGCGAGAGCTCCCGGCCTTTCTTATTGCGGTAGCAGCTTTTGCTACTTGCCGGGCTTGACGCTCCGGGAAGCGATGAACTTCAGGCCCTCAACCAGGAGCCACACAAAAAACAGGGGCAAAAGAATTGTCTGCATGACGAAAATGACAATCAGGTTGATGATGTGTTCGCTGGCATTGGACATTCGGTCACGGAACCCCGCCAGGCGCTCTCTGACGTTCATCGAGTTCAGCGAGTCATCCAGCATGTTGCCCAGGCGATCCATGAGTGACTGCTCTTCGACATTCGGTGCTTCGGCCTCATCGCTCAGCTCCTGAATCTGGGAGGTCGTCGTCTCCAGTGCCTGGGTCGCCGCTGCCTGCTCGGCCGCAAGGAAAGTGTTAAACACCAGATTACTGCTGATAATCAGAATGGCGACCGCGAAGCGCATGAACGCTGCGACCAGCAGAATTCGCACGGCGACCGCACTGAACTCTCTGACCTTGTCGGACGGGGCCCACAATGTGACAAGATAAAACACTGCAGCGAGCGTGAGGAACAGGCTGATTCCCCACCAGGCGCTGATCCTGAGCAGAATGTTCTGCATGCCGAGCGAGGTGGTTGCAACCAGCATGACCGCAGAGAAGCGCTCCACAAGATCGTTGACCGGATCGAGAATCTGGCCGACGGTGAAGTTGACGCCCACTCCGGCAGGCTCCACGGCCACCTCTGTGCCCTGCGCAACCGAGATCACCCCGTTCAGCGTACGCGCCACCGCAAAAGTCACCAGCGCCCGTTTGAAGGCTTCGTCTGCGTAATGTTTGCCGGTTGCATCGACGGTGCCGAGCGCGGCAGACACCGCCATGGCAGCACCAGAATGCTGAGCAGAACCCTGCGGAAATTCATGGCGGCGAGTCTAGCATGGGGTAGGATGCCGGCCTCAGAGCCTCAGCGCGAACGAAATTGGCAAAGCTCATGGCAAAAGACAGGCAGGAATATGCGCACCGTGCCGTCTGGCGCATCGCTCTGCCCATGATCGTTTCCAACCTTTCGGTGCCCCTGCTGGGCATGGTGGATACGGCAGTGATGGGGCACCTGCCCTCGCCGCATTACCTGGGCGCGGTTGCTATCGGTTCCGTCATCTTCAGCTTCTTGTTCATGGGCCTGAATTTTGTCCGCCTGAGCACCACCGGGCTCACTGCCCAGGCGCACGGCGCAGGCGATGGTGGGGAAATCAGAACGGTGCTGATCCAGGCCGTGTGCTCCGCGCTGGTCCTGGCTTCGGTGTTACTCGTCCTGCAAGGCCCGCTTGGCAGCGCCGCGCTGCTGCTGATGAATCCCGGGGCAGAGGTTGCCGTCGAAGCCGCCCGCTATTACTCCATCCGGATCTGGAGCGCGCCTGCCACCTTGATCAATTTCGCCCTGATTGGCTGGTTCATCGGCATGCAAAACGCGCGCGCAGCTCTCTACGTCATGCTCGCCACCAATCTTTGTAATATCGCGCTGGACTTCTGGTTCGTGGTCGGCCTGGGATACACCGCCGACGGTGTCGCCCTCGCGTCGGTACTGGCAGAAATCGTTGGCGCAGTTACGGGCGTTTTGATTATGCGGCGCCTGCTCTCAGCGAATCCCGGCGCGTGGAACAGCGCGCACATCAGCGACGGCGCCCGGTTTGTCCGACTGTTTTCCGTCAACGGAAATATTTTTCTGCGCACACTGACACTGATGTTCGCCTTCGGTTTTTTAACTGCCATGGGCGCACGACAGGGCGAGGTAATTCTGGCCGCTAACGCTATCATGCTCAACTTTCAGTATTTCATGTCCTACGGACTTGATGGTTTTGCCAACGCCGCCGAGGCGCTGGTGGGCCGTGCGATCGGCGCGAAGTCGCGCGCCGGGTTCCTGCGTGCCGTGCGGCTGTCACTGGGCTGGACGCTGGGTGTCTCGTTGCTCTTTTCCCTGGTCTATTTCGTGTTCGGCCGCGCGATCATCCGCCTGCTCACAGACATTGAAGTTGTTCGACTCTCGGCCTTCGCGTTCCTGCCGTGGATCGTGCTCTCGCCCGTCGTGTCGGCCTGGAGCTTTTTGTGGGATGGCGTGTTCGTGGGCGGCATGCGCGTGAAGGAGATGCGGGATGCCATGCTCATCTCTGCCTTCTTGGTCTACCTGCCGGTCTGGTATCTGACCCAGGGACTCGGCAATCACGGTCTGTGGCTTGCCTTCATTGCTTTCATGGCGGCCCGCGGAATCACCATGAGTTGGTGGTTCCTGCGCATCGATCGGCGCGACGGATTCGTGCCTCGCGTCGTTTAGTCAGATTGTCCCTCGCAAAGATGCCGGCCAATTGCCGGCGCGCTGCAGCGGCGTGTGAGTGCCCGGAGCCACGGATGGCGAGAGGGAAACTCGCCGCTTCGACGCGGACAGGATGTCCGAGGAGATTGAGCAGAAGCGTGCTGCCGGGTCGCACAGTCGTAGCAGCCCGCAGCCTGTCGCATAGTGCAAGTGCAGATCGGCTTGCGCAGCACTGGAGCCGGTAGCGCTTCTCCCTCCTGCTGGCGCTTTATGTCGGTTCGAAGCGCTCCCCGCTCCTCGTCAGAGTGGCGCGTGATTCGGGATGCCCCTCATACGACATCTCGGTCGGTGACGATACGCTCCTGGTAAGGGTTCACTGGCGAGCCGGCGGTGCGCTACAGCGGCGTGGGAGTGGCCCGGAGCCAGGGATGGCGGGAGGGAAACTCGCCGCTGCGAGGCGGACAGGATGTCCGCGGAGCTTGAGCGGAAGCGCACTGTCGGTTCGCTCACTTGCCGCAGGTCAACGTCGCTCGCGGCGTGCAAATGCGGTTCGGCTTTTGATGAATTGGAGCCGGTAGTGCCTCTCCCTCCTGCTGGCGCTTAATGTCGGTTCGAAGCGCTCCCCGCTCCCTGTTCGCTCGACGCGTAATTCGCAAGCTACAGCGGCGTGGGAGTGGCCCGGAGCCAGGGATGGCGGGAGGGAGACTCGCCGCTGCGAGGCGGACAGGATGTCCGCGGAGCTTGAGCGGAAGCGCGCTGCCGGGCCGCAAGTCGCCTGCGGTTTCAGGTTTTGTGCAGAATCGAAAGCGCGGCCAGCCGGCAGCGTGTCAGACGCGTTGGATAAGCGGCTCCTGCACGATCTCGACCAGCGTGATCTCAAAATTCAGATCCTGCCCGGCCAGCGGATGATTGGCATCCAGCGTAACGGTTCCTTCGCCTATACCAGTTACAGTCACGACAAACTGCTCGTCGCCATTACCGGCCTGCAGGCGCATGCCAACCTCGGGCTCCATATCGGCAGGCAGCTGCGTGCGTGGCACGTCCATCACCATTTCGTCGCGACGCGGGCCATAGGCTTCCGCGGATTTGATATTCACTTTGCAGGATTCCCCGGCGCGCATGCCATCCACTGCGCTATCAAAACCGGGAATCAGCTGACCCGAGCCCAGCTCGAACTTCAGGGGTTCGCGCTCCGCCGACGAGTCAAAAACGGTGCCGTCATCCAGCGTCCCTGTGTAATGAACCTTGACGGTATCGCCCTTCTTAGCCTGTGTCATGAGCCTGCTCCCGGAATTGAAAACGCATTCGGCAAGCACCGCTAATCATGGCCCGGCGAATGAAGTGAATTGAAATAAGGGCGATATCATACCCAAAAGTCCCGCCGCCTTCGAGCAGCGAGACGGCAGCAGGAATAATTCAGCGCGGCGCTGGAGCAACGCGCTTCAGTTGGCGGTCATGCACTCGTGCAAGCAGAATCTGACTGGCCATGGCGCCGCACAGGGCCAGAAACATATCCCACTGCGTGTCCCAGACGTCACCCTGAGTCGCGAGAAACTCAACGGCACCGCCTCCTGAGAAAACAGCGGCCCACCACTCAATGATTTCATAAAGGGCGCTGAAAGCCAGGCAAATGGCAGTCACAATCAGAAAAAGCCAACCGCCAGGCCTGAGTATTTTTTTCCTGAGCAAAATTTCGCGCGCGAGAATAGCAGGCACAAAGCCCTGTGCGATGTGTCCCAGTCTGTCGTAGTGGTTTCTTTGGAAATCGAAAAGCTCCTGCACCCAGAAGCCGGCCGGTACACGCGCGTAGCTGTAGTGCGCGCCGAGAATCAGGATCAGCGCATGAACAAAAATAAGGGCATACAAGAGCGGCGTCAGCGGGAACTTCTTCCAGGTCACCAGTAGCAGCGGAATGGCGATTAGCACGGGCACCACTTCCATAAACCAGATTGTCCAGTTGAACGGCCGGATTGCGGAGATAGTGAGCGCAACGGCCGTCAAGGCAAGCAGCGTCGCGGGCAGGGCCAAGACATTCCTGTGATCGTTCATCAGCGCGGCACCTTAATAGCAGTCTGACCCCGATTAGGCGCATCTTTCATCGGCGGACTCTCCGAGTTAGCAGTCTGACCCCGATTAAACGCGGGGTTGATAGGAAACCTGCAGCACATAGTAGACCGCATTGCCCGTGGGCCGCTGAACGATCACCTCGTCGCCTTCTGTTTTGCCAAGGAGGGCGCGCGCCATGGGCGATTCGACGCTGATCAGGCCGCTTGCCAGATCAATTTCGTCGGGGCCGACCAGCCGGTAGGTTTGCTGCGCGCCTGCCTCGTCCTCAACGCTGACCCAGGCCCCGAAATAGACTCGTGTATCACGATGCTCGCTGCTGTCCACAATCTTGAGGACATCCAGTCGTTTTTGCAGATAGCGCACCCGCCGGTCGATTTCCCGCAGCTGTTTCTTGCCGTAGATATACTCGGCGTTCTCGGAGCGATCCCCCTGCGCTGCGGCCTCGCGAACCGCCTGCGTGACCTGCGGCCGCTGTACGCGCCACAGATAATCGAGTTCCTTGCGCAATGCCCTGGCGCCTTCCGGGGTGATGTAGCGCGCCTGCTCACGCGCTGGAGGTCGATAGCGGCCCATACTGATACGCTCAGGCTTGCAAGGCCTGGCGCATCAGACCGTGACAAGCACTGTAGCGCTGTCCGTTTCCGCAGAAGCACGGGCGGTCCTCGCCGGCAGCGAGCGCCGCATCATATTCCTTACGCAGCCTGATGCACTCGTCCTGTTGCAGCCGGTTCTGCGGTTCGCCGAGTCCGCGTCGGCCATCAAAACGATGGTGAATGTGTTCACCGTCGGCCGTCACATACTGCAGGTCCAGTTCCACCCAGGTTTCCGCATGCAGCGCTGTTCGCCAATGCTCAAGCTCCGCGCCGCGGTAGACCACCAGGACGCCGGGTGCGATATCCACAGAAACCGGGCCTGACTCAGTCCTGAACCACACAGGCCAGCGGTTCGGTACCGCGCCGCCCAACCCCAGCAAGACCCCGATTTCCCGGGCAGGCAGTTCCGTGCGTGGCGCTGAGCTTGCCGGCGCCGAGTAAACGCCCAGCTTTGAAAAACACGGTAGCAACGCCAGTCCCGTCAGCGCCTCGACGCTCGGCTGCAGGTTGCGCAAGAGGCTCTCTCCGATCACGTCTGCATAACGGAAAAGCGCAGGATACCGGGCGTCCTCTGCATAGTGGTGCGGATGCTGGCGCATCAGAAGCGCATAGGCCAGATAGCGTTTGGCATCTGCAGCCGCAACAGCGTCGTGCAACACCGCATACTGTTGCTCTGCGAAAAACGCAGGCCCCGTTTCGCTTGCTTCTGGCGGTGTTGTCATCGGGACATGCTCAGCGTTCATCGATCCAGGGGCGAAGATGCACAGCCGGCTCATCACCGAGCACATCCAGCCAGGACCCGTAGCTTGGGTTTGGCAGCACGAACCAGGAGCGGCCCCAGCGGCTGGCATTTTGCTGCACCAATGCATCTCGGGTGGCCGCGTCAACACCCTCTTCCTTGACGCCGGGCAGGAAGTCACCCAGGTCATCACCGAATAGCATGAGAATCCGGTAGTTCCCGGCAAGGGCCGCTCGCCGCGACTGCTTGTCGCGCGCGAAGTCAAACTCTGCGCTGCGCAGGATGACGTTAACGAGGTCGGGCTTCGGGAAACCTGCCAGCACAAGGTTGGTCATGGTCTCCGCACGTTGCGGGCAGGGATCTCCGCCGGGCTCACGCTGGATGCAGCGGCGGTTGGTGACGAAGAGCAAGGTGACGCCACGATTCACAGCCGCCTGCGCGAATTCAACGGCGCCCTGTATCGCGGGCGCCTTCGCTTCCGCCACCCAGCGGTCCCAGTGTTCGGTGCGATAGCTTAGATTCTCACTGATCAGGGTGGCCTGGTAGGGCGAATTGTCGAGCACCGTTTCATCCACATCGAAGATGATGCCGGTCGGCAGGGACCCGAAATCACCGCTTTGCTCCAGCGCACCGGTCCACCCGCGGTCGGCCAGTGCTTCGTCAAGCATGGCTTCGGCGGCCCGATAGACCACCCGGCAAAGCGCCTTGTGCTCCGCCGCGGTCTGCAGGTAAAGCGTTGCGTAGAGGTTGTTGTGGGAGATGGCGGCGGTCGAGGCCTCTGACGCCCGGGGGGCAACCGCCTCCGGAGGCGCTGTGACGCACCCGGCCGCCAGTGTGCAGAGTAAAACTGCCGCGACCCGCCTGCGCCTGCCAAAGCGACGGCGTTTCGGGTCACTCGTATTGTGCGGATTGTTATTGCCAGGCTTCATTCAGTGTCCTCGCTATCTTTTGTTGCCGCGTCGTCCCCGGCGTCCTTCTTTGGCCGGCGCCTTTCTGGTGGCGGGAAAGCCTGCGCGAAAGTGAACGCATTGGGGCCTGCCCCGACCAGCTCCAGTCGGTCCAGGCGCAGCATAGCCTCGTCTATTCCCGGGGTGTGATTTGCGGGCACCCACCACAATGCGAGGTGGGCGGACTCCTGCTTGTCGAACCAGCGGTCCCGCGCCTGCAGAAGCGCCTTGTGCGAAGCGTCATAGACGAAGGTCTTGAGCGCTTCTACCGAGGTCCACAGCGACAGGTTGAAGAGCGTGCCGTCTTGCTCGAAGGCAACCAGCTGCTGCTCGTTTTCCGGGTCGGGCTTGAGCCGCCAGACGAACCCCGGGCTGGACTCCGCAAGCGCATTGATCTCATCTATGCGTGCGACAAAGTCCGCCATGGCGGGATCAGTCAGCGGCGCCTTCATGCGCGCTATGTTGACCTGTGCCAGATAGAAGTCCGGCTTGCCCACGATAAGTTCATCCATTTGCGGACTCCGTTTCCCAACGTGAAACGCTGACCCCGGCCAGTACTGACTGCCAGGGGAACAGGGGGCCCGGATCGATCTTTCGGCGAATCATCCGGGTGGGGTCATCGACAGCAGGCACGAGCCCGGTATCCAGATCCTCATGGCCGGCAATCCACGCGAGGGAGGAGATGGTCCGCTCCAGAGCGCCGAGCACGTCTCTGAGCGCCGTGATCTGGGCATCCGGATAAGGATCGGTCAGCGTCTGACTATCGGATCTGAACCAGTCCGGATAACGCCCCGCATTTACCAGCTCAATGCCCACGGACCGCCTGTTCATGCCACGTACGTGGTGTGCGACACGATCCAGCTCGACCCATTGGTAGACAGCGCCTTGCCGGTCGATATAGAAATGCCCGGAATTTCCGGTGCCGGACTCTTCGTGGACAATGCGCTCGCCGAATTCGCGCGCCAGCGCCAGGCTGGGCAGTTCCGTGCAATGAATTACAAGCAGATCTACATCAGTCAGGCGGCGCGCCTCCAGCAAGGCGTTGTAGGGCAGCAACTGCCGGACAATGTTCGGATCGCGACGCGACAGCGACGCACCGGATAGTTCTCCCGACTGGTTCATGCGCCCGTCTCTCGCTCCGGATCTACCGTATCGGTATCACTCAGCGCCTTTCGCAGGTGTACAGGTTTTGCAGTCCTTTTCCTGATCCGGATATTGAGCATCTCCACGCAGACCGAAAAGGCCATGGCGAAATAAATGTAGCCTTTCGGGATGTGGAAATCGGCGCCCTCACCGATCAATGCCATTCCGATCAGGATAAGGAAACTCAGCGCCAGCATGCGAATGGTCGGGTGCCTGTCTACGAACTCGCTGATCGCCTTCGCAGAAACCATCATAACGATAACGGCCACCACGATGGCCGCCACCATCACCTCGAGGTGCTCCGCCAGGCCGATCGCCGTGATCACAGAATCCAGGGAAAATACAATATCCAGTATGCCGATTTGAATGACGCAGCTCAGGAAAGTCATGGACGCCTTGCCGGTGACATCCTCCAGCGCGCCTTCGAGGCTATGATGAATTTCCATGGTGCTCTTGGCGAGCAGAAACAGCCCGCCGCCGATCAGTATCAGATCGCGCCCGGAAATTTCCTGGGCCAGCACGGTGAACAGTGGTGCCGTGAGCTGCATGATCCAGGTAATCGACAGCAGCAGGAGGATGCGCATCACCATCGCAAGCATAAGCCCGAGCTGGCGGGCGGCGGCCTGTTGCTCGGGGGGCAGGCGCCTGACGAGGATCGCGATAAAGATAATGTTGTCGATCCCCAGCACAATTTCCAATGCTGTCAGGGTGGCGAAGGCCACCCAGGTATGTGGATCAAACAACAGTTCCGGCATTACTTTGTCATCGTTCCGACCCGATTCCGGGCGCCAGCGGCCGATTATACGCACTGGCCGGAGCACGGACACCGGCGCGCGCCTGATCTGTGGCTTAAACCGACATCGAGCGAGCCTGATGACGCTCATCGCCACGTGCCTGTGAGGCAGAAGCGGGCGCCGGCTGCTCTGCCCTGCGGGCCTTCAGGCTCAGCCGGCCGTCACGATATGACTGGACAGAGATTTGCTGCGCCCGTCCCAGGGCTGGAAATAGTCGGCAGCGGCGCGTTTTCTCCTTACTCTGTCTTGCCGGTTGCGCGGCCGCATCCTGATGAGCCTGCCATCCTGCAACCACATGGCCACCGAGTTAATGATGGTCTCGTCGCGACAGCTGAGCCCGTGCAACTTCGCACCTTGATAGGCGGCCAGCGTGATGCCGCGAATAGCAGCACTGCGCAGGTGAACTCTTCCATCTCCCTGTTCGTCAGACTTCGCGGCCGCAAAATCGAACCAGTTGGGATTGGGTAGATTCCCGCAGTCCACCGGCACTCTGCGCAAGGTCGGATGCCCGGCGCTTTGCAGTATGAGAATCTGGCTGGCATGTCTGCGCAGGCCGGCATCGCTCAACATGGGGGCGGCGCTGTCACCGCCACGCGCTGCCCGACCGGCTTTCAGAAACGCCTCGGCGTTGACGAGGAAGTCCTTGCGGAAGGTGGGCGCATTGACCACGTTGCGCTGCCAGCAGCTGACATCAAAGATATCCAGCGCTTTACCGGTCTTCGCGTTAACCATTGCGCCCGAAAACGAGGGCAGCAGCTGGTAAACCGACTGGAACCCTCGTGCCAGCTTGCGAAAGTCTTCGGAATTACCGAGCCAGCCCGTCTTTTCACCCGCCACCAGTGTGCGCGCCGCCTCGCAGGTGCCGCGGAAGGGCGGCGCTATGAAAACTACGCGCCCAATGCCGTCAAACGGTCGCGGCCTGCGCAACCCGAGCGCGCTGCGCAGAAGCAGCCCGCCCATGCTATGGGCAATGAAGTTGATTTCCTGGCCACCGCGGGATCCCAGTTTTGCCGCGATGTGATCAATAAAGTCATTGAGCCGGGCCGCGTTGACCTCGATGGGTAAGCGCCAGTCATAAGGAAACAGATACAGGCGCTGGTCCACCCATTTACGTAATCGGTGAATCATCGGTTTGTAGGCCGCGTTCATGAGCTCCCACTCACGAAACACGTGCCTGTCGTCGGCGTCATACAGGCCGTCACGCAGCTCGAAATCCAGGGGATCTTCGAACAGGTCGCCCGCCACCAGGTCTTCGAGGGACCAGCGCACCCGGAAATCTGGCGGGTAGGTATCGACAAGCTTGCTGCCCTTGATGCCGGGCACCAGAATCGTAGCCATTAACGCATTGCTCCCTGCCGGCTGCCGGTGCACTCAGGCCCCGTTATCAGGCTCACCGGGCTGGCTGTTGGCGCCCTCATCTCCACTCTCCGCGCCTTCCGGACCCTGCTAAGGCGACAGGTCGGGCAAGCCCGATGTATCCACTATTCCCGGCCAGATCGGCGCTTTTGCATCGGCCTGCTCCAGCTCCGCGAGATACGCCGCATGGGTATCCTGCCATTCGACGTACGCATCACCGAAATCGCGATTGCAGGTGCCGCGCGCGTCGCTGCGCTCGCATTGCGCACGCATCAGTCCCTCGAATGCAGCGCGCTCGAGGACCGTGCTGGCGCAGCCCGCCAGCAGCAGGATCAGGGCGCCCACAGCAGAGATTCGCATGCAGTACCAACTCCTTTTCATCCATGAACCTCCGCCGCGTCTCCGATGAAGGGTTCAGGATAATTGCCGTCACCGTACTCGCGCAACACTTCCGCGATGACGACCTTGTATCCCGTGTGCCAGGACTTGTAGCGTGATTTGGCATACAGGTGATCAGGATGCGCACCAAACCGCTGCAGGTCTTCCAGGGTTTTCCAGTACAGGACCACGACATTGCGCTGGCCATCCATCCAGCTTTCGCGGCCCAGATAACCGGGATTGGCTTCAGCGATCTCAATAATGCGGTCATTGAGCTCGTGATATTCCTGGTCGTAGCTACCGACCGTGACCATGAATGTAGCGGTAAACATAGATCTTTTTTTCAGCCCCCGGGCAGCCCTTTTCTGCGGGCCTGAGTAAGCGCCTCAGCATACCATTCAAGTTCATCGATGAACGCCGGAATACGCTGCTCGTAGGCTGCATCCAGCGCCTCGCCTTCCTCGCTGAACGACTTGTGCACCACCGACATAGGAAACACGCGTGGCATCGTCAGCAAACCGACGCCGGCGAGCACGGTCCTGAGCTGCAGCGCCGCCCTGATACCGCCGAAGCTTCCGGCCGAGTAGCTGGCAATGGCCGCAATACGCCACCGGTACTCGGTGGCGAAATGATCGATGAGGTTTTTCAGCGCCGGCGGGATGCCATGATTGTATTCGCCGGTCACGAAAACCAGCGCATCGGATTCGCTGATCAGCACGGACAGGCGACGCATCGCTTCGGGCGCTTCGTCTTCTGCATATTCGCTGAAGCGCCTCTCGAGCAACGGGAGGCGGTATTCGAGGGGATCAACCAGCTCGGTTTCATGCCCCCGGGCCGTAAGCTGCCGTGTCACGAACCGCGCCGCGCGTATGCCCTGGCGACTGCTGCGTACGGAGCCGTAAATAATCGTGATTTTCATGGCCAGATCGGAGCACCGTGCATTCAGCCACCACCCGCATCTTTGATCGCCTTGCGCTTCGCTTCATCGGCATCCTTGATGGTTTGCTCGACCTCCTTCGCACGGTCGATGGCCTTGACCTGCTCTTTCCAGACATGATCCGTATCGACGTCCTGCGCCGCCTGCTGGTCCTGCGGGGCGGGATCTCCTGAACATGCCATCAGGGTGGCGAGCAGCAGCCCGGTGACCAGAACTTTTCCTGTCGATGACATAATTGCCTCCTGCTGCCGGAGCAGCCGTTGCATTGATATCGCAACGAAGCTAAGCACAGACTCAATCGTGGGCGCAAACGAGATGCACAAGTCCCGCAGGGTTGCGCACCCAGAAGCCTTCGAATCCTTCTGGCAGCGCTTCAACCTCGTCGCAGCGTTCGACCCCTGCGGCGGCCAGATAGCGGGCGGCTGCATCGAGATCCTCGCACTTGAGCTCCAGCCATAATTCCGTTTGCTTTATTCCGGGTACATTGTCGATCCAGAGCCGCATGGCTTTGAACGCAAACCCCACCTGGCCAGCGCTCGCCACCAGCGGTTCCAGACCAAGCACGTCTCTGTAAAAAGCCACCGTTTGCTCATAGCTGGCCGGGGGCACTTTCATTGCCATATTGCTGCCCGGCCACATAGCCGGCCTTGATTCTGTTCTTTCCTGGCTCACCGTCCTCTCCCCATGGGTCCACTCAACAAAGCATAGTTCACCGCTGTCACCGTTCGCGACACTCGGTGTATGGTTGACCTATGCAGCAGACCAGCGCGACGAGTGCCCCATGAATTCAAGCAGCCAATTCCCGGGCGAGCGCACGGTATTTTTTGCCGGCGGCCAGGGCAAGTCGGGCACCACCTGGGTGCAGCTGCTGCTCGACGCCCACCCGCAGATCAGCTGCCGGGGCGAGGCCCATTTCTTCGACCTGCTTGCGCCGGCCATGCACGCGGCCTTCGCTCAATACCGGCAGCAGCTGCAGGACAACAATGCGCTGTTTCACGAACTGCCCGGCTACCCTCTGCCAGAGCAGCCGCAGGCGCTGGCAGCGCTGCGCGCGGCTCTGGACTCGGCGCTGGCCGCGCAATCGCGCGGCATGAATGTCAGCGCGGTGGGCGAGCGCACACCTGCCAATGTGGAACACCTCGGTCTTCTCTGGGAGGTTTACCCACAGGCGCGGTTCATCCATGTCGTTCGCGACCCGCGCGATGTCGCCGCCTCGCTCTGGCACCACGGGCAGCGCATCCAGGCAAGTGAGTTTAAGCAGCGCTACGGTTCCATCGATGGGCTCGCGCTGGAGCTATGCGCATCCTGGGTTTCGCGAATGGGGGATTGCACCTCACTGGGCGATGAACGGGCGGGCCAGTACCTGGAGGTGCGCTATGAGGACCTGCTGACTGACGGTCGCGTAGCGCTGGCGCGAATCCTGGAATTCCTGGACATCCCACCGGATATGCCGACGATCGACAGCTGTCTTGCCGCCACGGCCTTCGAGAAACTATCCGGCGGCCGGGCGGCCGGGGACGAAGATCGTTCTTCTCATTTTCGCAAAGGTATCAGCGGCGACTGGCGCAACCACCTCCAGCCGGACACTTGCCGGCAGATCAGTGTGCTGGCGGCCGAGCAGTTCGCGCGCCTGGGCTACTCGCCCGACTGATCCATCATCTGGCCGCCAGCTTGCCGCCCGCCCACGCTGCGGGAATAAACACCAGCACAGTGACGACGGAAAACCACAGGGGGTGCGGTATGGACACGAGATTCATGATGCCTGCCAGCAACAGCAATACGCCTGCGACCAGCGCATGGCGGACACGGGCGCCGCGCCCGACCCACGCCGAGATCATGCCCGCCACAAAACTGCCGCATACATAGGAAGCGATCACCATCAGCAGCGCGCCGACCGGTAGGCCGGCAACGAAGCTGCGCATCGCTTCCTTGTCGTTGTAGTCGATGTCGCTGGCGACCGGGTAGATCTGATGACTGATACTTTGCACCACGAAAATGACCACGGTACCGATGAGTACGCCCCCAACAATCGCAAGCACATTGCGTAAAAGTTGACCTGAGTGTTCCGGCATTCTTCTACCCCCTGTCTTTCGAACGTCAGCGATGACGTGAGTGCGTGGCTTACTGCAGACCGACCAGCCAATGGTGCAACGGAGCCGCCTTGTTTGCCAATCGCGCGCAATCTGCGACCAAAGAAGCAGTGGTCAGCGCCTGCTTGTCGAGCTCACCGAGCGCCACGCGCAGGCCCTTGTAACGCAGCAGGTCCGCTCGCGGATGATCCGCCGGATAAGGGCGCGGAACTCGCTTGTATTGCGCGCCGCCGACCTCAAGACCGTGCTTCTTGTGCAGACGGCTGATCAGCCCGGTCAGCGCCTTGCCGGAGCGTCTCGTCAGCGACTGCCTCTCGGTAGCGGCGCAGCATGTCATCCGGAAACATCCACTTGCCCGCATAGACGCCGCCGCCATCAGGGTCGAGCCAGACGAAGAACCCGGGGCATTCCCGCTTGTGGCCCGCGCCTTCCCAGAAGAAAAAACCGAGGCTGGTCCGGTAGGGCGTTTTGTCCTTGCGAAAACGCGTGTCGCGCGCCATGCGCATCATGGAACCTGCACCATTCATGCGCGTATCGTAGTTGATGTCCGGGAAATCCGCCTCGAGCCGCTCGCCCATTGCCACCACAAAGGCCGGCTCGGCTCCACGATCAAGGCCGTATATTCATCGCGGTGCTGCAGCAAACCATTCACGATTATTGTTCTTCGAAAGCTGGCGAAGAAATCTGAGCGTGCCCGGTGAAAAAGCGGCAAATCTCGGCTCCTTTCGCTTGCGGCCATGTGCATCACAAACCGTTGGTGCGACCCTGGTTAGAGGCCTTGGAAGCTCGCTGCCTGGAACGCGTATGCGCGCTGCGCATGACCCAGCCCGTCAGAATGCCCGCGCAGAACAGCAGGAAGATCATCAAGGCTCGTGACAGGGAAAAATCAAAAATCAGGAAGCGCGTGGTGACGACTTCGGTGTTCTGCAAGGTAAAAATCACCACGAGTAACACGAGAAATATGCCAAGGTAGACTTTGAAATTAGACATTCTGCAGCCCCTTCACCCGAGCAGTTATCAACCTGCGCAACGTAGCGACCGCGCGCGAAATACCGGCACGATCAGCAACAGAAACAGGACCGACAGGCCCTCACCACCGCCCTCTTTGTAGCCGGGCCTGTGACTGACACGCACGGACTTGTCTTCCTTGATGCGCTCCCGAAAGAGTTCGAGCTCGACGGCCAGGTTGCCGGTCATGTCCTGCATGGCGCGGTCAAAGCTCTGTTCGCGATTCTCGCGCAGCGTCTCGGTGCTGCCGATCAGCGTCGTGTTCGCCGTGATCTTGTCTGTGCCGGGCGCGCGGAAAAGCAGGCGCCGGGTCGGCACATCCAGGATTGCCGTATCCACGAAAGTCTGCACGTCGTTCTTGCTGCCTTTGACGACATAGGCACCTA
Organism: uncultured Gammaproteobacteria bacterium; assembly: GCA_963759075.1. GTDB lineage: Bacteria > Pseudomonadota > Gammaproteobacteria > Steroidobacterales > JABDLF01 > JABDLF01. Next base: position 93,491 of record CAVWXZ010000011.1, read on the forward strand.
CTATGGTCCAGTACAGGATCGACGACGCACGGTCATCCGTGTGCACGACCTGGTCGTAAGAAACCAGCGCCATGACGTCCAGCTGATAAAGGCGGCCCACCTGCTCGAGAGCCTCGAAACCACGCCGCGAACGTAGATAGGTGTCCGGGTATGACCTCGATTTTGGCGATGTACTCCTTTTGCTCGAAAGCATCCCGGACGCGCGACAGCAGCTCGGCCTTGTGCGCTTCGGAAAGACCGGGCGTGCTACCGGACACCCGCTGGCACGAATGCCAGACCGACCCGCAGCGGCAGCTTGAGCTCGGGCACGCTGCCATCGAACTGCGGCGGCTGTTCGCCGCCCGGATAAAGATAATCAACCAGGCTGCTGGACACGCCCTGGCGCGCACCGCCGGCGCTGCCCATTTCCTGCCAGAGCGAAGCGCAGCCGGCAGCCAGAAAGCACGCCAGGAAGAACGACAGACGAATGACTGATTTCATTTCAGGTACCCCTCGACGGACAAACATCGCGGCTCCGCAAGCAGCGTAGTCGGCAACCGTACTTCAAACAGTAGATGACTCGCGCCGGGATTTACAAGTAACCGCGGCTCAATATCGCAACGGGCGCGTCAGGTCGACCTCGCCGGAACTTGAAAACGGCAGCGCACGCACGAAGGGCAGGTTCACCTGCAGCTGACCCCCCAGTTCGTACTTAAGCGTTTGCTCACCTTCTCCCAGCAGGCGCTGCAGGCTGGACAGCGTACGCAGCAGATCGGTGGTGACTGACAGTTCGAAATCGGTCTCCCCGTTTGCCGGTACCGTGAAGGCCTGCAGGTCTCGCCCTCGGCGAATCGTTCACCTGCCAGCTGCACGCGGTAGCTCAGGCCGCGCACCGGCAGCGGAATCGAATTCGGGATTACAACATGCAGCATCAGATCATAGCGCTGCCTGCTGAGACCGGCCTCCACCAGCCTCAGCCCGGTCAGCGAGATCTCAGGCGTCTCCACCGACTGCTGCAGGCTTGCGCAGCCCGACAGCAAGCGAACATACAGTGAGCCACAAGGAGCGCGGCCGCCAGGGTGCGCATACTGTCTGTGCCAGGTGCTCGTTCATTGCAGATCCTTATCGGCGATCGCGATAATCTCTCACTGGCCATGCTACCTCAATGGAATTCCTTTGTGAGCGCCTGCCGCCAGCTTGCGCTGACTATGCGCCACTTGCCTGCTTCTTTGGCGAGATTCGAGGTCGAAGCGATAGAGCTCGGCACCGAGCTTTGGCAGGTCCTCGAGGCCCGCCAACGGCCCGCCGGCCATGGCCACTCTTACGACGGCGCGTTGCGGGCTTGTTTTCCGTGCACGACAATGTCACCGGTCTGCACCAGCAGGTAGATCGCCTGGTTGCGGATCATCTGCAGTCGCAGCAAGGCGAAGCAACAGCGTCCCTTGTCGTTACCCTGGCGATCCGTAGTACTGCTCCGAAATCAGCCGCGCAAAATCACTGACCTGCCTTTCCTCCGCCGCGATTTCCGCCTCGCGCACCAGCGCACGAATTTCCTGCTCCGGCGTTACCTCCGAGCTCGCCGCAAGCGAAGCGAGCAACCGCTCCACAGGCTGACAGCAATCAACAGCCCGAAATACTTGCGTGTCTGTGCATATTTCGCAGCTCCGAACGAAAAAGGCCGGCGCATTACGCGCCGGCCTTCGGTTCGACCCGGGTGACGCCAGCTGCGCCGGATCCCGGTTCAGGCAGCTAGTGCTTAGCCACCACCGCCCACTTTCTTTTCGGCGGCCTTTTTCATCTCTTCCGTCTTCTTTTCGGCATCCGACATCATCTCGGGCGCCTTGGCCTTGGCCTCTGCCGCCATGGCTTTTCGGCATCAGTCATGGCGTCGCCGGCCATGTCTTTGGCGGACTCCATCATGTCGGCAGTTTTCTCGGCTGCCGAGTCCATCGCGTCGCCCGTTGCCTCTGCGGTGGCCTCCATGGCGTCACCCGCCTTTCTTTCATCCATGGCGGCCTTTTTGGTTGCTTCGGCAGCTTCCTTGGTTGCGGCGGCCGCTTCTTCCATCTTGGCCTTGGCCTCTTCCTGGTTTTCCTTGCTGCAGGCGCTGAAAGAGACTGCCATCAAGGCTGCCAGCATCAGGGTCCGAAATTTGTTCATTTCTAACACTCCACATAATCGATTCAAAATACGGTTCAAAAATTATCTTTATCGCCCGCAGTCCCGGCAGGCTTCCCAGGCGAGCCGCCGTGTTGCGGGCACGCAGAGCCGCACACGGTAATAACTTCAGCGCCCGGAGTGCAACCGGATCGTCACTCTGCCGGAGCATCCGCTGCCTTGATTTTGCCGGCCCCGCGGCCGGGGACACCCAGTAGTCCGCCGGCCCTGAAGCTCTGCCAGGCCCAGGGCAACCAGCGCACCAGTGGCAAAGCTGAGCCAGAGCGCCCATAATAAAATCAACGACTTATAGACCCATAGTGGGTCGAGAAAGACGCCGACCGCGGGGAGCCCAGCCTCGATCCGGTCGCTGAACCAGCGCAGTCGGTACATGTTCGAGTCGTTGCCGACCACGTGCATGTCCGGGTTGCCCAGCAGCGCCATGGGATTGGCTGAAAGCAGCACCAACAGCACCGCAACGCTTGCAACCGCGAGTGCCAGCTGGATCAGGTTGAAGCCTCTGGTTTCGCTGAGCTTCTCGTTACGCGCTCGCCAGCCCATGACGAACAGCCAGGCCGTCACCAGGCCGAGCACACCCCAGGAGAAGGTACTGAAGCCCAGGCCCAGCAAGCAGCCAGTCGCGGGTTTTCAGCGGCGTCATGCTGGTCTTGCCCAGCAGCCAGGCCAGGAACACGAACACGACGAGTTCAGGCCAGTACAGATACGGCCGGCCCCAGGGACGGGCCGCGCGTCAACAAGCACCCAACGGTCATGCGGCAGATCGAAGCCCAGGCTGACATTGCTGGCGGCGCCGCACGTCGAGCCACCGGCAGGCGCTGTAGCCAGCGGGCGCCCTCAGGCAGGCGAAACCTCACCTGCGACATTGTGCGTGCCCGGGTACGATCGGGAGACTGAGCTTGCCCTCGTCGAGACGCAGAGACTGTTCGCGGCCGTCGATGAGTGACCGCCTCGAGCTCGCTGCCATCCGGAAGCCCAGCGCGTGTTGCTGGCCGCGCGTGCTGCGATAGCCAAGGTATCAAGCACCAGCGTGGAGCTACGCTCACCGACCTGCTGGACGTACTCGACACGGTCCAGCGCCAGCGTGTCGACCGGGGACTGCGTCTCTGGGCGCGTGACGGCGACCTCGAGCGACTCGCCGGGCCGCGGATGATACTCGGGCACCCAGAAAGCGCCGGAGACCCGCTCGGGCATGATCAGCGGCGTGCCGGAAAATTCGGCGCGCCACGTATATCCCGACTGATCCGCCAGACTTCCACCCAGGGCTGATCCACTGGCGCCGTCAGGTCAATAGTCGGCGCGCGCTGCAAGCGCACTCGACCAGCCAAAAGCCGGCTGCATCGGCGCCAAGTGCGACAATCACCTTGCCATCACGCACCAGGACTTTTTCGCTGGTCACCGACTCCCCGGGCAGCAGCGGGATTTCCATGGTGATGGCTCCGCGTTCCGGCGCGATCCGCCGCATCTGGCTTCCTGATCGTCCAGTCCAGGCCCAGCTCAACGATCGCGTGTCAGCCGGACGAAACTCGCAAAACGGTCTGCCGACAGCGCGTCCACGGCTACCGGCTTGCCCGGTCTGCCGACTGCTTGATTCGCACAAATTCCAGCGAGCCCGTGGCCATCCTCTGGTCCTGCACGCCCGAAAGCTCCCAGCCTGTCGCGCTGGCCAGCATTTCCTTCGGCCGCAAGGGAAACGGCACCTGGAAACTGTCAGCGCCGGCATCGCGCCGCTCAGACGCACGCTGTGCATGCCGGCCTCCAGTGGCAGCCAGAGGACGCCTCGCGCGTCCCGGTAAAGCAGGCTGCCGGGCTTGCCCGTCCACGCTGAAACTGTCAGGCTGCCAGGCGCCCTCCTGACCTGGCAGCGGGATGGCCGTTCGGCTCGAGCGCATGAATGTCCAGTTCGATGACGAGCTCGCGTTGGCCGTGGCGTCTACCCGCGCTGCGCGGCACAGCGCACATTGCGGCATGCATCCGGCAGGGGCCGTCAGCCGTCTCTTCAGCTCCTCCAGGATCTGGGGCGACGGCGTTTCTGCATGCAGCACGCCGGCCAGTGGCAGGAGCACCAGCATGCCGAGCACCGCAGCGGCGGCCGGGCCCGCGCGCAGGCCCTGCAAATGGCCTGGCAGGTTGAAACTCGCGCGCAGCAGCAGGTAGAAAAGGCCAGCGGCCAGCAGGACGCCCAGCACACGCCAGATGGCCGTCTGCCAGGGCCTGAGCATGATCAACCTGAATGTCTGGTCCGGCTCGAACGGGTCCGTTCCAGCGCAAGCGAGACGCTGCGCCAGCGCCAGCCGGGCAAGCCCGGTCCGCTTTGCACCAGCGCATTGGGGTCATAGCGAGTTTCCGGCTGGAGGCATCGGGCGGCGCATGACGCCCTGGCTGGCGCTTTTCACCGATTCGGGCTGCGGTCACCGTCACCGCCTACAGCATCGCTGGTTTGCATCAGGGCCTCTTCGCGTGGCCGGTCGCCAGTCATCTCGACCATGCCCACGCCCACGCTGACTGATGGCTCCGTAATTCGACATTGATACCAGCGGGACCGTTTCGAGTTGCGGAAACAGGGCGAGTCGAACCTGGTTGGCAAGCGAACGGCACCAGGAACACCAGCACGCAGCAGGTAGCTCGCATTTCGTAGGCACGGCACCATCCACGCAAAACGGCCCTCGCTGACGGCGCCCGCCAGCGCCAGCGCGACCACCAGGTTGAGCCAGCTCCAGATCGGTGCACCTGGCTCATGAAAGGTCACGGCCAGCGCCAGCAGGGCCACCACGCCGGCCAGGTTGCCGAACAGCCGGCGCACCGCAACGGCAATGACGAGCACCAGGAAGTAGTCCAGCAGACGCCAGCTGGCCACCCAGGCGTCCGGGCTCTGATCGACGCCCGTGGTGGCCAGCAGCATGTAGCCGGGCGGCAGATTCAGATCCCGCCCAGTCTGTGCAAGTTGTTGTGTCCAGCCGCTGACCGGCAATCGCACCGTCCAGCACGAGTCGGCTGGTGGCCTCCAGGCAAGCTCGGCGTTCGCAACTCGACGCCTGTCAGGCCCGGCTGCGCACCTTGCGTGACGAGCAGAGTTCTCACCCCCGCTGCTGGCACTGGTCAGTACGAAAGGGCGCCCGCATGTCCAGGCGCCAGTCGCGACGCATCTGCCCGCTGAGCTGATCACGCGCGGTCAGCCCACGCCCGTCGAAGTCCAGCCACAGGTTGCGATTCACCGCAACAGCCGGTTGCTTTCCTGATCGCTCATGCCGCGGCTGCGCTCTTCTATGGCAAGCGCCTGCCCGGGCACAAGGCTGAAGGCCGGGAGTTGTTGCCACTCCCCGGGGACGTTGACCTGACCCGGGTCAACCGGCACTTCGCCGGTCGCATTGGTCACCCGCAGCGCCGGTTCCGCCTGATAACTCCAGATTTCACTCTGTGCCCACGGCGCCACCGGGATCGCCCATACCAATTTGATTGTCGATGCCGGTCGCCCGGGCCTGCAAGCGAATGCATCCAGTTGCCCGGACGCAGCTGCACACGCAGCCGGCCATCGGGCTCGATGCGAGCCGGCAGTGGCGAAGAAAGACTGATGGGCAAGAAATCATCCGGGCAACGCGCGACCCGAGCAAGACCTCGCGCGCACTGCCAGCCACCGCCAGGCGCAGCTGCGTATCAAGGAGCATGGGAATGCCGTCGGACAGCTTGCGGTATACCTGCACATCGAGAGATTCCACCTGCTCCGTTTGTCTGCCTGCGTTCGCCCAGCCACAGGCGGTTGCCCTGCCGCTCCGGGTTCTCGATCACCCGGCCGTCGACGTTCAGTTGCAGCGAGGCCAGGCTGGCGGGCAGGCCAAGCGTCTCGGGCCGTCGTGTCCAGCTGAAGCGGCCGCTGATGCTGATGCAGGCCGGCCGCAAGATACAGGGCCGGCTGCTTATCGTGCTCGATGACGGGCGCCGGCCGGTTATCAACCGTGACCTCCTGCGGGAAGTTTACGGCATCACCCGGCAGCGCCACCCAGGTTTCGGCATAGGTGCGCACGCGCATGTCGAAGCGACCGCCTCTGGCGTTCACCAGCAGCTGCAGTGGTTCCGCCCAGGCGCAGACAAACGCGGCGGCGTCCGCCGGAGCGATTGATCAGCATCGGGCAGTCGCGATATTCCTCGCCGTGCATGACCCACTGCTGCCAGGGCTGCAGTTCCGCAGGAACATAAGGATCGCTCGCCGCGCCAGCAGACATCGCCAGCGAGAAAAGAAAAGCGTTATCAAGAGCACGATGCATCACTGGCACCCCTGAATCTGTTGGTTGCGCCCGGCCGGCGCAGATGCTCTAAGTATGGATCATGCTCGCGGGCGCTGCCCGATCCGGTTGCCGACAAAAATCGCGAGTACAGAGAAAACATACGCCGGGCACGATCTCGTAGAGGTCGAACAGGCCGCCGGAGAGCTGTTCCCAGACGATCACGGTGAGTCCGCCGACCACGATGCCGGCCAGCGCGCCGTTGCGGGTCATCGCCGGCCAGTACAGCGACAGGACAATGGCGGGCCCGAACGCGGCGCCGAAACCCGCCCAGGCGTAGGCAACCAGATCCAGCACCTTGCTGTCCGGATCCATGGCCAGCACGAAAGCCAGCACGGCAATGCCCACTACGGCGAGCCTGCCAACCCACAGCAGCTCGCCCGGCGGCCGCTTTCTTGCGCAGCATGCCCTTGTAGAAATCTTCGGACACGGCGGACGACGCCACCAGCAGCTGCGAATCCGCGGTGCTCATGACGGCAGCCAGGATGCCCGCGAGGCAGATGCCGGCGATTACCGGATGAAACAGCGCAGACGCCATGAATATAAAAACTTTTTCGGAATCAGCGCCCACCAGGGGCTCGGGCAGGTAGGCAATCCCGATCAGCCCCACCAGGGTGCCGCAGGTCAGCGTGACGGTGACCCAGCTCATGGCGATGCGGCGTGCCGCCGGTATGTTGTCTCCGGCCGATCTTGCCGCCATGAAGCGCGCAAGGATGTGCGGCTGACCGACGTAACCCAGGCCCCAGCCCAGCAAGGACACAATCGCTATCCAGGTCAGCGCATTGCCCGACGCATCGGTAAACATGTCGAGCAAGGCAGGATTCACCGCTGCCATGGCCACTGACGTGCCCGGTCCAGCCGTCCACCGCCAGCCAGCCCATTGCGACCACGGCTAACGAGCGCAAGGAACATCAACGAGCCCTGCAGGAAATCAGTCCAGCTCACCGCCAGGAAACCGCCGATAAATGTGTAAATCACGACCGTGGCGCCGCCAGCCGCGACGGCCCAGAGGTAGGGCATGCCAAACACGGATTCGAACAGCTTGCCGCCGGCCACCAGCCCGGAACTGGTGTAGAACGTGAAGAACACCAGGATAAAACTGGCCGAAATGATTCGTAACAGCCCTGAGGTGTCGGCGAAGCGCCGCTCGAAGTAGTCCGGCAGCGTCAGCGAGTCGCCGTAGCGCTCCGTGGCCAGACGCAGGCGTCCTGCGACAAACAGCCAGTTGGCGTAGGTGCCCGAGCAGCAACCCGATGAGCAGCCAGACTGACTCGAGTCCTGCAAGGTAGGCATAGCCCGGCAGGCCCAGCAGCAGCCAGGCGCTCATATCCGAGGCCTGTGCCGACAGGGCGGTCACCCAGCTGCCAAGGCTGCGCCCGCCGAGAATGTAATCCGCAAGGTTGACCGTGCGGCGCCAGGCGATGACGCCTATGACGAGCACGACGACAAGATAGACAAGAAATGTCGCGCCAATTACGGGAGTGTCTGCCATTATCGTCTCCGGGAGGCCTGCCTTTGCGTGCCAGACCGATGATAACGCGAGGACAGGCGGCCGGTGTGAGCCGGCATTCTGGCCACGGGGTCCCGGCCTGATCGCAGGCAGGGCGCTGTGACGATGCATTACCGCTTTTCAGGAGCATGCAATGCTGCACTCAGCTGATTCAAGTGACGTGGATGTCGCAGTCAACAGCTTCCTGTTGAGGTCCGGGCGTCTCCGACTTGAGAACATCGCCTGGGATCAGGTCGCTGCACACCCGCTGTGCCCTGACACCGTGCGGGCTTTGCGCTACATGCTGGACATTGAGAGTCACACGCTTGTTTACATGCGTGACATGCTCGCCAGCCGAGCCATTGATGATCCCGAGATCGGGCCGTTTCTCGCAGCCTGGTTATACGAGGAAACCTTTCACGGCATAGCCTTCGACCGGTTCCTGAGAGCGGCCGGCCATCCGGTAGCAAGACGCCAGCATGGTAAGGAGACGCTCTCCCAGCGCGCACAGAGCAAAATAGCGTCCATGATTTCGAAAACCTGGACAGATTTCATTACGGTTCAGATGCTCTGGGGTGCAATCAACGAACTGACCACAATGCTCGGCTATCAGCGTCTCGCGATTCTCTCGGGCCACCCCGTACTGCGCGACCTGCTTGCCCCGATTGCGCACCAGGAAGCCAGGCATTTTTCGTTTTATTTTCAGCAGGCAGGTCGCAGGCTGACAACTGAGCGCAAGAGCAAAAACGTGCGCGCGTTCATCAAGCGCTTCTGGGCCCCGGTGGGCAGCGGCGTACAGCCGGCCGGGGAAACCCGCTTCATCACGACGTTCCTGTTCTCGGGTCCTGACGGGCTCAAGGCACGCGAACGGATCGACGCAACGATTGGCAGACTGCCCGGCTTCGAAGATGCAAATTTCTTTGGCGGCTGGTTTGAAAGAAACGCGGCACCGAAGCTCATTGCGGAAGCCGCCTGATCTGTCCTGCTTACAGTTTCTGAACGAGGGATACCACGATGCGCCACTGGGGAATTCTTGTCACCTGCGTGTACGCAGTTGTTCTTGCAGGATTACTGGTGCCGCTTTTTTTCCGGCTGGGTGGAATCAACAATGTGAGCGCCCGGTTTCTTCTTGAGATGCTGCCATACTGGCTACCCTATGCGGCGATTCTTATCGCAGGCCAGGCGGCGCTGCTGTTCATATCAGTGGATACAGGCTGGCGACGTATCCGGCCGCGACTGAGGGCTGAATATTCCGCAGTGCTGGCCGGCGTGCTTACGGCCTTTCTCGTCTTCGCACTTGCATGGTCGCTGGCCGCCTCCGTGTTCGGGGACGATGCGATCCCTGACAGTGAAATTGTGGTTGTCGGGATCTGGTTGGGCCTGTGGCTGGCGTGGACGGTGATATTCCGCCTGTATTACCAGAATAGAAATGGCACTTTCGCTGCAACCATGTCATGGATACTCAGGGGCAGTGTTCTGGAACTGCTGGTCGCCGTGCCATGTCACATCATCGTACGCAACCGCGGCGACTGCTCAGCGCCTGCCGCCACCAGTTTCGGGATCGTGACCGGCATCGCCATCATGCTCATGTGTTTCGGGCCGGGCGTACTGGCACTCTACCGGCGCCGTCTCGAGCAATATCCAAGGCAACGCGGACTGTAGCTATGCCCGCGCCTCTGATCACTCAGTTCCTGTGGCAGGTGCCCGTTCTTTCAGCCACACTCAAGACATAGCTGAACAAACACCGTTTGCCCCGGCCGGGGCATTGAATCAGGAGGATTCGCCATGAGCAATACTTGGGTCGTGGTTGCGGAAAGCAGTCGGGCACGAATTTTTGAGCTGCATAAACCCGGCGGTGAGTTCACAGAACTCGCCGACCTCGTGCACCCGCAGAGCCGGCTTAAAGACAGCGCGCGGTTGTCCGACTCCCCCGGCCGCACGTTCAACAGCCAGGGTCGGGGAAAACATACAATGAGCCCGGAAACAGATCCCCGGCGTCACGAGGGCGAAGTTTTCGCCAGCGAAATAGCGCACCGGCTGGAGGCCGGACGAACGGCGGGCAAATACGACAAGCTCATTCTGGCCGCCCCGCCGGAGTTCCTCGGGCTGGTAAGGGCATCGCTCAACACGGAAACCGCTGGCCTCGTGGGCAAGACAATCAACAAGAATATTGTCCGCCTGAAGCCCGGAGAAATCCGCGAACACCTCGAAATCTGATATGGGCCCGATGTAGCAACATGCCAATTGCGATGCCGGAGTGAGCGGATGTCGGGCTATTCCGGAACCCCTCTGCTCAAAAAGCTCGGCATAAAGCCGGGTCAACGGATGCTGTGCATTGATCCGCCAACTGATTACTTTCGATTGCTCGGTCGGCTGCCCGACAATGTGACAGTATTGAAACGCTCGGCGACCAATCTGGATTTTGTGCATGGCTTTGTGAGCGGGCCCCGGACGCTGGACGCGCTGCTTGGCAAAGCGATCCGCTGCCTGGCGCGTGACGGCGCGCTGTGGGTGTCCTGGCCCAAGCAAGCCTCAGGCATCGCAACCGGGGTCTCCGCAGCTGATGTAAGACGTGCCGGTCTCGCGGCAGGGCTTGTGGATGTGAAGATCTGTGCGGTTGACGAAACCTGGTCGGCACTTAAGTTTGTCTACAGGCTGAAAGACCGCTGAATCAGTATCAGTTCTTATTATTTCAATTGTGGGGAACGCATGACCAGAAGCGGCAAGACGCGAACGATTGTTCTGATGAGCCTGAGCGCGCTTGCGTTCTGCGCAATGACAGGGTGCAGCAAGTTTTGGCAGCAGGACCAGCGCACAGCCACGACCACCGCTTTTGTCGCCGCCTACAATGCCCGGGACGCGGCGGCCATGATGGAAATGGTGACCGAAGATGTACGCTGGCTGAGCGTGGATGGCGATGCGATTCAGGCTGAAGCTTCCGGTCGCGATGAACTCGAAGCAGCCATGACCATTTTCTTCAAAGGCAGCTCTCGTGCGTCATCACGAATGCGGATAATTCGCCAGGACGGCAACTTCGTGTTTGGCGTTGAGGAGATCATGCGCCAACCGTCCGATGAAAACAAAAACAAGTGCAGCGTTGTGGTGTATGAATTTACGCGGGTGCTGATAAAGAACGTCTGGTATTTCCCTGCATACGTCTGCTGAGATGATCGCACAGCGTAAACTCGTTCTTGCATTGTCCATATTGCTATTGGCTGGCTGTTCCCACTTCGCTGCGCCGGTTCCCCACGAAGCCGGTGGACTCGAGAAGCTACAGTGGCTGGTTGGAGACTGGGTGTCAGAGGGGACGACGAACATCACCTATGAAAGCTGGCAGTGGCAAGGTGATCAACTCGAGGGCGTCGGGCGCAGCAAATCCAGAGCGTCCGGCGAGATCCGGGTGACGGAAACTCTGCAACTGCTCTCCCGCAACGGCGACATTCTGTATATCCCGACCGTCGCCCATAATCCGGGCCCCGTGCCCTTCACGCTGGTACAGCACAGCCCCACGCGCTTTGTTTTCGAAAATCCTGCCCATGATTTCCCTAAACGCATCGTTTATGAGCGGATTGCAGATGACCGAATTCGGGTAACGGTTAGCGGCGACGACGGCGCCGGTTTCGCCATTGAATTTGGACGGCTCAGATAACACCAAAAGGGGAGCGCGTGGGCTCCCTGTTCACTGTCGTAATCAAGCTGCGCAGTGACCCGGCGCTGTGTTCCTGACAGGTGAGCCGGGTGGAGCCGCGTAGTGACTGACCGGATCAAGAACTCGCGCTGCGAGCGGACACGACGTCCGCGGAGCTTGAGAGAAGCGCGCGCCGGCGAGCTCGTATCATGTGGTTTCAGACAGGCTGGTTAAGCGTTCGCAAACTGGAGCGGTAGCGCTTCTCCCTCCTGCGGCGTATGTCGATTCGAAGTGCCCGCACTCAGTACGTAATTCGCAAGCTGCAGGCAGCGGTGACGCCCGCGCTCGTGTTGACCTGACAGGTGAGCCGGCGGTGCGCTGCAGCGGCGTGTGAGTGGACCGGAGCCGGGGATGGCGAGAGAGACACTCGCCGCTGCGACGCGGACACGACGTCCGCGGAGCTTGAGCGGAAGCGCGCTGCCGGGTCGCAGGCTACTCGTAGCTCTCTATGTGGTTTGCAGAAGCAAGGCCTGGTTAAGCGTTCGCAAAGCTGGAGCCGGTAGCGCTTCTCCCTCCTGCTGGCGCTTTATGTCGATTCGAAGCGCTCCCTGCTCCTTGTTCACTCAGTACGTAATTCCCAAGCTGCATGCAGCGGTGACGCTCGGCGCGCTTGTTGACCTGACAGGTGAGCCGGCGGTGCGCTGCAGCGGCGTGTGAGTGGACCGGAGCCAGGGATGGCGAGAGAGACACTCGCCGCTGCGACGCGGACACGACGTCCGCGGAGCTTGAGCGGAAGCGCGCTGCCGGGTCGCAGGCTACTCGTAGCTCTCTATGTGGTTTGCAGAAGCAAGGCCTGGTTAAGCGTTCGCAAAGCTGGAGCCGGTAGCGCTTCTCCCTGTTCACTCAGTACGTAATTCGTAAGCTGCAGGCAGCGGTGTCGGTCAGCACTCGTGCTGCCGAGAAAGGCGGGCCGACGCCGCACGGCAGCGACGGGTGAGTGGTCCGTGGCGAACTTCGCGGAAATGACGGGGTGGGAGTTCAGATCACAGAGGTGGCCAAAAAAAAGCCCCGCTCAAAAGCGGGGCTTCAATTTTCCGGAAAGACCCAAGCCTCTCCGACAGCGTGCAGACCTTCTTAATCGAGGTCGTAGTTCACGCGCAGATACCAGAATGCGCCGTTAAAACCGAACGGGCTGAACTGGCTGTAGCGGTTACCGACGCCGGCTGCAGCACCAGGGTTCGCGTCAGGCGTCTCGTCGAACAGGTTCTGAATACCAACGACCGCCGACCAGGCGTCATTGAATGCGTAGGCGCCTTCAACGTCGACAATGCTCTTGCCGTTGTAGGTCCTGCCGTCTTCCGAGTCAAACCAGTCGTCGTACATGCTGAAGCGGGCAAGGAAACGCCACTCGTTCCAGAAGGTATTGGCAGACAGATTCCAACGGGTTTCCGGCAGACCGTCTTCCAGTTCCTGAATCCGCACCGGCTCATTGAGAATGGCTGGGCCCGGGTTTACCACCTTCGTGCTGGTCTTGTTGAAGGCCAGGTTGAAGTCGGTGTTAACGCCGTTGCCCCACTCGAGCGGGTAGGTCGCCACGATGTCGAAACCGTCGGTCTCGGTGTCGAAGTCGTTGGTGAAGAAGCGGAAGTTCTGCAGGTTCGCCGCACTGGTCACGCCCTCAGCCAGCAGGTCTGCAACCTGTGCAGGGCTCAGGCTGACGAGACCCGACAGGTTCAGGCGATCGTCCACGTCGATCTTGAAGTAGTCGATGGTGACGTCCAGGTCGCCAACGTTGAAGAAGGTACCCAAGGTATAGTTCTTCGATTCTTCAGGCCGCAGCGCCGGGCCGCCACCGGGCAGACCAGGAACGCGCCCACCACGCGCGAGGTCGACGGGACCGTGCCGTTGTTGACCAGGTCCATGATCGTGGTGTCGAACTCGGTCGATACGTTAAACGCATTCGACTGTCCGGGCGTCGGTGCCCTGAAGCCCGTGCGAAGCGGTTGCACGCAGGCCGAAGGTGTCAGTGGCACGCCAGTTACCGGCCACTTTCCAGTTGGTGGTGGTGCCGAAGTCCTGGAAGTCTTCCCAGCGCAGGGCGGCGCCCAGCAGCAGCTGGTCGGTGGGCTCCCATTCGCCGTCGACGTAGAGCCGCGATGTTCTCGCGGCTGAAGGTGCCGCCGGCGATGTTGCTGAAGCCCGGGAAGCCGTTCGAAGCGGCGCTGAAGCCCTGGTCGGCCAGCGGCCCGATCGTAAAGGAGGCTTCGTCGCCGACCCGGATCTCGAAGCTCTCGCGGCGGTATTCACCACCGAAGGCGATGTTGGTTTGCGTCATTGAGCGAATAACCGAAGTCCAGGTTGACCGCGTTTTCCAGCTGAATGTAGGCACCCGGATCAAAGGCAGTTGGCGTTGCCGGACCGAGAGAGGCGTTCACGGTGTTGCGGATGAAGAAATCCACTTCGTTGCGTCCGGCACCCAGGCTGAGGTCATAGCGCAGGCCGTTGCCCATTTCGCCACGCACGCCGGCGTAAGCGAAAGCGTCACTGACGTCGCCGCCGAAGCGCGGCGTGAAGCCACCCGGGAAGACTTCCTGGAAGCTGAAGCACTGTTCGCGTGCGAAGACCTCGGCGAGCGCCGCCGGATCGGGCACGTCGTTGGTAACCGTTACGGTCCGGGCAGGCCGGCCCATGCCGTCATCGGCAGTCACGCCGGCGGCGAACAGGTCGCCGATCAGCAGCGAATCCGTCGCGCCCGTCAGCGGACTGAACACCGCGCCGCGGGTGTTCGGGTTACGGAAGTAGAAGCCGCCGTCCACGTTCTTGGTGGCGTAGTTGCCGTGGGCATAGAACTCTTTGCCGCCGCCAAGATCCAGACCGACGTTAGCGAAGATCTTGAGGTCATCATTGATCTTGGGCGAACCCCAGATCTGGGCCGGGTTGGCCACAGCGGTGTTGCCGGCTGCGATCAGCGCTGCCGCATCATCACGCTGCACGCTGCGATCGGTGGCATCCGCTTCGCCGTATTCGAAGCTGAGGTTCACGAAGCCGTTGTCGGAGAACGGCAGACCGATGTTGCCGGCAATGCGAATAGATCGTGCCGTCACCTTCGTGAGTACTCGCCGTAGCGGGCTTCCAGCGTTGCGCCTTCGCTGTCGTCTTTCAGGATGAAGTTCATCACGCCGGCGATGGCGTCAGAACCGTACTGGGACGACGCGCCGTCACGCAGGACTTCGACCTGCTTGAGTGCGATGGACGGAATCAGCGGAAAGGTCCGGACCCTGGGCGCCGTCGCCGACACCGTTGCCCAGCCAGGCAATGACCGCCGCGCGATGGCGACGCTTGCCGTTGACCAGCACCAGGGTGTGGTCGGGCGCCAGGCCGCGCAGGTTGGCGGGACGCACGATGGTCGCCGCGTCACTGATTGGCTGCGTGTTGACGTTGTAAGAGGGCACGACGTTACGAATCAGGTTGCTCAGGTCCGTATCGCCCTGGTTGACGAAGCTGTCGCCACCGATCACGTCGATAGGCGCCGGCGATTCGGTGATCGAACGCTCCTTGGCGCGGGTTCCGGTGGTAATGACTTCTTCCAGTTCGTCGAAGTCGTCGCTTTCATCAGCGGCAAAGGCCTGTTGCGTTAGTGCAACAGATGCCGGAAGCGCCAGGGAAAGTAAAAGAGCGAGTCTCTTACGCGTGATTATTCTCATGTCAGGTTTCTCCCGTTGACATTAATGTATTCGGTCTTTGCTCTATGCGTGATGCGCCGGTTCAATTCGATCCACCTTCAACTCGGCAGCGCCCGCAGCAAAAACCCTGCCCGTTTCTCGCGAGCTTGGGTTTGTGTGGCTATTTCACCACAACTTGATCCGGAGGGACTATCCGTATTTGCCGGGAGGGAGTCAAGTTTCCGAACAGTGAAGCCAGAGCGCGCCAGCGCGTCCCGACGGCCTGGAGAACGTCCGGAAAGGGCCGCGATGTAGTTCGGGCCAACAATGACTGGACAAGGCACCAGCAATGACACTCAAAATAGTATTTTTTTAGTATTTTCAGCTAGTTAGCTGTGTGAGGTACGGCTGTGCCTCTCCGACGCCGTCGCCAGGCTGACGAATCAGGGACTTACCGCTCCTTCGGGCCTCTACCCGGCGCCCGTGACACGGCGGACGTCGTCCGTGCCAGACTCCTGCGGGGATCGGCGCAAATTTGCGCAAGAAAACCGGGTGTGCCGGCGCCTGCGCTTCATTAATTCAGCCCCACAAAAAGTTCAGGCGAGGAGGGCTTTACCCATGCAGGCAGACACGGACATCGAGGCGGTGCTGAATTTCTGGTTCGGACGTGCGCGGGAAGACGATGATGTTATCGGCAATCGCATGTCTTTCTGGTTTGCCAGCAACCCGGACGTCGACGAGGCCATCGGCGGACAGTTCTCGGGCACTGTAAGCAAAGCTGCGTCGGGCGAGTTCGACTCATGGCGGCAGTCTCCGCAAGGGGCACTTGCTCTTATCATTCTGCTGGACCAGTTTCCGCGCAATCTCTCGCGGGGCACACCTGCTGCTTTCGCGCATGACGGGGAGGCGCTGCAGCTGTGCCTGGATGGCATCGCGTCGGCGCAGGTGCAGGAACTCAGCTACATTGAACAGGTTTTTTTTATGATGCCGCTGCAGCACGCAGAATCGCGAGGGGTGCAACAAAGGTCAGTGGAGCAGTTCGAAGCGCTGCTCGCGCGGATCCCGGAAGTGCGTCGCGACCCCTTCAAGGGTTTCGTAAAATATGCGCACATGCACAATGACATCGTGCAGAGATTCGGCCGGTTTCCACACCGCAACGCGCTGCTTGCCAGGGCTGACACTCAGGAAGAAAGAGACTACCTGGCCGGCAACGCGCCGAGCTTTGGGCAGAAGAAATAGGCAACATTTGACCGCACACATTCAGAAGTTGGGGAGAAAACAATGACTACTGAGCTTTATTATCTGGCGCTGACGGCGACGCTTACTGCACTGACTTCGCTACCCTACGTCCTGAACGGTGTCCTGGTGCGCGGCCTGACCAACGCCGTCGGCTATCCGGAGGATCCGGCGCCATTGGCGCCCTGGGCCCAGCGTCTGAAAGCGGCTCATTACAACTCCGTTGAAAACCTGGTGGTGTTCGCAGCCCTGGTGATCGTCGCACATCTCGCTGGCATCAGTGGTGGCGCAACTGCAACGGCTGCCATGATCTATTTCTGGGCGCGCGTCGCGTACCTGCCAGTATATGCGCTGGCAATTCCATGGTTAAGAACGCTGACCTACACCGCAGGCTACGTGGCCATGCTCACGTTTGCCTGGAAGCTGCTCGCCGGCTGATGAAAAGGGCTGCTTTGTTGTGTGTCGCGCTGGCAGCGGCCTTGCTGAACGCTTGCGCCGAATCCCGGCAGCAGCCGTCCGGGAACGCGCCCGGTGCACCGCCGCCTGGCGCCTATGTGCAGTGTGCGGATCCGCGTCCGGTCTCGTGCAGCAAGCAGCACGCGCCCGTATGTGCATCACGCGACACCGGCATACGGTGCATCACTACGCCCTGTGATTCGTCGGAATGGAGAAGCTTTAGCAATGCCTGCCTGGCCTGCCTTGATACCGAGGTATACGGCTATGTCGAGGGTGCCTGCGCGCTTGTCGCAGGGGCAGAGTCTGGCGACAGCCCATAGAAGAAGACACGAACAAGGAAACAGCTATGCATCACAGCCGACTGGCCGGATTCATCATTGACTGCAAGAGCAAAGACCTCGACGAAGCTGCGCGCTTCTGGAGCGAGGCGCTTGGCTATCCACTGAAAAAGAAGCAGCCGGATACCAATTACCGACGCCTGGATGCTGACGCAGACGCGCTGCATGTTGAGGTACAGGCGGTCCGGCATGAGAGTCGCGTGCATCTGGATATCGAAACGGACGACATTGAAGCGGAAGTAACACGACTGGAAAAGCTCGGCGCAACCCGAGTCAAGTTCGTCGAGCGCTGGTGGGTCATGAAGGCACCCACCGGTCAGCGCTTTTGCGTCGTGCGCCCGCAGCATCCGCGTTTTGAAACCATAGCCAGAGAGTGGCAGGAATGAACAGTGCAAAAGCGCAGAGTGAGAAACACGCGCAGGCGAGTCGCGCCTTGCTGGAGCGCACAATGGTGCATGCGCTCGAATTTCTGGACTCGCTGGAAACCCGCTCTGTGGGGGCGACACTCAGCAAAACTGAACTGCGTGCGCGGTTCGCCAGGCCACTCCCTGACGATGGCAGCGAGGCGCAGCAGATCATCGATCAGTTGGCCACCGACGCGGACGGTGGCCTGAACGCCAGCACAGGCGGACGCTTCTTTGCCTGGGTAATCGGCGGCAACCTGCCGGCCGCGCTGGCAGCCGACTGGCTCACCTCGGCCTGGGATCAGAATGCCGGGCTGCACGCTACATCTCCGGCGCTCGGAATCATCGAAGAAGTCTGCGGCGAATGGCTCAAAGACTTGCTGGGGCTGCCGGCTCATGCCAGCTTCGCGCTGGTAACCGGTTGCCAGATGTCACACGTGACCTGCCTGGCCGCAGCGCGTAACCAGGTGCTTGCAGACCGTGAGTGGGACGTGGAGCAGCGCGGCCTGGCCGGCGCGCCCGCAATCAAGGTCCTCGGCAGCGCCGCCTGTCATGGTTCCGTGGAGCGCGCGCTGCGGCTGCTCGGTCTCGGCCGTGACAGCTTTATTGCACTGCCCGCGGACAGGGACGGGCGGCTCGCACCGGCAACGCTGAAGGGCGCGCTCGAAGAAGCGGGCGGCACGCCCTGCATCGTCATCCTGCAGGCCGGCGAGATCAACACCGGGATATTTGATCCTTTCGAAGAACTCGTACCGATCGCTCGCAAGCACGGTGCCTGGGTGCACGTGGACGGTGCCTTCGGTCTCTGGGCAGCTGCGAGCCCACGTTTCCGGCACCTGATGGCCGGCTGCGCGCTCGCAGACTCATGGAGCACCGACGGCCACAAGTGGCTGAACGTGCCGTTCGACTGCGGCTACGCGTTTGTCGCCAATCCGGCATGTCACGCCCGGGCGATGTCGCACAGGGCGAGCTACCTCGTGCATGCGAGCGACGCACGCGACCCGATGGATTACAACCCGGAATGGTCGCGCCGCGGTCGCGCGGTCTCAAGCTACGCAGCACTGCGCCAGCTCGGACGCAAAGGCGTCGCCGAGCTGATTGAGCGTTGCTGCCAACATGCCCAGGCCATTGTTACCGGCATCGGCACATTGCCAGGTGCGGAACTACTGCGTCCCCCGGTCATCAACCAGGGTCTGGTGCGCTTCACCGATCCCGCACCGGGCGCAACTGAGACGGATCATGACCGGCGCACGGACGCCGTAATCGAATCCATTAACGCCTCCGGCGAGGCTTTTTTCAGCGGCAGTACCTGGCAGGGTATGCGCTGCATGAGGGTGTCGGTGTGTTCGTGGCAAACCAGCGACTCCGACGTCCAGCGCAGCATTGCCGCCGCACGGCAGGCAATCAGGGAGACTGCTGGCTAACGCGCCGTGCCCGGAAATTTGAACCAGTTCCTGTTCCAAGCTTATGACAAACCCTAAAATCCTCGCTGTTGTTGCTGCTTTGACCACGGATACCCTTATGCAAGTCTATGTAGCCGAAAGAACCCTGCGCGGCATCGGGCCCGACGGCTCGAGCGCGGCGATTTCGATTCGTATTGGCCAGCCCGTGAGGTATCCGAGCAGACCTGGACGGTGGCCATCGATATTGACGGTCTCGAATACGGCATGAAGACCGCGCTCGGCATCGATCCCTGGCAGGCCCTGACAGTCGCTTTCGCGGTAACCGAACAGGCGGTGCGTTACTTCATCGAACAAGGTGGCAAACTTTGCGTCACGGAAGAAGCGGATCAGGAAGTACCGGTTGAAGACCTGTTTCCCGCGCTTCGCGGCCTGACGCGAGTCCATCCGAACCCGGCCCGAATCCCCGCCGCTGCTACTGCCGGCGCACAGCCGCCTTCGAAATCAGTGCGAAGCGCACATTCAGCAATACCGCGGATACCGTGAGACCCGCAACCAGCCCGACCCACACCCACTGCGGACCCAGCTCCAGACTGATGCCCAGAACCCAGGCCAGCGGAAAACCGATCATCCAGTAAGAAAAGAAATTTATCACCATGGGCACCCGCGTGTCCTTGAAAGCCACGCAGCGCACCGGCGGCCCCGACCTGCAGCCCATCCGATACCTGGAAAATGGCGGCCATGAACAGCAGCGCGATGGCAATCTCCTGCACCTGCGGGATCGATCGTATAAAAAGCGGCAATGCTCTTGCCGAAGATCAGCATCGCGACGGCCGAGATGACCATCACTCCACCACACAGGGCGATACCGACAAAACCGGCGAATCTCGCCATGGCCGGTTGCGCACCGCCGACGGCCTGGCCTACGCGAATGGTCGTTGCCGAATGCAGCGCGAGCGGGACCATGAACATGGTCGCAGCATAGTTAATGGCCACCTGGTGCGCGGCGACGGTGGTCGCGCCGAGTGTGCCCATGAGCAGCGCCACGGCGCTGAACAGGCCCGCCTCCGAGACCACACTGACGCCAATGGGCAAACCAATGGCCAGCAGTTCCCTGGAGCCCGACCAGTTTGGCCACTCGAAGCGGGAAAACAACTCGAACTTTCTATACATGCTGTGCCTGCGCGTGTAGATAAGCATGCTCGCAAACATCACCCACATTGCAATTGCACTTGCGTAGCCGCAGCCCACGGCGCCCAGCGCGGGAAACCCGAACTTGCCGAACATGAGCAGGTAGTTGAACAGGACGTTCACGATCAGTCCGATCAGCGCGAACAGCATGATCGGGCCGGGTATGGCCCACGCCCTCGCTGGCAAACCGCAAGGTCAGGTAGGCGTACATGCCGGGCAGCCCGAGCGCAATGGCATTCACATATCCTACCGTCAGCGGCACGATCACAGAGTCGATGCCGATCGCCTCGATCAGGTACCTTGCCTGCCTGAGCAGCAAGAACATCAGGAGCGCCAGCAGCTGGCTCAGCCACAGGCACTGCCGGGTTGCGCTGCCCACTTCGCTGGCCTGCCCCGCTCCGAAATGCTGGGCGGCCGTCGGACTCATGCCCATGAGCACGCCGAGCCCGAACAGGAACACCACCATCCAGATGCCGTTGCCCACCGCCACGGCCGCCAGGTCGTTCGCGCCCAGCCTGCCCGCCATCACGGTATCAGCAAAATTCATGCCGGCCAGCGCGAGGTTATTGGCAACCAGCGGTCCGGCCAGGGGCAGCAGCCTGGCACAGCTCCCTCGCAGACTCGCTGCAGCAGCGTCGGCTCCTGGACCTCGCTTGTCATGGCGTCTTTTCTGTCAAGGTAGAATGCCAGCAACATCTGCTCCGCACATCGTAAGCCACAGGCGCCGGCCGGCGCTGTGGCAGAATGAGAACCTCAGGAACGTACCCGGCCTGCGCCGCACGGGGCGGCCACGATAGCCCGGAGATTAACCATGTACAACGGCACCGCAAGACGCGTTGCAATCATTGGTGGCGTACGCACACCGTTTTGTCGCGCACACGGCGGCTTCGCGAATCTCTCGAACCAGGACATGATGACCGCGGCGCTCGGCGGGCTGGT
Source organism: uncultured Gammaproteobacteria bacterium (assembly GCA_963759075.1). Classification (GTDB taxonomy): domain Bacteria; phylum Pseudomonadota; class Gammaproteobacteria; order Steroidobacterales; family JABDLF01; genus JABDLF01. Next base: position 114,668 of record CAVWXZ010000011.1, read on the forward strand.
CCAACGCTTCGCACTCAAGGGCGAAAAGCTCGATGACGCTACCATGGGCGCGGTGATCAGACACTCGCGCGACTGGAACCTGGCGCGGGAATGCGTACTCGGCAGCGGGCTGGCGCCGGAAACCCCCGCCTTTGACCTGACCCGCGCCTGCGGCACCAGCCTCGAAGCCGTGATCCTGATGGGGCACAAGATCGCGCTTGGCCAGATCGAAGTCGGCATCGGCGGCGGCACTGACAGCATCAGCGATGCGCCCGTCGTGTATCCGCGACAGCTACCGCACGCCTGCTCATGCAAAGCTACCGCGGGCGCAGCATCCTGGCAAAAACTGCGTCCCTGGCTGGGCTTGCGGCCAAGTCACTTCAAGCCCGAGTTTCCGGGCGTCGTGGAACCGCGGACCGGCCTCTCCATGGGCGAGAGCTGCGAACTGATGGCGCAGGAATGGAACATCAGCCGCGAAGAACAGGACGCACTGGCCTTGCTTAGTCATCAGCACGCCGCCAGCGCCTGGGAAGCAGGTTTCTACGACGACCTGGTGGTGCCGCTGGCGGGCGTGACGCGCGACAACAACGTGCGCGGCAGACACTTCGCTGGAGAAGATGGCCAAGCTCAAGCCGGTTTTCGAGCGCAGCGGCAAGGGCACCATGACCGCAGCAAACAGCACGCCACTCACCGACGGCGCCGCGGCCGTGCTGGTCGCGTCGGAAGACTGGGCACGGAAGCGCGGTCTGCCGGTTCAGGCCTATCTGACCTACGGGCAGGTCGCGGCCGTGGATTTTGTTGGCGGCGAGGGTCTGCTTATGGCGCCGACCTATGCGGTGTCGAAAATGCTGCAGCAGGCAAAGCTCTCAGTCTGCAGGATTTCGATTTTTACGAGATCCACGAGGCCTTTGCGGCGCAGGTATTGTGCACGCTGCGCGCCTGGGAATCTGAAGAGTTCTGCCGCGAGCGGCTTGGGCGCGACGCAGCCGCTTGGCAGCATCGATCGCAGCAAAATGAACACCATGGGCGGCAGCCTGGCGGTCGGCCATCCGTTTGCTGCGACCGGCGCAAGGATTGTTGCAACCATGGCCAGGCTGCTCGCCCAGCAAGGGTTCAGGGCGTGGTCTGATCTCGGTGTGCACCGGCGGCGGCATGGGCGTGACGGCGATCCTGGAGGCCGCCTGAGCGATTATTGTTGCGCCGCGCCCAAAGCGCGACGCTGCCGGCGCTGGTGCCTCGCTTGCACCCGCTGTCCACAGCCGACATTATGTGAGGGCCGACGCGGACCGGCGGTCCAGCCAATATTAATAGCAAATAAGAGCTGATTTATGGACGCAGTCAACAACTTCATGTCCGCCATCAATGCCTTTCTGTGGCACGACATCGTGCTTTATCTCCTGCTTGGTACCGGCATCTTCTTCACCTTCTACAGCGGCTTTTGCCAGTACCGGGCAATCACCCATGGGACTCGCGTGCTGCGCGGCAGCTACGATGACCCGAACGATCCCGGGTGCCATCAACCACTTCCAGGCCTTGTCCGCAGCACTGTCGGCGACGGTCGGCCTCGGCAACATTGGCGGCGTGGCGCTCGCCGTTTCACTGGGCGGCCCCGGCGCCGTTTTCTGGATGTGGATCGTGGGCTTCTTCGGCATGTCCATCAAGCTCACCGAAGTGACGCTGTCGATGCTCTATCGAAACACCGAAGATCCGGACAACCCGCACGGCGGACCGATGTGGGTCGTCAGCAAGGGGATTGGCGCTGGAATCCCAAATGGGCAACTCTTGGCAAAGTGCTCGGCGGCGTTTTCTGTGTGACGCTGCTGGTGTCCACGATCACCGGCGGCAACATGTTCCAGGCCTGGAACGTCGGCGAAATTACCCAGGAGTATTTCGGTATCCCCAGCGTGGCAACCGGCATCGTGCTCGCCATGCTGGTCGGTATGGTCATCATCGGCGGCATCAAGCGAATCGGATCTGTCGCCGGCCGACTGGTGCCGACCATGGTTACGCTCTACATGCTTGCGGCAATCTACGTGCTGTTCGTTCATTTCGGCAAAATTCCGGAAATGCTCAAGCTGATCGTCGTGTCGGCGTTTCAACCCACCGAAGCAACCGGCGCGTTCATCGGCGGCACCGTTGGCTACGCGTTTCTGTTCGGCATGAAACGCGCCCTGTTTTCCAATGAGGCTGGCCAGGGTTCTTCACCGATTGCGCACTCGGCGGCGAAAACCGATGAACCGGTACGTGAAGGCATCGTTGCCGGGCTCGAACCCTTTATCGATACACTGATCGTGTGCACGATGACCGCGCTGGTGATCATCAGCACCGGCGTCTGGAATCGCGGCGCCGAAGTCGTGTACGAACAGTCGCCGGCCGTGGTCCCCGTGGATCTCAATCAGTGGAGTGTGGAAGAACTCCGCTCTGCCGGCACGAAATGATGGTGAGTGGCTCATCGGCGAACAGGTCTATATCATGCTGCTCGCGCATGAGAATCCGCGCAGCGGCAACAACCTGCATCGGCTTTATGGATACGTGGAGCGCTTCACAGACCGGCGGCAAGTTTGTTAACTGGGAGAATTTTGACAGCGTCGAGAAGCCGCGCATGTATGACGGCGGCGTATATTATTCATTCCAGGGCGCGACGCTGACGGCCAAGGCGTTCGATACGGTGGCGCCCGGGCTCGGTAAATGGCTGGTCACGCTCGCGGCCTGGCTGTTTGCAATTTCGACCATGATCTCCTGGAGTTACTACGGGGAGCAGGGCATCGTTTACCTGTTTGGCGATGGCGCTGTGCTGAGCTACAAGGTGATTTACTGCCTGCTCATTATCGTGGCCACCATGGGCTTCATCACCACCGATCGCGAGCTCGACAACCTGACCGGGATCGGTACCGGTGTCATGCTGTTTGCCAACATACCCATCATCTGGTTCTTCGGGCATCAGGCGATTCGAGCCTACAAGGAATACATCGACAGGCTCGACTCCGGTCGCATGGAGGCTGGGCACAAGCCCCCCAGCTTTGAAGATCTGATCAGTGGCCGGGATGTAAACAAGTAGGGTCCTGCGACCTGCTTGCAACAAGGCCGCCTCCGGGCGGCCTTTTGCTATATCCCGATCACCTCAAGCGACGTTGGCACCTTTCGGCGAGCCGGCGCCGGCCACGCGGAGTCCTGCCCACGCCTGTTAATTCACAAAAAATTCATGGCGCCTCGCTTAAAAAACATACATACTAGTCGGTATGCTCTGTTCATCGCCGTCGCGAAACCAATAAGTTCATGATAACTAAGAGAACATCTGAAAAGACACGGGACGCCCTGCTTACTGCGGCCTTCGATGAAATCCACGCTCAGGGGTTTCGAGCCGCCAGCATCGACAATATCCTGGCCCGCACAGGAGTGACCAAGGGTGCCCTTTACCATCACTTTCCCAATAAGGCTGCGCTCGGCCAGGCGGTGGTCAGTGAAGTGCTGTTCGAGCGGATGGCCGGCAACTGGCGGCGCCTCAACGATCCGGACACCGACCCGGTGACGCTGCTGCTCGAGATGCTCGACGAAGCGATTGCGCACGCCGACCACGACACCGTGGCGCTCGGCTGCCCGCTTAATAATCTCGTGCAGGAAATGGCCGGACTGGACGAGGCGTTTCGCCAAAGCCTGGCCAAAGTGCAGAGCGCATGGCGAGATGCCCTGACGGGTGCTCTGAAACGCGGACAGGCGCAGGGTCAGGTTCGCGGCAATCTCGATTGCGCGCAGGCCGGCGCGTTTTTAGTGGGCGCCTACGAAGGCTGCATCGGCGTTGGCAAGTGCGGCTCTGGCACGGAAATATTCACCACCTGCCTCCGCGGCATGGCGGATTACCTGCACACCCTGCGGCCGCCTTCGGCCGCCGCTGTTGACGGACGAGGACGCGCATGATGGCGCCAAACAAGCACAGCGCATTCGATGAAACATGGGTCGCCTACGGCGAGTGGCTGATGCGCTGGCGCTGGCTGGCAATTGCCCTGTCGCTGGCGGTGGCCGGTATAGCGGGCTTCGGTGCCCAGAACCTCTGGTTCGACAATAACTATCGGGCCTTCTTCAGCGCCGAGAACCCGCAGCTGCAGGCGTTTGAAGAGCTGCAGAACACCTATACCAAGAGCGACAACATTCTGATCGTGCTGGCTCCGGACTCCGGCGAAGTGTTTACACCGCGATCACTGGCTGCCGTAAAGACACTGACCGACGAAGCTTGGCGACTACCGTATGCCATACGCGTCGACTCGGTCACCAACTTCCAGCACACCCGGGCTGAAGAGGACGACCTGATCGTTGCGGACCTCGTCGAAGACCCCGGGACACTCAGCAGCGCCGACCTCAACTACGCACGCGCTGTCGCCGTCAACGAGCCTGCACTGCTGCGCCGGCTGATCAACGAAGAAGCGTCGGTCACGGCCATCAACGTCACGTTTCAGCTGCCTGATCCGGTTACCAACGAAGTTACCGATATCGTCACCGAGGTGCGCGCCGTCGTTGCGGCTTTTGAGCAGGCGAATCCGGACATCGCGGTAAAGCTCACCGGCACGGTGATGATGAACAATGCGTTTTTCGAGGCCAGCCTGAGCGATATCAAGACGCTGATTCCGTTTATGTACCTCGCCATCATCATCACAATGCTGGTGCTGCTGCGCTGCCTCAGTTCTACGCTCGGGACCGTCCTGGTGATCGGCCTGTCCGTCGTGACGGCAATGGGCATGGCCGGCTGGTTGGGCATGAAACTCACCTCGCCCTCGGCGTCAGCGCCCACGGTCATCATGACCCTGGCCGTCGCCGACTGCATCCACATACTCGTTGTGATGTTCGCCCAGATGCGGGGCGGGCTAGACAAGCGCAGTGCCATCGTGGAGTCCCTGCGCATCAACATGCAGCCGATATTCCTGACGAGCGTGACCACCGCGATCGGCTTTCTTGACGCTGAACTTCAGCGATGCGCCGCCCTTCCGGGATCTCGGCAACATCACCGCCATGGGCGTGATCGCGGCCTTTGTGTATGCCATCTTCTTTCTGCCGGCCTTCGTCGCCGTCATGCCGTGCCGCAAGCCCGCACAACGCGAGGGCACGAACGTCGCTTTCATGGATCGCTTTGCCGATTTCGTCGTGCATCGCCGCAAAGGGCTCCTCGTCGGCAGCGTGCTCGTAAGCCTGGTCGTGCTGGCCTTTGTACCGCGCAACGAGCTCAACGACGAATTCGTGCAGTACTTCAAGCCAAGCATCACTTTTCGCCAGCACACCGACTTCACCACCGAGAACCTGACCGGCCTATACCAGGTGCAGTACTCGCTAAAGCGGGCGAGGCGCAACGGCGTCAGCGACCCTGAGTTCCTGAAGAAGCTCGAAGCCTTCTCCGACTGGTACCGCGCACAGCCGCACGTGATGCATGTGAGCACGCTGGCCGACACCTTCAAGCGCCTGAACCAGAACCTGCATGGAGACGATCCGGACTGGTACCGGCTGCCGGAGCAGCGCGACCTCGCGGCCCAGTACCTGTTGCTGTACGAGATGTCGCTGCCTTTCGGTCTGGACCTCAACAACCAGCTGAATATCGACAAGTCATCCACTCAGTTCGTGGCCTCCACCGAGTCCATCAGCACCGTCGAGCTGCGCGACCTGGTGTCGCGCAGCGAGCAGTGGCTGCGGGACAATGCGCCCGGGATGTTCAGCCACGGCATCGGCGTGTCGGTGATGTTCTCGTATATCTCGGAGCGCAACATCAAAAGCATGCTGGGCGGCACCATGCTCGGGCTCGTGCTTATTTCCGGCATCCTCCTGCTCGCGCTGCGCAGCGTGAAGCTCGGCCTGCTGAGCCTGCTGCCGAATCTGCTGCCCATCGGGCTGACTTTCGGCATCTGGGGCATGACCGTCGCCCAGATCAACGTGGCCGCGTCTATCGTTTCGGGCATGATTCTCGGCATCGTCGTGGACGACACGGTGCATTTTCTCAGCAAATACCTGCGCGCTCGTCGCGAGCAAGGGCTCGCTTCCGCGGCGGCCGTCCGCTATGCGTTTCACACCGTCGGTGTCGCGCTGCTGGTGACCACCCTGGTGCTGGTCGCCGGATTCATGGTGCTCGCGCAGTCCAATTTCGTGATCAACGGCGTGATGTCGATCCTGACCGCCATCGGCATCGCGCTCGCCCTGATCGTCGACTTCCTGTTCCTGCCGCCGCTGCTGATGGCGGTCGACGGGGACAACGAGCAGCGCGCCATTCAACAAGCAAGGAGCTTGACAATGAACCTGTTCCCGCAATTCCGTAACGCGATCCTGGCGCTGCCTTTTGGTGCTGCCTGCCGGCGCAATACGCCATCGCGGAGCTCAGCCCGGAGGAGAGAGGCCTGGAGATCGCACAAGGAAGTCGATGCCCGCGACCAGGGCTTTGGCGACACCAGCTCCGTGCTGACCATGACGCTGCGCAACCGCCACGGCGAAGAGGTCACCCGGCAGATGCGCAGTCGCGCACTGGAAGTGGCCGATGACGGCGACAAGAGCATGATCATCTTCGAAGACCCGGCCGACGTAAAGGGCACGGCGCTGCTCACGTTTTCGCACAAGACGGCCGACGACGACCAGTGGCTGTACCTGCCGGCGCTGAAGCGCGTCAAGCGCATTTCTTCCAGCAACAAATCTGGGCCGTTCATGGGCAGCGAATTTGCCTATGAGGATCTGTCGTCCCAGGAAGTCGAAAAGTACACCTACAAGTACCTGCGCGATGAAACCTGTCGACGGCACGGCACAGCTTTGTGATCGAGCGCTACCCGGTGGACAAGAAATCCGGCTACACGCGCCAGGTCGTGTGGATAGATCAGGACGAGTACCGGGTGCAGCAAAATCGAGTTTTACGATCGCAAGGCATCACTCCTCAAGACCCTGGTCATGAGTGACTACAAGCTCTACCTGGACAAGTTCTGGCGGCCCTGTCGATGGAGATGGTCAACCACCAGACCGGCAAGAGCACCGATCTCAGACTGGTCGGAATACGCATTTCGAAAACGGATTCTGCTGATCGGGACTTCGACCGCAACAGCCTGCAGAAAGCGCGCTGAGGCATGCTGATGTTGCGCCGCTTTGTCCTGCATTTGCCTGTTGTGTGCGCGCTGCGGCGCCCGCGCTCGGCCGGTGAGTGGTCGGGCGACGCGGGAGTCGAAGCACGCGGCTTTTTGCACGCACCCGCCGAACCCGATCGCAGCAGCAGGGCGGGCTGTCTCTGTACGCGGCACCGGAGTTTTATACCGACTGGGATGACGGCGACCAGCGCCTGGTGATCGCGCCCTTTGCGCGGCTCGACCAGCATGACAGCGAACGCAGCCACTTCGATCTGCGTGAACTTTACTGGCGCAAGAGCTTTGCCAGTGCGGAACTGGCCATGGGCTTGCGCAAAGTGTTCTGGGGCGTCACCGAGTCGCGCCACCTCGTGGACATCATCAACCAGACGCGACTTCGTCGAGAACCTCGATACCGAGGACAAACTCGGCCAGCCCATGCTGAGCCTGCGCCTGGTCAGGGACTGGGGCAATCTCGAGTTTTTTGCTCATGCCGTACTTTCGCGAGCGCAGCTTTCGCCGGCAACGGAGGGGCGACCGCGAATCCGCTTCCTCGTGGACACCGACCGGCCGGTGTACGAATCGGGCGCCGAACAGCAGCATGTGGACTGGGCGCTGCGCTGGAGTCATTACATCGGTGACTTCGATATCGGGCTGGCGCATTTTTCCGGCACCGCCCGCGATCCCCGTCTGGTTCCGGATTTCAGCGTCGGCGGACCGCCCGTGCTGATCCCGCATTATGACCAGCTCGACGCAGACCAGCCTTGACCTTCAGGCCACCAAGGGCGGCTGGCTATGGAAGCTGGAAGTCGCCACCGGGCGCAACAGCTGAACCGAGCGGTTCACGGCGCGGTGGGCGGTTTTGAGTACACGCTCTACGGCATCTTCGACAGTCCCGTCGATCTAGGGCTCATCGCGGAATACCAGTTTGACGATCGCGGCAGCAGCTTCACGCCGTTCCAGAACGACCTCGCCCTGGGCGGGCGTTTCGCGTTCAACGACACGCAGAGCAGCGAACTCTTGCTGGTCACGGGCATCGATGTGGACAACAAGCGGCCGGTTCACCTCAATCGAGGGCAGTCGTCGACTTCGGCCAGAACTGGAAGAGCAGCCTTGAAGATTCAGGATCATCAGCAACGTGCCGCCTGGCGATCCGTTTGCAGATCTCGCCGATGACGACTACCTGGAGTTGAGCCTGGCGCGCTTCTTCTGATCGCGACAGCAGCGCTCAGATCTTGCCGACTTCCCGCCTGAACAGGCCCGTCTGAATGCCCTTGTCGCCGCCTTCAGACACCACGACCTGATTGCGGCCGCGCTCCTTCGCACGATAGAGCGCCTCATCGGCAAGCTGCAGAAATCCCTCTTTGCTGCGCTTGGATTCGTGTGGCATCAGGTGTGCCAGGCCTACACTGATCGTCACCACACCGCCTGTCCCGGAGTCCCGGTGCGGCAGCTTCAGCGCCTCGACCTGCGCACGCAGATTCTTCCGCACACTCCCTCGCATATTGCTCAATTGAGCCCGTGCAGTACCACCACGAACTCCTCGCCACCGTAGCGGCCAACGAAATCGAGCGGTCGCCGCGCGATGGGCGCAAATACACCGGCAACGTTCTGCAGACACTTGTCGCCAGCCTGGTGACCGTAAAGGTCGTTGTACTTCTTGAAGTGATCAATGTCGATCATCATCACGGCGATGGGCATCTTTTCCCGCTTCGAATGGCGCCATGCAGTATCGAAATGTTCGTCAAAAGCCTGGCGGTTCTTGAGACCCGTCAACGCGTCGTGCCCACTCGATAGTCCAGAATGCCTTCGCGCAGAAAGTTGAGCCGTCCCGTTCGTTCGAGCGTATACAGGCCAATCATTCCGATCAGGTTGCCGAACCCGAGAAACAGCCCGTTGTAAGCCAGTTGCGAGTATCGGGCATCTCCGCCAAGGATGCCAAGCGCGAAGTAAGCGCCCGCCAGCACAAGCCCCACAATCACCGCCTGCCAGAACAGCAAGCCGAGCAGGAAAGTACATGTAGAAAGTGATGACAAGGTAGCCGGGGAACATGGGACAGCACGCCGTGTTCCGCACCGATCGCACCCAGCACAAGGGACCCCAGTCCGACCATCAGGCCGACGATGATGCCGCCGACGGCCATCAGGCCGGGCTTGTCGGGCCGCATCGTGAAGAAAAAACAGAGCAGTACGGCGGGCACCATCACCGCCAGACGAATGCCAATGGACCAGCGGAAAAATTCAACCGGGAAAGAACGATAGTCGAGGCCCGTCAGCACGACCGCAAACAGCAACCCGGCAAGCAGGGCAACGCGTACCACCGGCGCAACATCCCTGGCATGCCGGTCGCGAAACAGTTTTTCCAACCGATCCTGAAAGCGCAGGGCGGTGAAGCCGCGCTGCAGCTGGCGCTCGTACGCTGATTCAGGACTCTGCTTCTCGCTCTCGGTATCCAAGAAGTCTCCCGACTCAGTACGCGTTCATGCCAGATATGTCAGTGGGATAGCGCCGTGCTGGTCAGCATCAGCGGCCTCCCGCGGCTGCGGCGAGTGTAGCATCCTTCTCCCGCGCCCAAACATACGCGGGACTTTCAATCGCCAGTCCGGCGTGTTGGGTTCGGCGTCATTTTTGTTCCTGATCCGGTTTTCGGAAGCTGCTGCGCGCTTTTCTTATTCGGTCTATCAGCGCGTCTATGCTGCGCCCAGCGGAATCCTTTACCTCGCCTTCCCTGAACTCTTTCGAGAGCCTGCGCTCAACCTGCGCCAGATAGTCGTCGAGCCCTGCCTCCTCTTCGCTTGGATCTTCCGCCGAATAAACCCGATCGGCAGCAGCAAACAGGTTAATCCAGCGCTCGCTGCGGCGGCCCATCCTGACCACTTCGTAAAATAACCTGCCGCGATCCGGGCCGGGCTGGAGCAGGCTGATCAGCGCCGCCAGCAAGGACAGCGGAATCAGCACGGCATCCCTCAATCCGTCGACCAGGAGCTTGACCTGGAGCGTCACCGCATCGCGCAGGAGGGTGGTCGTATCCGCGCGCTCCGGGCCTGCCTGTGAATCCTGCTTTTCCTGCTCACTCATAGCTTCATGCTCACTCTGATCGGCCGCGCTCCGGGTGACCGGGCATTTGGCGGCGTGCGTGTTCCTGCGAGAGGTATGCGCTGCGCCACCAGGCGTCCGCGCTCTGCCCACGCAAGCCATCATGCTGGTAAAGTAGGCGGCCGGGCAACCGCTTGCGGCTCCGCGCTCGCGCCACGCAGCAATTGCCCGAAAGTTCGCGCCAACCAGGAGTCCTTGTCCTTGCCAAGCTATCTCAATACCGAAGACTACCGGCACACACAGCCGCCAAAACTCGGTGTGCTGCTGACTAATCTCGGCACACCCGATCAGCCGACTACAGCGTCGGTCCGTCGCTATCTCGCGGAATTCCTGTGGGACCCCAGGGTGATCGAAGTGCCGCGCCCACTTTGGTGGCTGATCCTGAACGGCGTCATCCTCCGCTTCCGGCCGCGACGCTCAGCGGCCGCGTACAGAAAAGTCTGGAGTGAACAAGGCTCGCCGCTGCTGGTCAACGCCCGGGCGCAGGAGAACGGCATCCGCGAGGCGCTTGATGACGCGCTGCCCGGGCGCGTCGAGGTGACGCTCGGGATGCGCTATGGAGAGCCGTCCATCAAGGATGCGCTCAGGCAGCTGAAGGCTGCCGGCGTCACTCGCCTGCTCGTTTTCCCCCTGTATCCCCAGTACTCTGCCACCACGACGGCGTCGACCTTCGACGCGCTGGCGGCCGAGCTGCAAACGTGGCGCTGGATGCCCGAGCTGCGCTTCATCAGCTGCTACCACGATGAACCCGGATATATTGATGCGCTGGCTGCCAGCATCCGTGACCACTGGGCTGCGCACGGGCGGGGCGAGCGCCTGCTGTTCTCTTTTCACGGGCTGCCCCAGAGCTATCTCGACAAGGGTGACCCCTATCACTGCCAGTGCCATAAGACGGCGCGCCTGGTTGCCGAAGCGCTGGAACTGCCTGCCAGGGAATGGAAACTCGCGTTCCAGTCACGGGTGGGCGGCAAGCCCTGGCTCAAGCCTTACACCGACCATATGCTGGAAGAGTGGGGGCGCGAAGGATTGCGCACCGTCGATGTAATCTGTCCCGGATTCTCTGCCGACTGCCTGGAAACCCTGGAAGAAATAGCGATGCAAAACGCCGAGCTGTTCCAGGAAAAAGGGGGCGGCGAATTGCGCTACATTCCGGCACTCAACCAGCGGCCGGATCACGTGCACTTCCTGATCAGCATGGTGCTGCGTAACTTCTCCGGCTGGCGGGAGGCGGGCGTTGGCTATGACCAGCAGGCCGCCGCCACGGAAGCGACGGAGAGTCGCAAGCGGGCGACTGGCCATGGGCGCGACCGACTAGGCGGCTCATGCGCTGCCGGTTCCTGGAAATCAGTGTCGCGAGCAGCGACGTTCTGGCCTCCCTGCATTACTACCGGGGGCTGGGGTTCGCGGAGCTCTCAAGCAGAGATGTCTGGGAGTATCCGTATGCGGTAGTCAGCGACGGGCGCATCAGCATCGGCCTGCACGACCGGGAACTGGACTCCCCCGCCCTGAGTTTCGTCTTGCCGGATCTTGCCAACGCCCTTGCTGCCGCGCCGCCCCGGCACCTGGGCGCCACTTATCTCCGCACCGGGGACGAACAGTTTCACGAAGCCGGATTCGAGGACCCGGGCGGGCAGGCGCTGATCATGCTGGAGGCGCGCACCTTTTCACCACCGGATAAACCCGGCACCGGCACCAGTCTGCTCGGTTACTTCGAAGGCTATGCGCTGCCATGCAAGAACCTGGACGAAAGCGTTGCGTGCTGGGAAGCCCTGGGCTTCGTGGCCATCGAAGACGAGCATGAATCAGGCAGGCAGATCACCTTAACCAGCGACAACCTCAACCTGCTTCTGCAAGATAATCCACGTCTGCGTGAACCCGCGCTCCTGTTCAGCACCGACAATCTTGCGCAGCGCATACAGCAGCTCGAACAACGGAATTTTGCGCTCGAACCGGCCTCCGCGCATGGGGAAGTTGCCTTGCTGCGGGGACCGGAAGGTCTGCTGCTGCGGCTGATTCAGGAATAAAGCCCTGTCGCTCAGGCCAGCTCACTGTTGAGCTGCTCGACTAACGCATTCGCCTGGCCGAGATATCCACGCCCGAACAGATTCAGGTGATTCAGAATATGGTAGAGCTTGTGCAGCTTGCTGCGGACCCGATAACCCGGGTCCAACGGCCATGCCGAATCGTAGGCGGCGTAGAAATCGGGCCCGAAGCCACCGAACAGCTCGCTCATGGCGATGTCTGCCTCCCGATCCCCGAAATACACGGCAGGGTCGAAAATGACCGGCTGCCCCTGTTCATCCGAGAACCAGTTGCCGCCCCACAGATCTCCGTGCAGCAGGGAAACAGCCGGCTGGTAGTCTTCGTAGAACGCGCCCAGCCCTTCCAGGAGCTTGCGCATTAGCGCCTCATTCAGCCTGTGGCCGTTGCTGACGGCCAACCGGTACTGAAAGAGCAGGCGATGGTCGCGTAAGAAAACCGGCCAGTCATGTCCGGCCGTGTTGGGCTGCGGCGTAGCGCCGATATAGTTGTCACGGTGCCACCCGAATGTGGGTCCGGCCGTTCGGTGCAGCGCGGCGAGCTGTTCGCCGAGCTGCGCAGCGGCGTCGCGCCCGCGGCCTTGCTCGAGCCACTCAAGTGCCAGGAAGGCGGCTTGGCCAGCCACGCCCTGCCCGAGCACCCGCGGAACCCTGACCGCCCGCGCTCGCCCCAGTGCCTCCAGACCGTCGGCTTCCGCTGCGAGCCGATCAGCCTGCTTTGCTGATTCCACCTTGATGAACACTGGGCCGCGGTCAGAGTCGACTCGCCAGGCGTTGCTGATCGAGCCACCGGATTGGGGCCTGGCGCTGGCCCCGTCGAGAACTCGACCCGACATTGTTCGCTGAAAGCGCGGCCCAGTCGACGTCCACCCCGAGACTCAGCCCGCGAAGCCGGCCGCGATCCGTTCGGCCTGCTCACGCAGGCTGCGCCCGATCCCGTGCTCGTCATAAAGCGCCTCAAGGCGCACAGGATCCGGCGCCCTGCGCAGCAGATCGCTCGCAGCGATTCCGAGGTCGATATCCTCAGGTATGCGCGTCAGTTCGCGCGCCAGATAAGCGCCGTTTCGCGGTGCTCTTCGAGCCTGACGGCCAGGCCCTTGGCGCCCCGCAGCTTCAGGCTGGCCACCTCACCCAGGCGCGCATAGATGTCATCTATAGAACTGAAGTGCGTCAGGAGCACCGCCGCGGTTTTTTTGCCGATCCCGGGTATCCCCGGAATGTTGTCGACCTTGTCTCCGGTCAAAGCGAGAAAATCCGCCATACGCTCTGGCCGGACGCCGAACTGTGCCTCGATGTCCTCGTAGGCTATTCGTCGGTCACCGGCGTAATCCCAATATTCATCTCCAGCATGGATCAACTGTGCGAGATCCTTGTCACGGCTGACGATTACGGAGCGCATGCCCGTCGGCACGCACCAGGGCTGCGATGCTGCCGATCAGGTCATCGGCCTCAAACCGATCGCTCGAGTAGTGTGGGATGCCCAGCGCCTCAGTCAGCTGCCGACAGGCAGCGAACTGACGCTTGAGCTCCTCGGGCGCCGGTTCGCGGTTCGCCTTGTAGTCCGGGTATATCTCGTTTCTGTACGATGAGGTAAGGCTCTCGTCGAACGCAACCGCAATGTGCTCAGGCGCAGAGCGCTCGATGAAATCGCCAAGAAATCTTGCGTAGCCATAGAGTGCGTTGACGGGATTGCCATGCGGACCGGTCATGCTGTCCGGGATGGAGAACCAGGCACGAAAAATATAGACACTGGCGTCGATCAGATAAATCATTGAGTTATTGCCACCTGGTGGCAGACGCGGCCGTAATTGGCTACTTTGTAATGTGAACGGATACTTTGCAAGCAAGGGAGAAGGGCAATGAAGTTCCTGATCAATGCTTTTTCTGATTTTTGTCACCAGCAACGGGCTGGCCGATACGCTGCTCGTTTTCGATGACGGCAGTCGTGTGATGATCAGGCAGGGCAGCGTATTGTTTGGCGACGAAGAAAACGGTTTCTTATATCCCGGCACGGGCGACGCAATGACGGCCATCGACTGGCGTGACAAGACGTATATGGTAATCGACAAGGAATTTACGTCTTCGTTGTCGGATCAGATGGACGCGGCCATGGCGCAAATGGAAGCGCAGCTGGCGCAACTGCCGCCTGAACAGCGCGCGATGATGCGCGAAATGCTGAAGGACAAAATGCCCGCGACTGTCGGATACTGCACAACAGCAGCGCAGCTATCGCGCGACCGGCAAGACCCGCGAGATCGCCGGTTTCAAATGCAGCGAGGGCCAGGTGCTGCTCAACGGCCGGCCCGAGCATGAACTCTGTACCGCTACGGCGAGCGAGATCGGCATGCCTGGCGAAGACTATGCGGCGTTACGCAACGCCTTCAAAGCGATGGCCAGCATCGCAAAGGAGTTCCGCCAGGCCGAGGGCATGATGTTTGATCTCGAGGAGATGGAAGGCATCCCGGTCAGCAGCCGGCAGCTTACCGACGGCAAGGACGGGAACCGGCTGATCTCGGTCAGCACATCAAGAATTGCTGCTGAAAGCCTGGTCGTCCCCGCGGACTTTGTCGAAAAGGATCCGAGAGCAGGGATGTAAGCCGTCGAGAATTTCAGCCCGCGGGGCGTTGCGACAGGCGCGCCCGGAGCGGGCTGCGCCGCGGAAAATGCGCGCACAGAAATTCCATCTGATCCGCCAGAACCCGGCGCCCTTTCAGATAGATGTACTCCGCATAGGTTGGTGTAAACGGTACCGCCAGCAGCTGCAGGCCCGCCTGTTCCGGCGTGCGGCCCGCCTTGTGATTATTACAACGCCGGCACGCCGTGATCACGTTCATCCAGGCATCTATGCCACCTTGCGAAAGCGGTGTGATGTGATCGCGGGACAGGTCCGACACCGGAAAATGTTCGCCGCAATACATGCAGAGGTGGCCATCGCGCCGGAACAAGGTCCTGTTATTCAGGGGCGGGGCATAGCCCCCCCTGACTTTCTCCATAACCCGCGTTTTGCCCGCGGTCGCAATGATGGAGTTTACGTCGAGCATGCTCTGGCAGCCGGTCTGCGCGTTGATGCCGCCATGCAGGCGATAAAGGATAGTGCCAAAAGCATAGACAACCTGATCCGTGTGATAGAGACGCACAGCCTCACGGTAGTCCACCCATTCAAGGGGCATACCGGATACGTCGGTTCTCAGGACTTGCTGGCTCAAAGATGACAAGGGCTGTAGCTCGCAGTGTTCGGACAGTAATTTTTATTCCAGAAGGCCACCAGATTGCAAATTTGCGGGCGGGCTACTGCGCCAGAACCAAGGTCTGGCGGCAGCCTGGGCAAACAACGGTGATGTTCATATGACGTCGAGCCCCCGTGCTCTGAGCAGAGCAGGCGCCTCCGGAAGCCCCTTTGCATCGTTACGCGAGAGCGTGCAGAAGCTCGCCGGCCTCTGGGCGTGGGCACTCACGCGGGGGGGCGCGGACGCGGGTGTCTGAGTGGCTAAATAAACAATAAGTTACTGATTTTCCTGGATGAGGAAATTTACAGAGTAGCGGCATAAAAGCACTTAAAATCAAATCGTTAGCTTAGTTTAGTCCAGGGCAGCGGTTTCGGCGGTATTTCGCAAGCGTACCGATAATCTGGCTAAGACATTTTGATCAGCAGACGCCGTGGATCCACGCCAGGAGGGGTGTGGTGCGCAGCCAGGGACGCGTTGGCCGCGGGCCTGGCGTCGGCCACCTTGTTTGCAGCCTGGTTTTCAGGATTGCGGCGACTCGTCACGCAGAAACCACGGTGGGCGATTCGCAATGACCGTAACGCCACATTCGCGCGGTCTATGTTGCGAAAATTGCCTGCCCGACCGCTCTCTGGCGAGGAGATGCCGATCACGGCGTCTTATCAGCCTTTCATGATCTCTGCCAGCTGGTCGCCAATTGGCAGGCGGCGCAAACGCACGCCGCTGGCGGCAAATATCGCATTCGTCAGTGCCGGCGCTGCCGGGGGCAGCACGATCTCGCCTACGCCGGTTGGCTTATCGTCGTACGGCAGGATATGCGCCTCGAACAAGCTCGGTATTTGTGAAATCCGGGCGAGCGGATAATCATGAAAATTGCTTTGCTGTACCTGGCCGTCCTTCACCGTGATCTCCTGACCTAGCGCCGTGCTGATGCCATCGATCGTCCCGCCCTGCAACTGCGCTTCAACCGCATTCGGGTGTACAGCCAAGCCGCAATCGATGGCCGCAACGATGCGCTCGATCGAGAGTTCTCCCCGGGAACTCACGGTCACTTCGAAAGCATGTGCCGCATAGCCGCCAAAGGTGAAGTGTGTGGCCAGACCAACGCCGCGGCCATCCGGTCTTTCTGCGCCATAATCGATACGATCGGCAACAAATTTGAGCAACCGGCTAAGCCTGCCTGGATTGAAGGTCGGGCCACCATGGCCATCGTATTTCAGTTCTCGCTCCTTACCCAGCAGGTCAATCCGAAGTTGCAGCGGGTCCTGCCCGGTTTCGTGCGCGAGCTCGTCCAGAAAACTCTGAATGACGAACGCATTCGCGGTGTGTGCCGGCGCCCGCCATGAACCCCTCGGCAGGCCGATTGGGTTGTGAAAATATTCCAGCCGGAAATTTTCAACAATGCGCCGCGGGAAATCATCAGGATACAGCTCTGCTTCCCAAAGTTTCTCGTCGGGCATGTTTGGCCGCCGGTAGTACTTGCTGGCGCTCGCAAGGCGCTGCGTCCAGGCCGTGACCTTGCCTTCTTTGTCCACGCCCGCCCTGATTTCGTGCAGCCCGGCCGGGCGGTAGAAATCATTGCGAATGTCGTCTTCGCGCGTCCACTGCAGCTTTATCGGCCAGCCGGTCTGACTGGAGATCATCACAGCCTCTGCAACGTAGTCATTCGCCAGCCTGCGGCCGAAACCACCGCCGACACGCCTCAACTCCACGTGTATTTTCTCGCGTGGCAGGCCGGTGACAGCTGCGGCGGCGCGCGAAGCACCACTCGGCATTTGCGTGGGCGCAATGATATGGCAGCGATCTTTCTCAACGTGTGCGTAACAGTTCTGCGGCTCCATCGGCTGATGCGAAACGAATGGCACCTGGTATTGCCTTTCGATGATCCTGTCCGCCACCGCCATGGCCTGGTCAAAGTCTCCGTCGTCAGTCACGACCTGTCCCTCGGACTTCAGGCTCTCTCTGTTCTGTTTCCAGAATGCTTCGCTGCTGTCGGTCGCGTTCGGGCCCGGATCCCAGTCGATGATCAACGCCTCCCTGCCCTTGATCGCGGCCCAGGTCGAGGTGGCCACAACAGCCACACCGCTGGCAAGTATGACGTACGGCTCGCCCGGGCTCAGGCCCATCGATCTTCAGAGACCTTGAGCACGCCGTTGACTTTGCGCGCTTCGGTGTCATCGAATGATCGGACGCTGCCGTTCAGGTACGGCGAACGGGCTATAACGGCATAGCGCATACCCGGCTTCCATCGTATCAATGCCATATTTCGTCTTGCCCGTAACCAGGTCGCGAGCGTCCACCGTATTCAGACGCGTTACCGACAATTCGGTAATCCTTGGTGTCTTTGAGCGGCGGGGCATCCGCAGGCATGTCGAGCATCGCGGCATCGGCGATCAGTTCTTCGTAAGGAATCTCAACGGCAGCTGCGTCACAAACGACGTACCCGGGTCTGGTGCTGCAGCTCGATACGGCCACGTTTAGTCGCACAGCGGCTGCCCGAATCAATTGATGGCGAGCTGTCGCGCCGACCTCACGCATGAAGTCCCAGTTACTGGTCAAGCCGGTGCTGCCACCAACTCCCTGACCGCCGTACTTCCAGGTATAGCCCTCCGCGGTCTTGACGATGCCCAGCGGCATCTGTCGCACGCTGACTTTCGACCAGTCGACGTCCAGTTCTTCGGCCACAAGCATCGGCAATGCTGTCCGCACACCCTGACCGATCTCCGGCTGGTTGCTGCCGATGATGACGCCACCTCGGGTTTGATCTCGATGAAGAATCCGATCTGGCGTTCGCCCGGCGTGCCCACACCGATAGCTGCACTTGAAAGTCTGATCGCCGGGACACCCAACACGAAACCGCCAGCGATACTGGCACCGGCGATAAGAAACTGTCGGCGCCCCGTGTCAATGCGTTCATGGTTTGCTTTGCCAGGTGACATGCTTATTCTCCCGGCTCGGTCATTTCAGCAGCGCGGTGGATCGCCTTGCGTATCCGCACATAGGTACCACAACGGCAGATCATGTTTGACAGGTTGTTGTCGATGTCCTGATCGGTGGGCTTGGGGTGCCGCTTCAAAAAGTCGGCCGTCGCCATAATTTGTCCCGACTGGCAGTAGCCGCATTGGGCAACGTCCAGTTCGAGCCAGGCTTTTTGCACCGGATGCAGTTCGCCGTCCTTAGCAGAAAGGCCTTCGATCGTCGTCACAGACCGGCCTTCGATGGAAGACACGGGCAACAAGCATGACGCCATCGCCCGACCGTCGAGGTGCACCATGCAAGCGCCGCACACGCCGATGCCACAACTGAACTTTGTGCCCGTCAGCTGCAAATGATCTCGCAACACCCACAGCAATGGCGTATCTGCATCGCCTTCAAACGACACTGGCTTACTGTTCACCTTGAATGAAATCATGTGCGCCTCCTGACCGACCTGAGATTATTGCAGCGCGCCGTTTGCGGTTGCGACCAAAAGACTAGCAGCAAGTGACGGTCTACAGCCAGCCGGGATATTGCATGAGAGATCGCAAGGGCTGCAGTCCTGTGGCGCAACGGGACCGCTCTGTAGCGAGCCGAACGACACTTCGCATGAGGATTGCTGTCAATCTCATATCAGGCTTATCGATCTGATTTGTTGTCAAACTCGGATTGCTGGCAGGCAGGTTATGCCAATTATTTGTAGCATGCATGGCCTGTCATCCGGGCGGCAATCTTCGGATTTGTCCCAGATTGCTCGCGTCCTGCGAAGCATGGGGACGAGATGATTAAGACGGCCGAAAGCGACACGAATTCGCAGCTGAGATGCACGGCGGTCGCATCCTGCGCCTACGAACAAGGGCTGCGCAGGTGAACAAGGACGTCGTCGTAGTCGTCACCTCGGCTTGATACTCGGCACAGGTGTTCCGAAACTGTACGGGGTGACCAGGGGACTGAAAATCCGAACTCTTTGAGCAGTTTCAGACTGCTCGGCCTGGCAAGGCTCGAAGCCGCGAACTGGGGACTACCAATTCCGGTTCGGTGTTACCCCGGACAGCGGTTTCGTCGACAAGGCGAAAATGCCACCGTGAGAGCGCGAGCTTACCCGCCTCCGAGCGGGCCACGTGGCAGGGGCTTTCCGAGCGGCAGGGTGTCACGCCGCAGACGGCGATCCCCTGGGGACAGCGAGCGCATCCGCTCACGCAGCTCCCTGCGCTGTTCCGGCGTCAGGTCTTTCCAGCGCCTGCGCAACTCACGCTGGTCCTTCGGATCAAGCTGCTTGAAGCGCCGGTAGTTTCGCAGCAGCTTGCGCTGCTCATCCTCCGGTAAATCGCGAAACTGCTCAAAGTTCTCCCGCAGTTTCTCCCGGTCCGCCCGCTCCAGTGACTGCCATCGCCGGAACCGCTTGCTTGCCAAAGCGCGATCTTCCGGGCTCATGGACAACCACCGCTCACTGCCCCTGACGAGTTTTGCCTGGCGCTCCGCGGGCAGGCTGTCCCAGTTGCCTTCATGACGGGCAAGCACCTGCTGCTGCGCCTCGCTGAGTGCTCCCCACGAGATGGCCTGCTCTTCCGCCAGCGCCACCTGGCTCAGCCAGGCGAAAGCACAGGCGGTAGCGAACATCAGCAATCTAACTTTCATTTTCATCGTCCCCGCCCAGGTTTTGCCCTTGCCTGATTCCTGTGTCTACTAACTCGCCTTCGCTTTCCAGTTCAGCCAGCGCCACCGGATCTATCCACTCACCGTCCACCGCCTCCCAGTCGCCGAGGAACTCGAGGAACTCGTCCTCCGGCAGCGGCTCCGGGGTCTCGGCAGTCTCCGCGGCGTGCGCGGGCGCAGCCAACAGACAGCCTGCGACCACCCAACCACGCCAGGCGCTTACCCGCTTCAAGGTCAGCCAACCTCGGGCTGCATTTCGAGCCATGCGTAAAACTCCAGGTCTTCATAGAGATCGAGTTCTTCACCGCTCAGCAATATTTCGATGTCTTCAGCTGCCGCGCGATCCGGTACTTCTGCCGGGACAAGTCCCTGGCGCACCAGCAGCGCAACCATCATCGCTGCGGCCACAGCGCCACCGGCGGGCAACCAGCCGGGCAGGGCAAGCCAGCCCGGCCGCTCCAGCTCTGCCAGCGCCGCCTGACGCGCCTGATTAAGTTTCGACAGCGTGGCGCCGTCAAGGCCGGCCGAGCCCGTCGACATCCGCCGCCGCAACCGTCGTTCAAAATCTTCGTACTTGTCAGTCTGTGACATCCCAGTGCTCCCCGAGGCTTTCACGCAGGCTGTGAACCGCCCTCGAATAATGCGTCTTGACGCTGCCTTCGCTGCAACCCATGGCCCTCGCCGTCTCGGCAACGGACATGGCCTCGATGCTGCGCAGCAGGAAGGCTTCTTTCTGGCGCGCCGGCAGCGCGTCTACTGCACGGTCGAGCTCTGCCATGGCGCCATCCAGCGCCAGCTGCGTTCGCGGATCTGTGGCGAACTCATCCGGCGCCTGTTGAATCGGATCTGTGTGTTCATCCGGGTCGCGGAAAGCGCCGGGAATAAATCCCAGTACTTTCGTCCGCACCGTTCGGCGGCGCTGTGCGTCCCTGATCGTGTTCTGGAGAATTCGGAAAAACAGCGGCTTCCATTCATCGGTCGGCCGCGTCGCGTATTTTCTCACCAGCTTGATCATCGTATCCTGCACAGCGTCCAGCGCCTCATCCTCGTCCCGCAACTGGTACCGTGCAATCCGAAAGGCGCTCTGCTGCACGCTGGCCAGGAAGCGGTCCATGTCCCGGGCTCTGTCCAGCTTTCGTTCCTCCAGGCTAACAGCACCATGGCCGCCGGCTGCTACGGATCCCGAGCGGCCGAGCGCGCCCTCAATAGCAACGTTGTGCGCACTGCAAAGCAGCATCATGCCACCATGCCATCCCGCCATACAGGCTCAGTGCCATCCTGATCCGGTCCTCGCAGCCCGCGAGCAGCGGGCCGTTTCGGGCTCGCCCCTGGTCTGCCAGACTTGTCCTGAATACGCTCCCTCATCCTGGATATAACGCGGCCGGGCAGGTCGGGTTGACGGCCTTTTTGGCGCTTCTGCAGGGTTGCCGGCGGAAGGGCTTATGCACAAACCTCGAAAAAACAGAGATCTTGACATATTTAACAAAAGTAACACATGAGACTAGCGCTATAACTCTATGATGTTAAAACTGATTTTGCCATTTTCCGCAAATCTGTGCAAAAATCACGCAGCGCTCCTGGAAGCTCAAAAAGTCCTCAGATTGAATTCCGTCCACAGACTTATCCACAGCTTCTGTTGAAAACTCGCCGGCGGCGACAGGCGCCATCGCCGGTGGCAGAATGGCCCGCGATGTCTGACCCCAAGATCCTTAAGATCGCGGTACCTGTCCCACTGGCCGGCCTCTTTGATTATCTGCCCCCTGCGGGGACTGATATCGGCCTGCTGAGCCCGGGATGCCGACTGCGCGTCCCATTTGGTCGCAAGCACCTCGTGGGCATGCTGGTGGGTGTCGAGCCCCGTTCAGAGCTGGCAAGCCATCGGCTCAAGCGCGCCGAAGCGCTGCTGGACGACGTCCCGATCATCCACGAGCCGCTGCTCGGCCTGTTGCGCTGGGCCGCACGCTATTACCAACACCCGGTGGGAGAGGTCTTCGAGGCGGCACTGCCACGCCTGCTGCGCACCGGGCGGGCCGCGGCAGCGCAGGACACGCGCTGGTTCGCTACGACGGCAGGGGTCGCCGAGGATCTCGAGGCGCTCCGCCGCCGGGCTCCGCGGCAGGCTGCCGTACTGGATGCCCTGCGCAACGCCGAAACTGGCAGCGAGCGCGAAGAACTCGCCAACTGTGGCGGCGACTGGGCCGGCGCTCTGCGCGCCCTGGCCCGCAAGAAGCTATGTGAGACCGCGCCCTTCGCCCAGGGCCGCCGCTTTCGAGGTCCCCGTTGCTGCCGAACCGGGGCCGACGCTTACTGGCGGCCCAGCGAGTGGCGGTAGCGGCGATCTGCGCCTCGCTCGGGCAGTTCAAGGCTTTTCTGCTCGACGGCGTGACCGGCAGTGGCAAAACCGAGGTCTATTTGCGCGCGATGGAAGCGGTGCTGACCGCGGTCAGCAGGCGCTCTTGCTGGTACCCGAGATCGGTCTGACGCCACAGCTGCTCGCACGCTTTTCGCGGCGCTTCCCAGTCGGTATGGCTGTGCTGCATTCCGGACTGACTGACGCAGAGCGGCTGTCGGCCTGGCGGAAGTCCGCGAGCGGCGAGGCGGGCCTCGTCATCGGCACTCGCTCGGCCGTGTTCGCTGCTATGAAAAATCCCGGGTCTGATCGTGGTCGATGAGGAACACGACACATCGTTCAAACAGCAGGATGGCTTTCGCTACTCGGCGCGCGACCTCGCGCTGGTGCGCGCCCAGCGCCACGGTATCCCGATCGTACTGGGCTCGGCTACGCCCGCTTTGGAATCGCTGCACAACGTTGCCCTCGGGCGCCATGAGCGCTGGGTCCTGCCCGAGCGACCGGGCTCCGTTACTCATCCGCAGACAGGCTTGATCGACCTGCGGGCGCATGCCAGCTCAGCAGGGGCTGGCAACACCGTTGATCAGCGCCATCGCGCGGCACCTCAATGCGGACGGCCAGGTACTGCTGTTCCTCAACCGGCGAGGCTACGCGCCGGCGCTTTTCTGCAGCGCCTGCGGATGGATCGCCCAGTGCGACCGCTGTGATGCACGCATGACTGTTCACATGGCGAGCGCGCGCATGCGCTGCCATCACTGCGGTCGCGACCAGGCTACGCCGGAAAACTGCCTGAGCTGCAATGAAAAACTGGTACTCGTCGGGCAAGGCACAGAGCGCACCGAGGAAACGCTGGCCCGGCTCTTTCCCGGCGTGCCGATCGGGCGCATCGACCGGGATACGACGCAGAAACGAGGCGCGATGGATAAGCTGCTGGCGGACATGCACTCCGGCCATACGCGCCTGCTTGTGGGCACGCAGATGCTTACCAAGGGACACCATTTTCCAGGCGTAACGCTGGTGGCCGTACTGAACGCCGACCAGGGCCTGTTCGGCAGCGACTTCAGATCAAACGAGCGCTTCGCGCAAACGCTGGTCCAGGTGTCGGGGCGCGCGGGACGCGCGGAAAAGAAGGGGGAAGTGCTGATTCAGACTTCGTATCCCGAGCATCCCTTGCTGAAGCAGCTGATAGAAAACGGCTACTCAGGATTTGCCAAGGCGGCGCTGAAGGAACGGGAAGAGGCGCATGTGGCCGCCATTTTCCCGGCTGGCACTGCTGCGCGCAGAAGCTGTCAGCCGGGAACCGCCGCAGCGGTTTCTTGCAGAAGCGGCTGCCGCAGCCACCCGGCTGCTGGCCGGCAGCGAGGCGACCCGGGTACGCATTCTGGGCCCCGCGCCCGCGCCGATGGAGCGGCGGGCCGGCCGATACCGGGCGCAGCTCCTGCTGCAATCACCGCTCAGGGAGAGCCTGCACCGTCTTCTCGAACAGCTGGGTACCGCTGCTGGCGGGCCTCGAACACTGCGCGCCGGGTGCGCTGGTCACTGGACGTCGACCCCGTCGAACTTTTCTGACGCCTTCTTTCACCGGGACACGCAAGTTAGAATCCACCCCTCGGAGATCGATCGCATCCGCCCATCTCAAACCGACCTGGAAATTAATTGAAAGCGCAGATAGAAGAGCTTTTTGCGCAGGCCCTCACCGCCTGCGGTGACGGATTGCTGCCAGAAGGCGAGACCTTTCCAGCGCCGATCGTTGAGCGCACTCGCGATCCGCAGCATGGCGACTTCGCCTGCAACATCGCGATGGTCCTGGCCAAGCCGGCACGCAAGAATCCCCGCGAGATTGCCCAGGCCATTATTGCCGCCTTCCCGAAGTCCGGACTGGTCGAGACGTTGGCTATCGCCGGGCCTGGCTTCATCAACGTGCGGCTGGCCGCTGCGGCATACCACGCAGCTGGTCGAAGAGATCATTGCAGAGGGAGACAGCTACGGCCGTTCGTGATCATGAGCGCCCCACAGACCGTCCTCGTCGAGTTTGTTTCAGCAAACCCGACCGGCCCGCTGCATGTCGGCCACGGCCGGCACGCGGCATACGGAGCGACGGTCGCGAATCTGCTCGAGGCGGTGGGTTACACGGTTCATCGCGAATACTACGTTAACGACGCCGGTCGGCAGATGGATATTCTTGCGCTCAGCACGTGGCTTCGCTACCTCGTCATGTGTGGTGAAGAAATCGAGTTTCCAAGCAACGGATACCGGGGCGATTACATAACTGACATCGCGCAGCAGCTGTATGCGGAAGAATCCGATCGCCTGCACCAACCCGCCGACGAGCTGCTGGTCGACATACCGCCGGATGCGCCTGCGGGCGACAAGGAAAAGCATGTTGATGCGTTGATCGAGCGGATGCGGCATATGCTGAGCAGCGAGGACTATCGTCGCGTGCTGGACTGCGCTCTCGACTCCATACTCCTGGATATTCGTGATGACCTCGAACAGTTCGGCGTGACTGTCGACACGTTCTTTTCCGAGCGGACGCTTTACGAATCAGGGCAGGTGGACGAGGTCATCAGCCGCCTGGAGGCGCAGGACCTGATCTACAGTAAAGGCGGCGCGAAGTGGTTCAGGGCCACGCAGTACGGCGACGAAAAAGACCGGGTGGTTGTGCGCGACAACGGGCAGAAAACCTATATTGCCTCTGACATTGCCTATCATTTCGACAAGCGCAGGCGGGGACATGAGCTGTTGCTGGACATCCTGGGTGCCGATCATCACGGCTACGTCGCGCGCGTGCGCGCGGGTCTCGAGGCCATGGGTGAGCCCGCTGACAGTCTTGAGGTCCGGCTGGTGCAGTTTGCCGTGCTTGTATCGCGGTGGCGAGAAAGTGCAGATGTCTACGCGCTCCGGCGAGTTTGTGACGCTGCGCCAGCTGCGAGAAGAAGTGGGGGATGACGCGGCGCGCTTCTTCTACGTTATGCGCTCAAATGACCAGCACCTGGATTTTGATCTGGAGCTCGCCAAGTCCCGCAGCAACGATAACCCGGTGTACTACATTCAGTATGCGCATGCGCGCATTTGCAGCGTCTTCCGTCAGCTCGAAGAGAAGGGCTTAAGCCCGGGTCGGAAGGCTGCCAACCTGGCTTGCCTGACGGAAGATCATGAACAGGCACTGATGACCGGCCTCAGCAAGTTCAATGAGGCGCTGTTGCTCGCGGCAGACAATCGCGCCCCTCAGCATCTGGTCCACTACCTGCGGGACCTTGCCCAGGAATTTCACACCTATTACAACGCTCACCAGTTCCTGGTGGATGACGTCCCGTTGCGTGAATGCGCGACTCATGCTGATTACCGCCACCCGACAGGTGCTCACGAACGGTCTGCGCCTGCTTGGCGTCTCGTCCCCGGAGAGCATGTAAACGTGCCGCGCGACTACAAGAATGCCAAGGCAAAAAGCGAGCGTCGTCGCAAGTCGCGACGCACGACCGACCAGCGCCGGTACGCCGGGCTGGGTGTGGATGCTCGGCTGGCCTCGTGCTCGGCTTGTGCCTGGCAGGCATCGTCTATGTAAAGGGTCTGCCGCCAGCCGGCCCCACTGAGCGAACCACTGCCGCAACGCCTGAGGCAGCAAGCGGCTCAGAAGCAAAACAGCCGGCGAAGCCGGACACCGAAGCGCCGCCCACAAGTTTCGACTTCTACGAGATGCTGCCGGCCTTCGAGGTGGTGATTCCAGAGAAGGAACTGGACGTGCGCCGTGACCGCGAAAGCACGCCCGTTCGTCAGCAAGGCAGCTATATTCTTCAGGTGGGCGCCTTCCAGGCCTTCGCCGACGCGGAGCGCGTCAAGGCCAAGCTGGCGCTGATGGGCGTTGAGTCGCGTGTCCAGAAGGTCAGCCTCGACAATCAGACCTGGCACCGGGTTCGTATCGGCCCGGTCACTGATCTTGATGAATTGAATGCGCTGCGGGCGAAACTTCAGAGGGCGGGTGTCGACATGCTGATTATCCGCAGCGGACCATGATGTCCCGGTTCGCGCTGGCCTGGCTCGCGCTCTGCCTGCTTTGGGTTTCCGCCTGCACACAGGCGCCGGTTGTGGCGCCGCCGGCGTCACAGGAAAGCGTTTCGGCGATGCCTGAGGATAACCAGGCGATGCCGGGCATTACCGAAACTGAAGTCCCTGCCCCGGTTATTCCGGAACCGGAGCCACCAGCGCTGCCGCCGCCACCTGTGACGATCGCTGCGGTAGGCGACATCATGTTAGGCACGGATTATCCCGCCGACCGGCTTCCCGATGGCGACGTTTCGATTCTCTCGGCCGTGGCACCACTGCTGGCTTCCGCCGAACTGACCTTCGGCAACCTCGAGGGCACTCTGATGGACGGTGGCGAACCCGCCAAGCAGTGCCAGAACCCTGCGCTTTGCTACCTGTTCCGCACGCCTGCGCGCTACGCGCAGCATTTGTCGGACGCGGGTTTCGATATGCTCAGCCTCGCCAACAATCACGCACGCGACTTTGGTGAGGAGGGACGCAGCGCGAGCATGCTTGCGTTGAGCGCAGTGGGTATCGCCCACAGTGGCAGGGAAGGCGACATCGCCGTGCTTGAAGTAAACGGCCGCGAGGTCGCAATGATCGGGTTTGCGCCCAACATTGGCGCGCATTCCATCAACGACATCGAGCGTGCCGCCGAACTGGTCAGCGGCCTCGCGCAGCAACACGACCTGATCATTGTATCTTTCCACGGTGGCGCGGAGGGTCTGGATGCATTGCACGTTCGCCCCGGCGGAGAAACGTATTACGGGGAGGAGCGCGGCGACCTCATTGCTTTTTCACATGCTGTGATCGATGCCGGCGCCGATCTCGTGGTGGGGCATGGACCACATGTACCGCGCGGTCTCGAAGTCTACAAAGACCGACTCATCGCCTATAGCCTGGGCAATTTCGCGACCTACTACGGCATCAGCGTGGCTGGCATCAAGGGGCTTGCCCCAATCCTGTTCGTTACCCTCGCTCCCGATGGTAAGTTCAGCAAGGGCCTGGTTGTTTCCACGCGGCAGATGCGGCCAGGGGGCCCGGTTCCCGACTCGAGTCAGGAGGCGTTTGAGCTGATGAAGAAGCTGAGCCTCGAAGACTTCGGCCACAATGCGCCCGTATTTGGTCCGCAGGGAGAAATTTTTCCGCCACTCGCGACCGCCTCCGCGCCCACACGCTGAGACGTGATCCGTCCGCCGGCCGGATGTCTGCGCGGCTTCCTGAGTGGCGCTCGCGGAGTGCAAACGCGGTTCGGCTATCGTTGCTTTGGAGCCGGTAGCGCTTCTCCTTCCTGCTGACGCTTTATGTCGGTTGGAAGTGCTCCCCGCTCCCTGTTCGCTCGACGCGTAGTTCGCAAGCTGCAGACAGCGGTGAGGCTCGGCACTCGTGTTGGCCTCACAGGCGAGCAGGCGGTGCGCTGCAGCGGCGTGTGAATGGCCCGGAGCCAGGGATGGCGGGAGGGACACTCGCCGCTGCGACGCGGACACGACGGCCGCGGAGTTTGAGCGGAAGCGCGCTGCCGGTTCGCTCACTTGCCGCAGCTCGAAGTCGCTAGCCGAGTGCAAACGCGGTTCGGCTTTCGATGCATTGGAGCCGGTAGCGCTTCTCCCTCCTGCTGGCGCCTAATGTCGGTTCGAAGCGCTCCCTGCTCCCTGTTCGCTCGACGCGTAGTTCGCAAGCTGCAGACAGCGGTGAGCCTCGGCACTCGTGTTGACCTCACGGGCGGGCCGGCGGTGCGCTGCAGCGGCGTGTGAGTGGACCGGAGCCAGGACAAACTGTCTAGTCGCGCCCGAATTCCACCTTGAGGGATTTCAGCTTGCGGTAAAGGTGCGTGCGCTCCATGCCAACGCGCTCTGCCAGCTTGCCGACCTTTCCGTCGCACAAGACCAGCTGCTGCTGAAGGTAGGCTCGCTCAAACTGTTCGCGGGCCTCGCGCAACGGCAGCGCCAGCAGGTCCTGCTTAACCAGCGCTTCGTCGCTTGGCGCCTCGGTCGCCAGGGCCTGCTCCACCTCGTCGAGTGAAACGGTCTCGTCACCGCCCTGAATAAGCAGCCGGTGCACCATGTTCTTCAGTTTGCGCATGTTGCCGGGCCACGGATAGTTGCGCAGACGGTTCTGCGCGGCCACGCTGAAGCGCCTGAAGGGCATGCCCGAGTTGTCTACCAGGACATCCACGTAGTAGCGAAGGAGGTCGGGCACATCTTCGCTGTATTCCCGCAGTGGCGGAATCCTGATCTGCACGACGCTGAGATGATCCAGCAAATCCTGCCTGAAGCCCCCGGCCTTCCTTTCAAACCCCGGCTGCGCTGCGGAAACCACCCTGATATTGTGGGGTATCACGTCACGCCCGCCCACACGCAGGAAACCACGCTGCTCCAGCGCCCCCAGCAGCACGTCGCGGGCACGCGGTCGCAGATCGCCCAGTTCGTTCAGAAAAAGCACACCACCCTCGGCCTGCTCGAGGTACCCCGGCTTAACCTCGCCGTCTGTTTCCTGCCCCAACAGAAGCGCCTCGGCGTTCTCATCAGTGAGCGTGCTACAAACGACATCGATGAAAGGCTTGCCCTCACGCGGACTCAACGAGTGCAGGTAGCGGGCGAAGGCCTCGCGTCCAGTGCCTGCCTCGCCGGTCATCAGAACCGAAGTGTCGTGCTGTGCGGCGTTGCGCACGCGCTCGCGAAGTTCGCGCATGACCGTGCTGGTGCCGACCGGCTCAACCAGTCGCGGGACTATGCTCATCGCCTTCTGGCTTTTTTCGCTGCGGCTTTGCTCGAGCGCCCGCTCCACCGTTCGCA
The DNA here is from genome assembly GCA_963759075.1 of uncultured Gammaproteobacteria bacterium. Taxonomy (GTDB): domain Bacteria; phylum Pseudomonadota; class Gammaproteobacteria; order Steroidobacterales; family JABDLF01; genus JABDLF01. Next base: position 143,878 of record CAVWXZ010000011.1, read on the forward strand.
GAAGTTTGGCCATCGACAGCGGCTTTTCGATGAAGTCGAAGGCGCCCAGGCGCGTCGCCTCAACAGCCGTGTCCACCGTGCCGTGACCGGACATCATCACGACGGGGAACCGGAGACCATCGCGCGCCCATTCGCGCAGCAGCGTGATGCCATCGGTGTCGGGCATCCATATATCAAGCAACACCAGGTCCGGCGTCAAAGCTTCGCGTGCGGCGCGCGCCTCCACGGCGTCCGCTGCACCGCGAACCTCGTAGCCTTCGTCTTTCAGTATCTCCTGAAGCAAAGACCGGATGTCTGTCTCGTCATCCACAACCAGGATCTGGGGTGAACTCATGCGTGTTCTCTCCTGTTGTCCAGCGGCTGCACGGTGCGCGAAAGCATCGCGGCCCGCGAGTCTTCGTTTAAGGGCAGTCTTATGCTGATGCGGGCACCGCCGGCACGGCGATTGTCAGCATAGATGCGTCCGCCGTGTTCTTCCACAAGTTTCTTGACGATTGCGAGACCAAGACCGGTGCCTTTTGGCTTGCTGGTTACATACGGATCAAACACCTGTTCTACAAGTTCCATCTGGAAGCCCGGACCATTGTCTGCCACAAAAATATCGACATACTCCAGACTCTTCTCTATGACATGGCGCGTCGTAATCTCGATGCTCCCGTCCAGCTGGCCTTCCAGCGCCTCCAGCGCATTACGAATCAGGTTATGCAGAATCTGTCGCACGCGCCCCCGATCTGCCTCCAGTGGCGGCAGGTTTGCATCAAGTTCCAGGCTCACAGGGATATGCCTGCTGAGGGAGCGATACAGGTCGGCCACTTCGTTCACAAGCGTGTTCAGGTCGAAAGAAGTCAGGTCAACGTCAGGCGCGCGCGCATACTCGCTGAACGCATTCACCATATCCTTCATGGCTTCGACCTGATGGATGATGGTATGCGTCGAGCGCTCCAGCACCTGGGCGTCTTCACGTTCCATTTTTTCGAGAAAGCGATGGCGCATCCGTTCGGCAGAAAGCTGGATCGGTGTCAGCGGATTCTTGATTTCATGCGCCAGGCGCCGTGCAACCTCGCCCCATGCTGCGTCACGCTGGGCCTGGATCAGTGCCGTGATATCGTCAAACACGATGACGTAGCCTGACGGGTTATCTGCCTCTCCCGGCAGTGCCGTGCAGGCGCACATCAATACGCGCCGTCCTACGTCGCCGCGCAGAACAAGCTGCTCTCGCCATTCCGAATCGTCTTTTTCCAGGTGCTCACGGCAGATATCGATGAACTGCGCCGCCATCGGGCTTGCGTCGACGATTTCGTCCAGCTTCTCGCCCGTGTGCCGCTCGAGCTCATGCCCGAGAATCGAGCCTGCGGCCTGGTTGACCGCGCGCAGGCGCAGATCCGACTCCAGCGCTACGACGCCGGTCGACAGTCTCGCCAGAATTACCGCCAGGTTGGCGCGCTCATTTTCAACCTGCTGCTGGCTCTGCTCGGCCTGTTCGCGCGCCTCGGCGAGTCGGCGGGTCATCTCGTTGAAGGAATTCACGAGGAAGCCAATTTCGTCTCGCCGCGGAACGGGCAGGCGCGTGTCGAAGTCACCCTTGGCAACGGCCCGCGTACCGGCCACAAGGTCCTGGATGGGCGCGACCAGCCGCCGGGACCAGAAGAAGGCGCCCCACACGGCGGTCAGCAACGACAGCAGCAGCGCCAGCGTCAGGGTCAGCGTAAAGCTGTATTTCAAGAGGACCACGGAGAAACGCCAGTTCCCGGTAACGGGAATAGGCGACCTGCACGCCTTCCGCAAGCGCGCCCTCCTCAGCGTCGATGGGAATCAGGGCATGCAGTATGCGCTGATCGTCCGTTGCCGGGCTTGCAGCAAAGGTCTCAAAAAGGCCCGCCGAAGTCGGCGCGTCACTCGCGGGCAGATTGACGGCAATCCTGACCTGGAAGCCGCCCTCCACCGTCGGATCGAGGCTGACATACGTGCGGCCCTGGCGCGTCTGGCGACGAACTTCGTCTGTCGGTCGCAGCGGCACCCTGCTCGAATTCAGCTCCCCGCTGGTGGCAAGAATCCGGTTGTCGGCATCGACGACCGTCATTTCCTCAGCGCCCGTCTCCAGCGCGCACCTGATCGAGTTCGGCAACCAGCTCCGGACCGGACAGGCCCTGCATCCGCCCGACCGTACTCTGTACCCGCGCAAGATATTCGCGCTTGCGATTCTCCAGGGCGGTGCGGCTGAACAGCAGCGAGTCATCAAGCGCGCTCTCAATTTCAACATCGAACCACGAATCAATGTCGCGGGTGATGAACTGCAGGGAAAAATAGTAAACGAGGCCAAGTGGTGCAACCGCGAGAACCACAAACATCGTAACCATACGCGCCGTGAGTCGCGCTCCCGGTGTGTGCTGTCGATACTGCCGGATCAGGTCAACAAGATTGATGACGATCAGCGACAACAAGTATCAGCACGCCGATCGCGTTGACCAGGAGAATCGAATTCTGCAGGCGCCCGAACTCGGCAGAATTCTGCGTCGTCTTGCTGAGAAACAGCAAAGACGTGATCAGCAGAGCCGCGGCTATCAGACCCAGCGCAATGGTGATCCCGCGCTTCAGATACGTAGCGGCCATTCGTACCACTCGCTTGCGAGTCGCCAGTCACGCCAGAAAACCGTGAGTAGTCTGAGCGGACCGGCCAGTTCGCGTGTATCCAGCACTGCGCGTACCCGTATCTCGTAACGCTTGCCCGGTTGCAGAAAAGTATCATCGAGCAGCGGCAGGTCGCGCACCCGGCCCAGGCTCTCCAGCGCGTCCTCCAGTTCCTGAAAAGAAGCCTGATCACTGCTGTTGAGGTTGCGTGTAATGTAGCGCTGACTGAGCGGCTGGTAACTGAGCTCGTAGCGCTGCAGCAAACTGGCAACGTAGCGGTCCAGCCAGTAGCGGCGATCACGAACGACCTCTATCTGCAGCTCAATTGTCAGGTTCACGCCGCTCGAAAGCGCTTCCCGAGCAACTTCACTCAGCTCGTAGTCGATGTCCGCGTTGAGATAGACAACGCCGTCCTTGACGTCAGTGAATACCGAACGGATGGCAAAACGGCCTTCGTCATCGGCTGCTGCAGCGCCAAGCAGGACAATTGCCGCAAGCACGCTCGCCAGCACTGAACGCAGCAGTGCGGTGCGTAAGCGGGTTATTGATTTGCTGCCAGACATGAGTTCCATTCAACCTGTTTTCTCAAGGCAAGCATAATAGAAGCCATCCATGCCTGTCTCACCAGGCAGCACTTGCCACCCCGGACTGCGGCGTCTGCCGGGAATCTCGTCCGCCACGAGCCGCTCGGTGGCGCCTGGGAACGCCTGCAGGAACTGCGCAATCACCGCTTCGTTCTCCGCTTTAAGAACGGAACAGGTAGCGTAGAGCATGCGCCCGCCCGGTCTGAGCAGAGGCCAGAGCGACTGCAACATTGAGCCCTGGGCGCTGGCCAGTTCGGATATGTCCGATGCGCGCCTCAAGATGCGTATATCGGGGTGCCTGCGAATGACGCCGGTCGCCGAACATGGCGCATCCAGCAAAATCCGGTCAAACGGTTTGCCGTCCCACCAGGCCGCAGGGTCCATTACGTCACCACTGACAGTTGCTACGTTCTCAAGCCCCAGCCGGGCAAGATTCTCCGCGATCCGCTCGAGGCGCTCGCTACTGATATCCAGGGCAAGCACTTGCGAACAACCATCGCACAGCTCGGCGATATGTGCTGTCTTGCCGCCGGGCGCGGCGCAGGCATCAAGAACGCGCTGGTCCGGCGTGACGTCAAGCAAGGGCGCGGCCAGCTGCGCGGCTGCGTCCTGCACAGAAACGAGTCCCTCGGCAAAGCCAGGCAATTCTGTCACCGGCACCGGCGTATTCAGGCACAGGGCCTCGGGCGCCTGCGGGTGCGACGTTACCGAAGCGTCCAGCGCTTCGATCAGGCGCCTGCTGTAAGCATCTGGCTCAGCACGGCGGCGATTCACCCGCAACCACATGGGCGGATGTGCGTTATTGGCCGCGAGAATCGCCTCGCGTTCCGCGGGCCAGTCCTGACCGAGGAGCTCGTAAAGCCACCTGGGGTGCGCTGTTCGCACATGGGGCTGCTGGTCGATCGCCGCCTCCAGAGCGACGCGCTCGCGCAGGCAGCGCCGCAGCACCGCGTTGACCAGTCCGCGCGCGCGCTGATGACCAATGCTGTCGCAGGCATTGACGGTCTCGGCGACGGCGGCGTGCTCGGGCGTACGCCCGTAGATGAGATCGTAAAGCCCCGTAAGCAGAAGACCCTGAAGATTTCGGTCGCGCGCCTTGAGGGGCCGATCGAGCAGGCTGCCCAGCAGTGCGTCCAGCCTGAAAAACCAGCGCGCGCTGCCATATACCAGCGCCTGTAGCTGGGCGGCGTCACGCCGGTCGGCGAACCTGGCCAGCTGTCCCGGTAAGGCCGTTTGCAGCGACTCTCCGTCCAGCATGGCCGCCAGCGTCCTGGCCGCGGCGGCCCGAACGCGCGCGGAACCGCTCACTCGCCACGCCCGACAAGGTGTCGACCCAGCATATCCTGAGCATTCAGAAACTCGCGGGCTGAGACCGGCCGGCGACCGGGAAGCTGCAGCTGCGTTATCTGCAACTGACCTGTCGCACAGGCCACCCGGATGCCCTCAGCATCGGCATGCACAACATCACCAGGCGTCGCCTGATGAACTGACTCCAGCGCACGCGCCTGCCAGATGCGCAGGCGTTGCCCTTCATACCGGCATTCACAGACCGGCCAGGGGTTCATCGCTCTGACCTGCAGCGCCAGTTGACCGGCTGCTTGCCGCCAGTCGAGCAAAGCCTCTTCCTTCTCGAGCTTGCGAGCGTAGGTGACGCCCCCGGCATCCTGCGGCACGCCCTCCAGTGTGCCGCCGAGCACTGCGGGCAGCGCTTCCATCAGCGCCTCGGCACCCAGCAGGGCGAGGCGATCATGCAGCGACCCGCCCGTATCGCTGTCCGTAATAGCGGCTGGCTTTTGCAGCAGAATATCGCCGGCATCCAGGCCTTCCGACATTTGCATGATGGTGATGCCGGTTTGCTGGTCCCCGGCCATGATGGCGCGCTGTATCGGGGCGGCGCCGCGCCAGCGAGGCAGCAACGAGGCATGAATATTGATGCAGCCATGCGTCGGCACTGCCAGGATTTCCGGCGGCAGAATCAGCCCGTAAGCAACAACCACCAGGAGTGCCGGTCGGAGCTCGGCTAGCGCAGCCAGCGCCATGATGCGTGCGCAAACTCTGCGGCTGACGAACCTGGATACCGAGCTCGCGCGCACGCTGCTTGACCGGGCGACCCGGACAGCTTCCTGCCACGCCCCGCCGGCCGATCCGGCTGTGTATAAACCGCGATCGGGTGGTGTCGTGCGGCAAGGCTATCCAGCGCGGGCAGCGCAAAAGCAGGGGTGCCGGCAAACACGATACGTGTCAGCCGTAGACATGATGCCCTCCTTTCAGCCCGGGCCGGGGCTCATTCAGATCAATGGGGCGTTGGCCGGCGCGGCCTGTTTATCAGCTGGATTGAGTCGGCGCTCTTTCTCAATGCGCTTGCGAATCCTCTGCCGTTTGAGCTCCGAGAGGTAATCGACGAAAAGCTTGCCCTCCAGATGATCCATCTCGTGCTGGATGCAGACCGCGAGCAGACCATCCGCCTCCAGTTCGAAGACTTCACCATCGACGTTCAGCGCCCGCACCTTGATGTGGTCCGCGCGCTCGACCTTCTCGTAGACGCCGGGCACGGACAGACAGCCTTCCTCCATGACCTCGACCCCGTCTTTTTCCATAATCTCGGGATTGATCAGGCAGTGCGGCTCGGCTACGGTCTTCCGACACGTCCACGACCAGCAGGCGCTTGTGCACGTCGACCTGGGTCGCCGCCAGGCCGATGCCCGGGGCGGCGTACATGGTTTCCAGCATATCCTGTGCCAGCTGCCGGATTTCGTCGTCAACTTTTTCCACCGTCTGTGCCCTGGTTCTCAGACGGGGATCGGGGTACTCGAGTATTCTTAGTTTCGCCATTTTGTGCCAGTCTTGATTTCGTGTATTTTCCAACAAAATGCTGCTAAAGTGAGCTTGTAGCTGGGCGCGGTATCTGGTTGAAAAACAAGCGCCTCGGCCTTCAGACCATGCAGGGCCCGGGGAGTTTCGATCAGTTTCTGATTCCCGCGGCCAGAACGAATTATAACAGCGTCGCTGCCTTGATCGGCGCGACGTTGTTGCAACGGACAGGACAAGAGAGTTGCCCATGCGTTATCCGATGCCTGATGCCCGTCGTCTGCCACGAATTCTTCCTCTCCTGGCGCTTTTCGGACTAGCCGCCTGCGGAATGAACCCGTTTGCAAAAGACGTGCCCGACCCGAGCGCGGCTGTGGCGCCGGCGCAAGCCGAAGCCGCACAAGCGCAGCGTGCCACCTCCCCGCGATATGAGCCGGAGCCGATGTCACAACCGGTTTACGAAAGCATGGCGCCTTCTTCACCGCCTGTTCGGCTGCGCGCGAATCACCCCGACCGCTACGTGGTAGTTCGTGGCGATACGCTGTGGGACATTTCGGCTCGCTTCCTGGAAGACCCCTGGCTGTGGCCCGAAATCTGGCAGGTCAACCCGCAAATCCAGAATCCGCATCTTATTTATCCTGGTGACGTCATCAGTCTGGTCTATATAGACGGGCGGCCTCAGTTACGTATTGAGCGGGGCGCGCCGGCCGGGCTGCGCACTGAACGCCTGTCTCCCCAGGTCAGGGTCGAGCAGCTGGACCAGGCCATTGACACCATTCCTTATGCGCTGATCGAGCCATTTATTTCCCGGCCGACCGTGCTGGAGAAGGGCGAGGCTGAGAGACTCCCCTATGTTTTGAGCACGAAAGGTCACCTGCTCGCCGGCGCTGACTTCGAGGTCTATGTGCGCAGCAAAGACGGCAAGGGCTTTAACGACGGCTCACGCTACAGCGTCGTGCACGTGGGCGACAAGCTGCGTGACCCAGACAACGGCGACACGCTTGGCTATGAGGCCGCGTTTGTCGGGGAAGGCCGGATTATTCGCGACTGGCGATCCCGCCACGCTATACCTGAGCGAGACCGAGCGCGAGGTACTGGAAGGCGATCGGCTAATGCCGGCAGGCGTGCAGCCGCGCCTGGACTTCATCCCGCGAGCACCAGAGCAGCCGATAGACGGGGCCATCATGGCTGTCGTCGATGGCGTTTCATTGATCGGCCAGTTCCAGATTGTGGCCCTGAACCGAGGTGAGCGGCATGGCCTGCAGCCCGGACACGTACTTTCCATCTTACCAGGCGGGCGAGAAAGTGCGCGACCCCTACAAAGGCGGGGTATTAGGCAGCGTGCTTGGTGGCAGCGTCAGGCTGCCCGAAGAACATGCGGGCACACTCATGGTATTCCGGGCCTATGACCGGATGAGCTATGCGCTGGTCATGGAAGCGACCAGCGAAATGCGGGTAGGCGACAGGGTTCGTAACCCCTGAGAATTTTTAACGGGGCTACGCCCCCGCGGAAGCAAGGAATGCGCTCCGCGTAATGCCGCCCCGAACCGGGGGCAAGGATGCAAGGCATGGATGCCATTGCGCAGTGGTTAATATTGCTTGGCACGCCCGGCCTTGGCGCCTCGGGCCTCACCCGACTGCTCGCGCGCTGTGGCACCCCGGAGGCAATCCTCTCGGTTCCCGACCAAACGCTCGCCAGCTGGGGCCTTACGCCGGAATCCCGCCGCTGGCTCAGGCATCCGCAGCTTAAATCCATCGAGCAGGATCTCGCGCTGCTCGCCAGAATCGGCGCGCGCACCGTCGCCCTCAGCGACCCGCAATACCCCGCCTTGCTCAGGCAGATTCAGGGTCCCCCACCGGTGCTCTTTGTGCGCGGCGACGCCGGCTGCCTAGGCAGGCGGCAGCTGGCTATTGTCGGCAGCCGCAATCCCAGCCCGGCCGGCAGGGAAACTGCGCGCGAACTGGCTTTCTCGGCCAGCAAGGCCGGATTCGTCGTCACCAGCGGCCTGGCCCGCGGGATAGACGGGGCCGCGCATCGGGGCGCGCTGGATGCCGGCGGCGCAACGATCGCCGTGATGGGCGACCGGTCCCGAGCGCATTTACCCCGCCGTTCATCGCGAGTTGGCTGAACATATTAATGAGAATGGGGCGCTCGTCAGCGAGTTTCCGCCCGGGGACGGTCCCGAGGCGCGGAAACTTCCCGAGCCGGAACCGGATTATCAGCGGCCTGTCGCTGGGAACGCTGGTGGTGGAGGCGGCGGTGCGCAGCGGCTCTTTGATTACCGCCAGGCTGGCTGGCGAGCAGGGCCGTGAGGTCCTTGCGGTTCCTGGGTCCGTCCACAACCCAATGGCCCGCGGCTGCCATCGCCTGATCCGTGACGGCGCACGGCTCGTGGAGAGCATTTCGGACGTACTGGAAGAGCTCGGATTCATGGCGCAGGCCCCGCTCCCGGGCGATCCCGATGAGCCGGGCCCGGGCCCGCCACAGCTGGGGCCCGAACAAGAGGAACTGCTTGGATTCATGGGCTTTGATCCCGCCTATCCCGGACCAGCTGATCGCCCGCAGCGGATTGACGGCTGATGCGGTTTGCTCCATCCTGTTTTCGCTGGAGCTACAAGGAATCATAGAACCAGTTCCTGGCGGCGCTTTCGTCCGCGTGTCCAAGAGGCCTCTGAATGAAAGAAAACGTACTTGACGTGCTCATGTACCTGTTCGAAACGTATATCGACGCGGAAGAAGAGCCGGAACCGGACCGCAATGCACTGCGCAGCGAGCTCGAGGGTGCAGGATTTCGCGATGCCGAGATCGACAAGGCGCTGGAGTGGCTGGACGGGCTGAGCGAGCGCCAGAGCGATCCTGCTGCCAGCGACCCCACGGACCGCGCGGTCCGCATTTTCAGTCGCTGGGAGCATTCCCGCCTGGACGCGGAATGCCGTGGTTACGTTATGTACCTGGAGCACGCTGGTATTCTGACTGCGGCGCAGCGCGAACTGGTCATTGACCGGCTGATGGCGCTGGATACTGGCGACATCGACGTCGAGCAGATCAAGTGGGTGGTGCTGATGGTGCTGTTCAGCCAGCCTGATCAGGAGGCCGCGTATGCGCGCATGGAAGACCTGGTCTTTGACGGCGGAGTAGGCCTCATCCACTGAACACACACCCGCTTCGGAACGGAAACTTTGAATTCTCAACCGACCGCGACTACAGTCGCGGTCTGTTTTTATGAGCGGGCTGGACCCGCAGTCAGAACAAAATGCCCACTAATCTCGTAATCGTCGAATCGCCGGCCAAGGCGAAAACCATTGAAAAGTACCTGGGCAAGGACTTCCAGGTGCTCGCTTCGTATGGCCATGTCCGCGACCTCATTCCCAAAGAGGGCGCCGTCGACACCGAGAGCGACTTCGAAATGAAGTATGCGGTGATCGAACGCAACGAGAAACATGTGAACGCCATCAGCCGTGCACTGAAAAAAGCCGACGCGCTTTATCTGGCGACTGACCCCGACCGTGAGGGCGAGGCGATCTCCTGGCATCTGTACGAAATTCTTGCGCGAGCGCGGCCTGCTTGAGGGCAAAGAAGTCCACCGCGTGGTGTTCTATGAGATCACCCGTAACGCCGTAAACGAGGCCATCGCCAATCCACGCGGCTTGTCCAACGAACTCGTCAATGCGCAGCAGGCGCGGCGGGCGCTCGACTACCTGGTTGGCTTTAATCTCTCGCCGCTGCTGTGGAAGAAGATTCGTCCCGGGCTGTCCGCCGGACGCGTGCAAAGTCCGGCGCTGCGCATGATCGTGGAGCGCGAGCAGGAGATCGAAGCCTTCATTCCCCGCGAATACTGGTCTATCGAGGCCGACGTGGCAAAGGACGGCAAGCAGTTTGTTGCACGCCTGGCGGAGTACGGCGGCGAGAAGGTCAAGCAGTTCACGTTTACCAGCGAGGCCCAGGCCCGCGAAGTGGAAACCACGCTGCTCGGTGCCGCGTCTGGAAAGCTGACGGTCGCGAGCATTGAAAAGAAGCAGCGCCAGCGGCGCGCACCGCCACCGTTCACCACCTCTACGCTGCAGCAGGAAGCCTCGACGCAAACTGCGTTTCGGCGCTCAGCGAACCATGCGCGTTGCCCAGCGCCTGTACGAAGGCCTCGACACCGGCGAGGGCGCAGAGGGCCTGATTACCTATATGCGTACCGATTCCGTGGCGCTTGCAGGCGAAGCGGTCAGCGAACTGCGTGAGCGTGATTAGTAAGCGTTTCGGCGCCGAGAGCGTCCCGGAAAAGCCTAACGTCTTCCGCACCAAGGCCAAGAACGCCCAGGAAGCGCACGAGGCGATCCGACCCACGTCGGCGGCACGCACGCCGGAATCTCTGAAGGGCCACCTGGCGGACGATCAGCTCAGACTCTATACGCTGATCTGGCAACGCACGGTTGCCTGCCAGATGGTGCCTGCCGATCTATGACACGGTCACGCTGGATCTCCTGGCCGGCCCGGACGGCGACAAGCGGCATCGGCTGCGCGCCAACGGATCGGTGCTGGTCAAGCCCGGCTTCCTTGCGGTGTATCAGGACGCCGATCAGGGCGATGATGGCGACCGCATCCTGCCTGCCATGAAAGAAGGTGAGCAGATCGAGCTGCAGAAAGTACGTCCCGATCAGCATTTCACCGAGCCGCCTCCGCGATTCTCGGAGGCCAGCCTGGTCAAGACCCTGGAAGAATACGGCATCGGCCGGCCTTCTACCTACGCCAACATTATTTCGACGCTGGTCAATCGCGAGTACGTGGAACTCGAGAGCCGGCGCTTTCGGCCTACCGACATCGGCAAGATCGTGATCGGTTTCCTGACGGATCACTTCGCGCGCTACGTCGATTACGACTTTACCGCTCGCCTGGAAGACGATCTCGATGCGGTGTCGCGCGGCGAGAAAGACTGGGTGCCGCTGCTGAAGGGCTTCTGGTCGCCGTTCAAAGAACTGGTGACCGACAAGGACGAATCGGTCAGCCGCGAGCAGGTGGCCAAGGCTCGCGATCTAGGCACCGACGAGAAGACCGGCAAGCCGGTCAGCGTGCGCATGGGACGCTTTGGCCCCTTCGTGCAGATCGGCAGCAAGGACGACGAAGAGAAACCAAAATTTGCCGGGCTGCGGCCCGGGCAGAAAATGGACGAGATCACCATGGCGGATGCCATGGAGCTGTTCAAGCTGCCGCGCAAGCTCGGCGAAACACCCGGAGGGAGAACCCGTGTCGGCGAGCATCGGTCGCTTCGGTCCCTACGTGAAGTACGGCAGCAAGTTCGCTTCGATCAAGGATGATGATCCGTACACCATCACTCTCGAGCGCGCGCTCGAAGTCGTGGCGGAGAAGAAAGAAGCCGACGCCAACCGGCTGATCAAGGATTTTCCGGAGGACGGCATCCAGGTGTTGCGCGGCCGTTACGGGCCTTACATCACTGACAAGAACAAGAACGCGCGGATGCCGAAGGACCGCGAGCCCGAATCGCTGACGCTCGAAGAGTGTAAGAAGCTGATTGAGGAAGCGCCTGCGCGGGGCAAACGCGGCAAGAAGACGGCTGCCAGCAAGGCCAGCAAGAAGAAGTCCGCAGCAAAAAAAGCCCGCTGCAAAAAAGCCCGCAGCGAAAAAGAAAGCCAAGAAAAAGAAGGCTAAGAAAAAGACCAGCAAGAAGGCCGCCGCTAAGAAAGCGCCGCGGAAAGCCGCCGGGAGCTGAGGCCCGTGGCCAATCGGCAGGTTCTGCGCAAGGCCGCCCACGCGCTGTGGGAAGGCGGCGTTATTGCCTATCCGACCGAGGCCGTGTTTGGTCTGGGCTGTGACCCAGGCAACTCCACCGCGGTGCACTCGCATCCTCGCCCTGAAGCAACGCAGCGTTCGCCTCGGTCTTATCGTGGTGGCTTCCGACATCGGACAGTTGCATGACCTCCTTGCGCCGACTGCACCCAGAAGTCGAGGCGCGAATGCGGGCGAGCTGGCCAGGGCCTCAGACATGGCTTGCCCCGGCCGCCAAGCATTGCCCCGGGTGGCTCACGGGCGAGCACGAAACGCTTGCTGTGCGGGTCAGCGCCCACCCGGTCGTTCAGGCCTTGTGTCAGGTGGCGAATATGGCCATCGTATCCACCAGCGCCAATCGCAGTGGCCGGTCCCCCGGCAAAAACAGCGTTGGCCTGCCGCGCGCGCTTCGGCAACAGCCTCGACCTGGTTGTGCCGGGGGCCACCGGGCATCAGCGGCGAGCCTACCTCGATCCGCAGATGCGCTGACGGGCGAGACCATACGCGAAGGCTGAGCAGCAACCAGGCAGGGTAAGCATATGCAGCACATGACAAACCGCGTCAGCGACTTCCTGCATGGATTGCAGGAAGAGATCTGCACGGCGCTGCAGCAGCTGGAGCCGGGTGCTCGTTTCAGTCGCGACCAATGGGCCCGCAAGGGAGGGGGCGGCGGAATCAGTCGCATCCTCGAAGGAGGCGAGGTCTTCGAGCGCGCCGGCGTGGGCCTGTCAGACGTGTTTGGCAGTCAAGCTGCCGCCGTCGGCAAGCACCCGCCGGCCAGAGCTTGCAGGCCAGCCGTTCCGCGCGATGGGCGTGTCGCTGGTCATCCACCCGCGCAACCCTTATGTGCCAACTTCGCACGCCAACCTGCGTTTTTTCATCGCCGGCGATCCGGAGAACCCGGCGGCCTGGTGGTTCGGCGGAGGCTTCGATCTGACGCCTTATTACGGATTCGACGAGGATGTGATCCACTGGCATCGCGAAGCGCAGGCAGCATGCGAGCCGCTCGGCGGCGACAGCTATGCGCGCTACAAGCGCTGGTGTGATGAATATTTTTATCTGCCCCATCGCAGCGAGCCGCGCGGCATTGGCGGCTTGTTTTTTGACGACCTGAACGAGCCGGACTTCGAGACCTGTCTGGACTTCGTGAAAAGCGTCGGCAGCCGCTACCTGTCAGGCTATGTCCCCATCGTGGAGCGCCGCGTAGCCACGCCCTGGGGAGAAAACGAACGGGCGTTCCAGCTGTACCGGCGCGGCCGGTATGTCGAATTCAATCTCGTCTACGACCGCGGCACGCTGTTCGGCCTGCAGTCGGGAGGGCGCACGGAATCGATTCTGATGTCCATGCCGCCTGAAGTGCGCTGGCGCTATGATTGGCAGCCGGAGCCAGGGCTCGCCGGAAGCCCGGCTTTATGATCACTTTCTGCAGCCACGCGACTGGCTGGCGGAGGAAAAACATGCCTGACCACGTGCCATTTCACCTCGCCTTTCCAGTGACCGAGCTCCACAACACCCGGGCTTTCTATGCGGGCGTGCTTGGCTGCAAAGTCGGGCGCGAGTCGTCCCGCTGGATCGACTTTGATTTTTTCGGCCACCAGATCACGGCGCATCTCAGCGAGGCCGATACGGCGACCGGACACAACCCGGTGGACGGAGACGCCGTGCCCGTCCGGCATTTCGGAGCCGTGCTGGCATGGTCAGCCTGGGAGGCACTCGCCGAGAAGCTGACGGCGGCCGACACGCAGTTTCTGATTGCACCACGCGTGCGCTTTGCCGGCGAGGTGGGCGAACAAGGCACCTTTTTTATCAAAGGACCCCAGCGGCAATGCGCTCGAGTTCAAGTCGTTCCGGGATCCCGCCGCGGATGTTCGCCCGCTGACCGAGCCCACAGCGAGGGCGGCAGCGCGACGCCGCAGAGCCCCGCGTGAACTGCACGAAGACCGGACGAGCCAGGCGGCTGCGTGCCTCTTAAATGGCTCCAGATGCCGAACACCCTTCAGATCTGTGCTGACGACTGCTTCCGACCCGAAGCCACCATTGGCCTGATGCATGGCTTTGATGATTCGACTATTGTTTTGTTCTTGTGAGAAATAGGTCTTGTTATTTCGGCCCACTAATATAGTTTGGGCGGCAGGGGGAGAGTACCAATGCGCTCCTGTGGTCTGACCTATGGAACCCTATCCGAATGAACAAGCTTCTCCCGATAAAATGAGATTCGTACGCCCATCACAAGCAGGCGTTTGTACGCTCGCTCTCTCGGTATTGGCTGGCTGCTCGAGCAAGTCTCTGGAGGCGCCCGCAGAGCGCAGCGAGCAGAAATCACCCGTTGATTTGTTTATCCCCGGTGCGCTTGCGCAAGACGTCGCGATCGTGGATTGCACTCTGTCGGATGGAACGGCCAGGTCCTGCTACAAGATCACCGTCGCAGGGACACCCACCAACCACAACGTGGGGCCTTTCTGTCCCAGAACCACCTCGGCAACTGAAGAGGCGGTCGGCATCTGGCTGGACGGCAAGAACCTCTACGACGTGACAGGCCAGTTCATCCTCGACCTGCCCACGATCTACAGCGACGACCATTGGATGCTCCACGATGGCCAGGGTCACGTACGCGTAACCGAGACAAAGGAAGCTTTTGAGGCGGCGGCACGTCCTGACGTGGCTGAAGAATATGAGAACTACTGCGTTGAAGGGCGCATGGAATGGCTCGAAGGCGGAAAGCCCATCACAACCACTGTCCAGATCCCCGTTTCCCCGGTAGCGAAGGGTGTTCCTATCCCCGCCCGAGCCCCACTTGGGGTGACTTTCAATGGCGTTCGCATCGACGCCGCTGCTCCCGTCGATGCGATACTTGGTGCTTACACCATTGCCGCGTTCGATGACTGCGGCGGCCACGTAAATCCGTTCGAGGGCTATCACCTGCATGCCGCAACGGGTTGCGGGGAGATAGGTGAAGCGCCTCATGGTGAAACGCCACCATTCGCGATCGCGATGGACGGCTACCTGATTCACAGTGCCCAAGAACGTGATGATCTGGACGCTTGTAACGGGCACACAACGCAGGAATATGGCTACCACTACCACGCCCGTTCGCCCGAGCTCAATGCCGTTTTAACTTGCTACATGGGCGCAATTGCCCAGCGCGCCCAGCGCGAGCCGCCCGGTGGAGGTCCGCCTGGCGGTAGACCTCCGCGTGGCGCAGGTCCGCCCCCTGAAGACGGGAGTTCGGCGGCCCCAAAGCCACATGACCACCATTAGCGTTTACCAATTGCCGACCGGATTGCGCTTGCGAATCGGGGCTGCGCGATTTGCCGCCCAACAAGTCGTTGCAGCGGACGTTTGACCAGCCACCAGATTTTTCTGCCGCAAAAACAGAGGTTGCCTCAAATGCCGCTGAACTTAGGCGTTATCCGGCTTGAAGCACGAGACTCAGTTACCACTATCGGAGAAGGTATGGCTCACTACATCGACGGATTCGTCCTTCCAGTTCAGCGCAATCGACTACCCGAGTACAAGCGTCTCGCCGAAGCGGTTGCCAAGATTTGGAAGGAACATGGCGCACTCGACTACAGGGAATATGTCGGTGACGATTTGTATTTCGATGGAACGCGCTCATTCACTGATCTAGTCGCCGCAAAGGAGGATGAAACCATCGTGTTTGGATGGGTGGTATTTGATTCTCGTGAGGCACGTCATCTGGCAAACGAGAAGGTCGCGGCTGATCCCAGAATGGCGGATATGATCGATTCATCGAATTCAGGTTTTGATGCTAAACGGATGGCATACGGTGGGTTCCAGCCGCTCGTTCCATCATCCAACGCAAACGCCTGATAACAATGCGCTGCAGCGGGCGGAGGAAAGATAAAGTGCAATTAGAGACACGGCGGAGTGCCGCCGCCGAGCCAGGACGTTAGGCGTCAACGATGCGAGCAGGCCTATCCCCGTCGGTTCTCTTCGCAACCTTTGTCGCCGTTGGCACCGTTGCCGGTTTGGGCCTGGCAGCACTTGAGGGCGCCGCTGAACGCCATCCGGTACTCGGGCCCGTGGTCACAGCGTCCTTCTTCCTCGCCATTCCGATACCCATTGCTGCGGCAGGCACGGCCTGGCGTGAAGCTCCTGAGCCCAGCCCGCGGCGCCCTCTTGTGTCACCAACAACAATGTTCGCGTTCGGCGCCTTCGCCCTGCTTGTTAGTCTCGGCTTCCAGAAAAAGGGGTCAGATTTATTTTTGGTATGCAGAAAATAAATCTGACCCCTTTTTCGGAACGGAACCCGTCGTTTTGCGACCTTCCAAGGTTTTACGGCATCTAGAACGTAACTCCGCAAAAACGGTAACACCATGAGCAATAATCGAATGTTGTCAGCCATAGCGTGTGTGCTTTTGATGGCTTTTTCTTCTACCGTTCATTCGCTGGACCTGCGCCCAGGTCAAGTGGCCGCGGAAAAGGCCGCGCATCAGTTTCTCGACGCGTTAAGCAGAGGGCCTGACCAGGACCTGAACGCATTGGCGGATTCACACTTCGCTATCGCATTGCATCAGCGGCTCGGTGCTGCGCGCGTCCAGGCGTTGCTCAGCATGCTATCGCGGGATTTTGCCGGCTTGAATGCCGCTGATGCGATTCGCGAGGTTACGCTGAATGGAGAACATTATGACGTGCTGGTGGGCAATGACTTTGACCAACTGTATCTTCTGGAAATCACATTAGTCGGTGCCACAAGCCCAAAACTAAGCGGGCTCAGAATAAAGGCGCTGCCGCCGGACGTGCCAACGGTCAATACCAAAGATATCGCCGAAACCGCAGACAAGTACATCGCAGATCGAGTACGGAAGAACGATTTCAGTGGGGCCGTGCTGCTTGCTAAAGGCGACAAGATCATCTACTCACAAGCCGTTGGCATGGCCGACATTAAGGCGAAGCGGCCGATTACGCTCGAAACGCCAATGAATCTGGGTTCAATGAACAAGATGTTTACCGGCATTTTGATTGGACGACTAGTAGCCGACGGGATACTGAATTGGGAAGATAACGTAGGTAAACATCTTCCAGAGCTGCCCAACAAACGCATTCGTGACGGCGTGACGATACACCAGCTTTTGACTCATACCTCCGGCGTTGGCTCGTATTGGAACCAGTCCTATGAAGACTCGAAGCACGAGATAGACTCACTTGATGGGTTTCTTGCCACGTTTATCGACGAGCCACTCTTGTTCGAGCCGGGGGAGGGAAATGAATACAGCAACGGCGGGCCGGTAATTTTGGGTTTGATCGTCGAAAAGCACATGAAGATGAGTTACTACGACGCGGCTCGGCAATTCATTTACAAGCCGGCAGGGATGTCTCACTCAGATCACTTTAAAACAGCTGATAAATCTGCCGGACTCGCAATTGGTTACTATCCGTCCCCAGAGGGCCTTAGCAGCAATAGCGAGCAACTGGGCCTGATGGGGTCTCCGGCAGGCGGCGGGTATGCATCCGCCAACGACTTGCTCAGCTTCAGCGCTGCGATCAGCAGTGGCGCACTGCTTGAAGCCAAAACACTCGCGGAAATCTGGACACCTTACGCCGAGTTGGGGCCAGGTTTTGGCTACGGCTATCTCTGGGCCATCGGGTCTCTAAATGGTCACCGCTGGGTTGGCCACAACGGCGGTTCCCCTGGCGTATCAGCAGACTATCGATATTACCCGCAATCTGGATACACGGTGATTGTTCTGTCCAATCGAGACCTGATAGCCCGGCCGATGTCCGATTGGCTAAACGAGTTGCTGACTCTGTCCACAGCGGACTCACGCGTAATCCCGGAAGACATACTGGCCGGGTGGGGTTACGAAACGACGGACCTCGACAAGCATCAGACTATCCGTCAGATCGAGCCCGTGCCTGACAAAGAAGAGCGCTGGCATCCGCGATTTGATGTCTGGCGCGAGTGTTTCGATAACAATGATGTTGCTCTGGCAAAGATGCAATCCAGAGAGACAGGGACCGCATCGGAGCCCTCGATGATTTACAAAAGTGCGGTTGGAATGCTTGTTCGCGACACGTGCATATACTTCGTTTCTGCTCACGGCACCTTCTTTATGCCGGAGTTCCAGCCCTTCATCATGCGGAAGCTTGAGGAGCACCTCTGCCAGGATCACAAGTGCACACGTTCGACACTGATGGACGACCCTGGAATGGCTGGGCTCTGACCATCTACCGCCCGACCTGGGTCGTCAATCGTCACAGGCAGCAAAAAAACAGCGCCACGCCCGCCGACCACTGAGCCTAAGGATCAAGCGCCTTTTTACTTATTTGGAATGTTAATTCCTGGCAAGTGTGACGCGATGTGTGGCGCTTGTCGGAACTTAGGTTTAAATTCAAACCATCCCCCATCACTTCTCGGGAGGGGCGATGAGAAAGCACTTTTATACGTTGCTCCTCACCCAGGCGCTTGCACTGTCCGGTATCGCTGCAGCTGAGGAACAGGGCTGGTTTCTCGAGCAGCCATCCCCCACTACATTCGGGTCCAGCGCCGACCTCCTCGTCTCGCACGTTCGCGTTAGCGACGTCCATGTGCCGACTCTGAACGCGGGCTACAGATTCAACGAGTCCTTCACGATTCTGGCACTTTTTCGCGAGGTGATCATGGATCCTGCCCGCGTACTGCGTTGCGAGAAAACCGATTTTGCATGTGCGGCCGTCAACCCACCGGCGCTGGATGACGCGACCGGTTATTCCCTGTCGCTAATGCCCGCCCTCATGCTTCAAGATGACCTCGCCGTGTACGGCCATCTCGGGATTCAGGGCTGGAACGTTGAGGCCAACGGCAACCCCGACCTGCGCAGGCGGGAGCTGCTTTTCGGAATCGGCGTTGGCTACGACGTCTCCAATCCCCTGCGTCTCCAGCTCGAATACCGCTCCCTCGACCTCGATATCAAGCTCACGTCCGTTGGCTTCAGCTGGCGCTTCTGAGTCTGCTCGCGCAACGCCACCGCTGCTAATCAGCGGCACGGTCCTCCGCCGGATCTTTGTGCTGCCCCCCTAAAACTACGCGGCGAGCGGCCAGGGAGCGGGGAGCGCTTTGAACCGACATAAGGCGCCAGCAGGAGGGAGAAGCGCTACCGGCTCCAGCCAGGTGAATGCCAGTCCTGGATTTCCTCACCGCGAGAACCCCGACCAGTTGCGAGTGTGCACCACCGGGCTACCCGCAATGCGAACTCATGCCGTGAACATGGGCGTTCGGTAATTCTATTGCCGCAGGCGCTGGAACCAGTGCTTACCTGAATGGGAGCGGGGAGCGCTTCGAACCGACATAAGGCGCCAGCAGGAGGGAGAAGCGCTACCGGCTCCAGATGAGCAAACGCAAAACCTGGGTACGCTTTCGGACAGACTCTGAACGAGCGCCCCCTGGAGATGAATTTCCGGTCGCCTATATGAAAAGCGAAGCCAGCATCAGTACGGATGAGACGATGATCATGAGCCAGGTGAGCGCAGTGCCGTAGAAACGGCCAAAGGATACGCCAGCCTTTCCGGACAGCCCCCAGGCATGCAGCAAACGACCCGTGAGCAGGACGATTCCCAAGCCATGCACCAGGAGGCGGCCGCCGCCACCCGTCTCGATGATCAGCAAGAGCAGCAGCGCCAGAGGAGCGTATTCCACCAGGTTGCCGTGCGCGCGGACAGCACATTCCAGAGCCGCCTGGTTACCCGTGCCCAGGCCAACGCGCAGGCTGCGTCGGAGCCGCACTACGCGAACAGCCAGGCCGATCGCCAGCAACGCAATCAAGGCCGCATAGATACCGGTCACAGGGAGATGCATGCTCATACCTTTACAAAGACGTCGCTTTCCCTGACTTCAACCGCAAAGGTCTTGAGTGGCTTCTTGCCGCGCACAGCGTTGAGCAGCTGTATGCCGGGAGGAAAATTTGCCCATTCGACGACGTGGCCGCTCGCGATGTCGAAGCGGGCGCGATGCAGCGGACACTGAACCTCGCAACCATCCAGAATCTTGCCGCGCGCCAGCGGCGCGAACATGTGCGTGCAGTTAGCCTGTGTGGCATGAAAACTATTGCCCAGATGATAGATGATCAGATTCTGGTCACCGACCTTGAACGCACGCATCTCGCCTTTCGGCACCTCTGTTTTTTTGCACACTTTCTGAAATTTCAAAAGAAGACTCCCAGGTTAATTGTCAGGATCACCAGGCGCCGGTCTTAGTCGCGCCTGACGACAACCAGTTCGATGTTGCCCTTGGGACCGATGTACCAGGATGCGACCCAACTGGTCAGGCTGATGATGACTGAGCCCCCAAGCGCCGCCCAGAAACCGGAAATCGCGAAACCTTCGAGCAGCCAGGCAACCAGCCCCAGCATCATGGCATTGATCACGAACAGAAACAGTCCAAGCGTCAGAATCGTGAACGGCAGCGTAAGAAGAATCATCACGGGCCGCACAATCGCGTTAACGATACCGAGCAGCAGCGCGGCCCCCAGCAGGACGCCAATGCCCTGCACGGTGATACCGCTGATCATCAGCGACGCGAGCCACAGGCCCACCGCGCTGACCAGACAACGAACCAGGAAGCCGGCCATGATAATTACCTCGCCTGTAGCCTGTAAGTCGCCCATCTTGCCACGGCTCGGCCTGGCCCACCAATCAATCAGACGCGTATCGAGGCCCATTGCCGGCCTTTCCAGAAGCGATAGAAAAACACCGCCTGCGCTGTCCGATAGACGCCCTGCATCACCCAGATACCGATCAGCCCGAAGCCGAGCACGGGTCCGACCAGGTAGGCCAGCGGCAGGAACACGATCCATTGAGTGGTAATAGCGACAACCATGACTCGTCGAACGTCGCCCGCGCCAAGCAGCGAATGCATCAGCACCAGCCCGAGCGCTTCGACCACCATGGTCAGGCCCACGAGGCGCATCGGCCAGCGCCCCACCGCCACGGTCAACGGATCATAAATGAAGCCCCCAAGGATCAGGTCTGGCAGCAGCCACATAGGAATGCCGAGAACAGTCAGGCCGATCGATGCGACCTTGACCACGTCCCAGCCCCAGGCTCGGCATCTGTCTGAATCGCCGCGCCCCAGCGCCTGGCCCACCAGCGTCGCCGCTGCAAGGCCCATGCCGAGTCCGGGCAGGATGGCCACGAGCGTCACGTTGATCAGCACGCTGGCCGCCGCCAGTTCCCGGGTGCCGACCAGACCGACGATCCAGTAGGTCGCGACAAAGCCCGCCGCAAATGCCAGCTGCTGAATGCCGCTGGGCAGAGACAGGCGCACCAGGCTACGGAGCGTAGCGCTGCCAGGCAGTTTCTTGAGAAATCCGCCGACCCGTGCGTGCTCAGGCCAAGCACCATGTACATGCCCGCGCCGATCATCGTGGAAAGCGCCGAGGCCAGACCCGCGCCCTCGACGCCCAGCATGGGCGCACCAAGCTTGCCGAAGATAAAGACATAGTTCAGGAAGATGTTGCTGGCGTGCATCACGATCAGCGTGCTCATGTACAGCCGCGAGAGATCCACGGCGTTCCAGTAACCCCGAAACGCAAAATTTACACCGACAAACACGATGGCCAGCAGGCGCATCTGCAGGTAGGGCACGCCCTGTCGAATGACCTCCGGGTCGCTGTTGAGCCAGGGGAAAAATACGGGCGCAGCCTGATAGAGCAAGCGGAAATCAGCGGGTGCGACGAACAGCACGAGAACGAGCGCGCCATTCAGGACGACCGCCGTTTCATCGTGGCGACCCTCGCCCTTGCGCCGGGCCGCCGTGGTCTGAACGCCGGTCGAGATCCCGAGGATCAGCGCCATGCACATGAACATGGCAAAGCCGCCCAGCCCGACGGCCGCCAGCGCAGCGTCGCCCAGCGTGCCGACCATGGCCGTATCGACCAGGTTCAGGACGTTCTGCGAAACCATGCCGCCAATGATCGGCAGCGCGAGGCCCATGAATTCGCCGAAACCGCGAAGCTTCAACCATGGGCGATGTCCCGTCGTGCGGCGCGCGGAATGGCAGGCGCAGCGGGATGCAGGTGCTCAGCTTGATTTCAGTTTTTTGACCAGGTCCACGTAGTCTTTTTGGCCTTATCCTTATCCGGTGCCCTTCAGGCCGTCCCAGGCTTCGTATTTTGCGCGGCCGACGAAGTCCATGAAGCCTGGCGCTTCGCCGTGCACGTCGCCGTCAGTGCCCTGCTTGTAAAGAGCGTAGAGCTTCAGCAGCGTGTCGTTGTCCGGTTTGGCCGGCAACGCTTTCGCGCCCGCAGCCGCCTCTTTGAACTTGTTTCTCCAGGTCCGCCATTGTCGATCTCCGTTTGCTGTTGTCTCAGGCCTGCTCCGCCGCCACTATTCCGGTCTTGCCATCCATGAAAGTGTGCTCGATACACTGCACCCGCGTACCGGTATCAAACTGCCACTCCTGCTCCTCCGGATTGGAGTTTACGGACACGATTTCATAGATATCCCCGTCGATGTGCAACGCTTCCACCGGTCGCCACACCGCCGGCACCTCACCGCGATGGCCACGTAAATATTGTGTCTGTTTGCTCGAGGTTCGCTCATTCGCTACCCCTCCTGTCAGACTGCCTGTCTCTGCAGGCGCTGCTCAACCTGTTGCTTCACTGCCGGTCCCTCAAGCGCCCCGATCAATGCCAGCGCGAAATCCATCGCCGTACCGGGGCCCCGCGAGGTGATTACTTTACCATCGGTGACCACCGCGCTTCTTCCGTAGGCCGCATCTTGCAGGTCCGCTTCACTCAGCGCACCCGGAAAGCTCGTTACGCGCTTGCCTTGCAGCAATCCTGCGCCCGCGAGGGCGCGCGGCGCCGCGCAGATCGCGGCGGTAAACTTGCCGCTCGCCGCCATCTCCTGCAGCAGTTTGCGCAAGCGATGATCCGCCGCAGGTGATCAGACCCGGGCAGGCCGCCTGGCAGCGCCACCATGTCAAACTCGCCGGCCAGCGCCTCAGCAAGGGTCGTGTCCGGCGTTATCGTGATGCCATGAGCGCCTGACACAGGGCCCTCGATCGAGCCCCGCCACAATGACTTCGATCCCGGCCCGCCGCAGCAGGTCGATAATAGTGACGGCCTCTAGTTCTTCGAAACCTGCGGCGAGGGGGACAAGGACGCGTGCCATGATGAATTCTCCAGCGTTCTCTGACGGATGAATTCTGCCACACTGATCAAGCCGCACGCCGCGCTCTTCGAGCTTCGGCAGCTCGCGTTCGAGCACGTCCAGGGTCTCAGGGTAGGGATGCCCTATGGCGACGGCCGAACCGCGCTCATGCGCAAGCTCAATCAGGCGCATCAAACTGAGCGGCAATCGCCGCCGGGTCCGGGTCACGATCAAGAAACAGGTCGCGACGCGTGGTCGGCACGCTGTGCTCTCGCGCCAACTGCATGGCCACGCTCTTTTGCGAGGTCACGCTGTCAACGAAAAACAGCTCCGCGAGGGTCATCGCGCAGATCGCGCATCAGCCAGCCCATGTGTCCCGGGTGGCGCGTAAGGAGGCTGCCCATGTGATTGTTGATGCCCACGACATGCGGGACGGCCGCGAGGTTCGCCTCAAGCAGTCGCCGCAGCCCCTGCTCATTGGTGTCCAGGGTCAGCGCCCCGAAGCCGGGATCCTTGTCATTCATCGGCTGCATGGGCAGGTGCAGCAACACTTCCTTACCCGCACCGTGCGCGGCCTCCGCCAGCCGCGAACTATACGGTGTGTGCGGCAGCACGGAGCAGGCGACGGGGCCGGGCAAGTCGATCGCGCGTCGCCCATCAACCAGGCCATATCCCAGGTCATCGATGATGATGCTGATGACGGGCCGCGGATCGTCAAACTGGTTGGCAGGCGTTAAGCCCGGCAGTGCTAGCAGCAGCAGCGTGGCGCCCCAACCACGCAGCATATCAATGCATCCCCGCCGGCTGATTCTTCGGTAGCGGGTTTTTCGCTGAGCGAGGCGGCGCCTTCGCTCTTGAGGATCGCCAGCGCCTCATCGAGGCCTACTTCCCGACGGCCTGAATTGTTTTCCAGCGGGTCCAGCAACAACGTCGGGCTCGATGCCTTTCTCATGAATGGATTCGCCGGACGGCGTGAAATATTTGGAGGTCGTCAACTTCAGCGCACGGCCATCCGAAAGCGGCATCACGGTCTGTACCGAACCCTTGCCGAACGTCGTATTGCCGACGAATCGTCGCGCGCCCATGGTCGCGCAGCGCGCCCGCGACGATCTCGGAGGCCGATGCTGAACCCGCGTTTACCAGCACGACGATGCGCGCACCGTCGGTGACGTCCCCGGGGCCTGCGTTCATCGAAAACCTGGCGTCGTCTATGCGGCCCTTGCCGCTCACAATCAGGCCGGTTTCGAGAAACGCGTCCGACACCTCCACCGCCGCATCCAGCACGCCGCCGGGGTTGTTGCGCAGATCCAGCACCACGCCCTTCAACGGCCCGCCATTGGCCCTCCTGAGCCGGCGCACTGCCCGCACCAGGTCCTTGCCGGTGCTCTCGCTGAATACGGCAAGACGAACATAGGCATAGTCCTGCTCCAGCATCGCGCGAGCGCACGCTGCTGACACGAATGCGGGCGCGCGCGATTTCGTAGTCAAGCATATCGTCAGCGCCTTCGCGGCCGATTCCGAGGCTGCACCGTCGTGCCTTCCTCACCGCGCAGGCGGCCCGTCATGTCCGCAAGATTGTCCGGCTCCACGGATTCGCCGTCAATCATCAAGATCACGTCGCCCGGCAACAGGCCGGCCTCGGCCGCCGGCGTGTCGTCCATGGGCGCAATGACTTGCAGAACTCCGTCGCGGGTCGTGACCTCGATGCCGATGCCGCTGTAGCTGCCACGCGTCGTGATCTGGATGTCTTCGTACTGACCCGGGTCGAGAAAGGAAGAATGGGGGTCGAGGCTGGAGATCATGCCGCGAATCGCGCCCTCGATAAGCACGTGGTCGTCCACGTCTTCAACGTAGTCGCGCTTGACCCGCTCGAGGACTTCGGCGAGCAGGCGCGCATCCTCCCACGGCAGCGTGGCTGACGCGCCCTGAGCGGTCTCGCCTTGTCGGCAAGGACTGCGTGGCTGATCGTCAGGGCAATGCCCAGCAGGGTGCCGATCAGGACCACCAGAAAACTGCGAATCTGAAAGCTCATAGGTACCGGGTCTGACGCCGGACGAGGGCGCCGGCGACTAGCGCCGACGATAGCACAGGCTGCACCGGCAAATCTGCGAACCAGGGCCACGCCTAGCGGCTTTTAAGGGGGCCGCCGAACCAGCGATGTGGGTTTTCGGGCCGGGTGCCCTTGCGGATCTCGAAATACAGGGCCGTCTGCGCTCTGCCGCCGCTATCGCCCACGGTGGAGATCACGTCGCCCGGGCGCACCCAGTCGCCCACGTTGCGATTGATGGTGTCGTTGTGGGCATACAAAGACAGGTAGCCGCCGCCGTGATCGAGAATGACCAGCAGGCCGAGGCCCGGCAACCAGTCCGCGTAGCTGACGCGGCCGCGGGCGACGGCACGCACGGGGCTGCCTCGCTCGGCAGCCACCACCACGCCATTCCAGCGAATGGTGTCACCGGCGCGCAGTTTGCCGAAATCATTGACGAGCCGGCCGGCCACCGGCCAGCCCAGCTTGCCCTTCAAGGCCGTAAAAGGCTGCTCGCCCTGCACCGGGAAGTCGCGCATCACGGCGTTTAATTCGCGAATCAGGTCCCGCAGCGCGGCCTCCTCGGATTCCAGGCCGGAGATTTCGGCACCACGCTGGCCGATTCGCTTCTCGATTTCGGCCAGGACAATCGAGCGCTCCTTACGTGCCTGTGCGCGCGCCGCCACCTCCTCTGCCGCGGCGCGTTCCAGCGCTGCGAGCCGCTCGGCCACCTCCGCCAGCTCCTGATCCAGCCGGGCTATTTCCGTAAGGCGTGCCAGGACGGCCTGGATACGCTCGTTGCGGGCCTGGTTGAGGTAGGCGTAATAGACCATCTGGCGACCAAGCCTGGCCGGGTCCTGCTGATTCAGCAGCAATCGCAGCCGCTCGCCACGGCCGTTAACGAAGGCCGACCTGACCTGGCCCGCGAGGACTTCGCGCTCTTTCTCGAGCTCACGCTCGCGCTTTTTGCGCTGCGCCTGCAGTGTTTCACGTCTCTCGCGGTTCGTTTCTGATCTTCACGGACGCCGGCCAGCCGGGTGCGGCGGCGGCTTCCTGTTGTTCCGCGTCGCGCAGTCTGGCGCCCAGCTGATCGCGTTTGCGAATGTCTTTCTGCAGGTCGTCGCGCAGGGCCCCGAGGCGGGCCCGGAGCTTTTCCAGCTCCGCCTGGCGCAGCTGCAGCGCCTTGTCCTGGGCGGCCACAGCGAACTGCGGCGTGGCTACCGCAGCCCAGCAAAGGCAAACAAGCAGCAGTCCCGAAAGCGATTTTTTCAACGTGGCGTGCGCCTCCGTGTTCACTCCTCAAGGTGAATCAGGGCGCGGCCCGTCATTTCGGCGGGCTGTTCCAGCCCCATCAACTTCAGAAGCGTAGGCGCGATGTCCGCCAGCGCCCCGCCTGATTCAACGGTCGCCTTGCGCCCGACATAGAGAAGCGGCACCGGATTCGTAGTGTGCGCCGTATGCACCTGGCCGGTTCCGGGATCGCTCATTTGCTCGGCGTTGCCATGATCGGCGGTCACCAGCAGCTCTCCGCCGGCCTTCGCAAGTGCTTCAGCGAGCCGGCCGATGCATGCATCCAGAGTTTCTATTGCCTTGATGGCCGCTTCATAGTTACCGCTGTGGCCCACCATGTCTGCGTTTGCATAGTTACAGACAATAAAATCGTAGTTGTCCCTGTCGATGGCTGCCACCAGTTTGTCGGTTACCTCAGCAGCATGCATTTCAGGCTGCAGATCGTAGGTGGCCACCTTGGGTGACGGAATCAGCTCGCGATCTTCTCCTGTCGATGGCTTTTCCTCCCCACCGTTGAAGAAAAACGTGACATGGGCATACTTTTCGGTCTCCGCAATTCGGAGCTGGCGCAGTCCCAGCCCCGAAAGATATTCGCCGAGCGTGTTCTTGAGCGACACCGGCGGGAAGGCCACGGTGGTATTCAGGCCGCTCTCGTATTGTGTCAGCGAAACGAAGTCAGCCAGCCGGGGTCGGTCGCCCCGATCAAAACCAGCAAAAGAATCGTCCACGAATGCGTGGCTTAGCTCGCGTGCACGATCTGCTCGGTAGTTCATGAATATGACAACATCTCCGTCGGCAATTTGCACGTCCTCGCCATCACTCCCTGCAACCAGCGTGGGCTTCACGAATTCGTCCGATTCATCCCGCGCATAGGCGGCGAGCAGCGCTTCTTCGGCGCTGGCTGCACGGTATTCGGCATTGCCATCCACATACATGCGCCAGGCCTTTTGCACGCGGTCCCAGCGCTTGTCGCGATCCATGGCGTAGTAGCGCCCCACGATACTGGCAATCCGTCCGGTGCCTGCCTGCGCCAGTACTTCCTCCATCAGCTGCAGTGAAGGCCCGGCGCTGCGCGGCGGCGTATCCCGGCCGTCCAGCATGGCATGCATATACAGCTTGCGGACACCGTGCTTCGCGGCCATACGCAGCATGGCGTGGATGTGCTCCTCGTGGCTGTGGACGCCACCGGGCGACACGAGCCCCATGACATGCACGGCGCCGCCGCCGGCAAGCGCCTTGTCCAGTGCGTTCACGAGCGCCTCATTGTGGTAAAAGCTGCCGTCGTCGATCGCCTGGGTCACGCGCGTGTAGTCCTGATGCACGACGCGGCCGGCGCCCAGGTTCAGGTGCCCCACCTCGGAGTTTCCCATCTGGCCAGCCGGCAGACCGACAACGATCCCGGAGGTGTTTATCAGGCCGTGCGCAAACTGCCCCCACAGGCGATCCCAGTTCGGGGTGCGCGCGTTCAGAATAGCGTTGTGGTCGGGATCTTCGCTGTATCCCCAGCCATCCAGAACGGTCAGCACCATCGGGCGCGGCCGTTTTGCCATGAGTCCTCTTCCTTTGTTTATTAGCCGGGCGCCCGGCAAAGCAGCAAGTGTAGAGAGTTTGCCCGTTCAAACAAAGGCCGCGCCAGAACACAAGTGGGTCGAACCGCCGCCATGGTTTGCTATAATGGCGTGTTTTTCAGTTGGGTCCCGGAAGCAGCACATGCAACAGGTTCTGGAATTTGCGGGCAATCACCCGCTGCTGATCGGTGCGGCGCTCTTGCTGCTCGCGATCATTATATTTACCGAGCTGCGGAGATCGGGCACCAATCAGCTCAGCGTGGCCGAGGCGGTCAAGCTGATGAACCAGGGCGGCACGGTCATTGATATGAGGGGCGCTGATGCGTTTCTTGCCGGACACATACTCGGCGCGAAGAACATTCCGCTCGATGAACTCGCGCAGAAGACCGGGAAACTGAACAAAGACGAGCCGCTGATTCTGTGCTGTGATTCCGGTATCAGCAGCCAGCGCGCACTCGCGCTGCTCGGCAAGAACGGCTTCAGCAAACTGTATAATCTGCGCGGCGGAATTCGTGCCTGGCAGCAGGACAATCTTCCGCTTTCAAAGAAAAAATAGGCCACCCGCTTGAACGAAAAAACACCGCACATAGAGATGTACACGGCTGAATACTGCGGCTTCTGTCTGCGCGCCCGCGCGCTTCTCAAAGCAAAAGACGTGCGCTGGCACGAGATTCATGTTGATCATGATGCCGCCCTGCGCCTGACGATGGTGCAGCGGTCCGGCCGGCGCACTGTCCCGCAGATATTTATCGCTGACCGCCACATCGGTGGCTATGATGACCTTTACGCGCTTGATCGCGCAGGGGAGCTGGATGCGCTACTCGGCAAGAACGATGCGTCATCCGCCGCTTGAACCATTTTTTCGCAATCGATTTGCACTTGCACTAAAACACTGACAGGAAAGACTCATGGCTGAAACAGACCAGAACGACCAGGCCGGTAGCGATCGCAACGTTATCGTACACCGCATGTACATTAAGGATGCCTCCTTCGAGGCGCCCAACAGCCCGGAGGTGTTCTCCGGCAACTGGGAACCGAAGATCACGCTTAACATCAAGACCGAGTCATCGGCAGCTCGAGAAGATCGGCCCCAATCACTGGGAGGTCTCGCTGCACGTCTCCGTCGAGGCGGTTCACGGTGAGCAAACGGCATTGCTGGCCGAAGTCGAACAGGCGGGCATCTTCGAGTTGAGCGGTTTCGAGGGCGAGGAATTCAACCGCCTGCTGGGCGCCTACTGCCCGAGTGTAATTTATCCGTACGCCCGTGAAGCTATCGGCAGCCTCGTTTCGAAAGGCGGCTTTCCCCAGCTCGTGATTCAGCCGCTGAATTTCGAGGCCATGTATCGGGCCCATCAGGAACAGGCAGCGGCGAAGCAGGCCTGAAGCCCCTGCGGCCGGCGCCATACGGCCAATGAACAGCAAGCCACAGCTGCCGATTGCGGTCATCGGCGCCGGCTCCTGGGGGACGGCGCTGGCGATCCAGTTTGCGCGCAAGAAACGCCCCACGCTGCTTTGGGGGCGCGATTCGGCACAGCTGGCAAAGCTCGCCGCAGAACGCTGCAACACCCGCTACCTGCCGGGCGCGGCGTTTCCCGATGCGCTCCAGGTGGTGCCCGAACTCGCCGACGCAGTGTCCGGCGCACGGGATGTGCTTGTTTGCGTGCCGAGCCATGCTTTCCGCGCAACGCTGGAGGCTATCAAGCCACAGCTCGGTAAAGATGCGCGACTCTGCTGGGCGACCAAGGGCCTCGAACTGGACAGCGGCCTCCTGCCGCACCAGGTGGCTGCCGAAATTCTGGGGGCTTCACTGCCGACCGCTGTGCTCTCCGGCCCCACCTTTGCAAAGGAAGTCGGCGCGGGCCTGCCTACGGCCATGACGGTGGCCTCGGAAACGGAGTCCTTTGCCACGGATCTGGCAGAGAGCATTTCGGATGCGGGCTTTCGTGCCTATACCTCGACCGACATTACGGGCGTGGAAATCGGCGGCGCCGTCAAAAACGTGCTTGCCATCGGGGCCGGCATTTCGGACGGCCTGGGATTCGGCGCCAACACGCGGGTTGCGCTGATCACCCGCGGACTGTCGGAGATGATGCGGCTCGGCATCGCTGTCGGTGCCCGCCAGGAGACCTTCATGGGCCTCGCCGGCATGGGCGACCTCATTCTCACCTGCACCGACGACCAGTCACGCAACCGGCGCATGGGTCTGGCGCTGGCCGCAGGCAAGACCGTGGCCGAAGCCGAACACGACATCCAGCAGGTTGTTGAGGGCGTCCAGGCGGCACGTGCCATCTGGCAGCTGGCCCATAAGCTCAAGGTGGACATGCCGATCATCGAACAGGTCTACCGCGTGCTCTACGAGGAGCTGCCCCCGGTGGATGCCGTCAAAAGCCTCATGGGCCGCCAGCTGCGCACCGAGCATGATTGACCACGCGCGCGCCCCGCGTTATTCGGCGTATCCGGTCAGCTCCACGTAACCGCGCCCCGTGATGGGCTGATCCGCCCTGCGCCCGGTCACGTCCACGGCGCCCTCCCAGTAGCGCACCGTAGTGAACAATTCCTGGTTTTTCATAACCGGCATGATCTCGAGTTCCAGCTCGTATTCGGGCACACGCATGCGCCACGCTGAGGGGTATCGGCCGCCCCTCGGGCTGTCCCAGAATTCCAGTACCGTAAGCTCGACTTCAGAAGCGTTTATGGCTCGCGCGCTGCCGTCTGCCGCAATGAACGTGCCGGCGCTGAATGCGTCGCGACTCCCGTCCGCTCGCCTGAGCGAATAGAACATCAGGTCGCTGCCCTCCGACAGCTGCAGCGCGAACCAGTCCCACCCCACCTGGTCGGCCGCCAGCGCGCTGCTACTCCATTCACGATCCAGCCAGGTCAGGCCCGTCACCGCAAGCGACTCGCTGCCGATGCGGATACGACCCGCCGCCTGCCAGCGCGAGACGGTGTAGTAATAGGAAGCGTTGCCGGGCGCTGCCGACTTGCGCGACAGCCCCGCTTCGCCGTTCAGCGCGACAGGCTTTTCCGCACTCAGCGCGAGCGTGAGCGCGAAGTCTTCGTCAGCCGCCTGCAGTGCCCAGCGGCTGGCCGTTCCGTCTGAGCCGGCGGCAGACAGCGACCAATTATCAATCCACACGCGAAACGGCGCGGCCTGGGCCCCTGCCAGCCCCAGCGCTCCGCGGGAGAATCGCTCTGCCGTGTAGAAACGCTTGCCATCGACATCGGTCACAGCAAAGTGGGCGATGTATACCTGATTGGTACGCCAGTTCGAGTCTGCCTGCGGAGCGTCCTTGCTCAGAGAGAAACGAAATATTGTCAGTTCAAAGCCGAAGCGTCGACCGTCAGCAGCATCGAGGTTTCCGGTCATGTACCACCACTCATTGCGGAAAGAGGGGTGCGGGCCATGGTCTTCAGGAAACATGAACGTGCGTGGCGCTATGGCCTTTGTCAGCCCGGCATCATCGTCGCTGCCAAGCAATGCGGCCAGGCCCGAACGATCGCGCGCGCGCGGTTGCTGCCCGTCCGCCGCGCCCACCATCAGGCTTGTGCCTGACAGCACGCAGAGCAGGAGCCACTGCAGCCACCCTGTTTTGAGCGCGGTGAAGGGCGACACCGGCTACTCCTCCCGCATGGCCAGGGCTGGCTGACTGCGCGCCGCCCGCAGGGCCGGATAGATCCCGGCCAGCAGCGCGGCGATCACGGCGAAAAGCAGCGAGGAAAAAAGAATGCCTGGGGTGACCGTCATGTCGATTTGCCAGCCAAATGCGCGCCGGTTCACGACCTCGATAAGCACATAGGCCATGATGATACCGAGCGGCATCGCCGCCAGGCCGCTTAACAGCCCGATGACGCCCGTCTGCAATGTGATCAGCCCGGCAAGCTGAGCCGGGGTCATGCCCAGGGCACGCAGCACACCGAGCTCGCGGCTGCGCTCCAGCTGCAGGGCAAGCATCGCGCCCAGAATGCCGATGATGGCTACGCCCAGCGCGAGCCAGTAGAGAATGTCCGTAATGACGAATGTCCTGTCGAAGATGGCCAGCGAGAGATCACGAATGTCTGCATTTGAGCTGATGCGCAGCTGCTGCCGCCCGGCGCTGGTCTCCTCGAGCAATGTGACCATTTCCTGCGGGTTTGCTCCCGGCCTGAGGAACAGGCCGACCGCATCGACACCCCTGTCATTCCAGTGCCTGTCGTAAGTCGCACGGCTCATCAGCAGGGCGCTGGCGTTGATGTCGTAGCTTTGATAAACGGCAAGCACGAGAAAGCCCTGTTCGCCCGCGTCGGTGCGCAGCCTGACGCTCTCGCCGCGACGTACCTGCTTCTGGTAAGCATACGGTTCAGATACCAGGACCACATCCTCGCTTTCGAAGGCGGGCCAGACCGCAGCGGGATCACCGTCAAGTATCTCGGTGCCTGCATAGCTGCCGGGCGCCATCTCAACGGCCAGCACACGGGTACGCCCCGCGGCATCCTCGATCCAGGCCCGGCGACTCGTGCTGTACGCTTCCACGCCGGGCAGCGCAGTGAGTGCCCGGAAGAGCTCAGGGTCCAGCGTCCCGCGCTGCACGCCGAAGTAGACGTCTGCCTGCAAGGTCTGCTCCAGCCACGCCGCAACTGACGTGCGAAAGCTATCTACCATGACGCTGACGCCGATCGTGGCCGAGACGGCCACCGCGAGGGCCACGATGGCAACCCCGGTCCGGCTCAGGCTTGCAGCAATGCCTGATACCGCCATGCCCGCCTGCGTGCCGCCAACTTTTTTCGCGAGCGGTGCCAGCACCGAAGTCGCTGCTCTGACCGCCGCCGGCACACACAGCGCGAAGCCGAGTATGAGCATGAAAACCGCGGTCAGGCCCGCCACCAGATTGCGGCCGGACACCAGCAGCACCAGCACAGCGAGCACGAGCACGCCGATGCCGATCAGGGCAATGAGGGGGACAAGACGATGCGTCTGTCGCTCCAGCACCGAGCGGGTCATCGCCAGTCGTGGCTGGTACGACGCGGCTTCCACTGCCGGCACCATGGCGGCGACCAGCGTTGCACCCAGCCCGGCCACCAGCCCTTTGCCAAGCATGGCCGTGCTGACTGCCACGTCTGTCACGCTGACGCGAAAGTAAAAATCGTTGATGGACTGTGCCACCAGCGCGAGGAGCTGGTGCCCCAGCCACACGCCCACGACCACGCCCAGCGCCGAAGCAAACAGCCCGCTGAGCGCCGCCTCGACAAGGATCATTGTGAACACCTCACGCCGCGTCACACCCAGAGCCCGCAGCACGCCGATAAGCGGCCGTCTTTGCAGAACTGAGAAGCTCACGCTGTTATAGATCAGAAACAGCCCCACCAATAAGGCCAGCAGGCTCATGGCGGTCAGGTTGGTCATGAATGCCGCGCTCATCTCAGCGGTGGAGCGCGTGCGCCCAGCCGCCGTGAGCATGGCGACCCCGTCGGGCAGCATGCCCTCGAGGTTCTCCATGGCCGAGCTCGCACCGTCAGCGAACCGCACATCGATGCGCGACAGCCTGCCCACCTGGTCCAGCCAGACCTGGGCCGTCGCGATATCCACCACCATCAGATTCTCAAGCCCGGCCGCCCCCTGATCGTCCAGCAATGCCAGCAGCGTTGCCGGGAAGCGGCGGCCGCCAGCGCTGACCGTAAACTCCTCGCCCACGGACAAACCGAGACTTGCAGCACTGGCGGCGGACAACAAGGCGGTGCCCGGTTTTGTGAGCAGGCCCCGGAAAATCACCTCGGCGTCCCGCCCGTCGCCTGCCGGCCCTGCGCCTGCACGCTGCGTGAACCCGCGCATCCCCTCCTCGGCAAACAGATCAACGCCCAGTAGCTGCAGGGCAACCTCCTCGAAGTAGACCGTCCCCTCCACCACCGGGGCCACGGTGCGCAGACCCTGTTCAACACGCAACCGCGCATAAAGCTGCTCATCAATGCCAGCAGGCCCGCCAACCAGCTGATGCGTCGCAGCGCCCGTCACCGCGTCCATCGAAAGCAGGAACGCTTTCCTCGCGCTGACGTTAGCAAGATCCACGGCGACCATTACCGCCACGCCGATGCAGATACCAAGCAGCGCCAGCGCGAGTTGCCATGGATGGCGCAGCAGATAGCCCGCGTTTGCCCGATAGACAGCGGTAATCATCCGCTTGCGACGCTGCTTTCCTGCAACACAACCCGCCCGTTATGCAGCTCGAGTACCCGGTCGCAGCGTGCAGCAACCTGTGCGCTGTGAGTTGCTATGAGCATCGTGCCGCCGGCGCGCCGGACCAGGCGGTCCAGGAGTTCCAGGATGGTCTCTGCAGTCTGATCGTCCAGGTTCCCGGTGGGCTCGTCCGCCAGCAGCACAGACGGGCTATGACAGAGCGCCCGGGCGATGGCCACGCGCTGCTGCTCGCCACCGGACAGAATGTCCGGGTAACTGTCGGCGCGCTCGGCCAGGCCGACGGCCTCCAGGAGCCCGGTGATGCGCTGCTCGGCCTTGCGTGCCGAAAAATTGTTGAGCTCGAGCACCAGCCGTATGTTGTCTGCGACGCTCAGGGTATTAACCAGGTTAAACGCCTGGTAAACAAACCCCACGTGCTGCCTGCGGAAGATCGTCCGGTCGCGCTCAGACAGCCCGGTAAGGTCGGTGCCTGCAACCGTTATCCGCCCGGTATCCGGCGCATCAATGCCACCGATCAGGTTGAGCAGCGTGGACTTGCCCGAACCGCTGCGCCCGCGAATCGCTACCGTCTCGCCGCGCACGAAATTCACGCTGATGTCATCAAGCACACGATGCAGGCGCTCACCTTCGATGTAAGCGCGGCTGATGCCCTGTAACTGAATTTCGGTTGCGGTACCTGCTGTCATGGCGGGTATTTCTGCACGGCCGCTGTTTCATTGCAAGGCGCCCGTGCAGTGTCCCGACAGCCTGCCGACCTGCGAACAGCTTCTGCCCGATGGCGCTTACCAGGCCAGCGGCGGCACAAAAAGAACTGGGCAAAACCTCTCGGCGGGTGTAGAAATGAGGTTTGAGAAGTCGGTTCTTAAGACGGAGTCGGATGCGCGGGAACCTCGCGGTTATTGTAGTCAGCGTGGCCGCAATGCTCACTGCATGCGCCGCGAGAATGACGCCCGTATCCGGCACCGATGCGTCCTCGGTCAGCATTACCGTGGCGGTGGGCGACACGGTACGGGTGCTTACCAAGCATGGTGACCGTCCCACCTTCCGGGTCGTCGACATCAGCAATGACATGTTGATCGGCGAGGCACATCAGGTTCGGTTCGAAGACATGGCCTTCGTAGAGAAGCGGGTGGCGGGCAGAGCCGCGGACGGGCAGCCCGGCCCGTTGGCCGTTGTGCTGATGGTGGCGCTGGGCACGGTAGCGGTATTGGAGCTGCAACGACTCGGTCCGGGAATCCAGAGTGGCTACTGAGCGAAAAGCCGATGTGGCGATGATGGTGCTGCTGGCGGCAGGTGTTTTGTCCGGCTGCGGGTCCCAGCCACGTTCTGAGTATCCTTTGCTGGAGCCCAGCCTGGCTTCGGACGCGGCGCTGGATTGCGCCGGCCTGGACGACCAACTCCTGAAGGCCAACGCATTACGTGACGCGATTTACGCCGAGCATGGAGACGTCATGGGCGGCGCGGTGGTGGCAACCGCCGTGGATGTAGCCGCTGAACCGGTTACCGGGGTTTTGTTTGGAATGCTGGCCGCGGCGTCGGCATCAAAGGCCTCAAAAAAATATCTACGGGCTGCGACCGCCGCGGAACAGCGCATGGAAGCGCTGCTGGCCGACAAGGCGGCGCGGACCTGCACCAGCGGCCCGACCGAAGATCCGGACATGACAGACTCGCTGGTGCTCGGCGCGCTTCAGGAAAAGAAGGCATTGTTTAAACAAAAGCACATCACGCAGCAGCAATATGATTCGGAGCGGAGAAAGTTGCTGGACGAGCTGCGTTAGCACTCAAGAACATTCCCGCTCAAGGCGGGGATTCCTGGCAAGCGATGCTTTCAACTCGAACAGGCTGTCTCCGGCAGGCCGGGTGACAACTCTTATTAATCACTATGCTGCTGATAGGTGTGCTTACAGGTCTTGCGACCACATCGTATTTTTCCGCCAACTTGAATAAAACTCTTGCAGTCACACTTGGTACACTTTCCCAGCGCCTCTACATTTACGTCGGCGGGTATCAGCGCCTCTTCTTCAACACTCTTCTTGTCACCCATCTGATCATCCCT
Source organism: uncultured Gammaproteobacteria bacterium (assembly GCA_963759075.1). Lineage (GTDB taxonomy): Bacteria > Pseudomonadota > Gammaproteobacteria > Steroidobacterales > JABDLF01 > JABDLF01. The sequence goes on from CAVWXZ010000011.1 coordinate 179,871, forward strand.
CCTTAGGTGGTTGGCCCGCAATTGCCGCTGTCTGCTTCATCAAATCATCATTTTTGAGAATCTGGAATGTACTTGCGCTGACCCAGACCTGTCAAAATCCACACGCATGCAGCGGAATTTTTGCGGTCCCGTTTTTTGACGATACGGCAGTTTTTGTTTATACGCGCCCAGTGCGGCCTGGAGATTGTGAGGGGTACTTCAAGCGGAAACGATTGCGCGATTCGAAATGGTCAGAAACGCGAGGGCAGCTTGCCCACTCGCTCCTCTGTCCTGATCAGGGCGTCCGTAAAGCGTCTTGCGCGCCGTTGCCGACAACCCAACACCGCGCTCGGTGTTGTGAGGGGGCGCCGCGATCATACGCGTGCGTGAACGCCTGATCGGCGCCACCTGATGCATTGAATAAATGCTCTCGGAACAAGACCATCGCGCCCTCGTTCATCGGCTTCAATTCATTCATGGTCATCAGGCTGGGTGTTTCATTCCGCATCCATTCAGACGCCCGCTTTCCGGACAAAAGCGGGCGTTAGCACCGAGAAAAACCCCGGACTGAGCCGGCGTATTTTGCGGCTTGTCCTGGGCTTCATGCTTTCTTGCGTCGTGCAAAACCCATTCCAGCGAGGCCAAAGCCCAAGAGTGCCAGGGTGCCGGGCTCGGGAATTTCGTTGTCCATCGGGATGGGGCTCCATATGGCCCAGGTCGCACCGCCATCCAGCATGGTGTCAAAAAGTGCCGGGTAGCCTGATACCGGCACAATGCCGTCCTGGCTTTCGGAGGGGTGATTGAAGGCGCCATATACATTTACCTGCCCGGGAGTCATGCCGGGTTCGTAAGGCGTGAAGGAATAGCAAAACGACCCGAATGGCTCGCAACCAATGGTGAGTGACTGGTCGCTGTCGAAATTTCCCGCTACGCCATCAATGAAGACCGAGTCTAATAATGCCTGGGAAGCGAGTCCGGCATCGGCTGCTGTCTGGAAGGTGAAGTCTGATATCTCATCGCAGTCGTCAAAAAGTTCGCTGCAGGTGCCATCGGCGAAAGCAACGTCGTAACTGACGCCGCCCACGTAGACGCCTGTTGCGCCGGTCAGTTGGCCCATTCCGTCGACCAATAGTGTGGGCATAGCTAATACGCTCATCGGCCCCATCACCGTTAGAATTACTGCCGCTTTCAAAATCTTGTTTTTCATGCCGCCCACCCTGTTTCGGAATCGACTCGTCATTTACCTGAAAATAAAGCAACATCCGTGCCACAATTTCGGGATCGAACAATATGTAATGAAACTTGTGTTGCGGAATACCTGATTGTGACGCACCTCACCCTTCCTTTGTCTTATGTGAAGCCGAGGTCAGCAGCGCATATGCAGAAATTTCAGCGGGTGTAAAAAAAGCTGACGAGCAAATTAATGGCTATTTCGCTTGCAAGCGAATGTCCGCTTCGACGAGTTGAAACCGCGGTCGTCAGTGGAATTTTTCTGGCCACGCCGATTCTGTGACTGGATTCCCGCTTTCGTGGGAGCGACAAGATAACGTCTCAATCTCGTTTTGAATCGCGATTCGGAATTTTGGTGCGGAGTTGTCGACTGCCGAATCCTACGCGCTGGCCTGGGTGGTGATCACCCAACGTTTGCTCATGGCCCACTTTCAGACGTGCTGTGATTGCCGGGGCGCGATGCCCGGCTAGTTCGAAACGTTGACCGCGAAGCCGGTTTGCCGCCAGGCCTCGTACACCAACACGGCCACTGCGTTCGAGAGATTGAGGCTGCGGTTCCCCGCGCGCATCGGGATGGTCAGCCTCTGCCCGACCGGAAGGCTGTCTATGACAGCCTGCGGGAGCCCCCGGGTTTCGGGGCCGAACAGGAACGCGTCCCCGGGCTGGTACGCGGGCCGATCATAAGGAGTCGTGCCCCGGGTTGAAACCGCGAATACCCGCTCAGGCCCAAGCGCCGCCAGACATGCGTCAAGGCTCGGGTGGACGGCAATGCTGGCATACTCTCGATAGTCCAGGCCCGCCCGACGCAGGCGCTTGTCATCCAGTTCGAAGCCCAGCGGCTGCACCAGATGAAGACTGGCGCCGGTGTTCGCGCACAGGCGAATCACGTTGCCGGTGTTTGGGGGAATCTCGGGCTCGTATAGAATGACGTGAAACATGCAGGCGATGGTTCCTGCAGATCGATCAACAATCAGGATATTCCATGGCGCAGGCCGCAAACCCGGCAATCGGTAACCCGCTGGCCAGCATTTTTTGCGGCATGGAATTCGCGTCGCCGATCGTCCTGCTTTCAGGGTGTGTGGGCTTTGGCGAAGAGTACACACGGGTCGCGGGCTTTTCCAACCGCGAAGTCGGCGCTGTTTGTCTGAAGGGCACCACGGGTGAACCGCGACTGGGCAATCCGCCCCACCGCATCTACGAAACCCCCATGGGCATGCTTAACGCCATTGGCCTGCAGAATCCCGGCGTGGCGCACGTGGTGGACAGCATTCTGCCCACGCTGGATTTTTCCGAAACCCGCTTTATCGCCAACGTCTGTGGCTCCACGGTCGAAGAGTATGTCGCCGTAACCCGTCGCTTTGATGATTCGCCCATCGACGCCATGGAAATCAATATTTCCTGTCCGAACGTGAAAGAGGGGGGCGTGGCCTTTGGCAACGACCCCGACATGTCGGCGCGCGTGGTCGCCGCCTGCCGCAAAGCCACCGCTAAACCGATCATTACCAAGCTGTCGCCGAACCAGACCGACATCGCCGGTAACGCGCTGCGCTGTATCGACGCAGGCACTGATGCCTTCGCGGTCATCAATACGCTTATGGGTATGGCCGTGGACGTCGAAAAACGCGCGCCGGTTATCGGCAACTTTCAGGGCGGGCTGTCTGGGCCGGCCATCAAGCCCATTGCCCTGTTGAAGGTGCACCAGGTCTACCAGGTCGCGCGCCGGCACAAGGTGCCCATCATCGGCCAGGGCGGTATTTACACCGCCAATGATGCCCTCGAGTTCATCATTGCTGGCGCCAGCGCCGTAGGCATAGGCACTTCCCTGTTCTACGATCCGCTGGTGTGTCAGAAGATCAACTCTGGTATCCGGGACTATCTGGCTCGCCATGGCTTTTCAGGTCTGGCCGAGCTGACAGGCAGCCTGCACCAGGGCGCGCCTGCGGCGGAGACCTGTCCGGCGGGATAGAAAGCTCGTTTGCGGGCCCGTCAGTCCTCGTCGGCGTCGAGCTGCAGATCGCGGATTTTTCGGGTAAGCGTGTTGCGCCCCCAGCCCAGCAGACGCGCCGCTTCCTGGCGCTGACCCCCCGTCTTGTCCAGGGCAACCCGGATGAGGATGCGCTCCACCTCCGCGGTCACCGTGTTCAGCAGGCCCGTCTGCCCTGTCGCCAGCGCATCATGCGCCCAGGCCTTCAGCGGTCCGCCCCAGGCTTCGGTAGCTCGCCCTGGCTGGCCGGCCAGCTCGTCCGGCAGGTCGGCAACGTCTATTTCCCGCGCCGTGGCGAACGCAGTGATGCGCCGGCACACGCTTTCGAGCTGCGGGAGGTTGCCGGGCCAGGCCATGGCGCAGAGCTTTTCCAGCGCCGCCGCGTTCACGGTTTTCGACACGATGCTGAGCTCGTTAGCCTCAAGCATGAGGTAGTAGGCCACCAGTTCTGGTATGTCACTGCGTCGTTCACGAAGTGGCGGGAGCCTCAGCGTGTGCTCGCTGAACCTGGCCAGCAGCGCCGTAGAAAACAGGCCTGCCCGTGCCCGGGCATGAAGATCCTGCGTGGTTGCGGCCATGATTCGCGCGCCGGTCTTGATCGGCGTCTTGCGCCCTGACGCGCTGAACGCACCGCTTTGCAGGACCCGCAGAACGGCGGTTTGCAGTGCCGGACTCAGGTTCCCGATCTCGTCGAAAAAGACCGTCCCCTTGCTCGCCCGCGCGAAGGCCGCGGCGTCGCCGAACAGCCTGTCCTCCAGTCCGCCCGCTGCGGGCTCTCCGGCCTCCGCAACAACGAATGCCCGCAGAGTACCGCCATTGTGCCGATGCAGCGCTCTGGCTACTTCTTCCTTGCCGGTGCCGCGCTCGCCACAGATCAGGACGGGCGCACGCGACTTTGCCAGTGAATCAAAGTTATCGCGTATGCCGGCCAGGGTGGGCGTGCTGCCCCGGAGTTCGGGGATGTCCGTGGCGCGGGTCAGCATCGCGCGCCCATGCAGAGGACCCGCTCAGTTACGGGCGCGGTTGTAGACGCTGGTCTGGTGGACAAAGAACGTGTTGGTCTCGCTGCTGGCAAGCTCCTTGCCCGTGCCGTCCACAACAGCTGCGCGCAGGTTGTGTTCACCGCGGTACACATTCGTGATGGTCGCGCTGAGCATGCTCGCTGGCCAGCTCTCGACCCGCCCGCCATCGTAGTAGACCCGCACGCTGTGCCCGGCCCGCAGGCCCGGGTTCAGGCTGAGCGTAACCAGAAGCTGCCCGCCGATATTGCGGTATGTCTCCTCCGGCGCCGGTCGCACGACGCGCAAACTGGTGTACGGGCTGGCCGTATCCGGCGTGGCCGCGGCGTCCTGCCGGGTAACGGGAGGAGGTGTCGACCGGCGCGGCTGCTGATAGGTTTGGGCATTGCCGAGCTGGACCTTGGTCGCGCCCTCTGTCGGTCGATCGGAATAGTGCACCTGGCCGGTGTTGTCCACCCAGCGATAGGTGTCCGCGCCCGCTTGCGCGCAAGCCAGAATCAGCAAGATCAACAGGGTCAGCCTCATGACCAGAGGATAGCGGTTTAAGTGACATCTCACAAAACCTTACGACCGGGCCGGCGCTGGCAGATTCCACCGTGCGCCGGCCACTCGTGCCCGCTGGTCTCAGAGGCTGTAGTACATTTCGAACTCAACCGGATGTGTCGTCATGCGCACGCGCGTGACGTCCTCGGTCTTGAGCTCGATGAACGCATCAATGACATCGTCGCGTGAAGACGCCGCCGGCTTTCAGGAATTCCCGGTCCTGATCCAGCGCCGAAAGGGCCTCTTCCAGGGAATAGCAGACCTCCGGGATGTCCCTCGACTCTTCCGGCGGCAGGTCGTAGAGGTCCTTGTCCATGGGGTCGCCGGGATGGATCTTGTTCTGAATGCCGTCCAGGCCCGCCATCAACATCGCGCTGAAAGCAAAGTAGGGGTTGCACGTCGAGTCCGGGAACCGCACTTCGATGCGGCGGGCCTTCGGGTTTGAAATAAACGGAATGCGGATAGAGGCCGAGCGATTACGTGCGGAGTAAGCGAGCTTGACGGGCGCCTCGAAACCCGGCACCAGGCGCTTGTAGCTGTTGGTGCTGGAGTTGGTAAAGGCGTTCAGCGCGCGCGCATGCTTGATGATGCCGCCAATGTAATACAGCGCGGTCTCCGACAGGCCGCCGTAGCCGTCGCCCGTAAAAACGTTCTTGCCGTTTTTCGCGAGCGACATGTGCACGTGCATGCCGTTGCCGTTATCGCCGACCAGCGGCTTGGGCATGAAGGTCGCCGTTTTCCCGAAGCCGTCGGCGACGTTCATCACGACGTACTTAAGCGTCTGCACCTCGTCGGCCTTGCGCACCAGGGAGTTAAAACCGACGCCGATTTCACACTGTCCGGCGGTGGCGACTTCGTGGTGGTGCACCTCGGTCGTCAGGCCCATTTCCTCCAGCGCCATGCACATGGCGGAGCGGAGATCGTGCAGGGAATCCACCGGCGGCACCGGAAAGTAGCCGCCCTTAACGCCGGGGCGGTGACCGAAGTTGCCATCGTCATAAATCTTTTCGGAGTTCCACCCGGCCTCCGAGGAATCGATCTTGTAAAACGAGCCGCTCATCTGGGTGCCGAAGCGGACGTCGTCAAACACGAAGAATTCGTTCTCCGGGCCGAAGAAGGCCTGGTCTGCTATGCCGGTCGACCGAGATACGCCTCGGCGCGCTTTGCGAGTGGAGCGCGGATCGCGCTCGTAGCCCTGCATGGTGCTGGGCTCGATCACGTCGCAACGCACTACCAGGGTCGCATCCTCGGTGAACACGTCCAGCACGGCGCTGTCCGGGTCGGGCATCAGGATCATGTCCGACTCATTGATGCCCTTCCATCCGGAAATTGACGAGCCATCAAACATCTTGCCATCTTCAAAGAAGTCATCGTCGACCACCGAGGTGGGCACCGTGACATGCTGCTCTTTACCTCTCGTATCGGTAAAGCGCAGGTCAACGAACGCGACTTCTTTTTCCTTTATAAGGTCGATTACATCAGACGGGCTCATGGGTCATTCCTCCGGGGTCGGTTTTCTGAATACTCTTTATGCATTACTCGCAATGGCGGCGTTTTGTATTTGCCTAGTGCATGATCTGCGTCAGTTAGGCAGAATGGCGGCCAGCCGGTAGCGAGCTGACGTGAATCCCGACCAAAAACGCGTAAATCAAGCCCGCACCATTATGGGGCAGCAAGAATATCACTGCTCTATCGCGGTGCATAGCCCCGCGTCGCGGCCACCGGGTTGCGAGTTAGTATTACAATTGATTACATTTTTATAGAACTTCGGCACTTTTAAAAGCACGTTCATGACAAATAAAGACAAGAAAGCCGTCCCGGGGAATTTCCAGGAACTCATTCGCTGCCTGCAAGATTTTTGGGCGGGGCAGGGCTGTGTGGTCCTGCAGCCCTATGACATGGAAATGGGCGCGGGCACCTTTCATCCGGCAACCTTTCTGCGCGCTCTTGGCCCCGAGCCGTGGAGTGCGGCCTACGTACAGCCCAGCCGTCGGCCCACGGACGGCCGCTATGGCGAGAACCCCAATCGGCTGCAGCACTATTACCAGTTCCAGGTCGTGATGAAGCCCTCGCCGGCAAACATCCAGGATCTCTATCTGGAGTCGCTCCGCGCGCTTGGCGTGGACCCCCGGGTGCACGACATCCGCTTCGTGGAAGACAACTGGGAGTCGCCAACGCTGGGTGCCTGGGGCCTCGGCTGGGAAGTGTGGCTGGACGGGATGGAGGTGACCCAGTTCACCTACTTCCAGCAAGCCGGTGGGCTCGACTGCCGGCCTGTGACGGGAGAAATTACCTACGGGCTGGAACGCATTGCCATGTATCTCCAGAACGTCGCCTCGGTCTATGACCTGCTGTGGACAGTCGGCCCGCAGGGCCGCGTTACCTATGGCGACGTTTTTCACCAGAACGAAGTTGAGCAGTCACGCTATAACTTTGAGCTGGCGGACGTGCCCGACCTGTTCAGGCAATTCGACCACCACGAGAAACAGTGTCTCCTGCTGGTGGACAACGGCCTGCCGCTGCCTGCCTATGAGCAGGTTCTGCAGGCGTCTCACGTCTTTAATCTGCTGGATGCGCGCCACGCCATTTCCGTGACCGAGCGGCAGCGCTACATATTGCGGGTGAGGGAGCTCGCGCGCGCCGTTGCGGCAACGTATTACGCGAACCGCGAGGCGCTCGGCTTTCCCTTGCTTGGCGGCGATGCCCGGAGCGCATCATGAAAAGGCAGCACGACTTTCTGGTGGAAATCGGCACCGAGGAGCTGCCACCCAAGGCCCTGCGTCAGCTAATGGACGCATTTCGGCTTGGTGTTCAGGACGGGCTCTCGACGGCCGGCCTCGAGCACGCTGAGGTTGCGGGCTACGCCAGTCCGCGGCGGCTCGCCGTCAAGGTTACCGCGCTGGCCGACCGGCAGCCCGACCAGGCCGTCGAGCATCGCGGCCCGCCGGTGCGCATCGCTTTTGATAAAGAGGGCGCACCGACCAAAGCGGCCCTGGGGTTTGCTGAGACCCTTGGCGTCAGCGTCACCGACCTCGCGCGCACTAAAACCGACAAAGGCGAATGGCTTTTCTACAAGAGCACCAACGCGGGAGCGAAGGCCGCCGAGCTTCTGCCTGGCATTGTTGCCGGGGCCCTCGAGAAACTGCCAATACCGCGACGGATGCGCTGGGGCAGCAGCGAGGTCGAGTTCGTGCGTCCCGTTCACTGGGTAGTTATGCTGCTGGGTGATGACGTCGTGCCCGCCACACTTTTCGAAATCTCCGCCGGCCGCGCCACAATGGGTCATCGTGTACACGCCCCTGGCCCGATCTCAATAGCGTCGGCCGGGGACTACCCGGCAATCCTGGCCCGCAAGGGCCACGTTCTCGCGGACTTTGCGGCACGCCGCGAAACCGTTCTCAATGAACTCGGCGCGGCCGCCCTCGCAGCGCAGGGCTCGCCCGTGATGGACAACGCATTGCTGGACGAGGTGACCTCGCTGGTCGAATGGCCCGTGGCCGTCACCGGCTCGATACCCAGCGCCTATCTCGATCTGCCGGACGAGGTGCTCGTTGCCACTTTGCAGGATCACCAGCGCTATTTTCCTTTGCGCGACCAGGCAGGAAAGCTCATGCCAACCTTTGTTGCGATCAGCAACCTGGAAAGCACCGCGCCTGAAAAAGTCCGCGAGGGCAATGAGCGCGTAGTGCGGCCGCGACTGGCGGACGCCGAATTCTTTTACACCTCTGATCGCAAGCAAACCCTGGAGCAACGCAGCGAGCAGCTTGCCGGCGTGTTGTTTCAGAAAAAGCTGGGCTCGTTGCTCGACAAGACTCGCCGGGTTGAATGGCTGGCCGGCGAGCTGGCGCCGCTATGCGGCGCCGACACGGCGCTTACCCGGCGCGCTGCGTTGTTGTCACGCTGCGATATCGTGACCGACATGGTTGTTGAGTTTCCGGAACTACAGGGCACCATGGGTCGCTACTATGCGTTGGCAGACGGCGAAGACGACATCGTCGCCAACGCGATCGGGGAGCTGTATCAGCCGCGTTTTGCCGGCGACGCTCTCCCGACAACACCCGGCGGTCGCGCGCTGTCGGTCGCAGACAAAATCGACACGCTGGTGGGCATCTTCGCGCTCGGCCGGCCGCCGAGCGGAACCCGAGACCCGTTTGGTCTGCGCCGCGCCGCACTCGGCGTCCTGCGCATCCTTATCGAGGCCGAGCTGGACGTCGACCTTGAGCCGCTGCTGGAGAAAGCAGAACAGCAGCTGCCTGCGGCGTTGCTCGATACAAGGGTGTCGGAAAACGTCCTCGATTACATGCTCGAGCGTCTGCGTGCCTACTATCTTGATAACGCCGATCTGCCCGGCGTGACGCCCGAGATGTTTGAGGCCGTCTCTGCGAAGCGCCCCACCCGCCCGCTCGACTTCCACAGGCGGATCGTCGCGGTAAGAGACTTTATGCGCCTCGATGCAGCGGTGTCGCTCGCCGCGGCGAACAAGCGCATCGCAAACATCCTGCGCAAGGCCGGGCGTGGCTGGCCCGACGCCAGCAGCCCGGCGCTGTTCGAAGAAGACGCGGAGCGCGAACTGCACGCCGCGATGAGCGCGATCGAGCCGCGGGTGAAAACCGATATTGAGCGCGGCCAGTATGCGTCGGCTATGACCCGACTCGCCGATCTTCGTGGGCCTGTCGACGCCTTCTTCGATTCTGTGATGGTGATGAGCGAGGACACGCAACAGAAGCACAATCGGCTGGCTTTACTTCAGACCCTGCATCGCCTGTTTTCGCTGACCGCCGATTTTTCGAGGCTCTCGCCCTCCTGATATGCGCCTGATTGTGCTTGATCGGGACGGCGTCATTAACGAAGATTCTCCGAATCACATCAGGGCCCCTGAACAGTGGCGCGCCCTCCCGGGGAGCCTCGGCGCCATCGCCGCACTGTGTGCAGGTGGCTGGACCGTTGCGGTCGCCAGCAACCAGTCGGGTGTCGGGCGTGGCTTTTTCGATGAGGCGACGCTTGACTCAATCAACCAGAAAATGCGCGCTGAGGTGGCCAGCGCCGGCGGCGTTCTTGGCCGCATCGTCTATTGCCCGCACCTCCCGACTGCCGGCTGCCCATGCCGTAAGCCCCGGCCGGGGCTTCTCAACCAGCTGTCGACGATCTACGCCGTCCCAACCCGCGACATGCTGGTGATCGGCGACTCACAGCGCGACATTGAAGCCGCGCTGGCCGTGGGCGCCCGCGCGCTAGTGGTCCGGACGGGCAACGGCAAAGCCACTGAGTTGGCACTGGCGAACAGCGGCGTCGTTGTGCATGACGATCTCGCGTCGGTGGCGCGCGAGCTGCTCTCGGAGGGCGCCGCTTGAAGACCTGGGCGCCCGTAATTTTTGTGCGTTCATTCCTGTTTATGATGCTGGCCGGAATCGCGGTCATTATCCATGCCTCGGTCATCGTGCTGTGTGCGCCGCTTCCCCATCGCATAGTCTATCGCGCCGTAAGATCGTACGGTCACGTGTTCATGTGGCTTATGAAATATGTGGTCGGCCTGGATTGCGTCGTCCATGGCAAAGAAAACATTCCGGCAGAGAACACCGTCGTTTATCTCAAGCACGAATCCGTTTGGGAAACGATCGCCGAGTTGGTCATATTTCCTCCTCAGTGCTGGGTGCTGAAGCACGAGCTGATGTGGGTCCCTTTCATAGGCTGGGCCCTGCGGCGGCTGAAGCCTATCGCGATCGATCGCAGCGCACGCGGCACCGCGCTGGAACAGGTCATCGAGCAAGGCAAAAAGCGCCTGGAAGACGGGCTCTGGGTCATGATTTTCCCGGAAGGCACTCGCGTGCGGCCCGGGGAAACGCGGCGTTACGGCCTGAGCGGCGCCTTGCTTGCGCGCGCAGCGGGACGGTCCATTGTCCCCCTGGCCCACAATGCGGGAGATTTCTGGGCGCGTCGCAGCTTCATGAAATATCCGGGTGTCGTCCAGGTGTTTATTGGCCCGCCCATCGACACCTATGGCCGCGCGCCGGCCGCGATTAACGCCGAGGCGCAGGCCTGGATAGAGGCCCGTCTTGCTTTGCTGCGCGCGGGGAACATGGCGCACGACGCGCCGCCGGCTGGCGCCCGCGTTTAGATATCGATGTTGCTCGCCAGCAGCGCGTTACGTTCGATGAACTCGCGCCGCGGCTCGACCTGATCACCCATCAGTGTCGTGAATATTTCATCAGCAGCAATCGCATCCTCGATCCGCACCTGCATCAGCCGCCGCGTTTCCGGGTTGATGGTCGTATCCCAAAGCTGATCCGGGTTCATTTCTCCCAGGCCTTTGTAGCGCTGAATCGTCTGGCCCTTTTTGGCCTGCGTCATCAGCCACTCCATCGCCTCACCAAAGCCGGCGATATCCACGCGCTGTTCACCGCGCGTCACGTGGGCGCCCGGCCCCGACGAGGCCCTGCAGCTCTTTGCCCAGCGCTGTGATGCGCCGGTATTCGGCGGACTCGAAGAACTCTCGCTGTATTGTCTTCGGCCTGACGACGCCGTGGTGGCGCCGATTGATGCGAATATGAAAACCGCCCTCACCTGCACGGCCCGCTTCGAGCTTAACCTCGTACCTGGCCGAGCCGCTGCCGCCGTTGCCCTCGGCAAGCTGCGCTGCCAGCTGCTTCGTCCAGTCGCGCATGCTGTCCATGTCGGTCAGTTGCTGCGGGCCGACCTCCGGCAGGTAAACAAGCTGTCCGAGGACGCGCTCATCATACCGGCGTGACAAGCGACTGATCAGCGCCTCGACTTCGATGTATTTGCGAGCGATGCCCTCGAACGCCGGACCCTTGATCGGTGGCGCGTCCGCGTTCACGAACAGCGCGGCGTTGTCCAGCGCCGAGTTAAGCAAAAGCGCATTCAGCTCTATGTCATCTTTGACATACTGTTCCTGGCGCCCCTTCTTCACTTTGTAGAGTGGCGGCTGTGCAATGTAGACGTGGCCATGCTCTATCAGCTGCGGCATCTGCCGATAAAAAAATGTAAGCAACAATGTGCGAATGTGCGAGCCGTCCACATCCGCGTCCGTCATGATTATGATGCGGTGATAGCGCAGGCGCGCCAGATCAAACTCCGCCCGGGTTATGCCGCAGCCAAGCGCTGTAATGAGGGTGCCCACCTCGGCGGAGGACAGCATTTTGTCCACGCGCGCTTTTTCGACGTTAAGGATTTTGCCTTTGAGCGGGAGGATGGCCTGTGTGCGCCGGTCTCTGCCCTGCTTTGCCGAACCGCCAGCAGAGTCGCCCTCCACCAGGAATATTTCTGAAAGAGCAGGGTCTTTTTCCTGGCAATCGGCGAGCTTGCCAGGCAGACCCGCGATGTCCAGCGCGCCTTTGCGTCGCGTGAGTTCGCGCGCCTTTCGCGCCGCTTCCCGCGCTCGCGCGGCTTCTATCATTTTGCCCACGATCGCCTTGGCCTCCTGCGGCGACTCCAGCAGAAACTCCTCGAGCTTCTCGGCAAGCGCGGACTCAACCACGCCCTTGACCTCGGACGAAACCAGCTTTTCCTTCGTCTGCGAAGAAAACTTCGGATCAGGCACCTTTACAGACAGCACGGCCGTCATGCCTTCACGGGCGTCATCGCCGGAAAAATTAACCTTTTCTTTTTTGGCCAGCCCTTCCCGGTCGATGTAGTTCTTCAGTGTGCGAGTCAGCGCGCCGCGAAATCCCGCCAGGTGTGTGCCGCCATCTTTCTGTGGAATGGTGTTGGTGTAGCAGTACATGTTTTCCTGCCACGAGTCATTCCATTGCAGCGCCACTTCAACCGTGATGTTGTCGCGCTCAGTGGAGAAATGAACCACGCTCGGGTGAATCGGGGTCTTGTTGCGGTTGAGGTGCTGCACAAAGGCGCGGATGCCGCCTTCGTATTCAAACACTTCGTGGTTCTCGTTGCGCTCATCGATGAGCTCTATGCGGATACCGGAATTCAGAAAAGACAGCTCGCGCAGCCGCTTCGCAAGAATTTCATAGTGAAACTCGATGTTGGTGAACGTCTCCGGGCTTGGCCTGAAGCGTATCGTGGTACCCGAGCGCTCCGTGTCACCAAGAACCTGCAGCGGGCTCACCGGCTCGCCGTGCCGGTACTCCTGGCGGTGCTGCTTGCCGTCACGATAAATGCTCAGCACCAGGTGCTCAGACAGAGCGTTGACCACCGAGACGCCCACGCCGTGCAGCCCACCAGAGACCTTGTACGAATTGTTGTCGAACTTCCCGCCGGCATGCAGCACCGTCATGATGACTTCGGCGGCGGAGCGGCCCTCCTCTTTGTGCATGTCGACGGGTATTCCACGGCCATCATCCGAGACCGTTACAGACTCGTCGGCGTGCACCGTTACCGTGATGGTTTTGCAATAGCCAGCAAGCGCCTCGTCGATGGAATTGTCCACCACCTCGAAAACCATGTGGTGCAGACCGGTGCCGTCATCGGTGTCGCCGATGTACATGCCGGGCCGCTTGCGAACGGCCTCCAGGCCCCGCAGCACCTTAATATCGCTGGAGTCGTAAGTCTTGCCGTCGGCCATGCTGTAAGTCCCGTTTGCGTTGCCCTTGGGCGTAACCGACCATTATACCAGTTTCGTGCACCTCGCCCCGCTCTATCTGGAAGCGCGCGGCGTCTTTGGCGGGGCGAAATCTGCCCGCATCCAGGCCGGTGATCAGACGTTGCACGGACATGCCGGCAACCCGCTCCAGGAGCCGGCCGAGGCCGGCGCCATCGAGCTCAGCGGCGGGGTCATCCAGCAACAGCACTCCGGGCGTCTGGTGGTGCCGTAAAGAACCTCAAGCTGGGCGAGAATGAGCGCGGCGGCGAGCATTTTTTGCTGGCCCCGGGAGACGCGGTCGCGCGCCAGGCGCCCACCCAGCCGGATCTTCAGGTCCGCCCGGTGCGGGCCGGGCTGGGTGGTTCCCTGTTCGCGATCGCGCGGCAGGGCGGCGGCCAGGGCCTCTTCGAGACGTGGTGTCAGCGGCCCAGCCCGTGGCATAGGCGAGCTCGACCGTTTCGCCCAGCAGGTCCTCGGCGCGATCCGGGCGGCGCGGCTCGGCAAGCAGCTCGATGTAGGCTCTGTCGCATCTCGGAGACCTGCTGGGCGGCCTCGAGAAATTCGGCGTCCCAGCTGGTCAACCGCCGCCAGGCGGCTGGTTTTGCCGCAGCGCAGCATTTCTTTGCTTCAGGGCCCGTCGGTAGCGGCGCCACGCCGGGAGAAACCCATGTTTCACGTGAAACACCCCCCAGTCCAGGTACCGCCGCCGGTGGCCCGGGCCCTCTTCGACGAGCTTGTGCACCTCCGGGTCGATGATCTGAACAGCCAGCCTTTCTGCCAAGCGCCGAAGCGAGCGGCGCCGCGGCTGCCGCCGATTCGCGCCTCGACGCCCCTCGAGCTCCCGCGCACCCCCATCACCACGCGTGCCCGACCCGTCGGCGTGCCCAACAAGCTCGAACGCGCGCGGCGCCTTCTCTGATCAGCCGGGCCGTCCTGTGGGTTCGAAAGGAGCGCCCGCGCCCAAGGAAAAACACCGCCTCAAGCAAGCTGGTCTTGCCTGCGCCGTTGGGCCCAATGAAATAGTTCTCTGTGGCGTGGAGATCGGCGGATACCGACGTCAGGCAGCGGAAGTCCCGCACTTCAATGCGCTGCCAGGCCCATGGCGGGCGCCCGCGCTAAAGGCGCATCGGCATTACGACATACTTGCAGCCCGCGTCACCAGGCGCCCCGATCAGGCAGCTGCTGTTGGAGTCCTTCAGCCAGATCTCAACGTCGTCCCCGTCGACCGCAGCCAAGGGCGTCAAGCAGGTAGTTAACGTTGAACCCAATCTCGAGGGGCTCGCCCGAGTAGCTCACCTCGACCTCTTCCTCCGCCTCTTCCTGCTCCGGGTTGTGCGCCTGGATCACCAGCTTCTGGGCCCCCAGATCCAGCCGGATGCCGCGGTATTTCTCGTTGGACAGAATCGCCGCCCGCTGCATCGCCTGGCGAAGGGTGCTCTTTTCGCCGTGGATCGCCGGCCCCTCTGCCTCCGGGATAACCCGGGAGTACTCCGGAAACCGCCCATCTATCAGCTTGGACGTAAAGCGAATGTCGCCGATTTCTGCCCGCACATGGTTGCCGCCAATACCCAGAGTAAGCTCGCCTTCACCGCCCAAGCAGGCGCTGCAGTTCCAGCACGCCCTTGCGCGGCACGATCACCTGGCTGCTGCCACCGCCCTTCAGCAGCGGCACTTCGCACAGCGCCAGCCGGTGGCCGTCGGTCGCCACCCCTCGCAAGCGTGTCGCCATCCACCTCCAGCAGCAGGCCGTTCAGGTAATACCGCACGTCCTGCTGGGCCATCGAAAAATGGGTCTTCTCAAACAATCGCCTCGCATCTGCCTGGCTTCAGCCTCAGCGCTTCCTGCGCCCCAATGTCGTCCACGGACGGAAACTCCCCCGCCGGAAGCGTAGCGAGACTAAACCGGCTCCGGCCGGACAGTAACGGTGGCGCGCTCGCCCTTGACCGACACGTGACACCTTCGCCTGTTCCGGGCAGCGCGCGACAGATATCCACCAGCTTGCGACCCGGCACCGTGATTTCCCCATCCTCGCTGCCGTCCACCGCCACGCCAGCGACCAGCTCCACCTCGAGATCGGTCGCGGTAACGGTCAGTCCTGCCGCCGTTCACCACCAACAGCAGATTTGCCAGGATAGGCATTGTCTGACGGCGCTCAACGACACCGATCACGGCCTGAAGGGGTTCAAGTAGCGCTTCTCTCGACGCACTGAATTTCATACTTTCACCTGTTTATATAATCTGAATATATATATTTATTGTTATTATTAGGGGGCCTCTTCCCTGTGGATAACATAAATAATCACATTAAAAACAACAACTTATAAAGGTATTTTCAAAATTACAAGCTGTGTCGCGGAACGCCCGCAAAGTGGGCATAAGCTGTGGATAAAAAGACCCGCCGATCCTCACGCACAGCTTATCCACATCATGTTGTCAGGGTTCTCAACAGGTTTAGATAGTCCTCCCCAATCCGTGTATCTGAACCCCGCAGCTCCTTCACTTTCCGACACGCGTGCAGCACCGTCGTGTGGTCCCGCCCACCAAACGCATCACCGATCTCCGGCAGGCTGTGATTGGTCAGCTCCTTGGCCAGCGACATCGCGATCTGCCGCGGCCGGGTGATCGATCGACTCCGGCGCTTGGAGAGCAGGTCTGCCGACGCGGATTTTAAAGTATTCGGCCACGGTTTTCTGAATGTTGTCGATCGTAACGAGGCGGTCCTGAAGCGCCAGCAGGTCCCGCAGAGCCTCGCGCGCAAAATCAATGGTGATGGTTTTCCCGGTGAAATGCGCGTTGGCGATCACCCGCCGCAAGCGCACCTTCCAGTTCACGAATATTTGAGCGAATGCGCTTGGCGATAAAAAACGCCACCTCTTCCGGCAGGCGCACCCCGGCCGCGTCTGCTTTGCTCATCAGGATCGCCACGCTGGTTTCAAGCTCCGGCGGCTCAACGGACACCGTCAGGCCCCAGCCAAACCGGGACTTGAGCCGCTCCTCCAGACCGTTGACCTCTTTGGGATAGCGATCGCAGGTAAGAATCACCTGCTGGTCGCCCTCCAGCAGCGCATTAAAGGTGTGAAAAAACTCTTCCTGGGAGCGCTCCTTGCCCGCGAAAAACTGAATGTCATCGATCAGCAGCGCATCCAGCGAGCGATAGGCTCGCTTGAACTCGTTAATCGTGTTGTGCTGCAGCGCGCGCACCATGTCGCCGACAAAGCGCTCCGAGTGCACATAGGCGACCGTCGCATCTGGTCGGCGTTCGCGAATCGCGTTGCCCACCGCATGCATGAGGTGGGTTTTGCCCAGGCCAACGCCACCATAAATAAACAGCGGGTTGTAGGCCGTGCCCGGATTCTCGGCCACCTGCCGTGGCGGCGGCCCGGGCCAGCTGATTGCTCTTGCCCTCCACAAAATTGTCGAAGGTGTATTCGCGATTAAGGCGCGCACCAACGATGGGGCCGCGCGGACTCGTCGGGGCAAGCAGCGCACAGAAGCGCGCTCTCCGGCGCCTTCTTGCTGTGCCCCATGTCCAGCATCACCCGCTGGGTCGTCGTCACCGGCGGCGCGGATGGCAACCTCGGAAATGCGCGCCAGATAGTGTTCGCGAACCCAGTCCACAACGAAACGATTGGGGGCCAGCAAGCGCAACACCCCGGGCTCTTCAACCGCCTGCAGCGGCCGGATCCAGGTATTAAACTGCTGCTCGGGCACCTCGCCCTGCAACTGTCTGCACACATTGGTTCCAAAGGGATGTTTGCACCCCCGTCCCCCGAAAAATTATATGTTATGAGGAGGCGACGAAAAGCAGGCCAGTGTATACCCGGCGCAGCCACTTATCCACAGGCCGCACGGCCCAGGAAGCGCGCCACCGTGTTGACACCTGTGGGGTCGGCCGGTACCCTTGCCGGTCGTTTAATGAAGGCCACAGGCCTTTGTTTTGATAACCAAAAACATCAGTTCCGAGCGCCTACGATGAAACGCACCTACCAGCCCAGCAATCTGCGCCGCAACCGCACCCATGGCTTCCGGGCCCGCATGGCGACCAAGGGCGGCCGCGCGGTGCTGAATCGCCGGCGCCGCAAGGGCCGGGCGCGGCTCTGTCCGTAACGCCCGGGACCGAACAGGCGCCCGCTATCGGCTTGCCGCCGCGACGCGCGGCTCCGCCGAGCAGGCAGAATTCAAGAACGTATTCGATAGGCGGAAACCGGGCTGGTGACAGGCCTGTTCGCCGTGCTCGGGCCGACGCAACGGGCTCGGCAACGCCGCGGCTGGGCCTGGCAATTTCAGTCAAGATGGCGGGCAACGCAGTCAGCCGCAACAGAATCAAACGCGCGGTGCGCGAAACCTTCCGTATAATCCAGCACGACCTTTCGGGGGTGGACGTCGTGGTCATGGCGCGCCGCGGCATCACAACAAGAACAGGCGCCGAAATGCGCGCGAGCCTGCACAAACTTTTTCGGAGCATTAACAAGAAATGCGCACGGTCCTGATCAGGCTCATACGGCTCTACCAGCTGGTCCTGAGCCCCTTGCTCGGGAACAATTGCCGATTTCACGCCGAGCTGCTCTCACTACGCCATCGAAGCCATACAGCAACCATGGCGCCTGGCGCGGGCTGCTGCATGAGCGCTCGCGCGCGTATCGCGCTGTCACCCGTGGAACGCCGGCGGCTATGACCCGGTGCCCGAGGCCCGAACGAGGAGACTCGCCGCTGTGGATAATCAGCGCCTGCTGTTGTGGGCCTCATTCGGGATGGTGCTGTTCCTGATTTATCAGGCCTGGATCCAGGACTACGCGCCAGCCGCCGCCGCCACGCAGCCCGCAGTGGCGGGTCACGGAAAGGCCGGCGCCGGCAACGATCCGCGACGACGCGCGCGATCTGCCGCGCATTGATGTGCAGACCGCGCAGACCGACGCGCCCCCGTCATCGACCAGGAGGCGCCGAAGCAGGAGCACGGCGAGCGCATCCGGGTGGCCACCGACGTTTTGGATCTGCGCATCGATACGCTGGGCGGCGCGCTGGTCTATGCCGCCATACCGCGTTACCCGGTGGAAAAAACGCGACCGGACGACCCGGTGGTTTTGCTGGACACAAGCGAACGAGTATTTCGTTGCACAGACCGGCCTGCGCGCCGCGGGCGGCGCCGCAGACCCGAATCACCGCGCAATGCTGGACGGCCGAGAAAACCGACTACAGCCTGGCCGACGGCGAGGATGAGCTGCGCATCTTGCGCTGGGCGAGCAACGGCGACTTGCGGGCCACCAAGACCTATCGGCTGAAACGCGGCAGCTACCGGATCGATATCGAAACCCGGCTGACTAACAACGGGTTCCGAGCCCTGGGTCGGGCGCCGACTATATTCAGCTCATTCGCGACCACCGCGAAATCAAGCGCTCGTTCACCTCGGTGGAGTCTTATTCTTACCTGCGGGCCCGGCGGTCTTCGACGGCGAAAAGTACGAAAAGTACGACGCCGAGGATCTCGCTGAGGGCGCCTGGCGCGTCAACGGCGGAGGGCGGCTGGCTGGCGCTGCTTCAGCATCACTTCCTGGTGGCCGCGGTGCCCGCCGCCGGCGAAGCCCTACCAGCTGGAAGCGCAGCTTCTGGACAGCGACCGCTTCCTGCTGCGGGCGGTGGGCCCGACCCAGGAGGTTGCGCCCGGCGAGACCGGGCGTTTTAACGAAACGCTTTTCGTTGGGCCAAAGCTGCACAAGCAGCTTGAGGCAATTGCGCCCAAGCTGGAGCTGACGGTGGACTACGGGTTCACCACCATCATTGCGCAGCCGCTGTTCTGGATTCTCAACAAGATTCATTCGGTGGTGGGCAACTGGGGCTGGTCGATTATTCTTCTGACGCTGCTCATCAAGCTCGTTTTTTACAAGCTCGCAGAAACCAGCGGGCGCTCAATGGCGAAGATGCGCAAGCTGCAGCCGCGGATGAAGGCGCTGCAGGAGCGCTACAAGGACGATCGCCAGAAGCTCAGCCAGGCGATGATGGAGCTGTACAAGCAGGAGAAGGCCAATCCTGCGGCCGGCTGCCTGCCGCTGCTGGTGCAGATGCCGGTGTTCTTTGCGCTTTACTGGACGCTGATCGAAAGCGTCGAGCTTCGCCAGGCGCCGTGGATGCTCTGGGTTAACGACCTGTCGTCCCGCGACCCCTATTTTGTTTTGCCCGTGCTCATGGGCATCAGCATGTTTGCGATGCAAAAACTCAACCCGCAGCCCACCGACCCGATGCAGGCAAAAGTCATGTTGTTCATGCCGCTCATGATGGGTGTGTTCATGGCGTTTTTCCCTTCCGGACTGGTGCTTTACTGGTTGGTCAACAACCTGCTGTCGATCGCCCAGCAGTGGCGCATCAACAAGGTCGTGGAAGCGGAGCGCTGAGCCCCCGCCAGAACTGCGAGCAAGCGCAGCTATCGCTCAACCAGCTCGGACACGATATCGATCTCGCCCTCGAGCGTGCGATGCACCGGGCAGCGATCGGCAATTTCCAGCAGGCGCTGGCGCTGGGCATCGCTTAGGTCTCCAGCAGCGACAATGCGCCGAACAAGACGATCGATTTTCCCGGTCTTCGGTTTCGCAATGCTCGCAGTCAGCGGCATGAATCTTCTCGTGTCGAACCGTTACGCTCGCCTCATCAAGCGGCAGGCTCTTGTGCCGCGCATACATGCCGAGCGTCATCCCGGTGCAGGCGGCCAGCGCAGCGGACAAGCAGGTCGTAAGGGGACGGGCCCCGATCGGTGCCGCCGAGCGCCGTCGGCTCGTCGGCCAGCAAGCCGTGACCGGCGGCATGATTTCGGTCAGAAAGCCGTCGCCGCGCGTGCGCGCGACGACGCCTTGCGTAGCGAGCTCAGTTTCGCTGGTCCTGCAGCCGCTGGCAAGTAGCGGCTGGCCCAGGCCGACAGCACCTGGCCCGCATAGAGCGGAGTCATCCGCGTCGCTCAAGCAGGTGGTCGGCCTTGTCCAGCGACACGAAGCTTTTTGGGTGTAGCGCAGACTTGAACAGGGCGCCGGCATTCTCGATGTCGACGATATCGTCGACAGGAGAATGCATGATCAGGAGCGAGCGTCGCAGCTCGCGCACCACGACGCTCATATCCACCCCCTCGAGGTCATCCAGAAACTGTTTCTTTACGTGAAGGCCCGCCCGCCGATTCGCACCTCAGCTTCTCCTTCGCGCGCTATCTTTTCCCTGTCACCCTGAAACAGGCGCGTCACGTGTGCCGGGTCGGCGGGTGCACCAACGGTCGCAACGGCGACCGACTCGGGAATCCGGGACGCGGCTTTCAGAACCGCCGTGCCGCCAAGCGAGTGACCAAGTAAAATGGCGGGCGCCTGATGGTGGGCGCGCAGGTAGTCGGCGGCGGCCACCAGGTCATCGACATTGTGCGAAAAGTTTGTGTCTGAAAATTCGCCCTCGCTTTGACCAAGACCGGTGAAGTCAAACCGCAACACGGCAATAGCCGGCCTGGGCCAGGGCGTGGCTGATATTGCGCGCCGCCTTGATGTTTCGTGTGCAGGTAAAACAATGGGCGAAAAGACAGGTGGCAAGCAGTTCGCCATTAACCGGCTGCACCAGGTCGCCGGTCAGCGTTTGGCCCTCGGCATTGCGAAACTCGACCTTAGTAGACATTGATCCTCTCCCGGGCCCGCGCTGTCACGCCGCCGCTTCTGTTATCTTTCGACACCCATCAAAGGAAAACTCTGCGATGAGCGATTACGCCCCGACCACAGATGATGCAACAATCGCGGCTGTGGCGACACCGCCAGGCCGGGGCGGCGTTGGAATCGTACGCGTTTCCGGCGTGGGCGCGCGCGCGATCGCCAAAGCGATCCTGGGTGGGTGTCCCGCGCCGCGGCACGCGATCTTCAGGCGCTTCCGGGCCGCGAAAAACGACACCATCGATGAGGGCATTGCGCTGTTCTTCCAGGCACCGGCTTCGTTTACCGGCGAAGACGTCCTGGAACTCCACGGCCACGGTGGACCGCAGGTCATGGACATGCTGATGGCGCGCGTCCTGCAGCTTGGTGCCCGACCCGCAAAGCCGGGCGAGTTTTCGCTGCGCGCATTCCTGAATGACCGCCTTGACCTCGCGCAGGCAGAGGCGATCGCGGACCTGATTGACAGTGGTTCAGAGGCCGCGGCAAAAGCAGCAGTTCGCTCAATGCAGGGGGAATTTTCGCGGCGCGTGCATGTGCTGGTCGACACGCTGACCGAGCTGCGGGCATACACTGAGGCGGCCATCGATTTCCCCGACGAGGAAATCGATTTTCTGTCCGGTCATGAGATCGCCGAGCGACTTGACAGGGTGTCGGACCAGTTTGCGGAGCTCGAAGCGGCGGCCCGGCAAGGTTGTTTGCTGCGCGAGGGCATGTCCGTGGTCATTGCGGGTCGGCCGAACGCCGGCAAGTCGAGCCTGCTCAATCGCCTGGCGGGATACGATGCCGCCATCGTCACGGAGATGCCGGGCACCACGCGAGACGTGCTCCGCGAGCGTATCGACATCGACGGCATGCCGCTGCACATCATGGACACAGCAGGTCTGCGCGAGAGCGGCAACGCGATTGAAAAAGAAGGCGTGCGCCGGGCGCGGGCAGAATTGGCGAAGACGGATCATGTGCTGCTCGTGGTGGATGCCAGCCGGCCCGACGCCGGGGAAACAAAGGCGTTGCTGGCAGAGCTCCCGGCGGGGCTGCCGGTTACCCTCATTCGCAACAAAAGCGACCTGTCGGGCGAGCCGGCCGGGCGTCGCGACGGCGACATGGTGACGATAAGCCTGTCGGCAAAAACCGGCGAAGGCATGCCACTTCTGCGCGAACAACTGAAGCGCTCTATGGGCTTTGAGAGCCCCGACTCGGGCGCATTCAGCGCGCGACGACGGCACCTGCTGGCGCTCGACGTTGCCCGCCAACATCTGGTTGAAGGTCAGCGACAGTTGCTGGAGTCCCGGGCGGGCGAGCTGATGGCCGAAGAGCTGCGTCTCGCCCAGGCGGCGCTGGCGGAAATCACCGGGGCGTTCTCCAGCGACGATTTGCTGGGCAGAATCTTCGGCAGCTTTTGCATCGGAAAATAGCCAGACAAGTGGTCAGGGCTGTTTTCTTGCAGCGTGTTTCGCGACCAACAATGGCCAAGGCCAAAAGGGGTCAGATCTATTTTTCGGCCAGTGATCCGAACACGTCTGATTCGCGACACCAAAAATAGATCTGACCCCTTTTAGCCCAATAGGCTAGGGCGCGCACCAAAAATAGATCTGACCCCTTTTAGCCGATCTGACCCCTTTTAGCCACAGAATACGGGTCTGGACCCTTTTTCCTGCCCTTCGCGCTCAGGGGCAGCCCGCGCAATACGGGTTTTCGCCTATAGCGCTGCACAAACTACGCATAACCCCCTTGCATACGGCTACTTAGACTTACCGGTGGACATGAGTTCGAGCAAGGAGACACTAAAATGAAAAGGATCTATCTCATATCAATGCTGGCGGTAGCTTTGATGGCGATTCCGAGTGCGAACGCCTACGAGCAAGGCGACTATATATTCCGGGCCGGCCTGACGATGGTTGACCCTGATTCGTCAAGTTCAAATGTGTTCGTGGATGGCACCGACCTCGGGGTCGGCGTGAGCGTTGAAAACAACACGCAGCTCGGCGTGAACTTCGCATACTTCTTCAGAGACCAATGGTCTTTGGAGTTGCTGGCCGCAACGCCTTTCAAGCATGACGTCAACCTGGACACTGTGGGCCGGCTCGGCGAGGTCAAACACCTGCCGCCGACGCTGACAGCGAACTACTACTTCAATGACCCCGCCAAGGGTATACAGCCGTATATCGGTGCGGGCATCAACTACACGTTCATTTTCAGCGAGAAATTCACGCCGGCGAACCGGGCTGCCGGATTCGGCAATCTCGACGCTGACAATTCATTCGGGCTGTCGGCCCAGGTAGGCGTGGACTTCATGCTGAGCGGACCGTGGCATCTGAATGCCTCAGCGCGCTGGATCGATATCGATACGGACGCGACCTTCCGCGTGGCGGGAGACCCCGGCCGCGTTTCGATCAGTATTGACCCGTGGGTCTATACGTTGTCGGTGGGCTACAGGTTCTGAGTGCAGTCGCCGCCGGCGATCGGGAAACCGATCACCAGTGGTGCGACTCGCCGATCGAAACTGACGGCGGCGCAGAAAGCCGCGCCCGCGCGGGTGCTGTAAATATTGCTGCAGCACCCGCGTGAGCGGCGTGGTTGCCGCCGTGTTCCTTTCCCAGCAGCCGCTTGCCAACAGGCATGAGCGCAAGCAGGCCTATCAGCACCATGACCAGCCCGGCAGCCCGCCGGAATGAGCGGCGCGCTTTCCATTGCGTGATGCGCTGCGCAGAGACGCCCGCAGCCAACAGTGCGGGGACCGTGCCCAGCCAGAAGACCAGCATGACGAGCGCCCCATAGGTGGCGCTGCCGCTGGCGGCAGCCAGCGCGACCGCGCTGTAGACGAGGCCGCAGGGCAGGGCGCCCCAGAGCAGACCGGCACCGAAGGCTCGCGAGGGTGTTGTTATCGGAAGCAGGTGCCGGGCGAGGGGAGCGAGCCTGCGCCATAGCAGCGCACCGGCGCGCTCGAGCCAGTCTGTGAACCGCCATTCGACCAGCAGATTCAGCCCGATGGCGATTACGAGCAGGCCAGCGAGCACGCGCAGCAAGAGCAGGCCTGCGCTGACGCCCGCTGCTGTTGTCAGGAGCGCCCCACCCGCGCCGCCTGCGGCGCCGAGCAGGACATAAAAACCGAGTCGGCCGAGGTTATACAGGCCGCGATGAGCCCAGGCCGCCCTGCTACCGGAGCCGGCCTGCTGTCCCTCGAAGAGCACCACGATGGCGCCGCACATGCCGATGCAGTGTGCGCTTCCGAAAAAGCCCGCGACCAGCGCAGCCATCATCAGCGCCGTGATGCTCATTCGCTTTCTTTCTTCTCAGGACCGGGCGCCTGTGCTTGTCTGCGATCCTCGGGCGCAGGCTGGCGGTCGTCATCCATCACCACGCTCATCGCGGGCGACTCGAGGTCATCGAATTGCCCGGTGCCAACAGCCCAGAAGAACGCAGCAATCGCCAGCCCGAGCAGGAGCAAGCCGAGGGGGATGAGCAGGTAGAGAATATTCATCCTGCAGCGCCTTGCGCAATGTGTGGCGCGGCAGCCGGCGCGGGCGTCATCCGGGCGGGCTCGCGGAACCTGTGCAGCCGCAGCGCGTTAAGCACGACCAGCAGCGAGCTGCCCGACATGCCAATGGCCGCCATCCACGGCGCGAGATAACCAGAGACGGCGAGTGGCACAGCCGTCAGGTTATAGATGACGGCCCAGGTGAGGTTCTGCCGGATGATGCGGCGGGTTGCGCGCGCAACGTCCGCCGCTATCGCGATTGTGCCCAGCTTCTTTCCGAGCGATACGGCATCGGCGCTCGCGCGCGCGAGCGCCGTGCCCGCGTCAAGGGCGACAGAGGCATCCGCGGCCGCCAGCACGGGCGCGTCATTGATGCCGTCCCCAACCATGATGACGCGTTCTGGTGACGACTGCATGCGCGCAATAAGGGCGAGCTTGTCAGCCGGTGACAGGCGCGCGTGCCACTCATCGATGTTCAGCATTTCGGCCACGTGCCGCACGGGGCCAGGCCGGTCCCCGCTGGCGATGACGGGCCTGAACCCGGATTCTTTCAGGCGCTGTATGGCCTCCCGGGCATCCGCCCTGACTTTGTCGCCGATCTCGAAGCGCAGCAAAGCGCCGTGTTCATCGCCGAGAAAAACCAGCGTTCGTTGCCCGGCATCGGCCTGCGCTGGTGGTTCGGAACCACTGAGCCCGGATACGAAGCGGGCGCTGCCAATGCGGTAGCGGCGACCGGCGACAACGGCCTCGACGCCGGCACCCGGCACCGTCTTAATCTCCTGCGGTTCCAGAGCATCGGGTGGTACATGCTCGGCGAATGCGCGCGCCAGCACATGTTCCGAGGCGGCCTCGATGGATGCGGCAATGCCCAGGCCGGCGTTGGCGCTCATCCGGTCGGGCCCCGGCACAGTGGTCTCGAGTATGGCCGGCCGGCCTTCCGTCAGCGTCCCGGTCTTGTCAAACACGATGGCGGCTTTGCCGCCCAGCACCTCGAGGATGCGCGAGTTCACCAGCAGGAAACCGTTCCTGGCCAGTCGCGAGGTCGCCGCAGCCAGCGCCGCCGGCGTGGCCAGCGACAGCGCGCAGGGGCAGGTGACGACGAGCGTTGCGAGGGCGATTTCAAAGGCGCGCGTCGAATCGACATAGAGCCAGAGCGCTCCGGACGCCGCGGCCAGAAGCAGTACTGACAAGACGAACCTGCTCGCGATGCGATCAGCCAGCAGTGCGATGGGCGGTCTGCTGGACTTGGCGCGCTCAAGAAGTCGGCCGATCTCGGCCAGGCTGGTGCTGGCGCCCGTCCGGACCACGCGCACGGTGGCGTTGCCGGAGCGAACAACGCCGCCCGCGAAGACGCTGCTGCCGGTTGCACGCTCAACCGGCAGCGATTCACCGGTCAGCAGTGCCTCGTCGATGGCCAAAGTGCCCGACGCGACCTCGCCGTCTGCCGGGATGACGTCCCCTGGCCGGATTCTGATGAGGTCCTGGCCCCGCAGCTGATCCAGCGCGATGCGCTCCGCAACGCCCTCCCTGAGCCGCGTCGCGGAGTCTGGCAACAGCTGGGCCAGCGCCAGCGCGTAGTCGTCCGACCTGTGGCGGGCGCGCATCTCGAGGAAGCGGGTCGCGCTCAGGAAAAATACAAACATCGCAACCGAATCGAAGTAGACGGCGCCCTGGCCCAGCAAAGTTGCATACACAGAAGCGACGAAAGCAGCTGCGATGGCTATCGATACCGGCAGGTCCATCCCGGGGCTCCGGGCGCGGATGCCGCGCCAGGCGGCGGCGAAGAATGGCCGCGCAGAATAGAAAACAATCGGCAAGCTCACCAGCAGGCTGATGATTCTCAGGAAACTCTCGATGTTGCCCTCAATACCGAAAAATTCGCCGGCGTAGAGCGCAACGGCGAACATCATCACCTGCATGCCCGCGGTAGCTGCAACCACCAGTCGCTTGAGCCCGCGGCGGTATTCCTCGTCGGCTTCGGTAACCGCCCCGCCCATGGCCACCGGCGCAGGCCTGAATCCGACCCGCGCAATCGCTGCCAGCAGCTGGCTGAAGGGCAGCTGCGCCGGCTGCCAGCGAACGACGGCCCTGCGCGTTGCGGGATTGACCGCAACCGACTCGATGCCGCTGGTCTGCCGCAAGGCATTGTCGAGCAGCCAGACGCAGGCTGAACAATACATGCCGCCAATGTCGACCGTCGTCTCGGCGTGTTCGCCGGTTTCATGTACATACCGGCCAATCAGGTCCGGAGTATCAAAGCGGGCCCATTCAGCAGGCTCGGGAGTCAGATCCAGCCCCGCCTCTGGCTGATTGCGAAAGTCGTAGAAAGAAGCCAGCCCGCTATGGCTTATGAATTCCGCGACTGCTTTGCAGCCAACGCAGCACATGGGCTGCTGCACGCCTTTGAGGTCGGCATAAATCGCCACTCCGGACGGGACCGGCTCACCGCAGTGATAGCAGGCTGTGGGCGGGCGCATCACCCCAGGCCGCAGATTGCCCGGATTGCAGTGCCTGAATGGTGGGCTGCCCCGTACTCCCCGACGAGCGTCTCCGGGTTGGTCAGGGCAAGATAGATGGTGAAGGCACAACCCAGGATCGTCAGGCCAGGAATCGCGATGATGAGCCAGACCCAGGGGTTTCTGTGCCAGGGCTCGGAATGCTTGTTCGCGTAATTCATATCAGCCGTCTTCCGTCGGGCCGCGAAAGCGGCTCTCTTCCGTCACTGAAATACCGCTGCCATCTGTGCTGACAATTTCGAATTCTATGACATGACCACCGCCCGCGTACTCATGGGGCGCGGTCACAGATACCGGCAACGTATAAACGGTTTCCCCGGGCACCACAAAATCGACGTCGGTCCGGATCTGCAGCCCCTCAATGCCGGTGGCTTTCAGTGTATAGCTGTGTGCCTGGTTCTGCTTGTTGATGACCCGGATCGTATAGCTGTTCTCGATGCCCCTCTGGCCGACATCCTTGTAGAGCGCGTTGCGATCACGAATGACATCTACGATGACGGGCGCCCGCAGGGTGACCGATGCCACCAGGGCGATAAGCAAGGTGGCGAGAATCCCGCTGTAGATCAGTGTTCGCGGTCGCCACAGACGGTACTTCTTGTGTTCAAGCACGCGTTCGGTGCTATAGCGGATGAGACCGCGGGGAGAGCCCACCTTGTCCATCACGGTATCGCAGGCATCAATGCACGCAGCGCAGGCGATGCACTCGTATTGCAGGCCTTTGCGTATGTCGATGCCGGTCGGGCAGACCTGCACGCATATCGTGCAGTCGATACAGTCGCCAAGCCCGCTGGCCTTTGCATCGGCGCCGCGTCGGCGGCTGCCGCGCGGCTCCCCGCGTTCCTGGTCGTAACTGATGATCAGCGTGTCGTGGTCAAACATCGCGCCCTGAAAACGCGCATAGGGGCACATATATTTGCAGACCTGCTCGCGCATGAAACCCGCGTTACCGTAGGTTGCAAAGCCGTAAAACAGGACCCAGAAATAGGCCCAGGGACCCGCTGTGAACGTCAGCAGGTCTGCGGCCAGCGGCCGAATGGCCGAGAAGTAGCCGACGAAACTGAAGCCCGTATAGACAGCCAGCAGGATCCAGAGGAATTGTTTGAGCGACTTTTTGCGGATTTTCGCAAACGTCCACGGCCCCGCATCCAGTTTCATGCGTTTGCTGCGGTTGCCCTCTACGGCCCGCTCGATCCAGGTAAAGGCCTCGGTCCATACCGTTTGCGGGCAGGCAAAGCCGCACCAGAGCCTGCCGGCCAGGGCGGTAAAGAAAAACAGACTGACTGCCAGTACGATCAGCAACAGCGCGAGGTAAACAAAGTCCTGTGGCCAGAGGGTCAGCCCGAAGATATAGAATTTTCGTGCAGGCAGATCGAACAACACGGCCTGTCGGCCAGCCCAGTTGATCCACGGCACACCATAAAAAAGCCCGAGCAACACAAACACAGCAAGGTGGCGCAGCGTGGTGAAGCGACCCTTGATTTCCCGCGGGTAGATTTTGTCTTCGCTACGATAGAGCTTGCCGTACTCGTACGGTTCGGCCGATTTGATGTTCACGATTTTGCGCTTCGGTTCCTGGCGCCGGTGCGGTGGCGTTTGCGCCGCGTCAGTCTCAGGCTGAGCCAGCCGGCCACCCAGCCATTCGCCCACAGGAAAAAGAAGCCGATTGCGTAGCCGGCGTTGCTACTTTCGATGAACCGGACGTTGATCGAATCGACAATGAGCAAAGGGTCGATATAGGCAAAGAGCAGGACCGAAAACGCAGCGGCCGTCAGAAACGAAAGCCAGCTGAGCGCGGCCAGTCTCTGAGTGTCGCGTGTCCACTCGCTATGCTCGCCGCTTGCGCCCTCAGCCACGCTTTTACCTGGTTTCCGGCTGCGACAGGCTGTACACGTAGGCAGTCAGAACATGTACGCGGTCGGCGCCGAGCAGCGCCTCCTGAGCTGGCATGACGCCATTGCGCCCTTCCATAAGCGTTTTGCGAATCGCGCTGCGGGAGCTGCCGTACAGCCAAACGTCATCATTCAGTTTTGGCGCGCCCAGGGCCTGCATACCAGCGCCATTCGGCATATGACAGGCGGCGCAGAAAGTCATGAACTGGGCGTGTGCCGGTGAGCTGGTGTCCTGGCCCTGGTGCATGGTCTGTACGTAGCGCACCATTTCATCAACCGCTTCATCCGAGCCCAACGCCGCGCCCAGGGCGGGCATCACACCAGCGCGTCCGGCCACCAGAGTTTGCTTGATCTGCATGGGCTCGCCGCCATACAGCCAGTCCTGGTCGGTCAGGTTGGGGAAGCCGCTCGCGCCCCGGCCACTTGAGCCATGACACTGCGCGCAGTAGTTTGCGAACAGACTGGCGCCCACCGCAATTGCCTGAGGATCCTGGGCCAGCGCCTTGATGTCTGTAGCGCCGTAGCGCGCAAACAAGGGCCCGTATTTTGCCTCAGCCGCAGCGACTTCCTGGGCGTATTGCTGTTCCTGGCTCCACTTGCCCACGCCGGCAAACGCCCCGAGGCCTGGATAGAAAACCAGATAGCCCACCGACCAGACTACCGTGAGCATAAACAAGCCCAGCCACCACATGGGGAGGGGGTTGTTCAGCTCCCGGATATCTTCGTCCCAGACATGGGCTTCTGATGTTTTTATTTCTTCGGCAGAGGCTCGTTGCCGGTTCGTCCAGACGATCAGCCATACGCAGCCCGCCAGCGACAGGCCTGTGCCTACTATGATCCACCAGCTCCAGGTGCTGCTCATGATTTTCGCTCCTTGTTGTTGCCGCCTGGAGAGCCCGGCGCGTTGCTATCCTCCAGCGGCAGGCGCGCAGCGGCCTCAAAATCCGCGGCGCGACGGCGGCTCCAGCTCCAGCCGACGACGCCGATAAAGAGAATCAGCAAACAGGCCGTCAGCAAACCCCTGATCGTTCCGATATCCATTTTTTCCTCCCTGTCAGCGGCCCGAGCGGGCGACGCCGAGTCCCTGCAGATATGCGATCAGCGCGTCGAGTTCGGTCTTCCCTGCAACCGCATCTGCGGCGCCGGCTATTTGCTCGTCCGTGTAAGGATCGCCGAGCGTTCTCAACGCTCGCAGTTTGCGCGTCATAACGTCGCCGTCAATCGTTGCGGAGGCCAGCCATGGATAGGCTGGCATGTTCGATTCGGGTACGACGTCCCGCGGATTATTGAAGTGAATGCGATGCCACTGATCGCTATAGCGTTTGCCAACGCGGGCAAGGTCCGGACCCGTTCTTTTGGAGCCAAACTGAAAAGGCCGGTCGTAGACAAACTCGCCAGCCACCGAATACGGCCCGTAGCGTTCGGTCTCACTGCGGAAAGGCCTTATTTGCTGAGAATGACAGTTGTAGCAGCCTTCCCTGACGTATACATCGCGGCCCGCAAGCTGCAGTGCAGGATACGGCTCGATGCCCTCGTAGGGCACCGTCGCATCGGCACTGGTCATGAGCGGCACAATTTCAACCAGGCCACCGATGCTGATCACAATGATGATCAGCACGATCATGAGATTGATGTTTGTCTCGATTTTTTCGTGTTTCATGGTGCTGGCCTCAAGCTGGCTGGATAACGGCCACAGGACGCGGCTTGACCTGTCGAACCGTCATGTAAACGTTGTACGACATGATCAGCATACCGGTGAAGAAAATCAGGCCACCGAGCAACCTCAGGCCGTAGTACGGGTAGGTAAACTTCAGGCTCTCAATAAACGAATAAGTCAGCGTCCCGTCATCGTTCAGCGCGCGCCACATCAGGCCCTGGGTGACGCCGGAGATCCACATCGAAACGGCGTACAGGACCACGCCAACAGTGGACGTCCAGAAATGCACATCGATCAGCTTGATGGAATACATGGCCTCCTTGTTGTAGAGGCGCGGAATCAGGCAATACAGCGAACCAATGGTCATCATGGCAACCCAGCCAAGCGCGCCGGAATGCACATGCCCGATAGTCCAGTCTGTGTAGTGCGACAGGGCATTGACCGTCTTGATGGCCAGCATGGGGCCCTCAAATGTTGACATGCCGTAGAACGATAGCGACACGATCATGAACTTCAGGATGGGGTCCGTGCGCAGCTTATGCCAGGCACCGGACAGCGTCATGATGCCGTTGATCATGCCGCCCCATGATGGCGCCAGCAGCACGAGCGAAAACACCATCCCGAGAGACTGCGCCCAGTTCGGCAGCGAGGTGTAATGCAGGTGATGCGGTCCCGCCCACATATAAATGGCAATCAGCGCCCAGAAGTGCACCACAGAAAGCCGGTACGAGTAGATGGGTCTTTGCGCCTGCTTGGGGACGAAGTAGTACATCATCCCGAGAAAGCCCGCGGTCAGAAAGAAGCCCACAGCGTTGTGTCCGTACCACCATTGCATCATCGCGTCGACGACGCCCGTGTAAATGGGGTATGAGTGCCACAGTGTGACGGGGATGGCCAGGCTGTTGAAGATATGCAGCACGGCCACAGTAATGATGAATGCGCCGTAAAACCAGTTCGCCACGTAGATATGCTTGACCCGCCGGCGACCGATGGTCACAAAAAACACGAGCGCAAACGCTACCCAGACAATCGCAATCAGCACATCGATGGGCCAGGCGAGTTCGGCGTACTCTTTGCTTTGCGTGAAGCCCAGCGGCAGGGTCACCGCCGCGAGCACGATGACGACCTGCCAGCCCCAGAACGTAAAAGCGGCAAGTTTGTCGAATGCCAGCCGCACATGACAGGTTCGCTGTACAACGTAATAGCCTGTGGCAAACAGCGCGGACCCGCCGAAAGCAAAGATAACGGCATTGGTGTGCAGGGGGCGCAGGCGGCCAAAAGACAGGTATGGCAAGCCCATATTCAGTTCCGGCCAGATGAGCTGGGCAGCGATTATCAGGCCCACCAGCATCCCCACAACGCCCCAGACCACCGTCATGATGGCAAATTGGCGGACGACCTTGTCGTTATAGCTTGATTCTGCTTGCATAAAATTATGTCCCCGGGCCAGACCTTTGTGTTCACGATGCCGCGCCGTAAACTGTCCATACAGTGCAGTTCGCGTGTTGCCCGGCTATCCGGGCATAATGAGCGGGCGCTACTTTAAAACAGGCGCCGGCCAGAGTCGACACACTGCCGCCGCTGCCTGGCTTTCCAGCAGGCGCGCGCACGCAGAAGGTAACGGCAGACTGGCTGATTGCAATACGGGATTGTGCGTATGGGCGTGCGTGGATTGCGGCTTCTTGCGGCTTTTTTGCCGTCATAAACTGATTTCCACGGTGCGCCCGGACACCGGGGATTTTGTTTTGAATTTTACAATACGAGCAATAGCGAAATGACGGCATTTGATCTTGACCTCATACGGCGGTACGACGGGCCAGGCCCGCGCTACACGTCTTACCCGACTGCGCCACAGTTCGGACTGGATTTCACTATCGACGACTACCGGTCTCTGTGCAGCGCCAGCAACGCGCGACGGCCCCAGAAGCCGCTTTCCGTGTATGTGCACATCCCGTTCTGCAAGTCCCTTTGCTATTACTGCGCGTGCAGCAAGATCATCACCCGCCATCCGGAAAAAGCGGCACGCTACCTTGAGCGTCTGCATGGCGAAATCGATCTGCAGGCGGACCTCTTCGACGAAGGGCGGCCGCTGGAGCAGCTGCATTTTGGTGGCGGCACCCCGACCTTTCTGAGTGCCGGACAGATGGGTGAGCTGATGGCCCACCTGGAAAAACGTTTCGGGTTCGCGCCGGAGTCCGTGCGCGAGTTTTCGATCGAAATAGACCCCCGGACCCTCGATCCGAACAGCCTCGCCAAGCTTCGGGAGCAGGGATTCAACCGCGTCAGCTTTGGCGTGCAGGATCTTGATCCCCGCGTGCAGGCGGCGGTCAATCGTGTCCAGCCCGAGGACATGACGCTGGCGGCCATCACCGAAGCACGTCGCGCGGGCTTTGGTGCGCTGTCGCTGGATCTGATCTACGGGTTGCCGCTGCAGACGGTGGAGAGTTTCTCGCAAACCGTAGAAAAGATTGTTGCCATGCGGCCCGAGCGTCTGGCGGTGTACAACTACGCGCACCTCCCGGATCTGTTTCGCGCGCAGCGCCTGATTGATGCAGACCAGCTGCCGGGTCCGGAACAAAAGCTGGAAATCTTTGCCGAGGTGGTGCGCCGGTTGCTCGACGCCGGCTATGTGCATATCGGGCTCGACCATTTCGCGCTGCCAGACGACGGGCTGGTCCTGGCCCAGCGCGACAATACGCTCCAGCGGAATTTCCAGGGCTACTCAACCCATGCTGATTGCGACCTGATAGGGCTCGGGCTCACGTCGATCGGCAAAGTCGGGGAGGGGTACAACCAGAATCACAAGCTGCTCAGCGACTACTACAGCGCTATTGATTCGGGTGTGCTGCCAATAGTGCGAGGACTGCGCCTGAATGACGATGACCGCCTGCGCCGCACTGTTATTCAACGCCTCATGTGCCACAGCCGACTGTCGATGGCCGAAGTGGAAGCAGAGTTTGCGATCCCATTCAGAGAGTATTTCTCAACCGAGCTGGTGGCGCTGCGGACACTCGAGGAAGATGGCCTCCTGCAGGTCAGCGACGAACAAATCACAGTCAGCGAGAAGGGGCGTTACCTGCTGCGGCCGATCGCGATGGCGTTCGATGCCTACCTGCCTGCGCGTGCTGCACGCGGCCGGTTTTCCAAAGTGATCTGACGCGCCAGGTATCTGAGTCAGGCTTCGCCGAGCTTGCGAAAACGTCCTGTCAGAACGTTCTTGATGCGGGCAGCATGAGACTCGCTTTTTTCCGGCTCAGCCTCGTCGTCGGCAGCCTCAACCCGATTCCTCCCTCCGTCCTTGGCCTGGTACATCGCGTGATCGGCCCGCCGTAAAGTGTCATCAAATTTTTCAGCCGGACGGTAATCCGCCACGCCGATCGAGACGGTAATTCTGAAGACATCGTCGAAGCTCGCCGTAAAAGTGGCCTGCCTGAGCATCTCACAGCGGCGCCCGGCCTCATCCAGGGACGTGTGGGGCATAACCAGGATGAATTCTTCGCCGCCGTAGCGGGCAAAGCTTTCGAGACCATCGCTTTCGCCATTCTCGCGCATGGCGGCAAGCTGTTCCCGCATCAGGCAGGCGAAGCTCCGCAAGACGTTGTCGCCTGTCAGATGGCCGAAGCGATCGTTTATTTTTTTGAAATGATCAAGATCGAGTATCGCTACTGCAAAAGCGGAACCGGTACGGTCCGCCCGGAGCTTTTCTTCATGCAGCGACTGCATAATATAGCGGCGGTTAAACGAATCAGTCAGCGGATCATGCAGCGCCAGCTGGCTGAACTCTTTCACGGCTCCGCGCAGCTCGCTGTTGCGTTCCCGCAGCGTCTGGCGCAAGCCACCCACGTAGCTTCCAAATGGAACAGTCCAGCCAAGTGCTGCCGACAGTACCAGGAGGTTAATCACCTCGCGTGTATAGTCGGTGCGCTCCGGATGCAGCAGGTTTTCGCTGACGACGACACCGAGATACCCAACAAAACCGAACACGGCTATGTGAGCAAATTGCCGCATGGACAGCCGGAAAACGCCAAACAACATGGTGATCACATATATGGTGAGCAGGACGCCCCGAAATTCCGCAGCCATGTACATCAGCGCCAGCGCCCATAACATGGCCACGACAATCTGCGCCTGGGTCAGGGAAGGGTCCGCGAAGCGGAGATTAGCTTCACTCTTTATCAGAGCGAAAAATACCAGGTTGACGGCAATGATCCCTGCTACCAGCCACGGCACGACAGCCGCGGACACGCGCAGATAACCCGTGTAGTACAGCAACAGCGAAAGGCCCGACCACAGCGCATAGGAGGCCACGGCTATCAGGAAGCGTCGCATCCTGATGGCCTGCCTGCGGTCCTTGGTCCTGACTTCTGTCACGCGTCGCATCCTGCCGGTTGAAAGCCCTCCGAAAGCCGATGGCTTGAGCATGACCCTGATTGAGCGAGAGAAAAGTGACACGAGTCGCAAATCCGGCGCCGAGCCGGACCGGGCGCGTGCCTGACAAAAGTGTGACGCTTGTCACAAAGTGCGCGCCGAACGTCGCAGCGCAGGCGATCCAACCGGCAAGTTAACCGGGATTTCCCCCGAAAGTTGAACCCGATCACACCTTTGTGCCCGGAAATTGCGCAGCATTATGACCAATTCCAGGGCTGATGGCGGAGCACATAGTGGAAGCTGAAAAATTCGATCCGACGAGCACGGTTATTCTGAATCCGGAAGAGCTTCGTCTCGGCATGTATGTCTCCTACCTCGACCGCCCGTGGGCGGACACCCAGTTTCCGTTCAAGGGTTTCCGAATAGAAAACGACCAGGACCTGGCACAGCTGCGGGAAACCTGCGAGTACGTTTTCGTGGATCCGCAGCGGGGCGAGAAGCGCGAGGGGTATGAGAAATATTTCGAAGAAAAGTCCCGTACCGCACAGTTTCAGCGGCCCGTGGAACTGCTGCTCGAGCAAAGAGACTATGAGGATGCGCATCCGACCGAACAGGAGTTCAGGGCGGCCAAGGCGGCCCACGCCGGGTTCAGAGATGCCGTCATCAACACTTATGAGCAAGCCCGTACCGGCAACCTGCTGGACCTTTCCGTCATCAAGAATGCACGCGGTCCGCTGATCGACAGCATCGAGCGCATGCCGGATGCGCTGCTCTATCTCGTGCGCACCCAGACCAGCGGCGACTACCTCTATCGTCACGCCGTATCCTGCGCGGTGCTAAGCGCGGCGATGGGGCGCAATATGGGGTTTCCACGGCCCATGCTGGAGACCCTGGCACTGGGCGGTGCGCTGCTCGATATTGGTAAAACACGAACCCCAAACGAACTTCTGAACAGGCCGAGCGCGCTTGCACTGACTTCAGGTGAGTTGCATCAGCTGCGCCGCCACGTCGAATACAGCATGGAAATCATCTCCCACGTAGATCCGGAGAACAGCCAGCTGCTGGAGCTCGTGGGTGCGCACCATGAACGGCACAATGGTTCCGGCTATCCGATGAGCCTGGCCGGCAACAGTATTCCCATGCTCGGCCGCATCGCTGCGATTGTTGACATGTATGACGCAATGATCAGCGAACGCAGCTACGGGCGTCGCGCGACCGCTTACGAAGCAATGCGCTATCTGAAATCACAGCGCGATCTCGATTTTGACGGCTCCCTGGTCAACGAGTTTGCGCTCGCCTTTGGCTACTATCCGACCGGCAGCCTGGTCGAACTCGCCAGCGGCGAGGTCGGCTTCGTCATCCAGCAGAATCGCGACGCCCAGATTCAGCCCCGCGTATACATTGTGATGGATGCCAAAGGCAAACGACCACAGGAATTTCTCACGGTTGATTTGTCTGCGCAGCAGAAAGGGCGAATGATCAAGAAATGCCTGAAGGCAGGAAGCTACGGCATCGATTTCTGATGCGCCATCTGTGGCGCAGCCTGCTCAATGAGCCGCTGATTCAGCCAAGAATGCTCTCGCGCCCGTAAAGTCGCGCCGCCATATACCCCAGCACCGCACCAAGACCGAGCGTGCTCAGCGCGGATATCGCCGCGTGTGCCAGATTCAGGGGCTCGCCTTTCATGAGTTCCGTAATAAGCAGATGCTGGCTCAGGCTGGGCACAAGCATCAGCGGTCCCGTAGGCTGCAGCGCATACAGGCCGGCGAACACGATGGGCAAGGTCGGCACAAGGAGTACGAACGACAGGTAGCTTTGCGCCTCCTTATAGCTGCGCGTAAAACTGGCAACAAAAGTCAGCAGCGCCGCCCCGAATACTACGAAGGGCAGGACGATAAGAAACGACATCGCCACGACATGCGGCCCGAAGTTGGCGCTCATATCCACCTTCTCCAGGGGAATAAACGAGAGGCTCAGGGAGAAGGCAATCAGCGTCAGCAGTAATGAAAGCACCATAAAGGTAGCGGTCGCGGCGAACTTCCCGGTCAGCAGCTGCGCGCGTGAAACCGGCAGCGTGAGCAAGGGTTCCAGTGATCCGCGCTCGCGCTCGCCCGCCGTAGAGTCGATGGCGAGGTACAGTCCACCCATCAGCGTCGCGAAGAACACGAAGTACGTCACCATGCCGAGGATCAGCACGGATCGTGCGCTGGGCGTAGAAATGTCCACCTCTTTGACCAACACTGGCAGCGCGACCAGCGGGCTGATACCGCGAGCCTGCATGCGCAGGAGCGCCAGCCGCTGCGTGTATGCGTCCAGCACCGCGCGGGCACGCGTGAGGTCTTTGCCTGCTTCGCGATCCGCCTTGTCGGTAAAAAGCTGAACAAGGGCTGGACGGCCGCTGGAAAACGCACTGCCAAATTCCGCGGGGATGACCATGACCAGCTGCTCTTCGCGGCTGCGCACCAGCTCCTCCGGGCTCGTGCCGGTGTTCAGGGGTCGCGGCTCCACATTGTTCTGCTCGAGATGACTGATGAGATTGGGTGCGTGCGCCGCGCCTATGACCGCCAGGCTCAGGGGCTTTTCGGAATCCGAAATCGCGAGTTTCAGGGTCATGCTCATGATAATCGCGAAGAACACCGGACCGAAAAGCGGCCCAAAGAACAGCGCTGACATGAGCGTGCGCCGGTCGCGGAGGTTGTCAATTACCTCTTTGCGAAAGACGGTCAGTAGTCCGCCACGAGTCATGCGAGCCCCTCGTCGGTGCCGATGGCTTTGACGAAGGCGTCCTCCAGGTTTTCTTTTCCTGTGTTCGCCCGGATTTGCGCCGGCGTACCTGAGGCAACGACACGGCCGTGCGCGATGATGACAATCTCATCACACAAGGCGGCTACCTCCTGCATCACGTGGCTGGAAAAAAGCACGCACTTGCCTTCGTCGCGCAGCCTGTGAATGAGTGACCGCAGCGAGCGTGTCGCCATGACATCAAGGCCGTTGGTCGGTTCATCGAGCAATATGTTGCGCGGTTCGTGGACCAGGGCCCGCGCGAGCGCAACCTTGGTGCGCTGGCCCTGCGAGAAACCTTTGGCGGGCCGATCGGCAAACTCGCCGATGTCGAGCAGTTTTATGGCGCGCTCGATGCCCTGGTCGAGGGCCGCGCCTTCCAGCCCGTTCATGCGGCCGAAAAAGCGAATGTTCTCGCGCGCGGTGAGCCGCGGATAAAGACCCGCATTATGCGGCAGCACGCCTATTCTGCTGCGCACCTCGAGCGCGTCCTTAACCACATCATGGCCGTCGACCTCAGCTGTGCCCCGGTCCGGCCTGATCAGCGTATAGAGCACGCGCAGCGTCGTGGACTTGCCGGCGCCATTGGGTCCGAGCAGGCCCGTAATGCGCGCGTCGCGGGCCTCGAAGGAAACGCCGCTTACGGCCGAGACCTTGCCGAAGGATTTGTGGATGTCTTTAACTCGAATCATTGCGGATCAGGGCTGCGGACCGTTGAAGCTGGTGAAAAACGGGGTAGGCCGTATTTTTTCCAGGCACGTTGCATCAATGCCTGCAAGGCTGGCCTCTTCAACATAGGTGCTGATCAGCTGCGGTACACAGCCGACCGGGGCAAGGATGTGCCCCATGTCTTTACCAATCAGATGCAGGTGGTTGTCCAGCGTGAGGGCCGCCCGCTCGGCGTAAGCCGGGGGCGTAACCGGGTCTGCCGAGCCGGACAAAAGCAGGATCGGCAGCTCGGACACCACCGGCGATTTGAAGTCCGGGTCAATCACGCCCGCTGGCCAGATGCTACAGATGTTTTTGAGCAGGTCCAGCTGGCTTTCTCCGAGATAGGTGGCCCTCAGGGCTGCGCGATCAATCTTGTCTTCAGAATAAAAGGGCGCATCTTCGGTACAAACCACCGAGTTGTGCATACCGAAACTGAGCGCCTGCGACAGGCTTTCCTCAATCATCACCGCCTGCGCTGCCAGCGGCGCCGGATAGTCTCCGATGGCGGCCTCGTGCAACAACAGGGGCATCAGCGCCACAGACTCCGGTGCGTAGCTCAGCAGCCGGATTGCCACCGCAAAACGCTGGTAATCGAAAGCGACTTCCTTTGGCACGCCGCTCACCGGATCCGGCAGCCGGATGCTGATTGGCCCGGTGTTCAGCCGGGCTTGCAGCGTACTGAACTGATCGCCGACATCGCCGAAGCGGCTCGCGCATGCCGCGGTGGCGGCGCAGCGCCGAAACACGTTGTCCAATGCGTCCTGGGCGGCAAGCGCAATACCGGGGCCAAGGTTCAGATCTGCGGGCGCGACCCCGTCCAGAATGAGCGTTCGCACGCTGTCAGGGTACTTGCGCAGATAATGCAGGCCGACCCGCGTGCCGTAGCTGCCCCCGTAAACATTGAGCTGCGAATAGCCTAGCGCCTTGCGCACCCGCTCGATGTCCTGCACCGCAACTGTGGTTGTGTAGTAGCGAGGATCTCCCTGCAGCCCCTGCAGGCAATTCCTGATGCTCGCAAGCAGCTGCGCGTCGGAGGGCGTGATGCCCATCAGCTCTTCTTCTTCGGCACACTCAAGCGGTGACGACTTCCCCGTTCCGCGCTGGTCGATCAGGACGATGTCCCGGTCACGGCGGATACCCTTGAAGGCCTGTGCAATATCCACGAACGCGGTGGTCGCCGCCTGTCCGGGGCCGCCCGCAAGAAAGGTGAACGCATCGGTCGCAGGCGCGCGGCTCTGCGCCGGCAGCACGGCTACAAACAGCGTTATTTGCCGACCGCCTGGCGCCTGCGGATTCTCGGGTACGGTCAGTCGGCCGCATCTGGCGTCGAGGGCCGCATAGCCGCCACTGCCAAGCAGCTCGCAGTCGCTGAGAACGAGCGCGTCAGGGGCGGTGTCGGATTCGGCGTCCTGTGCTTCGGCCCCTGAGACTGAGAGCAGCAGCGCTGCGATCAGGCTCAGGAACAGGATGGGTGAACGATTACCGGGGCGGTCAGACATGGGACGCCAATCATAGAGAGCATCCGGCTGTGCGGCAATGACGCTGCTGGCGGGGCGCCAACGAAAAGGCCGCCCGAAGGCGGCCAGTTCGATAATTCTGCGTGGTGCAGTTCAGTGAGTCACTTTCGGGTCGAGAATTTTCGCCTGCGCGACCCAGTTTGCAACAACCTTTGCGCTGGGTACATTGCGGACAAGGCGCTTGGCCTTGTTGATCTCGACCATTTTTTCGGCGAGGTTCTCTACATTGCGATTGCGCAGTTCCTTAACGGTGTCCACGCCGGCGCACTCAAGCAATTCGGCGTACTGGCTCGCGATGCCCTTCACTCTGAACAGGTCGGCGTGGTTCACCCATTTCAGGATGCGCGCTTCGCTCAGGCCTGTTTTTGCCGCGATATGTGTGCGGCCTTTTTTGGTGCAACCCATGTCCAGCAGTTGCCCGACGCTGCGGCAGCCAGCTGCCCGGAGCTTGGCTCCGTTCGATGGTCCCACGCCCTCAATATCTTCAATCTTCTTCGCCATTGTTACGCTC
This sequence comes from uncultured Gammaproteobacteria bacterium, assembly GCA_963759075.1. Lineage (GTDB taxonomy): Bacteria > Pseudomonadota > Gammaproteobacteria > Steroidobacterales > JABDLF01 > JABDLF01. The sequence goes on from CAVWXZ010000011.1 coordinate 220,272, forward strand.
CCAATTAATTTTTGTCAGCCGGAGTCAAAATGCTTTGCTGGGATTCTACCCATGTAAAGAGCTTAATGCATGACCCCGAATGCAAAACATTGTAGCTCATGCGCCCCATCAGGCGCAGGTAAAAGGCGTTCTTCGCTGGTGATTTGAGGGCCAGCCGAATAAAATGGCCGACCCTGGTTTCGGGCCTCAGCCATGCAGCAGTTCGCCAATTTTGATGTCATCGTCGTGGGCGGCGGGCACGCCGGCACCGAGGCGGCGCTGGCCGCTGCGCGGTCGGGCGCTCGCACGCTGCTGCTGACCCAGAATATCGAGACCGTGGGGCAGATGAGCTGCAATCCTGCCATCGGCGGAATCGGCAAGGGCCACCTGGTCAGGGAAATCGATGCGCTGGGGGGCGCCATGGCGGCGGCTGCCGACCAGTCGGGCATACAGTTCCGGACTCTCAATTCGCGCAAAGGCGCGGCGGTCCAGGCTACCCGTGCACAGGCCGATCGCATGCTGTATCGCCAGGCGGTGAGGGAACGGGTTGAGAATCAGCCGGGGCTGACGCTCTTTCAGCAGTCTGTTGAAGATCTGCTGGTGGAGGGAGAGCGAGTCACGGGCGTATTGACCGGCATGGGCCTGCGTTTTCATGCGCCAGCTGTGGTGCTCACAGTGGGCACCTTTCTCGGTGGCCGCATCCATGTGGGTGAAGCCAATTACGCAGGGGGCCGCGCCGGCGATCCTCCTGCGAATCGACTGGCCGCGCGTCTGCGTGAGCTGCCATTCAATGTGGCACGATTGAAGACCGGAACACCGCCGCGCATCGATGGGCGAAGCGTGGATTTTTCGCGGCTTGTCGCGCAGCCCGGTGATGATCCGAGGCCGGTGTTTTCTTTTATCGGCCATGCCGGACAGCATCCTCGGCAGGTGCCTTGTCATATCACGCACACCAACGAGCGCACGCATGACATTATCCGCGGCGCACTGAACCGGTCTCCCATGTATACCGGGGCTATCGATGGCGTAGGGCCTCGCTATTGTCCGTCGGTGGAAGACAAGATTGTGCGATTTTCGGACAAGGCGTCGCACCAGATTTTTGTAGAGCCGGAAGGCCTCAACACTCATGAGCTCTACCCCAATGGCATCTCTACAAGTCTGCCGTTCGACGTCCAGTACGCCTTCGTCCGCAGCATCCCGGGCTTCGAGGTGGCGCACATTACCCGGCCCGGCTATGCCATCGAATACGACTACTTCGATCCGCGTGACCTGCGCTACTCGCTGGAAACGCGCTTCATAAAGGGCCTTTATTTTGCGGGCCAGATAAACGGTACGACTGGCTACGAAGAGGCGGCTGCGCAAGGGTTGCTGGCCGGCCTGAATGCGGCACTGGCGGTGCAAGACAAGGCGCCCTGGTGGCCGCGCAGAGACGAGGCCTACCTCGGGGTGCTGATCGACGACCTGATCAGCCGGGGCACCAGCGAGCCGTATCGTATGTTCACGAGCCGTGCGGAATACCGGCTTAGCCTGCGCGAGGACAACGCTGATCTGCGTTTGACAGAAACGGGCAGAGCGCTGGGCCTGGTGGACGATAACCGCTGGCAACTGTTCAGCGAGCGCCGCGCCGGGGTGGCGGAGGAAACCGCGCGACTCAGGAAGATCACGGTCAGGCCGGGGGACATTTCTCCCGAAGTTGCAGATGCACTGTTTGCGGGCGGCTTGTCGCGTGAGCAGAGTGCGCTCGAATTACTCAAGCGGCCGGGTGTTGATTACGAGACGCTGGCGAGCATTGCAACGGTCGGTCGCTACGAGGGCGCTTCGGTGCTCGAGGAGCCCATGCGCAGTGCGCAGCGTCAGCTCATCACCAGACAGGTCGAGATCGAGGCGCGTTATGCCGGATATGTCGAGCGGCAGCGGGAAGAAATAGCGCGCAGTCGCCGCAACGAAACGCTGGCCTTGCCCGCCGGCATTGATTACGAGGCCGTGCACGGCCTGTCTGCCGAAGTTCGTCAGAAGCTGAAGGCAAGGCGACCGGAGACCGTGGGGCACGCCGCGCGCATACCGGGCGTCACGCCCGCAGCCGTTTCCATATTGCTGGTTCATCTGAAAAAGAAGCGCCGCTCACGGCGTATCGCCTCCTGATCCTGATGGCCCTCAGACTGCGCTATGCGGCCGCGCTTCTGCTGCCGCTCGCACTGTTTGGCTGTGGCGCCGCGGATGACCCGAAGAACGGGGTCGCCGCCCCAGACGTACCGCAGTCGCAGGCGGGTGAAGGCATGGTGTTTCGTCGCGGCAACGGTGGTGATCCCGACACGCTGGATCCGCACCGTTCGGAGGGCACGGGCTCTGGCAGCATCCTGCGCGACCTCTACGAAGGGCTGGTTGGAGAGACGGTCACCGCAGAACTGCGGCCTGCCGGCGCGAGCCGCTGGGAAATCAGTGACGACGGGCGCGTCTATACGTTTTTCCTGCGCGAGGACGCGCGCTGGTCGAACGGTGATCCGGTGACAGCAGCCGATTTCGAGTTTGGCTTGCGGCGCAGCGTCAGCCCGGCCACGGCGTCATCCTACGCGGAGCTGCTCAAACCCATAGAGAACGCTCACAAGATTATTGCCGGAGAGCTGCCCCCCGAGGCGCTCGGCGTGCAGGCTGTGGATCCGCACACATTGCGCATCCGCCTGGAAGCACCGACCCCATACCTGCTGGGGATGCTGACTCATACCCCCGCGTTTCCCGTACATCGACCGAGTCTCAGCGAACACGGCGACCGCTTTACCCGGCCCGGCAAGCTCGTGAGCAACGGTCCCTACAAGCTGGACGAGTTCGTTGCACAGTCTCACGTCAAGCTGGTACGAAACCCGCACTTTCGTGAAAACGATCAGGTCGCCATCGACACGGTCTACTATTTCAATACGGAAGACCGCAACGCCGAGCTGAAGCGCTACCGTGCCGGTGAGCTCGATTACACTTTTGTCATCCCCACCACCCAGCTCAGGTGGATACGGGAACACCTCGGTGACGAACTGAAGTCGGCGCCATACCTGAGCGTCTATTACTTCGTCCTGAATCTCAGCAGGCCGCCGTTCAAGGGCAATCCGGCGCTGCGCCAGGCGCTCAGCATGGCCATCGATCGCAAGATCCTCGTCGAGCGGGTGACGGGCGTTGGCGAAGTAGCCGCTTTCGGTTTTATTCCACCTGGCGTTGCGGACTATGAATCACAAAGCTACGCGTGGGCCGGGCTGGACGATGCAGATCGGCAGGCGCAGGCGCAGGCGCTCTACGAGCAGGCAGGCTATTCGAGGATGGCGCCACTGCGTACCGAAATTCGTTATAACACCAGCGAGAATCACAAGAAGATCGCGGTGGCGATTGCGGCCATGTGGAAGCAGGCGCTGGGGGTTGAGACCACGTTGATTAACGAGGAATGGAAAGTCTTTCTGCAAACGCGCCGCGACAGGGCCGCGTGGGAGGTTTTTCGTTTCAGCTGGGTTGGCGACTACAACGACGCCAATACTTTTCTGGAAATCATGCATTCGCGGCATGGCCAGAACGACGCGGCATATTCGAACCCGGCCTACGATGCACTGCTGGAAGCGGCAGCCACGGAAAGCGACATGCAGCTGCGAGCCGGGCTGCTGCAAAAGGCGGAACGCACAATGCTGGATGATTATCCGGTGATACCGCTGTATTTCTATGTCAGCAAACACCTCGTCAAACCATATGTGAAGGGCTATCAGCCCAACATCATGAATCGCGATCAGACCCGTTATTACAGGATCGAGCGCAACTGAGCGGTCGCGGCCGAGTGATCATGCCTGAATCGGGCGTGGGCGCTCCGGCACCGGTGTTATGATTCTGCGCGCATTCCCCGCTACCGGAGTCGACCTTTGCTGAGCTATGCGCTGCGCCGCAGCCTCGCTGCGATTCCAACCTTGCTGGTCCTGGTCGCGCTGGCATTTTTCCTGGTTCGTGCGGCGCCGGGCGGGCCTTTCGATACGGAGCGGAACCTGCCGCCCGAGATCGAAGCCAATCTCGAACAGGCCTACCATCTTGATGAACCTCTGCCTCAGCAGTTCGGGCGCTACCTCTGGAATGTAGTGCGCGGCGACTTTGGCCCGTCGTTTCACTACCGGGACTACACGGTCACGGAGCTGATTGCCACGGGCTTCCCTGTGTCGTTGCGCCTCGGGGCGAGCGCCATGCTGCTGGCGCTTTTGCTGGGAGTGTCCGCCGGTGTAATTGCGGCGCTCCGCCAGAACAGGCCCACGGATCATGGCGTGATGTTCGTCGCGATGACCGGCATATCTATTCCGAATTTTGTCATGGCGCCTTTGCTGATCCTGGTCTTTGCCGTCTACCTGGGCTGGCTGCCGGCCGGGGGGCTGGGCGGAAGCGAACTGCAGATGGTCAATATGCTGCTGCCGGTGGTTACGCTGGCGCTGCCACAGGTTGCCTATATCGCCCGCCTGACCCGTGCCAGTTTTATCGAGGTGTTGCGCAGCGATTTCGTGCGTACCGCGCGTGCCAAGGGCCTGCCCGAACGGCTGGTGATCATGCGCCATGCCCTCAGGCCTGCGCTGTTGCCCGTGGTTTCTTATCTGGGGCCCGCCACTGCCGGAATCATCACCGGCTCGGTTGTGATCGAGCAGATTTTCGGTGTGCCCGGGCTCGGGCGCTATTTTGTGCAGGGCGCGCTCAACCGGGACTACACCCTGGTGCTGGGCGTGGTGATCTTCTTTGGCGTCCTGATCGTCGTGTTCAATCTGCTGGTTGATCTGCTGTACGCATTTCTGGACCCGCGGGTACGCTACCGATGAGCCGGGTGCTGCACGGATCAGTGGCCGGAGACGTACCGCGGGATCGTAATCTCTGGGGGAGCGCGCTCGGCAGGCTATCCGGCAATCGCGCCGCCTTCCTGAGCGCCATCATCCTGCTTTGTATGGCGCTCCTGGTGGTGATTGGCCCGTGGCTGAGCCCACATGCCTATGACTTCGCTGATTTTGGCAAAATCTCGCGTGCGCCCACGCTGGCGGACGGCCACTTGTTTGGCACTGACGCGGTGGGCCGCGACCTGTTTGTTCGCACCCTTTATGGCGGGCGCATCTCGCTCGTCGTCGGCCTGGTGTCGACGCTGGTCAGCCTGCTCATAGGCGTTGCTTACGGCGCGACAGCGGGCTACCTGGGCGGGCGCATCGACGGGCTCATGATGCGAATCGTCGACATTCTCTATGCGCTGCCCTTCATGTTTTTTGTCATCCTGCTGATGGTGGTCTTCGGTCGCAACCTGCTGCTGATATTCGTGGCGATAGGCGCGATTTCGTGGCTGGATATGGCGCGCATTGTGCGCGGGCAGACCCTGAGCCTCAGGAATCGGGAGTATGTCGAAGCGGCCAGGAGCTATGGTGTGTCGACCTTCAATATCATTCGTCGCCACATTGTCCCGAATCTGATGGGCGTTGTTGTTGTCTACGTCACACTGACGATCCCGAGGGTGATTCTGGTGGAGTCGTTCCTGAGTTTTCTCGGGCTCGGAGTGCAGGAGCCGCTGACCTCCTGGGGCGCGCTGGTAAACGAAGGCGCGCAGGAGCTGGAGAGCGCGCCATGGATGCTGATTTTTCCTGCGGGCTTCCTCGCGACGACACTATTCTGTCTTAACTTCATCGGCGATGGCCTGCGCGACGCGCTGGATCCGCGGGACCGCTGAATGTTGCTTGATGTCACTGACCTGCAGGTGCGTTTCGAAACCCAGGACGGTCCCGTGCATGCGGTCAACGGGCTGAGCTTTGCAGTCGAACGCGGTGAAACACTGGCTATCGTTGGCGAGTCGGGTTCCGGCAAGAGCCAGAGCGTGCTGGCACTGATGGGCCTTTTGCCGGACAACGGCACCGCACAGGGCAGCGCAAAACTTTCCGGCAAGGAGATTCTTGGTCTTGCGCCTCGCGCCCTCAACAAAATACGCGGTAGCCGCATTGCGATGATCTTCCAGGATCCGATGACTTCGCTTAATCCATATCTCAGCATAGCCACCCAGATGACGGAGGTGCTCACGCGCCATCAGGGTCTGGGCCGCAGGGCCGCACGCAGCCGCTGCATAGAAATGCTGGAGGCTGTGCACATTGCCGACGCGGAGGCACGGATGAATCGCTACCCGCACGAGCTTTCCGGCGGGATGCGCCAGCGGGTGATGATCGCGATGGCCCTGCTGTGCAACCCGGACCTGCTCATCGCCGACGAGCCAACCACCGCGCTGGACGTCACGGTTCAGGCACAGATCATGGCGCTCATGAACGAATTGCAGGACAAGCTCGGCACGGCAATTATCCTGATCACCCATGATCTTGGCGTGGTTGCCGGCAACTCGAACAAGGTCGTGGTCATGTACGGCGGGCAGGCCATGGAGCGGGGCAGCGTGGACGACATCTTCTATCGGCCTGCGCATCCATATACGCGTGCTTTGCTGGCCTCGGTGCCCGGCCGGGGCCAGCCTGTCCAGGGACGGCTCAGGGTCATCCCGGGCAGCCCGCCGGACATGCGGCGACTCCCGGTCGGCTGTCCTTTTGTTGAACGTTGCAGTGAGCGTCTCGAGATCTGTGATACCAGCCGGCCACGGCTTTCCCCCGCCGCCGGCCACGCGCGCGCCTGTCACCTGAAGGCAGACCATTGAGCACGCCGCCCATTCTGTCGGTCAGGGATCTGTGCGTTGATTTCGTCGTGCCCGGCCAGGGTGTTTTCGGGCCTTCGCGGCGCCTGCGGGCAGTCAACAATGTGAGCTTTGAGTTGCAGCCTGGAGAGACCCTGGGCGTGGTGGGCGAGTCCGGCTGCGGAAAATCCAGTCTGGCCCGCGCTCTGCTGGGGCTTGTGCCGCCCGCCAGCGGCGTGATCAGTTTCCTGGGCCAGGCGCATGACGAAGCGGACAGGCAGAGTCTGCGCCGCCGCCATCGCGAAATGCAGATGGTTTTTCAGGATCCCCTGGCTGCACTGAATCCACGCATGACGGCAGGGCAGATCATCGCCGAGCCCCTGCAGACTCATTACCAAACTATGCTGCCTGAGGACTGTCATGCGCGCGTTGTGAAAGCACTGCGCCAGGTCGGCCTGTCCGACGATCAGTTCAATCGGTATCCGCATGAGTTTTCGGGCGGGCAGTGCCAGCGTATCGGCATCGCGCGGGCGCTGGTGCTGGAGCCTGGGCTGATTGTATGCGATGAGCCGGTCAGCGCACTGGACGTCTCGGTGCGCGCGCAAATCGTAAACCTGTTGATGGGTCTGCGCGAGGCGTTGCAGCTGTCACTGATTTTTATCGCCCACGACCTCGGCGTCGTCAGACACTTTTGTGACCGCGTACTCGTCATGTACCTGGGCCGCGTGGTGGAGTGTGCGTCGGCCGATGCCTTGTTTCGTTCCCCGCAACACCCGTACACGCAGGCTCTGCTCGCCTCGATTCCGGTGGCTGACCCGCGTCAGCAGCGCGTCAGAAAACCGGCCGTGCCGGGCGGAGAAGTGCCGTCGCCGCTTGATCCGCCCAGCGGCTGCAGCTTCAGGTCTCGCTGCAAGTGGGCAGTCGAAAAGTGTGCGCTTTCAGTTCCTGCACTACGCATGCGAAATGAAAGTGAGGCCGCCTGTCATCGACTGGGGGAACTTCCGGATCAGCCGCAGCCGGCCTAGAAACCAAGCGGCAGCGGGATGGGCTGGCCGTTCACGGTCAGCAGGCCACCCTTTACGGCGGCGTCGAGGACAAGCGTGTCGCCCTGCCTGATCAGAAACCCGAGATCGGCCAGCATCTGCACGCTGGCAGCGCCCTCGGGATCCAGAATAACCAGTTTATCCATCAGGCCTCCTGGCAGCCGCAACCGGGCGCTCCCTTCAAGGCCGAGCATGAACCCAAACGCAGCCTCCGGGCTGCTTTCCGGAAAGTCCAGATGGATGTTGAGGCTGGCCATACCCTCCTGGGTCTCCAGGCTCAGGTCGCGCAGTGCCAGCTGCGGACCGCCTGCCAGCAGGGCCTGCAGCTGCGGAAAAACCATGGGCAAAACTGCGGATGGGCCGGCGTCGCCGCCTTGTGAGGCAACTTCGCCCAGGTAGGCGGTCAGCTCACTCAGGGCCTGCGCATTTGCTCTCTCGAGCGACATTTGGAGCTTACCTGGCCCCGCCTTCCAGTCCGCCATCCCGAGCCCCGAAATGCTTGCCGAAATACGCTGACCGAACAGGCCTCCCGTAATGCTGCTGCTCGTTTCCAGCGAGATGTTTTCAATGAAGAAAAAGCGCTCCGGGTCGTCGATTCGCACGCCTTCCCAGTTCAGCACGACGTCGCCGGTCCACAGGCCATATTCACCTCGGGCCTGCTGTGAACGCAGCTGCGCAGGGCCCGCGCGAAAGTGAAATGCGCCTGAGCGGATTTCGATGGCACCCACTTGTCCGCTCAGCGTCACCTCGTCCAGCGCGGGACCGAAATGCGTGGTGAGCCGCATGCCATCCCAGTTCAGCCGACCAGGCTCCCCGGAGTCCGAGAACTCGTGAGTAAATGGCGCAACCTTGATTTCGTTGCTGTAATGACCAAAGAAGCCGAGTCGCGTAGTCATCCGCGCTGGCAGTCTGATGAGCTCACCGTTACCGGACGACACACTGATGTCATCGAAACTTTGGGCGATGGCTGGCGCCCGGGATCCATCGTCGCGCCCCAGCGCCCCCAGCAGAAGCGGACCGTGAATGATCTCCGCCTCAATGACGACGGACGGCCAGCCCGGGAAGCTGTCGAAGCCCTGGCGCAGGTAACCTTCCAGTTCAGGATACTCCGGGCTCAGCCGGTACTGCGCCCGGGAGCTGAACCACCCGCGCCTGTAATCCTCCACGATCAGCTTCAAGCCAGTGCTTTCAGTATCGAGGTTGCTGGACAATTTCCTGAACTGGTTCTCTGCGACCAGGCCAACTGCGCCGGGAATAACGAGCAGCAGCAGAACTAAAAAGATAAGCGCGACGGCGAGCTTCTTCATGGTTTCCGGTTCCGGCTAACGGCGCGACATCTGCTCACGCCAGACAGTGCTCTCAGTCCGACAGGTAGTATTCCACCGTCGAGACGACCCGCACGTTCTTCACATGCGGGTTGTTGGTGTCTCGTGGTGAAATACTGAACTGGCCCTGCGAAGCTCGTTTTATTTTGCCCAGCCGGCTTTGCGAGTCTTCGGCAAACTTCTGCGCTACCTCGCGGGCATTTCTCGTGGCTTCCTCGATCATTCCGGGCTTGATTTCATTGAGCCGGGTAAACAGGTATTCGGTCTGATTCTGATACTCGTTGCCGGCAATGACGATGCCCTGTTTTCCGAGCTCGGCAAGGCTGGCCATGACGCCGCGAACCGCATCGACCTGGGTTGAATAGACAGTGACAGTTTGCGAAGCGACATAACGGAACTCAGGCTTTTCGTTGCCGCCATAGTTTTGCGCCGACTTGTCGGTAATCGCCGGCGTTGCGGCCGAGATCGCCCCCGGCTCGATTCCCCGCTCCTTGAGAAAGTCACGGATGCTCTGCGTATTCCGGGCGAGCGTGTCATAAAGCGCGGCAAGCTCGTTGCTTGCCACAGTGAACTGGATAGGCCAGATGACGACGTCGGCGGGATATTCGCGCTCGGCAAGGCCCTTTACAGATACGCTGCGCTCGTAATCTTTGACGCGTACTGCGGCGTTGCCCAGCAGGTAACCCAGGGCAGAGAAACCAAGCAGAACAAAAACACCGAGCACCAGTGCGGCGGCGCTGAGTTGCTCTTTCTTTGATTCAACCATCGTAAGCCGCCTCGCAAGACCGTGGCCGGTGCGCCACTGCAGTTTGATCAGCTAATGCTAGCATAGGGGCCGGGCGCTCAAGCGTGCCGCCCGAACCCTGGAAACCGTGCGGGAGAAGTGTGAAATGGCCGATCTGCAATCCTTCAGGCTGCCAGATATTACAGAAGGCGGAAACGTCCTGGAAAAACTGGCGGGCAAAGTGGTGCTGCTGGTTAACGTTGCGAGTCAATGCGGCTACACGCCGCAATACACAGGGCTGGAAAAATTGCACCGCGAGCTGAGTGAAGAGGGGTTCTCCGTGCTGGGCGCGCCATGCAACCAGTTTGGGGCGCAGGAGCCGGGCACAGCGGACGAGATTCAGACCTTTTGCAGCACGCGTTTTGATGTGACCTTTCCCTTGAGCAGCAAGATAGAGGTGAACGGCCCGGCGCGACACCCGGTTTATGCCTGGTTGACCGATCCTGCACAGGGCTTTTCGGGCGATATAGAATGGAACTTCGAGAAGTTCCTGATAGGCCGCGACGGAGTGCCGGTGGCGCGCTATCCTGCGGGCACCGCGCCCGAAGACAAGGGCCTGCTCCAGGATATTGCCGACGCGCTTGCGGCCTAGGGCTTGATTATCAGGTCGAAGACAGCGTCAACCCGGGCGCTGAAATCCATTTCTCCCACCTCGTAGCTCTGCTCGGCGCTGGCCGCATCGGCCATCATCATGCGTGCCTGTGGCCGCGGCGGTTGCGGCAGGCTCGCCCCGTCGGCCCGTATGCTGCGCACCGGGCCGAGTACTGCGCCAAGCGCGGTCGCCAGTTCCTGCGCGTTGCGGCGCGCGTCCTCGGCAGCCAGCTTCAGCGCCTGCCGGTGGAGTTCGTCTTCCTGGCTGGACGTGAAGAAGGGGCCATTGACCTGGTTGACGCCAAGGCTGGTAGCACGCTCCATGAGGGGGCCGATTTTTTCCAGGTCCTTGAGTTCGACGCGGATCTGCCGTGCCACGTAGAAGCCGGTGAGGCGACGTTGACGATTGGTTGAATTCCAGTCGTACTCCGGCCTGATGGTGAGCTGGGAGGTGTTCAGCTGCTTTTTGTCGATGCCCATCCTGGCGGCAAGCTGCAGAAATTCGCCCACGATCTGACCGACCTGCTGCTTGGCAGGCTCCATCTCGCGCGCGCGGATTTCCACGCCCATGCTGAGCGTGGCCCGGTCGGGCACGACCGCAACCTCACCCTTGCCGGAGACCGTTACTTCGCGAGTCACTTCATCTGCCATGGCCGCAGAGGCTAGCAAAGCCGTAGCAAGCAAAGCAATTGGGAAAAATCGATCAATCATGGCGAGGCTCCATTTTCTGTTGTCCGTTGAGACAGGCCGCCTGCCAGAGGGTTCCTGTGCCGCGGTCCCTGTGTAGAATGAATGTCGAGCGACTGAGCGGTGCCTTGTATGTCAGAGCAAAAACAAAAGCAAGTCACGGACATGGGCTGCGGCATCTATGCCATCGATACGGGCTACGTACGGCCGTTTCTGGACGCCAGCCATCTCATTGTCGGGGATGACCGTGTCGCATTCGTAGATACCGGTACGTCCAATTCGGTACCGAGGCTGCTGGGCGCGCTCGACACCCTTGGCTTCAAGCCGCACCAGGTCGCCCTGGTGCTGATCACACATATTCATCTTGATCACGCAGGCGGCGCCGGCAAGCTCATGCGATCGCTCCCCGACGCCACGCTGGTGGTCCATCCGCGTGGTGCCCGGCACCTGGCGGAACCAGAGAAGCTGGAGGAGGGTACTAAAGCGGTCTATGGAGAAGCCGAATATCGGCGCCTGTATGGCGAGTTGCTGCCGGTCGCGCCGGAGCGTATCAGAGAGGTTGCCGATGGAGAGAAGATCCTGCTTGGCAGCCGTGAGCTGGAGTTTATTCACACCCGCGGCCATGCCAACCACCATTACTGCATTGTAGATTCCCAGGCGCGAGCGATATTTTCGGGTGACTCCTTCGGCGTGTCTTATCGGGAGACGGATACGGCGCGCGGCGCTTTCATATTCCCGACCACAACGCCCGTGCATTTCGATCCGGAGGCGGCACATGCTTCCATTGATCGCATTATGAGCTACGGGCCTGAGGCCGTATTTCTGACTCATTTCAGCAAGGTGGCGGAGCTCGCGAGGCTCGCGGATGATTTGCACTCTGACATTGATGTGTTCGTGAGGATCGCCGAGCGCTGTGAAGATCGGGAAGACCGCATGCAGAGCATCGCCGATGAGCTGCGCGCGCACCTTTGGAGCCGCCTCGATGCGCATGGTTTTAACGGCAATGATCGTGTAAGAGAAGATATAATCGGCATGGATATTGAGCTTAATGCGATGGGGCTGGATGTCTGGTTATCGCGAATGGCAGCAGCCTGAGGAGGCGCGCGGTGGAGAATTTCAGGGCGTTCAGGATTCATCAGGACGGGCGAGGGATCAGGGCTGGATTTGAAAGCCGGGAACTCGATGCCCTGGAACACCGGCCCGTGCTGGTCCGGGTTCTGTATTCCGGCATCAATTACAAAGACGCGTTGGCGGCGACCGGCGCGGGCAAGATTCTGCGTAAATTCCCCCTGACAGCGGGCATCGACCTTGCTGGCGAGGTCGTGGAAACGGGCGATACCCGTTTTCACGAAGGCCAGCAGGTATTAATAACTGGCTGTGGGCTGGGTGAGGAATTCGACGGCGGATACTCGGAATATGCGCGCGTGGAGGGCGACTGGCTGATCCCGGTGCCGGAAGGCATGGATGCGCGTGATGTGATGACGCTGGGGACTGCGGGCTTCACGGCCGCGCTGGCGATCACCAGGATGGAACGAAATGGCCAGAACCCGGAGCATGGGCCGATCATCGTTACGGGTGCCTCGGGTGGCGTCGGGAGCTTCGCAATCGACATGCTGGCGGGACGAGGCTACGAAGTGGTTGCGGTCAGCGGCAAGGAGCGCTCGGAGGCCTGGCTGAAAAAGCTCGGCGCCGGGAAAGTTCTCGATCGCCACGCTATCGAGTTCGGCAGCAGGCCACTGGAAGCCGCTTTATGGGGCGGCGCCATTGACAACGTGGGCGGTGACATCCTCTCCTGGCTCACGCGCACAGTGAACTGGTGGGGGAATATTGCCAGCATTGGCCTCGTGGGTGGCCAGGAGCTGAATACCACCGTGATGCCTTTCATTTTGCGCGGGATCAGCCTGCTCGGCATCAATTCCGTTAAGACGCCACGCAACGAACGCCAACTTGTCTGGGAGCGCATTGCAGGCGATTTGCGGCCCCGTCACCTGGATGCAATCAGGACGCGTGAAATCGCGTTCGACGATTTGCCGGGCGCTTTCGGAGACTATCTGGAAGGCAAGATTACGGGTCGGACGGTGGTGCGCATCGGCGCATAGGAAGGCCGCTGCCACCCGCATCGCTGGCGGGTGAGCGACCGTTCAGGCGCCGTCTTGCATCAGGCGCGAGATCCGCATCTTCATCGATTTGATTTTCTGCTTGTCCGGCTCCGCGGCCGCCTCAGCGTCACGCAGTGCCATCAGCCTGGCCGGCAGGGCAGAGTTTGCCAGCAGCGCCCGGGCAGCGGCCCATTCTTCTTTTTCTTCTTCGGGCATTGCCAGCAGCGATGGGTCGCCGGACACAACGGCGGCCTTGTGCTTGCAAAACCGGCCGAGCGCGCCGGCCGGACAGTCGCAGAAGACCGAGATCTTGTCGCCCTGCCCAAGCACCTCGATGCAATACGGGCGCTTCCGGGTGCTGGCCTTAATGCTGAGTTCAACAGTTTGTTCGAGCATGTACGGATTCTAACCCCGCGAGCATGCATCTGTGCAAACCGCCGTAAAGAAAGCCAGCCTGGGGTAAAATGTTTCCCCCACGAGCGTCAAAGCGGCGAGAAAAGGATCAGTTGCTGATGAGCCAGAAAAACACCGATACGCGTTCAGCGGGCGCGAAATTTCGCGCGGCGGTTACAGATGAGCAACCGCTGCAGCTGATCGGCACTATCAATGCCTACACGGCGCTCATGGCGCGCCGTGTCGGTTACCGGGCGATTTATCTCTCCGGTGGCGGCGTTGCCGCAAATTCATTGGGCATGCCGGATCTTGGCATCAGCACCATGGACGATGTGCTCACGGATATTCGCCGTATTACGGATGCCTGCGACCTGCCGCTGATGGTGGACGCCGATGTAGGCTGGGGCGGCGCGTTCAACATCGCACGAACGGTCAAGAGCTTCATCAAGGCAGGCGCCGCTGCCATGCACATCGAGGACCAGGTCGCCAGCAAGCGGTGTGGTCACCGGCCGGGTAAAGCCATCGTTTCCAGAGAAGAGATGGTGGATCGGATCAAGGCGGCGGTGGATGCGCGCGGTACCGACAGCTTCGTGATTATGGCGCGTACAGATGCGCTGGCGGTCGAGGGTATGGACAAAGCCGTCGATCGTGCGGTGGCTTGTGTCGAGGCGGGGGCAGACATGATTTTTCCGGAGGCGGTCAGCAGCCTGGAGCAGTACGCTACATTCAGGAAAGCAGTTGGCGTGCCGATCCTGGCCAACATCACAGAGTTCGGGCATACGCCCCTCTTCAGCAGGGAAGAGCTTGCGGGGGCCGACGTTGACATTATCCTGTACTGCTGTGGTGCATACCGCGCCATGAACAAGGCGGCGCTCACCGTTTACGAAGCGATTCGACGTGATGGCACGCAGCAGGGGGTGCTGGATATCATGCAGACGCGCGAAGAGCTGTATGACATGCTGGCTTATCACGACTACGAAAGAAAACTGGATGAACTCTATGCGCGCGCTAAGCAATAGTGCGCAACAACGGGGCAAAGATCGATGAATGACAAAAAAAACACGGGTGGACTGCGCGGCACAGCGGCTGGCTCGACGTCCATCTGCACGGTGGGCGCCGGTGGTCACGGCCTGCACTATCGGGGCTACAACGTCGAAGACATGGCCGAGCACGGGACTTTCGAAGAAGTTGCATACCTTCTGCTTTACGGTGAGCTTCCTGACGCGAAACAGCTGGCACGATACCGCGAACGACTCAGGGGCATGCGCGGGCTGCCGGACGATCTCAAAGCCGTTCTGGAGAAACTCCCTGCCAGCGCGCATCCCATGGACGTGATGCGTTCGGGCTGCTCGGTGTTGGGCAATCTCGAGCAGGAGGGCGAATTTTCCAACCAGGACCACGTTGCCGACCGGCTGCTCGCTGTATTCCCCTCGATCATGGCGTACTGGTATCGCTTCGTTACCGATGGCAAACGCATTGACACCGAAACCGATGAGTCCACGCTGGCCGGGCATATCCTGCACATGATTACCGGTAAGCAGGCGCAAGAGCTGCATCGCAGGTATATGGATATATCGTTGATTCTGTATGCGGAGCACGAATTCAACGCATCGACCTTCACCGCGCGCGTGATCGCGGCGACGCTCTCGGACATGCACTCGGCCGTGACGGGGGCCGTCGGCGCGCTCCGCGGGCCACTGCACGGCGGCGCCAACGAAGCCGCAATGGAATTGATTGAGAAATTCAAGACGCGAGAAGAAGCCGTGACGGGCGTCAAGGCCATGCTGGAACGCAAAGACAAGATCATGGGTTTTGGCCACGCGGTCTATCGGGAAAAAGATCCGCGCAATGCGATCAACAAGAAGTGGTCGGAAAAACTTTCGCGCGGAGCTTCAGACGCGTATCTGTACGAGGTGTCGGAGGCGATCGAGCAGCTGATGTGGGACGAGAAGAAGCTGTTTGCAAATGCGGATTTCTTCAGCGCATCAGCCTATCATTTTATCGGGGTGCCGACGCCGCTGTTCACGCCGCTGTTTGTCTGCGCACGGACCAGCGGCTGGTGTGCGCATATCAAGGAACAGCGCGCCGACAACAAGCTGATCCGGCCGGGTGCCGATTACATCGGGCCCGCCCCCCGCGCCTTTCCACCGCTCGCAGATCGCGATTGATCCCGCACGCATTTACTCTGTAACAGACCATAAGGAACCACCATGTCCGGCGCCGACATTCGCATCGCCAATCGTCCTGCTCCCGATCAGGCTCTCGTTGATATTGCAGAGTATGTTTGCTACTTCAACCCCGATGGAGAACTTGCCCGCAGTACCGCTCGTTACTGCCTCATGGACACCTTGGCCTGCGGCTTCCAGGCCCTCGACTATCCCGCCTGCACCAGGCTTCTTGGCCCGGTCGTGCCGGGTGCGACCCTGCCGGGCGGGGCCCGGGTGCCCGGTACGGCGCATGAGCTGGATCCGGTAAACGCCGCATTTAATATCGGGGCGATGGTGCGCTGGCTGGATTTCAACGACACCTGGCTGGCTGCCGAATGGGGGCACCCTTCGGACAATCTCGGCGCCATTCTCGCAGTGGCAGATTACCTGAGCCGGAAAAATGTACTGGAGGGCAGGGAGCCGCTGCGCATGGCCGACGTGCTTACGGCCATGATCAAGGCGCACGAGGTACAGGGCGTTATCGCGCTGGAAAACAGCTTCAATCGGGTCGGCCTGGATCACGTGCTGCTGGTGCGTATCGCGTCAACCGCTGTTGCAACCCACATGCTGGGTGGTGATCGCGATACTGTCATCAACGCTGTATCGAACGCCTTCATCGACGGTGGCGCGCTGCGCACCTACCGACATGCGCCCAACACGGGTTCGCGCAAGAGCTGGGCGGCAGGGGACGCCACGAGTCGCGCCGTACGCCTCGCTTTGATCGCAATGACCGGCGAGATGGGATACCCCTCTGCGCTCAGTGCCAGAACCTGGGGCTTCTCTGACGTCTTGTTCAAGGGTCGGCCTTTGTCTTTTTCACAGGGCTACGGCAGCTATGTGATGGAAAACGTGCTGTTCAAGATCTCCTATCCTGCCGAGTTTCATGCGCAAACGGCGGTGGAAGCGGCGATGACTTTGCATCCTCAGGTGAAGGACCGGCTCGCTGAGATCGATAGAATAGTGATCGAAACCCAGGAGGCCGGAGTGCGTATCATCGACAAGATCGGCCCGCTGGATAATCCTGCCGACCGGGATCACTGTATCCAGTACATGGTGGCCGTGCCTTTGGTGTTTGGCAGGCTTACTGCTGCCGACTATGAGGATGGCATCGCACGTGACCCACGCATTGATGCGCTGCGTGACAAGATGGAGGTCAGCGAGAATAAGGTCTTCACGGAAGAATATTTCGACGCCGACAAGCGCTACATTGGCAACGCACTGCGCGTGCATTTCAAAGATGGCTCCAGCACGGATCGCGTGCAGGTCGACTATCCGATCGGCCATCGCAAGCGCCGTGCCGAAGGTATCCCGGTGCTGGTAAAGAAATTTGAACGGAGCATTGCCGGCAAACTCTCCGATAGCCAGGTAGAGAGCCTGAATGAGCTGTTTGCCGACCAGGCACGCCTGGAGGCCTTCCCGGTTACGGAGTTCATGTCCCTGCTGGTGCGCTAGGTCACAGCCGGCTTCTGCCAGGTTCTTCGCCTGATGCTCTGCGAAAAACGCTGAATGTCCGGCGATTAGGCCCGATAATCTGCAAAAGTCCGGGAAAAATGGCCAAACTTCCTTAAACGCGAAAAGATGTCTCTGGTGGCCACGGCATTCCGGCGTGTCGGTGTTTGTCCTGAAAACGGCCATAGAAACAGCGTCAGAGTACTGAATTCGCCGTCTCAGCCCCGTGAAAACAGCCCGGTGCCTCGGCGCGAGGAAGGACGCATCGTAGCAAGAACCCCGCGCAACCCATCCAGATCGGGTCCCGGAGTGACAATTTGCGTCACATTCGGCCGCCATGCCGCCATCACGTGCTGATGGGGCCTGATCCACCCGCCCGCCGCATATAACAAGACCCTTAAAAACAATAGCTTCTGCCTGTGAACTACCGCACAGAAAGGTACGGCATGTTTCTTGCAAGATACGGTTTAACTTAAGGCGAGAGTGAGCTCGCCGAAACGTCTTGCAAAGCGGGCTTGTATCAAGGCGAGGCGCATCGCCAAAAGGGGCGAGCTTCCGGGAGGAGCCGGAGAGAAGGGTTTTGTTTCAGATCATCGAGAAAAACAGCTGCTTTCCACAGGGTCCGCGCAGCCTGAAGGCTGGCGCATGCTGAGGCATTTTTTTGCAACGGTGCGCCGCGGGCTTGCGAGTCGCTGTGCGATCCCCAAGCTCGTCGCCATCCTGGCAACCGCCTTGTCATTGGCCGCACCGGCCTACGCGCTTCAGGTCTGTTCGACAGGCGCTGATGGTACCCCCATCATCAACACCGAAACCTTGCTGAACACCTATTGGGCTGCACCAGCCACCGTCACAACCTCAGTGCCCGCAGGCGCTACCAGCGTGCCGATAGACACGATGCTGGGCCCTGTCGGTGGCGGGCCTGTGCAAGCAGGCGATGTGCTCGCCGTGATTCAAATGCAGGGCGTTGAAATTGATCCCACCGGGAATGGCCAGATAGCGCCAGCAGATTACGGTGACGGCCCTGGCCGCAATGATCGCGCTGGCCATATTAATAACGCGGATTTCACGGTTGGCAATTACGAATTTGTGGTTGCCACCGGACCTGTAGTGGCTGGCGCGATTCCTATCTCAGGCGATGGCGCTGGAAACGGACTTATCAATGCCTACGTAAGCAGCGACGCCGTCGGCGGTGGCCTGGGGTATCGTCGCTATCAGGTTGTACGGGTACCGCAGTTCATCAACCTGACTCTGGACCCCGGGGCGACGATCATCAGTGAGAGATGGACTGGCCGCGTTGGCGGGGTTACTGGCGTAAATATTCGCGAAACCCTGACCTTTAACGGTGGTGGCATCGATGCCAGCGGACGCGGCTTCCGCGGGGGCCAGTTTGTGCCCGGTCTGGTCACAACCGATAGCAATGGATTCAAGGGGGAAGGGATCGCGGGCACGCCGGAACGTCTCTATAGCCGCCTTGCACCTGGTAACGGTGAAGAATCCGGACCAAACGGCTATGCCGGTGGCTCAACTGGCCTGGGCGCGCCCGGAAACGCCGGCTCCGGCGGTGGTGGTAGCGAAGATGCTGGCGGCGGCGGCGGTGGCAACGGCGGATTCGGTGGTAATGGCGGAAGCGGCGTTACTCCTGACACCGGAGGTGTCGGCGGTGCGTCTTTCCCTGATTGGTTTGCAGCTACCCCCAGCAGGTTGGTGGCCGGCGGCGGCGGTGGTGCCAGCAACGGTGATGATGGGCCGGTCGTGCTCTCGGTCAGCAGCGGTCAGGCTGGTGGGGGAGTCGTATTCGTTCGCGCTCGGAACATCGTGGTCAGCTCCGGGTTCGTCCTGGCCAATGGTGATGATGCCGGAACAGCCAACACTGAGGGGGGTGGTGGCGGTGGAGCCGGCGGTTCGATTCTCATCCACACCGACAATTCCGATGTTTCCGGGCTGATCATCGAGGCTCTGGGCGGCAAAGGGGGCGACAGCCTCAACAATCTGGATGGCGGCGGCGGTGGTGGTGGTGGTGGGCAGGTCATCATTTCGCAAACCGCGGGTGCGATGTCTGATGTGCGCGGCGGTGTCGCGGGCACCGGGAACTCGGGCGGCGTATATGACGGTACCGCCGGGCAGGACGGCGTCATATTAAACAACATTCCGCCAATTGCCCTGTTCGACTGCGAGTTCGCATCCCTCGGTGCCGCGAAAGACATGAACTTCTCCGGAGTCGGCCCCTGGACAGTAACAATCGATTACTACCTCGAGAATTTCGGCAATGCGGCAATCAGCAACCTGTCAATGGCTGATGATCTCGAGGCCGTATTTGGTGTGCCCGGCGTTGACTGGAGCCTCCTGAGTGCCAACTATGTCAGCGGGCCAGGAAGCCTGGGGATCAACCCGGGCTACGATGGGCAGACGCTGGGTAATACGGAACTCCTGAACGGCGGCAGCCTTGACATGGCAGGTAGCGGCAATGATCTGGCTCAGATCAGAGTCACCCTGACGCTGAACACCTCCGGCGCCTTTAGCAACCAGGTTCTTGTAGAAGGAGAGAGTGCGGCGAATCCAAATCCCGGTACGCCCAATATCTCCGATTTGTCGACTAGTGGCACGGACCCGGATGGCGCAACCAACGACGACGATCCAAGCGAAAGTGCTACGACGATAGTCGACATCAATGCTGCGCCTTCGGCCGGAGACGACTCAGCAGCCACCCCCACAGACACCCCCGTCGCGATCGACGTCCTGGCCAACGATTCAGACCCCGATCTCGACCCGCTGACCATTGCCGTCGTGGATTCGCCGACGGCCAATGGCGGCACCACGGCTATCAACAACAACGGCACGCCGGGCGACCCTAACGATGACTTCATCGATTACACGCCCCCCGCGGCGTTCTCCGGATTCGACACGTTCAGCTACACGATCGACGACGGTGAAGGCGGCACGGATACCGCCACTGTTACGGTCCTCGTGGGTAACGCCCCGCCGGTGGCCAATGACGATGCAGCGTCCACCAACACCGACACGGCTGTTGCTATCGATGTCCTGGACAATGACACCGACGCTAATGGCGATGATCTGACCATCACTGCGTCCGACTCACCGACGGCCAATGGTGGGACGACCGTTATTAATGACAACGCCACGCCGGGCGATCCGACGGATGACTTCATCGACTACACCCCGGCCTCCGGGTTTGCCGGCACCGACACGTTTACCTACGCCGTTGATGATGGCAACGGTGGCACCGACACGGCCACGGTAACCGTCACCGTGAACAACGCCGCGCCGGTGGCCAATGACGATGCCGTAAGCACGCCGACAGACGCCGCACTGGTCATTAATGTCCTGGCCAATGATAGCGATGCCAATGGCGATGATCTCACCATCACCGCAGCCGACTCACCAACCACCAACGGCGGCACGACCGTTATTAATGACAACGCCACGCCGGGCGACCCCACCGATGACTTCATCGACTACACCCCGGCCCTTGGCTTTGCCGGGACCGACACCTTCACGTATACGATCAGTGACGGCAACGGCGGCACTGATACCGCGACGGTGACCGTCACCGTCAATAATGCTGCACCAGTCGCTAACGACGATGTAGCTGCCACCAACACCGACACGGTTGTTGCTATCGATGTCCTCGCCAATGACACGGACGCCAATGGCGATGATCTCACCATCACCGCAGCCGACTCACCAACCACCAACGGCGGCACGACCGTTATCAATGACAACGCCACGCCGGGTGATCCGACCGATGACTTCATTGATTACACCCCGGCCTCCGGGTTTGCCGGCACCGACACGTTTACCTACGCCGTTGATGATGGCAACGGTGGCACCGACACGGCCACGGTAACCGTCACCGTAAATAATGCTGCACCAGTCGCTAACAACGATGCAGCGTCCACCAACACCGACACGGTTGTTGCTATCGATGTCCTGGCCAATGACACGGACGCCAATGGCGATGATCTGACCATCACTGCATCCGACTCACCGACGGCCAATGGTGGGACGACCGTTATTAATGACAACGCCACGCCGGGCGATCCCACCGATGACTTCATCGATTACACGCCGGCGTCGGGCTTTGCCGGGACGGACACCTTCACGTATACGATCAGTGACGGCAACGGTGGCACCGACACGGCCACGGTGACCGTCACGGTGAACAACGCCGCGCCGGTGGCCAATGATGATGCGGTGAGCACGGCCACCGACACCGCCGTTGCCATCGATGTCCTGGCCAATGATACGGACGCCAATGGCGATGATCTGACCATCACTGCCAGTCGACAGCCCGACGACCAATGGCGGGACGACCGTCATTAATGACAACGGCACGCCGGGCGATCCGACCGATGACTTCATCGACTACACCCCGGCCCTTGGCTTTGCCGGTTCGGACACCTTCACCTACACGATCAGTGACGGCAACGGCGGCACCGACACGGCCACGGTGACCGTCACCGTCAATAATGCTGCACCAGTCGCTAACGACGATGTAGCTGCCACCAACACCGACACGGCTGTTGCTATCGGTGTCCTGGCCAATGACACGGATGCCAATGGCGATGACCTGACCATTACTTCAGCCGACTCACCAACCACCAACGGCGGCACGACCGCTATTGATGACAACGCCACGCCGGGCGATCCGACGGATGACTTCATCGACTACACCCCGGCCCTTGGCTTTGCCGGTTCGGACACCTTCACCTACACGATCAGTGACGGCAACGGCGGCACGGATACGGCCACGGTGACCGTCACGGTGAACAACGCCGCGCCGGTGGCCAATGATGACGCGGTGAGCACCCCCACCGACACGGTTGTTGCTATCGATGTCCTGGACAATGACACGGATGCCAATGGCGATGACCTGACCATAACCGCCAGCGACAGCCCCACCGCGAACGGTGGCACGACCAGCATCAACAATAATGCCACGCCAGGCGATCCGACGGACGACTTCATCGATTACACGCCGGCGGCAGGCTTTGCCGGCAGCGATACCTTTACTTACACCATTGATGATGGCAACGGCGGCACGGATACGGCCACCGTCACGGTGACTGTGAACAACGCCGCGCCGGTGGCCATTGATGATGCGGTGAGCACGCCGACAGACACCGCACTGGTCATTAATGTCCTGGCCAATGATACGGACGCCAATGGCGACGACCTGACCATTACTGCAGCCGACTCACCAACCACTAATGGCGGCACGACCGCTATTAATGACAACGCCACGCCGGGCGATCCGACCGATGACTTCATCGACTACACCCCGGCCCTTGGCTTCGCCGGTTCGGACACCTTCACCTACACGATCAGTGACGGCAACGGCGGCACGGATACGGCCACTGTCACGGTGACCGTGAACAACGCCGGGCCGGTGGCGAACGATGATGCGGTAAGCACGGCCACCGACACCGCCGTCGCCATCGATGTCCTGGCCAATGACACCGACGCTAATGGCGATGATCTGACCATCACTGCGTCCGACTCACCGACGGCCAATGGTGGGACGACCGTTATTAATGACAACGCCACGCCGGGCGATCCGACGGATGACTTCATCGATTACACCCCGGCCCTTGGCTTCGCCGGTTCGGACACCTTCACCTACACGATCAGTGACGGCAACGGCGGCACGGATACGGCGACGGTGACCGTCACCGTTAATAATGCTGTACCAGTCGCTAACGACGATGTAGCTGCCACCAACACCGGCACCGCTGTGGTCATCGATGTCCTGGCTAATGACACGGATGCCAATGGCGATGATCTGACCATCACTGCGTCCGACTCACCGACGGCCAATGGCGGGACGACCGTTATTAATGACAACGCCACGCCGGGCGATCCGACCGATGACTTCATCGATTACACGCCGGCGGCAGGCTTTGCGGGTACCGATACGTTCACCTACACCATTGATGACGGCAATGGCGGTACCGACACGGCCACGGTGACCGTCACGGTGAACAACGCCGCGCCGGTTGCCAATGACGATGCGGCGACCACGCCCACCGACACCGCTGTTGCCATCGATGTCCTGGCGAACGACACCGACGCCAACGGCGATGATCTCACTATTACTGCCAGTGACAGCCCCACCGCCAACGGCGGCACAACGTCCATCAACAACAACGGCACACCGGGCGACCCCACCGATGACTTCATCGACTACACGCCGGCGGCAGGCTTCGCGGGCACTGATACGTTTACCTACACCATCGATGATGGCAACGGCGGCACCAATACCGCCACCGTCACAGTGGGTGTCAATAATGCCTTGCCGGTGGCCAATGACGATTCAGCTTCCACCAACACCGACACCGCTGTGGTCATCGATGTCCTGGCTAATGATACGGACGCCAACGGCGATGACCTGACCATAACCGCCAGCGACAGCCCCACCGCGAATGGCGGCACGACGTCCATCAACGACAACGGCACGCCGGGCGATCCCACCGATGACTTCATCGACTACACGCCGGCGGCAGGCTTCGCGGGCACTGATACGTTTACCTACACCATTGATGATGGCAACGGCGGCACCAATACCGCCACCGTCACAGTGGGTGTCAATAATGCCTTGCCGGTGGCCAATGACGATTCAGCTTCCACCAACACCGACACCGCTGTGGTCATCGATGTCCTGGCTAATGATACGGACGCCAACGGCGATGACCTGACCATAACCGCCAGCGACAGCCCCACCGCGAATGGCGGCACGGCGTCCATCAACGACAACGGCACGCCGGGCGATCCCACCGATGACTTCATCGATTACACGCCGGCGGCAGGCTTTGCCGGCAGCGATACCTTTACTTACACCATTGATGATGGCAACGGCGGCACGGATACCGCGACGGTGACCGTCACGGTGAACAACGCCGCGCCGGTGGCCAACGACGACACGGCCAGCACGGCTACCGACACTGCATTTGCAATTGATGTCCTGGCGAACGACACCGATGCCAACGGCGATGATCTGACCATCACTGCGTCCGACTCACCGACGGCCAATGGTGGGATGACCGTTATTAATGACAACGCCACGCCGGGCGATCCCACCGATGACTTCATCGATTACACGCCGGCATCGGGCTTTGCCGGTTCGGATACCTTCACCTATACGATCAGTGACGGCAACGGCGGCACGGATACCGCCACCGTCACAGTGGGTGTCAATAATGCCTTGCCGGTGGCCAATGACGATCCAGCTTCCACCAACACCGACACCGCTGTGGTCATCGATGTCCTGGCTAATGACACGGACGCCAACGGCGATGACCTGACCATCACTGCGTCCGACTCACCGACGGCCAATGGTGGGACGACCGTTATTAATGACAACGGGACGCCGGGCGATCCGACGGATGACTTCATCGATTACACCCCGGCCCTTGGCTTTGCCGGTTCGGATACCTTCACGTATACGATCAGTGACGGCAACGGCGGCACCGACACGGCCACGGTGACCGTCACGGTGAACAACGCCGCGCCGGTGGCTAACGACGACACGGCCAGCACAGCTACCGACACTGCATTTGCAATTGATGTCCTGGCGAACGACACCGACGCCAACGGCGATGATCTCACCATCACTGCCAGTGACAGCCCCACCGCGAATGGCGGCACAACGTCCATCAACAACAACGCCACGCCGGGTGATCCGACCGATGACTTCATCGATTACACGCCGGCCCTTGGCTTTGCCGGTTCTGACACCTTCACCTACACGATCAGTGATGGGAACGGCGGCACCGACACGGCCACGGTGACCGTCACGGTGAACAACGCCGCGCCGGTGGCCAATGATGACGCGGTGAGCACAGCTACCGACACTACACTGGTCATTGATGTCCTGGCGAACGACACCGACGCCAACGGCGATGATCTCACTATCATTGCCAGTGACAGCCCCACCGCGAATGGCGGCACAACGTCCATCAACGATCAACGCCACGCCGGGCGATCCGACGGACGACTTCATCGATTACACGCCGGCGGCAGGCTTTGCGGGTACCGATACGTTTACCTACACCATTGATGACGGCAATGGCGGCACCAATACCGCCACCGTCACCGTAGGCGTCAGCAACGCCTCGCCGGCTGCAACAGATGACGTCGCTTCTACTGATACCGACACGGCCGTGGCCATTGATGTGCTGGCCAATGACGCGGATGCCAATGGTGATGATCTCACCATCACAACCAGTGCCAGCCCCACCGCCAACGGTGGCAGCACGGTCATCAACAACAACGCCACGCCGGGCGACCCAAGCGATGACTTCATCGACTACACGCCGGCGGCTGGTTTTGCAGGCACCGATACGTTTATCTACACCATTGATGATGGCAACGGCGGCACCGATACTGCCTCCGTCACCGTGGCTGTAAACAATGCAGCACCAATGGCGAACGATGACGCCGTCACGACGGGGCCGGGCATTCTCGTTCCAATCGCCGTGCTCGCCAATGACAGTGATGCCAACAACGACCCACTGACCATCACGGCATCAGATACGCCGACCGCCAACGGCGGCACAACTTCCATCAATAACAACGCCACGCCGGGCGATCCGACGGATGACTTCATCGACTACTATCCTTTGGCAGGCTTCTCGGGCGTTGATACCTTCGATTACTCAATCAGTGACGGCAACGGTGGCGCTGACACCGCTACGGTTACGGTCACCGTTGCAAATGCACCGCCTGTAGCTGCAGACGATACGGCGAGCACTCAATCCGCTACTCCGACAAGCATTCCGGTGCTGGCTAATGACAGCGATCCTAACGGGAACACGTTGTCGCTGGTTTCGGCTTCGAGCCCGACCAGCGCTGGCGGCACTACGTTCGTCGACAACAACGGCTCTCCTGCGAATCCCGCCGACGATACGATTCGGTATACGCCGCCTGTGGGCTTCGCCGGTGTCGACACATTTACTTACACTATTTCTGATGGCGAAGGCGGTACAGACACGGCGACCGTCAGTGTGACCGTTGCCAATGCGCCACCCGTGGCGGCGGGCGACACGGCCGAGTTGCTGGCTAATTCAAGTGTCAGCATTCCCGTGCTCGACAATGACACGGATGCCAATGGCGATACGCTGACAATTACTGCCAGCGACAGCCCAACCGCGAACGGCGGCGCCACTGCCATCAACGACAACGGCACGCCGGGCGATCCCACCGACGACTTTATTGTCTATACAGCGCCGGCCAATTTTGTCGGTACCGACACATTCAGCTACGTCGTGGATGATGGCCAGGGCGATACGGCCACAGCGACAGTGGTCATAACCGTAATCGGCGGTGCGGACGGCACAGCGAATATCTCCGATTCCATCTTCCCGGGTGACCCTCTCCTGCTTGAGGTGGCCGACGTTGATCTGAATGCAGATCCTCTGTTGTCAGAAACGGTTTCGGTAACAGTTATTAATGACGCGACCGGCGAGAGGGAATCAGTGATTCTCAGTGAAACCGGGCCGGACACCGGTGTCTTCCAGGCGACACTGGCCACAACGTCCGGCGCTGGGGCCGGACCCGACAACGATGGTCAGCTGGTTGCCAGCGGTGGCGACACCATCACCCTGAGCTACCTGGATGTCCTCACGAGCAACGGTGCGCCTGCGACCCGCCAGGACACCTGCACAGTGCAGGCATTTGCGGGTATGCGCGGGACAGCCTGGTTCGATGGCAATGCCGATGACATATTTGATCTCAATGAAAAATCCGTATCCGGCTGGTCAGTAGAAATCCGGTTGGCCGGGCTTCTTGTCGACAGCACGCTGACCAGCGTCGATGGTACATATGCCTTCGATGATCTGCGTCCGGGCAGTGGCTACAGCATTTTCCTGGTACATCCGAACAGTAGCGCCGTCTGGGACACGCTGACGAACCTGACCTTGCCTGTCGGGACAACGCTGCTTGATCAGAATTTCCCGGTCGATCCCAGCGGGGTCATCTACGATGCTGTGAGCCGGGCAAATATCGCTGGCGCAGTCGTGACTATTACTGGCGCGGCCGGCCAGCCGTTGCCACCGGTCTGCTTGCTGGCCGGACAGCAAAACCAAACGACCGATGCAGATGGCGGTTACCGTTTTGATATCAATCTGGGCGCGGACCCTGCCTGCCCTTCAGGCGCTGTATTTGCGATTCAGGTAGCGCCTCCGACCGGCTATAGTCTGGGTGTTTCACAGCTCATGCCGCCACAACCGGGACCGCTCGAGGTGTCGGGACAAGCCAGTCCATTCCGGGTTGCACCCCAGGGCACCGCACCACAGCCGGGAGAACCGGCGGATTACTACCTGGCGTTCCAGCTGGACACCGGCGACCCGGACATTATTAACAACCATATTCCGATGGATCCGCTCACGGAACTTGATGTGCGTCTTATCAAGCGCGTGCTCAGCAAACGGGTATCGGTGGGCGATTTTGTTAAGTACACGGTCAGCGTTGAAAATACGGGGCCCTTGCAGATTCGTGGCTTCTCGCTGCGAGACGATATTCCGGCAGGCTTTACCTACGTTGATGGGTCCGCCAGACGCAGTGACACGGGCGACACCATCCCTGCCGTGGGCTCACGGCCCGTCGATTTCGGCTACTTCAGTTTCGATCCGGGACAAACAATTGAAATTGAATACTTGCTGCGAGTCGGGTCGGGCGTGACCAGCGGTGATTATATTAATCGGGTCAGCGGGGTGATCGGTACGTTCCAGGTGGGCGCCAATGCGAGCGCCAGCGTTTCTGTCTCGAGCGACACCGATTTCAGCTTGACAACCATAGTCGGAAAAGTCTTTAACGATTCTGATGGCGATGGCTGGCAGGACCCCGGCGAGGAGGGCATTCCGGGGGTCAGGCTGGCCACGGTAACAGGCTTGCTGGTTGAGACCGATCAGTCTGGCAGGTATCACCTGGAGGGCGTCGATGGCGGGCTACTGGAACGCGGCCGCAACTTTATTCTGAAGGTCGATCCGGCCACCTTGCCCAAGGGCGCCAGATTTACCACAGAGAACCCGCGAGTCCTGCGCGTGACACAGGGACTTCTGAACCAGGTAAATTTCGGAGTCCGTTTACCAGCCGGCGAACCACGAGCCCTGACCCAGGAGATCGAAGTCAAGCTGGGTGAAGTGTTCTTCGTCACCGACAGCGCCGAAGTGCGCCCTGAATTCCAGCCGTTGCTGAAAGAGCTGGCGCAGAGACTGCGCGAACAGGGCGGTGGGCAGCTGACAATCGAGGGCAACGCAGTGCTGGAGCGTGGCGACTACACGGTTACGCCGCATTTTGCGACGCGCAGCGCGCAGCTGGCAGATGCGGACAAGCAGGAGCTGGATTCCATTACTAACATGTGGCGCGATGCCGTACATGTAAACATCGTGGTGAAAGGGCATACAGATAACGTTCCGATCGCGTTACGCAATCGCACTGAGTTCAATGACAACCGCGAGCTGTCACAGGCACGGGCCGCCACCGTTGCAGGCTACCTGACTCAGGGCCTCGGCATCGCCGCCGAGCGCGCGCAGGCGATCGGTCTTGGCGCGGACGAGCCGGTGGCCAGTAATGCCACGGCGCAGGGCCGCGCAGAGAACAGGCGCGTTGAAGTCTCTTTCTCCGGGTACAGGGTGCGCGAGTACAAGGTATCAGGACAGGGCGTGGGCTCCCCGCAGAATCTCTCAACGCGTCGCGCCTTGATGCTTTATGAGGCGCTCAAGTCAGAGCTCGGCGAGGCGCTGATGAACAAGGTGGAGATTCGCGTGATTGTGCACCCACCCACCAATGTGACGGGCAGCAATCAAGGTCAGCCCGGGATGAGTGATCGGTTGCGCAGGATCGCCGCGAAGAGCCTGCTCGCAGTGCTGGGTCTGATGGCAGGGCCCGCCTACGCGGACGAGCCCTGCACGATTGACCTGTGCAAGACAGAAGAGGGCTACGCAGTACAGATCATTAATCATGTACCGGAACGTCCGGCGAGTCCGATGGATACCCGCTACGCTGAGAAGGATGATCGCCGCGTTGATCTGACCGGCAAGTTCAAAGTGAAACTGCCGCAGGACGGCGTCGTCTGGGCCACCGAGGACCCATCCGTCGCCGAGCCGCGACTGGCGATCCGCGGGCCGACCAGTCTGCCGGTCGAAGATGGGGCGGCAACGGAGCCTGCGCGTTTCATAATCTATTCTAACTACGCTGCCTTTATCAGCAACGCGGAAGTTCTGGTCTTCGCAGCAACTGATACGGATCAGGTTGCGCCGCTTGCTTCTTTGCCCTTGAAGCTCACCGGTCTCGATCGCCTCGAGTGGGACGGGCAGCGTGCCGACGGTCGCCCCCTGGAAGAGGAGGAAGAGCTTGCATTCATGCTGCGTGTTACCGACGAGGTCGGGCGCGTGGACGAGACACGCTTGCAGACTTTTCGCCTGGTAAACAGGCGGGATTTCGCGGAGGCTCAGGACTACAGCGTGTCTGCGGAAACTGCGGCGAGCGAAACCGACCCGGTCAAGCTCACGCCACTCGACGGCAACGTGCTGGTCATGCGGCCCCCCAGTGCCGAGGTTCGTGAGTACACGCTCGCACCGCATTTCGAGACGCGCAGAGCGGATCTGAATGCTGCAGACAAGGCTGAGCTGGATAAGATCATTGCTGAATGGGCCGATCATCAGAACGTGCAGGTCATCGCCGTAGGCCATACCGACAACGTGCGCATTGCGCCCGAGAACCGCGCCGAATATGCAGACAACCAGGCGCTCTCCGAGGCCCGGGCGCGCACCGTCGGTCGCTACCTGCAGACCGGACTCGGATTGCCGGACAGCACGGTTGCGATTGAAGGCCGAGGCCCTTCGCAACCGGTAGCGAGCAACAAGACGGCACAAGGGCGCGCCCGCAACCGGCGCGTAGAAGTGCGCATCATCGGCGAGAGAGTTTTGCAGCATACGGATCTGCGGCTGGTCAATCCGGTCACTGGTGCGGAGGAACGCGTATTTCATTCGCTGGTGGAGGCGGAGAATGTGCTGGCCACTCGCGCTGAAGCGGAAACAAAACCAACGAGCAAGGACCTGGTTCCGTGGCGCTCGGGTCTTGGCCTGGTCGGCGTATATGGCCAGAGCGACCTTGTGCAGCAGAACATTCCGATCCACGGCAGCCGCGTGCGGGTCTACGGTTACGGCGTCACCGAATCACATGGAACTCGTGATCAACGGGCAGCCGCTGCCGGTGGATCGCGATGGCCGTTTCGCGGTGGAGTACCTGATGCCGGTGGGTCGCCACCGTTTGGAAGTGGGCTTCAAAGACGCCGGGACAAAGTACGAATCGAGTGCTGAACGTCGAAGTGACGGGCCGGCACATGTTTTTGGTGGGGCTGGCTGATGTGACGGTGTCGGGGAGTGATTTATCGGGGAGCATTGAGCCGTTGGCTGGGGATGAACGCTACCAGGATGATTTTCTGGTGGAAGGGCGGCTGGCGTTTTACCTGAAGGGCAAGGTCAAGGGTAAGTACCTGGTGACCGCGCAGATGGACACCCAGGAAGAAGAGCTGGGTGATCTGTTCAAGAACATTCACCGCAAGGACCCGCGCTCGGTGTTCCGGCGCCTGGACCCGGACAAGTACTACCCGGTGTACGGGGATGACTCTACGACGTACAGCGACACGGATACGCAGGGCCGGATGTACGTGCGGGTGGACTGGGACAAGTCTGAGGCGCGCTGGGGCAATTTCAACACCGGGGTGACGGGCAACGAGTTTGGCCAGTACAACCGGAGTTTGTACGGGGCGAAGCTGCGCAGCCGCTCGCTGGAGACCACCGAGCTCGGTGAGGCGAAGCGTGATGCCACGGTGTTCGTGTCCGAGGCACAGACCGCACTGGGCCACTCGGAGTTTCTGGGCACCGGTGGCAGCCTGTATTACCTGCGCCACCAGGACATTCTGCCCGGCTCGGAGAAGGCCCATATTGAGATCCGGGATCGTGACTCCAACCGGGTGGTCAACAACCTGACCCTGGTCCGGGGCACGGACTACGAGATTGACGAGTTGCAGGGGCGGATGATTCTGACCCGGCCATTGGCCCAGATCACCCAGCAGTTTGCGCCCTCGCTGATCAAGGATGAGCCGCTGGATGGCAACGACGTGGTGCTGCTGGTGGACTACGAGTATGTGCCGGATGCCTTTGACCCGGACCACCTGACGGTGGGCGGCCGTGGCAAGCAGTGGCTCAATGACAAGGTAGCGGTGGGGCTCACCGCAGTGGATGAGAAGCGCGGCTCGGGTGAGGACTACCAGCTGCGCGGCGCGGATGTGACGCTGCAGGCGGGTCGCGGCACCTATCTGAAGGCCGAGATTGCCCGCACTGAGGCCTCTCAGGCACCGGTGTTCTATTCCGACAATGGTGGTTTGAGCTTTGCCACGACCAATCCGATTAACGAGGTGGATCGCAAGGGCGATGCGCTGGCGGTGGAGGGTCGGGTGAACCTGCGTGAGCAGGGGCTGACCGAGAATGACTGGACGGCGGCCAGCTGGTGGCGCCAGAGCGAGGCTGGGTTCTCTGCGGCACGGCGAGATACAGGGGTTGAGCTGACCGAGTACGGGGCTGAGGTGAGTGGTCAGCTGAGTGATCGGCTGCGTCTGTCTACCCGGCTGGCAGTCGTGGAGCGTGCGGGTCAGTCTGAACAGCAGCGCCTGGCGATCCAGGGCGATTACCGGATTGGCAGCCAGGGCACGCTGTCGGCCGAGGTGCGGCGTCAGCAGGTGGATGACCTGGTGGCGGGCACGTCGCTGGAGAACACGCTGGCGGCGCTGCGCTACACATATCGTCTGAACAACGATCTTGAGGTCTACGGTACCGGTCAGTTCACCGTGAGCAACGATGACGGGGTCAGCAATAATGACCTCGCCAGTGTGGGGGCAAGATGGCGCGTGGGTGACAAAACCAGGCTTGCGGCGAGTATTCAGACGGCGATCGTGGTGACGCGGCCACGCTCAGTCTTGATCATCGCTCAACAGCGATCATCGGGTATTCGGCACCTATACGATGTCCACGGATCGCACTGACCGCGATGCGCGGCGAGCAGACAGTTTACGCTGGGCACCGGTCGCGCATCAGAATCAGCCGACGGTATTTACCGAGAGTCAGTTCAGTCGCGGGCGGCGTGAAAGCGGCGTCACCCATGCTTTCGGCCTTAATTTTACCCCCCGTTCGGGTTGGGATTTCGGACTCAGTCTGCAGCACGGCGAACTGGCGGCGCTTAGCGGCCCGGTGCAGCGTGATGCAGCGACGCTGACCGGCGGCTTCCGAAACCATGAGCTTCAGTGGCAAAGCAAGCTTGAGTACAGGGACGATGCCGGCGCCGAGCAGCGCCAACAGTGGCTGAGCTCAAATCGCGGTGACTGGCGCATGAGCGAAAGCCTGAGAATGCTTCTGCGATTCAATATCTCGGATACCGATGACCTGACAGATCCCAATCGCGACGCGCGTTTTGTGGAGGGCGGACTCGGCATTGCCTATCGCCCCGCACATAGTGATCGCCTGAACCTGCTTGGGCGGTATACATACCTGTATGACCTGCCGAGCATAGCGCAGCTCAATGCCGCCAATGACCAGCGCTCGCATGTGCTATCGGTGGAGGGCATATACAGGCTCAATCCGAAATGGGAGCTGGGCGCCAAGCTTTCACAACGCCATGGTCAGCTGCGACTTGATCGTAATGGCGGTCAGTGGTTTGACAGCACCGCGAACTTCGCTGCCATACGGAGCCGCTACCATCTCATCAGGCGCTGGGACGGTGTGTTGGAGTATCGCTGGCTTGAGGTCGAAGAAAGCAGCAGCACGCGGACCGGCCTGCTGGCCGCCATCGATCGTCACTTCGGCGAACATTTTAAGGTTGGCGTTGGCTATAACTTCACCGATTTCAGTGATGACCTGACCGATCTGGATTACGATCACAAGGGCTGGTTCCTGAACCTCGTGGGCAAATACTAGCGCGGCGAACGATACCCCTTTGGCCATCGCCGCTGGCGAAATCGGTCCTGAAGTTGCTGCAGTTCGAGTATTCGCCAGCAATATGTAAACACTCCCACGCAACGGCGTCTCCACGTCAGACAATGGACGCCAGTTGCAGGTCGGCGGGAAAACTCAACTGAGACGCAATTAACAGATCGAAAGCGCTGACCGGCCGCAGACTTCACTCACCGGGAATCAATGGCATTTCCGGTCGGGTAACTCGCAGCGGGAACTGCGGAGCCCGCGGTACAACTTATTAAGCAATAACCCAGGGCGGCGAGAGCTGCAGCGTGGGTTTTTTTATTTCCGGAACCCAGGGCGGCGAGAGCTGCAGCGTGGGTTTTTTTGTTTCCGAATCCCAGGGCGGCGAGAGCTGCAGCGTGGGTTTTTTCGTTTAAGAGGCAGGACCATGAAAGCAATCCACAACATCAGCGAATTCTTTACCGGACTGGCATCAGGTCGGCGCGGGCTCGCCGTTGCAGCAGTAGCATGTGCATTGCTTGCCGGCGGCACGGCGGCAGCGGAAAATCGCAAGAGTCAGCCAGAAGAACAGTTCAGCCATTATCTGGCCCGCGCCGTTCAGATCTGGTCGCAGGCAATGTCGTTCGAGGCAGATGCAGCTGCGACGGAGCCGGGCGAGTTTTTCGGCCGTTCGGCGCAGCGTAAAGCAGGCGCCCGTGTGCACCTCTCCTACAATGAGGATGGCCAATCCGACGATCATAGTTCCGATGACAATGCCTCGAAAGATGATGACAAGTCGCACGACGGCAAGTCCGATGATGGTTCCTCGAAAGATGATGACAAGTCGCACGACGGCAAGTCCGATGATGGTTCCTCGAAAGATGATGACAAGTCGCACGACGGCAAGTCTGATGACAAGGGGTCCAAGGACGACGGCAAATCCAGGGACGATAGCTCAACTGATGACGATTCCAGCGATGACGTCTCGAAAGACAGAAAAGCCGGATGTTTGCCAAACTTACAGGTAACGTTTCTCCCCGACTTGCTGCATGTAAGCATTATCTCGGACAAGAAAATCAAGAGCGTTATTTTGCTGTTTGATGATGGCAGCACGCAGGCTGTCAACAAGCCAAAGGGCCGTCGCGGCGTCTTCGCGGGGCAGGGCGAAAAAGCCGGAATGCGTCTGACCGGGGTGTGGGTGCGGTCGGGTTGTAACTACAAAACCCAGGATACGTCGGTGCCATGTCCGGCGGAAGAGGATGACGGCAGTTCGGAAGACGCGAGATCGGATGATGGCTCCAGTGACGACGATAGTTCTGACGACGGCTCGATGGACAAGCAAGTAAAGAAATGTGGCGAGTTTTTCGAAAACGAGATGGCCAAAGTCGAGGTGCCGGTTATCAGCATCGCCGGCGACTCGGCCTGGGAAGGCTCAGATTTCGGCAGTACGCTGGAATTCGAGGTGACGCTGTCCGAGCCGGTGCCTGCGGGACAGACTGTTGAGGTGGCGTTTACCACGGTTGACGGGACTGCGACTACAGCAGAACCCGGGCCTTTTGACTATGTGGCGGGCGCCGGAATATTGCTGTTTAATTCAGGCGATTTTATGCAAATTATCAGCATCCAGACCATTGGCGATGACGACATCGAAGATGACGAGACCTTCGAAGTAGTGCTCTCCGATCCTTCCGATAATGCGCGTCTGGGTAGTAATCGTGCGACCGGCGTCATTCTCAACGATGACGACAAGGACGAGTAAGCCGAAAGATTTATGAAATGTTTACGCAGCCGACATGGTTGCCTGATGCAAATGCAGGCGTAATTTGTTAGATTCCAAAGGATAGGACAGGGATTCCAGGGCGCAGGGGGAGCGCGACGCCGAAGATGGCAAAGCTAAGCCGATGACCCGGAAGCATAGAGTCGCGCGCTACGGAATCCGTTGCGCGGATTTGCTGTGGCTGCGTTCCGGACGTATTTCTTAAAGAGGCGCAAATTAATGAAGAACGAAAAAGCGGTGAGGCTCTGGGTTACAGGCGCCTCCATTGGGCTCGCGATGCTGATCTCGGGGGGCGCTGGTTCTGTTGAAGCCAGCTTCAGTCGCGGGCTGACAATGGCTGAGGCCATTGCGTCAGGGCAATGCGAAGAGGGTGACAGCAGCTGCCTGGATGAGTTGATGGCCGGAACCGACAACGAGGTCCGTGAAGACACGGATTCGAAAAAGACAAAGAAAGGCGGGCCTGAGGACAAAAAGTCTGATCGCAAGCGCTCGAAGGACGATGACAAGTCTCGGGACGGCAAGTCCGACGACAAGGGCTCAAAGGACGATGACAGCGATTCCAGGGACGGCAAGTCGACGACAAGAGGCTCCAAGGATGATGACAGCGATTCCAGGGACGGCAAGTCCGACGACAAAGGCTCAAAGGACGATGACAGCGATTCCGGGGACGGCAAGTCCGACGACAAAGGCTCAAAGGACGATGACAGCGATTCCGGGGACGGCAAGTCCGACGACAAAGGCTCAAAGGACGACGACAGCGATTCCGGGGACGGTAAGTCCGACGACGACTCGAGCTCCGATGATGGCGCGATGACCCTGCCGGATATCTCGATAAGTAATGGCGAGGGCACTGAATTCAACGAAATCACTCAGGTCCCCGTAGAGTTGAGCATCATGCTGAGCGCGCCATCAGGCGAAGCTGTGATAGCAGACTGGATAACGGAAAACGGCACCGCTGAGGCTGGTTCGGATTATGTGTTTGCCAGTGGTCAGGTAACGATCCCGGCCGGGGCTCTGGCCGTGGGCATCACGGTTTTTGTTATCGGGGATGATACCAGCGAGCCGACTGAGTCGTTCTTTGTCCGGCTCTCAATGTCGGTGGGCGCGAACATTGTGGGACCCCCCGGCGAAGTGTTGATCATCGACGATGACGATTTGGATGATTGAGCGGATTTAGAGACTGACGGAACGACAAAGAACCAAGAATCGGAACGAAAGAAATAAGCAGGTGGGGAACATGTCATTTTTCAGAAGGCTGGTCGTAACAGGCGCTTTAATTGCGGGGGGGCTGTTTGGAAGCGGAGCCACTTTCGCTGCCACGCAGACGCTGAACTGGGACGTCGTGACCTGGCCGGCCAGCAGCCTGAGTCAGGCATACACCCTGGGCAACGGTGACGTCAGCATAACTTTGGGTGGTAATACTGCCGCCCTCACCGGCCTTACCAACGGCACCCCTCCATTTACGCCACTTATCAGTAACGTACAGGAAGGCGGATTCGGCGGTGCTGAGCAGTCGCTGCATTTTGCCGTGGACTGGCCCGACAAACCGAGCGCGGAAACCAGTTTTGTTATTGCCTTTACGCATCCAGCAGGCGTGAATGATGTGACCTTTACATTGTTTGACGTCGATCGCAGCAATAACGTCAATAACTTCTGGGATCGTGTGATTGTTACAGCACTCGACACAGACGGGAATACGGTCAATCCATCCAGCATCGTGTTGCCCGGCTTGGGTTTCAACCAGCTGAATGCCACGAATCCGGCGAACACAGTGGATGGCACCGCATCCTCTGCGTCAACAACCGGCGATGCCAACGCCACATTTACTTTCAATCAGAACATTACCCAGGTCCTGGTGCGGTGGCAGTATCCGTCCGAGGGCCCGGACAATAATCCGAATTTTCAGGTCATCACGCTGCATGACGTGACCTTCAATGACCCCGAGGCCGACCTTGCAATGGACAAGGTTGTTGATAACGCTAATCCGACGATCGGACAAAATGTTGTCTTCACGCTTACGGTAGACAACGCGGGTCCGGACGCGGCGACCGGAGTACAGGTCACCGACCTCCTTCCGGCCGGCTACACGTTTGTCAGCGCGGTGGGCGCCGGTACCTATAATGCCGGCACCGGGCTGTGGGATATTGGCAACATTGCCAATAGCAGCAACGCGAGCATCGATATTACCGCTACGGTCAACGCGACCGGTCCCTACGCAAACACGGCCACGATAACGGCGGCCGACCAGCCCGATCCCGATACAGGCAACAATACCGACAGTTCGACTCCGGTTGTTGACTTGCTGCCGGTAGCGGCGGCGGACACCAACACGGCGACTGAGGGCGATGTTGCGGTGGCCGGCGATGTGCTGGGCAATGACGCCTTGGGTGATGAGCCGACCACGGTGACGGCGGCGGACCAGGGTGGCAGTGCGATCACGCTGGGGGTTGCGTTTGCGACGGCCAATGGTGGTTCGCTGACTTTGAACAGCGACGGTACGTACAGCTACACGCCGCCGGCGCTGGGCGCAGTGCCGCCTGCGGGCCTGACGGAAGTCTTTAATTACACGATCACTGATGTGGATGGCGATCCGAGTTCTTCGACGCTGACCATTACGGTGAACGACTCTGACTTGCTGCCGGTAGCGGCGGCGGACACCAACACGGCGACTGAGGGCGATGTTGCGGTGGCCGGCGATGTGCTGGGCAATGACGCCTTGGGTGATGAGCCGACCACGGTGACGGCGGCGGACCAGGGTGGCAGTGCGATCACGCTGGGGGTTGCGTTTGCGACGGCCAATGGTGGTTCGCTGACTTTGAACAGCGACGGTACGTACAGCTACACGCCGCCGGCGCTGGGCGCAGTGCCGCCTGCGGGCCTGACGGAAGTCTTTAATTACACGATCACTGATGTGGATGGCGATCCGAGTTCTTCGACGCTGACCATTACGGTGAACGACTCTGACTTGCTGCCGGTAGCGGCGGCGGACACCAACACGGCGACTGAGGGCGATGTTGCGGTGGCCGGCGATGTGCTGGGCAATGACGCCTTGGGTGATGAGCCGACCACGGTGACGGCGGCGGACCAGGGTGGCAGTGCGATCACGCTGGGGGTTGCGTTTGCGACGGCCAATGGTGGTTCGCTGACTTTGAACAGCGACGGTACGTACAGCTACACGCCGCCGGCGCTGGGCGCAGTGCCGCCTGCGGGCCTGACGGAAGTCTTTAATTACACGATCACTGATGTGGATGGCGATCCGAGTTCTTCGACGCTGACCATTACGGTGAACGACTCTGACTTGCTGCCGGTAGCGGCGGCGGACACCAACACGGCGACTGAGGGCGATGTTGCGGTGGCCGGCGATGTGCTGGGCAATGACGCCTTGGGTGATGAGCCGACCACGGTGACGGCGGCGGACCAGGGTGGCAGTGCGATCACGCTGGGGGTTGCGTTTGCGACGGCCAATGGTGGTTCGCTGACTTTGAACAGCGACGGTACGTACAGCTACACGCCGCCGGCGCTGGGCGCAGTGCCGCCTGCGGGCCTGACGGAAGTCTTTAATTACACGATCACTGATGTGGATGGCGATCCGAGTTCTTCGACGCTGACCATTACGGTGAACGACTCTGACTTGCTGCCGGTAGCGGCGGCGGACACCAACACGGCGACTGAGGGCGATGTTGCGGTGGCCGGCGATGTGCTGGGCAATGACGCCTTGGGTGATGAGCCGACCACGGTGACGGCGGCGGACCAGGGTGGCAGTGCGATCACGCTGGGGGTTGCGTTTGCGACGGCCAATGGTGGTTCGCTGACTTTGAACAGCGACGGTACGTACAGCTACACGCCGCCGGCGCTGGGCGCAGTGCCGCCTGCGGGCCTGACGGAAGTCTTTAATTACACGATCACTGATGTGGATGGCGATCCGAGTTCTTCGACGCTGACCATTACGGTGAACGACTCTGACTTGCTGCCGGTAGCGGCGGCGGACACCAACACGGCGACTGAGGGCGATGTTGCGGTGGCCGGCGATGTGCTGGGCAATGACGCCTTGGGTGATGAGCCGACCACGGTGACGGCGGCGGACCAGGGTGGCAGTGCGATCACGCTGGGGGTTGCGTTTGCGACGGCCAATGGTGGTTCGCTGACTTTGAACAGCGACGGTACGTACAGCTACACGCCGCCGGCGCTGGGCGCAGTGCCGCCTGCGGGCCTGACGGAAGTCTTTAATTACACGATCACTGATGTGGATGGCGATCCGAGTTCTTCGACGCTGACCATTACGGTGAACGACTCTGACTTGCTGCCGGTAGCGGCGGCGGACACCAACACGGCGACTGAGGGCGATGTTGCGGTGGCCGGCGATGTGCTGGGCAATGACGCCTTGGGTGATGAGCCGACCACGGTGACGGCGGCGGACCAGGGTGGCAGTGCGATCACGCTGGGGGTTGCGTTTGCGACGGCCAATGGTGGTTCGCTGACTTTGAACAGCGACGGTACGTACAGCTACACGCCGCCGGCGCTGGGCGCAGTGCCGCCTGCGGGCCTGACGGAAGTCTTTAATTACACGATCACTGATGTGGATGGCGATCCGAGTTCTTCGACGCTGACCATTACGGTGAACGACTCTGACTTGCTGCCGGTAGCGGCGGCGGACACCAACACGGCGACTGAGGGCGATGTTGCGGTGGCCGGCGATGTGCTGGGCAATGACGCCTTGGGTGATGAGCCGACCACGGTGACGGCGGCGGACCAGGGTGGCAGTGCGATCACGCTGGGGGTTGCGTTTGCGACGGCCAATGGTGGTTCGCTGACTTTGAACAGCGACGGTACGTACAGCTACACGCCGCCGGCGCTGGGCGCAGTGCCGCCTGCGGGCCTGACGGAAGTCTTTAATTACACGATCACTGATGTGGATGGCGATCCGAGTTCTTCGACGCTGACCATTACGGTGAACGACTCTGACTTGCTGCCGGTAGCGGCGGCGGACACCAACACGGCGACTGAGGGCGATGTTGCGGTGGCCGGCGATGTGCTGGGCAATGACGCCTTGGGTGATGAGCCGACCACGGTGACGGCGGCGGACCAGGGTGGCAGTGCGATCACGCTGGGGGTTGCGTTTGCGACGGCCAATGGTGGTTCGCTGACTTTGAACAGCGACGGTACGTACAGCTACACGCCGCCGGCGCTGGGCGCAGTGCCGCCTGCGGGCCTGACGGAAGTCTTTAATTACACGATCACTGATGTGGATGGCGATCCGAGTTCTTCGACGCTGACCATTACGGTGAACGACTCTGACTTGCTGCCGGTAGCGGCGGCGGACACCAACACGGCGACTGAGGGCGATGTTGCGGTGGCCGGCGATGTGCTGGGCAATGACGCCTTGGGTGATGAGCCGACCACGGTGACGGCGGCGGACCAGGGTGGCAGTGCGATCACGCTGGGGGTTGCGTTTGCGACGGCCAATGGTGGTTCGCTGACTTTGAACAGCGACGGTACGTACAGCTACACGCCGCCGGCGCTGGGCGCAGTGCCGCCTGCGGGCCTGACGGAAGTCTTTAATTACACGATCACTGATGTGGATGGCGATCCGAGTTCTTCGACGCTGACCATTACGGTGAACGACTCTGACTTGCTGCCGGTAGCGGCGGCGGACACCAACACGGCGACTGAGGGCGATGTTGCGGTGGCCGGCGATGTGCTGGGCAATGACGCCTTGGGTGATGAGCCGACCACGGTGACGGCGGCGGACCAGGGTGGCAGTGCGATCACGCTGGGGGTTGCGTTTGCGACGGCCAATGGTGGTTCGCTGACTTTGAACAGCGACGGTACGTACAGCTACACGCCGCCGGCGCTGGGCGCAGTGCCGCCTGCGGGCCTGACGGAAGTCTTTAATTACACGATCACTGATGTGGATGGCGATCCGAGTTCTTCGACGCTGACCATTACGGTGAACGACTCTGACTTGCTGCCGGTAGCGGCGGCGGACACCAACACGGCGACTGAGGGCGATGTTGCGGTGGCCGGCGATGTGCTGGGCAATGACGCCTTGGGTGATGAGCCGACCACGGTGACGGCGGCGGACCAGGGTGGCAGTGCGATCACGCTGGGGGTTGCGTTTGCGACGGCCAATGGTGGTTCGCTGACTTTGAACAGCGACGGTACGTACAGCTACACGCCGCCGGCGCTGGGCGCAGTGCCGCCTGCGGGCCTGACGGAAGTCTTTAATTACACGATCACTGATGTGGATGGCGATCCGAGTTCTTCGACGCTGACCATTACGGTGAACGACTCTGACTTGCTGCCGGTAGCGGCGGCGGACACCAACACGGCGACTGAGGGCGATGTTGCGGTGGCCGGCGATGTGCTGGGCAATGACGCCTTGGGTGATGAGCCGACCACGGTGACGGCGGCGGACCAGGGTGGCAGTGCGATCACGCTGGGGGTTGCGTTTGCGACGGCCAATGGTGGTTCGCTGACTTTGAACAGCGACGGTACGTACAGCTACACGCCGCCGGCGCTGGGCGCAGTGCCGCCTGCGGGCCTGACGGAAGTCTTTAATTACACGATCACTGATGTGGATGGCGATCCGAGTTCTTCGACGCTGACCATTACGGTGAACGACTCTGACTTGCTGCCGGTAGCGGCGGCGGACACCAACACGGCGACTGAGGGCGATGTTGCGGTGGCCGGCGATGTGCTGGGCAATGACGCCTTGGGTGATGAGCCGACCACGGTGACGGCGGCGACCAGGGTGGCAGTGCGATCACGCTGGGGGTTGCGTTTGCGACGGCCAATGGTGGTTCGCTGACTTTGAACAGCGACGGTACGTACAGCTACACGCCGCCGGCGCTGGGCGCAGTGCCGCCTGCGGGCCTGACGGAAGTCTTTAATTACACGATCACTGATGTGGATGGCGATCCGAGTTCTTCGACGCTGACCATTACGGTGAACGACTCTGACTTGCTGCCGGTAGCGGCGGCGGACACCAACACGGCGACTGAGGGCGATGTTGCGGTGGCCGGCGATGTGCTGGGCAATGACGCCTTGGGTGATGAGCCGACCACGGTGACGGCGGCGGACCAGGGTGGCAGTGCGATCACGCTGGGGGTTGCGTTTGCGACGGCCAATGGTGGTTCGCTGACTTTGAACAGCGACGGTACGTACAGCTACACGCCGCCGGCGCTGGGCGCAGTGCCGCCTGCGGGCCTGACGGAAGTCTTTAATTACACGATCACTGATGTGGATGGCGATCCGAGTTCTTCGACGCTGACCATTACGGTGAACGACTCTGACTTGCTGCCGGTAGCGGCGGCGGACACCAACACGGCGACTGAGGGCGATGTTGCGGTGGCCGGCGATGTGCTGGGCAATGACGCCTTGGGTGATGAGCCGACCACGGTGACGGCGGCGGACCAGGGTGGCAGTGCGATCACGCTGGGGGTTGCGTTTGCGACGGCCAATGGTGGTTCGCTGACTTTGAACAGCGACGGTACGTACAGCTACACGCCGCCGGCGCTGGGCGCAGTGCCGCCTGCGGGCCTGACGGAAGTCTTTAATTACACGATCACTGATGTGGATGGCGATCCGAGTTCTTCGACGCTGACCATTACGGTGAACGACTCTGACTTGCTGCCGGTAGCGGCGGCGGACACCAACACGGCGACTGAGGGCGATGTTGCGGTGGCCGGCGATGTGCTGGGCAATGACGCCTTGGGTGATGAGCCGACCACGGTGACGGCGGCGGACCAGGGTGGCAGTGCGATCACGCTGGGGGTTGCGTTTGCGACGGCCAATGGTGGTTCGCTGACTTTGAACAGCGACGGTACGTACAGCTACACGCCGCCGGCGCTGGGCGCAGTGCCGCCTGCGGGACTGACGGAAGTCTTTAATTACACGATCACTGATGTGGATGGCGATCCGAGTTCTTCGACGCTGACCATTACGGTGAACGACTCTGACTTGCTGCCGGTAGCGGCGGCGGACACCAACACGGCGACTGAGGGCGATGTTGCGGTGGCCGGCGATGTGCTGGGCAATGACGCCTTGGGTGATGAGCCGACCACGGTGACGGCGGCGGACCAGGGTGGCAGTGCGATCACGCTGGGGGTTGCGTTTGCGACGGCCAATGGTGGTTCGCTGACTTTGAACAGCGACGGTACGTACAGCTACACGCCGCCGGCGCTGGGCGCAGTGCCGCCTGCGGGCCTGACGGAAGTCTTTAATTACACGATCACTGATGTGGATGGCGATCCGAGTTCTTCGACGCTGACCATTACGGTGAACGACTCTGACTTGCTGCCGGTAGCGGCGGCGGACACCAACACGGCGACTGAGGGCGATGTTGCGGTGGCCGGCGATGTGCTGGGCAATGACGCCTTGGGTGATGAGCCGACCACGGTGACGGCGGCGGACCAGGGTGGCAGTGCGATCACGCTGGGGGTTGCGTTTGCGACGGCCAATGGTGGTTCGCTGACTTTGAACAGCGACGGTACGTACAGCTACACGCCGCCGGCGCTGGGCGCAGTGCCGCCTGCGGGCCTGACGGAAGTCTTTAATTACACGATCACTGATGTGGATGGCGATCCGAGTTCTTCGACGCTGACCATTACGGTGAACGACTCTGACTTGCTGCCGGTAGCGGCGGCGGACACCAACACGGCGACTGAGGGCGATGTTGCGGTGGCCGGCGATGTGCTGGGCAATGACGCCTTGGGTGATGAGCCGACCACGGTGACGGCGG
The DNA here is from genome assembly GCA_963759075.1 of uncultured Gammaproteobacteria bacterium. Lineage (GTDB taxonomy): Bacteria > Pseudomonadota > Gammaproteobacteria > Steroidobacterales > JABDLF01 > JABDLF01. The sequence goes on from CAVWXZ010000011.1 coordinate 263,957, forward strand.
CGGACCAGGGTGGCAGTGCGATCACGCTGGGGGTTGCGTTTGCGACGGCCAATGGTGGTTCGCTGACTTTGAACAGCGACGGTACGTACAGCTACACGCCGCCGGCGCTGGGCGCAGTGCCGCCTGCGGGCCTGACGGAAGTCTTTAATTACACGATCACTGATGTGGATGGCGATCCGAGTTCTTCGACGCTGACCATTACGGTGAACGACTCTGACTTGCTGCCGGTAGCGGCGGCGGACACCAACACGGCGACTGAGGGCGATGTTGCGGTGGCCGGCGATGTGCTGGGCAATGACGCCTTGGGTGATGAGCCGACCACGGTGACGGCGGCGGACCAGGGTGGCAGTGCGATCACGCTGGGGGTTGCGTTTGCGACGGCCAATGGTGGTTCGCTGACTTTGAACAGCGACGGTACGTACAGCTACACGCCGCCGGCGCTGGGCGCAGTGCCGCCTGCGGGCCTGACGGAAGTCTTTAATTACACGATCACTGATGTGGATGGCGATCCGAGTTCTTCGACGCTGACCATTACGGT
>CAVWXZ010000012.1:0-6536 GCA_963759075.1 uncultured Gammaproteobacteria bacterium
TAATGGCGACCCCATTAACGCGTTCCAGCCATTTCTTAAAACGGATTCAGGGTATACCCCTGCTGTTGCAACACGGCGTGTGCTGTCATAGCAGATAGTGCCATTTCAACACCCGGCAGGAGATCATCGGTGGCGACATCGTAATAGACGGCGCTTTGTCCACAGACAATAATCCTCACCCCTTGACCAGTAAGTGCGGCGATTAGCCCGGCGCTGGCGGATAGTTCGTCAGCCATCTCCTTGACAGCCTTGCCGTGCACGACAACGGCAACCCGGATGTTATCTACGGGTACTCCGGCGCGCGCGTGCATGTTAATGAAGCGCGCGGCAGACACCAGTGTTGAGTTGGGGTCGCCGGTTGCTGCCGGGGTAGACACATCGAAGCTGTGCTTAAACACAGTGCCCGCCGGGAACGGCATTGTTACATCGATATCGGCGACCGGGCCGTAGCCTGTGAAGACCGGTCCCTTGGTGAACACTCCTTCGTCTGCCAACGCGGTGGTTGCGCAGGAAGCCAGGATCAGAAGCGGCATTAGATAACGCATGGTTGGTACCTCTGGGTAATTAATGGGGACATTCTTAATTTAACGCATTAATACATTAAAATAGGAATGTCCCCATTTTCTCCAGGTGGCCTGCATCGCGACTGAAAGTCCGCGTATTGGCGCTGCGGTTCTGCACCTGGCCACCATTTCAAATCAGCGTGTTAGGTTGAGTCCGAGCAGCATATATTTGCCTGATTTCCAGCGAAGTGCCCATTTAGTGACACGCATGCCCAACGAAATTCGCAGTGCGACGCTTCGGTTGGTGCTTGTTCACTATAGGTGGGCTGATATGCGCACAATATGGCTGATTCAACAACTCATGAAATTAGCTCTCGCTGGCGCAAGTGGAATCTCCATGTGCATATTCCGGCCTCGGCAACCTACATGGGTGATCGGAATCAATCCCAACAACAACTAATAGATACCGATTGCGCTGTTGTTGGGATTAACGACCACTGCTCCGTTGCGGGATACGAGAGGGCTGTGTCGCGAATCTCCGGCGCGCCCCAGGAAGGGTGCTCCTGAAACTTCAATCTCTAATTCATTCGACTACACTCTATTATCAAGGCACCTGGGGCCCCCCTCAATTGCCGAAATTTGTAACCCATGTGACCGGAATAATCTGTAAGCTATCTGTCGATTGGCTCAAAGGCCCTTGGTGTCGGACCCTAGGTCTTGGCAAAGATCCGAATTTCCCCGTTGCGACAACGGTCTCGAGCGAAGGAACAGACTGATAACAACCCTAATTTCCCGCGGTCGCCTGTTCGTGTGCCGCGGGACTAACGGTGCCGGAGTTGAGCAATTGAGTTTGGAGGATGATTAAGTGGGAATACAGGGTGCAAATTCGCTGGTTATCAGCCTTGTATTCTGGCTGCTGGCCGCCTGTGCGCCGGCCAGCCAGCTGGAACGCAAGTCGATTGCGTCGAATGAAGATCAGCGGAGGACTCCGGGTGTCACACAGGAACAGGCTAAGGCAATCACCGCGGCACGCGCAGCGCAGAATATGCCGGAACTGAGCGCGGCTGAAGAGAGAGCACTGGACATGGCTCTCGAAACGCTGGAGAAAGAATTGGGTCTCTCGCGGCAGAAAATGTCCCGTCAGAGGGTTTATGCCGTCCAATGGCCGGATTCGAGTTTGGGTTGTCCGCAAAAGGGCGTTTCGTATCTGCAAGTTGTTACGCCAGGATACGTTGTGAGCCTGACGGCGAACGGCAAGATCTACACGGTGCACGTCGGCACAGGTAATGCCGTGATCTGTGACCGATTGGCGACTGGACTCGAGGCAAGGCGGGTCCGAGGTCAAAACATCATGAAGGTCTACCGCGCGGCACAGGTCGACTTGGCCGAACGACTGAAAATTGATCCGAGCGAGATCGCAGTCACCGGCATGACGCCAATGACATGGGACGATTCGAGCCTGGGTTGCCCACAGACCGGAAAAGACTACGGTCAAACGGCGGTCGAAGGCTTTGTAATCAACATGGAATGCCGCGGTCGGCAATACGAATATCACTCGGACAATGAGGGAAACAGGTTTGTGTCTTGCGACGAGTTAACGTCCTGTTACGAGACGGAGTAGTCGGCCTAGTGGATGAATAACCTCAATAAGAAAGGGCCACCGAGGTGGCCCTTCTTTTTGCTGACAAGCGTCATTCCGTACGTGGGACTCTGCCTGCTACGGTGAATGAGCCAGCATGTCCCACAGACGCTTAGTTAACATTCTTAACTACGTCCACCTGCTTTGACGCCCTGTTGTTCTGGAACAACCACAACATATCTCCCCGCGGACCGCTGGTAGCGATGTCAACGGATGTGCCGCCGAAGATACCAAAACTATTGAGGTCCGGCACAATTTCCGCGGCCGTGTCGACTGAACCGACCTGGACATCAACGCTGCCGTCCCGTCCCCATACGACCAGCGTGTAGTCGAAGCTGTCCGTAACAAGACCGCCGCCAGCCGCGGTGGTGAACGGCATGGCCGCGGCGCGATCGTTGTAGTCCATGATGTTAATGAACCAGTCGAGGAAACCGCCGCCGCCAATGACGAATTGAGCCGTGATCATGGTTCCGATGTCGCCTCCATAAACCGAAAAGTCGATGCCCTGAAGCAGGTAATCATCCGAGCCGTCGCCATCGACATCGATATAGAAGTCCCATTCCAGATTGGACGGAGACTCCCAGATGGCTTCCGAGGCTACCGCCATCTCGATGACAGGGAAGGGCCCGAAAGTGTTGGTCCGGAAGCCTACCGCCGCGATGGCGTTGTTCGTGCCATCGAGGAATAAGCCGTCTTCACCGGTCAGCGTAAAGCCTTCGGCGAAACCAGCTGCCACCCCGTTCTGATTGCTGACAGTAACACCGCCCTTGGTCTTGACCGCCTGCATTCGCGAGGCTGGATCCACCGTGGCCATATAGCCGACTTTCAGCTCATCCTGCCCGTCATTCAGCACGCACCACCCGTCAACTTCGGTCTGTGTGAAGCTCGGGGAATCGTATGGCGAGGCTGCTGGATCCATTGCTATCTTGACATGGAAGGGCTTATGGCCGTGGCCTGATACATCGACACTGCTCGGGCAGGTCACCTCGACGCCGGCCAAGGTCTGGTTAGGTACATGGGTAACTTCAAAGTGACGAGTCTGACCAGACAGGTTGCTTACCGTTACCTTCTCCTGGCGCCTTTCGAACTCGCTCGGATTCATGCGCCCGAAGCTCACACCGGCTGGTGAAGCATAACTTGTCAGACTCATCGCGGCTGCGACATCTGCACGGCCCACGCCCTGGCGCGTTAATGGCTGCTCGGCACCCGCCGCTGGGATCGTTTCGTTCAGATTATGGGCGGAGTTCTGGATGATCGCCTTGATGCCGGCGGTATCCAGATCCGGATGCAGTTGCCGCATCAGTGCACCGACACCTGCAACATGGGGGGCGGCCATGGACGTGCCCTGGAAACTGACGCCCTGATCGCCGCTGGCGATGGCGGTGGAGATGATATTCACGCCGGGACCGGATACGTCGGGCTTGAATGTCGATCCGCCATGACCGGGACCCCGCGAGGAGAAGCCCGCGATCAAATCACCAAATGCTGTGTCGGTGACCAGCCCATCCTGCAGTAGCGCATCAATGGATGCACCCCCGGCAATTGCGGCCGACAGAGCCTGTCCGTCGATGGACGGAATCATCACGCTCGGAATCGACGCGATAAACTCCGGCCCGTTAAGTCCACCCATAACGATTGGCGCAATGCGATCCGGAGCGGTACCGTCGTTATAGACCACCATGCCGATGGCGCCTGCGGCTTCCGCATTCTCAGATTTCAACGCGAAGCTACAAGCGCCGCGGGATATCAAGGCGATGTCGTCCGTCATGTCAACGCTAATGGCGCCGCAGCCCGTGATGTTGGCCGCCGCAGGCTGTGCCAACATTCCACTGACGGCCCCGTCCGCAACGCGGATTGGGCTGGTGCCTTCGATTGCCTCGATCAAGCTGTTCACGGCTCCGGACACCTGGATAGCGGGCACTTCACCGCCCTTGGTGGTTGCCGCGACCGAAATCGTACGCGTCGAAACACCTGGCGCACCAGTCACGTAAGGTACGTCACCGGAGTTGCCGGCTGAGGCAACGACAATAATTCCCAGTTCTGCCGCATTGCTTGATGCAATGGCAGAAGGATCGTTTGGCTCACCAAGCGCTGAGCCGAGACTCATGTTGATGACGTCCAGATGATCACTCATGTCGCCGTCGCCGTTAGGGTCCAGGGCCCACTCAATGGCATCCGAGGTCAGGTTGGTGCTGCCACCTGCGCCGAATACTTTGAGGCCGTAGAGATCGGCACCTTTGGCTACGCCAGGACCGATTATACCTGGAACACCCAGACCAGCCGCGCTGCCACTGACGTGACTGCCATGGCCGTTTTCATCCAGCGGATCGTCATCGGGAACGGGTGTATTGTTGGCCGGATCCGAGGCATTGTAGTTCGTCCCCGCAAAATCGAAGCCGCCCACGACTTTGGCAGTCGGGAATGTGCCCTCTTCGATAATATCCGGGTTGTTGCTGAAATAGTCGGCCGGCGTACCCGGGCCACCGAAGTTGGCGTGTGTGTAGTCGACGCCGGTGTCGATGATACCTATGCTTATGCCTTCGCCAGTCCCCACCGTATCCCAGAAGGCCTGAGTACCGATCCAGGGCACGCTCTGTGCATTATCGGGATAATGCTTAATTACAGGCGCAACACTCAGGACATGCGGCATCTGTTTGAGATCAGCAAGCTGCTGCGGGCTGATTTTCACGCGCATGCCGTTGGCGCCGACACGAAGTGCAGACAATTCCGTGGCGCCAAGCGAGGCCAGACTATTGCGCATTTTGCCGTGCTGAGCCGCTACCTTGGCCGCATGAGACTTCTGAGCGGCGCCTGCCGGCATCTTACCGCGAGCCTGAATTGCACTTGCGTTGAATTCCGCTACCGATGGGAGATCAAAGCGCACAAACACTTCGACTTCGTCGGTAACTGCCTTGACCGCTGCCTCCGGGTCCGTAAGTGAAAACGGACGGATATTGGGTTCCGACCGTGGAAAAACATCTGCTGCTTGAGCTACCTGAATAGACATTACAATACCGATCAGCAGGCCGCTGATTCGGGCCACAGTATTCTTGATCATGGTGATCCCCTCATGGAAGAGTGCTTGGTGAAATTTAGGGTCTTTTCTTCGTTATTCTGTGCGTACCAATGATTATATACCAGTTAGGCCCGATAGGAATTTACATAATCACTTCCGATTCACTCATGCCCTGATTCGGGATTTTTGGAGTCGAACCGAGGGTGATCAATGGGGACATTCTTAATTTAACGCATTAATACATTAAAATAGGAATGTCCCCATTTTCTCCTGTCCCCATTTTCTCCTCACGCCAGTCTCGGACGCAGCGCGATGGTTCATGAAAGTTCCGAAGGCGTAAGCGGGCTGTCGATTTTAATCACAATCGAAGTCGCCATCGCCAAGTGCGTGGCATTGCGGTGGGAAGCCGTGCATACGCCAATAGTCGAAAATGCCCGTTTCCAATATCTTCTGTTTGCGCACTCTCAAGTACTCGTCTCGTAACTCAGGTCGCCTCAGGAGTGGCAGGTACGGACTCCAGAGAAAATCTGCGACAAGCCCATCCGCGAGAGTCTCGACAGTAAAGCTCTCAAAGGCAGTGTCATCGCCAGAGTCGAGCAGAACTTGCGCCCGAGCATCCGAATTGAGCTCAGCTAAGCCATATGAAGTGTCTGTCTGAAACCGATAGCGCAACGAGCGGCGCCAAAAACTGTCTGGATGAAGTACCGATAGAAGAAGAACCAATGCTCGTGTATCACCAATCGCACCATAATAGTTAACGAAAACACTTCGCCAACTGCGCTGCCCTTTCAGCATGCCTTCCTCAAAAAGCGCGGCGGCATTCTCGACATCGCCCTGATAAAGTAGCGCAAAGGAACGGAAGCGGCGGCAAATTTCATAACTGGGATCAAGCTCGAGACAGCGCCTGAGTTCAGTCTCAGCACGGTCGAGATAACCCAAATCGAGAAGATTAGCGGCCCGAAAATAGACCGCCTGAATATTGGACGGGTCACGTTGAACGGCCATGTCCATCTGCCCCAGTGCGTTAATCATGTCGCCTTGTTCGGAGACGATAGATCCGCGAACCGCATACGGCAAAGCCAGACTATCATCCAGCGCAGTTGCGCGATCAGCGGCGTCCCGCGCTTTCGGGTAGTAATCTTCGCTTGGGCCGAGATTCCAGCCTGGTACAACGGCGTAGACAGCGCTCAGACCAGCCCAGGCTTCGGCGAATTCGGGGTCAATAGCCACAGCTTGTTCATAAAGTGCGATGATCTCGGGTATGTTTTTTCCAGAACGAATATGAAAAAGACTCTGGGCCTTGAGGTAGATTTCGTAGGCATCCACGCTCTCGGTTGTCACTTTTACAGATGATTTTGCAAGGCCTGCGTCGCCGATC
>CAVWXZ010000013.1:0-14823 GCA_963759075.1 uncultured Gammaproteobacteria bacterium
CGGCGCGCCGGTGTTCGTCAAGGGCCATTTGCGCAAGTTTGCGGCCGAGGTGGGCGTGAGCCAGGAGGCCGTGATGGAGGCCTACTATCGCGCTGAGGATACGCCCGATACGCCCATGCTCGTGACCGATACCCTGACCCGACCTGCTGGTGGCGGCCGGGGCAGGGGGGCGGTCATCGCACTCAGTATCATGCTGGTCGCGCTGATAGCGTTAGTAGTCTGGCTTTGGTTGCGTGGGCCAGGCTTGCTGGCGCCGTGGTTCGACAGCGCCAGTCAGACAACGCCTGTCACGCCGGGCGAGCCGTTCGTTTCACAGGCTGACAGTGCCGTTGCAATGGACGACCCTGCCGCGGTGACGCAAGGGCCAGCGGGACCAGCGAACTCCGGCGGCACCGAGGCCGCTGACGGTGCAGGCACGAATTCCGGCGACCCGATCCGCCTGGACGACAGCGCGGCCAGCGGCTCGGTATCGGCCCCGGCTACGACACCGGTGGCGCCCGAAGAAGTCAGCAGCGACGCGCTACCCGAAGGCATGATCAGGCTCAGCATTTCAGTGGCCAACGATTCCTGGGTCGAAATCTACGACGGAAATAATCGCAGGTTGTTTTTTGATCTGGGCAAGGCCGGGACCCGGCGCACAGTGACTGGCAGTCCACCCTTGCAGGTCTTGCTGGGCAACGCGGAGGGCGCGGAAGTCATTTTGAACGGCGCCCCGTATGAGATTCCGGCCGGCACGCGGCGGGGCAAGACCGCCCGCTTTACGGTGCAATGACGGCGCGGCGTTTTACCGCTCTCACACTGGCCAGTACGCCCTTGCCGTTCTTTTTCGGGGGCGTGACGTGAGTCGTGTGATCGAGCCCGTGCGTGGCATGAACGATATCCTGCCGGACGACACTGCCTGCTGGCAGCATCTGGAAGCGATCGCCCGGCGCTGCATGGCAGCTTACGACTACCGGGAGATTCGCCTGCCCATCGTCGAGCAAACCGCCTTGTTCGAGCGTTCGGTCGGCGAAGTTACCGATATCGTAGAAAAAGAGATGTACACCTTTACCGATCGCAGCGGCGAGAGCCTGACGCTGCGGCCGGAGGGTACCGCCGTCTGCGTGCGCGCTGGCATCAGCAATGGGCTGCTCTACAATCAGCGGCAGCGATTCTGGTATGCGGGCCCGATGTTTCGCTACGAGCGGCCGCAGAAGGGCCGTTACCGTCAGTTTTACCAGATCGGCGCAGAGGCCTTTGGCTTTAACGGGCCGCATATTGATGCCGAACTGCTCCTGCTGTCGCGGACGAATTTTCCAGGGCCTGGGCATCGGCAATCTGACGCTGCAGATCAATTCGCTGGGCACGGCAGAGGCGCGGGCGCGCTATCGGCGACACGCTGGTTGCGTATTTCACCAGGCACCGAGAAGCAGCTGGACGAAGATTCGCTCAGGCGACTGCAGCGCAATCCACTGCGCATCCTCGACAGCAAGAACCCGGCGATGGCCGAACTCAATGCCGCGGCGCCTTCGATCGCTGATTACCTGGATGGGGATTCCATCGACACATTTTGAGCAGCCTGCAGGCTGATCTGGCTGCCGCCGGGCGTCGCCTTCGACGATCAATCCGCGGCTGGTTCGTGGCCTCGATTACTACACCCGCACCGTCTTCGAGTGGGTGACCGATGAGCTTGGCGCCCAGGGCGCGGTGTGCGCGGGTGGGCGCTATGACGGGCTGGTGGCTCATCTGGGCGGCAAGCCGACGCCGGCCGTTGGCTGGTCCATGGGTGTCGAACGGCTGGTCGCTCTGATGCAGACGCAGGGCAGCGCGGTGGGGCCGCCAGCCGCCACATGCCTACCTGGTCGCCATTGGCGCTGACGCCGCCAGTGAGTTGCAGCGCATCGGCGGAAAACCTGCGGGATTTGCTCCCTGACCTTGCGATTGTCGGGACAGGCGGGCGAAGGCAGTTTAAAATCCCAGCTCAAGGGCGCGGATCGCAGCGGCGCTGCCGTGGCCCTGATCATCGGTAAAGACGAGCTGGCCGCGGGCCGGATCGCTCTTAAACCCCTGCGCAGAGACGAGGAACAGGTGCTGCTTACTTCTGACGAAGTCGCGGGGCGGCTGGCGCCTTATTTCGGCTGACAAGCCATCCAGAGCAAGAGATCGGGAGATCACGTGGACGAGTTTTCGACAGAACAGGAACAGGTCGACGAGCTCAGGAAATGGTGGACGGAGAACAAGCGATACGTCATTACCGGACTTGTTCTCGGGCTGGCCATCTTTTCGGCTATCGCGGCTGGGTTGATGCGCGCAACGCGAGAGCAGAGCGCGCGTCGGCGCAATATGACCCTGCTGCAAGACGCCATCGACGGCAGCGACATTGCATCCGCGGAGGCGATCCTTGCGACGCTGAGCAGTGACTATGCCGCAACACCGTATCTCGACCAGGCCTACCTGGCCATGGCGCGGCTGCGGGCCGAAAACGGCGATCTGGATGGCGCCGCGAGCATGCTTGAATCGGCGCTGGAGTCCCGCGACAAGGAGCTGGCCCGTGTTGCCAGGCTCAGGCTGGCGCGGGTACGGCTTGCGCACGGTGATCTGGATGCTGCGCTGGCATCGCTGGACATCAGCGAGGCAGGCAGCTATGCAGGCCTCTACGACGAGATGCGCGGGGATATCCACGTCGCAGCTGGCCGTAACGCCGAGGCGGCCGCCGCTTACCAGGCAGCGTTTGGCGTTTGCGGGCGAGGGGCTCCTGAATCGTGAGCTGGTTGAAATGAAGCTGGCCGAGCTGGGCCAGCCCGAACTCGCGGCGAATGACCAGGACGACTGATCTGCCATGAACAATCGCCTCACACTTATCGCTTGTTGCTGTGCCTGTCGTTCAGTCTCGGCGCCTGCGCATTGTCCAGGGATGAGACGGGGGAGCCACCGGCCGAGCTGGTTGATTTTTCACCGGCCTTTCGGATGGGCAAAGCCTGGAGCGAGAGTCTCGGTGGCGACGCACAGCACCTGCGACTGGGTCTGGTGCCTGCCAGCGATAACGCGCGCGTTTATGCGGCGGGCCACAAGGGTGACGTTGTTGCTCTCGACCAGGCCGACGGCCGCAGTTCTGGCGTACGAGGACGAAGCTGCCGCTTGCCGCGGGTCCCGGTCTCGGTGAGCGGACCTTCTGGTCGTGGGTTCGAGCGATGGCGATCTGGTTGCCCTGGACAAGAACACTGGCGAGGTGCGCTGGCAGATCAGGCTGAGCAGCGAAATTATCGCGGCGCCGGCCGTCTCCCGAAACACAGTGGTCGTGCGCACAGTCGATGGTTTTCTTGCGCGGTCTGGATGCCGACAACGGCAATGAGCGCTGGCAGCTGCAGTTCGACGTGCCGAGGCTTTCGCTGCGAGGTAACGCCGACGCCGGTCCTGAGTGGCGACCTGGTGATCGCGGGTTTCGACAATGGCAAGGTGGCCGCGGTGAGCTACGTCAATGGCGCAGTCGCCTGGCAGGCGACGCTGCGGCTCTCCCCGGGGACGCACCGAGCTCGATCGCCTGACGGATGTCGATGCGCGCCCGGTGCGTCGTGGGCAACGACCTTTACCTGGTGAACTACCAGGGCCGCGTGGTCATGGTCAAGCCAGCCAGCGGCCAGCTCATCTGGTCACAGGACATGTCCAGTTACAGCGGTATGGCTGCGGACTGGAACCAGCTCTATGTGAGCGATGAAAACAGCGAGGTCGTTGCGCTGGATCGGGAAACCGGAACGGAAAAATGGCGACAAAAGGCGCTGCGCGCACGTGACCTGACCGCACCTGCGGTCTTTGGCGAGTCGGTGGTTGTCGGTGATTTCGAGGGCTACCTGCATTTTCTTTCGCGGGAAACGGGCGAGTTACAGTCGCGTTTCCGGGTTGGCAACGACGCGATCATTCAACCTCCGCTCGTTCTCGATAAGGGGCTCGCCGTGCAGACCAGCGGCGGCCAGGTAACTGCCTTGCTCCGCAGGTGAGCGGGCGCGCCCCGGGCGCGAGGCCATCGAACTGAGACGCCTATGCTTCCTGTTATCGCGCTTGTGGGCCGGCCCAACGTAGGCAAGTCGACCCTGTTCAACTATCTCACGCGCTCGCGTGATGCGCTGGTTGCGGCAGAGCCGGGACTCACCCGCGATCGGCAGTACGGCTTTGGCAGAGTCGGATCCCGTTCCTACATCGTTATCGATACCGGTGGGCTGAGCGGCAATGTCGAGGGCCTTGCCGGACTCATGGCCGAGCAGACTCAGCGGGCGCTGGACGAAGCCGATCATGTGCTGTTCATGGTGGACGGACGGGAAGGCCTGACCACGGGCGATCAGCAAATCGCAGAGCGCCTGCGCAAGCGCGCCAGCCCGGTATCACTGGTTGTGAATAAGGCGGAGGGTGCGGATCCCGACCTGATTGCCGCGGAATTCTATGCGCTCGGACTCGGAGAGCCGCTGCCCATATCCAGTGCGCACGGCCACAATGTGCCTGCGCTCATGGACCAGGTGCTGGTGTCCTTTCCGGACGCCGGTGCGGATTCGAGTGGTCCAGGCGACGAAGGAATCCGGGTCGCAATTATAGGGCGGCCCAACGTCGGCAAATCAACGCTGATTAACCGCCTGCTGGGCGAGGAGCGTCAACTCGCCTTCGACAAGCCCGGCACGACCCGCGATAGCGTATCAATACCGTTTGAGAAGGAGGGCCGGCGCTATACCCTCGTAGATACAGCGGGCGTCCGCCGTCGCAGCAAGGTGCCTGAGGGCATTGAAAAATTCAGCGTGATCAAGACCCTGCAAGCTGTCGATCGCTCCAATGTCATCATTGGTGTGCTTGATGCGCATGAGGCCATCACGGATCAGGATGCCAGCCTGATGGGTCTTGCGGTCAGCCGCGGCCGGGCCATGGTGCTGGCTGTCAATAAGTGGGACGGACTGGACGACAGTGAGCGAGAGAACATCAGGCGGCAGCTTGATGTAAAGCTGCCGTTTCTTGGCTTCGCGCGGCTGCATTTTATTTCTGCGCTGCACGGCACCGGGGTCGGGCACCTGCTCGAGTCCGTGGACAGCGCCTATCGAGCGGCGACGCGCGATCTTCCGACGCCGATTCTCACCGAAGTCCTGGAAGACGCGGTGCGTCGGAATCCGCCGCCCATGTCCCACGGAAGGCGCATCAAGCTGCGCTATGCTCACCAGGGCGGGCGGAATCCGCCAGTCATCGTGATTCACGGTACTCAGGTTGAGCGCACGCCGCGTACCTATGAACGGTTCCTGATGAACGTGTTCCGCAAGGCTTTTGAACTGGAAGGCACGCCCGTCCGGATCGAGTTCAAAGCGGGCAAGAATCCCTTTGCGGGCCGCCGCAACGTGTTGACACCGCGACAGCAGAAAAAGCGCAAGCGGCTGCGAACGCATGCCAAAGGCCGCAAGTAGCGACTATCCAGAGGGCCTGTTAACGATTGTCACCACTCGCTAATAAGCTGTCCGAGCGACTCCCAGACGAAGCGCGCTCTGCGATAATGAGAAATACACGATCAGCCAGGAGAGAACTGCAATGAATCTTTTAGAAACTATTCTGAGCGCCGGCAACGGCGGCGCGCTGCAACAGCTCGCTAAGAACTTCAACCTTGATGAGAGTCAGGCCAAAGGCGCCATCGGCGCGCTAATGCCGGCGCTGACCAATGGCATGAAGAAAAATGCGGCAACGCCGGATGGCTTGCAGGGTCTGATCGGAGCGTTGCAAGGCGGCAATCATAAGCGCTACCTGGACAACCCGCAGAGCCTGAGTGCGCCTGAGACCATTGCCGACGGGAACGGCATACTCGGGCATCTGCTTGGCAGCAAGGAAGTGAGCCGCCAGGTGGCAGCGCAGGCGGCTTCGCAGACCGGCGTAGACGCCAACGTGCTCAAGAAAATGCTGCCCATGTTGGCGGCCATGGCGATGGGTTCGATGGAAAAGCAGACCAACCAGGGCAAGGAACTGGCCGCTTCGATCGGAGGTGGCGGCAGCGCCGCGGGCGGCCTGCTGGGCAAACTTCTGGACAGCGACGGCGACGGCTCTGTGGCTGACGACCTGATGGGGCTGGCCCGCAAGTTCTTCTGAGCGGGGGAGCCCTGAAACAGTGAGGCGTTCCAGTCTGCGGTCGACTTTCGGGGGCACGGGCCGGCCGGTGCGGAGGATTCGTCCGTCCCGGTTTGGCGCAGGCGGCGGCACCTCGCGCGGTGGCAGCGTGCTGCGCCTGCTCCCGGTGGCGGCCTTCGCGATTTATTTCCTGTGGTTTTACGTCAGCCACCGCGAGGAAGTCCCGCTGACGGGGCGGACCCAGCTGGTGGATATGAGCCAGGAACAGGAAATGGCGCTGGGACTGCAGTCCTACCGCGAAATCCTTTCGCAGGAGCGAGTAATTCCGGATGGTGAAGTCGTGGATGCTGTGCGCGCCATCGGCCAGCGGCTTGCCAGGGTGTCGGAGGACCCCGGATTTACCTGGGAATACAACGTCATCGAGTCGGAACAGGCCAACGCTTTTGCCCTCCCGGGGGGCAAAGTGGCGGTCTATACCGGGATTCTGCCCATAGCTGCAAATGCCAACGGTCTGGCCGTCATCATGGGCCATGAGATTGCTCATGCCATTGCGCGGCACGGCGCCGAGCGCATGGCATACCAGAAGCTCGTTCAGTTTGGCACGCTGGCGACCGGCATGGCGATCGGTGACATGGATATTCAGACGCAGCGCATGGTGATGGGCGCGCTGGGCGTGGGCGCACAGGTGGGCGTGCTGCTGCCGTTTTCCCGGTCGCACGAGTCCGAGGCAGACTACATGGGCCTGATTTACGTCGCGCGCGCCTGCTTCGATCCGCGCGAAGCGCCGCTGCTCTGGGAGCGCATGGGCGAGGCCTCGGGCGGCAAGGCGCCTGCCGAGTTCATGTCGACGCATCCGAGCAATGAAACCCGTGTTCAGCAGTTCGAGGCATGGATGCCCGAGGCGCTGGCGGTTCGCGAGCGTAGCTGCGGCGATTGAACAAATCGGCCCGCCGGCTGGCAATCTGCTCGGCCATTGTTCAGAATCCGGGCTCGACGTGCCTACCGGACGGACTCCAAAGCCATGAGCAACGCCACCAGGGTGCTGAGCATCGAACGTCCCATCGAAATGTATCGGGGCGGACGCCTTGCGCATGCAGATATCGCATACGAGACGCTTGGCAGACTGAACGCGGCGAAAGACAACGCAGTGCTCGTTTTCACCGGCCTGTCGCCTTCGGCGCACATCGCTTCTCATGCGGACGACCCCAATGCCGGCTGGTGGGAAGATATGGTCGGGTCAGAGCACCCGATAGACACCGGGCGCTTCTGCGTCATTTGTATTAATTCACTTGGCAGCTGTTTCGGATCGACTGGCCCGGCTTCCATGAATCCGCAGGCCGGTCGGCCATATCGCGTTGATTTCCCGCTGCTCAGTATCGAAGACATTGCGACCTCGGCAGATGCGGTGGTCGAAGCGCTTGGGATCACCCGACTGGCCGCCGTAGTGGGGCCTTCCATGGGTGGCATGACAGCGCTCGCCTATGCGTTGGCCTTCCCGGCCAAAGTCAGTAACCTGGTGAGCATTTCGTCGGCAGCGAGGGCGCTGCCGTTTGCCATTGCAATTCGATCGTTGCAGCGTGAGATCATACGTGGCGATCCGGACTGGAAAGGTGGCCACTATGAGGGCGTGGGTCCCTTGAGTGGCATGCGCCTTGCACGCAAGCTGGGCATGATGTCTTACCGTTCACCCGCAGAATGGAAAATGCGTTTCGGCAGGGAGCGCGTTTCTGAGGAACGCCGCGACGGTGAGCAATTTGGGCTGGAGTTTGAGGTCGAGTCCTATCTTGACGCGCACGCTAAGAAGTTCGTGGGTGGCTTCGATCCAAATTGTTATCTCTACCTGTCGCGCGCCATGGACCTCTTCGATGCCGCCGATCATGGCGGCAGCCTGGGCGTCGCTTTTTCCCGCCTGACCGTTGATAAGGCCCTGGTAATCGGGGTTGAAAGCGATTTTCTTTTCCCGCTCGAACAGCAGCGGGAGCTGGCCGATAATCTGCAACCGCATGTCGGGACACTGCATTTTTCAGCACTCCCGTCGATCCAGGGCCACGACTCATTCCTGGTCGACATGGATCGGTTCAGGCCAGTGGTTGCCGAGTTTTTTGCCGGCATCTGAGGCGTCTGATCGGACGCTAATGCGGCATCAGACGAGGTCGTTCTGTGCTCATCGCCGCCGATGAACATCGAGCGTTTCAATGCGAGAGCCCTTGAGAGATCAGCCTGGCGCAGCGGCCCGCGACGAACGCTTATCAGCTGATTTTCAAGATGGCGCGCAGCACGTCCCGCCGGCTGATTAATCCCACGAGCCTCTGTTCGTCGAGAACCGGGAAGCGACGATAGCGGCCGTCTATGAATCTGCGGGCGATGTCCATCAGGCTGTCGTCGGCGTTTACGGACTCGACTTTCTTACTCATAAAGTTTTCTACGCGCCCGCCTGCCTCGCCATAGTAGCCTGCACCCAGGGCGCCGGCGATGCAGTCCTTCTCGGTCAGCACGCCTACCAGGTTACCCTGCCCATCTACCACCGGAGCGCCCGAGATCTGCCTGTCCACCAGTTGCGCGATTGCGTCCATCAGCTCGGTGTCCGGGGAGAGTGTCAGCAGCGAGCCTGACATAAACTCGCGTGCGGTCAGCGGCCTGTCAGTCATCATTATTCTCCATCGCTTTGTGCTGCGTGCTTATTGGCGCGTCGCGGGCAGCGCTGTGGTCGCGTACAGGCGCCGCAGCCGATGCGCGTGCCATCGGGAAGATTCAGTCCGCCACAGGAGCCGCGCAGTGCGCCGCGGCCGGCCATGACGCCGATGGCCATCCCTGCCATGGCCAGCAGAATAATGACAAAAGTGAGAATAAGCAGCTGCATGTTGATTGACCTCTGTTCAACCGCCAAAATCATCAAACAGGATGCTTTCCCGGTCCACGCCCAGGTCATCCAGCATCTTCATGACAGCGGCGTTCATCATCGGCGGGCCGCACAGGTAATACTCGCAGTCCTCGGGGGCCGGGTGCTTTGAGAGGTACTCGCGCCTGACGACATCGTGAATGAAGCCTTGCGGGCCCGTCCAGTTATCTTCAGGCGCCGGCTCGGACAGCGCGACGTGCCACGAGAAGTTCTCATTTTCTGCCGCCAGCTTGTCAAACTCCTCGGTGTAAAACAGCTCCTGCTTGCTGCGACCGCCGTACCAGTAGCTGATCTTGCGATGCGAATGCACACGCTTAAGCAGATCAAAGATATGTGAGCGCAGCGGCGCCATGCCCGCGCCACCGCCGATGTAAAGCATTTCCTTGTCAGTATCGCGCACGAAGAATTCGCCGTAGGGACCGGAGATGGTCACGGGATCGCCTGCCCGCAGGCTGAACACGTAGGACGACACGATGCCTGGTGGCACATCATCGGATGCCCCGGGCGGCGGCGTCGCAATACGGATGTTCAGGATGATTACGCCCTTCTCGCCGGGATAATTGGCCATGGAATAGGCACGCGATGTCAGGCGATCGGTGCCGGCCTCGTAACGCCAGAGCTGGTAGCGGTCCCACTCCGGCCGGAATCGCTCATCGATATCGAAATCCGCGAAGCGCACATGATAGGGCGGGACGTCTATCTGCACGTAGCCACCCGCGCGGAAGTCCATTTCTTCACCCGCCGGCAACTCCAGCACCAGTTCCTTGATATAGGTTGCCACATTGCGATTGGATCGCACCTTGCAGGCCCATTGCCGCACGCCGAATACTTCATCAGGTACCCGGACGCTGAGGTCTTCCCGCACCGTCACCTGGCAGGCCAGGCGTACATGGGCAGCCACCTCACTGTGGCTCAGGAGAGAGGCTTCGGTGGGCAGGATGCCGCCGCCGCCTGCTGGCACCGCTACGCGGCACTGGCCGCAGGTGCCCTTGCCACCGCAGCCGGATGCCAGGAACAGGCCCGCGTCCGACAGAGTGCCAAGTAATTTGTCCCCCACGGGCACATCAAGCGTACGCTCGTCGTTGATGGTGAGCTTGACCAATCCACTGGGGACCAGCTTCGAACGGGCAAAGAGTATCAGCAGCGAGAGCAGCGTCACTACGCCTGTGAATACGGCGACGCCCAGTACGATTTCGGTGAGATTGCCCATTAGTCGGCCTTCAAAGCTGTATGCCCGAGAAGCTCATGAAACCCAGGGACATCAGCCCCGTAATAATGAAGGTGATGCCCAGGCCCTGCAGGCCGGCGGGCACGTCGCTGTAGCGCAGTTTTTCCCGGATGCCTGCCAGCGCAATTACGGCCAGCGCCCAGCCAAAGCCGCTGCCGAGCCCGAAGACCATGCTCTCGCCGGCGGTGTAATTCCGCTCGACCATGAACAGCGTGCCGCCGAGAATTGCGCAGTTGACGGTGATCAGGGGCAGGAAGACGCCCAGCGCATGAAAGAGCGCCGGAAAGTAGCGGTCGAGTATCATCTCCAGGACCTGCACGATAGCGGCAATCACGCCGATATATGTCACCAGGCCCAAGGAAACTGAGGTCCACGTGCCCGAGTCCGATCCAGTCCAGCGCGCCCTCCTGGAGCACAAAGCGGTAGATCAGGTGATTGACCGGCACCGTGATGGTCTGGATAACAACGACCGCAACGCCCAGGCCAAAAGCCGTGCTGATGCGCTTGGAGACGGCAAGGAAAGTGCACATGCCGAGGAAGAACGAGAGCGCAAGGTTCTCGACGAACGCGGCACGGATGAACAATTCCATGTAGTGCGCCATCACGAGACCTCCGTGCGATGCACTTCGTGGATCCGGAATTCCGGCTTCTCGACCTGCTTGGGCTTCCAGGTGCGCACGGCCCAGATGATCACCCCGATCACGAAGAACGCGCTCGGTGGCAGACAGCATCATGCCGTTGGGTTCGTACCAGCCGCCGTCCGGCTGTGCTTGGCAGTATGGTGATAGCCCATCAGGGTGCCGGCGCCAAACAGTTCCCGGGATGCTGCTACCAGAATAAGCACGGCACTATAGCCGAGGCCATTGCCGAGCCCGTCAAGGAAACTCGCGCCCACCGGGTTGCTCATCGCGAAGCTCTCGGCCCTCCCCAGGATGATGCAGTTGGTGATGATCAGGCCCACAAACACGGAGAGCTGGCGGCTGGTTTCAAAAGCAAACGCCTTGAGTAACTGATCCACAACGATTACCAGCGATGCGATGATTGTCATCTGCACGATCAGGCGGATGCTGCCGGGTATCTGTTTGCGTATGGCGCTGATGGCCGCACCGGAGGTCGCCGCAACCGCGGTGAGCGCCAGGCACATCAGCAGCGCCGGCAGCAGCGAGGTCGTGACCGCAAGCGCCGAGCAGATGCCGAGTATCTGCAACGTCAGCGGGTTGTTGTCGACAATAGGATCCAGGACGATGTCCCGAGTGCGGCTGTTCATGTGCGATCCTCATAATCCAGGCGCAAACGCGCGAGGTACGGCCCATAGGCATCTTCACTGAGCCAGTATTTCAGGGTCCTGCTGACGCCGCGCGCCGTTAGCGTCGCGCCGGTAATGCCATCTACCTGGTAGGGCGCCAGCGGGTCGCCGGCCGATACCGTGCCCTTGGCTACCCCGAGCGCAACGCCACCGTCGGCGCCGTAAATCTGTTTGCCAACAAACTTGGCGCGCCATTCCGGCCGGTCTATCTTATCGCCGAGCCCGGGGGTCTCGCCGTGCTCATAGAACTTGAGTGCCTCCACCGATTCGCCGTCGGGGGTGATGGCCAGCAGTCCGTACATGGTTGACCACAGACCGTAGCCCTTTATGGGCAGCACAATCCGGGTCACCGCGCCGCCCTCGCGCACCAGGTACACCTTCGCCCAGGTCGCGCGCCGGCCTATTTGTGCAACATCCTGATCGGGCGGGATCTGCAGGCTCGTCGCCGGGTCCTGTGCTGCCTTCTCCAGGTCGAAACCGGCGGGATCGGCGTCCACATAACGGCCGCTTTCCAGTTCAACGAGGCGGGTTTCGATATTCTCGAACGAAGTTTCAACGCTGGTCGACGGGTCGTACAGGCCGGCCACCTCCAGGATATCCCTCCTGACCATGTTTTCCCGGTTCAGATCCTGGCGCGGTTTGAGCAGCACTGCCGCTGCTGCCACCACGATGGAACAGACCAGGCTCACGACGATTGCCACGATCAGCGTTTTGCCTACACTCACACTTCGCTCAGACACTGCGTTGCTCCCTGCGCCTGATATTCGCGTTCACGACGGCATAGTCGATCAGGGGCGCGAAGATGTTGGCGAACAATATCGCCAGCATGATGCCTTCGGGGAAGGCGATGTTGACGACGCGTATCACCACCGTCATGAAGCCGATCAGCAGTCCGAAAATCCAGCGTCCGGCATTGGTGTTGCAGGCGCTCACCGGATCCGTTGCCATGAAAACCATGCCAAACGCGAAACCGCCCAGCACCAGGTGCCAGTACCAGCTCATCGCAAACATCGGATTCGTATCGGAGCCGATCAGATTAAACATGGTGGCGGTCAGGAACATGCCTGCAAATACGCCGACAATGATGCGCCATGAGGCAATGCCCGCATAGATCAGGAAAGCGCCGCCGAGCAGGCAGGCCAGCGCCGAAGTTTCGCCCAGCGAACCCTGGATCGTGCCGAGGAAGGCGTCCATCCATTGCACGCCGCTGTTCATCAGGCCGGTAACACCGCTCTCGGCGGTGATGGCCTGATGAACAGCGGCGTGCAATGGATGGACGCCTTCCTCGGCCCGATGCAGGGCTCGATGGGTGAGACATCGGTGTCGGCCTGCCTGTTCGGCGGCGCCATGCTGATCTACACGGGCATTGCTTCATGGCGCATTATCGTCGGCGACTTTGCGGGGATGATCCTACCGGCCTTGTTGTTCGTCGGCGTCGATACGCAATCCGATGTTCGCGATGTCCTGGTACTGGCATCTCGTGCTGGGTGGCTTTGCGTTTGGCATGGTGTTTATGGCGACCGATCCGGTCAGCGCCTGCGACACCGATGCTCGGGGTGGATTTTTGGTCTGCGTTATCGGCTTCCTGACCGTCGTGATACGCGTCGTCAATCTCGCCTTCCCCGAGGGCATCATGCTGGCGATTTTGCTCGCCAACATCTTCGCGCCCATGATCGACTAGCCGTAGTCATCGCGAATGTCAGGCGCGGGGCGCAAGCGGCAGTGTCTGAGCGAAGAAGTGTAGGGAATACGCTCATCGTGGCGGTCGGCGTCAGCCTGGTCTGCTCCGTCGTGGTTGCCACGGCGTCAGTTCTGCTCAAACCGCGTCAGGATCTGAAACGGGAAAACATCGGCAGGAGGGATATCCTGCACGTGGCCGGCCTGTACGACCCGTCGACCAGCGTTGAAACTTCGTTCGAGAATATCGAAACCCGCCTCGTTGAACTGGAAAGCGGCCGTTATGTGGACGCCGATCCGGCCGGATTCGATCTTGAAAAGGCAGCACGGGCCCGGCAAGCAGAGCCTGCAGATCCCGCCCGGTCAGGATGTTGCACAAATAGGTCGGCGCGACCTGGGCGAAGGTGTACCTGGGCGGCGCCCGGATTGTGCTGCCTGTAAAGGGCTACGGTCTGTGGCCCACCATGTACGGGCAGTTGCGGTTACGCCGGATGGCCGGGCGGTGGAAGCGCTCAAATTCTATGAGCACGGCGAGACCCGGGGCTCGGCGATCACGAGACCGGCCGGAATGGCGCGCCAAATTTGTTGGCAAACAGATTGGGTCCCCGACGGTGGCGTTGCGCTCGGGGTGGCCGAGGGTCGCGGTTGTGCGCACGACTCCGCTGGCGCCCTACAGGTAGATGGCATTACCGGCGCGACGCTTTAACGGCGCGCCACGTCCGCGGCCCCTGAAATGCTGCGGGGCGTTGAAGTGCCTATGGCAGTACCTCGCGCGTTTGCGCCTGGATTATGAGGATCGCACATGAAAAGCCGCACTCGGGACATCGTCCTGTATTGTCGACAACAACCCGCTGACACTGCAGATTCTCGGCATCTGCTCGGCGCTTGCGGTCACGACCTCGCTGCTGCCGGCGCTGCTGATGTGCCTGGCGCTCACCGCGGTTCAGCGACCTCCGGTGCGGCCATCAGCGCCATACGCAACCGGATGCCGGCAGCATCCGCCTGATAGTCCCATGACGATCATCGCATCGCTGGTAATCGTCGTGGATCAGTTGCTCAAGGCGTTTGCCTTTGAAACCAGCCGCCAGCTCGTTGTGGCCTGATCATCGCCGACTGCATCATCGTGGGAGGGCCGAGAGCTTCGCGATGAGCAACCCGGTGGGCGCGAGTTTCCTTGACGGGCTCGGCAATGGCCTCGGCTATAGTGCGGTCGACATTCTGGTAGCAGCATCCCGGGAACTGTTTGGCGCCGGCACCCTGATGGGCTTCACCATACTGCCAAGCACAGCCGACGGCGGCTGTACGAACCCAACGGCATGATGCTGTTGCCACCGAGCGCATTCTTCGTGATCGGAGTGAAGTGCGCACCTGGAAGCCCAAGCAGGTCGAGAAGCCGGAATTTCGGATCCACGAAGTGCATCGACGGAGGTCTCGTGATGGCGCACTACATGGAACTGTTCATCCGTGCCGCATTTCGTCGAGAACCTTGCGCTCTCAGTTCTTCCTCGGCATGTGTACTTTTCTTGCCGTCTCCAAGCGCATCAGCACGGCTTTGGATTGGGCGTTGCGGTCGTTGCTATTCAGACCATCACGGTGCCGGTCAATCACCTGATCCATCACTACGTGCCAGAAGGCGCTCTGAACTAGATGATC
>CAVWXZ010000014.1:0-141341 GCA_963759075.1 uncultured Gammaproteobacteria bacterium
TATCAGTGAATTGACTTCAATGGCACCAAGCGAGAGAAGATTCAGAGTCAGTGCGGCGTCAAGAAAGCTCAATAACGCGGTGGCAATCGTGAAATACAGCAGCGCGGGGTTCGTACCAGTCGACGTAGCTGTTTTCGCCGTCTTTGGTGCGCCGTGGGTTACTACGCCGCCCCAGGAATCCCAGATGGCGGGTATTGATCCAGCCATGATCGCCGCGACGATCAGCGCCTTCGCGTGATTCGCCCGCCGTGCTCGATGTTGGTTCGTTTTCCAAGCGAAACTCCCCTGGCTCAATTATGCTATTACCGGTTAGCCGGATGGCTTCGCGCACCAGCCTACATAGATTTATCATCGGTCCCGTCCTGTGATGTGTTTCACATCACGTTCCGGCAGGACCGAAGGCGACATTACGATAACACCTTGAAAAGACATAATAAAAGGGTTATCTTCAGGAATCGGCAATAGAAGGATTATGTTAGAACGTGATTCTGGTCACATACACCACGCCTGCGTTCGCCCATAATTGCGCTAGAAGACCGCGATTGCAGGCATCAGCGTATGGCTGACCGCCGCAGGACGGGCGTTGCCTGTCGGGGTCTCTGATCATCGGACAATTCAACGCAAGGGAGGACGCGGCGCAGTGATGTATGAGCAGCATTTCGAGCTCGAACGCGCGCCGTTCTCGACTGCTGCCGGATCCGGAGTTTCTGTACCTTGGCCAGCAACACTCCTCCGCCAAGGCCTTTCTGGAATCCAGCGCGTTCGTGCACGACAGTTTTGTTGTCATCACCGGCGCCATTGGGGCCGGCAAAACGACGCTGGTCGAGGGCTACCTGGCTGAGCTGTCTGCCAACGATACAATTATTGCCAGGATCAACCAGACCCAGATCTCGCCGACCGGCTTTCTGAGACTGTTGCTTGACGAACTGGGGCTGAGAGCGTTCAAGGCCAAGAAGCCTGAACTGCTGAGCCGCTTTCGAAAATACATGGGGCGCGCTGTCAACGAGGGCAAGCGCGTCGTGCTGGTCATTGACGAGGCACAAAACCTCTCACGCCAGGTTCTCGAAGAGGTTCGCATGTTGACAGGCGGCCCGCATGCTTCGGCACTGAGCGTGGTACTCATTGGCCAGCCGGAGTTCCTCGAGACACTTCGGAAACCGGATCTGATGCAACTGGCACAGCGGTGCAGGCTGCGCTCCCACATCGAGGCACTGCCACCGTCAGAATGCCGGGACTACATCGACCACAGGATTGCTGTGGCAGGCGGCGATCCGGAGAAGCTCTTTTCTGCATCAGCCAAGTCGGCTGTGTACGCAGCGACCAATGGCGTACCAAGACTGATCAACAGTCTTTGCGATACGGCCTTGATCTGCGCATTCGCAGACGGCCTGACGGAAGTGGATGAGAAGGTCATCAGCAACGCGACTCGCGAATTGAACTGGCAAATGCCTGGTGCCAGTGTGCAGCCGGACCATGCAGGTAAAGCATCGCAGAAAAACTCCAGGGCCGAAGTAGCTGTGGGCGGTCAGGAGGCGCAGGAAGCTGAACTTGCCCGGCTTAACGCAGCAAAGGAAGAACTCCGGATAGCACAGCGTGAAATTGAGACATTGCAAGCCGAGCTGTCTCAAAGACCGGCACAGAACGAAGACCTGGCAGCCAGTCATGCGCGGCTGGACAAACTCCAGGCGGCCATCGAAGAGCTGTCAGCCGCCCATAGCATCGTCGATGACTATCAGCAGTTGACCGACGAAGTTAATGAGCTTGCCACAGCGCTCAATGCCGTCGACACCAGGGTAGAAGAATCAGAAGCCCTGATAGAGGATCTCTCATCCCGGGCGCAGCATAGCGATTCTGAACAGACACAGATGGTGGAACAGGAAGGTGAGCTGGCTCGCCTGAAGGCGCTCGCCGGAGAACAGGCAACGCTGATCGAGACGCTGCAAGCCGCAGCAATTGATCATGCGCAGGCGGACAAAGACGCGGCCGACCTTCAGCAATCCCTGGTCGAGCAGTCCGCCACCAGCGAACAGCTGGAAAAAGAGAACCGGCGCTTGCAGGCCGAACTTGCCGACCAGCAGGAAAAGCAGCAGACACTTGACGCTCAGCTGAAGTCCGCCATTGCCAGACAGGAAGAACTTAATGCTTCCCTGTCGGAACAATCAGCGAGCCTGCTGGGACGGGACAACAGCATTGAAACCCTCAAGGCAGAGGTGCGCAATAAGAGCACGCTGATCGATGAGCTACGTGACAAGCTGGCGTCTGCGCAGGCGCTTACGGACGGTACTACGGATCTTGCCGCTCAATGCGACCTGCTGGCCGGACAACTCGAGGACGAGCAGCAATCCACTCAGCAATATACGCAGCGCGTTGCAGACCTGGAGCAATTACTTGCGGCACGCGAAGGCGACGCCGAATCGTCCGCCCGGCAGTGCGAAACACTTGAGACCCGCCTCACGGAACTCATGCAGCAGAAAGATGAGCTCGAGCTGGAATTCCAGACCGCGCGATCCTCTGTCTCCGGCAATGCCGCCCTGATCGCAGAGCTGGAAAAAAACCGATCCTCGCAATTACAAACGATTTCGGACCTCGAACTGGCCCAGAGCAGGATGGAAGGTCAGATTTCAGAATACGAGAAACAGACTGAAGCGCTTAATGAAAAAGTCAGGTTGAGCGCCGACGCGAGCACCGGAGACGCCGCAATGGTGTCCGGTCTGCAACAGAAAGAAGACGAACAGGCCAGCAGGATATCCGACCTCGAAAAGGAAACGGACCAAATGCGTGCTGATGCCGCTGTGCGCAACGGGAAGCTCGAAGAAATCAGCGCTGCACTGAAAGAAAGCATGAGCGAGAGGCAGCAGCTCATTGACAGCGCTGCAGATCTGAACAGCAAGGTGGCCGCCCGGGACAATACCATCAGCACGGTAGAAGGCGAGCTGCGGCGGAAGACCCGCCTGATCGATGAACTCCACGATAAGCTGGCGCCGTTGCCCGAACTGCAGGAACAGGTAGCAACCCTGCGCAGCGAAAACGCGGAACTCACCGCCGAGCTGAAAGCCCGCAACGAGCGAATTTTTGAATTGCAGGAGGCCTTTTCTCTTGGTCAACAGCGCCTTGATGAAGCCCGCAGGGAAATGGAAGAGGCGCACGGCGGGCAGATGAATCTGCATATGGAACTGGGCGAACTGAAGACCGAAATCGTCACACTTCAGGGTGAGAGCAAATCACGCGATGACCTGGTTACGTCACTGCAGACAGAATGTCAGAATCGCAAGAGCGACCTGCGAAAGCTGCGCAGGGAACTCGACGAATCCGTGGATCAGTCGCGGGAACTGAAAGACTCCCTTGAACTGGGCGAACAGCGAGTCATTGACCTCGAAAAACAGCTCGAGGCCGCCATGGAGACGATCAGTGAGATGGGCGAGGCAAGTGCCCGCGTCAACTCAGACGTGGAAACTTACGAGCGTGAGGTCAACGAGCAAAAAGAAAAGCTGGCTTCGCTTGGCCACGAGCTTACCGAGCGCAATTCTGAGCTGCAGACGCTCGAAGCCAGCCTCAGGCACAAGACAGAAACCATCAAAGTCCTTCAGTTCGACGTGGAGGCGAGCTCCGAAGCCAGGGATGCCGAAACGGCAAGCCTTTCCGAGTTGCAGGCGCTGGTTGCACAACTTCGGGCGGAAGTAGAAGCCCGGGACTCGCGCATGGACGAACTGCTCGGCACGCAGGAACAAAGCGAAGACCTGGCGAACAAGTTACGCGGGCAGATTGACGAGCAGTCAGCATTGGTACAGGAACTGCAGAAGGAACTGGCGGAGTCACAGCAAGAAACGGGCGTCCTGGAGGATGCGGGTCGCGAATTCAAGGAAACAGCCGTACTGACAGGGCAGGATCTGAATGAGGAAGAGGATACCGCTCCTCATCAGGTGCTGGAGGCCGGCCTGATCATAACCGCGAACGGCCACCCTGCGAGGCGGATCGATCTCTCGAACGAGCGCATGATTATTGGCCGGACCGGAGATTCAGACATAAAGATCGACAATGAATTTGCGAGTCGGCACCACGCGCAGATCGTGCTTCGCAACGGCACCTATATCCTCGAAGACCTGAATAGCACTAATGGCATCTTTGTGAACTCCAGGCGCATTACGAAACGCCGCTTGCGCAACCGGGACGTAATCAGGATAGGCAGGGATAAAATGATCTTTATTCTGGGCCAGCATACGAGCCACTGACCGGGTAGTCAGTCAGGCGTGGCTTGCCAGAGGCAGGAGGTCCAGGGCACGTGGCGGATCAAGACACTCCGTGAGCAGGCGCCATTGCCGCAGATCCTTGCCAACTGAGCGGCCCTTCAAGTCAAATATGCCCATGCCCTTCTCTGCCGCCAGGACATAGTTCTGGCTGTCTCTCAGTGTCGCGATGAGCGGAATCCCGAGGTCATCAGCCATGCTACGCAGCGCACCCATCATTCTGCTGCGCTGGTTTGAGCGGTTGGCGATTATCATAATTCGCGCCCTGTGCATGCCTGTCTCATGCATGCTGATGAGTCCGGTCAGGCATTGCAACGAAGCATGAATATCTATGTCGGAGGGCAGTACGGGAACGATCAGAAAATCAGCTCCACGCATCACTTCCGGCGAGAGGCGCGGATCCATGCCCGCGGGCGTATCCACGATTGCGACTTCCGAGGCGACCGGGATATGCAGTTGCCAACTGCGGGTGACACGAAGGTTTTTTCTGAAAGCCGCAATCCCACGCACCGTCGGCAAATCCGGAGGGCGCTTTTCAGCCCAGCGGATCGATGATCCCTGAGCGTCATAATCCATAAGCAGCGGCTCGCTGCCCTGGCTCGCATAGTAACTCGCAATGTTTGTGGCCAGGGTCGTCTTGCCCGCGCCCCCTTTCGGGTTTAGAACCACGATTTTTTGCATGGATAACTGCCTGGAGCCCGCGAGACCGGCCGGCTGATACCGGCTGCCGCCAACGAACTACCTGTAGATGTTTGAATTGTTCTTGCCTCATCTTACTCCGTGAATCTTTTAAGTTTCAAGCGATTGCACTATCAATTTGCGAAAGTTTTCACCTTCCGCAGAGCCATACCCGATGAAATATCCTGTTTGCTGCCCATAATCCTTCGATTTCAGAAAAGCCCAGAATATTGTTTGATTATATTTTAATTACTTACGTCTTTTTTCTCGATTTATTCTCATTTCTCTCGTTGCAAGCGGACAACCGTCTCAATGGTCGCGGCCTCTGCAAGTCACCAGTGGGCCGGGCTTCGGAATCAGGCTGATCGGAACGGCATTTGGCGGTCTTTCATTCAGAGAGCGAGTGGGATCGACGCTGTCCAAGCCCAAGCAACCTGAGCTTCTGCTCCAGGCAACGGGCAACCCGTGGCTCGCTGAGCACTTCGTCGGCTGACAACCGGCCACATCCGAAATCCTGCTTCATGCGACATCCGGTTAAAGCGGGCCCTTTCTCGACAAACCGCAGTTCATAGAATTCCCTGTGATCATTCAGGAATTCGGGCTGCAAACGGAGCTCAAGCCGTTGCTCTGTAAAAAGGCGCTTCCTGAACATCGCGAGTCCCGGCCAATCACGGGTCAGCTCGCAGGACAGTGCGCAGGACACGGCGATCCGCCGGAACAGCCCTTCCAGTCGCAGCAGCTTTATAGCGCAGTGGTCCGCCCCATCGGCCCCACGCGTCACCGGCTTTGCCGGGTGCTCCTTACCCATTTCTCAAGTCCTCTGGTGAGCAAGGCCGGGCCACCTCCTCCTGGCGGCCCGACCCGCGTTTACCTGACCAGCCTCAATGCGTAGTCGTCGCAACGCAGCTGTAGTCCCCGTTTGCTGAGTGGATGCAAACCACCGCAACTGGCTCGTTGCCGTTCCGCTCATCCACTATTGGTATCCCGTAGGACATTGCTCTTGTCAGGAACTGTTCCACGCTGACCGAATTGAACAGCCCCGAATATTCTGCAAAGTCCGGAAGGCTGTCGGGAATCAGATTGCCGTCCTGGTCGATGCTCTGGCCTGCGAGGTACTCCCATACCAGGTCTTCTCGTTTCCCCGTCAATTCGAAGATCGCCAGCGACCCGTCGGGAAAAACGACGTTTACGAACAATCTGCTCGAAGAGCGATCGAGCAGGAACGACCCGAAAGCAAACAGGTTGCTGAATGCTGTTTCCAGAACACTCAGCTCCGCATTGATAAACTCGCGCACCAGGAGCTGATTGTGATGGCTCGCCCACAGGTCATAGGCTGAACCAACGAAGTGCCCCGGCGGGATCACTATGGTGAAATCGAGAATATTCAGCGCCTGGAGGATCTCATTGCGCGCAGAGATGAAAGCTTCGAAGCGCTGCATTTCTGCCTCTTCCGGGCTTACAGATCGCGCGTGGTGCAGGACAAGGCCGGGCTCGTTGACCACCGTTACGCGGAAGCGCCGCAGGATGCCCTTGCTGATGTCAGCGACATAGACTTCATAGCGTGGCCGACCCGGGTTTGATGGCACCACTGCGATCGCAGTCTCCCGATACCGGGCTTCACTGCAATTATCACAAACTGCGTAGGTCTCGGCCGCACCCGCTTCAGCAAGGGATGAGCAGAGAATAATCACAGCAACAAAAAACCTCTTCATTTCGAACCTCCTTGTTCGGGTGTGAGAGAGTCAGGGATGGCGTCCGCCGCCGCTTGTTAAAAAAAGGAATATGGCATAGCCCGGCCAGGTCAACGCGGCGATCATCAGCGCCCAGCTGAATTTCTCCGTACCACGCATGCTGGTGGCAGAGAAAAACAGCACGAGGGGAATGAACCAGACAACCAGAACGACCGTAAGTGCTGCCGCCGCACTCGTCATATCGAGAAACATGAGTCACCTCCTTGCCCAAAAAGGGTATTGACTAAGGAGGCTCGCAGCGCGGATTGTCTGCGCGGAAGGGTAATCGACAGCGGATGCTACGCATCCTGCAAGGCCACCGTCCCTGGTTGCCGCGGACAACCCGCGATTCCTGCGGGCCCGAATGCAGCATCTATCGAAGCAATCTGGCTGTCAAATTTTGAACCGGCCCGTCGAAACGCGCGGCGGCCCGGGCTCGACAGCCGTTCAGCCAGCCAGCATGGATTGCAGCCTGGACTCTTCGACAATTTCTATGCCGAGAGCGCGGGCCTTGTCCAACTTCGAGCCCGGTTTATCTCCGCATACGAGGTAGTCTGTCTTTGAAGAAACGCTACCCGAGACTCGGCCGCCCAGAGCAAGAATTCTCGCCCTGGCCTCATCACGCGTCATGGTCTCCAGGGCGCCAGTAATCACAAAGCGCTTGCCGTCGAACTTGCCCTGTTGTTCGCCTCCCGTGGCGGAAAGCGGCTGCCATCGCACGCCGGCTTCGACGAGCTTGCTTATGACGTAGCGATTGTGTGGTTCGGCGAAAAACGCGTGCACATGGTTTGCCACAACCGGACCGACATCGGAAACCGATTGCAGAGTCTCGACGTCCGCCCCGAGAATCGGCTCCAGATCACCGAAGTGCCGTGCCAGTGACAGTGCCGTGGCCTCGCCAACCTCCCTGATACCCAGGGCAAACAGGAATCTTTGCAAACTCGTGTCCTTGCTCTTCTCCAGAGCAGTCATCAGCTTGCTCGCCGACTTCTCTGCCATTCTTTCAAGGCTCGAATAGTCCTCAACCCGAAGCGAATAGAGGTCGGCGGGATTACTTACCAGTTCCTTTTCGACAAGCTGATCGATTAGCCTGGTGCCAAGGCCCTCTATGTCCATTGCCTTTCTGGACGCAAAGTGGCGCAGCGCTTCTTTGCGCTGCGCCGCGCAATACAGTCCGCCTGCACAGCGCGCAACAGCTTCGCCTTCCAGCCTCATCACGTCGGAACCACACACCGGGCAACGACTCGGAAGCTTGACCTTGCGGGCAGACTTCGGGCGCAGCCGTGATACGACCGACACAACTTCAGGAATCACGTCGCCCGCCCGCCGTACCACTACGGTGTCGCCGATTCGAACATCCTTGCGTCCCAGCTCATCCATATTGTGCAGCGTGGCGTTGCTCACAATTACGCCGGCCACTTTGACGGGTTCAAGTCTGGCAACCGGGGTCAGAGCGCCGGTCCGACCCACCTGAAATTCAACGTCCCTCACCCGCGTCATTTCCTCGTGGGCCGGAAATTTTGCGGCAATTGCCCAGCGCGGCGCTCGTGAGACGAATCCAAGCACTTCCTGAGATGCGATTTGGTTCACTTTGAATACAACACCATCGATTTCGTAGCCCAGCTTTTCGCGGCGAGCACCAATCTCCGTGAAGTACGCCACACAGCCATCGAATCCGGCGACAGCCCTTGCTTCAGGATTTGTACGCAGCCCGAATCGACGCAGTGCTCGCAGCAACCCGGCCTGGGTATCCGCAAGCGCGCTACTGCATTCGCCTATCCCATAGAAGTACACGCTCAGCGGGCGCTGCGCGGTCAGCCGCGGATCGAGTTGCCGCAGACTGCCGGCCGCGGCATTGCGCGGGTTCATGAAACTTTTGCCGCCCGACTCAGCCATGCTTGCATTGAGCGCAGCAAAACCGGCCTTGTCCATAAATACTTCGCCGCGCGCTTCCAGTACCTCGGGAACCTTGTTGCCAACCAGTTTCAATGGCACTGCCGCTATCGTGCGAACATTATGGGTTACGTCTTCCCCGCTGCTGCCATCACCACGCGTTGCCGCCTGAACCAGCCGACCCTGTTCGTAGCGAAGTGAAACGGCCAGCCCGTCCAGTTTGGGTTCCGCCATGTATTCTGCGAGATCTGTTGCTCCCAGTCGCTCCCGCACTTTGCGATCGAACTCCTTCAGCTCATCGTTATCAAGCGCGTTGGCAAGGGACAGCATGGGAACCCGGTGGCGCACTTCTGCAAAACCCTGCACGGGTCCGGTGCCCACCCGCTGGGTCGGGGATTCCGGTATCACCAGCTCCGGATAGCGCTCCTCGAGTACCTGGAGCTCGCGCATGAGCCGGTCATATTCGGCATCAGGGACTTCCGGGTCATCCAGCGCGTAGTAGCGGTAGTTGTGGTGGTCCAGCGTGTCGCGCAATGCGCGCAGCTGCTGTCGAACCTTGCTGCTTGCGGCCAAGACTGTTTCCCGGAGGTAGTGTTAAGGTCGGCGCCCCGTATGGTTCAGGTGCTGATATCTGCCAATGCGCGCAGCCGCAGCTGGAAGGCGATTATTTCCTCGCGAATGTGCCCGGCAGTCTGGTTGCTCAGAGAACTCCCGTGTTCGTCGAGGACCTCCCCGCCCAGTTTATGCGAGAGGTTTCTGGCCGTGATCAGCATCTGAGAAAAACCTTCCGCCGCATCTTTTGGACCCGGCAGAACCAGGAACAGGGACAGCCCTGGCGTGGTGGTTTCTGAGAGATTCTCAAGATCAAAAGATCCCGGCTCGACCATGCTCGCGACGCTGAAAACAGGCTCGCTGCCGGGGTCGGGTTGCCAGTGAAATATCTTGAAGCGTCCATGCTTCAGTCCCTCATATTCAAGGGCGGCCACGACGTCAGTGCCGGCAAATCTCTGGCTACCCCGCGCGGCAACGTGCAGCACTATGATCATCTGGGGCCCTTGCGCAGGCCTCGCATCCGGGCTACCTGGTTCTGATGTCCTGGCAGGACTCGCTGCCGGACCAAGCTCTGCCTCAGCACCGGTTTCCGCCGGCAGGTCTTGTTCATTCTCAATCATTCGCGTGAATGATTGCAGCGAACTGTCGGCCGCGAGGCTCGGCTCACGCCTGTCAGTCAGACTGTCACGGGTCGCTTTCCTGCCCAGGGCTCCCTGCAACCTGATCTTACGGCCGCGTAAGAAATAGACCCCGGCGATCACCAGTATGCCAAACCCCAGCAGAATCCATCTCAACTCTGACATTTCACTCAGCCTGCCGCACCGCCACCCTCACTAAACTGCGGCCATCTGGACGGCCTCGTCTACGTCCACTGCGACCAGGCGCGAAACACCGGGCTCGCTCATGGTGACGCCTACCAGTTGATTGGCCAGCTCCATCGTGATCTTGTTGTGAGTGATAATGATGAACTGAACGTCCTCGGACATCGTCTTCACTATCTTGCAGAACCGCTCGACATTCGCGTCATCAAGTGGAGCATCCACCTCATCCAGCATGCAGAACGGCGAAGGATTGAGTCTGAAAATCGCGAAAACAAGCGCCACTGCAGTCAACGCTTTTTCGCCGCCCGACAGCAGATGAATCGTGCTGTTGCGTTTGCCAGGCGGCCGCGCCATGACCGTTATTCCCGCATTTAGCAGGTCATCACCAGTCATTTCGAGATAGGCGTGTCCGCCACCAAACAGCTGTGGAAACAGCTCCTTAAATCCGGCATCGACTTTTTCGAATGTATCCCTGAAACGCGATTTTGTCTCTTTATCGATCTTGCGGATGGCGTTTTCAAGCGTTGCGAGTGCTTCGGTGAGGTCGGCATGCTGGGCGTCGAGGTATTCTTTACGCTCTGACTCTTCCTTGAATTCCTCAATGGCCGCAAGGTTGATGGCACCCAGCCTGGAGATTTTCGCAGACAGGTCTTCCAGCTGCTCGTGCCAGGCTTCTATGGTTGCTTCCGGGCTCAGCTCGCTAAACACCGCTTCGAGCTCAAAGCCCGTTGCCTGGAACTGCTCCAGCAAGGTCTCCCGACGGACCTTGACCTCGCGCGCCGTCAACCGTACCTGATCGAGACTGTCACGGACCGCCATAACGTCTTGCTCTCTGGCCAGGCGATCCTGCTCGAGATTCCGGAGCCGGTTCTCGACCGCTTCGACCGCCACACGGGCCGTTCCGAGCTCCTCTTTCACGTCAACGCTGGACGCAAGAAAAGCGGACAGATTCTGCTGCATTTCGGCGAGCGGCGCCTCACCCTGCTGCAGTTGAGTCTTCAGGTCTGCAACCCGTGTCTGCAGTCCGCTCAACTGACTGCGCATTCTTTCGAGGCCTGCCTGAACAGAAGCCTGAGTAGAACGGCGCGCCTCGACCTGCAGGGCCAGATCCTGCGCATTGCTGCGGTCCCTGATCGCCCGACCGCGCACTTCATCGAGCCCCTTACCAAGCTCGTCGCGGAGACTTTCCAGACGCCGACGCTCTCCTTCCAGGCTGGCCAGGCTGGCCAGGGCCTCGTCCAGGCGCCGACGCGATCCCGCCAACTGCTCCTCTGTACTGCCGCGCTGGGCGTCTGCTTCCGAAACTTCAGCGCCCAGTTCACCGGCCCGCTGTTGCATTTGCTCGACCCGCGATCGGCGAGCATCGAGAGCCGCCGTCAGATCGGCCCGCTGCTGATGCAGACGGTTCATCTCGCGCTGATCCGATTCGCGTTGAACTTCCGATCTGGCCAGCGACGCACGGGCTTCTTCGAGGCGCGTCTCGGTCGCCGACACCACGTCCCGCAACCGGGCTATCTGCCCGCGGATTTCACGGATTTCTTCTTCTCGCCCAAGGGTTCCGAGTTCCCGGAGCCCGGCGCGATGAACGCTGACCCAATCCTTACCAAACCAGCTGCCATCAGGCGTTATCACAGACTCGCCATCGACAAGCCCATTCCGGATTGCCAGCGCGTCATCGACGGTCTCGGCTTTATGTACGGACGACAGCTGCGACAGCACCGCTTTCGGGCCCTTCGCCACGCTGTCGAGACGCTGGTCATCAGAACGATGCGAATACAGCGGTTCGACGTCAATCAGCGTAACGCTTCCTCCCTGAAGGTCACTCAGATAACGAGCGTGGGCTTCGATGCCCTCCACGCATACAGCAGCGAGCGTTTCACCAAGCACCGTCTCCACAGCGAGCCGCCAGCGCGGCTCTACATCAATGGCCTGAACGACCCTGGGCTGCAAGTCCAGACCCCGCTCACTCAACCAGGCAGCGGTCGCTTCCGCTGCCTTGCCACTGCTCGCTCGCTGCAGCGCTTCAAGGGCGGACAGCTTGCCGGAAAGTTCCTGCAGCCGCTTGCGATTTTTATCAAGCTCAAGGCCCAGGTCGTGCTCTTCTGCGCGGGCCGAGGCAATTTTATCGAGAATCTGCGCCAGGTTGGTTTCCAGCTCAAGTCCTTTGTCGGCCTGCACATCTTGTTGGAGAAGCATCGGCTCGATTTCGGACACCAGTTCCGCCACATCTATTGCGCGAAGTTCATCTGCAATCCGGTCCTGCCTGCCCTTTATTCGCTGCCGCTGGTCCTCCAGGTGTTCGATGCGGGCCCGTTCAACATGGCTGGACTGTTGCGCATCACTCGCACGGCGGTTGAACGCCTCCCAGCCTTCGCGCCATTCCTGCATTGCCTGTTCGGCAGCGCTCAACTCCTCGCTGGACTCGTGCTCCGTTCCCCGCGCTTCCGTCAGTCGCGGCAAGAACTCATCGAGCGCTTCAGCGAGGGCCGCGAGTTCCTCCTCGTCACGCTCAATATGGCCGGCAATCTCTTCGAGGCCCGTCGTGGCGTCCAGCCGATCCTGCTCCTGACGGTGGCGCAATTCCCGGCCGTGCTGAATGGCCTGCTCGAGGCGCGCAATCTCAGCGCCGAGCTTGTAATAGCGGGCCTGCACTTCGTTAAATGCCTCGGTTTTCTCGCTATGCCGATCACGATCTTTTTCGATCTCTGTCTCGACCGCACGCTGGTCTGCGATGGCTGCCTGCAACGCGGTTTCGCGTTCACGGACCAGCCGTTCTTCTGCCTTGGACTTGTCTTCCAGCTCTCTGAGTTTGAGCGCCAGCAGCTCTGCCGTGATCAGGCGTTCTCTGCCCTTGAGCTTCTTGTAACGTCGGGCCGTGGCGGCCTGACGATTCAGATGCCTGAGGTGTTTTTCCACTTCGTCTCGCAAATCGTTCAGGCGTTCGAGATTGTCGCGCGTGTGCCGCATGCGGGTTTCGGTCTCACGCCGCCGGTCCTTGAACTTGGATATGCCGGCGGCCTCCTCCAGATATACGCGCATCTCTTCCGGCCGTGGCTTCTATGAGCCGCGAGATCATTCCCTGCTCGATGATTGCGTAGCTGCGCGGACCCAGTCCGGTGCCCAGGAAGATATGGGTAATGTCCTTGCGTCGGCAGCGGGTGTTGTTCAGGTAAAAAAGCGATGTGCCGTCTCTGCGAGACGACTCGCTTGATGGAGATCTCCGCGTAACTTGGCGTACTGGCCGCCAATGCTGCCGTCGGAATTATCAAAGATCAGTTCGATCGACGCCGTGCCCACTGGCTTGCGCGCACTCGAGCCATTAAAAATGACGTCCGCCATTGATTCGCCACGCAGATGCTTGGCTGATGACTCGCCCAAGCACCCAGCGCACCGCATCAATCACATTGGATTTGCCACAGCCGTTCGGTCCGACAATACCCAGCAGATTACTGGGAAAGTGCAAAGTGGTCGGGTCTACAAAGGACTTGAATCCGGCCAGTTTGATTCTTGAAAGACGCATCTGATTCCTTCCTGCGATAGGTCGCGGGGGCAGACCCCGGGATAGTCGTCAAAGCGGCGTAGTGTAAAGTATTCCGCCGCCAATAACGATGCCAGAATAGACGGAGTCCAGGAGAGCCAATGCCCAGCGAGCCAAGCAGGCAACTCGAGACATTTGAAAACCCGGATCCGGGCCGAAATTATACCATCCGGATGCGCATTCCGGAGTTCACCTGCGTGTGCCCGAAGACCGGCCAGCCGGACTTCGCAATTATTAACATTGAATACGTGCCCGACCTGCTCTGCGTGGAGCTTAAGTCCCTGAAAAACTATATGTGGTCTTATCGGGATCAGGGGGCCTTCCACGAAGCGGTTACCAACCGGATGCTGACGGACCTGGTCGCTGCAGCGGCCCCGCGATTCATGCGCGTTACGGCTGAATTCTATGTCCGTGGGGGCATTTACACCACTGTCGTGGCGGAGGACCGCAAGCAAGGCTGGCAGCCGGATGACCCCGTCTCCCTGCCCTGATTGGCGCATCTGCGCTTTTGACGGACCTGCGCCCTTGCTCCCGCGAAAAATGCGGGTATCATCCACCGATTTGCCGGTAGTCTGCCTGACCGCCGCATGGGACACCCTGGCCTTACAGCCAGACCCCTTTGGCACTCAGGCACAGTCAGGACAAGCCGGTCAGATTGCTCTCGGGAGGCAAGCGTCAGATGGTCGCAAAAAAGAAGTCCGCAACCAGGAAATCACCGGCAACGCGGAAGAAGAAGCCGGCCCGCAGTATAAGAAGGCTGCAGCCAAACGTGGGACAGCAAGAAAGCGGCCGCCAGCAGGAAGGCTGGAGCGCGCAAGAAAACTGTGAAGAAAAAGGCGCGGCCGGCACCGCAAAAAAGCCGCGAAAAAGAAAGCAATCAGCAAAAAGGCCGTGACGAAAAAGGTAGCCAGGAAAAAGGTCGCGAGCAGAAAGCCGGCCAAGAAAAAAGCCGTTTCAAAGAAGAAGGTGACCGCAAAGAAAAAAGTGACCACAAAGAAGAAGGTGGCCGCGAAGCAAGAAAGTGGCCGCGAAGAAGAAAGTCACCGCAAAGCAAGAAAGCTGTAGCAAAGAAAGCGGGCAGCAAGAAGCCGACAGCGAAGAAGAAGGCCGCAGCCACCAAGAAGCCAGCTGCGCGCAGGAAGACAGCCACGGCCACAAAGGCGCGGCCCCCGAAAACGGTAAAGCGGAAGAAATCTGCCAAGAGCAGAGGCAGCCTTCTTTCCGGACCCAGCACTGAGTTCAAGCCCTACTCACGGCGTCGCGGCGAAAGCTACATGAACGATGCTCAGCTCGAGCATTTCAGGGACAAGCTGCTCTCCTGGAAACGCGAACTCATGGAAGAAGTAGATCGTACCGTCCATCATATGAAGGACGAGGCGGCGAATTTCCCGGATCCGAACGATCGCGCAACCCAGGAATCAGAGTTCAGCCTGGAACTCCGCACCCGCGACCGGGAACGCAAGCTGCTGCGCAAGATTGATTCTGCTTTGCAGAGAATCAAAGACGGCAGCTACGGCTACTGTGAGGAGACCGGAGAAGAGATCGGACTGAAAAGGCTTGAGGCCCGACCGGTCGCAACCCTGTGTCTTGAGGCCCAGGAAAGCCGCGAGCTGGCTGAGAGGCAGTATCGGGACGACCGCTGACAGGCGGAGTTGCGAATATCTCCCCGGGGGTTGCGGCACCCCCTGTGAGCGATGACGCCCGATACCGCTGAGCCACCATCGCGCGGGCGATTCGCCCCCTCCCCTACCGGGCCGTTACACTTTGGATCCTTGCTGGCTGCCATGGGCAGCTACCTGCAGGCGCGCCATGCCGGAGGGCGAATGGCTTGTCCGGATAGAGGACCTCGACCCACCTCGCGAGATTCCCGGGCGCCGCCGATGCAATCCTCTTCAGCCTCGAAGTCGCATGGCTTCGAGTGGGACGGTCGGTCGTCTATCAGAGCACCCGCGACGGAGCTCTACGCAGACGCATTGCAACTAATGCGCGACCAGAGCCTGGTGTTCGCCTGCGGGTGCAGCCGCCGCACCATCGCCGAGCTTGCCGGGCATATGCCTGGCGGGCCCTATCCCGGTACCTGCCGTGAAGCCGGGCTCCAGGACTCGCCCGACCGACTTTGCGCTTTCGCGCAGGAGCATGAAGACCAGCTGTGCTTTGAAGATCATACTGCAGGGCCGCATCTGCGAGGACGTCGCCGGACCACCGGCGACTTCGTGGTTCGGCGCAGGGATGGCCAGTTCGCCTACCAGCTTGCCGTGGTAGTGGATGACGCAGACCAGGACATAACCGAGGTGGTGCGGGGCTGCGATCTGCTTGATTCCACGCCCCGGCAGATTCAGCTTGCAGCAGGCCCTCGGTGCTCCGCGGCCCAGCTACATGCACCTGCCAGTCGTACTGATCCCGGCGCACAGAAACTCTCCAAGCAAACAGGTGCCGCGGCCGCTTAAAATGACGCGGCCCTGACGCACGCTGATCAGGGCATACACGGTTGCTGGGCACAGGCGCAGCCGCACATCAGACTCTTGGGACCATTGCGGAATTCTGGGCCTGGGCCATCGAGACCTGGGACCCCTCACCACTGCTGGGATGCAGAGAATTTGCTGCACCAGACCCCGAAATGGCCTGAATGCAGTGCAACAAAACGGCGGGCGTTTCGGTTATACTCAAGCTGCGATTGCCTGCCCGGTTCTTCGAAGTTCCGGCAGTAACGGCCAGGTAAGGCGACACCTTTCTGATTCGGAGCGAGCCAGATGAGCGATACCAAAACGAGAATAATTAAGAAGTATCCCAACCGTCGCCTGTATGACACGGAAGAAAGTCGCTACATCACGCTGGCCGATGTGCGCCGGCTGGTGCTGGACAAGGTAGACTTTGTTGTCATCGACAAGAAGTCTCAGAAAGACATCACCCGCAGCATCTTGCTGCAGGTGATCAGCGATCAGGAACTGAAAGGCGAGCCGGTCATGAGCCGGGACTTCCTGTCACAGGTAATTCGCTCATACGGAAGCGTAATGCCCGATTTTGTCTCCAGCTATCTGGAGCAGAGCCTGAAACTTTTCGCCAGCCAGCAGCAACAGGTCCGCGAAAAGGTGCGGGACGTCGTGGGCGTCGACCCGGTTGGGTGGTCAGTGAACTCGCCCAGAAGAATTATGCGCGCTGGAAATCGGTGCAGGAAGATATTTTCAAGACCCTTAACCGCAGCGCAGTCGAGAATCGCGAGCACGACGAAAAGCCGAAAGAATACGATCAAAATAAAAAAAGGACCCGCGAGGGTCCTTTTTTTTATCGCGATCAGGCCGAACTGTCTGCGCTACGCGGCTTCGAGCCCGCGCATGCTCAGGCGAATCCGGCCCTGGCGATCTACTTCAAGCACCTTGACCTTGATCACGTCGCCTTCTTTCAGTTTGTCGGAAACGTTTTCTACACGTTCTTCCGATATCTGCGAAATGTGCACAAGACCGTCCTTGCCGGGCAAGTATCGTCACAAAGGCACCGAAATCCATCAGGCGAGCAACGCGCCCTTCATAGACTGACCCCACCTCAACCTCGGCCGTTATCAGTTCCACCCGTGCGCTGCGCCTCGCGCCCGGAGTCGCCGTCCACAGACGCGATCCTGACGGTGCCGTCATTATCGATGTCGATGGTTGCGCCGGTTTCTTCAGTTATCGAACGAATGACTGCGCCGCCCTTGCCGATGACGTCGCGAATCTTCTCAGGATCAATCTTCATCGTGATAATCCGTGGCGCATACTGAGACATCTCAGGCACGTGGCGCCGGACAAAGCCGAACTGCATTTCGCCAAGTATGTGCAGTCGGGCTCGCGTGCCTGAGACAGAGCGTCGGACATGATCTCCTGCGTGATGCCCGTTGATCTTGATGTCCATCTGCAGGGCAGTAATCCCGTCCTCTGTGCCGGCCACCTTGAAATCCATGTCTCCAAGATGATCTTCGTCGCCGAGAATATCGGTCAGCACCGTGATATCGGTCTATCTTCCTTGACCAGGCCCATGGCGATGCCGGCGACCGGTGCCTTAATCGGTACACCTGCATCCATCAGCGACAGGCTCGTTCCACACACGCTCGCCATGGAACTTGAACCATTGGATTCGGTAATTTCCGAGACCACGCGGATGACGTAGGGGAACTCTTCAACTGGGTGGGCATGACGGCCTGGATGCCGCGCTTCGCCAGCTTGCCATGGCCGATTTCGCGCCGCTTCGGGCCGGACATGAAACCGGTTTCACCAACGCAATAGGGAGGAAAGTTGTAGTGCAGCATGAAATGTTCACGATGCTCGCCTTCAAGCGCATCGATAAGCTGCGCATCACGCCCGGTACCCAGCGTCGTGGCGACAATGGCCTGCGTCTCTCCGCGGGTAAATACGGCAGAGCCATGGGTACGCGGCAGCACACCGACCTTGACGTGAATCGGGCGCACCGTGCGTGGTGTCTCTACCGTCGATGCGTGGCTGCCCGTCCAGCACTCGGCCGCGCACGATGCTGCTTTCCAGCTTGCTCGAGCGCCTCCTTGACTTCGTCTGAACGTCCAGCGCGGCGTGTCGCCGCCTGCGAGCTCTTCCATGACGTTGGATCTTGATACCTCTCAACGCGCTCCTGGCGCGCCTGTTTCTCGGTGACCTGATAGGCCTCGGTCAGGCCGCCGGTTGCTGCGCTTCAACGGCCTCGAACCAGCTCCGGATCCGGCTCGGGCGCGCTCCCACTCCCATTCGGCTTGCCTGCTTCGGCCGCCAGTTCGCTGATCGCGGCAATCGCAACCTGCAGCTGTTCGTGACCGAACATCACGGCGCCCAGCATCACGTCTTCGGCAAGCGCATCTGCTTCAGATTCCACCATCAACACGGCGTCCTTCGTACCTGCGACGATGAGTTCAAGCTGCGACGTCCGCAAGCTGGGTGCGCGTCGGATTCAACAGGTAATTGCCGTCGTGGTAGCCGACTCGCGCCGCAGCAATCGGGCCCTGGAACGGCATGCCGGAAATCGCAAGCGCCGCCGAGGCGCCAATCATGGCAGCAATATCCGGATCCACCTCAGGGTTCAGGGAAATCACGGTCGCTATGATCTGGACTTCATTCTTGAAGCCCTTCGGGAACAGCGGTCGCACCGGCCGATCGATCAGGCCGACAGGTAAGCGTTTCCTTTTCGCTTGGACGACCCTCGCGCTTAAAGAAACCACCCGGAATCCGTGCCGGCAGCGTAGGTCTTTTCCTGATAATTGACCGTCAGGGGAAAAAAGTTGCGTCCCGGATCTGCTTCTTTGCGGCCGACGGCGGTTACCAGAACTACCGTGTCGGACATATTCACCGATGACCGCACCATCCGCCTGGCGGGCAATTTCACCGGTCGATAATTGTGACCTCTTGGTCACCGTACTTAAATTTCTTTGTTACAACTGACACAATTTATTCCTTCGCTTGGCTCCTACTGTGAAATAGTTAACGACCGCGCGCGGCACATCTTCGAATCAGCGTCGCAGACCGAGACGCTGGATCAGATCCTGATAACGTTTCAGGTCAACGCGCTTCAGATAGTCGAGCAGCTTGCGACGCTGATTGACCATCTTGAGCAGACCCCTGCGTGAATGATGGTCCTTCTTGTTGCTCGGCAAAATGTGCCGACAACTCATTAATGCGGGTCGACAACAATGCGACCTGCACTTCGGGTGATCCGGTATCGTCGGCACCGGTCTGGTATTCCTCTATGACCTGTTTCTTCTGGTCAGCTGACAAAGACATTTTCTGCTCCTGAATCCTGTTTTTCGTGTTCCGCGATTAAACAAGTAATTATATCTTTCGGCGCCATGCCTAAACAAGCCAAACCGCGCTTCAAACCCTATTTCAGCCAATAAACAGCCTGCGCGGCGCCACCCGGCCATCTTCCAGAACTTCACCAATCCCGAGGAAGCTCGAATCTGCGCCATATAGCCGCACTTCTCCTCGCGCCGGGGCCTCCGGGCACGCTTAACTGGCTGCCCTCGCGAGAGGTAGAAAACGCTGTCCGGGCTGAGCTTCAGGTCCGGGCGATCGCAAACGGCCCTGTCCACAGGCTGCAGAAGGCGATCCATCGCCGCCAGGTCGCCCTCCTCGGCAAGGCCCCTGAGCGTCGCCAGGCTCACCATCTCCTCGGCGCGAAACGGTCCCACGACCGTGCGCCTCAGTGCCACCACGTGCGCCAGGCTACCCATGCTTTTGGCGATATCCTCAACCAGCGTCCGCACGTAGGTGCCCTTCGAACACTCGACGTCGAATTCCGCGAATTCTCCCTCCAGGGAAACCAGGGAAAGGGCATAGATGGTGACCGGACGAGGCTCGCGCTCGACCTCGACCCCTGCCCTCGCCAGCTTGTACAGCCTCTCCCCTTTGTGGCGAAGCGCCGAATACATCGGCGGTATCTGGGAAATATCGCCCTTGAATCCGGCCAGTGTGTTCAGAAGTTTGCCGCGCTCCACAACGACGGAGTCCAGCCTCTCGACGACCTCACCCTCCGCGTCGCCCGTCGTCGTACTGACACCGAATCGGCACCTCACCAGGTAACGCTTGCCAGCCTCCAGCAGGAACGCAGACATTTTGGTTGCCTGCCCGAAGCACACCGGCAGCAGGCCGCTTGCCAGAGGATCCAGGCTGCCGGTATGCCCGGCTTTGCGCGCCTGAAAAAGACTTTTCACAGTTTGCAGGGCGTGATTTGAGCTTTCCCCTACCGGCTTGTCGAGCAAGAAAATCCCGTCAATGGCCCTGCCCGTACGCTGTCGACGGCGGCCCACGTTAGGTTGTGTCGTCGCCCGGCGACGCCTCGCCAGCGAGCAATGCACTGATTCGCGCCCCTCGATCGAGGCTGTCATCGTATTCAAAGCGCAGCTCCGGCACGACCCTGAGCTTGAGTTGCCGGGCCAGAGTACGACGCAAACGCCCGCATGAGGCATGTAGCGCATGCTCGGCGCCCACTGCCGCCTCCTTGCCCTTCAGCGAGCTGAAAAAGATCCGCGCCTGACTGAGGTCGCCCGACACCTCCACCTCTGTGACGCTGACAAACTCCAGCCGCGGATCCTGAAAATCACGCCGCAGCGCCTCGCTCACTATCCGGCGAATTTCTTCACCGACGCGCCGGCTTCTTGGAAATTCCCGGGGCATCAGACGGTTCTTGCAACCTCATGACGCTCGAAACACTCGATCTGATCGCCGACCTTGACGTCATTGTAGTTCCTGACACCAATTCCGCATTCTGTGCCGGCCCGCACTTCGTTGACGTCATCTTTGAAACGCCGGAGCGAGTCCAGCTCGCCCTCAAAGATTACGACGTTGTCGCGCAGGATCCTGATCGGCAGGCTGCGTCGCACATAACCATCGGCCACCATGCAGCCCGCTACCTGGCCAAATTTCGGCGAGCTGAACACTTCCCTGACCTCCGCAAGACCCACAATCCTTTCCCGAATCTCGGGCGCGAGCAATCCACTGATTGCCTGCTTGACGTCTTCGATGGCCTCATAAATAACTGAGTAGTAGCGCAGGTCCACCCCGGTTTCCTTGACCGCAGTGCGGGCCGCCGCATCCGCACGCACATTAAAACCGATCACGACAGCGCTTGATGCCGCAGCAAGGTTGACGTCTGATTCCGTAATCCCACCGACGCCAGAGGAAATGACTTTGACCGGCACTTCCTCGTGAGACAGGCGGGCCATGGACTGCGCCAGTGCCTCGGCACTGCCCTGCACGTCGGCTTTGATCAACAGGTTGACCGAGTCTTTCGCGCCTTCCTGCATCTGCGAGAATACGTCCTCGAGCTTGGCCGCCTGCTGCTTCGCCAGCTTTACATCGCGCTGCTTACCCTGGCGGAACTGTGCAACCTCACGCGCCTTGCGCTCGTCTTCCACCGCCAGCATTTCATCGCCGGCATCCGGTGCACCAGACAAGCCAAGCACCACCACGGGCGTTGAGGGACCCGCCTCGCTGACTTCCTTACCGCTGTCATCGAACATGGCACGAATTCGGCCGACTTCCTTGCCGGCCAGGATATTGTCCCCGACTTTGAGGCGTCCGCGGCTGATAAGTACGGTCGCGACCGCGCCGCGACCTTTTTCAAGGCTCGACTCAATCACGACGCCCGATGCGGGCCCGACATCAACCGCCTTGAGTTCAAGCACCTCCGCCTGGAGCAGCAGCGCGTCAAGCAGATCATTGACGCCGTCACCGGTCTTGGCGGAAACGCTGACGAACATCGTATCGCCACCCCAGTCTTCCGGAATAACTTCCTTGGCGGAGAGTTCGTTCTTGACTCGCTCCACATCCGCCGCATCAAGATCGATCTTATTTACTGCCACTACAATTGGTACGCCGGCGGCGCGGGCATGTTTGATGGCCTCCTCGGTCTGCGGTTTGACGCCGTCGTCGGCAGCCACCACCAGGATCACGATGTCCGTCACCTGGGCGCCACGGGCGCGCATAGCCGTAAAGGCCTCGTGACCGGGTGTATCCAGGAACGTGATCACACCCTTATCGGTCTCTACGTTGTAGGCGCCAATATGCTGGGTGATGCCGCCCGGCCTCACCTTCTGTGACCCGGGTCCTGCGTATGTAATCCAGCAGCGACGTCTTGCCATGGTCGACATGACCCATGATGGTCACCACCGGCGGAGCGTGGCTTCGCTTCGGCATCGACAGCCGGAATGTCTATCAGCTTGTCTTCAACCTCTGTATCACTCACCAGCTTGGCGACATGACCGAGTTCCTCAACCACGAGGACGGCCGTGTCCTGATCGATGCTCTGGTTGATCGTGACGATCACACCCATATTCATCAGTGCCCGGATAACTTCGGGCGCCTTAACTGCCATACGCTGCGCCAGTTCGCCGACTGTCATAGCCTCGGGAATCGACACCTCGCGCACAACAGGTGCAGTGGGCATCTCGAAACCGTGCTGTGAATCTCCGCTCACCTGAACGGAACGCCGCCTGCGC
This sequence comes from uncultured Gammaproteobacteria bacterium, assembly GCA_963759075.1. Lineage (GTDB taxonomy): Bacteria > Pseudomonadota > Gammaproteobacteria > Steroidobacterales > JABDLF01 > JABDLF01. Next base: position 22,425 of record CAVWXZ010000014.1, read on the forward strand.
GGCTTCTTAATCCGACGTTGGCCGCTCTTGCCACGGGCGACATGCAGCTCTTCGCGCCCATAGCGCGTAGCCGCCTTGTTCTTGACTTCTTTCTTTTCGCGTCTGGCCTGCTCTTCGCGGCGCTTACGCTCACGTTCCGCCTTGTCCAGTTCGGCCTGGCGGCGCGCCACTTCATCGGCGCGTTCCTGCGCGTCTTTTTCCTCTGCCAGTCGCCGGGCCGCCTCCTGCTCCTGCTGGCGGGCGGCGACTTTCCTTTCTTCCTCCGCCTTGCGCTCCTCTTCGGCCAGGCGCTGCTTCTCCAGTTCATCTCGCTGCGCCTGGGCCTTTTGTTCCAGCACGTCGCGCTTGACGTAGGTGCGCTTGCGGCGCACCTCAACATTGACGGTGCGCGCTCTGCCCTGGGAACCGGACATGCGCAACTCGCTCTGCTGCTTGCGCTTGAGCGTTATCTTCTTGGGCGCGCTGGTATCTTTCGCCTGTTTACCGTGACTCTGACGCAAATAGGTCAACAGCTCCAGCTTGGCATCTTCGCTAATGATGTCCTGCGCGCTGGTAACCTTCAGCCCCGCCTCATCGAGCTGCGTAAGCAGTCGATCAACAGGTACTTTCAGCACCTCGGCAAATTGTGCAACAGTGACTTCCGACATTAGTTCGCTCCCATATGCCCTCTTACTCTGATTCTTCGAACCAGTGCGCACGCGCCGCCATGATCAGCTTCGCGGCTTCTTCAGCATCAATCTTTTCGATTTCCGTCAGATCATCCACGGCCTGCTCAGCCAGATCTTCCCGCGTGACAATCCCATGGCTCGCCAGCACAAAGGCCAGCGCCCGGTCCACGCCCTCCAGCGCCAGGAGATCCTCGGCAGGCTCAACCTCGTCTATCTTCTCTTCACTGACAATCGCCTGAGTCAGCAGGGTGTCGCGTGCCCTGTTACGCAGCTCATTGACTATGTTCTCGTCGAATTCTTCGATTGCCAGCAACTCTGAAGCCGGCACATATGCGACCTCCTCGATGCTTGAGAACCCTTCCTGCACGAAAATCATGGCAATTTCTTCGTCAACATCGAGCTGTTTCTTGAACAACTCCAACAACTCACGAGTCTCCTGTTCGCTCTTGGCTTCGGCATCTGCCTCTGCCATGACGTTGAGCTCCCAGCCGGTCAGTTCGCTCGCGAGACGGATATTCTGACCCCCGCGGCCAATGGCGAGTGACAGCTTGTCCTCTTCAACCGCCACATCCATGCTGTGTCGCTCTTCGTCCATGACGATGCCGGTCACTTCTGCAGGCGACATCGCGTTGATTACAAACTGCGCCGGATTCGAATCCCACAGAATGATGTCGACACGTTCGCCGGCGAGCTCATTCGACACCGCCTGAACCCGCGAGCCGCGCATGCCAACGCAGGCGCCAACCGGGTCTATACGCTTGTCATTACTCTTGACGGCAATCTTGGCCCGCAGGCCCGGGTCACGTGCCGCACCGAGGATTTCGATAAGATCCTGCCCGACTTCCGGAACTTCCAGCTCAAACAGCTGCACGAGGAATTCAGGTGAAGTCCGGGTAAGAAAAAGCTGCGGCCCTCTGATTTCGGAGCGAACCTCCCGCAGCAGGCCCTTGATCCGGTCCTGTGGCCGGATCGGCTCCCTCGGGATCATGTCTTCGCGCGACACGAAGCCCTCGGCATTACCGCCAAGATCGATGTAGGCGCCATTACGGTCCACCCGCTTCACAATGCCGCTGACCAGTTCGCCAACCCGCTCCTGGTATTCCTCCACGACCTGCGCCCGCTCAGCCTCTCGCACTTTCTGCACGATGACCTGTTTCGCCGTTTGCGCCGCGATGCGACCGAAAGTCACTGACTCCATGGGCACTTCCACGTAGCCGTCCACTTCCGCCTCGGGATCGACCTCAAGGGCATCTTCAAGTCTCAGCTCGTGATCAGGCGTCTCCAGCTCTGACGAGTCGTCAGCAAACACTTTCCAGCGTCGGAAAGTCACATAGTCGCCAGTCTCGCGGTCAATCTGAACTCGCGCGTCGATATCTTCGGGGTGCCGACGACGTGTCGCGGATGCCAGCGCAGCCTCGATTGCCTCGAAAATAATCTCACGCTCGACGCCTTTCTCATTGGATACCGCGTCGGCAACCATCAGAATTTCTTTGTTCATGGCCCTTGATCCAGTCTCTCGCAAAAAGAATGTTTCACAGCAATGGCGCCAGCTGCGCCTTCTCAATCCAGTTCAGCTCAAGTCGCACGGAGTCGCCGTCGACCTGTATCTCAATCGTTTCGCCCTCTATGCCCGTCAGCGGTCCCGGTATACCGCCTGCGTCCATCACGCGGAATCTTCAGCAGGACCTTGACCCGCTCGCCGGCAAAGCGCTCAAAATGCGCCGGCGTTCTGAGCACCCGATCCGTCCCTGGCGAGGACACCTCCAGCGAGTAGTGCCCCGGCAGTGGATCTTCCACGTCCAGCAGCGCACTTATTTGCTCGCTCACCTTTTCACAATCGCCCAGCCCGATGCCCTCCGGTCTGTCTATAAAAATCCTCAGCAGCCCGTTCTCACCACTGCGATACTCAATGTTCACGAGCTCATAGCCCAGTCCCGTGACCGTCGGCTCGAGCAGCTGCCGGAGCGCCGTGTCGTCCATCGCAAAACTCTCATCAACAAAAAATGGGCCAGAGGCCCATCTTCTTATTAGCTCTTTCCACCTGGTGCCAGCCTGAATCCCAGGTCACGGCCTTCCGTTCTTGCAAACAAAAAGCCCCATGCGGGGCTTTCTGTCTACCAGAATTTGGTAGCGGGGGCGCGCTTCGGCTTTTATAAGCCTTTACGAATCAAACTCTTACCCAAAGCCGGGTAGGAATTTTAGCCCAAAACCCCCGATAGGCCGCGGATTATACGGGGGTGGCGTTGGCGAAGCAATGGGAATGCCGCGGGCGAGCCTCGCCGACCAATACCCAACCCGGAGCGCGCCAGTCACCGTATCAGATGCGCCCATCACCAGGGCAAGGCAGACGTGTCCGATTACAGCCCAAACTTCTGAAAATGCAAGAATGCTCCAGACTGCGGCAGGCCCATCAGCCCGCGTATATGCAATTCGACACATCGCGCCAGGCTGTTGATTTTGTACCCCCCTCCACTGCCGAGACAATTCGATCCGAGCCGGACTTCCGCGCCACATTTATGATCTGTTCGGTGACCCATGAATAATCGGCATCCGACTGCGGCTGCCGCATGCAGGGCGGCTTTGAGATTCCCCGGACTGATTACGGTGTCCGGATCAACCCTGGCATAACCGCGACCGGGGACCAGTGACCGCAATCTGTCAAGGTGGCCCGGCGTATGCACGCGCAGCAGCTGACCCGTGGTTGCCTCCGGCACATCGAAATGCCTGAGCACGTCGAAAGCCCGGACGCAATCAACCGATCATTAATGGCCGACAGGCGACGGACATTCTCGGGATGGCCCGCTGAGGTGTCATGGTCCAGCCATGCGCGGTGACTGATGTATGCCGTGCCCACGATGTACATTTCAACTTGGATTTGCGGTTATCATTCGCCCCCGACGACTGTGACAATATCAGAAAATTCGAGCACACCGCCCCTATGGACAAACATTACCTGGCCCCGCTTTTTACCCCACAAAGCGTCGCACTGTTTGGCGCAAGCGACCGAATGAACTCAGTCGGCGGGGTCGTATTCAAGCACCTGCTGACGTCAGGCTACAAGGGCCGCGTCTTTGCCATAAATTCCAGGCGGGATACCGTGCAGGGTCAGAAAGCGTACTCGTCCCTGGATGAAATCGACGCAACGGTAGAGCTTGTGGTCGTCGCAACCCCGGCCAGCAGCGTGCCCGAAATCGTGACCTCCTGCGGCGAGCGCGGCGTCAAGACCATGCTGATCCTCTCAGCAGGGTTCCGTGAAACAGGCGCCGCCGGCCGACGGCTCGAGGATCGGGTGGCGAAGCTGGTTCGCCATTACGGCATTCGCATGATGGGACCCAATTGTCTTGGCATCATCCGGCCGGACATTGGGCTCAATATTACTTTCGGTAACAACAATGCCCTACCCGGCAATCTGGCGTTGGTCTCGCAATCAGGCGCCATCTGCACTGCCATCCTCGACTGGGCAGAACAGAATGACATCGGATTCTCTGCTGTCGTTTCGACAGGCATTGCCGCTGATCTGGATTTTGGCGACTACCTTGATTACCTGGTATCAGATCATGCTACCAAGGCAATCCTGCTTTATATTGAAGGCATCAAGAACTCGCGACACTTCATGAGCAGCCTGCGTGCCGCAGCGCGCATGAAACCAGTCATAGCGCTGAAGGTTGGCCGGCACGCCGCTGGCGCAAAAGCATCGATGTCGCATACCGGAGCACTGGTCGGGAGTGACGAGACCTTTTCCGCGGCGCTGTCTCGTTCCGGCGTTCTCCGTGTCGACACCATCAGCCAACTTTTTGCTGCCGCCAGGGCGCTTTCATCCTTGCACTATCGCAACCCATCGGACCGCCTGGTCATCATCACCAATGGCGGCGGCCCGGGCGTTATGGCCGCCGACCGGGCGACCGACCAGGGCATTGAACTGAGTGAGCTGAGCCCCGCAACGATGAAGGCTCTGGACGAAGTATTACCGAGTGTATGGTCACACGGTAACCCCGTCGACATCATCGGCGATGCGCCGCTGGCGCGGTATCAGCAGGCCATTGATATCTGCCTCAAGGACACGGGCGTGGATGGCGCCATCGTCATCCTGACTCCGCAGGCAATGACCAAACCGACCGAGGCAGCGGAGGCGGTGATCAAGTCAGCGCAGAGCAACAACAAGCCAATCATGACCAGCTGGATGGGTGGTAAGCAGGTCGAAGAGGCGCGGCGGCTTTTTAATAACGCGCGCGTTCCGAATTTTCGCAATCTGGAAAACGCGGTCGACGCATTTTCCTATCTCGCTCGTTACAACCGTAATCAGCGCCTGCTGATGCAGACGCCAGCTCGATTGACGCGCGGCCAGAAACCGCCCGACAGCCAGGGCGGGCGCCTGATTATCGAGGGGGTTCTTGCAGAACAGCGAAAGATCCTGACCGAACCCGAGGCGATGGCTGTTCTAAACGCGTTTCAGATACCGTCGGTGCGCAACGGCGTCGCGCACTCCGCAAACGAAGCCTTAGTCATCGCCGAGTCCATTGGTTTCCCCATCGCTATGAAAGTGCTGTCCACCGATATATCGCATAAATCGGATGCAGGCGGTGTCAGGCTGAACATCAATTCTGCGCAGGAAGTCCGGGGCGCTTATCGCCAACTGATTGAGCAGGTCACACAGAGCGTACCGGATGCCAGAATATCGGGCGTTACGGTCGAAAAGATGTATCGCAGCTCAACCGGCCGGGAACTGATGATTGGCATAATCAAGGATCCTGTATTTGGCCCGGTAATCAGCTTTGGCAGCGGTGGCACAAACGTCGAGATAACAGGTGATGCGGCCATCTCCTTGCCGCCGCTCAACCGGCGCCTTGCTAAAGATCTCATCGATCGCACGAAAGTCTCCAGATTGCTCGGCAAGTTCCGCCATCTTCCGGCCGTGGACATGGACAAGCTGATTGACGTGCTGCTCGGCGTGTCCGGCATGGCCTGCGAATTGCCGTGGATACAGGAAATGGATATCAATCCGTTGATTATTGACGAACACGGCATCGTCGCTGTCGACGCACGCATTGTTGTTGATTACCCGAAACCGTCAACGGACCCATATCATCATCTCGCCATCCATCCCTACCCTGCTCAACTCGTCAGGGGCATCCAGCTGAGTGACGGCACCGATATTGTGATTCGACCGATTCGACCGGAAGACGCGGAAATCGAGGCGAAGTTCGTGCGCGACCTCTCCAAAGAAGCGAAATATTTCCGATTCATGAATTCTCTGCAGGAGCTCAGCCAGGAGATGCTGGTCCGATTTACTCAGATCGACTACCACAACGAGATGGCCCTGATTGCCGTGCGCTCGGATGGCACAGTTGAAGAACAGATTGGCGTTGCCCGTTACACGACCAACCTGGACAAGAAAAGCTGTGAATTTGCCTTAGCTATTGCGGACAATTGGCAAGGCAAAGGACTTGGCCACCATCTGATGCGCGATCTTATGGATATCGCACGCGATCGTGACCTCGAGAGAATGGAGGGCCTGGTATTGAGTGAAAATGCCAAGATGCTCGACCTGGTAGCGTCGCTTGGATTCCAGATCAGCAATGATCCTGAAGATAGCAATGTGAAGGTAATATCGGCGCCCCTGCACCGCGACGATTGACCGCTCGCTGATGCTCGCGTTTGTCGGCCGGCTTTGCCGGCCTCGACACGAACCTGCGCCGCTGCGCGGCTGTGCAGGTTCAAACCTTGTCCATTTCCAAACGAAAAAGGGCCCCGCAATGGGGCCCTTTATTCGTTTTGGTAGCGGGGGCAGGATTGACCGCTCGCTGATGCTCGCGTTTGTCGGCCGGCTTCGCCGGCCTCGACACGAACCTGCGCCGCTGCGCGGCTGTGCAGGTTCAAACCTTGTCCATTTCCAAACGAAAAAGGGCCCCGCAATGGGGCCCTTTATTCGTTTTGGTAGCGGGGGCAGGATTTGAACCTGCGACCTTCGGGTTATGAGCCCGACGAGCTGCCAGACTGCTCCACCCCGCATCTGCGGCCGCCGATTATACGGGCAGTACCATCCAAGCTCAAGGCTTAGAGCGGGCAATTCACAGATAGTTTTTCCGGAGGCGTCGCCAGACCCGCCGGGGGGATGCCGCGTGGGCGGCGCTCAGCTCAGCGCCAGGGAACAGAGTGTAACGAGCGCCCCGGGGAAGATACCGAGCCCCAGAACGGCCAGCCCATTGGCGCTCAGCACCAAACGCATGTCGGCACCCGCTTCTAATGGTGCCGAATCTTCTGCCTTGTCAAAATACATCAGCTTGACTATGCGCAGATAATAGAACGCACCAACCACCGAAAACAGGACACCGACCACCGCGAGCCAGGTCAGCCCGGCGTCAACAACCGCCGCCAGCACCAGCCACTTCGCGTAGAAACCCACCAGCGGCGGGACGCCTGCCATGCTGAACATCATGATCACCATGACCCCGGCAAACCAGGGGCTGCGCTCATTGAGCCCTTTGAAGTCGTCCAGCTGATCAGCTTCAAAGCCGGCGCGAGACAGCAGAATGACCATCCCGAAGGCGCCCGCTGCCATGAGCGTATAGGTCAGCGTATAAAACATGGCGGCCGCGTTGCCCTGCGACGCCACCGCCGATAAAACCGAGCAGAATGAAGCCCACATGGGAAATGGTCGAATAAGCGAGCATGCGCTTGATGTTGGTCTGGGCAATGGCGACCACGTTGCCAATACCCATGGACAATACAGCCATGATAATGAGCATATCCCGCCAGCCGGAGTACAGCTCTCCCAGCCCTTCAACCAACACGCGCATTACGAGCGCGAAAGCCGCGATCTTGGGCGCGGTGCCCAGATACAGGGTCACGGTGGTCGGCGCGCCATGGTAAACGTCAGGCAGCCACATGTGAAACGGCACCGCACCGAGCTTGAAGGCGACGCCCACGAGCACGAAAGAAAGCGCAAACAACAGGGGCAGAGTCAGGCCCTGTGTCGCGATTGCAGCGCCCGTTTCGCTGAGATCCAGGGTGCCGGTCAGGCCGTACAAAATCGATATGCCATACAGCAAGGTGCCCGAAGCAATGGCTCCCAGGACAAAGTACTTCATGGCGGCCTCGCTGGCCGCAGGCGAATTGCGATCAAATGCGACCATCGCGTACAGCGAAAGCGACAGCAGCTCCAGCCCGAGGTAGATGGTCAGAAAGCTGTGCGCAGAAATCATGACCATGATGCCCAGCAGCGCAAACAGTCCGAGCAGATAGAATTCGCCCAGAAAAAGCTTCCTTGTCCGCATGTAGACCCTGGAATACACGAAAACCAGCGCCACCGTGAGGTAGGCAAAAAGCTTGAGCACAGCAGCCATGTTGTCCGCCACATAGCTGCCGCTGAAGGTTTCGATCCGCGGTCCGAAACCCTGTGTCCAGGTGATTATCAGGCAGCCTGCGAGGCTGGCAAGCGACAGTCCGAAAGTGACCATGCGCGTTCGCTCACTCAGAAACAGGTCTACGAGCAGCACCACACAAATCGCGCACAACAGAAAAATCTCTGCGCTGGCCGGGGCGAAATCAGGAATCTGGAAATTCATCGGTAATACCCTGTCACAGTTTCCCTTGCTGAACATGCGTCAGCAACGCGTCCACCGAAGCACTCATGATGTTTATAAGCGGCGCAGGCCACAGCCCCAGAAGCAGCACTGCGGCGGCCAGAATCGCCAGCACCAGATATTCCCGGCGATTGAGATCAGTCAGTTCGGCAACGCCCTGGTTGCCTATTTCACCAAAAATGACGCGCTTGACCATCCACAGCGTATAGGCAGCACCAAGTATCAGCGTCGTCGCCGCCAGCAGGGCGATCCAGAAACTCGCCTTGAAAGCAGCCAGTATGACCATGAATTCGCCGACAAACCCCGAGGTACCCGGCAGCCCGCTGTTCGCCAGTGCAAACAAGCACCATGAACGCGGCAAATACCGGCATCGTGTTGACCACACCACCGTAGTCGCTGATCTCACGACTGTGCATCCGGTCGTACAAGACGCCGACACACAGGAACAGCGCCCCGGAGATCAGGCCGTGGGACACCATCTGCACCATGCCGCCCTCCACTGCCATGCGCGCGCCTTCCCAGTGCCCGGTGTTGGTAAAGATCGGAAATGCAAGGAAAAAACCCAGCGTCGCAAAACCCATATGGGCGATCGAAGAGTAGGCGATGAGCTTCTTCATATCCTCCTGCACCAGCGCCACCAGGCCGATGTAAATCACCGCTATCAGGGAAAGCGCGATGATCAGCCAGGCCAGCCCCGCGCTGGCCTCAGGCGTGATGGGCAGGCTGAAGCGCAGGAAGCCATAGCCGCCGATCTTGAGCATGATCGCTGCAAGAATAACGGAGCCGCCCGTCGGCGCTTCCACGTGCGCATCGGGCAACCAGGTGTGCACCGGTACCATCGGAATCTTGACTGCAAACGATGCCAGGAAGCCAAGGAAAATAAGCACCTGGACGTTGTAGGAAAGCGGCAGTTTGTGAAAATCGAGAATCTCGTAGCTGCCCGACTGGGTATACATATAGATCAATCGCTATCAGCATGAATACCGAGCCCAGGAAGGTATACAGGAAAGAACTTAAACGTCGCATACACCCGGCGTGGCCCACCCCAGACGCCGATAATAATGAACATCGGGATGAGCATGGCCTCAAAAAATACGTAGAAAAGCAGCCCGTCCAGGGCCGAGAACATGCCCAGCATCAGCCCTTCCATGATCAGGAACGAGGCCATGTACTGGGCAACCTTGTACTGGATCACCTCCCAGGCTGATATCACCACCAGTCACGGTCATGAATGTGGTCAGGATAATCAGCGGCAATGATATGCCATCGATGCCAAGGTGATAGTTGACGTTGAATAAGGGTATCCAGGACGTGAACTCCTGGAACTGCATCTCCGCGGTCGAGCGCATCGAAACCGGTAAGCAGCGGCAAGCTCAGCAGGAACGTGGCCAGCGAAGCAGACAAGCCCAGCCATCGCGCACCCTGTGGACTGCGCTCGCCCAGGACGAGGAGCAAGACGCCCGCTGCGATGGGCAGCCAGATAACGAGGCTCAAGAAGCGGCAGTATCGCTCATGACGCCGGCACCCCGCTGACTCCGAAGGCGTTATAGATAAACCAGCCGACAATTGCGGCCAGACCGATTATCATCGCGAACGCATAGTGATAGAGGTAGCCACTCTGCACGCGTCGCACCACACCGGAAATCCAGCCGACCGTGCGCGCCGAGCCGTTCACGATAAGCGTGTCGATCAGGGCACCGTCGCCGACCCGCCAGAAAATGCGCCCGGTCAGGCGCCCTCCTGCGGCAAGCACCTTGTCGTTGAAATCATCGAAATAGTATTTGTTGAGCAACAGCTTATGCAGCCACGCAAACCTCGCCGCTATCAGCATCGGCAATCCGGGGCCTGCGCAGGTACACGAACCACGCGGTGACCAATCCGGCCATTGCCAGCCAGAAGGCCGGTCCCTGCAGGCCATGCACCAGGAAACTGGCCGGGCCATGAAAGTGCTGCCCAAGTTCGGCAAGCGCTTCGTGCTCGGGCGCAACCACTATGGCGCTGCCGAAATAGTCACCGAACAGCACAGGCCCGATCGTGAACCAGCCAATGACCACCGACGGAATGGCCAGCAGGATCAGCGGCAAGGTAACGACCGCGGGACTCTCCTTCAGGTGCTCGCGCGTATGCTCGTCCATACGCGGCGCCCCATGGAAGACAAGGAAAAACATCCGGAAGCTGTACAGCGCCGTCACGAACACGCCCAGCAGCACGGCCCAGTAGGCAATTCCGGCTCCGGGTATCTGAGAAGCATGCACGGCTTCGATCAGCGCGTCCTTGGAAAAGAAGCCGGAAAAACCGGGAAATCCGATCAGTGCCAGCGAACCCAACAGGCTGGTGACATAGGTAATCGGCATATAGCGGCGCAGACCGCCCATTTTGCGGATGTCCTGCTCGTGGTGCATGGCGATGATCACCGAGCCCGCGGCGAGGAACAGCAGGGCCTTGAAAAACGCATGGGTCATCAGGTGAAAAATACCGGCTGCATACGCTGAGGCACCCAGTGCCACCGTCATGTAGCCGAGCTGCGACAGTGTCGAGTACGCAATCACCCGCTTGATATCGTTTTGCACGATGCCAAGCAGGCCCATGAAAAACGCGGTCGTGGCGCCAATCAGCAGCACCACGCTCAGCGCCGTCTCCGACAGTTCGAACAGCGGCGACATGCGGGCCACCATGAAGATACCGGCGGTCACCATGGTCGCGGCATGAATCAGGGCCGAGATCGGCGTCGGGACCTTCCATGGAATCGGGCAACCAGACATGCAGCGGCACCTGCGCTGACTTGCCCATGGCGCCGACGAACAGCAGCAGACAGATCAACGGTCATCGCAGACCACGGCCGGCCATCCATAACCTCGATCGTCTGGCCACTCACCGACGGCGCGCGCGCAAATACTTCAGCGTAGTCCAGCGAGCCCATGAAATAGAGGACCGCCGCGATGCCCAGGATGAATCCGAAGTCGCCGACCCGGTTAACCAGAAACGCCTTCAGGTTGGCGTAAATAGCCGTTGGCCGCTTGTACCAGAAACCAATCAGCAGGTACGACACGACGCCGACCGCTTCCCAGCCGAAAAACAGCTGGAGGAAATTATTGGACATGACGAGCATCAGCATCGCGAACGTGAACAGAGAAATGTAGCTGAAGAAGCGCTGATAGCCGGGGTCGTCGTGCATGTAACCGACGGTGTAGATATGCACCATCAGCGACACAAAGGTCACCACCGTCATCATGAGCGCGGACAGCCGGTCAATCAGGAAACCCGACCTGCATGTCGATGCCTTCGCTGACCATCCAGGTGTAAACGATGCCGTTGTAGGTGCCATGCCCGTCCAGCACCAGCCCCTTCAGCACCCAGGCGGACAGCACAAATGACACGGCAACACTCAGCGTCGTGACGGTGTGCGCACCGACACGCCCGATGTGCCGACCGAACAGGCCAGCAAGCATTGCACCGGCCAGCGGCGCCAGCACGATCGTCAGGTAGACCTGCTCCATGGCTCAGCCCTTCATGGTGTCGAGTTCTTCGACATTAATGCTGCGGCGGTTACGGAACAGGACCACCAGGATTGCCAGCCCGATCGCCGCTTCAGCCGCCGCCACCGTCAGGATAAAAAATACGAATATCTGCCCCGCCGTGTCGTCAAGGTAGCGCGAAAATGCGACGAAATTGAAGTTGACAGCCAGCAGCATGAGTTCGATGCACATGAGCAGGAGAATCACATTCTTGCGATTGATAAAAATACCCGCCACGGCGAGACTGAACAGCACACCGGAAAGAAGCAGATAGTCGGCAATTGCAATCATTCTTTGCTCTCGCCTTTCATCTTAATTAATCGCACCCGGTCCTCACGGCGCGTTGCAACCTGCCGGGCAATGTTCTGCACCTTCAGATTCGGCCGCTTGCGCATTGTCAGCGCAATTGCGGCAACGATCGCCACCAGCAGGATAACGGCGGCGATCTCAAAGGCGTAGACATACTCGGTGTACAGCAGCTTCCCGATTTCCTCCGTGTTGCTGTAGTCCAGCGGACGGGGTTCCGGGTTTGCAAGCAACTGAACACCCATCTGGCTTGCCCGCACCACGTAGGCAATTTCTACCGCCACTATTACGGTGACCAGCGCACCAAGCGGCGCATAGCGCGTGAAGCCCTGGCGCTCGCTCGCAACGTTGATATCCAGCATCATCACCACGAACAGGAACAGCACCATGACTGCCCCTACGTATACCAGCACCAGGACGATGGCCAGAAATTCGGCCTCCAGCAACATCCAGAGAATCGAGCTGTTAAAAAACGCAAGCACGAGCCACAGCACCGCGTGCACCGGATTTCGGGCAGTGATCACACCGATGGCGGCAGCAATCAGCACCGCACCAAAGGTATAAAAAAGTAGTTGTTCAAATGACATGTTTGTCTTTCAGCCTTGTCTCAAAAACAGCCGCGCATCAGCGATACGGCGCGTCGGCCGCCTTGTCCGCCGCAATCATCGCTTCGTACTTTTCGCCCACAGCCAGCAGCTTGTCCTTGGTCATGATGTTTTCGCCGCGGTTCTCCATGTGATATTCGTGAATACGCGTTTCCACGATTGCATCTACCGGACAAGCCTCCTCGCAAAACCCGCAATAGATGCATTTGAAAAGATCAATGTCATAGCGTGTCGTGCGGCGAATCCCGTCATCACCGACATCCGAATCAATGGTGATCGCCAGCGCCGGGCAAACCGCCTCGCAGAGTTTGCAGGCGATACACCGCTCCTCACCGTTGGGGTAGCGACGCAGTGCATGCAGACCCCTGAAACGCGGCGACTGTGGCGTCTTTTCTTCCGGGTAGTGCAGGGTAACTTTGGGTCGCAACATGTTCCTGAAAGTTACGCCGAGGCCCTGACCGAGTTCCCACAGGAAAAAAGTCTTAAGTAGCTTCTTACGCGATTTATCACTGCTGCATTCTCCTCACCGTCATACCGCCCACGGTCCGACCTGATAAACCACCATCACGCCTTCCACGAACAACCAGACGATGGTGACGGGAATGAATACCTTCCAGCCAAGGCGCATGATCTGATCGTAACGATAGCGAGGAAACGTGGCCCGAAACCAAAGAAAGCAGAACAGGAAAATACATATCTTCAGCGCCAGCCAGATGAACCCCGGTGCTGCGAGGAACGAATTCCCGCCCAGCCAGGCAGGCAGCCCTTCGAATGGTGACAGCCAGCCCCCCAGAAACATGGTGGCCGCCAGCACCGAAATCAGGATCATGTTGGCGTACTCCGCCAGAAAAAACACGGCGAAAGCTGTTCCCGAATACTCGACGTGAAATCCCGCCACGATCTCGGACTCGCCTTCCGCAACGTCGAAGGGCGCACGGTTGGTTTCCGCGACACCGGAAATAAAATACACCACAAACAGAGGCAGCAGCGGCAACCAGAACCAGCTCGTAACACCGCCCGACTGAGCCTCGATGATCTTGCCCAGGTTGAGGCTGCCCGCAGCCATCAGTACGCCTACCAGGGCGAAACCCATGGCAATTTCGTAGGCGACGATCTGAGCTGCCGAGCGCATCGTGCCAAGAAACGCGTACTTGGAGTTGGAAGCCCAGCCCGCCAGGATGACGCCGTACACACCGAGCGACGTCAGCGCGAGTACATAAAGCAGTCCGGCGTCGACATTGGCCAGGACAAAAGTCGGACTGAGTGGCACCACGGCCCAGGTGGCCAATGCAGGCATGATCGACAGCACAGGCGCAATAATGAACAGAAACCTGTTCGCATTGCGCGGCACAACGACTTCCTTGAGCAGCAGCTTGAGCACATCCGCAAAAGGTTGCAGCAGACCTTTGTAGCCTACCCGGTTCGGCCCTATGCGACCCTGCATCATGCCGATTACTTTTCGCTCCGCGTAGGTCAGGTAAGCAACGGCGAGAATCAGCGGCAACAGGATAACAACGATCTTGATCAGAATAGTCAGAACGATCTGCAACCATGCAGGAAGCAGGCCAAGGACCGGGTCGAGAAAACTGATGAAAGACTGCATCTGAAATCAGGCCGCCGCCTGGCCATCGCGAGTCGCCTGCAAAGGCGCGGAACGCCTCAGCAGCGCGTCCGACTGATACGCGCCCAGCCCGCGCCCGTGATGTCCTTCAGCTGCCAGAGATTCAGGATCTGCCTGATAGCTGCCCTGGTAGCCGGTGTCCAGTTCCGCATCGCCCACCAGGGCATGCAGCTCATTGAGCACATCCTGGCAAGATGAGTAGTCGAAATTTGGCATCTCAAACAGGTTACCGAGCACCCGCAGCACCTTCCATCCAGGCCGTGACTCCCCTACCGGCTGCGCAGCGCCATGGAAACTCTGCCAGCGCCCTTCCAGGTTAACGAATGTCCCGGCCGTTTCGGCAAAGGTGCCTATCGGGAGCAAAACGTCGGCGTAACTGCGCGCCTTTTCATTGTCGAACGGCGTGACCACGGCCACGAACTCAGCCTGCTCCAGCGCGGCAAGCGCAGCCGCACCGTCCGCAAGATCGTGCTCGGGTTCGAGGCCAAACAACAGGTACGCATTGCGCGGGCGTTCGATCATCTGGGCGGCATTGAGCCCGCTCTGCGTGCGCGCCTGCCCGGCGGGTCCGCGATGCGGCAGCACACCTGCCAGCGCCGCCCCCGCCGAATTCGCTCCGCGCGGCAGATAGCCCAGGCGAGCCGCGCTGAGTCTGGCAATTTCCACGGCCAGCAGCCGCAGCTCTGAATACGCCTTGTGCTCCAGCGCAATGCTCCCAAGCAACACCAGCTGACCCTTTTCGGCCAGCAGCTGCTCCGCAATCCGGCGCTCCGTGTCGCCCGCCTGGACCGCGTCGAGCAGTACCGCAACGGACGCATTCGGCGCGCCACCTGTTTTTTCTACCAGCGCCTTGAGCACACCTGCAAGCGCTCGCACCAGACCGGCGTCCCCGGCCTCAAGATAAGCCGCAACGTCAAAAAAGTACTCATAGTGCCCCGGGTTGACCAGCATGACTTTCGCGCCGGCCAGGCTTGCCTTGCGGATACGGTGAGCAAAGTATGGGCGCCTCGCGCCGCAAATCGGATCCGACCACGAGCACCCCTGGCAGCGCTTCTGATTTCTGCGAGGGCCATGCCCAGCCCGGGATAGAGGGGATCACCCTCCTGATCCCGGAAATCGGTCCGTCGCCTACGATGATCTATGTTCGCCGTACCGATCCCGTCGGCCAGCCTGCGCAACAGGTGAAGCTCCTCGAGGGTGGCGTTTTCCGCAGCCATGACACCGAGCCGCTCGGGCACCGCATTCTCTGCGGCACCAACGGCCTGGCGCACGCCGCGGACCACGGCCTCAAGCGCGGTTTCCCAGTCACAGACTTCCCAGGCGTCCTCGCGCTTGATCATTGGCGATTGCAGGCGATCATCGCTGTACACCGCTGGATAGCTGAACCTGTCCCGATCGCTGATCCAGGTCTCATTGATATCTTCACAGTCGCGCGGCACGACGCGCATCAATTCCCCGCGACGCACGTGACCGTACAGATTGCTGCCCACGGCGTCATGCGGTGAGACCAGCGGATGCTGAGTCATCTCCCAGCCCGCGCGCCCGAAAGCGAAACGGTTTGGAGTTCAAAGCGCCGACGGGACAAAGGTCAATGATATTGCCCGACAGCTCATGATCAACGCTGCGCTGAATGTAGGTGCCGATGCGGTTATTTTCCCCGCGACCTGTCGTGCCCAATTCCTGAATGCCGGCAATTTCCTGCGCCGAAACGCACGCAGCGGGTGCAGTGAATACAGCGGGTCATGTCGGTCGAAACCAGCGGCCCCAGGCTCTGATCCTTAACGACGCGCTTGCGCTCGGTGTAGCGGGAAATTCCCCGGCCATAACCGATGGCCTGGTCCTGCAACTCACATTCGCCGCCCTGGTCGCAAATCGGGCAATCCAGCGGGTGGTTGATCAGCAGGAATTCCATTGTCGCTTTTTGCGCCGAGATCGCCCGTGGCGATCTGGTAAAGACCTTCATGCCCTCTGCAACCGGCGTTGCGCACGCGGGCAGCGGTTTCGGTGCGCGCTCGACCTCAACCAGGCACATGCGGCAATTCGCCGCGACCGACAATTTCTGGTGATAGCAAAATCGTGGGATATGGATATCCGCGTGATCGGTCACCTCAATCAGCATCTGGCCCTTTTTGGCGGTCAGGGCCTGGCCGTCGACTTCAATGTTGACCTGGTCGTCACTCATGCCTTATTCCCGCTGTTCACTCAGGCTGCTGCCCGGCCATTGGCCTCAACGATCGAGCGCCCGTGCTCGATCATGTACTCAAACTCATGGCGAAAATGCTTGAGGAAACTCTGCACCGGCCACGCCGCGGCGTCGCCAAATGCGCATATGGTGTGGCCTTCGATCTTGTTCGCCACGTCGAGCAGCTTGCCGAGGTCTTCAGGCCGTGCCTTGCCCTTCAACGATGCGTGTCAGCATCCGGTACAGCCAGCCAGTGCCTTCGCGGCATGGCGTGCACTGCCCGCAACTTTCTGCGAAATAGAATCGTGATATCCGCTGCAATACGCTGACCATGCAGGTCGTCTCGTCCATGACCACCACGGCGCCAGTGCCGATTGCGGATCCCGCATGCTGCAGGGAATCATGGTCCATCCTGAGGTCAATAATGGCGTCGGCCGGCATCACTGGCACAGACGACCCGCCAGGTATCACGGCTTTGAGTTTGCGACCGCCGCGCACACCGCCACACAGCTCGAGCAGGTCCCGAAACGGGATCCCGGCCGGCAATTCATGGTTGCCTGGCTTCTCGACATGGCCCGACACAGAATAAATCAGCGTACCGCCGGAATTCTCGGTGCCCAGTGCTTTGAACCACGCACCACCCTTGCGCATGATGGTCGGTACGGAAGCCAGCGAGTAGGTGTTGTTGATCGTCGTCGGCTTACCGTAGAGGCCGAAGTTCGCCGGAAACGGCGGCTTAAAGCGCGGCTTACCTTGCTTGCCTTCCAGAGACTCAAGCAGTGCGGTTTCTTCGCCGCAAATGTATGCGCCGGCACCAACAAATGCATGACAATCGAAATCGATGCCGGAGCCCATGCAGGTTCTTGCCCAGCAGACCCGCCTCGTAAGCTTCTTTCAAAGCCGCTTCAAAGCGCGGCACGGGCTCGTCCAGAAACTCGCCGCGTATGTAGTTGTAGCCAACTGTCGCGCCCATCGCGTACCCGGCGATGGCCATGCCTTCGATGACAGAGTGCGGGTTAAATCGCAGAATATCGCGGTCGTGACAGGTGGCCGGTTCACTCTCATCTGAATTGCACACGATGTATTTCTGAACCGGCGCCTTGCGCGGCATGAAACTCCACTTCAGACCGGTCGGGAAGCCGGCCCCGCCGCGCCCGCGCAGACCCGAAGCCTTGACCTCTTCGATGACTTCTTCCTGAGGCGTCTTCTCCGCGAGAATTTTCTTCCACGCGTCATAGCCACCAATGGCAATAGTAATTCTCCAGTGTCCAGGGCTCATCAAAATCAAAGGTCGCGAACGCCACCAGATTTTTCTGTTCGTTCTTCATTCGATGCCGTCCAGAATCTCGTCTACTTTCTCAGGCGTCAGGTTTTCGTAGTACTTGTGATCCACCATCATCATCGGCGCGCCGACACAGGCCGCCAGGCATTCTTCCTCGCGCTTGAGGTAAGAACTTGCCATCGGGCGTGCTTTCGCCGGTCCTGATGCCCAGTCGTGACTCGACATGCTCGACAATTTCATCCGATCCGCACAGCGAACAGGACAGATTGGTACAGACCGAAATGCTGTGACGGCCCACCGGGCGTGGTTTCAAACATCGAATAGAAACTCGCCACCTCGTAGACCTGGATCGGCGGCAGATCGAGATAGTCCGCAACGGCATCCATGAGTTCTGGCGTCAGATAGCCGTTGTTGTCGTGCTGCACAATGCGCAGCGCCGAGATCACCGCCGAGCGCTGCCGACCCTCCGGAAACCGCGCGATCCAGCGCGTCGATTTCCTCACGGGCATGCGCGGACAGAGCCGCTTATCTTGTCTCCGTCAGCGTCCATCAGCGATCAATCTCCCCGAACACAATGTCCTGCGTGCCGATCACCGCGACCACGTCGGCCAGCATGTGGCCCTTGACCATTTCCTCCAGCGCCGCAAGATGCGCGAAGCCCGGCGCACGTACCTTCAGCCGGTAAGGCTTGTTGGCGCCGTCCGAGACCAGGTAGACACCGAACTCGCCCTTCGGCGCCTCAACTGCCGCGTAGGCCTCGCCTTCCGGTACGCAATAGCCTTCTGTAAACAGCTTGAAGTGATGA
This sequence comes from uncultured Gammaproteobacteria bacterium, assembly GCA_963759075.1. GTDB lineage: Bacteria > Pseudomonadota > Gammaproteobacteria > Steroidobacterales > JABDLF01 > JABDLF01. The sequence continues at coordinate 40,992 of CAVWXZ010000014.1, forward strand.
ATGAGGGACTCCATGTTGCCCTTTCATTTCAGGCCGGGATGGCGCACGCACCTTGCGGTCATCGCTCATTACCGGACCGGGATGCTTACGCAGCCAGTCCACGCACTGGCGAATAATCCGGTTGGACTGACGCATTTCTTCAACCCGCACCAGGTAGCGGTCATAGCAGTCGCCGTTGACGCCTACCGGTATGTCGAAATCGACTTTCGAATAGACCTCGTAGGGCTGTTTCTTGCGCAGATCCCAGGCCACGCCGGAACCACGCAGCATCGGTCCGGAGAACCCCAGGGCCATGGCCCGCTCCGGGCTGACCACGCCGATATTGACCGTGCGCTGCTTCCAGATCCGGTTGTCCGTCAGCAGGGTTTCGTACTCGTCGATGTTCGCCGGAAAACGATCCGTGAAGTCTTCGATGAAATCGAGCAAAGTGCCCTGACGATTGGCGTTAATCCTGTCGACGTCTTTCTGGCTTCGCCAGCGCGTCGGCTGCAGCCGCGGCATTTCTTCGGGCAGGTCCCGATAGACACCACCCGGCCGATAATAGGTCGCATGCATACGGGTTCCGGAAACCACCTCGTAGCAGTCCATCAGGTCTTCGCGCTCACGAAAGCAGTACAGGAACATGGTCATCGCGCCGATATCGAGACCATGCGCACCCAGCCACATCAGGTGATTCAGGATGCGGGTGATTTCGTCAAACATCACTCGGATATATTGCGCACGTACCGGCGGCTCTATGCCCAGCAATTTCTCAATCGCCAGCACGTAGCCATGCTCGTTGCACATCATGGATACGTAATCGAGACGGTCCATGTAGCCGATGCTCTGGTTGAAAGGTTTACTCTCCGCCAGCTTTTCCGTGGCGCGATGCAGGAGTCCGACGTGCGGATCGGCCCTTTGAATCACTTCCCCGTCCATTTCCAGCACCAGCCTCAACACGCCATGCGCCGCGGGATGCTGAGGCCCGAAGTTCATCGTGAAGTTCTGAATCTCAGACATCACCCGAATCCTCGTTCAGTTCCTCTTCATAGCGGCTGTCATGCCGGATCACTTTTGGCACCAGCACGCGCGGCTGGATACTGACTGGCTGATAGACAACGCGACCCTTTTCCGGGTCATAGCGGACCTCGACGTTGCCAATGAGCGGGAAATCTTTTCGAAACGGGTGCCCGATGAACCCGTAGTCGGTGAGGAGTCTTCGCAAGTCGGGATGCCCTCGGAACAGAATACCAAACAGATCAAAAGCCTCTCTTTCAAACCAGTTCGCCGAGTTCCAGATCTCGTTGACCGAATCAATAACGGGGGGCTCGCCCTCATCGCAAAAGACCCGCAAGCGCAGCCGATGATTTTTGGAAATCGACAACAGATGATAGACCACCGCAAAACGCCGCTCGCCCGACGCCGTGGATCGGGACCTCATCACGCTCTACCGCACGACTGAAGCCCGAGCCACTGGCGCTCATCGGTGTCCCACTCGTCTTGCCCGTAGCTCGAGGTAGTCGACACCGCATACGTCCATGAGACACTCAAAAGCGAACTGCGGCTCATCACGCAGAACCATGCAGGTTCCAGCCAGCGCATCGACGCGCACTTCAAAGCAGGCCTCACCGCAGATCGAAGGCACTTCGGTCAGCGCTCTCGCCAAACCGTCCCTGATCTGCCGCCAGCAGTTTTTCGGTGCGCGAAGCCCATTGATCAGGCTTCCGCGCGCGATGGTGTTGGTACGGCGAATCTTCTTCTGCAGCTGCAGGATGCCGTACAGCAGCGCCTCGGCAGTCGGCGGACAACCTGGCACGTAAACATCGACCGGAACGATGCGATCGCAGCCGCGCACGACCGAATATGAGTAATGGTAGTAGCCGCCACCGTTGGCGCAAGAACCCATGGAGATGACCCAGCGAGGCTCTGCCATCTGGTCGTAGACCTTGCGCAACGCCGGCGCCATCTTGTTGACCAGCGTGCCGGCAACGATCATGACATCGGACTGGCGCGGACTCGGCCGGAAAAGAATGCCGAATCGATCGAGGTCATAGCGGGAGGCGCCGGCCTGCATCATCTCGACCGCGCAACAGGCCAGTCCAAAGGTCATTGGCCACATGGAACCGGTGCGCGCCCAGTTGATGAATTTGTCCAGGGAGGTCGTGTGCACCTGCCCGGCGGCAGCCATCTCAGCGCGCTAATCCCATTCGAGCGCCCCTTTCTTCCACTCATAGACGAAGCCGACGACCAGGATGCCGAGAAAGACCGCCATCGACAGCAGCCCGAACAGACCAATCTGGTCCAGGACCACCGCCCACGGAAACAGGAAGGCGATTTCCAGATCGAAAATAATGAACAGAATCGCCACGAGGTAATAGCGCACGTCGAATTTCATGCGTGAGTCTTCGAACGGCTCGAAGCCACACTCATAGGGCGAGAGTTTCTCATCGTCCGGGCGATTGGGACCAAACAGCCAGCCCAATCCCAGCAGCAACAGCCCAAAAAAACTGCCCACCAGGATAAAGATGAGAATCGGCAAGTATTCCTGCAGCATCCTATCTTCCGTTTTTCTTGCATGGGATAGCACGATCGCTATCCCGGATTATTACGAATTGCCCGGAATCCGGATGATTATATCGCTATCCGGAGTTTGCTTGTCTGGTGCCGATGGCCGGACTCGAACCGGCACGGCTTTCGCCACTGCCCCCTCAAGACAGCGTGTCTACCAATTCCACCACATCGGCTGTTTTTGTATTAGCCGGTCAGCCCCCGTCGCTCGGAGGCTGAACCACCGGTAACTCGTCATCGGCCCCTTCGCCCGGCATGGGCACGAGATCCACTGACTCAGTGGTCTGGGCCGGCACCGACTCAAGAATGCTCTGGGATGCCGTGCGCCTGGCTGCCAGATTGGCAAGCACCAGGCTGTTCATAATGAACAAGGTCGCCAGCACCGCCGTGGTTCGACTCAGGAAATTGGCCGACCCGGCCGCACCGAAAACTGTTCCCGATGCGCCTGCGCCGAAGGCGGCACCCGCCTCCGCGCCCTTGCCACGCTGCAGCAGGATCAGCCCGATCAGCAGCGCGGCCATCAGAACCTGGGATATCAATAAAACTGTATGTAGCATTTCAGACCTGCGTTTCTGTAAAAACGATGTCAGGCAGCATTGACGATTGCGAGGAAGTCATCGCTTTTCAGCGAAGCCCCGCCTATCAGGCCACCGTCGACATCCGGCATGGAAAAAATCTCGGCAGCGTTGCCCGGCTTGACGCTGCCGCCATAGAGAATCCTGAGCGAATCAGCTATTTTAGCATCCTTCGCCGCCACAGTTCGCCTGATAAATTCATGGACTTCCTGCGCCTGGCCGGCGTCGCCGTGAGACCTGTGCCAATCGCCCAGACGGGCTCATAGGCCAGCACGGCTTTCTTCAGGGCTCCGACGCCTGCCAGCTCCAGCAGCGCACCCAGCTGCCGCGCGACCACCGCCTCGGTGTGGCCGGCCTCCCGCTCCTCCAGCGTTTCGCCAACGCACAGCACCGGAACCAGCCCGGCGGCCTGAGCCGCAACAAACTTGGCCGCCACTGCGCTGTCCGTTTCAGCGTACAAAGCGCGGCGCTCGGAATGTCCCACCAGCACATACTGACAGCCAACGTCAGTCAGCATCCCAGCTGCGATCTCGCCCGTGAAGGCGCCCTCCGGCTTGTCGCTGACGTTCTGCGCGCCCAGTGCGACGGGCGTGCCGGAGACCAGCGTCGCCGCGGCCTGCAGATAGATATAAGCGGGGCAAACGAGGACTTCAGCGGAGGTTTCGCGGCTGACGCCCGCAACAACCGCACCCAGCAGCTGCTCCAGCTGCGCCCGGGACCCGTGCATTTTCCAGTTACCAGCGACCATTGGCCTTCTCATACGAGTTCTCCAGGCAAAAAATTGCGCGCCAGCTTAAACGGCACGTCTTAGCAAAGCAACGCAGGCAAGCACATTCCTACGCAGCGCTGCGCGCCGCGGTACGCACCGCGTCCGCAATGAGGCCGGCCAGCTCGTCGACCAGACTCTCATCCTGGCCTTCCACCATCACCCTGATCACCGGTTCGGTGCCGGAAGGCCGCAGCACAATGCGTCCCGTCTCTGCCAGCCGGCTCTCGGCCTGGGCCACCGCGGTAGCCACCACCGGCGAGCTGCCGAGGTCGACGCGCTGGCTGATCGAAACGTTGATCAGTTTCTGGGGGTAGCGCGCCATACCGCTGCACAGCTCTGCCAGCGTCTGCCCGGACCGGCGCAGCGCTGCGAGTACCTGCAACGCGCTGACGATGCCATCCCCGGTCGTCGTCTTGTCGAGACACAGGATGTGACCGGACGTCTCCCCACCGAGGATGCCGCCGTGAATGCGCAGCATCTCGAGCACATGCCGATCACCCACCCGGGCGCGCATGAACTCCACTTCCGACCTGAGCAACGCATGTTCGAGGCCCAGGTTGCTCATTACTGTTCCAACCACCGGTCCAACCAGGGTGCCCGCAGCGGCATGCGCCATGGCCAGCACGAACAACAGCTGGTCGCCGTCCACCAGCTCGCCGAGATGATTCACCATGACCAGGCGGTCGCCGTCACCGTCCAGCGCGATACCCAGATCAGCCCTGCACGCCCTTGACCGTCAGCTGGAGGAGCTCGGGATGCGTAGAGCCGGCATCTGCATTGATATTCCGTCCGTTGGGCGAACAGCCAATCGGGATCAGCTCGGCGCCCAGATCGGCCATCACTCTTGGCGCTGCTTTGTAGGCAGCCCCGTGCGCGCAATCAAGCACGATCTTCAGGCCGACGAGATCCAGGTCTTTCGGAAAGGTTTCCTTGCAATGCTCCTTGTAAGTATCAACCGCTTTGGTGATGCGCACCGCGCGCCCAAGTTCGGCAGAGTCCCGGGTGATGATCGGCTCTTCGATCAGTGCCTCGATTTGCGCTTCCTGCTCGTCAGAGAGCTTGGCGCCGTTCCCGTCAAAGAACTTGATGCCGTTGTCGAAGTAGGGATTGTGGGAAGCACTGATGACAACGCCGAGATCGGCGCCCAGCAGCTGCGTAAAATACGCGATGCCCGGAGTCGGCAACGGACCAAGCAAGCGGACGTTGGCGCCCCCGGCCACGAAGCCGGCTTCCAGGGCCGCCTCGAACATGTAGCCGGATACCCGGGTGTCCTTGCCGATGACCACCGTGCCACCGTCAGGCATCAACACCCGTGCTGCAGCGCTGGCCATGCGCATCGCAAAATCCACGGTCATCGGCCGCTGGCCGACTCTGCCCCTCACGCCGTCCGTTCCGAAGTACTTGCGGGTCATAATCTCACTCCATCCGTTTGCACGCGGCCCTGGCCGCGGCAATGACCTTCAGGGCGTCACGGGTCTCCGCGACGTCATGGACACGGATTATATGCGCTCCCAGCCAGGCAGACAGGCTGGCGGCTGCCAGGCTCCCGGCCAGCCGCTCAGTCACCGGTTGATCCAGCAGGGTGCCCAGCATGGACTTGCGCGAAATACCCACGAGAATCGGGTAGCCCTGGCTTGTGAAGCGGTCCAGCTGACCCAGCAGGGCCAGATTATGTTCAATGCGCTTGCCAAAGCCGAAGCCCGGGTCCAGCACGATCCTGCTGCGGCTGATGCCTGCCTCTTCACAGACCCCCGCCCGGCCAAGCAGGAATGCCAGGACATCTTCCAGCACATTTTCATACCGGGGACTGTCCTGCATGGACCTGGGCGCCCCCTGCATATGCATGAGACAAACCGCCAGACCGCTTTCAGCCGCCGCCTGCAGCGCCTGATCCTCGCGCAGGGCACGCACGTCATTGATCATCGCGGCGCCTGCGGTCGCGGCGGCCGTCATGATCTCGGCCTTGCTGGTATCGACCGAAACAAGCACACCCTCAGACGCCACCGCTTCAATCACCGGCAGCACCCGATCGAGTTCCTGCTGGACGCTGACCGGCAGCGCCCCCGGCCGCGTGGACTCGCCGCCAATATCAACAATGGCCGCGCCCTCAGCAGCCAGTTTCAGCGCGTGCGCTATGGCGCGTTCAGGAGCGTGGTAATTACCACCATCAGAGAATGAATCGGGCGTCACGTTGACGACGCCCATGACACGGGGGGTATCCAGGGCGAGTTGGCGGCCGGCCCCCATCTCCAGCACCGGCGAGTCCTCCCGCGTACTCACGCAGCGCCCTTAAGAGGCTGTAACGCGAAACGACAGCCTTGCAAGGGCTGCCGTTTCACTTCTTGCCAGCAGTAACCGCTGCTCAATGCTGGCTGGCGGGCCCGCCTACCTTACTTTCCGAACCGCTGTCAGGTCCCGCTGCAGGCGACGCCTTGCCGCCCTTGTCGCCGGGATCCGTCTCGGTCCAGTTTCTGGGTGGATCCGGGTCGCGCCCTTCCATGATCTGCTTGATCTGAAACTCATCGATCGTTTCGTATTTCATGAGCGCATCAGACATCAGCTGCAATTTGTCTCTGTTGTCCTCGAGAATCTGGCGGGCATGCGAATAGTTACGATCTATCAGCGCGCGAATCTCCTCGTCAATGATATGGGCCGTAACGTCAGACACCTGCTTGTGCTGAGTGACCGAGCGGCCGAGGAACAGCTCACCGTCGTCCTCAGAATAAGTGAGCGGCCCGAGCTTTTCCGACAAGCCCCACTTGGTGACCATGTTGCGAGCAATGTCGGTGGCCCGTTCGATGTCATTCGACGCTCCGGTGGTCACTGCTTCAGGGCCGAAGATCATCTCTTCCGCAATGCGTCCGCCGAACAGACTGGCGATCTGGCTTTCAAGACGCCGCTTGCTATGGCTGTAGCGATCCTGCTCCGGCAGGAACATGGTGACACCCAGCGCCCGTCCGCGCGGCATGATGCTGACTTTATAAACCGGATCGTGCTCGGGCACGGTAAGCCCCACGATGGCATGTCCAGCTTCGTGAAAAGCCGTCAGCTTTTTCTCGTCTTCGCTCATCACCATCGAACGGCGCTCGGCGCCCATCATGATCTTGTCTTTGGCCTTTTCAAACTCATGCATTGACACCACGCGCTTGTTCGCCCGCGCAGCGAACAGGGCCGCTTCGTTCACCAGGTTGGCGAGATCAGCCCCGGAAAAGCCCGGCGTACCTCGCGCGATGATCGAGGGATTGACGTCGTCGTCAATGGGTACCTTGCGCATGTGCACCTTAAGAATCTGTTCGCGTCCGCGCACGTCCGGCAGCGGCACAACCACCTGGCGGTCGAAGCGCCCGGGCCGCAGCAGAGCCGGATCAAGCACATCGGGTCTGTTGGTAGCCGCGATCACGATGACGCCTTCGTTACCTTCGAAGCCATCCATTTCCACCAGCAGCTGGTTGAGCGTCTGTTCACGCTCGTCATGTCCGCCGCCAAGTCCGGCGCCACGATGTCGTCCTACGGCATCGATTTCGTCTATGAAAATGATACAAGGCGCGTGCTTCTTGGCCTGTTCAAACATGTCCCTCACACGCGAGGCACCGACACCCACGAACATTTCGACGAAGTCTGAGCCCGAAATAGTGAAAAAGGGCACCTTGGCCTCGCCCGCGATCGCGCGCGCCAGCAGGGTCTTACCGGTTCCTGGAGAGCCGACCATGAGTACACCGCGCGGTATCTTCCCGCCCAGGCGCTGAAACTTGCTCGGGTCTTTAAGGAATTCAACGATTTCGCTGACTTCTTCCTTCGCTTCCTCCACACCCGCCACATCATTAAAAGTAACCGTCACCTGGTCTTCGCCCAGCAGGCGAGCCTTACTCTTGCCGAAGGACATCGCGCCGCGCCCACCGGCGCCGCCCTGCATCTGGCGCATGAAATACACCCATACGCCTATCAGCAGCAGGATCGGGAAAGACGAGAGGAAAAGCTGAACGAGGAACGACTGGCCCTGCTCAGGTTGCCCGCGGAAAATAACGTTGTTCTTGCGCAGGTCGCCGACCAACGCACTGTTGTTTGATTCCAGGTTGTAAGTCGAGAAAGGCTCGCCATTTTTCAGCTTGCCCGTGATCCGTTCGCCGTTAAAAACCACTTCGGCCACGTTGCCCTGTTCGACTTCGTCAAGGAAACGCGAATATTGCCAGTCACTGACCTGAGTGCTGGTCGGCGCGAAGCTCTGAAATACGGATAAAAGGACCACCGCAATAATGATCCAGAGAATAATATTTTTAGTGAAATCGTTCAAAGAGCACCTCTGCAAAAGGATCCTGTGTCCTCGTCAGAACACTATATCACGCGTAAGTTTCGTCCCAGGACGTAGACTTCGCGACTGCGCGGGCGCGAAGCCCTGGGTTTTCGAATACGGGTCTCATCAAAATGGCTGCGCACCGCCTCCACGAAAGCCTGTGATCCCTCGCCCTGAAACACCTTGACCAGCAGCGCCCCGCCAGGCGTCAGCACCTGTTTGGCAAAATCCAGCGCGAGCTCTGCAAGGTACATGGCCCGCGGCTGATCGACAGCCTTCACGCCACTGATATTGGGGGCCATGTCCGACATTACAAGGTCTACCGGCTGACCGCCGAGCAGTTCCTCGAGGGCGCCCAGCGACGCCTGCTCGGTAAAATCGCCCTCGATAAACGTCACGCCGTCCAGTTCGGGCATCTCCAGCACGTCCAGAGCAATGACCCGTCCTCGCCGACCCACTTTGCTCACTGCATACTGGCTCCAGCCACCCGGAGCCGCACCAAGATCGACCACAATCATACCCGGCCTCAGCAAGCGATCACGTTCATCGATCTCAGATAACTTGTACACGGCCCGGGATCGCCAGCCGTCCAGCGCCGCCTGGCGAACGAATTCGTCGCGCTCATGCTCGGCGAGCCAACGGCCGCTGCTCTTGCTGCGTTTTGCCATTTCTAGTTTCGTGGTCCTGCAACGTCGATGCTAAACTGCCGCTAAGTCCGCATTATAAAACAGATTAGATATATTATATAAATTTATGATTTTAAACGATAAACAAACAAAGTATCTTCGCAAGAAAGGCCACGCTCTCAAGCCTGTCGTACGAATCGGCAACGCCGGTCTCAGCGAGGCGGTCATCAAGGAACTGGACCTGGCTTTGGAGCATCACGAGTTGATCAAGGTCAAAACGCCGTCGGCGGACAAAGGTGCCAGGGACGCGTTGATCGAGACATTATGTGAAAAAACCGAGGCCGCACTGGTGCAGAAAATTGGCCACGTTGCGCTGGTTTACAGGCCCGCAAAGCAGCCGCCCAGAATGGTCCTGCCCGCCTGATTTCAGTGCCTCAGATATATTCGACCTTCACGACCTCGTAGTTCTTAACGCCGCCCGGCGCCTGCACCTCCGCCACGTCGCCCTCTTCCTTGCCGATCAAGGCACGCGCAATCGGGGATCCGATTGAGATCAGGCCAGTTGGAATATTTGCTTCATCCTCGCCGACCAGCTGATACGTCACCTCTTCGCCGGTGTCTTCGTCGGCCAGGTGTACGGTCGAGCCAAACACTATCCGCCCTCCGGCATTCAGCGCGGTGACGTCGATAATCTGGGCATGCGAAAGCTTGTATTCAATGTCCTTGATGCGCCCTTCGATGAAGCCCTGCTGCTCCTTGGCGGCATGGTATTCGGCATTTTCCTTGAGATCGCCGTGCGCGCGAGCCTCGGCAATCGCCGTGACTACCCGCGGCCTGTCCACACTCTTGAGGCGCTTAAGTTCTTCGCGCAGCTGCCCGGCGCCGCGCGCCGTCAGGGGATGCTTCTTCATGCCACCAGCTCCTGGTGCAGGTCCTGAAGACGGTTGACCTCGGCCGAGTCCAGATAGTCGAGCGCCACGCAACCTGCGAGCGCCCCTGCAACCGTTGTGTAATAGGGAATCGAGCCGCGCACAGCGTCGCGACGAATCGCATGCGACTCATTGATAGCCTGCTTGCCTTCGGTGGTATTGATAATCAGATCGATCTCGCCATTCTTGATCAGGTCAACGATATGCGGGCGGCCCTCGCGAACCTTGTTGATCCGCTGGCATGCCACCCCGGCTTCGGTCAGCGCCTGCGCCGTACCGTGTGTAGCTATCAGTTCATAGCCGCGTCCCGTCAGCAGTCTCGCCAGCTCAATTGCCTGTGGCTTGTCACGATCACGCACGCTGAGTATGACCTTGCCCTGCATCGGCAGCAATATTCCCGATGCCTGACGGGCCTTGGCATAGGCCTCACCGAACGAGCGGCCGGTCCCCATAACCTCGCCCGTAGACTTCATCTCGGGCCCGAGAATAGGATCTGCTCCGGGGAATTTCTGAAAAGGAAACACGGCTTCCTTCACTGAAAAATAGGTTGGCGAGCGTTGCTCAAGGTGACCCAGCTCGGCAAGCGATTTGCCGGCCATAACCTGCGCGCCAATCTTGGCCAGCGGTACCCCGATTGCTTTTGAAACAAACGGCACCGTTCGGGAGGCACGCGGATTCACTTCCAATATGTAGATCTCGCCATTCTGGATCGCGAACTGGGTGTTCATCAGCCCGACAACCTTGAGGCCCATGGCGAGCTGCCGCACCTGTTCGGCCATTGCCTGCTGAAGTTCGGCGCTCAGGGTCACCGGTGGCAGCGAGCAGCTCGAATCTCCGGAGTGCACGCCGGCCTGCTCGATGTGCTCCATGATTCCGCCTATCAGCACATCTTTGCCATCGCAGATAGCGTCCACATCCACCTCGACAGCCATGTCCAGAAAATGGTCCAGGAGCACAGGACTGTCGTTTGATACCCGCACCGCATTGCTGATGTATTCGGCCAGATCCTCAGGCGCGAAAACCACCTCCATGGCGCGTCCTCCGAGCACATAGGACGGACGCACCACCAGCGGATAGCCCACCTCATCGGCAAGCTTCAACGCCATGGTGGCATCTCTTACCGTGCGGTTCGCAGGCTGCCGGAGCCCGAGCCGCGTGACCAGTTGCTGGAAGCGCTCGCGATCTTCGGCAAGGTCAATGCTGTCGGGCGATGTGCCGATAATCGGCGCCCCTGCCGCCTCAAGGTCACGTGCGAGCTTCAGCGGCGTCTGGCCGCCGTAGTGAACAATCACGCCCTTGGGTTTTTCCACCTCGATAATCGCCATCACATCTTCGAAGGTCAGCGGTTCAAAATAGAGCCTGTCGGAGATGTCAAAATCCGTAGAGACCGTCTCGGGATTGCAGTTGACCATGATGGTCTCGTAGCCATCCTCGCGCAGCGCCAGTGCCGCGTGAACGCAACAATAGTCAAACTCGATGCCCTGCCCGATCCGATTCGGGCCGCCGCCGAGAATCATAATTTTTTCGCGGTCGCCCGGCTGCGACTCACATTCCTCTTCATAGGTGGAATACATGTAGGCGGTGGTCGTCGCAAACTCGGCGGCGCAGGTATCGACCCGTTTGAAAACCGGATGCACGCCATGCTTCTTGCGCGCCGCGCGCACCACTGACTCGCGCACCCCGAGCAGATCTGCCAGCCTTGAATCAGCAAATCCCTTGCGTTTAAGCGCCCGCAGCCGCGGTTCATCCAGCGCTGCCAGCCCTTCTTCCGCGGTGGCCTGCTCCTCGGCCACCAGGTCGTTAATCTGGGCCAGGAACCAGGGATCGATGCCCGTAATTGAAATGACATCCTCCATGCTCATTCCGAGGCGCAGCGCATCGGCGACGTACCAGATCCGATCGGCGCCGGGCATTCTCAGTTCCGAAATGAGATGCCGCTCACCCTCCTCATTGAGTGGCCCCTCCATGATTGGATTCAGTCCGTTCACACCCGTCTCGAGACCGCGCAGGGCTTTTTGCAGGGACTCCTGGAATGTGCGGCCGATTGCCATCACTTCACCCACCGATTTCATCTGCGTGGTGAGGCGGTCGTTGGCATCGGGAAATTTCTCGAAGGTAAAGCGCGGCACCTTGGTGACCACGTAGTCGATGGCGGGCTCAAACGACGCGGGCGTCAGCCCGCCGGTGATCTCGTTACGCAGCTCATCCAGCGTAAAGCCAACGGCCAGTTTTGCGGCCACCTTGGCGATGGGAAAGCCCGTGGCCTTGGAGGCCAGCGCGGAGGAGCGCGACACCCGGGGATTCATTTCAATCAGCAGCACACGCCCCGTTGCGGGATCGATTGCGAACTGCACGTTTGAACCACCCGTTTCAACCCCGATTTTACGCAGCACGGCAATAGAAGCGTCGCGCAGGCGCTGGTACTCCTTGTCCGTCAGCGTCTGGGCAGGGGCCACAGTTATGGAATCGCCGGTATGCACGCCCATCGGATCGAGGTTCTCGATGGCACAGACAATGATGCAGTTGTCTTTATTGTCCCTGATGACCTCCATCTCGAATTCTTTCCAGCCGAGCACCGACTCCTCGAGCAGCACCTCAGTAGTCGGCGACAGCTCGAGCCCACGCCCGACGATCTGCTTGAATTCTTCCCGGTTGTAGGCAATCCCGCTGCCACTGCCGCCCATGGTGAATGAGGGTCTGATGATGGTTGGAAACCCGATCTGCTCCTGTACTGCGAGCGCATGATCGAGGTCCCGGACGATTATCGCCTTCGGCACTTCCAGCCCTATTTCCTGCATGGCGATCCGGAACTGCTCCCGGTCCTCAGCCATGTCGATGGCCTCCCGGCTTGCCGCAATCAGTTCCACGCCGAACTTGTCCAGGATGCCCTCGCGCACGAGGTCAAGCGCGCAGTTGAGCCCGGTCTGTCCGCCCATGGTCGGGAGCAGCGCATCCGGCCGCTCTTTCTCGATGACCTTTGCAACGTTGCGCCAATGCACGGGCTCGATATAGACCGCATCGGCGGTTTCCGGATCCGTCATGATGGTCGCCGGATTGGAGTTCACCAGGATGACCCGATAGCCCTCCTCACGCAGGGCCTTGCACGCCTGGGCACCCGAGTAATCGAACTCGCAGGCCTGGCCGATAATGATGGGCCCGGCTCCCAGGATCAGTACGCTGTTGATGTCATCACGCCGTGGCATGTTGTCCCCATCGAGCGAAAATTCTTGATTTTTTGTTTATATTAATCAATTATTTATATTCTTTAATTAAAGTATTTTATGATCCAGATGCCACAAGCTGTGACTGGTGCTGCGCCATCAGGCTGACAAATCTCTCGAACAACGGACGGGCATCATGCGGTCCGGGACTGGCCTCCGGGTGCCCCTGGAACGCGATCGCCGGCCGGTCTACTCTTTCGATCCCCTGCAGCGTCCCGTCAAAGAGCGACCGATGGGTCACGCGCAGCGTGTCGGGAAGACCCTCCTCACTGACGGCAAACCCATGATTCTGGCTGGTAATCATCACCGTGCCGGTCGCCAGGTCCTGGACGGGATGGTTGGCCCCGTGATGACCGAACTTCATTTTGACCGTGCGCGCGCCGCTGGCCAGTGCAAGCAACTGAAAGCCGAGGCATATCCCGAACAGCGGGATGCCCACCGCCAGCAACTCCCTGATCGCCTTGATGGCGTAATCGCAGGCGAACGGGTCGCCGGGCCCATTGGACAGAAAAACCCCATCCGGCTGCAGCTCCAGCACGGCGCTGGCCGGCGTCTCGGCCGGCACGACGGTCACACGACAACCGTGATCGGCCAGTATGCGCAGGATATTGCGCTTGATCCCGTAGTCGTAGGCGACAACGTGCAGCTGCGCATCGACCGCGTCCCTGGGCGCCGCATGGTCCAGGTCCCATGATCCTTCGCGCCATTCATAGGGCGCTTTGACTGAAACGACGCGCGCCAGGTCCATGCCGTTCAGGCCGGGAAAAGACCGCGCCGCCTCCAAAGCCGCCTGCTCATCAATTTCTCCGGCAACCAGGCAGGCATTCTGCGCACCTTTTTCGCGCAGGATCCGGGTCAGCTTACGGGTGTCGATGCCGGCGATGGCCACGACGCCCTGCATCTCGAGAAACTCGTCGAGTCTTTGTTCTTTTCGCCAGCTGCTTACGCCTACAGGCAAGTCCCTGATCACCAGGCCGGCGCAGCTGACGCCGCCGGATTCCATGTCTGCGGCATTGACGCCGGTGTTACCAATATGGGGATAGGTCAGCGTGACAATCTGACGGCAGTAGGACGGGTCACTCAGGATTTCCTGATAGCCGGTCATCGCGGTGTTGAACACCACCTCGCCGACTGACTGCCCGCGCCTCCCGATGGAGGTGCCGCGAAATATGGTTCCGTCGGCCAGGACCAGTGCTGCGTCTTGCTTCAAGCGTGACTCCGTGGCGGCTTCAGGATCGCCGCCCGCATATGCACAAAACGGGACATGTCCACCAAAGGCGACACCTCCCGTTTGCCGCCTGTCTCCTGACAGGCTCCCGGCAATTGTACTTGACCGGGATTCGAGGTGTCTATTTGGCGGCCTGTGACAGGCCCAGCACATCGTTCATGTCGTACAGGCCGGGTGATTTCCCGCAAACCCATTCGGCGGCTCGCAGCGCACCTCTGGCAAAGCAGTCCCGGTCCTGCGCCACATGGCGAAGCTCCAGCCGCTCACCGTCGCCAGCCAGCAGCAGACTGTGCTCCCCCACGACCTCCCCCGCGCGCACCGCGCTGACACCGATGCTGCCCCTCACACGCGGGCCATCACCCGGCGCTCGGCCAAATCGGACGACGTCCTGCAAAGACTGATCGCGCGCGTTGGCCACGACCTCAGCCAGCCTCAGGGCCGTGCCCGAAGGCGCGTCTTTCTTGTGTCGATGGTGGATTTCGAAGATCTCGGCGTCGTAATCCGGCAAGACCTGCGCGGCGAGGCTCGCCAGTCGGTAGAGCAGGTTTACGCCCACGCTCATATTTGGCGCAAGAACCACCGGTGTTGCCCAGCTGTGCGCGTGCAGCCATGCCAGCTGTTGTTCATCGTGCCCGGTGCTGCCGACAACCAGGGCGCAGCCTGCGGCTTCGCAGATTTCAGCGTTATGCAGGGTCGCGTCGGGCAGCGTGAAATCGATAGCAACGTCGGCGCCCGCTACCGCCCTCGCCGGGTCTGCTTCGACGAAGATGCCAAGCGGTTGCAGGCCTGCAAGCGTGCCAGCGTCTTGCCCGGGGACTTCGCTACCGGGGCGGCCCAGCGCCCCGTGGAGATCAAGGCGGTCATTGTTCAAGAGCGCACGAATAACCGACCGGCCCATGCGCCCCCCAGCGCCAAGAATGCTTACCTTGATCATGATCGGGTCCTTAATTAAGCCCTGACCGGCAGTTTAACCCGGATGCGGCACTCGCCAGCGTGGTAAAGGGAGATCAGAGTTTCTCAAAAAACTCCTTGACCGAATCGAGCCACGAGCCGGAGCGCGGATTGTGTCGGGCGCCGCCGCCGGAAAGCTCTGCATCGAGTTCGCGGATCAGGTCTTTCTGGCGTTCAGTGAGCTTGACCGGCGTCTCAACATGGACACGGCAAATCAGGTCGCCGGTCTGGCCACCACGCACAGGACTAACGCCCTTGCCGCGGATTCTGAACAGCTTGCCAGACTGGGTACCCGCAGGAATCTTGAGAGATACCTGACCGTTGAGCGTCGGCACCTCAACAGCGTCGCCGAGGGCAGCGGCAGCGTAGCTGACCGGCACCTCACAGGAGAGATGGCGCCCATCACGCACGAATATCGGATGCGGCCGGATGCGGACCTCGACGTACAGATCGCCCGGCGGGCCGCCGTTCTGACCCGGCCTCACCCTCACCGCCGAGTCGAATCCGATCACCGGTATCTACGCCCGGCGGAATCTTGACCGACAGGCTGCGCGTTTCCTGCACCCGGCCGTCGCCCCGGCAGGCCTTACAGGGGTCCTCGATCACCGTGCCGTCGCCGCGGCATTTCGGGCAGGTCTGCTGCACCGAGAAAAAGCCCTGCTGCATGCGCACCTGGCCGTGCCCGCCGCAGGTCGTGCAGGTCACCGGTGAGGAACCCGGTTTCGCGCCGGAACCATCGCAGGTGTCGCAGGCCACCAGTTTGGGCACCGAGATGGTGACCGAATCGCCGAATACCGCCTTTTCCAGGTCCATTTCCAGTTCATAGCGCAGATCCGCGCCGCGGAAATACCTGGCCGCGTCCGCCGCGGCGAGCGCCCCCGAAGATGTCACCGAACACATCACCGAAAATGTCGGCGAAGCCACCGGCCTCGAACCCGCCCCCCGCCATGCCCGGGTCGACGCCGGCATGCCCGAACTGGTCGTAGGCGGCACGCTTCTGCGTATCGTTCAGCACCTCGTAGGCTTCTTTGGCTTCTTTGAACTGCGCTTCAGCGTCCGCGTCATCAGGGTTGCGATCCGGATGGAACTTCATTGCCAGCCGGCGATAGGCTTTCTTCAGTTCCGCCTGGGTTGCATTGCGCGCACAGCCCAACACTTCGTAGTAGTCACGTTTCGCCATGCCGTCAGAATCCAGCTGCCGTTACGCAAGCACGCGGTGCGCCCGTTCCCGGAATCACACCGCGCCCATCTTATGCCAGTATGCCCGCGCCCAAAAGGCGGGTCACGGGTAAAAGCGTTTACTTGTCGTCCTTCACTTCTTCGAATTCTGCATCAACCACATCGTCGCCCTGGCTCGTCTGACCCTTCGGCTGTCGGCCCTGGCTCGCTCGCCTGACTTCTCAGCATAGACCCGCTGTGCAAGGCTGCCGGACAGTTCCGCCAGTTCGCGCGTCTTTTCCTCGATTGGCTCCAGCTCGTCTTTCTCAATCGCTTCTTTCAGTGCGGCAACTGCAGCTTCGATCTTCGACTTTTCGTCAGCCTCGACCTTGTCGCCAAGCTCGGCAACTGACTTCTCAGTGGCATCGATCATTGCGTCTGCCTGATTGCGGGCGTCAACCAGTTTGCGGAATTTCTTGTCTTCCTCCGCGTGCGCCTCGGCATCGGACACCATGCGCGTCAATCTCATCTTCGGACAGCCCGCTGGAAGCACGAATCACGATAGACTGTTCCTTGCCAGTGGCCTTGTCCTTGGCGGACACGTTGAGAATGCCATTTGCGTCTATATCAAAGGTCACTTCCACCTGTGGCACGCCGCGCGGCGCGGGCGGAAGGTCCGCCAGGTCGAACCTGCCGAGCGACTTGTTGTCCATCGGCCCGCTCCCGTTCGCCCTGCAGGACGTGGATCGTCACGGCCGTCTGGTTATTTTCGGCCGTCGAAAACGTCTGGTTGGCCTTGGTCGGGATCGTCGTGTTCTTGTCGATGAGCTTCGTCATCACACCGCCGAGTGTCTCGATACCCAGCGACAGCGGAGTGACGTCGAGCAACAGGACGTCCTTGACGTCGCCGGCCAGCACACCGGCCTGGATGGCGGCGCCCACGGCCACAGCCTCGTCCGGATTCACGTCCTTGCGTGGCTCCTTGCCGAAGATTTCCTTCACCTTTTCCTGCACCTTCGGCATGCGGATCTGGCCGCCGACCAGGATCACGTCGTCGATATCCGAAATCGACAGCCCGGCATCCTTCAACGCCGTCTTGCAGGGCCCGACCGTGCGCTCGATCAGGTCGCCGACCAGGGACTCCAGCTTGGCGCGGGTCAGCTTGATGGCCAGGTGCTTCGGACCGCTGGCGTCGGCCGTGATGTAGGGCAGGTTGACCTCGGTCTGCTGGCTGGTGGACAGCTCGATCTTGGCCTTCTCGGCGGCCTCCTTGAGCCGCTGCATGGCCAGCGGGTCCTTGCGGATGTCGACGCCGCTGTCCTTCTCGAACTCGTCGGCCAGGTAGTTGATGATCTTGAGGTCGAAATCTTCGCCGCCCAGGAAGGTGTCACCGTTGGTCGCCAGCACTTCGAACTGGTGCTCACCGTCCACCTCGGCAATCTCGATGATCGAGATATCGAAGGTGCCGCCACCCAGGTCGTAGACGGCGATCTTGTGATCGCCGCGCTGCTTGTCCATGCCGTAGGCCAGCGACGCCGCCGTCGGCTCATTGATGATTCGCTTGACGTCGAGGCCCGCGATCTTGCCTGCGTCCTTGGTCGCCTGGCGCTGGGAATCATTGAAATAGGCAGGCACCGTGATCACGGCCTCGGTGACCGGCTCGCCAAGATAATCCTCAGCGGTCTTCTTCATCTTCATCAGCACGCGCGCGGAGACTTCCGGCGGCGCCATTTTCTTGCCGTTCGACCTCGACCCAGGCGTCACCGTTGTCGGCCTTCACGATCTTGTAGGGCACCATTTCCATGTCACGGCTCACCACCTCGTCGCTCGAACTTGCGGCCGATGAGGCGCTTCACCGCAAACAGGGTGTTGTGGGATTGGTCACGGCCTGGCGCTTGGCAGACTGGCCAACCAGCACTTCATCGTCCTTGGTAAAGGCAACCACGGACGGCGTCGTGCGACCGCCTTCACTGTTCTCGATGACCCGGGGCTTGCCCCCTTCCATGATGGCCACGCAGGAATTGGTCGTTCCCAGGTCAATGCCGATTATCTTGCCCATCTCAAATTCTCCGTTAGTGGCCTAAGGCTGCAAAAATTCTGATGTTTCTCATCATGGGGCCACTGCGCCCCGTTTCAAGCCTGTATCTCAGCCGGCTTCCGACTGGGCGGCCCTGGCAACGATGACGCGCGCCGGGCGCAGAAGCCGGCCATTCAGCGTGTACCCTTTCTGTACGACCTTGAGCACTGAATGCGGCTCGGCATCCGGCGCGTCCAGCATGCTCATGGCCTCATGAAATTCCGGGTTGAACGGTTCGCCTTCCGGGTCGATTTCAACAATCCCGAATTTCTCCAGCGTAGTGGTCAGCAGCCTGAGCGTAATCTCACTACCTTCTCTGATACTTGCGACATCGGCATCGGGCGCGGCAGCAGCGTCGACGCCCATCTCCAGGCTGTCGCGCACCGTGACGACCTCCGCGGCAAACTTCTCGAGGGCATACTTGCGCGCGTTCTGCACGTCACGCTCTGCCCGCCGACGGGTATTGTCGAGTTCCGCAGAGATTCGGAGAACCTGATCCCAGTTCTCGTTGGCACGCTGCTGGGCTGCCTCGAGGCTCTCGGTCCCGGGCTCACGCCCGGCTTCCGCGCCTTCCAGACTCGCTTCCTCGCTCGGCTCACTGCCAAGCCCGGTCTCGGGCATGTCGCTCATGCGGCTGTCTCCGTTGTCAATGTCGTCTTTGGAATCTGTGTACCGAACAACGCCCCGAAGCGGGGGTCTCCCCGCTCCGGAGCGTCATCACAACCTCTTCAAAGCCAAGGCTGGGGGCTATTTTTGTGAATTCAAGGCCGAACCGAGTAATTTTGCCGTGATATCGACGATAGGAATAATGCGCTGATAGGCCATACGGGTGGGACCGATCACCCCCAGCATGCCCACAACTTCGTCATCCACCTTATAGGGCGCGGTCACGACGCTGCAGGCATCCAGCATGTCGTAGCCCGATTCTTCGCCAATGAAGATCTGCACACCCTCGCCGGACAGGCTGTGGTCCAGCAGGTGCAGGATGTCGCGCTTCTGGGTGAAGGCTTCGAACAAGCCACGCAGCTTCTCCACATCGGACAACTCCGCGAAATCCATGAGATTCGTCTCGCCTGCAAGTATGAAGTCTTCTTCTTGCTCGCTGCGCTCGAAAATCTGCCTGCCAAGGCTCAGCGCCGCGCTCATCATGCTGTGCATGCTGTCGCGTGCCTGCTGCAGCTCTTTCAGCAGGCGATCTCTTACCTGGTGAATGTCGCGCCCTGCAAACTGCTCGTTCAGATAATTGGCCGCCTTGCGCAATTCCGACTCGGTATAAGAGCGGTCCAGCATTAAGACCCGATTCTGGACTTCGCGATTGTTGACCACCAGGATACTCAACACCCTGTTATCCGATAACGTCAGAAACTCGATTTGCCTCAGCGAAGCGTGATTGCGCCGTGGCACTGTGACGATGCCCGCAAGGTGGGTCAGGCCCGAAAGCAGCGTCGAAGCCGACCTGACCAGCGCGCGGCCTCCCGCATCCTCTGCGCCGTGCTCCAGCCGATGGCGCAACTTTTCGACCTCCCCTGATGACGGATTCCGGACCCTGATCAGGGAATCGACGAACAGACGATAGGCTCTCCGGGTCGGAATTCTGCCCGCCGAGGTGTGTGGGGAACTCAGGTAACCCAGTTTTTCGAGGTCTGCCATGACATTGCGCACGGACGCCGGGCTCAGCTTCAGGCCCGACTCCTCGGACAGGATCCGGGAACCAACGGGCTGCCCTTCTTCTATATAACGTTCCACCAACACCTTCAGAAGGCGCTGTTGCCGCTCATTGAGTTTTTTCGGCCCGGGCTTGCGCGCCATGCTGGTCTTTGACACTCTGGATACAGGAATTGGCACTCATTAACACTGAGTGCCAGTGGCAAACTAGCAATCTCTTTCCGGGGTGTCAAGAAGAGTCGATTTGGACTCTTCGGCAGTGCGTGCTAAAAACCGCCGGAAGCCCCCGCCCGGTTGGCAGCAGGAAGGCAGAATCGGTATGGCAAAGACATTCGGCAAAATAGCACTGCTCGGCCGGGTGTCCGACTCGCGGGTCCGGGATTCCTTGCAGGGCCTTGCGCCTCACCTGGCGGATCGCGGCGCCGAGGTCCTGGCTGCCGATGACCTTGATATCGAATTTACTCTCGCGCCGGTCACCCGGGTCGATGAGCAGGCGCTTGCCAGCCATGCAGATCTCGTCATCGCGGTGGGTGGCGACGGCACCATGCTGTATGCGGCCAGACTTGTTGCCGGGCATGAAGTACCAGTTCTCGGCGTTAACCGGGGCAGACTCGGATTTCTTGCCGACGTGACGCCGGACGAGATGTTGCACAGCATTGACGAAGTCATGACCGGCAACTACAGCACTGAGAAACGGCTGATGCTGCAGGCGGAGGTCCTGGACAATGACGTCTCCGTAATCAAGGAACGGGCGCTGAATGATGTGGTAGTGCAGAAATGGCATGCGGGGCGGATGCTTGAATTCGAAACCTACGTCGATGGCGTGTACGTGAACAGCCACTCCAGTGATGGTCTCATCGTCGCCTCGCCGACCGGATCAACCGCCTACGCCCTCAGTTGCAACGGGCCTATCGTGCAGCCCGAGCTGGATGCGCTGATCCTGGTGCCGATTTCCCCGCACACGCTTAGCGACCGCCCGATCGCGATCCCGGCTACGCGGACCGTCGAAGTCCGACTGCTGGAACGCGAAGAGACGCTCGCGCAGCTGATCTGCGACGGGCAGGCGATTGCCGAGCTGGACATTAACAGTACGCTGCGCGTCAGCGCCGCTGACGGAACGGCTGCATCTGATCCATCCACCGGGCTACGACTACTACCGGATCCTGCGCTCCAAGCTGCAGTGGGGTCGCGGCAGTTCCGGTGGACCCGGCAAGCGCCGCGGAACGGGACTGACGGCATGCTCAGCTTCATCCAGATCCACAACTTTGCAATTATCGACCAAGTTAGAACTTGAGCTGGATCGACGGACTCACCGTACTGACGGGTGAAACCGGCGCCGGCAAGTCGATACTCGTGGACGCCCTGGGACTGGTGCTGGGCGATCGCGCGGACGCAAGCACTCTGCGCCACGGTACTGAGCGCGGCGAGATCAATGCCTCGTTTCAGCTCGAGTGATGATTCGTCGGCCCTTAGCGTGGCTGGAAGCGCACTCGCTGGATGACGACGGCGAGTGCATGGTCAGGCGCGTACTGACCAGCACCGGGCGCAACCGTTGTTTTATTAACAGCCGGGCGGTACCGCTTACGACTCTCAGGGAGCTTGGCGACCACCTCGCAGATATTCATGGTCAGCATGAGCATCAGTCGCTGGTCCGGCCGCTGGTCCAGAGGCATATCCTCGATCATCTCGGCGGCAACCAGCAGCGCCTGGCGGAAGTTGGCGAGCGTTTTCGCGCCTGGCTGAAGCTGCGCGAGGAAATCGACCGGCTCCGCGAGCTGCATGCCGATCGCGCGGCGCGACTCGAACTGTTGCAGTACCAGGTCCGGGAACTGCAGGCTCTGAACATCGGGGACGATGAGCCGGCGAAGCTCGACGACGAACATCGCCGCCTTGCCGGTGCCGGTCGGCTGGCCGAGGGCGTGCAGGCCACTCTCAGTCATCTCGGCGACAGCGATGGCGACGAAGAAAACGGCACCCAGACACTGCTTGAGCGCGCCACGCGCGAACTGGCCCACCTAGCGGAGATCGATCCGGCGCTGCAGGCAGGCGCAGAAATGGTCGAGGCCGCGAGCATCCATGTCGCCGAGGCCATTGACTACGCTGCGCCGCTACCTTGCCGACCTGGACATGGACCCTGCCCGGCTCGACTGGGTGGAAGAGCGCATCGCGACCTTTCACGATCTGGCGCGCAAACATAAAGTGGATCCGGCCGAGTTCCCGGCCTTGACGAAGTCGCTGACCACGGAACTTGAAACGCTGGAGGGTGCAGATGCGCGACTCGACGCCATGCACGCTGAACTTGAGCAGCTCGAGCAGGCCTACCTGTCCGCGGCATCGAAGTTGTCGCGGGCGCGCAGCAAGGCGGCCAAAAAAATGAGCCGCGAGGTCAGCGCGCTGATGCAGGCGCTCGGCATGCCGGGCGGACGCTTTGAGGTCGTGATCAACAAGACGGACGGCGCCTATTCGGAACATGGCCGCGACCGCATCGAATTTAAGGTCACCGCCAATGCCGGACAACCGCCCGGCGCACTCGGCAAGGTTGCGTCGGGCGGCGAACTTTCGCGTATCAGTCTCGCAGTGCAGGTCATCGCCGCCGACGTGGCGCCAACGGGTTGCCTGGTGTTCGATGAAGTCGACGCCGGCGTCGGCGGCGGCGTCGCCGAGATTGTCGGGCGACGGCTGCGAGAGCTCGGCGAAAGGCGCCAGGTACTTTGCGTCACGCACCTGCCGCAGGTCGCCAGCCAGGCGCATCACCATGTTCGGGTCAGCAAGCTGTCCGACGGAAATACCACGCGCACGGCCCTGAAAGCACTGACGCTCCGACGAGAGTGTGGAGGAAATTGCGCGCATGCTGGGCGGCGTGGAAATCACGCGGCGAACCCGCGAGCATGCCCGCGAGATGATCCAGAGAGGGCGCGGCAGCTAGCGGCTCAGCGGCGCCGGTTCAGATGGGGACAATCATCCCTCAGGCAGTGCCCGTACAGTATCAGTGCGTGATCGTGGATTTCGAAACCGCGCTTGCGCGCTATGTCATCCTGGCGCGACTCAATTGTCTCGTCCATGAATTCCTCGACCCGGCCGCAATCTACGCAAACGATATGGTCATGATGGCGACCATCGTCCAGTTCGAAAACCGAATGGCCGCCTTCGAAATTGTGGCGCCGAACCAGACCGGCGCTTTCGAACTGGGTCAGGACCCGGTAGACCGTGGCGATACCAATATCGTCGCCGGATTCCAGCAGCGACTTGTAGACGTCTTCCGCGCTCTGGTGCCGACGTCGCCCGGACTCGAGGATCTCGAGGATCCGCAGGCGGGGAACCGTGACCTTGAGCCCCGCCTCTCTGAGTTCTTTGCTTTCCATTATTTTTGCGCGCCTACCTGCTGCCGGTTATCGAAACTTGCGGTATGATCGTCGCGCCATTATCGCCCACCGGCGCGCAGGTCTCCACCGCAACCACGAGCGAAAGCTATGCGAAGAACATTCCCGAACCTGCTGCTGGTTGGCCTGCTGGCGACCGGCGGCTGCGTTCACAAGGTCAGCATCCAGCAGGGCAATTACCTGGATGATGAGACGGTTGCGCGGGTCGAAGAGGGCATGACCCGCGAGCAGGTCAAGTATCCTGCTTGGTACGCCGATGGCGGACGACCCGTTCCGACCGACCGCTGGGACTACGTCTATTACTTCAGCAACGGCCGCACCGGGGCATGTCACGCGCAAGTTCGTCGCCATTTACTTCGACGGCAACACCGTCAAACGGATCGATTCGAAGGACGGCTAGCGGTTCTTTGGCGTCCGACCCATAGTCTTGCCCTCCGCCGCCAGCCGACGCCGCACTTCGCGCGGGTCTGCTTTCAGCGGCCGATATATCTCCACCCGGTCGCCCTCTTTCACCGGCGTGTCAGCCGGTACTTTTTTGCCGAACACGCCGAGCTTGTTGACGGCGAGGTCAATTTCGGGAAACTCGCCGCGAATGCCTGAAAGCGCACCGCCTCGCGAACCGTGGTGCCGGCCGGCACGCGCAGCTTCAACAGCGTCTGCCGTTCTGGACGGGCGTAGACCACCTCAATGCGCAGATAGCTCGAGCGTCGTCAGCGCTCACCGTAGACATCCCTTGCACGCTGCACGAACGCGTCGACAAGGGAGGCCAGAATTTCCTTGAAACCCGGTCCGAACAGAATGTCCACCACCGGGTTCGAAAACTCGTAGTGAATATCCAGGCTCACTTTGCAGGCGGTTTCCGACAGTGGCTCGAACGACCACACGCCCTGCAGATGATTGAACGGCCCGTCCATCAGGCCCATTTCGATTCGCCGCCCCGGCGTCAGCTTATTGAGCGTGGTGAACTCTTTGCTGACACCGCCCTTTTCCAGTTCCAGCGTTGCCTGCGACTGATTTCTTTGTGCGCTTGCTGACACGCGCGTCGGTAGCACCAGGGCAGAAATTCGGGATAGGCCTCAAGATCATCGACAAGGCGATAAATCTCGTCGGCGCTATACGGTACCAGCGCGCTGCGTTTTACTTCACGCATCAGCGCTCAACCTCGCAGAGCATTCAGCAGACCCGACGCGTTCAAGCAGCACCAGCGCCACGCCGACCGGCGCGATGAAGCGGGTCAGGAACTGCCAGACCTGGTAGCGGAGGCCGGTGCCGAGATCCAGTTCCTCGGCAGAGGAATTGCGACACATCACCCAGCCTGCGAACAACGAGATCAGCAGGCCGCCCAGCGGCAGCATGATGTTGCTGGCCAGGTAATCCAGGTTGTCAAAAATCGTGCCGCGGAAGAACGTAAAGTCGGACAGCGCGTTGAACGACAGCACCGAGCCAAGACCCAGAAACCAGACCAGCCCGCCTACCAGCCAGGACGCGCCCGGGCGCGTCATCTGGTGACGTTCGACCAGCCAGGCAACTGCGGGCTCGATGAGTCCGATCGAAGACGTCCATGCACCAAAAGTCAGCAGCATAAAAAAGAAGGTCGACAGCACCACGCTCCAGGGCAGCTGCCCCAGGGCCAGCGGCAGGGAATGAAAGACCAGCCCGGGACCCTCTGCAGGATCAAGGCCATAGTTGAATACGATCGGAAAAATCACGACGCCGGCCAGCAAGGCGATAGCCGGTGTCGGCGAACACGACCACCAGCGTGGTGCTGCCAATGGAGGTGCCCTCGGGCAGGTAGGCGCCGTAGGCCATCACCGCACCCATCCCGAGGCTCAGCGAGAAGAACGCCTGCCCCATTGCGACCAGAATGGTGTTCCGCATCCAGCTTGGAGAAATCCGGCGCAAACATGAAGTCGCAGGCCCTCCGAAAACGTATCCAGCCGTGCACTGACAAAAAGCAGCACGATCAGCAGAATGACCAGCGCCGGCATCAGCACTTCGACCGCGCGCTCCAGCCCCCGCTGAACGCCCTTGGCGACAACCAGGATCGTCATGACCATGAACAGCGCTGTGCCAGAACAACATGCGCGGCCAGCTGCCAAGGAGATCGTCAAAGGTCTCGCTGACCGTGGGCTCGTCGACGCTTTGACAAAGGTGCCGACGATGCTGCGCTCGATGTAGGCCAGCGACCATCCGGCGATGACGCTGTAGAACGACAGAATGACGAAAGCCGGCGATGATGCCGTTCCAGCCAACGATCTGCCACCAGCCCTGGCCAGCCTCTTCTTCACCCAGCACTTTCATGGTGGTGATCGGGTTGCGGCGACCTCTGCGCCCGAGCAGAACTTCGGACATCATGATCGGCAGTCCGATGGCAACCACGCAGACCAGGTAGACCAGCACGAAGGCACCGCCACCGTTCTCGCCGGCCACGTAGGGGAACTTCCAGATATTGCCGAGACCCACGGCGGAACCCGTTACGGCCAGGATGAAGGCCGTGCGCGACGACCAGTGGCCGTGCATCGATGTTCTTTTTTCCATACTCCGGCACCAGCAATGGCCGTAAAAGTCGGCGATTCTGGGCCAATTCGCTCCGGCTGCCACAAGCTTTACGGCGCGTTCCGGGCCATCGCGAATTCCCGTAGAATCCGCCGTCGCACGCATCCGCGGCCTACCGTATAATGCGCCCGATGGCAAAGACAGCCAGGCAGCAACGAGGGCAAGAAACGCTCCCGCACTATCGCGCTTAACAAGAAGGCGCGATTCGACTTTTTTATCGAGGACAGCCTTCGAGGCCGGGCTGGTGCTGCAGGGCTGGGAGGTCAAGAGCATGCGCGCCGGCAAGGCGCAGATCACCGAGGCTTATGTGTTGATCAAAGACAATGAAGCCTGGCTGTTCGGCAGCCATATTCAGCCGCTGACCACCGCTTCAACGCACATCAGCCCGGACCCGTCACGTACCCGTAAGCTGATGATGCACCGTAAGGAACTCGATCGGCTGATCGGAGCAGTTGAGCGCAAGGGCTATACCTTGCTGCCGCTGAAACTTTACTGGACACGCGGCCGCGCCAAGCTGGAAGTCGGTCTCGGAAAAGGCAAAAAGCAGCACGACAAGCGAAATGTGAAAAAAGACCGCGACTGGGAACGGCAAAAGGCCCGCGTGCTCAAGCGCGGCTGAGCCTCAGCACCTTGAAATTTTGCGGTTAACGGGACCCATTTCACTGTTTGCAACGCGCTGATTGAGTAACATGCGTTTCCTGGGGGCGACCTGGCTTCGACGGGAGTCGCGAACCTTCAGGTGCATGCCGAGGTGCAGGTTCACCTCGTAAATCCATCTGCAAAACTCATAGTTGCCAACGACGACAACTACGCACTAGCTGCTTAAAAACCAGCTTTAGTGCCCTCTGACTGAGTCTGTGCTTGTGCACTCAGACCCAGGGGTCATCACTCACAAGATCGCGAGGGCGGCATGTTCAGGGCCAAACCGCTAAACAAATACTGAACTGGTTGTGAGTTTTCCCTGTTCGTCGGGTAGCCCACAATAAGATTAATGACGAAATAAGCATGTAGACCCTGGAGCGGAGGGCTTGCGGACGCGGGTTCGATTCCCGCCGCCTCCACCAAATGTCTGGGCCGCCCGCTGGGCGGCCCTGCCATTTATGGGGTGGCAAGATCCCCGCGATTGTGAAGGCACCACATTGCTCGCCGTTACCACGCTAATCTCGCGTTCACCGGCAGCGCCTCGTTTTTCCACATCAAGCGAGATTGGTTCTCTTCCCGCCGCCTCCACCAAATGGCAGGATGCCCGCGTTGTTGCGGTCTACGCATCGCTCGGAGATACCACGCTAATCCCGCATTCGTCTGCAGCGCTCTGTCGACGAGAACCGCGGCGCAGGTTCCTTCGCCTTAGAAAACAGGAATCGGAACACTCCAAAGCACCGCGAGGTCGCGAAGCTTGCAAGCGGCAACATGCTATTATTGTGGCTTCAGCCAGGTCGGAGATGGCGGCAAAATGCCAAGACACTTTAGCAACAGAAATTACCGGTCATCTGCGCGTCAGATGATCGCGGCCGCAATTACTCTGGCGACTCTGACCTTTGTGAGCGGCTGCTCGGATCGCGATAGGCCAATGGCATCAGAAACGGTTCGTCCAACGGGCCAACAGCTTTTCATGGATCACTGTGCTTCCTGCCATGGCACAGAAGGCCGCGGCGACGGGCCGCTTGCTCCGGAATTGCGTGTTGCGCCCGCAAACCTCCGGCTCCTCGCGCAAAATAACGATGGAAGGTTTCCCGATCGCCGCGTGCACAGGTCCATCGACGGCCGCGGCATGCCGCCCGTTCACGGACTCCCGGAGATGCCAGTCTGGGGTGCAGCATTGAGGCGGCAGGCGTCATCTGAAACGCAGGTGAGTGCGCAGATAATCTTGATCACCAGCTACATCGGCACACTCCAGGACTGAGGTGAGTGCGAGGCGGACGGCAGGCGCCGACGCAGGACATCGGAGCGCAGCGGTGATGGCCCCGAAGCGTTAGCGAGGGACCAGGCCCGAAGGGCCGAGCATTCCCGCCGCCTCCAGAATCGGGTGTCGCGAGATTAACGCGGCGGAAAAACTCTACTGCGGCAACGACACCTCTAACTTGATGTCGGCCAGTTGCTCCGGCGCCTTGCCCAGCGTTGAGAGAAACGGAATCCAGCGGGGATCCTCGTGAAGGTTGTTAAACAAAGGCTGCGACAGGACTTCGCCCATGCCGGGGTCTTCGGTCTCCACCGCCTTGCGCAACCATTCAAATGCTGAGTCGGCGTCGTTTCGATAAGCATAAACGTAGGCAATGTTATATGCGGAATTTTCTCCATACTTCTCGATCAGCTCAGTCAGTGCCAGGTCCGCTGCGCCAGATTCACCAGGCGTTTCGTCCCTCGTATTTTCGAGCGCGAACAGCGCCATGGCCATACCGATCAACCGCCAGTTTTCCCGCTTTTCCTTTTGCAGTGCGGCGATCGCCTCGTCGGGCCGTCCGTCAAGCATCAGCGCGATGCCCAGGTTGTGATGTGCGAGCGAGAAGTCCGGGCTCAGTGCCAACGTGGCCTCAAAAGCTTCAATCGCTTGCGATGTTCGACCGTCGGACAGGTACGCCAGGCCGAGCATGTATTTCCATCCCGGCGAAAGCGGGTCCGCCGCGGCGCTGAACTCTATGGGTGGAATGCTTGCTTTTGTGCGGCCCAGAGTATGCAGGAAAATTCCTGCGCTACCGGTGATGCCCGAGTCGCGCGGCGCGAGCTGCAGCGCGCGCTGGTAGTAGCGCGCCGCAGCCGCCAGGTCCGGCTCATAATACTGCGCCATGAAGCCCAGCGTGTCGTAAGCCGGTGCGTAGCCGGGGTCGATCTCTATCGCTTTCAGAGCCGCTTCCCGGGCAAGCTCAAACGCCTCTTCAGACGGCTTCAGGCCGGTGATGGCCTGGCTTTGATAGGACGCGGCCATCTCGTCCCAGGCAGGCGCGTAATCTGGATCAATCGCCAGCGCTGAACGGTAAAGGCGGATGGACTCCTCATAGCCTTGCGCAGTGCCGAGCCGCCGTTGATGGCGCGCCTGCAGGTACAGCGCATAGGCCTCGGCATCGGTCTGGCGCTGATGCGGTACAGAAATTTGCAGCGTGCCCTTGATCTGCTCCACTACGTCGCTGGCGATCTCGTCCTGGATCTGGAAAATATTCTCCAGCTTGCGATCGAAGTTCTTAGACCAAAGCTGCGTATCAGATCCGGCATCCACAAGCTGCGCAGAGATTCTGATCTGATCACCCGCTTTGCGTACCGACCCATCCAGCACATAGGAAACCTTGAGCTGCCCTGCAATCTCGGGAATGCTCAGATTCTTACCTTTAAACGAAAATGCCGATGACCGGGACGTCACCCGCACCTCGGGGATGCTGGCTAACAAATTGAGGAGTTCCTCGGAAATACCATCAGAGAAATAGGCTTGATCGCTCTGCGGTGACATATCCGCGAACGATAGAACTGCGATCGATCGGTCGCCAAAGCTGGTGACCATCGCCTCCACCCGGCCTTCCTGGCGCGCCGTTTCGAATTGCTCGGCGTCGCGAGCCGGATCAAGATAAAACTTATCGACTGCAAAGTAGGCTAGCGCCACCGCGAGCATCACGACGATGACCCGATCAAGCCTCTTACCGGTCTGCCAGGTCTCTGCCGGTGCCTGGCTGACATCCTCGTCGCGCTTGAGCCCTTCCGGCGTCAGTTCGAAGACCCAGGCCAACAGCACTGCAGGTATAAAGCCGATCGCCAGTACGATGACCACGCCACGCACAATGGCGTCACCGAGATCGAATAGCGGGAAAATTGTCTCCACGACCTGGATAATCAACCACGCCGAGACGATGTAGGCGGCCGCTACCCGAAATACGTTGCGACGTTTCAGTTCATCAAATAACTGCACGAATAAACCTCTAGCGATTCAGTGAGACAAATCAGCAATAACCGTCATTGCTGCAGAGCGGCCTGTTTGCGCTGCGCAATCAGTTTCAGCGCTGCCTCGCGTTCCGCATCTATTTTGCCAAGGACAGCTTCGATGCCGGGTTCTACCACAACATCCGGAACGACACCTCCGTCGGGTTTTACCTCCCTCGGGTAGTAGCCAATCAGCGGAATGTCTACTTCGATGCCACTATTAGGAAGGCGGAAAAAGAACAGTTGTCCGCCGTTCATACCCTGCTGATTGCCACCGGTTTCCTGCCCGACCAGAGTTGCCAGATTGTAGTCCTTCAATACCTGGCCGAGATAGAACGTTGCAGAACTGTTGGCAGCATCGACCAGCAAATAGAGCTTACCCTCAAATGCATTCTTCCCTGGACGTATCTTGAGCGGCTTGTCATTTGCCTTCCTGGCCACATAGAACCCGTTCTCCGCCGGTACCACACGCTTGCTTCTGTCGAAGAACGAGTCATCCCATGTTTTCGCATACGGAAGCAAATCCTCGGGGACCTTCGAATATCGAAACAATTCACGGCGCCGCTCGATATCAATCTGCTCGCCAATGAGATACTTCATCAGCTCGAGATTTACGTCGTCCGAACCGCCCTCATTGCCACGAATATCAACGATGAGATTGTCGATGCCCTGCTCCCTGAGTTTGACAAACGACTCCCTGAGAAACTTCTTCCAGTTGAGTTCCATCTTCCACGTTACGAAGGAACCAAGGCGCAGGTACGCCGTCTCGGGGTTCAGGATCTCGAATTCCCATAGTTCGTCGAAAGACCTCTCCTTTGCGCCGTACCGCTTGTGCAGACGCCGCTGGCGATCCCGCCGGGTCACGCCCGGCTCCTCTGTAACAACCCGCGCGCCGCTTGCAAGATCGGTCAGTTCGAGCACATACCGCTCATCGGGTGGCGGGTAGTTCAGGGGATAGTAGACATCGAATGGTTCGAACTCGCCGAATCCGGTTAGCTGGAGGTCATGCTGGCGCTTCGCGTCGTTTGCTCCATCGGCTTTGACCAGCTTGCCAAGCGCCTCCAATATCTCGGCGACCGATTCGCCATTGATCGCCGTGACTTCCATACCCTCTCTCAGGGTGTCAGACGTGCCGGCACCATGGGTAATGATCATCCGATTGCCGATGAGTCGAAAGGTAAACGGCACTTTGTTCGCGGCGTAAAACAATTCCTGCCTTACCCTGGCGGTCTGATTCCAGAAGTTGGCGTAGGTGTGACCGCACTTCACGGTCGCCACGAAGCGGGAAATCAGCAGGTAAGCGGTGCGCAGATCTGTTTCAGCCCGCACCTCGCTTTTTGTGCTGGCGATCGCGGCCTCAAACGAAGCCTCATCGTGATAGCGATAAAGCCCAGGATGAAGTTGCCTGAAAGCCCGGGCGAGGATATCGATGTCTGCCAGCAACGCTTCTCGCTGTATAAACGTTGGTGGCACCACTGGCGGAGGCTCGTTGAAGGCGCGCTCAATAAGCAGATTGTCTTCGCCCACAGCAAATCGCCTGTCGGGCCCTGCCTCCCAGCCATCATCGTCCATGCCGCCCGCATCGGCTTTGAACTTGTAGTCGACCTTCAGCCGGGTTCCCTTGAAAGAAAAAATAACAGCTGCCTCGAAGAAGCCGTCGCCATTCTCATCAGTCGCCGCGATGCTGCTATCCCACGACAGGGGTCTGGCACTGCCACGAATGCCTATAGAGTCTGTTGACGGATCAAAACTGCCGTCGGCAATCTGATCTCTCAAGTCGATGCGAAAGGCCACGCTTCGATCCTGCGTCCGCTCAGCGCAGGCCGCGAGGCCAAACAATAGCAGTGCCGCAAACAGGACCGGGGCAACTTGACGACGCTGTACAGACAACGTCCTTTTCGGCGATATTTCGTTCATGAATCAGGGCAACACGTTGTTTCGGCTCGTGATCGTATCACGCGCATTGAGGTAGGCTGTTTCTAAGAACACACGGCGTCCGTTGTTGTGCGCAGCAGGATTTCCCTGCTTGCCTGGACGCGTTCTGGTCGCGCACCAAGCCATTGCAGTTGCTGAACTGCGCCTCGCGCGCCAGAATCCCGGAGGCATCAGACGAATCGGGGGAAAGCCATGACCGAGAATGACCAGGCCGATTTCAAGCGCGATGAAATGCCGTTTGTGGCCCCCTGCCGCGCCCTCGCCCCCTGGGCCCCGCTGCGCTGGCTGCGCCTGGGCTTCTCCGACCTGCTCCGGGCGCCGGGGCCAAGCCTCGCCTACGGACTGGCTATCGCCATGATGATTGCCGCGGTCAGCCTGCTGGCCTGGTTCAGAGGCGGCCAGTGGATTCTTTATGCGATGCTCGGCGGGTTCGTTTTTCTCGCACCGCTTTCCTGTGTTGGACTCTATGCTATCGCCGCACAACTGGAACGCGGTCAGCCGCCGCTGCTGGGGCGCAGCCTCAAAGCCGCGTTCAAACGCCACCTCGGCAATGAAATGATTTTTGCGCTCGTGCTGCTCGTGATCTTCATGGTCTGGGCGCGCGCGGCCATCGTGATCACCTTGTTGATGCTCGACCAGTCGGACCCGACCCTGAGCCAGCTGTGGCCGTACCTGACCTTCGGCTCGCTGGTTGGCGCCGTCTTCGCGGGGGTGACATTCTCGGCCAGCGCTTTTTCGCTGCCGATGATCATGCACCGGGACGTCGACAGTATTACCGCAGTCATCACATCAATTAACGCAGTGCTGCGCAATAAGGGCGCCATGCTCGTCTGGCTCACGCTGATTGTGCTTGGCTTGCTGGTGGGCGTGCTGACGGCCTTCGCAGGCCTGATCGTGATCATCCCCCTGATCGGCTACGCCGCCTGGCACGGTTACTGCGAGACGATTGATGCAGGCGCTTTTCCGCGTCATGAAAATGGGATCACTGCGACCCCACGCACAGAGACCTGACCCAGGCAGGGCTTATCCCCAGGTCAGCCTGGCGGCAGCAGGAGTTTAGTGTTCGCCGGGTAGAGTGGCGGGCATCAAGAGCATATCGTGGGCCCTATCGCTCCGCGGAACTGGAGTTGGTCTGACCCTGCAACAGGTCTGCGGCGGGATTTTGCGGCGTGCGCAAGCTGAGCAGAAAACCCAGAATCGCGTTTTTCTGCGCAGTATCGAGACTTTCGAAGTTTGCCGCTGCAAAACTTGCTTCGCTGCCGGGGTTGTCATGCATGCGAATGGCCTCATGCAGCGTGAAGGCGCGTCCGTCATGCATATACGGCGCCGTATCGGCCACACCCCAGAGCTTGGCCGTAATGAACTCGCGGTTTTGCTGTTCAGACACGAGATTGAACGTCTCGGCAAGCGCGTCACCCATATCATGCCGTTTGAGGTCCGAAAACAGCGGCACCTCGATTCCCCCAAGCCTGTTGGGCACGAAGGCCACCGGCGGCTGGGTTAAATCGAGTTTGTAAAACACATCGTCGAACGGCTGCTCCGGCGAATCGGTAAATGTGAGGGGCAAGTTCTTACTGGCCGTATTCATCACGGGCACGTGACAGCTTGCGCACCCGATTTGTTGAAACAGCACGGCGCCCTTCTTATGCGAACGCCTGTCTTGCTGCGTTGGCGCCTCGAGCGTACTCAGGAAAATGCTGAGCGCACTCAGGTCGCCCTCTGTAATTTCGTTAATGACACCGTCGTTATCATGATCCGCAAAGGGCCCGCCAAAGGCCTCGTTCGCCTGCATGCCCAGGTGAAATGCCATAGCGCCCACGTCAAACTCGCGCAGCGAGGCGGCCTCCCCCTTGCGCCCGAACGGCCGCACGACCAGGTCGTCATCAATACCCGCGATATTACTGGTATCCAGCACGCCCCACTGATCGGCCGATATACTCCCGAAGTTGATGCCCTTGGTTTGCAGCGCAACCACGGTTCCCGGGATGCGGAGCGCGCGGCTCTTTTGCTTTTGCAACTCCTGCGTCATCTCGCGGGCCAGCAGCTCGACGCCCCCGACCCCGAACAGGAACGGCGGATTGATCAACCGGCCGTCGAACTCGGCTTTGCCGTCGAAATCGCTGTCCGCGATGTTCATCGTTTCCGGCTGAAACATCGCGTTGGTATTCACGCCACCGACGCCGCCGATACCCAAGGTCGCCGGCACCGTCAGATTGCTGACGATCGTGTGGCACTCCAGGCAGGTCTGGGCATCCAGCCCGTTGACGCGCAGAAACGCCCCATTGCCCTGCAGGGTTGGTCGATTGCCAGCCTCGGGCGAGCGTTGATCAGCAATCCCCGGGTCATGCGGTCCGTCACCGTAGCCATCAAGCTTGTTGAACGGCGTAACAAAGATCGCCAGGCCAGCCTGACGAATTTCCGGCAGCGACTTATCCCCGTTTACAATCTCATCTTGTGTGACCCGATCTTCCGGACGCAGGCGCGGGCCCTCGCCCAGCAGCTCAGCCGCCTGTAGCAGCGACGGATGCGCTGCCACAAGCATTACCGCTACCAAGACGCTTCGCATCGACCCGGCCGTGATAGACATATTTCGATCCCGCCATTCGCAATGGCCGCCGTGTGCGG
The DNA here is from genome assembly GCA_963759075.1 of uncultured Gammaproteobacteria bacterium. Lineage (GTDB taxonomy): Bacteria > Pseudomonadota > Gammaproteobacteria > Steroidobacterales > JABDLF01 > JABDLF01. Next base: position 75,428 of record CAVWXZ010000014.1, read on the forward strand.
CTCTTGTTCTTTTGTAATGTTTATATACGACCCTGTATGGATCTGTCGAATCCGGTTCCGAAATCAGCCGCTTTTATTTAACTTATTACTCGTGCCTGTCAGGTCAATCGCTGCCCCGGAGCCGCGCCCGCTCAGCTGCGCGGATCCACCCAGTCCCGGTCACGAATCCAGCGGGTGGCCAGCCACTTGGTGCCCGACGTAACGGGCAGCCCTGCGTGCAGCGTGCGACGATCAACCTGCCCGTCGGGCGTGACATTGAAAAACGCCAGCGTCGCGCCAGCCTCCGGCTCAACAGTAATGCCCAGTGCCGGGAACTCTGTGCCGCCCCCCTCCTCCACTTCAGAAAGATAGGTAAGCATAGTCAGAATCCGCTGCCCGCTTGCCTCTATGTGCGCCTTTTGGCCCGGCAATTCGGGATCAAAAAAGTCGACGTGCGTCCGATACTCCTGCGCCTGCTCGTAGCGCAGGATCAACAGTGCCTCGCCTTGCTCAGCTCTTGTCTCCGACAGTCGTGCGAGCCGCCGCTCATAAATCCAGATCAGCATGTCCTTCGCCTCTGGATAAAAGCGCATTTCCCAGCTACTGCGATTGTGATCCAGGACGTTATCGCCGGCATCGCTGACGATCCGCGAGGGCTCCAGGTGAGGCTTTGCGGCAGCAATCAGGTGCTGGCACTCGGTCTGCGAGAAAAGGCCTTTCAAAAGAGCAATCCTTGGCGAACCGCTCAAAACTGTCGGCACACATTCCGGCCGCGGCACAAACGAGCGGCCAGTCGGGGCGCCGGTCAAATCGGTATCGGCTGCGGCCGCGGACCGACGCTTGCCGGAATCCTGCATGCTCGCCTCCAGCCGGGTTGCGGCCCGGGCGGCGCCTGGATATTGCCGCTCCGCTGCGCGTCGATAGGCCGCGGCCGCCAGCTCAGGGTCCTGCGCAAGCCCGTGGCCGATTTCAAAGCAGTGCCCCAGCTGGTTCCAGGCCCGCGGCATGCCGAGTTCCGCTGAGCGCTGGTAAAGGGCAATGGCCCGGCCCGGGTCCGTCGCTCCACCAATTCCTTCATCCAGCAAATAGGCAAGCTGGCACATTGCCAGTGCGTGATCCGCCGCAGATGCCTTTTCCAGCCAGTTACGAGCCTCGCTATAGTGGCGCACGTCATCGCCGGTGGCGACGCATAGCTCAGCGAGTTGGTACTGCGCCTCGGCGAAGCCTTGTTCCGCTGCCAGCGCGAAACTCAGTCGCGCCGCAGCCGCGTCACGGCCGCCCCCCGGGAATCCCAGATGCATCCTGCCGATCATAGTCTGAGCGGGAGCGAAGCCCTGCTCTGCGGCCTTCCCGAACCACTCCCGAGCGGGCGGCGGAAACGGTCTCGCGCCCGGCTGGCGCAGGTACCACAGCCCCATGTTGAACTGGGCGACCGGATTGCCCGCCTCCGCGGCTTGACTGAATTCCTCAAACTGAGAATCGCGACTCATGCCATGCACCCTGTATAGAAGGCGTCCCGTCCGGAACCCCCGCAAATCTGCCGAAGATATTACACCAGCAGGCAACCCGGCGGCGGCCCGGCAAACGTACCCGGAAACTCGCCCGCCTGGGGAAGATGGCGTATTCTTCATAGCATGGAGCGAGAGAGCGTGGACGCATTTCGCGCCTGCCTCGCATCCAGGGCGGAGTACACATGCAAGAGAAACGCGCAGTAGAGCATTACAAGGACCACGAAATTATTTGCGTCACAGCGCCCGAGGTTGGCGGCTGGCATTTCACGGTGTCTGTTCTGGGGCACAAAGGCGACAAGTCAGCGGTGCACACGGAAAAATCCGGCGAAGTCTTCCGGTCGGAGACGGCCGCCTTGCAGGCCGCATCCCGCCGAGGGCGCCAGCTTGTTGATGACATGCCAGCATGACGCCCGACTGCCGCACACCAGGCAGCGGCCGTGTCCCGGTCACGCGAGCGCAATGCTCAAGTAGCCCAGGATATGGCGGACGGACCCGCGCTTGTTGAAGCCACGCCAGAAGCTCGGTAAATACCGGATCGAAAAACGACTCGCGCGCGGACCGCTCGCCAGCGTCTACCAGGCCTTTGATACGCTGCACGCCAATCGCGTGGCGCTGAAAATCCCTCATCCGGACATCGAAGATCAACGCCTGCTTGATGACTTCTACAAAGAGGTCAAGCTCTCCTTCAAGCTTGATCACGAGAACATTCTTCCGGTACAGAACGCGAGCCACATTGATGGCTATTTTGTGATCGCAACGCCGCTCGGGCATAGGCACGCTGGCGGACCGGCTCGAGCGCCGGATGTCGCTGCAAACGGCCATGGAGTTCGCGGACCAGGTGCTTGCCGGACCCGCCTTTGCACATAGCAAGCGGATCATTCATTGCGATATCAAGCCGGAGAATTACATCCTGTTTCCCGACAACCGGCTGCGGCTCGGGGACTTCGGATTCGCCCGGCATGTCATTCGCTCAATAAAAGCCTCAGGTTCCGGCACGCTGGGATACATCGCGCCCGAACAGGCCATGGGGCGACCCAGCTTCCACTCGGATGTTTTTTCGCTCGGCTTAATCCTCTATCGCCTGTTCTCGGGCAAACTTCCCGAGTGGCCATATGAATGGCCTGGCGTTGGTTACGCGCGTCTTCGCAAAAGACTGCAGCCGGAACTCGTGGAGATGATCCGTAAATCCATCGATCTCAGCCCGGCGAATCGCTACCGGGACGCCATTGGCTTTCGTGACACGTTTGAACGGCTTCGGCTGCACGTACGCAAACAGAAGACGAAGAGCAGGAAAGCCCCGCGTAACGAGAGCAAAAGCAGCAGCTGGCAACAGGTTCGCTGGAAGGAATTTCAGAGCCGCTTCAGGAAAACCCTGAACACCGACCAGGCCTGTCGACGCTGCGAAGGCCCCGTCGCCGAAAGCATGCACGACTGTCCCTGGTGCGGTGTCGAGCATCCGGCCAGGGATGTGGAGAGCAAGTTTCCGGCTCGCTGCCCGCGTTGCAACAGGGGCGTCAAGCTGGACTGGAACTATTGCGCCTGGTGCTACGGCCCCGGCTTTCAGAAAGAAACAAACAGGCAGTATCCCGACAAGCGCTACGAAGGGCGCTGCGAGAATTCCGCCTGCGAGCGACGACAGCTTATGCCGTTCATGCGCTATTGCCCCTGGTGCCGGACCAAAGTCCGGCGCAAGTGGAAGCTTGCAGAGACCCGTCATCGCTGCAGCAAATGCGGCTGGGGCGTTGCGCGCGATTTCTGGAGTTTTTGCCCGTGGTGCCGGAACCGTATCGCCAAGGGCCTGAAGCCGTGACAGGATCAGCAAACGAGAAGTTGCCTTTCGCGTTCTTCGGAGAGCAGCACTACCAGCGCGGCACTGCGGAAGTTTCGGGATTCGACGTTCGCGGCTTTTCGGTCCGCAGTCCTGCCAAAAGCACCGACAACGAAGATTCGGGGCTCGTACTGCCTTATGGCCGCGACGGCCTGGTGCTCGCAGTTGCCGACGGGGCTGGTGGGCTGCCTGCCGGGCGAAAAGCGTCAAATACAATGATCGAAACGCTTGCTGAGCTGTTGCCCCTGGCGGCGTCCAGGGAGACGCCGTTGCGCATCGCCATTATCAGCGCCATCGAGGAAGGTAACCGGCGGATTCTCGAGTTCAGCAACGGTTCGGCAACGACCCTCACTGTCGCCGGCATAGAGAATCAGCAGCTGCGGTCCTTTCAGGTCGGCGATTCGGTCGCGCTGTTAATCGGCCAACGCGGCAAGCTTAAAGCACAAACAATTCAGCACTCGCCGGTCGGTTTTGCCGTTGAGGCGGGATTGCTTGATGAAAGAGAAGCGATGCTGCATGCCGACAGGCATTACGTATCGAACTTTGTCGGCATGAGCTCCATGCGCATCGACGTCGGACCACCGATTCCGATGGCGGCGAGGGATACGATTGTCGTGGCCAGCGACGGCCTGTCAGACAATCTTCACCTGTCAGAGATCATAGACATAGCCAGGCATGGCCCAGTTGCTGACTGCCTGGACGAACTATGCGAGGCGAGCCAGCTGCGGATGCTCCATCCGCAGGAGGACCAGCCGTCCAAGGCAGATGACATGACGATATTGATTGCGCGGAAGAAAAGATCGGGCAGCAGGTAGGCTGTACTACATACGGGTCAGCTGGCGCAGACGGATCTTGTGGGTTGCAGACGCGAACTCTTCAAAGCTGCTTGAGGCGCCCGGCCCGGTGGCTGCTTCATAGTCAATCTCATGGAGCTTGTCGTCCAGGCGCTTCAGATACCACTCCACAAAATCATCCGCGGTCATCGGCCGGCTGATCATATAGCCCTGCACCATGTCGCAACCATAGGCGTCGAGCAGGGCCCAGCTCTCTTCAGTTTCAAGCCCCTCTGCCACGACCTTCAGTCCCATGTTGTGGCCAAGATTGATCGTTGATTTTACGATCAGGGCATCACCACTCTTCGCCTTGAGGTGCTGTACGAACGACTTGTCGATTTTCAGCTCGTCCACTGGCAGCTGCTTGAGCAATGCCAGCGATGACTGCCCGGTACCGAAATCATCGAGTGAAAGCCTGACGCCGAGCGCGCGCAGTCTGCGCAGCACACTGATAGCGACACGCACGTCCTGCATCACCGCACTTTCGGTTATCTCGAGAACGATATTGGAAGGCTCTACCATGTAGTAGCTGAGCAGATTCGCGACAGTATCCGGAAGATCCATGTCGAACAGGTCATTAGCCGAGAGATTGATCGCGGCCGTTATGTCCAGCCCATCGCTTGACCACTTGCGGCTTTGCTCAATGACTGTCTTGAGCGCGAATTCTGTGAGCTTGCTGATGTTACCGGCCTGCTCCAGCAGCGGAATGAACTCATCCGGCGGCAGATAGCCAAGCTGCGGGTGGTTCCAACGTATGAGCGCCTCAACCTGGTTTGCCCTGCCGGTTCGCATGGACACCTTGGGCTGATAAAGCATGTGGAGCTGCTTTTCTCTTACCGCCCGCTCGAGGTCGCTTACGATTGCAAGCTCCCTGAGGTGCTCTTCATCCTGTCCGGGCTCGTAAACCATGACCCGCTGGCTGTGCTTGTGCGCCTCCTTAAGCGCTACCTTCGTCCGGTGCAGGAGCGTATCGGGTGTTTCACAGTGCTGGGGATACAGCGCGACCCCGATGTGCAGCTTAAGCTTAATGGCCCTGTCGGGCAGTTTGATCTCGCCTTCAAGTACCGTGGCAAGAAACTCCGCCAGATGCGGCGCCAGCTTTTCGTCCGCATCCTCCATGATGACCAGGAATTTGTCCGAGCTGTAGCGGGCAACCGTATCTGAAACACGGATGTTGGATGACAAGCGGACGGCAACCTCTTTGAGAATGGCGTCTTCGTGCTCTATGCCCAGCGTGCTGTTTTGCTCTTTGAACTGCGAGAGGTCGATCATTAAAGTTGCAACGGTCGAGCCACTTTGCAGCGCCCGTTCGAAAGCGACGGCCAAACGGCCTTTTACGGCACCGCGGTCTACCAGACCAGTCAGCTTGTCGCGCTCAGCCTGGCTTGCAATCTGGTACTCCCGCTCTGCAATGCCTTGTTGCATGCGGTTGAAAGTCCGGGCCAGCAAACCGATTTCCCCTTCGCCGCCAACCTGGACCGCTTTGGAATACTCCCCTCGCTCAATGCGCTGGGCAGCCTCAAGGAGCGCTCGCACCGGCTTGCGCGAACTGCGAACAACCAGGACCGAGACGGTGGCCGCAAGCAGTACCACCACCAGGGAAAGTAGTATCAGCCGCAGGCGCAGCGCCTTATACGGACCGAGTGCGGCATTGACCGAAGTCTGAAAAACTGCACTCACTGCATCCGCCGGACTTTCGGACAGATACACGACTTTCAGCAGATTGTCGCCTGACGTATCAAGTACGTTGTTGCCCTCAACAAAACCGCTCCCGATGTTGCGCGAAAACAGCACGGTCGACTTTTCAGCCAGCGTCGTTGCGAAGAAGGCATTGCGACTCTGATTGGCGTCGGACCAGAACGACACATCAAGGCCGGTCATCAGCTTGGCTTCGTTGGCGAGCGCGCTGTCAAATACGTATCCCAGCACAAGCCATGGGCTCTTGGCATCAACCGAAAGACTCGTCATCGCAAGCTGATACGGGCGACCCGCTATAACTACTGACGCCGAAAGCGCCTGGTGACTGGTGTCAGTACTTAGCAGCTTTTCGAATGGAGATTGTTCAACGGCTGCGACGTAGCTTTGCGCGCTGGCAAGCACTTCCCCGTCTGCCGACACCAGCATTGCAAGGTCCGCGCCGGCGGCACCGGCACCCTCAACAAGAACTTTCTTCAGAACTCTCTTGCTTACCTGGTCTGGAACCGTCGCTGCCAGCAAACTGTCGTTCATCTTCTGAGCCGCACTGATCAGCCGCTCGTGACGATACTCAAGCAAAGAATTGAAATAGCGTTCGCCGACTTCCAGCCGCTCGCCGAGACCCCTGACGACCTGGTTTTTGGTGGTATCAAGCACAGTGAGAATCGTTGCAAACTGGGCAAGCGCAATAACGCCCACCATCAGAATAAGCAACCTGTCTCGCAGACTGGCTTTTCGTACGCTTAAGTTCATTCAGGCGGACTCGTCGTCATTTTGCAGCGTGCATGCATGAAGCTTCCTGACCCAAAACAGTCCGCTGCAGAAAGGATGTGTCACTCAATCTGATGCAGGACTTGCAAATTGAACATAAGCGTAACCACAGAAGCGTTTTATGGGTGTGATGTAATACTCAAATTGCGGCTTCCACAGCGACAATTGCTCGCGGTTCCAGCCGTTGCGGGCGGTGAGTTTTTTACATAAGTAAGATGCGCCGCTGAGACCCGCATCACAGTGTCTCCGCAATCACATTGCAGGATGACTTATTAAGGCGGGAGAAATGCTGCAGTGGGGCCCGGAAGAAACAGACGGTCGTCAGGTGGTGAGGAACGTCGCTTAGCTGGCATTCGTTTCCATCGCAGACGCATCAGAATCTGCGACGGCGCGCGGCCAGGCACGCAGCACGGCGTTCAGCACAGTCGCAAGTGGAATCGCAAAAAACACGCCCCAGAATCCCCACAAGCCGCCGAAGAACAGGATGGCCACGATGATGGCGACCGGGTGCAAATTGACCGCTTCACTGAATAGTAGCGGCGCAAGCAAATTCCCGTCCAACGCCTGAATAACTCCATAAGCAATCAGCGCGTAGTAGAACTCAGCGCTTATGCCCCATTGCGCGTAGGCCACGAGCGCGACGGGCACTGCCACGACTGCCGCGCCCACATACGGAATCAGCACAGAAAAACCGGTAATCACAGATAGCAGCACAGCGTACTGAATGCCAAGCAGGCGAAACGTGAGGTATGAAAAAAGTCCGACAATGACAATTTCATATATTTTGCCGCGCACGTAGTTACCAATCTGGTCATTGACCTCGGCCCACACCTGGTCGGCAAGCTGACGATCCCGCGGCATAAAGCCGGCGAACCACCGCACGATCCTCTCTTTGTCGCGGACCATAAAAAATACCAGGAGCGGAACAAGAATAAGATACACACCAATCGTGATGATGGTGACCAGCGAGGCCACAGAGTAACTAAGCGCCTGTTGTCCAAAACCAATGAGTTCCGTGCCCAGCTTGCTGATGAAATCACGCACCTGGGTTTCGGTGACAAACGCCGGGTACTGGTCGGGCAGCCGAAGCAGGAGCTTCTGGGCTTCGGAGATGATGGTCGGCACCTGCTGAAAGAGCTGGCTCATCTGTCGGAACAGCAGTGGCAAGAGCCCGAAAGCCAGTATCAGAAACACGGCCATAAAGGTCAGAAAAACAAGGCTGACGGCGACCAGGCCCGGGATACCGAGACGCTGCAATCGCTGCACAATGCCCTGCAGCAGGTAGGCCAGAACGATCGCCGCAAGAACGGGCGCCAGCATACCCCCAAACAGATATATGGCTGCCGTAATGCCGACCAGCAGCGCCGTGAGAATGACGACCTGCGGATTCGAGAAGTGCTTGCGAAACCAGTTGTTCAGATATTCCATAATCGCAATCAGTACTCGCTATGCTGCCCGGGCCATCCGTTCACCCTTGAATATACAGCGCGGCTCACTTCAGCGTGGGCCGGGAAAAACTCGCTCACCGGCCAGCCAGGTCTCGCTGACCTGCACCTGCCACAATGCCTGCGGCTCAATGCTGAAGGGATCCTGTTCGAGCAAGATGAAATCGGCCCACTGTCCCGGTTCCAGGCTGCCTGCCTGCTCCTCGCTATGGGCCGCGAATGCCGCATCCCGGGTAAATCCGCAAAATGCCACGTCAAGGCTCACCGCCTGTTCCCGATGCCAGCCACCCGGTGGTCGGCCCTGGTGATCAGTGCGATTTACCGCCGCATGTAAACCAAAGAACGGATTCACTTCCTCTACCGGGAAATCACTGCCAAAGGCCAGCAACGCCCCTGAATTCAGCAAACTCTGCCAGGCATAGGCACCAGTCAGTCGCCTCGCTTCAAGCCGCTGTTCGGCCATCCACATATCGCTGGTCGCATGTACAGGCTGCATTGACGCGATAACACCCAGCTGACTGAATCGCCCGATATCATCAGGCGCCAGGATCTGCGCGTGCTCAATACGGTTGCGATGCGCAGACGGCTTGCCTTGCTGCACAGACTCAAAAGCATTCAGTGCCACATGATTGGCACGGTCGCCGATAGCATGCACGGCCGCCTGGAAGCCCAAAGTATTCGCCCGTCTTATTCGCGCTGTCATTTCCGCCTCACTGAGAAACAGCAGGCCCTGTGTCTCTGGTCGATCTGCATAGGGCGCCAACAGCGCCGCGCCCCGGCTGCCCAGCGCGCCGTCCGCATAGATCTTTACGCTGCGAATCGTCAGGCGGTCGTCAGCCAGACCCGATTGCGGACCCCCGACCGCCGCAAGGTTCTCATCGGTGTCGCTTAGCATGACGTACAGACGCAGCGAGAGGCCACCGGCCTCGCCCAGTTGTCTGAGCACCGCAATTTCATCCGCACTGCTGCCCGCCTCGTGAACCCCTGTCAGCCCGGCACGGTTTGCCTCCTCCATTGCGAGACGATAGGCGCTGGCTATTTCCTCTGGTCCCCGCCCGGGGATCTGCGCCCTCACCAGCTGCTCAGCGTTGTCGACCAGGATGCCCGTCGCCCTGCCCGATGAATCCCGGATAATTTCGCCGCCAGCCGGCGCCTTCGTGCTTGCATCGATGCCGGCGAGCGCGAGTGCCGGAGAATTGACCCACAGGGCATGACCATCGATTCTTTCCAATGCGACCGGACGCCCGCCAACCACCCGATCGATATCTGCCGCCGCGGGAAAGGCCTGCACAGGCCAGTGCATCTGGTTCCAGCCACGCCCGATGATCCAGCCGTCGCCCGGATGCTCTGCGTGCCACCGTGCCAGCCGCTGCAGCACTTCTTCAAGGCTGCCGGTTCCGTTCAGCTCCAGTTGCTGACGAGAGTAGCCCAGGTTCAGGAGGTGCGCGTGGGCGTCTATCAGGCCAGGCCAGACTGTCTTTCCGCCTCCGTCAATCACCGTGCGTGCCGGCGGCCGCAACGTGCAGTCAGCGCCCCTGCACAGCACCCGGCCCGTGTCATCAAATTGCAGCGCGGCGAAGCGTTGCACGCCCTCTGCGGTGCACGTGTAGCCATTGATATTCTCAAGCCGCGTACCCTGCGGCTGGCCGGCACAGGCAGTCAGCAGCGACCCCAGTACCAGCAGCATGGCCGTCCGCATGGAGATACCTGCGCGGTGGCCTGGGATCACCGGCAAGTGAAAAGACTGGATCAGTAAAAGAATCAATGTTATTATGCACTTGTGAGTATCTCTTCAAATCAATCTGAGTATCAGGATATGGAAGACTATTTTCAGTTGAGCCTGAGGAAATTCGACCTCGACGCGGACAGCCTGCATTCGGATGACGCCAGACAAGCAAGCATGCCTGCGGTTTCCGGCGAATACAAAGCCCCGACCGCAGCGCAACACGCCTCGGCACAGGACGACGCGCAGTCGGCATCGGACTCCACGGACCCCTATAACTCGACAGGGCGTTTCTACGTAAAAGGCATCGCCTGAAGGCTGCGGCGGCCGCTGCCCGGCCTCCGCGCCAACGCTGAGCCGACCTCGCATTGCCTGATGCAGGCACACCACCCTCCGCCCGACCGGGGAGTCGCATGACCTCGGCAAGCGCGTGGTCGATCAGTGTCGGCCAGCGGGCTCAAACGCCGAAGAGATTTTCCCCACCGCCCCCTCCATAAACTGCATTCACCTTTGGGCTGGTCGCAAGGCTTGCTAGACTGCCACTTGTTAACGGAGGCAGTCATTTGCAATTTCAAAGTAAGCGCGCGGTAGTTACCGGCGGCGGCAGCGGCCTCGGTCGCGAACTGTGTCTGCAACTCGCGCGTCAAGGCGTGCAACTGGCTGTCGCAGACATCAATCTGGAGGGCGCCTCCGAAACGCTCAGGCTCGCCGGAGAGTTACCGGGCGCCGATCTGGACAGCAGTTTCGCTATCGCTTGTGATGTCGGCAGTGAAGCCGAGATTGAGCACCTTGCCGGCGAGGTCACCCGACGCTGGTCGGGGCTCGATATCCTGATCAACAATGCCGGGATTGCTGCCGCGGGGCCAATCGATGAGACCAGCGAATCCGACTGGCAGCGCATGCTGAATATCAACCTGCTCGGCGCCGTACGTGGGTGCCGGGCGTTTGCGCCGATGCTGCGCCGCCAGCGGCAGGGGCATATCGTCAACGTAGCTTCATTCGCAGGGCTGGCCTGCGCGCCTGGCATGGTCAGCTACAATGTGGCCAAAGCAGGCGTCATTGCGCTCTCCGAGACAATACGCGGCGAACTGGCGCCCGACGGCGTCAATGTCAGCGTCGCCTGTCCTGCATTCTTCGTCAGCAACCTCCTCGACTCCGTTCAGGGTCAGCCGGCGATCAAGGGACATATCGAAAAGATCATGCAGCGATCGCGCGTACAGGTCAGCGATGTTGCCCGCGACATCATCGCGGCCATCGAGAAAAATCGTTTCATGGTCATCTCGCATTCCGACGCGCGCCGCGCCTACCTCTTGAAGAGACTCATGCCAGACAGGTTCTTTCGACTGATCCTCGCAAAATCCGGCCGACTGGCAAAAAGCAGCGGGCACTGAATGCACCGACTGCAGATGCAAAGACCCTTGCTGTTTTACGGTGCCTGCGGCTGCGCGGAAACGGCCTCGGGTGCATCGGGCCTCCCCCGCCTTCTGCTCGACTGTGAAGTGGCCGGAGGTTGCTACGCTTCCGGCCAGCTGGTTGTGAACGACTCCATACCGGCTGTCCCCGGGTTGGCGCGCATAAACGTGGACTGAATGTCAGAAACCGATTTCAACCCGCCCTGGTGGCTTGCCAACAGCCACGCCCAATCGCTGATGGCGAGCATCGGGCTGCGGCGGCGCATTCTGCGCAGGCAGTCTGCGGCGATGCTCAATGTTGCTGAGGAAACGCTCCTCGAGGTGCTCGATGGCGTGCGGCTGCACGGCCTCGTTTCGCGGCACCTGACAACAAAGCCGGCGGCCAATGGCCGTGCTGATTCATGGCTGGGAGGGCAGCTCGGATTCCCTGTACCTGATGTCGGCTGCCGCGCATCTTTACGAGAATGGCTTCGACGTCTTTCGTCTTCATCTGCGCGACCACGGTCCGATCCACCACCTCAATGAGGGCGTCTTCCACTCCTGCCGCATTGACGAGGCGGTGGCCGCGGTCGCGGAGATTCAGCGCAGGTATTCTGACCAGCCGCTGTTCCTTGCGGGCTTCTCGCTGGGCGGCAACTTCTCGGTGCGAATCGCCATGCGGGCGCCGGAGGCGGGCATGCGGCTGCAATGCGTGGTCGGCGTGTGCCCGGTTCTGAACCCCGAGCACACGCTGAAATTACTGGAAACCGGCTGGCCTGTTTACCGCTTCTATTTCCTGCGCAAGTGGCAGCGCTCATTGCGCCTCAAGGCGCGCTTCTTTCCGCATCTCTACGACGCGACAGAGTTTGCCGGGATCAAGAGCCTGCTTCACCTGACAGACTACTTTGTCACCAGGCACTCAGAGTTCCCCGACAGCCAGACCTACTTCAACGGCTACGCAATCACCGGGAAGCGCCCTGCGCGGGCTGAGTCCGTCACTACGCACATGATTCTCGCTGAAGACGACCCCATCATTCCTATCGCGGACCTGGCGGACGTGGCCGAATCAGCCGCCCTCACCGTCACCTGCACGCGCCACGGCGGGCACTGCGGTTACCTGGATTCGGTGGGCGGACCCAGCTGGGCCGACCGCGAGATTCTGCGGCGCTTTCGAGAAGCGGCTAGAGCACGCCGATACATCGAAACACCCGGGCAGTCGCGCCGACGACGCGTTCGCGTGCATCTCGAAGGTCGCAGCGAGAATGTGGCCCCGGCGCGTCGCTGAACGGGCTGAGTCAGCGCCGGCCCTGGCATCCTTACGCTCCGTGCGCAGTTCCGGGATCTGCAGTCCCGCGAGGCGGGGATCAGAGCGGTCCAGCACGATCGTGCTCGCGTGACCCGCCTCGGTTTCCTGCCAGACTTCGGAGCTCGTCCATTCTTCGTGAGGCTGCGACTCTGCTGCCAGGCGCGACATCTGGCGCCTGCACGCCAGGATAGTCATAAAACCTTTGCCGGCAATGCGCCGCCAGCGCGCCGTACCAGTACCGCAGAACGCGGCCAGTTGTTGGAACCAGTTCATCCATCGTGGTAACCCCGCTGTCCTAGGTAATCCCGTAGACCGGAAGCTTTGCGCCCCTGCCTTTCGACAGGTTTGCCCTTTTCACACGGCCGAAAGGCTCGCATGGGCCGGACCGCTGTCAATCGAACCTCGTCACACTTGTAGGAGACGCCTGCATCCCCATCTCCCTGGCCCGTGCGGCGGACCAACGGCGCTGCCTGCAAAGAGCCTTCGATTTGACGGCCCCGAAAAGCACGAGCTAGTCTGGAGACACGTCGGCCCACGCAAGGAAACCAGACATGTCACTCAGGATAACGCTGGATCTCAGCGACAAAGATCTCAAGCTGCTCAGAAAAGAAATGAAGCGCGCCCAGGCGGCAGCCGGCGACAAGACCGAACTGCAGGTCATTGAGGCGGCCGACGAGATCCTGCAAAAGTCCGAAAAACCTGGCCTTGCCGACCTTCGTGTCGGAGAGGCTGGAAATCCTGCAGACCCTGATCAACATGCTGACCGACCGACAGTGGCTGCTGCCCGACAAGGAGCGCAAACGGGTACGCAGCGCCCTGCTTTACTTCGCAGACCCCGAAGACATCATTCCCGACCACGTGCCCGGTATCGGCCTGCTCGACGATGCGATTATGATTGAGTTGATCAAGCGCGACCTGCAGCCCGAGATCGATGCCTACATGGATTTCTGCGAGTTTCGTCAGGCAGGGCGGCAAGACAGCCAAGCAACCGGAACAGGCCCTGGCCAAGCGGCGCACCCAGCTGCATGAGCGGATGCGGCGCCGACGGCGCGGTCGCTCTTCCGGCAGGAGGCAGCCCGGTCGGCTTCTTCTGAGGCTGCTCAACGAGGCCAGAAATACAGGGTCACCCCTGCCAGGGCAAGCCACATAACCACCTGGGCAACCCAGCGCCATGGGTGGCGGCGCACAAGCCCAAGGAAACTCAAGGCGCTCACCACAGTCATAACTGCAAACACGCCACTGCTGGCCAGCAAGGGGCGGAACTCGGAGGCCAGACGGGGGTACTCACTCGCCAAGGACCAGAATGAGCAGCAGGACGATCAACAGGCCCAGCGAAATGGCGGCTGCAGACGCCAGAATCACGCCATTTACGAATGTTAATGGACTCACGTCACTTTCCTACCCACCGGTCGCTGGTATAGTAGAGTCCACCGGTCAGCAGGGATTGACCGGGTCCCCGAAAATCAGGATACAGGTACTCCATGGCAAACAGATTAACAGGTCGATCAGGCGCCGCTAAGCCCCTGGTGCGGAAACTCTCGGTTCTGGTGGTCACGCTTGCAGTGCTCGGCTTTGCAGCCAGCAGTTCGGGCAGCGACAGCGCAGAGCCGGGCAGCAAGGAGCGCTACGCCAAAATCAGCCGCGATGTCACCCATCTGTTTCCGTGAAGGGCACTATCGCCGCGCCGTCATCGACGACGACGCTCTCAGCCGCCATCTTTGACAAGTACCTCGACACGCTCGATCCCAGTCGCCGCTACATGACTGCGGATGACGTCAGTCAGCTGTCGCGCTATCGACTGAAGCTCGATGAGGCCGTCCTGAGCGGGAACGTCGAGCCCGCCTTCAGTATCTTCAACACCTACCGGGAGCTGGCCAGCAAACGCATCGACTACGCGCTTTCCCTGCTGGAAAAAGAGCCTGATTTCACAATCGACGAGGAGCTTCGAGTTTGACAGGGAGGACGCACCGTGGCCCGCCAGCGAAGCGGAACTTCGAGAACTGTGGCGAAAGATCGTCAAGAACGACGGCTTGTCTCTGGTCATGACGGATAAGAGCTGGGACGAGACACGTGAGATACTGACGAAGCGCTATGAGCGAGTGCTGAAACGCCTCGAGCAGATCAGCGACGATGAGGTATTCGAGAGCTTTATGAACGCGTACGCGTTTACGCTCGACCCCCACTCCAATTATTACTCGCCGCGCACGAGCGAAGAATTTCGTATTCAGATGAGCCTCTCCTATGAGGGCATCGGCGCATCCCTGCAGACGGACGACGACTACGTCAAGGTCATGAATATCATTCCCGGCGGACCCGCTGCCGCCAAGGGTGACCCCCAGCCAAATGATCGCATCATCGGCGTCGGCCAGGGCCCGGACGGGGAAATCGTGGATGTCATCGGCTGGCGACTGGATGACGTGGTGCAACTCATCCGCGGACCCGGTGGATCCGTGGTTCGCTTGCAGCTGCTGCCACAGAGTGCGGCGCCCGGCGACAAGGGCAAGGTGGTCGCGCTGACCCGCGACAAGATCAAGCTGGAAGAGCAGGCGGCCCGCAGCACCGTCATCCCCGTCAAATCACGAGATGAGGATTTCTCGGTCGGCGTAATCACCGTCCCAAGTTTTTACAGGGACTTTGAAGCTTACGCCCGGGGCGAAAAGGACTTTCGCAGCACGACCACCGACGTGCGCAAGCTGATTAAGGAACTGGAAGACCAGGACATTGACGGTCTGGTTGTTGACCTGCGCAATAACGGCGGAGGCAACCTGAGCTGAGGCAACGGCGTTGACCGGTCTGTTTATCGAAGATGGACCTCTTGGTGCAGCTGCGTGACACCAGTGGTCGCATCGAAATCCTCAATGATCCGAGTCCCGACGTTGCCTATGACGGACCGCTGGTGGTGCTTGTCAACCGCATCAGCGCCTCGGCCTCGGAGATTTTTGCGGGCGCAATTCAGGACTATCAAGCGCGGCCTTGTCATTGGCCAGCAGACGTTTGGAAAAGGCACGTTCCAGCATCTTTACAACCTGGATCGCAGCGCACTGTTCGGCCGCTTTGCGAAGCGGAACGGCCCGGGCTATGGCCAATTGACGCTGACTACCGGCAAGTACTACCGGGTATCGGGCGAAAGCACCCAGCACCGGGGTGTCGAACCTGATATTCAGCCTGCCGTCGGCTATTGATGCGTCAGAGATTGGCGAAAGTACCGAAGCAAGCGCCCTGCCCTGGGACCGTATTCAGCCGACTCGTTTATCACCCCTCGCGGCCGATTGAGGATGCCATTCGATGCTGGAGCAAGAGCCACCTCGACCGGGTTGCAGGCGATCCTGATTACCAGTATCTGGTCGCCGGCATCGATGCCTACGAGCAGCGGCACAAGCGAAGATCGGTGTCTCTGAATCATGGATCGACAGCTCAGCAGCCCGCGAGAGCGACCGAAAGGCGCAGCTGGTACGCGTCAATGCGCGCCGCGAGGCATTGGGCCTTGAAGCCCTGAAATCTTTGGATGATCTGGATAACGAAGACGAGCCAGACCCGCAACTCGATGCGGCCGCCTCAATCGTTGCGGACATCGTTACCAGGAATCGCATTGCCGACAGCGCCCCTGTCGCTGTTTTCAATCGCTCCTGACCCCCGCCCCGGGCTGCTGACCGTCGCGCTGCAGGATCCGGCGTCCCTTGCAGATCGGATGTTTAGTGTTATACTTAACTATAACACCAATATAGTCTGTTTCCGGCTGCCGTAATATTCTGGCCAACCGGGACGGCCCTGACAGGGGCCGGCTACGACAATCTGGGGCGCCATAACGATGAACAGCTCGTTCAAGTCAGTTTTTATTCAGAGCCTTGCGTCTTTGGGCATCCTGCTGCTCGCAGCATGTGGTCCCGGGCCCGGGGGCAAACAGAATAAAGAGAAGGAAGAAACCACGCCGGTTCCAGTGGAAACAACGAGCGTGCAACTGGGCGACGTTGTGGCCGTATATTCCGGCACCACCACCCTCGAGGCAGAAGAAGACGCGCAGGTCGTAGCCAAGGTCGGCGGAGAAATCGTTGCCATTGAGGTGGAGGAAGGCGACCAGGTCAAGGCCGGCCAGGTGCTGGCCCGGCTTGATGGCGATCGCTTGCGCCTCGAACTGGAACGGTCGAAAGCGAACCTCCAGAAGCTGGAGCAGGAATACAAGCGCAATCTCGACCTCTACGAGAAGGGCCTGGTCAGCTCTGGCGCATACGAAGGCCTGAAATTCGAACTCGACGCGCTGAAATCCGCGTTCAGGCTGGCGCAGCTGGAACTCAATTACACGGTTATTCGTGCCCCGATCGACGGCGTGATTTCGCAGCGGCAGGTCAAGGTCGGCAACACCATTACTGCCAACACGCCGCTGTTCCGCATTGTCGATCTGGATCCGCTTCTGGCCTACCTGTACGTCCCGGAAAGGGAGTTTCGCAAGCTGATCGCAGAGCAGCAGGCGATGGTTCAGGTAGATGCGCTCCCGGGGCGGCAATTCCAGGCCAGGATTGCGCGCATCAGCCCGGTTATCGATGCCAACAGCGGCACCTTCAAGGTCACTCTGGAAGTTGTTGACACGACACGATCGTTAAAGCCGGGGATGTTCGGGCGTTTCAATATCGTTTACGACAAACACGAGAACACGCTGCTGATCCCCCGCAGCGCGCTGCTGCGAGACGACGACGAAACCGCGGTCTTTCTGGTCAAGGATGATATAGCGGAACGTCGCGTCGTCACCACCGGCTACAGCCAGGGTGGGCAGCTGGAGATTCTGAGCGGCCTCGCGCAGGGTGACAGTATCGTCATTGTCGGACAAGCCGGACTGAGCAACGGTAATCCTGTGCGCGTCGTTAACGCCGACACCGGCCCGGAGCGCGAAGCGGAGCCAGAGAGCACAGAAACGGCCCTCGCCTCAGACAGCTGAGCAGCCCCACCTTTAAGGGACTGAAACATCGTGCAACTCATAAAAATGGCAACGGAACGGCGCGTCACAATCGTGATGTTTACGGTCGCGATTATGCTGTTTGGGTTTGTTTCGCTGGCCAGGCTGAAGGTTAACCTGCTGCCGGAACTCTCTTATCCAACCCTCACCATACGCACGGAGCTGACAGGCGCAGCGCCGGTGGAAGTAGAGAACCTCATCAGCAAACCGGTTGAAGAGGCCGTCGGCGTCGTCAAGAACGTTCGCCAGGTTCGCTCAGTTTCAAGGACCGGTCAGTCCGATGTGATCCTCGAGTTCATCTGGGGTACCAACATGGACCTGGCCAGCGTGGACGTGCGCGAGAAGCTGGACATCCTGGAACTTCCGCTCGAGGCTGGCAGATCCATCATTCTGCGATTTGACCCCGGCAACGAACCGATCATGCGACTCGGTCTGCTGGAGTCAGGCGACACCGGACTGGCTGCCGACCAGGACAATCACCTGAAACGGCTGCGGCGATACGCGGAGGAACGTCTCAAGACGCGCCTCGAATCAGTTGAGGGCGTAGCAGCCGTCAAAGTCAGCGGCGGCCTGGAGGATGAGATACAGATCCTGGTCGACCAGCAAAAGCTTTCGCAGCTTAATCTTTCGGTCCAGGATGTTGCGGCGCGAATTCGCGCTGAAAACGTAAACCTCGCAGGCGGCAGACTTGAGCAAGGCACGCAGCGCTTCCTGGTGCGCACGCTCAATGAGTTCGTGTCTTTTACCGAGATAGCTGACACCATCATCAGCGCCGGAGAGGGACGCCCGGTGTTTCTGCGCGACATCGCTACGGTGACCCGTGGATCCAAAGAACGTGAAGCCATTACCAGGGTGGATGGCCGGGAATCCGTTGAACTTGCCGTCTATAAAGAAGGCGACGCGAATACCGTACAGGTTGCTACCCGGATCGATCAGAGTATGGAACTGATCCGCAAGGAACTTGCGGCCGGGCAGGAACTGAAGGTCATCTACGACCAGTCGACGTTTATCCGATCTGCGATTTCGCAGGTCCGCAACGCCGCGCTGGTGGGCGGGTTGCTGGCAATCCTGGTCCTGTATCTGTTCCTGCGAGACGTACGTCTTACGGTAATCATCGGGATCGCTATCCCGGTCTCGGTTATCGGCACTTTCCTGATGATGTATGCCAGCGACATCACGCTCAACATCATGTCACTGGGTGGAATCGCGCTGGCAGTGGGTCTGCTGGTGGACAACGCGATTGTAGTGCTTGAAAACATCAGCAGGCACCGGGAACGGGGCGCAAGCGTTTTAGCCGCGGCGCGCCAGGGCACCTCGGAAGTTGCCACGGCGGTAACCGCTTCAACGCTCACGACTGTGGCTGTATTCCTGCCAATGGTCTTCGTCAGCGGCGTCGCTGGTCAGCTCTTCCGGGATCAGGCACTGACCGTCACGTTTGCGCTGCTGTTCTCCTTGCTGGTTGCCCTGACCCTGATCCCGATGCTGGCGGCACTTGGTTCAGGGCATCGTTTTCAGGACTCGGTCGACGCGCAGCCCCCCAATCGGTTTACACGTGGCGTGGCGTGGCTGCTGTCGCTCGTAACGGGCCTGTTCCACCGGCTCGCATTGCTGTTCAGGTTGCTGCTCTCGCCGCTGGTTCTGCTGTTCAATCGTGGTCTTTACGGCGGGCTTGCCAGGGCCTATCCGCCTGTCCTCGCATGGTCCCTCTCCCACCGCCTGGTCGTCGTGATCGTGGCAACGGTAGTCTTCGTGGCGACCATGAGCCTCGTGCCGCGATTGGGGACTGAGCTGATCCCACAGTTGTCGCAGGGCGAGTTTTCGGTTGACCTGCGCCTGCCGCCTGGTGCCCCGCTGAACGAAACGGACCGGGTCACCGAGGCTGCGCGGCTGGCGGCCGATGCAAGTGGCGAAGTGGCGATGACGTTCTCCGTGGCCGGCACCGGCAATCGCCTGGACGCCAACCCGGTTGACGCCGGCGAACACACTGGCAAGCTGAGCGTCACCCTCGTCAAGGACGCCGGCCGAGAGGCCGAGAACAAAGTGATGGACGCGATGCGCTCGGCGCTTTCGCGTCTGCCCGGCGTCAATTTTGATTTCGAGCGCCCTGCCCTGTTCAGTTTTGCTGCGCCTCTGGAAGTTGAAATCAGTGGCTTTGAGCTTGAGCGGCTCAGCACTCTCAGCGAATCCCTGGTTGAGAAGATGAAGGAAGCGACGCGTTTTGTCGACGTACGCAGCAGCATTGAGCAAGGCAACCCCGAGATCCAGATTACTTTTGATCACGACCGGGCGGCCCGGCTTGGACTCGCCGTGCGAGACATCGCGAATCAGGTCGTAAGTAATGTACGTGGTGATGTCGCAACGCGTTACAGCTGGCGTGATCGCAAGATCGATGTCCTGGTCCGATCTATCGATACGCGGGCATCGAGCATTGATGAGATCAAACGCCTGATCGTAAATCCCGGGAGTGACCGTCCCGTCACACTAGACGCTGTTGCCGACGTCAGCGTGGCCATCGGGCCGGCCGAAATCCGACGCGCGGACCAGGAACGGGTGGCCATAGTGTCAGCGAACCTCGCTTACGGTGACCTGGGCGTTGCGGTTGAGGAACTGGAAGGCATCATAGCGGGCATACCGCGCCCGGCTGGCCTGACTGTTCTGGTGTCGGGTCAGAATGAAGAAATGCAGCGCTCCCTTACCAGCATGCGCTTTGCCCTGTTGCTGGCGGTATTTCTGGTATACCTCGTCATGGCCTCTCAGTTCGAATCACTCATTCACCCGTTCGTAATTCTATTCACCGTACCACTTGCGCTGGTGGGCGCTGTGCTTGCGCTGTACCTGACAGGCACCACCATTAACGTGGTGGCCTTTATCGGGGTCATCATGCTTGCGGGGATCGTAGTCAACAATGCCATTGTGCTGGTCGACCTCATCAACCAGCTGCGCATGGCCGGCATGGACAAAACTGCGGCTATTCTGGAAGCAGGTAAGGTCAGATTACGGCCCATTCTCATGACGACCCTGACCACAATTCTGGGCCTCCTGCCAATGGCTATCGGTTTCGGTGACGGCGCCGAGGTGCGCGCTCCCATGGCGATCACCGTGATCGGCGGCCTGCTCGTTGCCACGCTGCTTACCCTGGTGGTCATCCCGGTTGTCTATCATCTGCTGGATCGCAAAGTCATGGGCCCGGCCGCGCAGTCGCCGGGTCTGGAACAGGCGGGCCAGGCATGAAGCACAGCGAGCTTGCCATGCGCCGGCCAGTGACGACGGTCATGGTGTTCCTGGGGCTGGCGCTCATCGGCCTGATCGCATCGCGCTTGCTGCCGCTGGAGAAATTTCCAGATATCGAATTCCCCGGGATTTTCGTGCAAATTCCTTACCAGGGCTCCAGCCCCGAGGAGATAGAGACGCTTATCACCCGGCCCGTAGAGGAAGCGCTCGCAACGCTTAGCGGAATCGAGCGGATGCAGTCAACCACCAGCGATACCCAGGCCCAGATCTTCATGAACTTCGGCTGGGACGCTGACACTTCTGCCGCGGGCATAGACGCGCGCGCCAAAGTGGACGCGATCAAAGGCGACCTGCCGGCTGACGTGCGCCGAATCAATGTCTTTACCGGTTCGCTGGGTGACCAGCCAATAATGGTTCTGAGGCTATCCAGCGGCCGTGACCTGTCCACCGCTTGGGACACGCTTGAACGCAATGTGCGCCGACGCATCGAACGTATCGAGGGCGTCTCCCGCGTCAACCTGGAGGGCGTTGAACCAAGAGAGATCCGCATCCTCGTTGATCCTGACCGGCTGACCGCACATCAGATTGACCTGCGTGACCTGCGCACGCTCCTTGAGAAAAGCAACTTTGCGGTCAGCGCCGGCAGAATTACCGAAAACGGCAGGCGCTTCAGCGTCAGGCCCAGGGGAGAATTCGCGAGTATTGATGAGCTTCGTAATCTACCGCTGGGCGCAGGCAATACGCGGCTCGCCGATGTGGCGGATGTGGAACTCCGAAATGGTGAACGAAACTATGGCAGGCATCTGGATCAACGCTACGCAGTAGGCCTGGATGTCTTCAAGCAAACCGGCGCCAATATGGTGGAAGTGGCTGACCGCGTGATCGCCGAAGTGGAGGAAATCGGCAAACTCCCGGAAATGCAGGGCATCAGCATATTCACGCTGGAAAACGCAGCCGACGGGGTGCGTGAATCATTGAACGATCTCGTCAGTGCCGGGCTCATCGGAGCGCTGCTGGCGCTGGTGGTGCTGTACATTTTCCTGCGCCAGATCGCGACTACGCTCATCGTCGTCCTGTCAGTGCCTTTCTCGCTCCTCATCACCCTTGGTGCCATGTATTTCGCCGGGCTGAGCCTGAATATCCTCTCCCTGATGGGGCTGATGCTGGCGATCGGCATGCTCGTTGACAATGCCGTAGTGGTCACCGAGAGCATCTTCAGATACAGACAGCTCGAACCCGAGCAGCCCTTCAAGGCCAGCATGGACGGCGTTAATGAAGTCGGGTTGGCGGTTATCGCCGGGACGCTGACCTCGATCGTAGTCTTTGTGCCGGTAATGTTCGGCACCAAGACCCAGATAACCGTCTTCCTTGTTCACGTGGCGATCACGATCGTTGTCGCCATGCTTGCCTCCCTGGTGATTGCCCAGACCATGGTGCCTATGCTCGCCAGCCGGATTCCGCCACCGCCCGTACCGAAACAGGGGACATGGATGGCAAGGCTGACGGCCGGCTATCTCGCTGGACTGCGCTGGACCCTGGCGCGCCCGTGGCGGACAGCCTTGATTATCGTGCTGATCCTTGCGAGCGTCGTGCCGATTTTCAAGTTCGACCTTGTAAAATTCGACACCTTCCCGCAGGAAACCAGCCGACGCCTGTTCATGCCTTATCACATTGAGGGCCAGCACCCACTGGAGCAGATCGAAACGGCGGTCAACAAGGTCGAAGACTTCCTCTATTCCAACAAGGACGCCCTGGATATTATATCGGTTTACAGCTACTTCGATACGGAACGGGCTCAATCAACGATCCTGCTCAACGATGGCGATGACGCAAGAGTGCCGACCGATACGGTCATTGAGAAGATCAAGGAAGGGCTGCCGGAAATTGTAATCGGCAAACCCAGCTTTGAGTTTCAGCAGCAGGGCGGCAGCGAAGGATTCAGCCTGCAGCTCTCCGGAGAATCAACGACCGAACTTACACTTCTCAGCAATGAGGTTATCCGCGTTCTGGGCTCAGTACGCGGACTCACCGAGTTGCGTTCCACCGCAACCGCAGGCGACTGGGAGGCCCGCGTTCGCATTGACCGTGAGCGCGCCCTGCAAGCCGGTCTGGACAGCAGTACTGTTGCTCAGGCCATCAGCATCGCAATGCGCGGCAGCAACCTGCGCGAATTCCGTGGCGAAGAAAGTGAAATAGAGGTACGCCTGGCATTCCGGGAAAACGACCAGCAAAACCTTGATGACCTGCGGTCGCTGCCTCTCACGGGCAGCGCTGGTAATGCGGTAACGCTTGGCGCTATCGCCGATATCGAACTTGCAAGGGGCCCCCAGAGGATTCGCCGCATTGACCGTCAGACTGCCGTTGTGATCGAAGGCAATATCGCCAAGAACTCGTCGATGGACAAGCTGCGGCCAGTTATCCGATCAACCATGGATGGGTTAAGCCTCCCGCCTGGCTACAGCTGGAAATTCGGCTCCGGATTCGATCGCAACGATGAGACTCAGAAGACGATGTTTGTAAATATCATGCTGGGTATTGCGCTGATTTTCATAGTGATGGCGGCTCTTTTTGAATCAGTTCTTTACCCGTTGTCCATTATTACCTCGATCGCGTTCTCTATAGTGGGCGTGTTCTGGTTCTTTGCGCTGACCGGCACTACGTTTTCATTCATGGCCTCAATCGGGATCATGATTCTGATCGGGGTGGTGGTAAATAACGGCATTGTGCTGGTTGACCACATTAATAATCTGCGTCGCGAGGGCGTCCCTCGTTACGATGCAGTCATTCAGTCGGGACGAGACCGCATCCGTCCTATTCTGATGACCGTGTCCACAACAATACTGGGGCTGACGCCGCTGGCCGTTGGTGACACCCTGATAGGTGGCGACGGACCGCCCTATTTTCCGATGGCCCGGGCGATCATAGGCGGTCTCGCATTTTCGACTTTGACTTCGCTGATGCTGGTGCCGACCGTCTACGTCTGGTTCGACAGCATGGCCATGTGGTGGCGCAAGGTTCTGCGCACTGTCAGGTCAAGCACCCTGGCGCCCGGGAGCAAACCCTAGGTCAGCATGACCTCGAGGATATTCCAGTAGTCGTCGGCCAGCACATTGACATCAAGAAGCACGCCTGACTCGCTGGGATCTTTGCCCACGGTCGTGCTGATTTTCGCAAGCGACGACGACAGCGGGACCGGATCTTTGTCGTTCTTGAATTCCGCCTGCTCCCGCAGAGCATCGGCGCGTACCCTGAGTTTTTCCGCGACCGGGCCCTGCGCGCGCAGTCGTTCCAGCGACTCAGAGATCTTCTGCATCAGGTACTCACAGTCCTGCCGCAGGCCATAGTGCACTTCGGACGGTCGCTGGCGCATCGCAAGCTTCGACATTTCGCTGAGATTCTTCCCGGAGAAGTGAATATAGAGTTGCTGGGCCATCGCTACAATCGCAAGATTGATCACGCGTTTTCCCTTGAGACTGACTCCTTTGAACTCCGGCCACTGTTCGCTTTCTATCTTGATTCTGCGACTGAACAACTCCTCAATCTTCTGACGAATCTCCGAGAGCGTCCTGCGCTCCGGATCCAGAGACTTGCGTAGCTTTCGCCGATCAAAAAACTGCAGGACCCCGGCCATCTCCGTAAGCTCCTGCTCCTTCCTGCTGATTTCGGCCTGCAGCGCATCTGATTCTTTTTTTGCGGCAACCACAAGAGCGTTGGCATGGGCAAGTCGTTTTTCGCGCTCGCGATTGAATTCCATTATCTCGCGTTTGCGCTCGCGATCTGCCTGCTGTTTTTTCAGGACTTCGCTAAGCTTGCAAATCTGATCGTTGCATTCACTCCACAGCGCACGCAACTGGTAGTACACAATTACGTTGTAGCCCGTTTCCGGCGACGACAGCAGTTTCTCCAGATCCTGCTTGTCCTGGTTAACCAGTTCGGTTTCGCGTTCCGCTTTCTTGATCTTGTCGAGCAGAGAATTCCTGTCGTCCCTGAGCCTTATGTATTCCTGCTTCAGCTCAACGCGATTCTGAAACACACGCATAATGCGGCGGTGCTCTTCCCGCTCGCGCTTGCTCATCTTCGCGACATCGACCGCCTGTTCCAGACTCTCTTCAGACATCGAGTATTTTCCTTCCTAAGCAAGTCCGCCGTTTCAGCTGCTGTTCTTCCGGACTAACCGCAACAACGCGATACGGGTCGCCTTAGCCAGCACCTCAGCGCGGCGGGGCGATACCAGTTTCAGCAACACCGCAGATCCAGCCCTGGGAGGCCGAACTGCCAAAATCATGCTCCCGATCCGCGCAATATTCCAGCCACTTGTTAAGCATCATGTTGCGTGCCCACCGTTGCTGCAATTCACTGCCCGGAAGGGTCGTGAATTGCCTGAGAGCCGCGTGGTGATGCTGATCGGCACAGGCCATGGCTTCAAGCTGGCCGGCATCATGGTAGAGCCTCAGCCTCAGGTCAGGATCAGCGACCATACCCTCGTCACTGTCCAGGAAATAAGTCAGCCTGAAGGTCGTCGTATATCGTGTGGCCTCCAGTACGTCCAGGTAGAGGCTGAAATCGCCTTTGCATTGCGACATCATGCGGGTGCCGGCATGTCGGATCAGCTGTAAATCAGGCAGCAGCCATCGCAAGCGGACGTAGTTACTCTCGTACAGGGCCATGAGTCCGCCGAAACTCTCAGGGCGGACTGCGCGTGGCAGAACCATCATGCTGTCGCTATACATTTGCCGACTATAGCACAGTGATTTACCTGCAAAATGTGCGCGAATGCACGGATCAGCCCATGCGTTCAATCTGCAACTTGCTGAGGATCGTGCTGGCGATTTCCTCTATCGAAGAGCGGGTTGTATCCACAAAATCAATGCCATTTTTGCGGAAAATCGCCTCGGCTGCCCGGACTTCGAAATCTACCTGCTGGGGTGAACAATAGACGCTGTCCGGGCGTCGCTCGCGGCGAATCTCTGCCAGACGTTCTGGCTCAATACTCAGACCAAAGAGCTTGTTCCGAAATGGCTGCACGGCACGCGGCAACTTGCTGCCGTCAAGCTCATCGCCTGTCAGCGGATAGTTGGCTGGAAAAATACCGTGCTGGAGCGCGAGATAAAGGCAGGTCGGCGTCTTGCCTGATCGTGAAATCCCCAGAAGGATCACATCGGCCCCCTCATAGGCGCCTGTCGCGGCCCCATCGTCATTGGCCAGCGCGAAGTTCATCGCGTCAATACGCCGCGCATAATTCGAACCATCGGCCATACCATGGGCTTTGCCTGAGGTATGCGTAGACTTGAGACCCAGCTCCCGCTCCAGTGGCCCTATAAACGCATCGATAAAATCGAGCACCAGCCCGTCAGCAGTGTGCAGTATTTCTCGCAAATCATCGTGCACAAGGGTCGAAAAAACGATGGGTCGGGTACCCTCAACCTTGGCCACCAGGTTAATCTGTGCGACAGCCTGTCGTGCCTTGTCAACGTTGGCAATAAATGGCACAGTTACCTGCCGAAACTTGACGGCTTCAAACTGCGTCAGGAGGCTTCGACCCAGGGTTTCCGCAGTTATCCCTGTCTGGTCAGAAATGAAGAAAACGGTTCGTTGATTCATTGGCCGAAGCACCATCACTGTAGAAAGTCTGACAGGCAGTGATTCTCCATGTCTGCGCAAATAACACAAGGGGGTTAAGTGAGCCGATACACCAAAGCGCTTGCTGAGCTTGGCATGGGCGATGTTGATCAGGTGGGCGGCAAAAATGCGTCCCTTGGGGAGATGATCAGCAAGCTTGCCGGACTGGGCGTCAGCGTGCCCGGCGGATTTGCCACTACAGCCGATGCCTATCGGGATTTTCTGGCCCAGGACGCGCTCGCGTCGCGCATCGTCGACGCCCTTGACGGCCTGGACACCGAAGATGTGGATGCGCTGACCGAGGTCGGCCAGCAGATTCGTGAATGGATAAGGGCCACCGCCCTACCCCCGGGCTTGCATGAGGAAATTGCCCTGCCTATCAGCAGATGGAAGCGAACATCATGGCCCCGGGCTATCGGTGGCAGTTCGTTCATCCGCCACAGCAGAAGACCTGCCGGAAGCCTCCTTTGCAGGCCAGCAGGAGATCTTATCTCAACGTTCGACGGCCTCGACAGCGTGCTCATGGCCGTCAAGGATGTATTTGCCTCTCTGTATAACGACAGGGCTATTGCCTACCGCGTGCACCACGTTTTGAGCACGCTGATGTGGCGCTGTCGGCGGGGATCCAGCAAATGGTTCGCAGCGATACGGGGGCCAGCGGCGTACTGTTTACACTCGACACAGAGTCCGGCTTCCGTGACGTCGTATTCATCACGGCCGGTTATGGGCTCGGCGAGACCATTGTCCAGGGGGCTGTGAATCCGGACGAATTCTATGTGCACAAGCCCACCCTGGCGGCGGGCCGCCCGGCGATAGTTCGGCGCAATCTGGGTGGTAAGGCCATCAAGATGATTTATGCCGATCACCAGGAGTCCGGAAAGTCAGTGGTCACCGTCGAGGTCCCGGAGGCCGAGCGTGCGAGCTTTTGCCTCACCGACAGCGAGGTCGAAGCGCTGGCGCGCCAGGCCATGACGATTGAGGCCCATTACGGACGTCCTATGGATATCGAATGGGGCAAGGACGGGAACGACGGCAAACTCTATATCCTGCAGGCCCGGCCCGAAACGGTGCGCAGTCGATCGGCACAGGTTCTCGAACGATTCAAACTCAAGCAGACTGGCAGTGATGTCATCATCAGCGGGCGCAGCATCGGCCATCGAATCGGCAGCGGCACGGCACGGATTGTCGCCAGCGCCAAGGACATGAATCGGGTACAGCCCGGCGACGTGCTGGTCACTGACATGACCGATCCGGATTGGGAACCCATCATGAAACGGGCGGCGGCCATCGTAACAAATCGCGGCGGCCGCACCTGCCACGCGGCGATCATTGCGAGGGAACTGGGTATCCCCGCGGTCGTTGGCTGCATTGACGCCACGAACAAGATCTGCAGACGGTGATGAGGTGACCGTTTCCTGTGCCGAGGGCGATGAGGGGTTCGTTTACCGCGGCATGCTCGAGTATGAAAGCGAAGAAATGCAACTCGGCGCGATGCCTGAGATACCCGTAAAGATCATGATGAATGTCGGCAATCCGGACCGGGCTTTTGATTTCGCCGGGCTTCCGCATCACGGCGTCGGACTGGCAAGACTCGAGTTCATTATCAATCGCATGATCGGCGTTCACCCGCGCGCCTTGCTCGAATTCGACAGCCTGGATGAACGCCTGAAGCAGCGCGTGAGCAAACAGTTTGCGGGCTATTCGGATCCGGTCAGTTTTTTCGTGGAGCGCCTGTCCGAGGGAATCGCCACCATTGCTGCGGCCTTCTCCCCCGAACCGGTAATTGTCCGTCTTTCGGATTTTAAATCCAATGAGTATGCAAACCTGATCGGTGGGCAGAAGTACGAGCCGCATGAAGAAAATCCGATGCTCGGCTTCAGAGGTGCGTCCCGCTACATAGCGAAATCTTTCCGCCCGTGTTTTGAACTCGAGTGTAAGGCGCTGCGCTACGTTCGGGAGGAGATGGGCCTCGAAAATGTACAGGTCATGGTGCCGTTCGTTCGTACCGTCGCCGAAGCAAAAGAGGTCACTCAGTTGCTGGCCGACAACGGCCTGCAGCGGGGCCAGAATGATCTCAAGATAATAATGATGTGCGAACTGCCCTCAAATGCCCTGCTGGCTGAGCAGTTTCTTGAATATTTCGATGGCTTTTCGATCGGTTCAAACGACCTGACCCAGCTTACGCTTGGCCTTGATCGTGATTCGGCACTGATCGCAGATCTGTTCGATGAGCGAGACGCGGCTGTAAAGATACTGCTGGAGCGCGCCATTAGCGCCTGCCGCGCGGCAGGCAAGTACATCGGCATATGCGGGCAGGGCCCTTCTGACCATCCTGACCTCGCGCGCTGGCTGCTGGATCAGGGGATCAGCAGTATTTCACTCAATCCGGATACGGTTGTCGAGACCTGGATGTATCTGGCCGGTAAAAAATCAGAGGAACTACTGGCATGACACAGCTCACGGGAAAAAACGTGATGATTACGGGTGCCGCAAGCGGGATCGGGCGGCTCATGGCACAGCAGATTGCCGAGAAAGGTGGGCACCTGATTCTTGTCGACCTGAATGAGGCGGCGCTGGAAACCGCACGCTCGGAACTCCAGAGTGGCGGCTACACCTGCGCCGTCTACCACTGCGATCTCAGCGACCGCCACCAGATCTCAGCGATGGCCACGCGCGCGCTGGCGGATCACGGCCATGTCGACGTGCTGATCAACAACGCCGGGATCGTCAGTGGCAAGACTCTGCTGGAGAGTTCGGACGAGGACATCGAACGTACGTTCGCCGTCAACACCCTGGCACTGTTCCACATGACCCGGGCGTTTCTGCCGGCAATGGCAGCTAAAGGCGCAGGCCACATCGTCACTATTGCGTCTGCCGGCGGCATCGCCGGGACGGCGCGGCTTGTTGACTACTGTTCAAGCAAGTTTGCGGCCATCGGCTTCGATGAGTCCCTGCGCCTCGAGCTGAAACGACTGGAGATACCGGTGCGTACCACGGTCGTGTGCCCCTTCTACATCGATACGGGGATGTTCGAAGGCGTCAAAACACGCTTCTCCTGGCTACTGCCAATCCTCAAGCCTGTACCCGTCACCCGGCGCATCGTCAACGCCATCGAGCGGAACCGGCAGCGCCTGATCATGCCCTGGTTCGTATACACCGTTTATCCGATGCGCATTTTGCCGGTAAGCTGGCAGGATGCATTGCTGGGGTTTCTGGGTGTAAACCGCAGCATGGATGACTTCAAGGGTCGGGGCTGACAAGGACGAAGACGCGTATGAGTGAACCTGTTTGCCCGGCTTGCGAGGCGCGCGGAATGGAACATATCGTCTCCCGGGCCAGCACGGAGAAATCCCGGCGTGGCGAGCCCTGGTTTTTCGTTGCATTCTGCGATCAGTGCGGTCACGTCTACAATGTGTTTGCCAGGCATGTCATCGCTCAGGGCACCGGGCCAACGCTGGTTGTCCCCGAACGCAAGCGCTGAGCATCATTTCAGAAACAGGAGAATCCTAAATGCCGTCTTTCGATGTCGTCTCGAAACTGGACAAGCACGAAGTGACCAACGCCGTAGACCAGGCCGGCCGCGAACTCAGCAATCGCTTCGACTTCAAGGGAATCAAAGCGGGCTTCACGCTGAAAGACAATGCGGTAACGATGTTTGCACCAAGCGATTTTCAACTTCAGCAGATGCGCCAGATACTGGACAATGTCCTGACCCGCCGCGGTATCGACATACGATGCATTCAGGCGGCAGAGCCCGAAATTGCCCTGCACGAATCCCGCCAGCTACTGACACTCCGTGAGGGCCTTGAGACGGCACTGGCCAAGAAAATGGTCAAGCAGGTCAAAGGCAGCAAGCTGAAGGTTCAGGCAGCCATCCAGGGCGACCAGCTGCGTATCACGGGCAAGAAACGCGATGACCTGCAGGACGCCATAGCGCTGCTGAAAGAAGGCGACTACGAACTGCCCTTGCAGTTTGAGAATTTTCGCGACTGAACCGCGTCAGCATTCGATCACGTTTACCGCGAGCCCACCCTGGGAAGTCTCTTTGTAGATGGTCGACATGTCGTGTCCGGTCTGGCGCATCGTCGCTATGACCTGGTCCAGACTGACTTTGTGACTGCCATCACCGCGGGCCGCCATACGGGCCGCGTTAATAGCCTTGACCGCCCCCATGGCATTGCGCTCAATGCACGGAATCTGCACGAGACCCGCAATAGGATCACAGGTCAGCCCCAGATTGTGTTCCATACCGATTTCGGCTGCGTTCTCGATCTTGCTGTTGCTGCTGCCCAGCGCCGACATCAGGCCACCCGCAGCCATGGAGCATGCGACGCCAACCTCGCCCTGACAGCCCATTTCTGCCCCCGAAATAGAGGCGTTTTTCTTGTAAAGAATGCCAATCGCGCCGGCAGTCAGGAGGAACCGCAGTACACCCTCCTCGTCCGCATTCTCAACAAAGCGCAAATAGTACTGGATCACCGCAGGCACAATCCCGGCCGCGCCGTTGGTAGGCGCGGTCACGACTCTTCCACCCGCGGCATTCTCCTCGTTGACGGCCAGCGCGCAGGCGTTCACCCAGTCCATGACGTCGGTCTGCTTTTCGTCGTCGGGCTTGCAGATGTCGCGGTAGATGCCGGGAGCCCGTCGTTTCACCTTGAGTACCCCGGGCAGGATGCCGTCAGTTTCGAGACCGCGCTGCACACAGGCCTGCATCACTGACCAGACCTTCAGTAGCTTGTCGCGGATTTCGCTTCGCGAACGCCATGCCTGTTCGTTGCGCAGCATGATTTCATGTATGCCGAGACCGTGTTCACGCCCCTGCTCAAGCAATTCGGCCGCATTGCTGAAAGGGAACGGCTGCAACAACGCTCCTCGCGGTCGCATCGGCTGCTGCAGGTACCAGCTCGTCGGCTGTCAGTACAAAACCGCCACCAATGGAATAATACTCG
The DNA here is from genome assembly GCA_963759075.1 of uncultured Gammaproteobacteria bacterium. Lineage (GTDB taxonomy): Bacteria > Pseudomonadota > Gammaproteobacteria > Steroidobacterales > JABDLF01 > JABDLF01. The sequence continues at coordinate 106,657 of CAVWXZ010000014.1, forward strand.
CGCGTGCACAGTAGCGGCTGCCGTCTGCTGCCAGGGCTCTGAAGCGCATGCCGTTGCTGTGGCCGGGCAAGACCTGATCGCGATGAAACAGCACAGACATGGGTTCATCGAAGTCGATTTCATGACTACCCAGCAGGCGTAGCCGTCCCTGCTCGCGGATGCGCCGCAGCTTGTCTTCGACCCCCGCGGGATCGACCTCGTCAGGCCGCTCGCCCTCGAGCCCAAGCAATATGGCGCGATCCGTGCAGTGTCCGACGCCGGTTAGTGCAAGCGAGCCATACAGCTCTACGGTGACCTGGCGGGTACTCTCGAGTTGCCCGGCCGCATCCAGCGCCGCACAGAACCGGTTAGCTGCCCGCATCGGCCCCATAGTGTGCGAACTGGATGGACCGATTCCGATTTTGAAAATATCAAAGACACTGATTGCCATGTCAATCTGATGAGAGCGACAAGAGACTCGCATTGCCGCCCACGGCGGCCGTGTTCACGGTAAGCGTGCGTTCGGTCGCAAATCGATGCAGGTAGTGCGGGCCACCGGCCTTTGGCCCGGTGCCGGAAAGCCCGCATCCGCCGAAGGGCTGGACGCCAACTACCGCACCCACCATATTGCGATTGATATAGGCATTGCCGACACGGACGCGCCTCTGAATCGATCGCGCGACGCTGTCAATACGACTGTGCACGCCAAGCGTCAGCCCGTAGCCCGTGTTATTAATCGACTCCAGCAGTGACGGCAATTTGCTTGCCCGGTAGCGCAGAACATGCAGTACCGGACCGAAAACCTCACGCTTCAGCAACGACAGCTCAGCGATTTCGGCTGCCATCGGCGCAAAATAGGTGCCATGCGCGCAGCTGCCCGGCAGCTCAAGCTTCATGATCGGCTTTGCGACCTGCTCCAGGTAGCTTGCGTGCCTGTTCAGCATCTGCAGAGCATCGTTATCGATCACCGGCCCGACGTCTGTCGAAAGCAGTCCCGGATCCCCGATGACGAGTTCATCCATATGGCCGGCCAGCAGGTCCAGGACCCGCGGGGCAATCTCCTCCTGCAGGCACAGCACGCGCAGCGCCGAACAGCGCTGTCCTGCACTGTTGAACGCGGACTGAACAACATCAAGGACGACCTGCTCCGGCAGCGCCGAGCTGTCCACCAACATCGCGTTCTGCCCGCCGGTCTCGGCGATCAGGGTCGCGATGGGTGCCGTCGCGGTCTGCCAGCGTACGATTGATGATGCGCGCGGTCTCGGTTGAGCCCGTAAACGCGACGCCGGTGATGCGCGGATCGGCCACCGCACGTGCACCCACGCCCGCGCCATCGCCCGGCAGGAAAGTGCAGCACCGACGGGTGGCACGCCCGCTTCCAGCAGCAATCTGCACCGCGAGATGTGCCACCAGCGGCGTTTGCTCGGCGGGCTTTGCTATGACCGCGTTGCCGGCCGCCAGCGCGGCCGCGACCTGCCCGGTAAAGATCGCCAGCGGAAAATTCCAGGGGCTGATGCAAACGAATACGCCGCGCCCGCTGAGCGCGAGTTCGTTGCTTTCGCCGGTCGGCCCGGGCAGGCGCAACGGCTGCCCGAAGTCCTGCCGCGCACCGCGCCGCATAGTAGCGCAGGAAATCGACGGCTTCGCGCAGCTCCGACACGGCATCGGGAATGCACTTGCCCGCTTCCCGGACACACAGGCGCAATGAAGTCTGCCTGTCGCGCCTCGAACAGGTCAGCCGCACGCTCCAGGATTTCGCCGCGACGCGCGGCCGGCGTTCTGATCCCAGGCATACTGCGCCTTGACGCTGACGCCGATCGCATCGCTCACCATGCCGGCATCTGCCCAGCTCACGGTGCCGACTTCGCGCCGGTGATCAGCGGGATCCGTGACCGGTACGGCGGTCCCGGACAGGGCCTTGCCGTCAACGATCGGGACCGCGTGCCCAGGTCTTTGCAAGTGCCGCCTGCATCTGCTGAGCCAGATCTATCAAGCGTCGCAATGTCGTGCAGGTTCAGGCCCGCGGAATTGCGTCGCTCCGGCATGTAGAGATCGACCGGCAAGGGAATACGCGGATGCGCCTTTGGCTCGCGTCGCTCGATCACCGACACCGGGTCGCTGATGATTTCATCAATCGGCACCGATTCGTCAGTGATGCGATTCACGAACGAGGTGTTGGACCCGTTTTCCAGCAGGCGGCGCACCAGGTAAGGCAACAGCTCCTTGTGGTTACCCACCGGCGCGTAGACGCGGCACGGAATACCGAGCTTGTCCTCGCCGATGACCTCGGCATACAGCTCTTCACCCATCCCGTGCAGGCGCTGGAACTCATACTCCTGACCTTCTCCGGCATACTCGATAATGGTCGCCATGGTGCGCGCATTGTGCGTGGCAAACTGCGGGTACAGGCGCTTGCCCGCCGCGAAAACCTTGCGCGCGCAGGCGAGATAGGACACGTCGGTACTGACCTTGCGCGTAAACACGGCGTAGCCGGGCAGACCCTGTTCCTGGCGCACGCTTGATCTCGGTATCCCAATAGGCGCCCTTCACCAGGCGCACGGGAATGCGGCGCCCCGTTTCTCGGCCGCCGTTGCGATCAACCAGTCAATGACCGCAGGCGCGCGCTTCTGATAGGTCGGCACGGCCAGACCCAGGCCGTTCCAGCCATCCAGCTCCGGACTGCGCAGGACAGCGTCGAACACCTCCAGCAACAGTTCGAGTTCGTCCGCCTCCTCGGAGTCTACGGTCAGCGCAATGTCGACACTGGCGGCGAGTACGGCGAGCTTGCGCAGTGCCGGAACGAGTTCGTCAAGCACCCGGCTGCGCTGGCTGAATTTGCAGCGCGGATGCAGGGCCGAGAGCTTCACCGAGACGCTGGGCGCCGCAAATATCGAGCCCTCGCCCGCGTTCACGCCCAAGCAGCCGCGATCGCTTCGGCATAGGCTCGCCGATAGCGCTCGGCGTCAGCCGTGGTCAGCGCCGACTCGCCCAGCATGTCGAAGGAATGCCGGTACGCCCGGTTGTCTTTCTTGCGCGCCCGTTTGAGTGCCGACTCAACGTCGCTGCCCCATCACATACTGGTGCGCCATGATGCGCATGGCCTGACGCAAGGCGCCGCGGATGACAGGCTCACCCGCCTTCGCCACCAACCTGCGCATGAATGACGCTGGGATCGGCCTCGGCTTCCGACCCGGCCCCACGATCCGGCCGGTCAGCATCAGCCCCCAGGTCGATGCGTTCACGAACAGCGGCTGCCCGGAGTCCAGGTGGTCTGCCCAGTTGCCTTCCGCCATCTTGTCCTGAATCAGCTTGTTGGCGGTCTCGACATCCGGAATTCGCAGCAGGGCCTCGGCGAGGCACATCAGCACAACACCCTCCTGAGACGACAGGTCATACTCCTGCAGAAACGCGTCCATGCCGCCCTTGGCAACGCGATTCTTGCGCACCGCCTCCACCAGCTTGCGTGCCAGCGCGCGCACCCGGAACTCCGCCGCGTCATCCAGCCGCGCCAGCGGGATCAGCGCTTCGACGCATTGCGCCTCGTCCGCGAGAAAAAGCTCGTTCAGCCCGGGAATGGCTGACGGCTTGTGTTCACCGGGAAAGACCAGCTTCGCGGCCTGCAGTTCTTCGCTGGTGACGCGCATTTGCATGGGTAGTCTCCGTGAATTCCTGGTTGACCTCGGGCGACCGATTATAAGCCCTGGCCTTCGGGAGCCGACGCAGGCGCATGAAATCTGCGATAATTTTTTCGTGGTCGAAGGCCAGCGGCGGCAGCCGGCGCTGGATCAAATACGCCGATGGCGCGCGCATCATCGCCCGCACAGGGTGTGCCGCTCGCTTCCGCGGTGAAAACGACGCTCACGGTATGGCCCCTGGGGTCACGATCCGGGATCGGAGTAGCAACCCAGCAATCCGGTCAGCTCGATCTCGAGCCCGGTCTCCTCAAGCGCCTCGCGCACAGCCGCCTGCTCAAGGGTCTCGCCGACGTCCACGAAGCCGCCGGGCAGCGCCCAGCCCAGGGGCTCGTTGCGCCGCTCGATCAGGAGCAGCGGGCGGCCAGGCTGATCTGCGAGCTCAATCACCACATCTACTGCGAGCAAGCGGCGTGATCGGCCGCTTCGAGATCACTTGCCTGCGTCCTTGCCTGTGAGATGCCTGAGTAATCTGCGCGAGCGCTTGTCAGGGCGTCGCCCGAAATCCGGCCGTGCCCGGTGCTCCAGCCGCCGGGCCTCGGTTGCGCTCTGCCCGTCGTGCCACGCTCTCGGCCGATTCTCATAAAGCGCGGCGGCGGCCGATGCCGGCCCGCGCCGTGCGCTCACCGCCAGCACTTCGAGTTCGATCTGCTCCTCGCCGCGGCTGATCTCCAGCCGGTCGCCGACCTTTACGATGCGCGCAGCCTTGACGCCGTGCGCCGGCACAGCGACCTTGCCACCCCTGACAGCGGCGGCAGCGAGCGCACGGGTCTTGAAAAACCTCGCCGCCCACAGCCAGCGGTCGATGCGCAGGCCGGTCGTTTCGTGCATCAGTATCCTCACCACCGTCTCCAGTCAGGCTGCGTGTATACTTGCGCCTTTTCCGATCGGAGCCAGCCTTATGCAGCAGGCAATGCTTGATCACCTCGCAGCCGAAACCGCAGCGCTCAAGTCCAGCGGACTTTTCAAGATCAGAGCGCATCATCACGACGCCGCAAGCGGCTGAAATCAGCGTGCAGGGTGGTACCAGTGTCATCAATTTCTGTGCCAACAACTATCTCGGGCTGTCAAACCACCCGCGCCTTGTCAGCGCGGCGCAGAAGGCCCTTGCGCGCTACGGATTCGGGATGTCCTCAGTCAGGTTTATTTGCGGCACTCAGACGGTGCACAAGGACCTCGAAACACGCCTGACCCGCTTCCTGAAAACTGAGGATACCATTCTCTATCCATCTGCGTTCGACGCCAACGGCGGCTTGTTCGAAACGCTGCTTGGCCCCGAGGACGCTGTCATCAGCGACGCACTGAATCATGCCAGCATCATTGACGGGATACGCCTGTGCAAGGCCAAACGCTATCGATACCGCAACAATGACATGGGCGACCTGGAAAGCCAGCTCAGACAGGCGGAATCGGCACGTTTTCGGCTGATTGCTACCGATGGCGTGTTCTCTATGGACGGAACGATTGCCAAGCTGCCGGCGATCTGCGAACTCGCCGACAAGTACCAGGCGCTGGTGATGATCGACGACTGCCATGCAACCGGTTTCCTGGGCAACCACGGACGCGGCACCCACGAGCACCATGCTGTAATCGGACGCGTCGACATCATCACCGGAACCCTGGGCAAGGCGCTCGGCGGTGCCTCCGGTGGCTTCACGTCGGCTCGCAAGGAAATCGTGGCCTGGCTTCGCCAGCGCTCACGCCCTTACCTCTTTTCCAATACCCTGATGCCTGCCATTGCGGCGGCTTCGATTGAAGCGCTTGATATGCTCGAAGCGGGCACCGAACTGCGCGAGAAACTGCTCGCAAATACCCGACATTTCCGCCGCGAGATGGCTGCGCTGGGCTTCGAGCTCGTGCCCGGCGAGCATCCGATTATTCCGATCATGCTGGGGGATGCCCGCCTTGCGACTGAGATGGCCGATGGCCTGCTCGCAGAAGGCATTTACGTGATCGGCTTTTCCTTTCCGGTTGTGCCGCAGGGTCAGGCCAGAATCCGCACCCAGATGTCGGCTGCGCATGAGCCAGAGCACGTCAGCCAGGCAATCGCGGCATTTGCGAAGATCGGCCGCAAACTGGGCGTTATCAGTTAGACGGGGTTCCATGAACATGAAAGCTTTAGTTAAAGCCAAAGCCGAGCCGGGCATCTGGATGCAGGACATTCCTGTCCCGGAAGTCGGTCACAACGACGTGCTGATCCGGGTTCGGAAGACCTCAATCTGCGGAACCGACCTGCATATTTACAACTGGGACGAATGGGCCAGCAAGACTATTCCGGTGCCGATGGCCGTCGGCCACGAGTTTTGCGGCGAGATCGTTGAGATCGGCAGCGAGGTTGCGGGTTACAGCCCGGGCGACCGGGTCTCTGCGGAAGGACACATCACCTGCGGCTACTGCCGAAATTGCCGTGCCGGGCGCCGGCATCTGTGCCGAAATACCTCCGGCGTCGGCGTAAACAGACCCGGCTGTTTTGCAGAATTCGTCAGTGTGCCTGCACTGAATCTTTTCAAACTTCCGGATTCCATCGGCGACGATATTGCCGCGATTCTCGACCCGCTCGGCAACGCAACCCACACAGCGCTGTCGTTCGACCTGGTCGGCGAGGATGTCCTGATCACCGGCGCCGGGCCGATCGGCATCATGGCCTGTGCGATCGCACGCCACGTCGGCGCCCGCCACGTCGTGGTCACCGACGTCAACGACTACCGCCTTGGTCTCGCGAGGGAAATGGGCGCCACTCTCGCAATCAATGTCAGAGAGCGCAATCTCGACAGGTGATGCAGGAACTGGGGATGCGGGAAGGCTTCGACGTCGGCCTGGAAATGTCCGGCAACGCCGACGCCTTCCGGGAAATGCTGCGCACGCTGCATCACGGCGGCAAGATGGCGCTGCTCGGCATACCAGCCCGCGACTTCGGCATCGACTGGAACAGCGTAATCTTCAAAGGCCTGGAAATCAAGGGCATTTACGGTCGCCAGATGTTTGAGACCTGGTACAAGATGGCCTCGATGCTGGAAAGCGGCCTGGATGTTTCCCGTGTAATCACCCACGAACTGATCGCGAGCGACTACGGCAAAGCCTTCGACGTGCTGGCCTCTGGCCGCAGCGGCAAAGTAATCCTGAACTGGTAGCCCGGTCAGGACCGGCGCCTACCAAACCTCACAGAAGCACAGCGCGTAGCGGTTAGCCGGATCGCTGAGTTCCACAAGCGTTTGCAACTGCGCGTCCAGTCGGCTCAGAAGAACAGCCGCCGGACCTCGTTGAACCCGCAGTCCGTTTACACTGCCCAGCATGGAAAGCAGGGCACGCTCACGAAAACCGAGTTCTTTTTCCAGGTAGCGCACGCCGTAATCGTCGCCGAGCCCGGCCCTTTCGGCCGCTGCGGCAATCGCGTCATCGAGGCTGCCAAGCCTGTCGACAAGACCGATAGTCGAGGGCATCGCGACCGACCCATACTCGACCGCGCGCAATCTTGTCGATTTCCTCGGGCGTGGTGTTACGCGCCTCGGCCACCCGCGCGACAAACGTGCGATAGCCATTCTCGATCGACAGCTGCAGTGCTTCTCGAGCCTGCTCGCCGAGCGCCCGGTCCGGGCGAATGCCGCCGGCCAGCGACGTCGTGCCGACTCCATCCACGTTGAGACCCAGGCTTGCAAGGCTGCGCTGGAAAGTCGGGAACATTGCGAGAATACCGACCGACCCTGTAATCGTTGCCGGGCTCGCGAAAATCTCATCCGCCGCCATCGAAATGTAATAGCCACCCGACGCCGCAACGCTGCCCATCGAAGCGATCACCGGCTTACCGCTGGCCTTGAGCCGCTCCACTTCACGCAGAATGACCTCGGAGGCATACATACTGCCACCACCGGAATCCACCCGCAGCACCACAGCCTTGACCTTCGGATCTTCCCGCGCTGCGATCAGTTGCCTTACCAGCGATTCCGAACCGATGGTGCCGGGCGGCTGATCGCCGGTCGTGATGCTGCCCACAGCCACGATGACCGCGACCTGCTGATTCGCCTGGCTTGTATTGCGCCGAGCCGGGTCCTGGCATCGTCCAGATAAGTCCTGAAATTGACCGCGTTGTAGCTGTGGGTTTTTTTGTCCTTGCCGACGCGCTCTATCAGCCGGTCCCGAACAACGTCATGATTCAGCAATTCGTCCACCAGACCCGCATCCAGCGCCAGTTTGGCAGTGTCGCCATTTGCGACACGCAGGCTCTCAGCCATGTTCTCGACATACAGGCTCAAGGAATCAGCCGGCAGTTCGCGGGCGGCCGCGACGTCAGCCTGCCATTCGGCCCACAGCGCATTGAGCCAGACCAGGCTGGATTCGCGGTCTTCATCCGACATCGTCGTGCGGGTGTAAGGCTCTACGAATGACTTGAATTCACCGACACGAAAAATGTTCCAGTCAATTTTCAGTTTATCAATCGCATCCTTGTAGAACATGCGATAGCGCCCGTAGCCTTCGATGTAAACCATGCCAAACGGATGCATGTATATCTCGTCCGCTGTGGCGGCCAGGAAATACTGGTTCTGCATGTACGTACTGCCGATGGCAATGACCTTCTTGCCCGAGGCCTTGAACTCTTCTATCGCACTGGCCACCGCCTGCAGCTTCGGCAGGCCCGCGCCCCGCATACCGTCAAGGTCGAGCAACAGCAGGCCAATACGCTGGTCGTCTTTGGCCGCCCGAATCGCGTCCACCACATCACGCAGCAAAGTCTGCGGTTGTTCGCCACCCGTCGCCTCTGCAATTGCCCGATCCAGCGGGTCGCCGACGAGTTGCTCTACCAGGTCACCCTGGATGTTGATCACCAGGGCAGAACTGTCCGGATAGCTCGTCGTGTCGCCTCTCAGCAGACTGCTGATGACGACTACGAAAAGAAACAGGAAGATGATATTGACAGTGAACCGCCGCGCTTCATCAATGAAGCGCCAGAACCCTGCAAAAAACCTGAAAACTATGTTGCGCTGAGCCATGCCTTTTCCTCAAAAGTCCCCCTGGCCTCCGCATCACCCGTGAGCCGGGAGCACCAGTAAAAATAACTTGTCTAAATTCTGCCCTGAATATTTCCCGAAACCGGCAGGTCACCATCCAGTCGCGCAAGTATATCAATCGGCCCGCCATAAACCTCTGCGCAGGAAAGCTCCAGACTGTGCAGCGCTTCCTGCCCGGCGCAGCTGCCTGCAGGCGAAGCCCCTGCAGAATTACGGGTCGCTGAGGTCCGGGTCGTGCCCGCAAGCCGCAATCGAGCCAACGAATAAAACCCAGGCACCGTCCGCACAGACGTTTCCTATTGACTCTCGCCGAGCAACACGAGCGACAGCACCGGCAAGTAAGTAATGACCAGCACTGAAACAAGCAGTATCAGGAGGAACGGGAAGGTCGCCATATATACCTGCATGATCGGACGTTTGAATCGATAGCTTGAGATGAACAGATTCAGGCCCACCGGCGGCGTCAGGTACCCGAGCTGCATGTTAGCGAGGAATATGATCCCGAGGTGTACCGGGTGAATCCCGTAGCCGATCGCCACCGGCAGGATCAGTGGCACAACCAGCACCAGCGCGGAGAAAATATCCAGAAACGCGCCCAGCACAAGCAGGAAAACGTTAAGCAACAGGAGAAAAGTAAGCGGGCTGCTTATGCGTTCTCTGACAAACTCGAAAAGCCTGGCTGGTACTTCAGCCTCAATCATATAGGTCGTTGACGCCAGTGAAACGCCCAGAATGATGAGTATGCCACCCACCAGCACCATGGAATTACGCATGATTTGCGGGACCTGCCTGAGCTTTATTTCGCGCAGCAGAAACACTTCAACAATGATCACGTATAGCGCGGTTACCGCAGCCGCCTCCGAGACCGCAAAATAGCCGCTGTAGATGCCGCCGAGAACTACAAATGGCAGCGGAATTTCGTAGCGCGACTCCCACAGAACCGAACGCGCCTGAGCCCAGGAAAACGCACCGGTCGTCGAGCGCAGCCCGCGGTTGACCCACAGGCTCCAACCCGAAAGCATGGCCAGCATGAGCAGCCCTGGAATAATGCCGGCGAGAAACAGCTGATCGATCGAAACCTCAGCAACAATGCCGTAAAGAATCAAAGGCAGAGACGGTGCAAAAAGCAGACCGAGGCTGCCTGAGGACGTGATCAGCCCCAGGTTGAAATTCTCGCGATACCCCGCCTCGCTCAGTGCCGGGTACAGGATCGCGCCGAGCGCGATGATAGTCACACCGGACGCGCCGGTGAAAGCAGTAAAAAATGCACAGGCAAACAGCGACACAATGGCAAGCCCGCCCGGCATCCAGCCGAGCAGGACGGAAGTAAGTTTCACGAGGCGGGAAGGCGCCTGACTTTCGCTGAGCAAATATCCTGCGAACGTAAAAAGCGGAATCGCAAGCAGGATCGGCATTTCCGCGATCCGGTATATTTCAATGGGAACGATCTGCAGCAGCGTCCAGTCACCCGAAGCGCGATAGAAACTGATCAATGCGCCCGCGACAATCACCGCAAACAGGGGCGCACCGAACAGGGCCAGCAGAACCAGACCGATGCTGATCAGAATCATCATTGGCCGGGACCACGCAGCAAAGTCATTACGTCGGGACTGCCTGCACCAGGTAGCGCCAGGCCATCAGAAAGAAACCGGCCGGCAAGATAACTTGAAACCACCACGCCGGAAGCTGCCCAGCAATGTATCGTCGTATTCAAGCGAGCCGCTGACGAACACGAACGCGTGCCAGGCGACGACCGCGCACACTACAGCGGTAAATACGTCGGTGACTATTTGCATGACGAGACGCCCACGCTCAGGCAGGAATCTCGAAAGCACGTCGATTTTTATCTGATTCCGATCGCGGCTCGCCGCCAGGGCGCCGGCAAGGCCGATCCATAGGACCAGAATGCGCAGTAGCTCGTCGGCCCATACGAGGCCGCTGCCGAAACCGTTGCGCAGCAGAATCTGCGTGGCGGCCAGCAGGATCATCCTGGTCAGCAGGACCACAAGTACTGCGTCTTCGAGCCAACGGCCAATGCGCCAGAGCGGTCCGCGCGGCCGCGCCGGGGCGTCACTCATCTTCCGGGCTGCTGCGGCCAGGGCTGGCCGGCTTCCCGCTCTCAGCTACCCTGGATCTGAATTCCGCAGCAAGTTTTCCACTTCAGCGTAGGCAGCGGGATCGATCACCTTGCGTTCCGCCATGCCCTGCGCCACCAGGCGTCCCTTCTTCCACAGATCCGCCACCGCCGCCTCGCCCGGCACCACCTGCTCGATGCCATTAGCGAGCAGCGCCTTGTAGGCGCCACGTTATCTGGCCTGCTCTGATCATCAAAATCCTTGTAGGTGCGGACCATAACTTCGCGCACGACCGCCTGGTCTTCCGCACTCAGTTTCCTGAACGCTTTCGCGTCCACGATCATCGTGGCGAACACGTAAACGACGGGCAACTGGGTTGCGTATTTGACCTTCGTGTACCACTGAAACACGACTGCGCCCACTGGTGATGTGGCAACGATATCGATCAGGCCGGTCTGCAGGCCGGTCATGACATCGGTCAAGGGCAAGGTAACCGGAGACAAACCGAATGCCTGCATCGCCTCGTAGCCGATCGTGTCGCCTTCAGGCACCCAGACTTTCTGACCCTTCAGATCATCGAGCGACCGCACGGGGAAGTTGGAAAGGATATTGGCAAAGCCACCACCGGCAAATCCGAAGCTGATCAGTCCCTGCTCCTCCATACCCTGGATCAGTCTGTCGTCCATTTTCGCGCGCACGTAGTCGATCTCTTCCAGCGACCTGAACACCAGCGGCAGACTGTAAATGTTGATCGCCGGATATACAGGCGCAAGACCGCTCGCCACAAACGCACCGCCCTGCAACTGGCCGATACGCATTTTGCGCAGCATCGACTTCTCTGCGCCCATCACGCCACCACCGTAGAGCTTGATGATGACGCGACCGTCGGTGCGTTCCTTGATTTCTGCGGCCGCCGCGCGCATGGACGTTCATCCACTGCGAACCCTCGGGCGCGACGGTTGCCAGCTTCAGCGTCGCCGCGTCTGCCGCCAGCGCAAGCCCCGCCAGCGAGAACGCCAGCAACAGCACCCCGAAGCCTCTGTTTCGTCTCAGCACTTTGTCCATTTGCAAGCTCCGAAAATCAAAAATAGTCATCCGCGCCGGCAAGCAGACTCTCTGCTTCTCGCTGCGCGAGAACGTTCAGAAGCGTGTACCCGTCCTGTCGCGGGTCCGCTTCCAGAACCTCCTTCAGCAGCTGGTCGTGAAGGTCGCGATCGTAGACCATCCGTGCATAGCTGCGCGCAAATTCCACCTTGGCGCTCAGATCATGACCACCGCTCAGCGCCAGTGCCTGCTCAAAATGTCTGCGGCCTGCTTCCGGGTTACCGCCCAGGGCAGGCGGCCTCAGCGTATGCAGGATGCCAAGGTAAAGCTGCACGTTGCCCGCCTGGTAGTCGCCGTCCAGCGCCTGCAGGCTGCCCAGCGCGGCGTCGACCTTCGGCAGGTCGGCCAGCGCGGTCCAGTCGTCGCTGTGCGCGCGAATCCAGACCAGCCAGCTCACCGTAAACGCATACAAGGCAGGGACATCTTCGGCTTGATATTCTCGAGTTCGGACACCAGCACCTCAAACTCCAGTCGCCCCCAATCACAGCCGGAACGGATTTTTCCACCACAGGCACGCGTCGCTGGCAAAGCGCGCGCTCGCCGTAATTGCGCGCCCGACTACTCAGACGCTTGGCGCGTGCCGGGTCGTCCACAAATACCGCGGCGTAGGCGGAGTACAAGTTCGGCAGCCGATTCGAGCATCGCGCCGCTCGCCGACTCGCCCTGCGCAAAACTGTCAATCAGCAGCAGGTAGGCAGGCGCGCCGTCCCGCACGGTTTCCGGGTCGTCCTGATTGAGAATCGCGCTGCTCAGGTCGCCGGCCAGGCGTCCGGCGGCCTTCGATGCCAGCGCGCTGCACCCGGTAAGCCCCAATAGCACAGCGACCAGCAGCATGCGGCCAAAGTATTGAGCGGTCCTAGTCAAGTGAGATTCCCTGCCGGATATCCGGATTGTCTGAAGGCTACAGATGTGTGGCTTGGAAACGCCGGGCCCGCAGGTTCCCCGGTTAAAGGCAATATTTTGTCACAGCCAAGCAAACGGCGGAGCCGCCCGGTCGGGGGCTCGCCCGCATCACATCGACTACCGACAAAACCTGCAAGCTTCAGATTTTTTCCTTGATTCGCGCCGCCTTGCCGGTGCGCTCACGCAGGTAATAGAGCTTGGCGCGACGCACATCGCCACGGCGTTTCACCGCAATCGACGCAATCGCCGGGCTGTAGGTCTGGAACACGCGCTCAACGCCCTCACCGTGAGAAATCTTGCGCACGGTGAATGCGGAGTTCAGGCCGCGGTTGCGCTTGGCGATCACCACGCCTTCGTACGCCTGCAGACGCTCGCGATTGCCTTCCTTAACCTTGACCTGCACGACCACGGTGTCGCCCGGAGAAAAATCGGGGATTTCACGATCCATCTGTTCTTTTTCCAATTGTTCGATAATCTTTCTCATGACCTTGTCCCAAAAAATCTAATATTCAGATCTCTTATCAGCTCTTTACCGGCCTGCTTGCTCAGCCTCGGCAATGAATTCATCCAGCAAGCCCTGCTCCTCTCGCGCTCAGCGCCCTGCCTTGCAGCAGATCCGGGCGCCGCTCCCAGGTCCGCCCCAGCGCCTGTTTCAGACGCCAGCGCCGGATCTGCTCGTGGTCGCCGCTCAGCAGCACCTGCGGCACCCGCAGCCCGTCGAGGTCCTCCGGACGCGTATAGTGCGGGCAATCGAGCAGGCCTTCAACAAAGGAATCCTGTTCGGCCGACCGCTCGTCTCCAAGCACCCCGGGCAACAGCCGCGCCACAGCGTCCATCACCATCAGCGCCGGCAGCTCGCCGCCACTGACCACGAAGTCTCCGACCGAGATTTCTTCGTCAATCTCCAGCGCCAGCAATCGCTCATCGACGCCCTCGTAGCGGCCGCAGACCAGTATCAGCCCGGCAGCTGCGCAAACGCCTGGGCCCGCGCCTGATCGAAAATGGCCGCCCCTGCGGCCTCAACAGCACCGTACGCGATCCTGGCGGCAGCCGCCCGCGCAACGCCCGGATCGCCGCGCTCATCGGCTCAACCTGCATCACCATGCCCGGCCCACCGCCGTAGGGTCGATCGTCGACCGTCCGGTGGCGTCACGGCATGGTCGCGCGGATTCTCCCAGTCCGGCGCCGCCGTCCTGTTGCCAGCGCCCGCCCGGTAACGCCGAGGCCGCTCAATTCAGCCGCGACCTCCGGAAACAGGGTGACAATTCCAATCTGCAAGCGCCCGTTCCTCAGAAATCCGCGTCCCAGTCGACGATCATGCGTACCCGCCTTCAAATCAATCTCGACTACGACCTGATCGCGCAGGAATGGGATCAGACGTTCCCTTTCACCCCTGACCACCAGCACGTCGTTGGCACCTGTTTCAATCAGGTGATCGACCGTGCCCAGCACCAGCCCACCCAGCGTCATGACCTCGAGACCCTCGAGATCAGCCCAGTAAAACTCATCATCCCCACCCGGCGGCAGTTGCCTGCGATAAACAGCAAGCTTGCAGCCGACCATTGCAGCGGCGCTATCGCGGTCGTCAATCCCCGGCAACCTGGCTATCAGACCCTTACCGTGCGGACGACCCTCTGAGACCGTGTGCTCTGACCAGGACCCGTTGCTTTCCACGAGCCATGGCCGATAGTCGAAAATGTTCTCGGGAGGTTCGGTGTACGAGCGAATGCGCGACCAGCCGCGGACACCGTAAACGCCTGCGATTTCGCCCACCGTCAGGGGCCTGTCCGGGTCCCGACATCGCTGACGCCCTGGCCGACGTCTCCCGGCGTCGCGAAGTCAGGCGGCCTGTTGCTTGCGATATGTCTTCAGCAGGTAGGCGACGCGGTCAGACGGCTTGGCACCTTCTTCAACCCAGTGATCAACGCGCTCCAGATCGATCCGCAGACCTTCCTCGCCCTTCGCGACATGGGATTGAAAAACCCCAGGCGCTCGAGATAACGGCCGTCGCGCCGGTTGCGGCTGTCGGTGACAACCAGGTGATAAAATGGGCGCTTTTTGGCGCCACCACGTGACAGGCGAATGGTTACCATTACCTCAGAATCCTCATTTCAAAATGCGGGCCCCGGCGGCAACTTGCCGCCGGGAGGTTAATCGAGCTATTTTACTGATTTTTGCCGGAATGTGAAGATTTTATGCGACGTAGCTAGCTAGCCCGGCGGGCGGCCGGAACGCCTGCCCTGCAGCGATCTCATCATCCGGGCCATTCCACCACCTTTCATTTTTTTCATCATTTTCTGCATCTGGCGGTGTTGCTTGAGCAGGCGGTTGAGCTCCTGCACCTGCCGACCGGCCCCCAGTCGCTATCCGGCGCTTGCGAGAGCCATCGATAATCCGCGGAAATCGCCTCTCGCGCGGCGTCATGGAATCGATCAGCGCGATCTGGTGGCGAAGCTGGCTGTCGTCGGGGATCGCGGCGGCTTTTCCAGCCATCCCGCCCGGAAGTTTCTCCAACAAGCCGCCGAGCCCGCCCATGTCCAGCATTTGCTGGTACTGATCTCGCAGGTCACCGAAATCGAAGTCCTTGCCCTTGCTGATCTTTCGCGCGAGCCGCTTGGCCTTGTCCTGGTCGACCTTCTGCTCGACCTCTTCGACCAGGCTGACCACATCGCCCATGCCAAGTATTCGCGACGCCACGCGCTCCGGGTGAAACGCCTCCAGCCCATCAGTTTTTTCACCGGTGCCCAGGAACTTGATCGGCGCACCAGTGACATGACGAACCGACAGGGCCGCACCACCGCGCGCGTCGCCGTCGGTCTTTGTCAGAATAACGCCGGTTAAAGGCAGCGCCTTGCCGAACGCCTCGGCAGCGCGGACCGCATCCTGACCGGTCATGCTGTCCACAACAAACAGCGTCTCGACCGGGGAAACCGCCGCGTGCAGATATCGCGATCTCGTCCATCATCTTGGCGTCCACATGCAGGCGGCCGGCGGTATCGAGGATCAGCACATCACACTGCGCAACCCGGCGCGGCAACCGCTGCCTCCGCAATAGCCGCGGTTCCTGCAGTTCGCCTGCATCGAAGAATTCGCGCCTCAACCTGTGCGGCCAGCCGCTGAACTGCACGATTGCGGCCGGTCGATAGATGTCTGCGCTGGCGAGCATCACGTTTTCTTTTCGACGTTCGATCAGGCGCCGGGCAAGCTTCGCCGCCGTGGTGGTTTTGCCGGCACCCTGCAGTCCGGCCAGCAGCACAACCGCTGGCGGCTGTGCGCGCAGATCCAGCGCCTCGCTGGTCGCGCCCATGACCGCTACCAGCTCGTCGTTTACGATCTTGATGAAGGCCTGATCGGGAGTCAGGCTGCGCGATACCGTTTCGCCGAGCGCCTTTTCCCGGACCGCCGCCAGAAAGTCTTTGACGACCGGCAAGGCAACGTCGGCCTCGAGCAACGCCATACGCACCTGGCGCACTGCGTCTTTGATATTCTCTTCGCTCAGCCGACCTTTGCCGCGTACGACTGCAAAGCCTCACCCAGGCGGTCTCTGAGACTCCCAAACATGGCGCTCACATCTTGCAGACACATAACGAGACAACCCGGCCAGGACCGGGCTGCATGCGAAAAAGCTTCGGGTGATGACCAAGCGTGGCCAGGCGGAATTATAACTCGAAGGTGTCGCCGGCCGTGAGCCGATGGATTTTCTGGTCCGGTATGGCAGCCTTCAACTTCGTCGAAAATTGTGCTCTCGGTACCGGGCTTCATGGCGGTGACCCAGATTTCCGGTTTGTGTTCGAGGTTTTCCAGGTCCTTCGCCAGTGTCTGCGGACAGTAGTGACCGGAATGTTCGGCCAGTTCAGCCTGATCATTCGGGAAAGGATACTTCGATCACCAGGGCCTTAAGGCTTTTCGTAACTATTGAGAACTGGCCACAGAGTCTTGTTTGTCTTGGTATCCCCACTGAATGCCAGCACCTGGCCGTTTGCCTCAATGCAATAACCAACGGACGGAACCGAATGGTGCACTTCAACTGCACGCAACGCGACGTTGTCAAACGAAACCATGTCACCCGGGCGATTTCGTTGTACTCAATACCGGCGTTTCCGCATCAGGTAGCAGAGCAAAGTTTGGCCACATGATGTCGTTAAACATGTGGCGTCTTCAGCGCCTCGATGGTTTCGACGCGAGCGTAAATCTGCAGGGGATCTCCCACCAACGAATCGAATACGGTGTCGGCAAACAACGGCAAGCCGGCCGTATGATCCAGGTGAGAATGAGTCAGGAATACATGGTGGATATTTCGCAACTGGTCGATGCTGAGCACGCCGATCCCGGTGCCGACATCGATCAGGATCCGGTTGTCGACGAGTATGGAGGTGGTGCGCAACCCGCCGCCGATGCCACCACTGCAACCTAGCACTTCTACTTTCATTGGACGGGCTACTCCGACACGTCGGTGACCGCCGGGCCTTCCCGGGATTTTTCGCATCAAAGACTTGCCTGGTTATGTTTGCATAACTTCTCAACGGCATCGCCATGTGCGATGATTTCTTACGAAAGTCATTCTGTCGAAGTAACATATTGTTTTCTGTGATCAAACTCACAATTCTCCTGCTGTACGTCCTGGCAGCCGGAGTATTGATTTTCGCCCACTCTCGCGCCGAACCAGGCGCTGACAAGTTGGCTCTCAGACTGGCTTTGCTGGCCGGCTGCGCTCGCCTTTGGCGCGCACTCGGTCAGCCTGGCTCTGGCCCTGTTGCAGCGGCACCGGCATCGTTCTCAACATTGGCAACCTGGTCAACCTCGTCGGCTGGCAGATTGGTCTGTTCGCGCTGGTCGCCGCCGGCTGGCGCCGCATGCGCGGTTTCAGCGCTCTATGCCTGCCGGTCGCCGCCATCTCGGTCCCGTTCATCGGCGCTGCATCTGCCAGCGCCGCGTCCTCGCCGGCCAGCTGGCAAATCGGCAGCCACGTCGTTCTGTCGGTGCTCGCATATGCCCTGATGAATATCGCGGCTATCCTCGCGTTGTTCATGGTTGTACAGGAACGCGCGATCAAAAGCCGTCATCCCGGCTGGCTGGCAAGCCTGATGCCACCTCTTGAAGTCCTTGAGCAGAGCCTGTTCGTCTGTATCGGACTCGGGTTTTTTCTGCTGAGCCTCGCCATTTTCAGCGGGCTGATCTTTGTCGAGGATCTGTTCGCCCAGCATCTGGTGCACAAGACCGTGTTGTCCATGCTGGGCTGGCTCATTTTCGGCACTCTGCTGCTCGGGCGCTGGCGATTTGGCTGGCGCGGCAAAACGGCAGCGGCCTGGACTCTGGGCGGCTTTGCGGCACTGCTGCTTGCCTACTTTGGCAGCCGCATCGTGCTCGAATTCATTCTGGGCAGGCCATGGGGAGGCCAATGAGCACTTTCCTCGCACACCGGCAGGGCCTCGGGCTGGCACACCTTTGAGCGAGGTGCCACTGAGCTATTTGTTTGGCGTCATGGCAGCGCTGATCGGCCTGTCGGCGTTTTTCTCGGGCTCCGAAACGGCGCTGATGAGCATCAATCGTTACCGGCTGCGGCATCTCGCCCGCAGCGGTAATCGGGGTGCGCGGTTAGCTGAGGCGCTGCTGCGCCGTCCCGACAGGCTGATCGGCCTGATTTTGCTCGGCAATAACCTGGTCAATTTTACCGCCTCCTCACTCGCGACCGTGATCGCACTGCGCATCGGCGGCACCTATGCACTCGCGATTTCCGTCGGGGTCTTTACGCTGGTCGTACTGATTCTTGCGGAGCTGGCGCCCAAAACGCTGGCGGCTCTGCATCCGCGCGAGGTCGCCTTACCTGCCGCCTTTGTCTACTACCCACTGCTGAAGATCACCTACCCGTTCGTGTGGCTGATCAACGCCGTCGCCAACGGGGTTCTCCTGCTTTTCGGCGTGCGCGCCAGCGAGATGGCCGGTGACAGCCTGAGCAGCGCGGAACTGCGCATCGTGGTGGCCGAGGCCGGCGCCATGATTCCGAAGCGTCACCAGAAAATGCTGCTCAGCATTCTGGATCTCGAACATGTAACGGTTGACGACATCATGGTCCCACGGCAGGACATTTCCGCCATTGACCTCGATGACGACTGGGACACGATCCTCGAGCAGATCCGGAACAGCCAACACACCCGGGTGCCCATTTATCGCGGCGAACTGGACAACGTCGTCGGCATATTGCACATGCGCCAGGTGGTGCGGGCGATGTCAGAAGGCAGACTAAGCGGTGAGATCCTGCCGTCGCTGGCCCGAGATGCCTACTTCGTTCCGGAGTCGACGCCACTCAACAAGCAGCTGCTGAATTTCCAGGGCGTAAAGCGGCGGGTCGGTCTGGTCGTTGACGAATATGGCGACATCCAGGGACTGGTGACGCTGGAAGACATTCTGGAGGAAATTGTCGGCGAATTCACCAGCGATCCTAATGCCAGCCATCGCGATGTATTCCAGGACACCGACGGCAGCTACGTTGTTCACGGGAACATGAATGTCCGTACGCTTAACCGACTGATGAAATGGAAGCTGCCAATCACCGGAGCCAAGACCCTGAACGGGCTGATCGTCGAATTTCTGGAGACCATTCCGGAACCCGGCACGGGCCTGAAAATCGCCGGCCTGTCGATGGAGATCATTAAGATCAGTGGCAACACGGTAAGAACGGTTCGCGTGCGTCCGGCTGAAGCGCCGGACAACGGTTCTCTGAGGCCTCGCTCAGATCTCAAGCGCGGCCTGAAGCGCCTCCGAAACCCTGCCAAGCCCCTCCACTTCCATGCCAGCGAGTTTCCTGCGCGGCACGTTGGCCTTTGGCACCAGGGCACGCGTGAATCCGTGTTTGGCCGCCTGCGATCAGGCGCTCTTCTCCGAAGGGCACCGGTCGGATTTCGCCGGCCAGCCCCACCTCTCCGAACATGACAGCCCGTGGATCAATAGGCTGATCCCTGATAACTGGAAAGCGCCGCCAGCAAGGCCGGCAGATCGGCCGCGGTCTCGGCGACGCGAATGCCCCCAACAATATTCACGAAGACATCCTGCCCTGCCAGTGAAACACCGCCATGTCGGTGCAGCACCGCTAGCAGCAGCGCAAGCCGATTCTGCTCCAGCCCCACGGTGACCCGCCGGGAATTCTGGCCCATGCTGTCGTCCACCAACGCCTGCACCTCCACAAGCAGCGGCCGGCTGCCTTCCCGGGTGACCATCACCACGCTGCCGGCCACGGGCTGGTCATGCCGCGACAAGAATATGGCCGACGGATTGGTCACTTCCTTCAGGCCCTGCTCGGTCATGGCGAAGACGCCAATCTCATTCGCAGCACCAAACCGGTTCTTGACCGCACGGATGACCCGGAACCGGCTGCCCGCATCGCTTTCGAAATAGAGCACGGTGTCCACCATATGCTCGAGCACCCGCGGCCCGGCAATCACACCTTCCTTGGTCACATGCCCGACGAGAAACACCGAGCAGCCTTTTTGTTTGGCAAAGCGCACCAGCTGCGCCGCGCACTCGCGCAACTGGGCGACGGATCCCGGTGCCGACTGCAGCGCCTCCGAGTAAATGGTCTGGATTGAGTCGACGACGATGGCGCCAGGTCGCGCCCGCGAAGCAGTGGCAATCAGCCGCTCTACACAGGTCTCGGGCAGGAGACTGAGGTTATCAGCCGCCAGGCCGAGCCTGGCCGCCCGCAACCCGACCTGGCGAAGCGATTCTTCACCCGTCACGTAAAGTACATCGAAGCTGTCGTTCATCGCCGCGCTGGCCTGGAGCAACAGCGTGGACTTGCCGATCCCGGGATCGCCGCCAAGCAACGTTACCGATCCCGCCACCAGGCCGCCGCCGAGTACCCGATCAAGTTCACCGATGCCCGGTGCTGGTGCGGATTTCTCCACTGTCCCCCGCATCGGCCAGTCGTTCGATCCCAGCCCCGGCTGACCGCGCTTGACGCGCTGACGTCTGGCTGGCCGGCTGCTCGACCAGCGTATTCCAGGCGCCGCATTCCGGGCACTGACCCTGCCACTTCGGGGTCTGGGCCCCGCAGCTCTCGCAGCCATATACCGTTTTTGCTCTTGCCATCGCCGTGCCTTCCGATTCGTGGATCGAGGATGTTAGCACCTGGATCGCTGTCCGCGATAGTCAGGAAAAAACTTCAAAATGAGAAGTAAGTAGCTGAAATAGCTAAGGGCTGTGGATATACTCCCGGCTGATTTTGGCCAGATCTTATGTAATGTCGGCAGCAAAAAAGAAAATCTGGGGCACCGACTGGTTCGTAGCACTGGCCTTCAGCGCGGTGTTCATCGTTGCTGGCGTTCACCGTGGCGAGCGACTTCTTCGCTTCATTCGAGACCGGTGTCTACGACCTCGGCGTGCGCCTGTCCAGTGACCTGCCGAGCGAACGGATAGCCGTCATTGCCATCGACGACAAGAGCATTGAGAACATGGCACCGATGTTCGGCCGCTGGCCGTGGTCGCGCAGCATCCATGCCGACTTTATCGCCCGGCTCGACAGAAGGTGGCGCCAAGGTGGTGGCCAGCACTGTGTTCTTCTTCGAGCCGCAGCGTGACGAGGGCCTGAATTATATTCGCGATGCCCGTGACTTCCTGGCGAGCTCCGCTCTCGGAAATGCCAACGCCACCCTACCGGCCGACGCTCGCCGGCGACGCCCGGACTCTGGACCAGAAACTTGCCACTGCCGAACAGGAACTTGAATGCCGATACCCGGCTGGCCGACAGCATCGCCAGTGCCGGAAATGTATTCTGCCAATGATATTTGAACTGGGCACGCCTCTGGGGCGACCCGATGCGACACTGCCGGACTATGTCAGCCGCTGGGCAATCACCAGGCGGCACCAGGCCAGACGGGGAAGTGCCGCAGTCCCGGCGCAGCGCCTCACAGCACCTATCCCGCAACTGGGCCTGGCCGCAGCAGGCCTCGGTCACCTCAATTTCGATCTCGACAGCGACGGTGGGGTGCGCTCCATGCCGCTGGTAGTGGACTATTACGGCCAGTATTTTCCTTCGCTCGCCCTGCAGATCTCGGCAGAGAGTCTGAATCTTGTCGACGGAGGACATCCGTATCACCCTGGGCGAGAAGAGTCGAGCTCGGAAATCTGACCATCCGCACGACACCTGACCTGCGAATGTACAACGCATTTTACGCCTCGCCGGCGGGCACCAGCGCGTTCCCGGTGGATTCGTTCTTCGACGTGTATACGGGCCAGGTACCGGTCGACAAGTACCGCAACAAGATTGTGTTGATCGGCGCCAGCGCCGCCGGCATTGGCGACTCGATGCCAACGCCGGTCAGCGCCAGCACTGCCGCCGGTTGAGGTTCTGGCGCATATCGTATCGGGCATTCTCCAGGAGGACTTCTACACACGGCCGGGCTGGGCCTGGATTGTGCAGACTGACAGCCATCTGGATCGTATTCCTGTACCTGGCGTTCCTGCTGCCCCGGCCTCAGCGCGGCGTCGGCGCGATGATCAGCGGCCTGACGCTGGCTATCCTGGTGGTGGCTGAGCTTGGACTGCTTCTGAACCAGGGTCAGTGGGTACCACTGATGCTGCCCGCCTTGTTTCTTGCGCTCGGACACCTGGTCATGACCTTGAAGGGATTCCGGCTGACCGAACAGCAGAAGCAACGCTCAGACCTGGATTCGGTGGAAAGCAACAAGATGCTCGGCCTGGCATTCCAGGGCCAGGGCCAGCTCGACATGGCCTTCGAGAAGTTTCGGCGCTGCCCCATGGACGAATCCGCTCATGGAACTGCTTTACAACCTCGCGCTGGATTACGAGCGCAAGCGCCAGTTCAACAAGGCAGGCGCCGTTTACAGCCATATGGCCGAATTCAATATCGACTACAAGGACCTGCGGCAGCGCGTCAAGCGCTCACAGAATCTCGAGGAAACTCTGGTCCTCGGCCGCGGCAGCCTGGCTGGCGTTGCCCAACCTGGTCAGCGAGGACGGCTCGTCCAGAAGCCGATGCTGGGCCGCTACGCAGTCGAAAAGGAAATCGGCAAGGGCGCAATGGGCGTCGTCTACCTGGGTCGCGACCCCAAGATCAATCGCGTGGTGGCCATCAAGACGATCCCTCTGTCAGACGAGTTCGACGAGGAAGATCTGGCCGATGCCAAGGAACGCTTTTTCCGCGAAGCGGAAACGGCCGGCCGGCTCAATCATCCAAATATCGTCACCATTTTCGACGCCGGCGAGGAGCACGACCTGGCCTATATCGCCATGGAGTTCCTCAAGGGCGATCACCTCAATCGCAACACCAAGCCGGACAATCTGCTGCCGCCGGCCACCGTCCTTGATATCATTGCACGCACCGCCGATGCCCTGCATTACGCCCACAAGCAAAACGTGGTACACGGGACATCAAACCGGCCAATATCATGTATGATCCGGAAAGCGGTACCATCAAGGTCACGGACTTTGGTATTGCCCGAATTACCGATTCAAGCAAGACCAAGACCGGTATCGTGCTGGGAACACCATCGTACATGTCACCGGAGCAGCTGGGCGGCCAAGCCCGTGGATGGGCCGCTCAGACCTGTTCAGCCTGGGGGTTACGCTTTATCAACTGCTGACCGGTCAGCTGCCTTTTCAGGCAGATTCGATGGGTACGCTGATGTACAAGATCGCCAACGAAGCGCCCGACCCCGCTGGATACGCGTGCGACCGGATCTGCCTGCATGCCTTAACGATGTCATTAAGCAAGGCTCTTGACCAAAGACGCGGACCACCGCTACCAGACGCGGTGAAGAAATGGCAAACGAACTGCGACGCTGTGCGGCGGCCCTGGCCTAAGGCCGGGGATATAGCTCCATGAGCCTGCGCGGAAAAATAGAATTTGGTCGCAACTGACTGATCCTGGAAAGGTGCGCGAGCACAACGAGGATGCGGTTGGGTCCGACCTCGATACTGGGTTTGGTTGTGGTCGCCGACGGCATGGGTGGTTACAACGCCGGGGAAGTTGCCAGCGAAATGGCCGTCGGACCATTCGCGAAATGGTAAAGCGCGCGACTTAGCCCATGAAAAACGCAATGAAATCGACAAGGAATCCGGACTGATGCGGCAGAGCATCGTGCTGCGCGATGCGGTCGCCCGGGCCAACAAGGTCATTTACCAGACTTCGCAAAGCCGCACCGACTGCGAGGGCATGGGCACGACCGTCGTGGCGGCGCTGTTTTACGACAACAAGGTGTCCGTGGCCCATGTCGGCGACTCACGCGTGTACCGGCTGCGCAACGAAGAGCTCTCGAGCAGGTCACGCTGGACCATTCGCTGCTGCAGGAACTGGTTTCGCGCGGCTTCTACTCCGAGGAAGAAGCTCAGCGCTCCATGAACAAGAACTACGTGACCCGGGCCCTGGGCGTCGAAGCCGCGGTGGAGGTCGAGATGCACGAGTATGAGGTGGAGGTCGGGCGACGTCTTCGTGCTGTGCTCTGACGGCCTGACCGACATGATGGAAGATGACGATATTCACTTAACTATCAGCACTTTTAATGCTAATCTTGACATCGTTGGTCAACAGCTGGTGAAGCTCGCCAACGATAACGGTGGCCGCGACAATATCTCAGTCCTGCTGGCCAGGGTCAGTCAAACCATTTGCCGCCCCGAAGACCTTCTTCGAGAAGGTCATCGGGTTTATTCGGCTAGACTCATCAGATTGGAACGCCATGGCTAGGTTGATGCTCAGTCTCGATGGTCAGGTACTCGCCGAGTACAACATGACCAAGGAACGGTACACGATCGGTCGATTACCGGACAACGACGTGCGTATCGATAATGGCGCCGTCAGCGGCCACCATGCGCTGGTCATCAATATCCTCGATGACTCGTTTCTCGAAGACCTGAACAGCACCAACGGCACCTACGTCAATGGCAAGCTGATCAAGAAGCATGCCCTGCAACATGGCGACGTGATCACGATTGGCCATCACCAGCTGCGTTTTGTCGATCAGGACACCGGCGAATCTGACCGCTGACGAATTTGAAAAAACCATGGTTCTGCGGCCCGGCATCCGCCAGCGAACACAGTGAAGACCAGGTCAGCGAGGCCTTTGAGAAAGCCAAGGAAGCCGCTTCGGCCACTCTGCCCGACGAAGAAATTTCGATACCGCACCCCGACGCTGCCCAGCCTGCGATTGCTGCCGCAGCACCGGCAGCCGCGCAAGTGCCGCGGCTGCGCCAGCGCCGGCCAGCCGGCCAGCACCTGTTGCCTGCACGCATCAGGCGGACTGCCACGCGCGAAGCTGCAGGTGATCAGCGGTAAGTTTGCCGGCAAGGAACTGGAACTGACCAAGGCACTGACGACGCTTGGCCGACCCGGCGTTCAGGTCGCCGCCATCACACGCCGCGCTGAAGGCTTCTTTGTGGTCAGCGTCGATAGCGGCAAGGACGGCAATTATCCCGGACGTCAACGGTTCACCGATCGGGCCCGCAGGCACGCCGCCTGCACGACAACGACGTCATCGAGCTCGCTGGCGTCAAGATGACCTTCTTCCTGATTTGAGGCGCATCGGCGAGACCCGGAAACTCGCTTCCTACCGGCCACTTCTAGTGCGATTCAGGCGCGATCAGGCCCTGAACCGCTCAGCCATTACGGCGGCGTCGGGCACTAGTCGGTTTGCACACGCGCCTCACGTTGCACAGCAACTCATAGGGTATTGTCCTGCAGGCCCCGGCGACTTCCTCTACCGGCAGCTCTGCCCCCACAGAGGACGACTTCGCTACCCTCCTGCGCCCTTACCGGCCCCAGGTCGAGGGCAATCATGTCCATTGAGACCCGCCCGACCAGTTGCGCCTGCTCTGCCCGTCAACCAACACCGGCGTGCCGTTTGCTGAGGCTCCGCAGATAGCCATCACCGTAGCCAACGGCAGCAATACCGATACGCGTGTCTCAGGCTGGCCGTCCACACACCGTTGTAGCCAACGCGAGCCCCGGCCGGCACCGTCTTGATGCTGATCAGGCGAGTTACGAAATTCATTGCAGGCCGCAGTCCGAACTCTGCACCGGTACGCCCGGGCACGGGCGAGACACCGTAAAGCGCGAGCCCGGGTCGGACCCAGCCGTCCGGCGTACTCCGGGCGCAGCAGAAACGGCGGCGGAATTGGCGATACTGACTTCGCCCGGCCAGTCCGTCGGACAGCGCCGCAAACGTCCTGCAACTGCCTGGCGGTCGCGGCATCTCCGTCAACTTCCGAGCTGGCGAGGTGCGTCATCAGGCCGGGGCGTTCACGGCCCACGACCGCTTGCAACCTGCATAATTCGGGCCATGGCATCGGCGCATGCGCATGCAGCAAAACCCAGGCGGTGCATCCCGGTATCAATCTTTAGCCAGCATCGAAAACGTCGCTGTCGCCGGGTAGGTCTCGAGCATGCGCAGTTGGTGCTCGGTGTGCACCACCAGCGTGAGATCGAGGTGCGCAGCCAGCGCCAGTTCATCGCGCAGAAAAGACGCCTTCGAGCAGCACGATGTCGTTTCTGACTCCTGCCTCGCGCAGTGCCGCAGCCTCAGCCGATTCGGCGACGGCGAGCGCGTCAGCACTGTCTGCAAGGCACGAGCAACTGCGATCATGCCGTGACCATAAGCATTGGCCTTGATGACCGCCATGACTCTGCACCCGGCCGCCGTGTTCTGGATGACCTGCGAGATTGTGGGCCAAGGCCTCGAGGTCGATGATGACCCGCGGAAATCGCGCTCATCAGAAGTGTCTCGTCACCGTAGGACTGCGCAATAAAATTTTCGAAAGCGCGTGTATTCGCCAAGGAACGTCAGCGGCAGATCACCGATCGGGCCGTTTCTCTGCTTGGCAATGATGATATCGGCGATGCCCTTGCGTGGCGTTTCGGGATCATAGACTTCTTCGCGGTAAATGAACGCAATCACGTCGGCGTCCTGTTCGATGGCGCCTGATTCGCGCAGGTCAGACATTACCGGCTTCTTGCTCGGACGCGATTCAACTGCCCGGTTCAGCTGAGACAGCGCTATCACCGGCACGCTCAGCTCCTTGGCCAGCGCCTTCAGCGAACGTGATATTTCGGAAATCTCCGTTGCCCGATTTTCGCTGGATCTGCCGCGAGCCCTGCATGAGCTGCAGATAATCTACGACCACCAGACCAAGGCCATGCTCGCGTTTAAGACGGCGAGCACGCGCCCGGATTTCGGTGCAGGTTCAGTGCCGGCGTTTCGTCAAT
Source organism: uncultured Gammaproteobacteria bacterium (assembly GCA_963759075.1). Taxonomy (GTDB): domain Bacteria; phylum Pseudomonadota; class Gammaproteobacteria; order Steroidobacterales; family JABDLF01; genus JABDLF01. Next base: position 133,625 of record CAVWXZ010000014.1, read on the forward strand.
AAAAATGCGGCGCTTCTGACATCAGGGCCACCGCAGAATTAATGCGCGCCCAGTCTTCATCCGGAAAATTGCCGGTGCGCAGTTTGCTCTGATTGATGCTGCCCAGCGACGAGATCATGCGGAAACGTGAGCTGCTCGGCTGACATCTCCATGCTGAACACGGCGGTGGGGACCTTGCCCTTAATTGCCGCGTGCTCGGCAATGTTCAGAGCAAAACTGGTCTTGCCCATGGACGGGCGACCGGCAACGATAATCAGATCGCCTCGCTGCAAGCCGGCCGTCATCTTGTCGAACTGAGCGAAGCCGCTGGATACGCCGGTAATTTCGCTGTCCGAATTGAACAGCATGTCCAGCCGATCGATGGTGTCCGGCAGCACCTGTTTCAGAGCGATACAAAGCCCTGCGCTATTGCGCTTATCTCTTTCAGCAATTTCGAAAACGCGACGTTCCGCATCGTCAACCAAGTTCAGTCGCATCACGCCCATCAGTGACGTAGGCACTGCCGGCGATTTCATTGCCGACGCGTATCAGGTCGCGCAGCATTGCGCGCTCACGAACTATTTCGGCGTAAGCGCGAATATTTGCGGAGCCGGCGTGTCTTTCGCGAGGCCCGCCAGATAGGTCATGCCACCCGCATCCGCCAGCTTGCCGGTTTTCTCCAGATGCTCGGAAAGCGTGACGGCGTCGCAAGGCCGACCTCGTTCCGCGAGATCGGAGATCGCTTCAAAAATCAGGCCATGATCCCGGCGATAGAAATCGATGTCGGTCAGCATGTCAGCGACCTTGTCCCAGGCGCTGCTGTCGAGCATCAGCCCACCCAGCACCGACTGCTCCGCCTCCAGCGAATGCGGCGGCATCCGCAGCGCCTCGGTGGTCTCGTCAAACACTGGGTTGATTTCACTGTCGCCATTGCCCGGAACGGTTACAGTCAAGCGGAGAAACTAACGATAGCACAGGCATGCCCGCCTCCCGTCCAGGACGGAAGCGTCGCCAATCTACCTTATTCACTCTCCGGAGGCGTCGGCGTCAGACTCATCTTCCACGACCACGGTGACAGTCACAGTCAGGTCACTATGGAGGTGAATCTGCACCTCATGCTCACCGGCGACCCGGATCGGCCCGTCTGCCATGCGTATCTCACTGCGTTCGATTTCTATACCCCGGGCTGCGGCCGCCTCGGCAATATCCACCGGACCCACTGAACCGAAGAGTTTACCCTCGGTTCCGGCGCGCGCCTTGATCTCCAGACGCAAGTCCTCCAGCGCCGCGCTCCGCGACGTTGCGGCAGCGAGTTCACCTGCAGCTTCGCGCTCAAGCTCGGCCCGCTTCGCTTCAAGCATTTTCAGATTTTCAGCGTTTGCAATCGCCGCTTTGCCCTGCGGCAAAAGGAAGTTTCTCGCATAACCGGGCTTCACCTTAACGGTGTCGCCGATCTTGCCCAGGTTCTCTACTTTGTCCAGCAATATGATTTCCATGATCTCATCCAGTCAGTTGCGGGCTGCGGGCCCGACATTGTTTAGCCAAATCAGTAACTTCAGTTCTTGCGCGCACCTATCTTGCGTACTTCGAGCCAATTGTCCATGAACCCGGAGGCCGCTACAAATACCAGCGACCAGGGCACTGCAACCACCAGCATCGTATACAAACCCACGAGCCAGCCACCACTCATGTCCCGCGAATTCACCAGCCAATGGGCAAGAGCAAGGCCCTGCAGCAGGAAAGCCGCGACCAGCACCATCACCAGGTTTTGCAGGATCGGGTAAGCAAGAACACCCGCGGCCACAAACACAACGGCTGCCAGCATTCCCACGACTCGCCCCTGTCTCAGCCCGCGAAACTCCTCAGCAAAGGCGCCCGGCCGGTCCAGTGTCGCCTGAAGCCAGCGGCCTGCCAGCAGGCCGATAACCAGCGTCATCAGCAGTCCCGCCACCATAGCGCCCGTCATCAGGCGTGCCACGGACTGCGCAAGGAGTTCCGCATCAAGCGCCGGGTTCAATTCCAGCATGATCGGTACATAAGTTTCAGCGATGATGGGCTGCCACCAGCTGGCGGGGTCCCCGGTTGCGAGCCAGAAGACACCAACCGCGACCATGCCCAATACTGTGACAAGCTGCAGACAAAGTGAAAGCGAACGTGTCTTCAGCAGCACCACGGCCAACCCGACCGCGGGCAACCAGACCATCAGCGCGTTCAACAACGCCAGCAGCACCGGCCCCCTGGTAAGCCCCTGCACCGCTGCGATCATGAGCGCCGCCCCACCGGTCACCAGCAGTCCGTCTCGCAAACCACCTCTCAGCACGGACATCACGATGAGCGCGGCACTGAACATCATCAGAAACGGCAGCCCTGCAAGCGCTGCTGCCACTATTGCGATGCGGTGGCGATAGCTGGCAATCCACCCGATCAGTTTGTGCATTGCGGCTCCGGCCCCACGGTACATTCCGGCGGCGCCAGGCACCGGCCGGGACTATTGTCAGTGCTGGTCGCAGTAAGGCAGCAATGCAAGGTATCGGGCGCGCTTGACCGCAGTCGCCAGCTGGCGCTGGTAATTGGCTTTCGTTCCGGTAATTCGGCTCGGAACGATCTTGCCCGTTTCCGTAATATAATTTTTCAGCATCACGAGATCCTTGTAGTCGATCTCCTTAATGCCCTCTGCCGTAAAACGGCAGTACTTTCTTCTGCGAAAAAATCTGGCCATGTCAGGCCTCCTGCTTCAGGTATTTCAATTAGAGGTGGCGGGTAGAATCAGGCCTCAACGGCTGAATCTTTCCCTTCCGGTTTTTCGTCGCTATCGTCATTGTCATCGCCGGGCGCTTCAGCGGTTGCTTCTTTGCGTTCGGTCGGCGGTCGCGCTTCTTCCGAGGGACGTTCACTGCGCTCGCGCGGCTTGCGACTGTCACGATCTTCTTCCGGGCTCTTGGCCATCGGCGACTGCTCGGTGACTGCTTCGTTGCGATGTATGACGAGATGCCGCAGACACGGCATCATTGAAACGAAATGCGCTCGACAAGTTCATCATGCACCGTCTTGTCGCACTCGATATTCAGCAGCAGGTAGTGCGCCTTGTGAATCTTGTTGATGGGGTAGGCCAGCTGACGGCGCCCCCAGTCTTCAAGGCGGTGGATATTGCCACCACCCGATTTGATCATCGTCTGGTAGCGCTCGAGCATGGCAGGCACCTGCTCGCTCTGGTCAGGGTGGACCAGAAACACGACTTCATAGTGTCTCATTAAGAGCCCCTTATGGATTACACAGCTTCCCGCCCGATTAAGTACAGCAGGTGAAGCAAGGAGTTATGTCACTGCCGCCGGGCTGGCCCGGGCCGACAAGGATCGCGAATACTACTCAGGAGCCTGCCCAGGCGCAAGGTCCGTGATCAGCTGCGCCGCTGCCGCACTGCCTCAAACAGGCAGATTCCAGCCGTGACAGAGACGTTGAGGCTCTCGACGCGGCCCAGCATGGGCAGGCTCACCAACGCGTCACAGTGCTCCCGTGTGAGCCTCCTGAGACCTTTCTCCTCGCCGCCCATCACCAGTGCCAGCGGTCCCCTGAGGTCCGTCTCATACAGGCTGTCAGCCGACTCCCCTGCCGTCCCCACCACCCTGATGCCCAGCGCCCGCAGCGATCGGAGGGTGCGCGCAAGATTTGTAACTGCATAGAAAGGCACATGTTCTGCCGCGCCCGCCGACACTTTGCGCACGGTCGCCCCGAGCCCGGCAGCCCGGTCCCGGGGCGCGATCACGGCATGCACCCCGGCAGCATCGGCGCTACGCAGGCAGGCCCCGAGATTGTGAGGGTCCTGAACGCCATCAAGCACCAGCAGGAGGGCGTCCTCCTCCAGCACCTCCAGCATCGGCAACAGTGCCTGCTGCGCTGCCTGGCCGCGCAGGCCCAGCAACACCACGCCCTGGTGCCGCCCGTCCACCTGTTGATCAAGCTCGGTGCGCGACACCATCCGGGTCGGAACGCCGTGCGCTTCAGCCAGCCGTGAGATGTCCAGCATGCGCCTGTCCTTACGCCCGGACTGCATCAGCAGGAGACCTTCGCTACAGTCGTGACTGAGCGCATGACGCACGGCATGCAATCCAAACGCGAGCACCTCACGCCGGCTCATCAGCGACGCGCCCGCGAGCGACTTCCGGTGGACTTGCCTTTACCGCGCTTCGCACCGGATTTCGATTTGTTCTTGCCGCCGCCGCGACGACCTTTCTTGCCGCCTGCCGGTGCAGCACCTCGCCGCGAGTCAGCGCCAGCTGTTTCGGGTTCGAAATCAATCCTACGCTGCTCCATATCTACGCCTTTCACTTTTATACGCAGCGAATCGGTCAGTTTAAACTCGCGCCCGCTGCGTTCTCCTGTAAGGCGATGACTCACCGGGTCATGACGATAGTAGTCGTTGTCGAGCGACGTGACGTGCACCAGACCCTCAATCTGAAAGCTGGTTAGCTGAACGAACAGACCAAAGCCTGTCACGCCAGTAACGATGCCTTCAAACACCTCGCCAATTTTGTCCTGCATGAAATCGCATTTCAGCCAGTCCGTCGCATCCCGGGTGGCTTCATCGGCGCGGCGCTCGGCCGCGGAACAATGTTGGCCAAGCTGCTGCATGTTGCGCGTCGAGTAAGCGAAAGTGCCTGGCTTGCCACCCGCCAGCACGTGGCGAATGGCACGATGCACCAGCAGGTCCGGATAGCGCCGGATCGGCGACGTAAAGTGCGCGTACTGCGGCAACGCCAGCCCGAAATGGCCGACGTTGTCCGGGCTGTATACCGCCCTGTCCATCGCGCGCAGCACCAGCGTTTCGATCAGATCGGAATCCGGTCGCCCTGAAATTTTCTTCAGCAGCTGGCTGAAGTGCTCGGGTTGTGGTTTTTCGACCCGCACGAGCGGAATCCCCAGCGTCGCAAGGAACTCGCGCAGTTTTTCCAGCTTTTCCCCGTCCGGACCACCGTGCATGCGGTAAAGAGCGGGCATCTTGTGGCGCTTGAGAAATGTCGCCGCCTGCACGTTGGCGGCAATCATGCATTCCTCGATCAGCCGGTGCGCATCATTGCGTTCGTAGGTTTCGATACGCTCAACCCGGCGATCCTCGCCCAGCACCATGTAAGACTGGGACATCTCGAATTCGATCGCGCCGCGCTCCCGGCGCGCCTGGCCGAACGCACGATAGACGTCAAACAGCTTGTCCAGGTGCGGTAGCAGGCTGCATGCTTCTTGCGCAGCGCCTTATCACCCTTGACCATCATGTCCGACACTTCGGTGTAGGTCAGCCGCGCCGCCGAACGAATCACCGCCTCGTAAAACTTCGACCGTGTAACCTTACCGTCCGGGTCAACCTGCATCTCGCAAACCATGGCCAGCCGGTCGACTTCCGGATTCAGGGAACACAGGCCGTTGGATAGCTGCTCCGGCAGCATCGGAATGACGCGATCGGTAAAATAGACGGACGTGCCGCGCTCAAGACCCTCCTTGTCCAGTGGCGAATCCTTGCGAACGTAGTGCGCACACGTCGGCAATGGCCACCAGCAGGCGCCAGCCCTCGCCCGCCGCTCACAATAAACGGCATCGTCGAAGTCCCGGGCGTCCGCGCCATCAATGGTTACGAGTGGTGTCTCGCGCAGATCCACCAGGCCCGCTGGCAGCGTCTGCGCTTACCGTGTCGCCAAACCGCTGGGCCTCGGCAAGCACCTCTTCGGGCCATTCATGCGGCAGGTTGTGGGCGTGGATCGCGATCTGGATTTCCATGCCGGGCGCACCTTCGTTGCCAAGCACGCGGATCACCTTGCCGACCGGCTGGCTGCGCTCGCCCGGCTGCTCGATGATCTCCGCCAACACAATCTGGCCCGCACGGGCGCGCCCGGTTGCGCCTGGTTTGATCGTGATCTGATGGGTAATGCGCGGATTGTCCGGAACCACGAACGCAACGCCGCTTTCCTTGTGAAAGCGCCCGACTACTTCGTGCGTGTTGCGCTCCAGCACTTCGACCACCGAGCCCGTGTGCGCGACCGCGATGATCCTCACCGGTGGCACGAACCGCGACCCGATCACCGTGCATCAAGGCGCGCATTTCGCCGGGCGCCAAGAAAGACGTCTTCCTCTCCCTCGTCCGGAATCAGGAAACCAAAGCCATCCCGATGCGCGATGACCCGTCCGGTAATGAGCTGCAGCCGGTCGACCAGGCAATAATCGCCGCGCCGATTGCGCAGCAACTGGCCGTCCCGCACCATGGCCTGCAGCCGGATCTTGAAAGCCTCCTTCTCTTCCGCGTCCAGCGAGAACGCGCGCGCCAGACGCCCGCCACCCGACCGGCGTGCCCAGTTCGTCCAGGTAGTCCAGGATATAGCGCCGGCTGGGCACCGGGCTGCTCGTAGCGGGCGGCCTCGCGGGCCGCTTCGGGATCTTCTTCTTGCCACGTTCGTGGCTTGTTTTTGCTCATGATTTTCTTTTGCAAGGGCGCAGGGTGCGTCAAATTGACATGCCTTGGCGCTGTGGTAAAGTTCGCGGCTCTTCGGACTCCGGCCATCGGCCAGGTCCAGGCCACGCCCAGGTGGCGGAATTGGTAGACGCGCTAGCTTCAGGTGCTAGTTATCGAAAGATAGTGGAGGTTCAAGTCCTCTCCTGGGCACCAAGAATCAGGCCCCCTTTCGGGGGCCTCTTGTTTGCCGCGACGGAAAATTCGTCTCCTCTCCGTCAGCTGCAATCAGCGTCCCGCATGGCATTCTACTCGGTTGCGCCAATCAGCTACACCGGTGCACCGACGTCCGCGCCTGGTTCCCGTCAAACGCATTCGAAAGGATGCCTGAGCACGATGGTTTGTGCCCGGTCGGGTCCGGTTGAAATAACGTCAATCGGGACGCCAACGAATTCCGCGATCCTGCTCAGATAACTGCGCGCATTTTCCGGCAACTCATCATAGTCGGTAATGCCTATAGTCGACGTTTTCCAGCCGGGCATGTCCTCGTAAATGGGCTCGATGTCGGCGAAGCGTTCGGTCGTTACAGGTGGCTCATCTTTGTCATGACCGTCGATCCTGTAGCCTACACAAATGCGGATCTTGTCCAACCCGTCCAGTACATCGAGCTTTGTCACGCACAGCCCGGAGACGCTGTTCAAAAAAACAGAACGCTTGAGCGCCACCGCATCGAACCAGCCACAGCGCCGCGGGCGGCCCGTGGTCGCGCCAAACTCGTGACCACGACCGCAGCGCTTCGCCGTCTCGTCGAGCAACTCGGTCGGAAACGGCCCGGCGCCGACGCGCGTTGTGTAGGCCTTACAGATGCCGAGGACGTGGTCGATAGCGTCGGTCCGAGTCCTGCCCGGATGCATACCACCGGCCGTGGTATTCGACGAAGTTACGAACGGATAGGTGCCGTGGTCGATGTCGAGCAGTGCGCCCTGCGCGCCCTCGAACAGAATATTGCCACCCGCTGTTCTTATCCGCGCGATTTGCGACACAACGTCGGCCACCAGTGGCTCCATGCGCGGCGCCAGCTCCATCGCATGATCCAGCACTCGCTGAAAATCTACCGGCGCAGTCTTGAAATAGTGCTGCAAAACGAAGTTGTGAAAATCCAGCAGCTCACCCAGCTTGGCGGCGAAGCGCTCACGATGAAAGAGATCTGAGACGCGCAGCGCCCGCCTCGCCACCTTGTCTTCATAAGCAGGGCCAATGCCGCGCCCTGTAGTAAACAATACGAAACTGAACGAAATGAGACAA
>CAVWXZ010000015.1:0-27920 GCA_963759075.1 uncultured Gammaproteobacteria bacterium
GTTAAACTGCTCGAACCAGAGTACCTCTCCGTTATAGCCATAATCGACGGCCTTGCGCAGCATCTCGAGCGCCTCGTCGTCGCGTTTCTGACGCGCGTAGGTACTCGGCCAGGATCGCCAGCGTTGTTGGGTGCCGAATGCCGGATTCATATTCCGCTTCCAGGTATTCCGCCATTCCCGCCAGCAGGGGCACTGCATCGTCGTCGCGACCTACTTGCAGGTAGAGATTGGCCAGGAGATCCCTGTGTCCCATTTCTCTCTCTGGCCACGTGGGGCCGCCAAAATCTGAATGTTGGAGAAATTCCATCAGCCTGATGGCTCGATCGTATTCTCCGAATCTCGCCAGGTCGCCACGCAAAATTGGTCGCCCTGAGAAACCAGCGGTCATTCATGAGTTCCTCGTCGCTCATGGCGGCCAATTCCGCCCGTCTCTCCTCGAGGAACGCATCGCCGCGGCCGGCACTAATCAGATACTCAGTTGAAGCATCAAGCGTCCGAGCCAGCCCTTCCCCGGCAGGTCCTTGACGCGCAGGTACCATTGCTCGGCTTCCTCACTCAACCCCAGGGCCTCCATGCGGTTGAGAAACTCGAGTGTCTGCAGGCAGTTACCGAAATCGATCGCGCCGTTCCCTGACCGATGGCTGAAGACTTGCGGATGTTGCGTGAGCATTTCAATCAGGGTCTCGCCAAGGTCGTCGAATCGCCCTATATTTTTTTGCATTTCGTGTTGGCTCCACCAAATGCCACGGGGGGGCTCCGGCAGCGTCTTGAAACGCTCCAGTAATTCCATGGCCTCACGATAACGCCCGCGCCCGGCCCAGCGCGCGGCCACGCGGCCGTTGAATCCTGAATTAAAGGGATCCCTGTCCACCCCGCGCTCGAGGATTTCCAATGACTCCCCGCGACGCTGGATGCTCTGGCGTTCGATGACCTCGGCCAGCGCGACATAGGTGTCGGTCACGCTGGGGTTGAGCAGGATTGCTGTTCGATAGTAGCTTTCAGCCTTTGCGTATTTCATACGCGCGCTTTCCTTGCGCGTCGCGATTTCATCCTCGCTGAACTCGGTGGCCTTACGCCACGTCAGTTCTTCTTCCAGCCAGGCCATGTAGTCCAGGATGTCTCCGGCAACCAAGAATGTCTCGAAGCTGCGGTCGCCATGTCCGATTCTCTCTTCCGCCAGCGCCAGCGCGCGCTCGTGCTGAAGCAAGATGTTCTCGAAGTTCTGGATGGTGTTATCGGTGGCGTCTATTTCCAGCAAGGCCATTTCGAACACCGCCTCGGCATAATCGGGCTGGATTTCCAGGGCACGCTCGAAAGCCTCGCGCGCCTTGTCGCGGTCACCCTGCCAGCGATGCTCGCGCCCGATCAGCAGTTGCTCGTAAGCCCTGCGGTCGACCGGCTCCACGGCCTTGATGGCCGATACCCCGCCGAGTTGCATGGCCACCCCGTCGGCCACCTGTGAGGGCAGGGTCTGCGTAATACGGTCCGAGGCATCTGTTTGCTGCTGGTAACGATGATTCCAGACATTAGCCCCGTCTTCATCGAACAACGTTACCGATAAGGTGCGGGTGTCGCCGTCACGACACACTTCGCCCTGCAGCAGGTAACGCACACCCAGCGGTTCGGCGATCTCCGGCAGCGACAGTCCAAAACCGGCCATGGTGAATGAAGATTGACGGGCAATGACCTTGAGCTGGGGCCGTCCGGCCAGGTGGTTGATCACTTCCATGGCCAGCGCCGGGGCCAGCCTGATATCGAGCTCCTGATCGGTGCAGATCTCGAAGGGCAACACCGCGATGGAGTTCTCCGGCGGGACCGGTATCACGCGCGGTAGTTGGCTGATGCTGAATGCACCCGTGGCCAGGATGGCGACCATTGCCGTGGACAGCGTGCCGATGAGCAGGTGGTCGCGGCGGTGCAGGGTGGTGTCCGGGGTGGAACTGCTGCCAGACACCTCGGCGGTGCGCCGGATGCCGCGGTCGGTGATGTCGTAACGCCAGCCGAACAGCAGTGCGACAGGCAATTGCACGATGGCCAATACAAACACGATGCGCATGGCCGCGTCGACATCCACCACCAGCTGCGGCAGCAACAGGTCGCAGGCCCCGATCACCGCCCAGGCACCGGCCAGGTAGATGAGCGTCACCTTGATCATCCGCCGCCGGCGCAGCTCGTGATAAAAGCGGATGGGGCTGAAGGCGGGCATGACTGTTACCTATGCGTTCACCGGTTGTCCAGAACGCCGCCGGCTTTCGATCGACCCGGCGGAGTCAGCAAGTCAGATGAGTCGCGCAGGCCCTGAGCGAGGATGGTTTTGATATTCATGAAATTCTCCCCATGAGCGCGGCCACGCCGCTATGAGCACAGCTCCCCTACTTATCTCTATGGCACGTGGGATGCCTCCACAATAGAGGATTTCCGAATGCTGCTGTGCACACGAGGCAAACGCACGGCCCACGCCCGTTTCTAAACTGGCATGCCGAGAGCACTCGCCCGCCCTCATTAAGAAGGAGGCAATGTGTCAGGTCTCAGTTAGAAATACATTCAGCGGGCACAAAGGTTGGAAAAAAGGAGTCAGAATATTTTTCTGTGTTTCGACGCCTTCTTAACGGGCTACCTCGGCGGCCGGTTTCTCAATCATCGCCGTTAACGGTGCCAGTAATTTATCCACGTCATGCTCGGCCAGCATGGATCGAATGCGTTCGGCCTGTTGCTTGAGATCCGCTTGCATGTGCTGGCACAGCGAGGTCATGCGGAAATCGTTTTTGAACTTCAGCCACGGCGAAGCCAGTTCACCCTCGCGCCACCATGAGTCGCAAGGCACGCGGTAATGCTGCTCCACCGCCTTGCGCAGTGTGTCCAGCGCTTCTATATCACGACTTTTGCGGGCATAGGTCTCGGCCAGTTTCGCCAGGGTTTCCGGGTCGACTATCCCGGAATCGTATTGCGCTTTCAGGTAGTCCAGGATGTTATCGAGCAGAGGTCTGGCATCATCGCCACGACCGACTTGCTGGTATAGCGCCGCCAACGTCATTGCCCCGTCGATCTCTCTCTCGGTCCAGATGTCAGGCGCATGCCGAGTCGACTCCATTAGCTCGATGGCGCGTTCGGGATCCCCTGCATGGGCCATCTTTACTGCCCAGCGGTGGCCATCGGCTTGAAAAGCATCCCGCAGCTGTTCCTGACTCATGACGGCGAGGCTCGCGCGGAACTCATTGATTACTTCATCGTAGCGTCCCGAAGCCGCCAGGTAATCTGCCAGGCCCCGCTTGTGTATTTCATCTGTCATGGGCATGTTCTCGATGCGTGCTTTCCAGGCCGCCGCTTCCTCATCCAACCCCAGCCAGGCGAGGTCACCCACAAACAACCAGGCTTGCCCGCGGTTGGCTGAGTCATCGAAGGCCTCGGGGTGCTGCTGCAGCATCTTGAGCAGCTTGGCGCATTTCTCATCCCAGTAGGTCTGTTGTTGCATCAGTTCCAGTTGCCACCACCAGGCTTCGACCGGGGGACGCGGCATGCGCTCGAAACGCTCCAGCAACTCGATGGCCTCGTGGAAACGACCACGCGCAGCCCAGTACCTGGCGATGCGCCAATTGAATGCCGGGTTGAAAGGCTCCTCGGCTTGCCCTTGCTCCAGAACCTCGAGTGCGTCGGCAGCTCGCGTTGGTCCCTGACCTTCAATTGCGTCGGCCAGATTAGCGTAGAGCGCAATGCGGCCCGGATTGAGTTCCAGGGCGGTACGGAAATGTTCTTCGGCTGCCGCATAACGAGCGATCACCGCGATCCTCACCAGCTGCGAGCTGCGTCTTGTCCAGCTGGCCAGACTCGAGCAAGGTTATTTGCCTGTCCCAGCGGGCCAGCGACACGACAATGCTGCCCGCTACAAAATGCAAGTGAGCCGAACCGGAATGGTGTTGGAGCTGGCGAGTAACCAGGGCGAGGGCTTCTTCGGCGGTGGCCCTGGCTTTCTCCAGGCTCTCCTGCGCCGCAGTATCAGGCCCGGTATCCAGGTCCAGCAAGGCCATTTCATACAGCGCTTCGGCATAATCGGGCTGGTGTTTCAGCGCACGCCCGAAGGCGGCGCGGGCCTGCGCGTAGCGCGCGTTGATTGCCTCCCGGCGTATTTCGAGTTGCTCCCCGTCAAGAGAGTCCGCATCGGCCTCGAGCAGCGCACTGTCTTTGTCGCCCTGGGCACGTTGTTTTTTCCCGATCAATAACTGTTCGTGTGCAAGCCGGTTAACGGGCGTGTCGGCGACCGTTGCAAGCACGTCACCCATGAAAGCTGCGACACCGTTCGCCACCTCGTTGGCGGTGAACCGACTGGTCTGCTCTGAGGAAGTAAGCGATAGTTTGTATTGCTGGTTCCAGGCTATGAAACCCGTTTGATCCAGCAGTTCGGCGGAAAGCGTCGGGGCGTCGCCTTCCCTGCACAACAACCCGGTCAGGACATAACGCACGCCCAGTAGTTTTGCGGTCTGTTGCCCCAGTGCGCCGGATTGGCCGGTGGCAGGTGACGCTGCACGGGCCGACACTTCCAGCTTGCCTCGCTGGCTGAGTTGACTGATTACCTCCATAGCCAGACCTGCGGCGACAGCTTCATCGAGATCTTGATTCATACAAACTTTGAACGGCAACACCGCGATGGAATTCTCTGACGGCGGCGGCAGCAACGGTGGTAGCTGGCTGATGCGCAGCGCGGCCATGGCGACCATCACCACGACCGCGAGAGACAACGCACCGATGAGCATATGATCGCGGCGGCGCAGCGCGGTACCTGTGCCGGAGCCGCTGCCAGTGGTGGACGCAGTCCGTCGCACGCCCTCTTCGGTGATGTCGTAAAGCCAGCCGAAGATCACTGCTACGGGGAATGCCATGATGGCCACGGCGAACACGATGCGCATCGCCGCGTCGACGTCGGATACAATTTGCTTCAGCAGCAAATTGGTGCCGCCGACAATTGCCCAGGCCGCTGCTCCATAAATAAGCGCGACTTCGATCAGCCGCCGATGGCGCAGTTCACGATAGATCTGGATAAGACTCAGGCGCACCATGACGATTAGGCTGCGTGCCGCTTCGCCACCGATACATGGCTGTCACGCAAGGTTAGGAGTGCTTTTGCAGTCGCGTACATATTTATCGTTGCGGCTAACCGGCAGCGAGGCCGCATGGGTTCCGATGAGTTCGACAAATTCTGTGTATTGCCATCACATAGCCTGAATGCAACCGGATGGTCTATACGTGGTTTCCGCGAGTCGGGAGAAATCGGGGTCAGACTGCTATTTCCAGCGGACAGCATGTTGGTTGCCGCCTGAGCGCACCGGATTAATACGAGTCTGACCCCGATTTATGCTGCGTGCGGGAAATAGCAGTCTGACCCCGATTAGAAACAGCTCGTGTCGGCGCTGCCGGCTATTCGAAGCGCAGGGCCTCGATCGGGTCGAGGTTGGCGGCCTTGGCGGCGGGAATGATCCCGAACAGGATGCCCACGAAGGCGGAGAAGCCGAACGAAAGCAGGACCGCCCACAGCGGCACGTGTGCCGCCGGGAAACCGGGCAACATGGTGGCCACCAGAGCGCCCAGCCCGTAGCCGAGCAGCAGGCCCACCAGCCCGCCCAGCATGCACAGGGTCGTCGCCTCGATCAGGAACTGCATCAGGATATTTCCGCGCGTGGCGCCCAGCGCCTTGCAGATGCCGATCTCGCGCGTGCGCTCGGTCACCGACACCAGCATGATGTTCATGATGCCGATGCCGCCCACGAGCAATGAAATGCCGACGATGCCGCCCGCTATATAAGTGATGGTGTCAGTAATTGCATTAAACGACTCGGTCAGCTGCGAGGCGGTCTGGACCTTGAAATCATCCGGTGCACCACGCTTGAGATTGTGCTCGGTGCGCAGGACGCGCTTGATGCGGTCGCTGATCTCGTCAATCTGGTTGAGATCATCCACGAGCAGCTGTACCTGGATGTCGGCGTTCACCGAGGCGCCGCGGATTCTGCGGGCGGTGCTGTAGGGCATCAGCACGAAATCATCCTGGCTGAAGCCGAACAGCTCGCCGCGCTGCTCCATGACGCCAATCACCTTGAGCCACTCGCCGCCGTACTGAACAAACGAACCGGTGGGGTCTTCAGGCAGCTCCAGGTCCTCGCGGACCTTTTCGCCGATGACGCAGACAGGTCGCCGGCTCAGGTCGTCACTGCGCGCGATGAAGCGACCTTTCTCGGTGAACAGGCCGTTCAGGTCCTGCCAGCTGCTGGTAGTGCCGAACACCTGCGTTGCCGTGACCTGCGCGCCGAAGCGTACGGTGGTATGCCGCCCGGGAATCAGGATGGGCGTGACGAAGCTGATCCCGTCCACCTGTTCCTGGATCGCCAGCATGTCGTCGTTGGTGAGCTTGGCGAATTTGCCCTGCAGCTGGTCCTTGAAGGGGGTGTCGGAGCGGACGGTCAGCGAGTTCGATCCCAGGCCCTCGAACTGCTGGTTAATGTAGAAGCTCAGGCCCTGCACGATGGACACGATGGCGATCACGGCGGCCACGCCGATAATGATGCCGAGCGACGTCAGGAAGCTTCTGAAACCATGTGCGCGAATGGAGTTGAGCGCGGAACGCAGGCTTTCGATCAGGTTATACACGCTCAGGCCGCCCGACTGTTCATGGTGTCTTCGGCGATCTTGCCGTCGATCAGCCGGATGATGCGCTGGCAATGCTGCGCGATGTCGGGCTCATGGGTAATCACGATGATGGTCTGGCCATCCCGATGCAGCGTGTCGAACAAGGCCATGATCTCGCGCGTGGTTTGCGAATCCAGATTGCCGGTGGGCTCGTCGGCCAGCAGTATTGCGGGCTTCGTGACCAGGGCGCGCGCGACGGCCACGCGCTGCCGCTGGCCGCCGGAGAGCTGATTGGGCAGATGGTCCAGGCGATCGGCGAGACCAACGCTTTCCAGGGCGCGGGTGGCCCGGTCCCTGCGGTCGCGAATGCCAACGCCCGAATAGATCAGCGGCTGCATCACGTTTTGCAGCGCATTGGCACGCGGGAGCAGGTTGAAGCTCTGGAAAACGAAGCCGATTTCCCGGTTGCGCACCATCGCCAGTTCGGCATCCACCAGGTCGCCGACGACGGCGTCGTTGAGGACGTATTCGCCACTGGTTGGTTTGTCGAGGCAGCCGATGATGTTCATCAGCGTGGATTTTCCGGAGCCGGACGGCCCGGTCAGCGCCAGATATTCGTTGCGCGGCACATCCAGGTCGATATCGACCAGGGCATGTACCGTCTGCTCGCCCATGACGAACTCCTTGCAAATAGATCGAAGCTGTATGACAGGCTTAGTCACAGGGCAACCTAGGCTTGATCGTCCTCTTCTTCTTTGTCGTCGTCGGCTTCCGTTATCTTGATCGTTTCGCCGTCTTTCAGGTGTCGCAGCTCACGATAGGGCCCGACGATGACCTGGTCAGCAACGTCGAGTCCGTCCAGAATTTCCTGGTGGCTATCGTCGGCAAGGCCGATCTTTACCACACGCTTCTTTGCTTCCCCGTCGACCGCAACAAACACGTAGCTGTCCGGTTCCTTTTCACCGCCGGGCGCCTCTTCTTTCTTGTCGTCGTAAAGGACTGCCTGGATGGGCACCGCGAGGGCGTCCTCCGTGCTCTTGGTATAGATCTCGCCGCGGCAGCTCATGCCTGTACGAATCTCTAGATCGGCCAGGTCGTGCAGGAGCACTTTCACGAGGAAGCTAAGGCCCTCTGAGCCCGCCGTCGTCGTCCTGGCGCTGGTGCCGATGGACTCGACCGTGCCACTGAAAAGGGTTGTCGGGGAACGCGACGGCAAAGATGTCGGCGTCCAGGCCGGTGCTGATCTTGGAGATGTCGGCCTCGTCCACGTTGATCTCCGCGAGCACATCGCTGGGGTCGGCAATGGTCAGCATCACTGAGCCCGGGATATTGGTCGTGCCTGCGATCACCGTCTCGCCTACCTTGACGTTCACCGAGGTCACGATGCCTGCGATGGGCGAACGAATAACGGTCTTGTCCAAACGGTCCTGGGCCTGCGCAAGAAACGCCTTTGCCTGGGAGAGCGCCTCACGGCGGCTGCGCAGATCCACCTGTGCAATCTGCAGCTCGTTTTCCGCCATTTCGAAGCTGTCCGTGTCAATCAGCCCGCGCTTGAACAGGTCTCGCTTGCGGGCGATCTGGCGCTCCAGGTTGGCGATGGTCAGCTGCTGCCGCTCGATGGCGATCTCCTGCAGCCGCCGGTTGGCCAGATTCTGTTCGACTTCAGCCTGAAGCTGCTCCGGGTTGATGCGAAGTACGACGTCGCCGTCCGCAACGCTCTGGCCTTCGACCACGTTAACCTCGCTGACCCGCCCGATGACTTCCGAGCGCAGCTCAACCTGTTCGCGATACACGAGCCTGCCGGAGGCGAGCACGGAACTCTTGATGGTGCGCTGCTCAGCGGCGGCCACCTGCACTTCTTTTCCGCTACCGCCCTGGCGCATTTTGCTGATGAGCGCGCCGCCCACCACGAGCACCAGAATGCCGACAAGAATCAGAGCTTTTCTCATGCGAAACTACTTGTCAGAGGGCAATTTTCAATGCCCAGAGACCGAAAATAACCACGAACGGCGCCGCCGCGATCATGATGGATTTGCCCAGGCTGCGTTTGGACCACAGGGCAAGCCCGATGCCCATCAGGACGATGCTCCAGATCAATGGCAGGTTGATGGATGAAAGGAAGTTCGCCCAGGGATGGCTTAGGGGCAGATTAAATATCAGGCTGTTCAGCGCCAGCGGCTGCAGCTGTTCCTGGCCCACCTGGTTGGTTCCCGCGGTAAGCATCACTACGGCGCCCGCGAGGACGGTAATGAGGCCGGGCATGCCGCCCCATGCGCAGAAATTGAACCAGTCGCCGTAGCTGTGTTCCTTGTCCCCGGCTACCTTGGCGACGAGGTGAAAATACAGGGCCTCGATCAGGTAAATGAGTATCACGAAGATCACAACGAAGGCGACGGTGGTGCCGAGCATGGTTGCCGGCTGCATGAACTTCCTGGCCTGTTCCATTTGCTCAGCAGTAAGCTCTTCGCCAGACGCCATCAGCGTGTGTTCCTGATACCAGGCCATGTCGACGAAATTGAAATACCAGGCCCACAGGCCCACCGTGCTCAGGATAATCAGCAGGAACGGCCACCAAAACCATTTTTTGTTTTTTTCAATGGCCATGTAGGCGGCATTGGGGCTGACAAATATATCGATGAGCGCCTGTAAAGCGCTTTTTGAAGGTTCCATGAGTTTTCCCCCGCTGGTCTCGAATTCTGAGTCTGGATTTTTTTCTTGTCGCCGATGCGGCTGTATTCAGCGCATCACTTCGGTTTTTTTCCAAGCCGACTGATTGTACACCGAAAAATGGGCGCTTCCTTCGCAGTCAGAAAATCGGGGTCAGACTCCTATTTCCGTTGAATTAATTGGCAGTCTGACCCCGATTAATCTGCGACAGCTGCAAGAGTGCACTAATTAACTAGCAGTCTGACCCCGATTTATTGTGGTTGGGTTGAGAGCGGTCTGCGCGTTACCAGCCGCCGCCTCCCCCACCGCCGCCGCCGCCGCCCGAGAAGCCACCCCCGCCGCTGCCGGAGGATGAGCCGGGTGGCGTGGCGGCCGACGAGATGGCTGAACCGAGCGAACCGCCCACGGCGTTGGCCATGCTGACCGGATTTGCCGCGTCCCAGCGGCCGGCGTACCAGGCCGGATGATAGTCGCGGCCTTGCTCTCCGCTGATGCGCCGAAAGACCTCTTCAAACTGTTCGGCCCAGGGTTGCTCGACGCCCAGAGCCAGCGCGTAGGGCAGATAGGCCTCGAACAATTCCGGCGTCTTCTCCGGCGGGTTCCTGAGGTTGAGGTCGTCTTTTTCTGCGACCTCAAGGTACATGCGAAAACCCTCGACTTTGTCCATCAGCCGTCGGCCAAGCAGCGTGGGCGCCCTCAGCAGCCACACGAAAACGCCCAGTGCAATCGCGCTCACGACAAGGACCGTAATGATGGCCAGCGAAATCTGGCCCAGCAGTAAGGCCACCATCAGTGCGCCCAGCAGCAATACAATGGAGGGCAAGACGAGCACGCCGTTGGTCACGAAATAGCGTTGGTAGTAGTCGCGTTTCAGGGCCGACTCGTGATCGCGCCTGGCATCAGCAATCACTGCGTGGTTCTCGTTGTCCATGGCGATTCGCGTTGACTGCCTGAAAAGTTTTGAAAGCAGCGCCCGCTCGCCCGGCGCCAGGGAGTCATCGAGGGATTTCTCACCAAGAAGCAGCGTGTATTCATCGTCGTCGTTTTCAATGGTAACGAAGCCTTTGACCGCCAGGTTCAGAACCGCAGCGGTAAGCGCTCGCTTGTCGTAGCCCATTTTCAGGATGTAGCGGATCGATGCCGGTGAAAAACCGGGCGGTGGTTCGTAGTGCGGAAAAATGACGCCGGGTGGTGGATCCATGCCGACTCTGCGCCAGGCCATGAACAGATAGAGCAGCGAGCCGAGGCCGCAGGACAGTGCAATGAGCAGGCCCAGGTTCTGGCGCAGCAGATGCCTGGCGTTTTCGCGGCTGTGGGTCGGGTTACCGAGCCCTGCGGCCAGGCAACAACTACGGTCAGTCCCTCGTGAGGGGCGAGTGTGCGGGTGGTCCGGATCTGCGCTTGCCCGTTGAAATTCACCTCGGCGGTATAGTCCTGGCCATTGCTGCCGAAGGCGCCGGTGTAGCCTTCGACACGGATTGCGTTTCTGGCGACCGCCTCGGGCAGGGTGATCGTGGCGCTGGCCTCGTCGATCGCGAAAGTCCCAGCCGTTGCCGGTGACGTTCCAGTACAGTTCATCATGATCGTCAAAAAAACCGAGCATCCGGGTAGTGCGGTAACGGATCTCGTATTCGTAAGCGCCGGGATCCAGAAGCACATCGGCCGAGCCGGCATAGACACGCACGCCATTGGCGCGCCGTTCGCTGTGATGAGGCTCCGGTGATCCGTCGCGCCTCACACCGAGCAGCTCGAATTCTATCTGTACACGGTTGCCCAGCCGGTCTTTGTAGTCGGTGGGGAAATCGCGATAGATGCCGCGGCGAATGCTCTGGCCTTCGGCGCGCACTCGCAATGTCTCAGTGACCTCGATGCTGCCGTCTGCATTGACGATGATGTCGCTGTGATAGCGCAGGATGCGCTCGTCGGCTGAGGCGCCGGTGGCCGCACGCCGAGCAGCAGCAGGGCCAGGGTCAGCAGGGCGTTGGTCTGCACATCAGCTGAGCTTGACGACCGGAACGGCCGCGGAGCCGTCTTCGGCATCGAAGTACTCCGCCTCGCTGAAGGCCAGCAAGCGCGCCACGATGAGGTCCGGGAATGACTGTAGGCGGGTGTTGAAGGCACGGACTGCACCGTTATAGAAGCGACGCGCATACTGCAGTTTGTCTTCGGTGTCGACGAGTTCTTCTTGCAGGTCGAGGAAATTCTGGTTGGCCTTGAGGTCGGGGTAATCCTCGGCCACCAGGAGCAGCCGGTCCACGCCGGCCCGCAGCTCCGCCTCGATGCGCGCTTTTTGCGCTGGCTGAGCCGTTTGTTCACTGCGACGGCGAAGTTCGGTTACCGCGGTCATGGTGGCGCGCTCGTAGTCGGCGTAGGCGCGTACGGCTTCCACCAATCTGGGAATCAGGTCATGCCGACGCTGCAGCTGAACGTCGATATCACTCCAGCCCGCCCTGGTGTGATTACGGTCGCGCACCAGGCGGTTGAATATGACGATCGCCCAGACCGCCAGACCCGCCAGCACAATAAGGATGACAGAGAGACTCACAGCTGCTTACCACTCGCCCTTGTTCGGCATCGACGCCCACGGTTCCCTGGGTGCCAGCGAATCGCCGGCCTGCAGCAGCTCGATGGAGATGCCGTCCGGCGACCTGATGAACGCCATGTGCCCGTCTCTCGGGGGGCGGTTGATCGTGACACCTGAATCCAGCAACGCCTGGCAGGTCGCGTAGATATCGACGACCCTGTAGGCAAGGTGGCCAAAGTTGCGCCCGCCCGTGTAGTCCTCGGGGTCCCAGTTATAGGTCAGTTCCACCAGGGGCGACCTGGACTTCTTTGCTTTCGCCACGTCGCCCGGAGCGGCCAGAAAAACCAGGGTATATCTGCCCTTTTCGTTCTCGTAGCGGCGGGTCTCGACAAGACCGAGCTGCCGGCAGTAGAAATCCAGGGACGCGTCGAGGTCCTTAACGCGGACCATGGTGTGTAAGTACTCCATTGCACCTCCAAAATCTGTGTGAGTGCCGCTTGCTTATGTGACGGAAAATCGATGGGCCTGGCGAGTCAGAAGCGTCTGCGCGAGGCGCGCCTCAGGGCCGCTCCGGCAGTCGGATGGAGTCGTCGGTTCAGTAGCGCCCGTGCTGCTTGAAAATATAGTTGCTGAGCTCGACGAATTCGAAATTCATGCGATGGACGATACGGTGGGCAGAGCGCACAACCGTTCGCATCACTTTGTAGACCAGCTTCGGATTATTATCGATAAGGTGTTCGAAGTCCTGGCGCTTCAGGCTGAGGACCTGGCTGTCGCACAGTGCCCGCAACGCAACTGTGTGCGGTTCGCCGTCGACAAAGCTGAGCTCGCCTGCCAGGTCGCCCTCTCTCAATATTGCGAGACTGGCCGCCTCGCCAGCGCCCGTGTGCTTGACCACCTCAAGCTTGCCCGACAGCAGCACATGCAGCGAATCATCGGCCGTGCCTTCCTCGAACAGAAAATCGCCGTCGCTCAAATCCCTCAGGCTCATCAGGTCGCCAAGCAGGTCGGCCTCCTTCTGAGAGAGTTCCGTTCCCAGTGATGATTTCAGAACCTGTTCTGATGCGTCCTTCATGCTGCTGCTCCTCGCTGCCTCGTCAATCGCTCGTTTCAGACAGATCATATCATCGGGCAGCCCGACAATGCGCCCGGACGCCGGCCATCCGGGGCGAGCGCGACGGATCCCCGGCAGGCAACGGGCATGAGGCAGGCCGCAATGTTTTCTAGGCGGCGCTCAGGGCAGCAGCGCGCGAGCGGCAGTGGCGCTCCAGGCTCGCGAGCATGGCCTCCAGCGGCCAGGGTCGGGACGCAAAGAATCCCTGGAAATACTCGCAGTCGAGACCGCGGATCTTGTTCAGAGTCTGAAGGTCTTCAACGCCCTCCGCGATGACGGTCATCTTCAGCGCGCGGGCGAGGCTGATGATGCCGGCCACGATGTCGAGGCCCTTTTCTTCCTTGCCGATAGCCGCGACGAAGGAGCGGTCGATCTTCAGTACGTCAAGCGGGAACTGGTGGAGGTAGCTCATGCTCGAGTATCCCGTGCCGAAGTCATCAAGCGCCAGCCCGACGCCCGCCGACTTGATCTCGGCAAGCGCACGGGCCGCAAGTTCGGGAGAGGAGACGATGATATCTTCGGTGATCTCGAGCTTGATGAGGGCCGGATCGGTGTCGTACATCTCGAGGATCGATTTCAGCCGATCCATCTTTGAGAGCCGGTCAATCTGCCTGGGAGACACATTGACGCTCATAAAAAGCGGCGGCTGACCGTTGATGTTCTTGTCGAAGACGGCCTGGAAAAGCGGCAGATCCTGGCATGCCTGCTCCAGTACCCACTCGCCGATCGGCAGGATGAGACCGGTATCCTCTGCCACGCCGATGAATTCGGAGGGTGCCAGCAGGCCGCGTTCCGGATGGTGCCAGCGAATCAGTGCCTCGAAGCCCGCTATGACGCCGGTCCTGATGGATACGACCGGCTGGTAGAAGACGACAAACTTTTCCTGGTCCATCGCTTCGCGCAATTCCTGCTCTATACGCAGGCGATTGATTGCGGACTCCCGTGCGCTCATATAGCGGGTATCCATGCTCGCCATCATCATGGTCTTTGATCCGATCGCCTGCTGGTTGTCCAGTGCGCGCCTGAGCGCCCAGCGATAGCGGCCGACTACGACCCTCAGGAACAGGTGCGCGATCGGGTCGGAGTTGCTCAGCTTTTCCTGGAATAGTTCCCGACCGATGGGAATGACGACAGTGTCGGTCATGGCAATGGCTGTCGACGTTCGCGTGCTGTTATCGATGATGGCCATTTCCCCGAACAGGTCTCCGGCGCTCATCGTGGTCAGTGCAATCTTCTGCCCGGCCTCGCAGGCTGACAGTTCCACCTTTCCTGATTCGATGAGATAGGCGAAATCGCCGGGCTCGTGCTCGCGAAAAATCGTCGTACCCGCCCTGATGGTCCGTTTTTTAGCGCCTTCAATAATGGCCGTGTCCCCGCCCCAGTGCCCGATGCAAAATAAACCCGATGGCCAGCGGCCGCTGACGGGCGCGCTATCGCATAGATATCTTATCCACAGCCGCGCAGAAAACCCGGATTTTGTTCTGAAACTGTGACGCAGTTCGCGCGAAAACACAGACGAAATCGGGGAATCGCCGGAATTGCGTTCGCAGGGCGGCTTCGGGCAATCTCAGGTGCTGCGGTTGTGTACTGAGGTGCGTCCTGTTTGATAAAGCAGAAACGGGTGATTTCAAAGTCATGCGACTCGCGAATCAGGGCTCGCAGGCAATCAGCCCGATTCTTCTGCGACGGCAGCTGATCACAGCTGTTGCGTGCCGATGTGCTCGTCAATAAGGGGAAGTGCCTATTCCCATGCATGTTTTGCGCTTTATGGGGATGACGATTCGCGACTAGAATAAAAAACCTGTAGTTTTAACTGCGTGCATAGGGCCGGGTTGCCCGCAGCGGGAGTGTTCATGAATGAGGAACAGCCAAGAGTAGGCAGTGTTGTCGAGGCGGCAGATCTGAAAAACGCGTATTTTCTTGGCGCCTACGGTGAGAACAACGAGCTCGTCGAAAGCGTTTTTCTGGAGTTTCTGCGCGATCACGTTTACTGGCGCCGGAATATCCATCCCGACGATCCGGTGCCGATCTCGACGCTTTATCAGTATCAGCCTGAGTACCTGCGCCTGATTGCAAAGATGAAGCAGGAGCTTCATCGACTGAGCGCCGATCTCAAGCATTCAGTGCCATTTTTCAATCCACGCTACATCGGGCACATGGCTTCGGATCTGATTTTGCCCGGCCTGCTGGCTGAGCTGATCACGACCTTCTACAACCCGAACAATGTCTCGGAAGAAGCGGCGCCGGTCACGCTGCGCCACGAGATGGCGGTCGCGAAGCAGCTCGCCCGGATGATTGGATTTAATACTGACCCCGGCCACGATCCCTGTGCATGGGGACACCTGACCTCAGGCGGAACGATCGCAAATTTCGAAGCGCTGTGGTACCTGCGGGCGGTGCGCTTCTACCCACTTGCCATGAAGACCGGGCTCGAAAAACTGCGGCCTGACGTCGTGTGGCCGGAGGGCCTGCAGAAACTGCTTGATACAGATGACGAGTGGCAGCTGATGAATCAATCAGTGGAAGCAGTGATTCAGCTTAAGCGGATGCTGACCTCGACGCTGGCCGGGAAAGATCGTGAGCTGGCGCAAGCGTGTATCGACAGTGTCGAGAGTGAGCGGATCGAGCATCTGGGCGTTGCGGAGTTTTTTCGGCGCCACGCCGGTTGCAAGCCGCCGGTGGTCTGCGTGCCGGTCACGGCACACTATTCATGGAAAAAGGCCATGCGGGTGCTGGGTCTGGGCAGTGCGCAGCTGGTTTCCGTTCCGGCTGACGTTGAAATGCGTATGGACATTGGGTCTCTTGAGCAGGTGCTCGCCACGGCTGCACAGGAACAAACACCGGTGCTGGCTGTTGTCGGTGTTCTGGGTACGACTGAGTTTGGCAGTGTTGACCCTATCGACAGAATCGTGAAACTTCGCAATACGTGCCGGGACGAAGGCCTTGAGTTTGGCGTGCATGTGGACGCTGCGTGGGGCGGCTATCTGCTGAGTATGTTCCGCGAGGCGGATGGCTCATTCAGTAGTCCGGAGCAGGCAAGAAAGGGCTTGTTTTACTTCCCGTCGGATGCAAGCTATGCGGCCTTCAAGGCGATGTCGGAGGTGGATTCGGTCACCGTCGATCCGCACAAACTGGGCTATCTGCCGTTCGGAATCGGGGGTATTGTTTTGCGCAATGGCGAAGTGCCTGATTTCGTGAGTCAGGAGGCGGCATACGTTTTTGCTGAAGAACACGACATGGCCGGAGAACGCCTGAGCGGGACCGGCCACTACCGGCACCTCGGAAAATTCATCATGGAAGGCTCGAAGCCGGGGTCTTCCGCCGCCGCGGCCTACATTACCCACCGGGTGCTGCCGCTCGATCGCGAAAATTTTGGTCAGCTGATTCGCAGCACGATCCGCGTCGCTGAATACTTCTACGAACGCATCCACCTGCTGTCTGAGAAAGTAAGCGCGTCCGCCAAAATTACTGTGCCATTCCTGCCCGGGACCAACCTGGTGTGCGTTGCCATCAATCCTGCAGGCAATGGTTCGGCGGCAGTCATGAACAAATTCATGAGGCGCATCTATGCCTACCTGTCAGTGCATCCGGACGAGCCGATACAGGAGCAGGAATATTTCGGATCACAGACTGCGGTCATGCGGGCGAACCTGACTGACAAAGAGGCTGTTAAGGTGGCGCTTCAGCTCGGTCTCGACCCAGACACCTATACCGCGACTATCTCGAATCCCCGGCGCGACGCCGACAGTCTGGTCCTGCTTCGGCACACTTTGATGAATCCATGGCTCATGGATTCGAAGGATGGCGACAACTATATTGATCGTTATTGCGAGTATCTCGAAGCGCTGATCGTGAAAGAACTTGCGCAGAAGGATGCCTGGTAAGACACGCGGCGGTTTGCGCCGGTAGTCAATAGTTGCCCAGCCCGGCCGGCGCCGCCGTTGCGCCGCGTCAATCCATTAACTCAGTGCCAGATGGACCCAGATGCTCAGCGCATAGCCCAGCGCGATAGCCGGGGTCCACCTGAGGTGCGAGAAAAACGTGTAAATGCCGCGCGCCTGCCCCATCAGCGCGACGCCCGCGGCGGACCCGACCGACAGGAGGCTGCCGCCGGTTCCGGCGGCCAGGGTAACAAGCAGCCATTGCTGGAGATCCATGGAGGGCTCCATGTGCAGCACGGCTACCATGACCGGGATATTGTCGATGACGGCCGAGATAACGCCGACCAGCACGTTGGCCGTGGTGGGGCCGAGCACCGTGTACAGGTAGCCGGAAACATGGGCCAGGTAGCCGATGAAAGCGAGACCTCCCACGCTCATAATGACGCCAAAAAAGAACAGCAGGGTGTCCCATTCTGCCCGGGCAATTTCCCGGAAACTGTCATAGGGCGTCACGTCGCCGGTCGTGTTATTGCCGTTAGAGGCCAGCGCGTGGGTTTCCATCCGGCGCAGGTGGTATCCAAACAGCTGCAGGCATGCGAGCCCGGTGATCATGCCTAGAAAAGGCGGCAAATGCAGAAAATTGTGAAAGCTCACCGCCAGCAAGATAGTCAGCGCAAATAGCGCAATAATTCTCCTGGCACCGGGCCGCATCGTTACTCGCGCCGTATCGACTGCCAGCTGCTTGTTGGTGATCGCAAACGACATGAAAGCTGCCGGCACCAGGTAGTTGACGACGGACGGCAAGAACAGCAGCAGGAACTGATCAAATCGAACCAGGCCTTTTTGCCACACCATCAGTGTAGTGATGTCCCCGAAGGGACTGAAAGCCCCGCCGGCGTTGGCTGCAACAACAATGTTTACACAGCTCAGCGCCGTGAACTTTTTCTCGCCTTTGCCAACGGCCAGGATGACGCTGCTCATGACCAAAGCAGTGGTCAGGTTGTCGATCAGCGCCGATAGAAAAAAGCTGATAACGCCAGTGATCCAGAACAGCGATCGCAGGCTGAAGCCGCGACCGATGAGCCAGCCACGCAGGGCGTCAAAAATACGACGCTCGCTCATGGAATTCACGTAGGTCATCGCGGCGAGCAGGAACAGGAAAAGTTCTGAAAACTCCGTAAGGTACTCGCGTACTGCGTCTTCCAGGTCCGCAGGATCTCCGGAAATCGCATATTGAATGCCAATGAGCGCCCAGATGATTCCGGCCGCCAGCATGACGGGCTTGGCCTTGCGCAAGTGCGTGAATTCTTCCGAGATGACGGCGGCATAAGCCAGGGCGAACACCACCAGCGCCGCAATGCCTGACCAATGTGATGTCAGATCCATTGGGTTGTTATTCCTGATCGCCGAGCAAGAGGTGGCAACCGGAAAATCTTCGCCCCGGTTGGGTTGAAAAGCAAGCAGCGTGGCGTCAGCCGGCTTGACCGACCGCGCATGCTGGTCCAGTTACGGCAGGTAGTTATGAAGCCCGGGCTAACGAGATCCGGAGCGCAATGACGATCTCAATACTCGATGCCGTCAGCCTCTGCGGCACGGATCAACGCGTCTTCCATCAGCGCCCGCGCGTTTGCGGTCGTCACATGCAGGTAGGCATGCAGCGCAGCGTCTTCTGCGTTGCTGTTTTGGCACTGGCGGCTATATTGCTCGAAGGCCGAGAGGTTACGTACCAGGTCTACGAGGTGATGCGGGCATTCACACTCGACTGTCGTCGCAACTTTGCCGAGTCGCTGCAAGGCCTGCTGTGAGAGCTTGCGTGCCGGCGCCTGCATTGTGGTGAGTGCCTCGCGCTGGATGGAGTTCGCGTTTTCGTCCGGTGCCTGCGGCGGCGTCTCTGGATCGAGGCCGAGGAGTCGGGCGATGGCGTATCGGTTGGCGGGCGCGCGCAGGACCTTGATGCCCAGGCTGACCAGCTGGTCAATGCTGTCGGTCCTGCCAAATCCGTAAATGACCAGGACCTCATTGGTCCCGGCGGCCTGCTGCAGATTTGCTACAGTGGCCAGCGTTTCCGGATTCACGAAGGGAAGTTCGAGCAACAAGACGTCCGGCGCGCTCAGCGCGATATCAGCCTGGAAGCGACCGAAATCGGATTCTGCCAGCACAACGCGTGATCCCGACAGCGGTGACTCTTGCAGTGCACTGGCAAAAGTCTCCCCGAAAACCGCAAGGTCCCGAGTGCCGGTAGCGAGCTGATTTCTCGTCCGGCTGTGGTCTGCGAAAGCCTCCAGCCGCTCGCGCAGCGTGTTGGTATTCTCAGCTGCAATTTTGCCGATTCGGTCACCGCGATCAACGAGCGCCTTCAGAACGGTAAGCCGCTCAACGTCATCGCCGGAGTAGAGGCGGCGACCACCGCCGCTGCGTCTCGACGGTTCGATTCCGTAGCGCCGCTCCCAGATTCTCAACGTATGTTGCGAGATTCCGGTGAGGCGCGACACCGCACCGATTGCAAAGTCCTTTGGCGCAGTCATTGCAGCCTCCATTGTCGTGGCCCGATGCCGATCCGGGGACCACTTAGCTATAAGTTACTTAGACATTATATTGACAAATGCACCTAAATTGCTAGCATCATAAGGTCGGGTCTGATCGGTGGATCAGACCCTCCAATATTAATCGCGAGGATATTTTACGTGGCAGAAGGCGGCAAAATTGTAATGGTGCAGGGTGCGAGCCGCGGCATCGGCCTCGAATTTGTGCGCCAACTTCGAGCGCGTCCCGACGTCGCCGCAGTCATCGCCTCCTGCCGGTCACCGGACACCGCTCTTGAACTCAATCGGCAGCAGGGCAACGCGTCCCTGCTAGTTGTAGGCATCGATGTTCAGGACGAGGCCAGCATTCGCGCGGCGGCGCAAACGGTCGCCGGGCAGCATGCTCACCTGGACCTCCTGATCAACTGTGCGGGACTCCTGCACGATACCGATGGGATGGGTCCGGAACGCCGGCTTGATGACCTTGATCCCCAGGCCTTGCTGAAGAGCTTTGCGGTCAACGGCTATGGTCCGGCTTTGGTGGTTAAACACTTTCGGTCGCTGCTACAGCGCGCAGGCCAACCGGTGGTTGCGAGCCTGTCGGCGCGTGTTGGCAGCATTGGTGATAATCGCCTTGGCGGCTGGTACGCCTACCGCGCCGCCAAGGCAGCCCAGAACATGCTTACGCGTTGTATGGCCATCGAACTCGGGCGCGGTTCGCGCAAGGTGATCGTGGTGGCCCTGCACCCGGGAACCGTGGACACCGACCTCTCCAGGCCGTTTCAGTCCAATGTACCTGAGGGCAAGCTGTTTTCGCGCGAGCGCTCGGTACGCCAGTTGCTCGATGTTATTGACGGTTTAGAGCCCGGTGACAGCGGTCATTTTTTCGCGTGGGACGGCAGCGAGATTCCATGGTAGAGGGGGTAGTCGGGTCCCGCGGAATGAAGCGCAAGGGCGATTTGCCGCACAAAATCTGTGTTATTTGCGAACGACCGTTCGCCTGGCGCAAGAAGTGGGCGGACTGCTGGGACGATGTGAAGTATTGCTCCAGGAGATGCCGCAGGGAAAGGACACACCCGGGGGTTCAACATGCCAGGAAGGTTTGATTCCATCAAACCCGCGCCCGGTCAGGAATCGGTCTGGAGTTATCCCCGCCCACCGCGTCTGGAAAGCGTGAAGGACATATTGCGGGTCGATTTCGCGGGCGAGTGCATCGCCAGAACGTCGGCGGGTTTTCGCGTGCTCGAAACCAGCCATCCGCCTGTCTACTATTTTCCACCCTCGGACGTACACATGGATTTTCTGTGTCCCGCTGAGGGCCATTCGTTTTGCGAATTCAAGGGCGTTGCGAGCTACTGGACGGTGGTAGCAGGGGGTGCTCGTTCAAGGCAGGCGGCCTGGAGTTACCCCGACCCGGCGCCCGCGTTCAGCGCCATCAAGGACTATTTGGCTTTCTACGCCTCGCGAGTGAGCGAATGCTGGGTTGGCGATGAGCGTGCGACAGCGCAGACCGGTGACTTTTACGGCGGTTGGATCACCCGGCGCGTGGTGGGACCTTTCAAGGGCGGACCTGAAACGCTTGGCTGGTAGCAGAAAGGATAGCGGGGCTTCCAGCCGCTGCAATTATTGTTGCAAAAAAAGCCGGCGAAAATCGCCGGCTAGAAGGAGTTTCGTTTGCGGAAACTCTGGGGGATACGCATGTCGTCAGGAGTTCGGCGGTAGCACTACCTCATCAATCACATGGACAACGCCGTTGCTCGCCTCAATGTCCGTACTCGTAACTGACGCCTGATTCAAAAACACGCCGCGCTCGTTCACCGCAATGGCAAGGCTGGCGCCGTTCACTGATTTGGCGGAATCAAGTTTGACCACGTCGGCAGCGAACACTTTTCCAGCTATGACATGATAAGTAAGGATCGCGACGAGCTTATCTTTGTTCTCAGGCCGCAGAAGGCTCTCCACAGTGCCTTCAGGAAGCTTGGAGAAGGCGGCATCAGTTGGCGCAAAAACCGTGAACGGTCCCTCGCCCTTCAGCGTCTCGACAAGCCCCGCAGCCTCCAACGCAGTGGCCAGTGTATTGAAGGCCCCAGCGGATACGGCAACGTCAATGATGTCGGGTGCGGCTTCCTTCGATTCCGGCGCCTTCTTTACCTCGCCGTGGTGGCCCGCCAGGGCCAGAGATGAAAGGCCTACGAACATTACGAGGGCTGCGAAGTGAACGAGAATCACCTGACCAGCCTGCCCTATTGATAAAGGTTTCATTAACGTGCACTCCAGAAAAAATTAAACGACTTACCATTTACAGAACGCAATTCTACCAAATGACTCAGTATTGTCAATATATTTAATAGACAAAACTTAGGCGTTCTTTTTATACGAGTTTTTCGAAGTTAACGACTTTTATATCAATTGCCTATGAATCCCCAAGGGCTGTCGGGCAAAGCGGCCTTAACCCGGTTTCTTGCGAGAGTTCGGGCATTTAGCAGTCTGACCCCGAATTAGGCGCTGCCGAAGAAATAGCAGTCTGACCCCGATTTGGGTCGGGTGCGATCGGCATTGCTTTTCGCACCAAATGGCCTATAGATGTTGTTCAAGCTTGCTGATGAGCAGCAGGACCCGGGCTATGCGGAGCCGGGCTTGCCGGGCTGATTCACAAGAGGGCGAAACCGATGCAACGCATTGTTGCCGTCATGCTGGGGGTTGGTGCTTTGGGGCTGGTTGCCTGCGGTGGCGGGACCAAGATGCTCAAAGAGCCGCAGGCCGTGCAGCTGGTAAAACCGCTGGCTACTGTGTCGGACGCACACATCTCGGTTGCACTCGACTGGGTCATTATCCGCGCTGGTCCGGGCACCTGGGCAAAGAACGCGGACTGGGATGAATACCTGTTGAGAATCGAAAATGTCTCCACTGGTCCCGTCGACGTCACAGGCATCGCACTGTTTGATTCCCTGGGCACGCGTCTCGATCCGGGCGAGGGGCGCAAGGTGCTCGTAAAGGCGAGCAAAAGAACCAAGAAGCGCTACAAGGACTCTGGTCTCGAGGTGAAGGCCGGCCGCAGTGGCGTCGGCATGTTTGCTACGGGGGCCGCTATTACCTTTGTGGGCTATACGGCGGCCGCGGTGGCCGCCCAGGGGGCCATCATGGCGGGCTCGGCATCGGCGGGCGGCGCTGGCGTGGTCGCCGGGGGCATACTCCTGGCAGGCCCTGCGCTCGCGATAGGCGGCATCATTCGTAACGCCAACAACAGCAAGGTAGACAAGGAAATAAGGCGTCGCCAGTCAGCGCTGCCCCTGCAGGTCCTGACTGATTCAGAACAACGGGTGGATGTGTTTTTTCCTCTGGCGCCCTCACCCACGCACATGGAAATTCGCTATCGCAGCCAGTCCGGCGAACAGGTGCTCGCGCTTGACCTGAAAGAAGCGATGGACGGGCTGCATTTGCAAAGCCTCCAGTAGTTGCCGGTGTTGGCAGTTGTGTGCACGCGCTGAGCTACTGCTGCGAAACTTGCCAGGCGTCAGTCCAGCCGCTTCCTGAAACGCAGAATAGCGGCGACCATGGTGATCAGGAAAAAGATCATCAGCGCCCGCATGGAGGGCAACACTTCAAGCAGGGTAGCGCCTTTCAGGACGATGGCGCGCACCATAACCACGAAATGCGTCAGCGGCAGCAGCTTGCCCAGCCACTGAGCGATCTGGGGCATGCCGTCGAAGGGAAACATGAAGCCTGAAAGAAGAATAGACGGAAGATACGTGAATACGGTGAGCTGCATCGCCTGAAACTGGGTGCGGGCAAAAGTTGAAATCACGAGTCCGAGGCTGAGGGTGGCAGCGATAAATACCAGGCTTGCAACGTAGAGATCGAGCAGGCTGCCCACCACGGGCACCTCGAACACGACAAGGCCTGTGAGCAGGATGATCGTGACCTGCGCCACGCCGATCAGGACGTAGGGCGCGATCTTGCCAACCATAAGCTCGACATTGGTCACAGGCGTTGTGATCAGCAGCTCGAGGTTGCCACGTTCACGCTCGCGTACCACGGCAACGGCCGTAAACAACACCATCGTCAGATTCAGAATGACGCCAATCAGCGAGGGTACGATCTGTACCGCTGAACGCCGCTCAGGGTTGTAGTAGTTGCGCACCTCAAAAAGCGCTGTCGTAGCGGGGGCGTCAACATTTCTGGTCCCGAATTGCATCAGTTTCAGGCTGGTGGCCACGCTGCTAATGGACGGGTCTGTGCCGTCAACCATGAGTTGGGCAGCGGGTCGGGACGGGTCGAGCAGCCGACGCTCGAAGTCAGCGGGTATGACCAGCCCCACCGCTATGTCTCCGCTTCGCAACAGGTCTTCGATCTGGCGGGGACCAGACGCCACGCGCTTGAAGTCGATAACCTGGCTGGCCTGCAGGTCGGCGGTCAGTTTGCGCGACAGCTGGGTGCCAGCATGGTCGGCCACGGCACCTTGCAGGTGCCTGACATCGGTATTTATGGCGTAACCAAACAGCATTATCTGTAACAAAGGGATACCGATGATCATGCCGAAAGTCAGCCGGTCCCGCGCCAGCTGCCGGATCTCCTTTACGATGATCGCGAGTATGCGACGGAGAGATTTCACTGGCCTTGCCCGGTTTTGCGAAAACCCGTAGCGGCAACGAAAACATCTTCCAGGGTGGCCGCGGTGACGCGGAGATCGGCCTGAAGCTCGCGAGCATCCAGCAGTTCCGTCAGCTGCGCGACAGCATCGGATCGATTGGGCTCCACCATCACGTGCAGGCGAGTACCGAGTTGCGTCACTGCCCGCACATAGTCGACTTCCGAGAGCGCGTTCCGCACGGCGCGTGGATGCGGCGTGTCAACGTCCAATACGATTGCTTCGATGTTGGCGGCCAGCGTCGCCGGCTCGCCTTCCGCAACCAGTCGGCCGTGGTCGAGAAAGGCCAGGCGATGACAGCGCTCTGCCTCGTCCATGAAATGCGTCGAGACGAGGATCGTCGCACCGGCATCGGCGAGATCGAAGAGATTGTCCCAGAAATCCCGGCGGCTCTGCGGGTCCACGGCGCTCGTGGGTTCGTCAAGCAGCAGGAGTTCCGGTTGGTGCAGGGTGACGCCGGCCAGGGCAAGGCGCTGTTTCTGCCCGCCGCTCAGCGTGCCCGCCCGTTGTTTAACCTTGTCCTGGAGCCAGTAGCGCGCGAGGTTGGCATCGATAACAGCGCGCCGCTTGCGCCTGTCGATGCCATAGATATCAGCCACGAACTCGAGGTTCTCAGCCACCGTCAGGTCTTCATAAAAGGAGAACTTCTGGGTCATGTAGCCGATGCGCTGACGGAGTTTCTCGGCATCACGCGGCATGTCGTAATCGAGCACGCGCACCGTGCCTTCGGTAGGTTTGAGCAGCCCACAGAGCATGCGGATCGTGGTGGACTTGCCGGAGCCGTTGGGCCCGAGAAAGCCGTAAATGCGCCCGCGCGGTATCTTCAGAGATACCTGGTCGACTGCGACAATATCGCCAAAGCGTCGGCTCAGGTTCTGCGATTCGATGGCGTAGTCGCCGCTCATTTCAGCGATGGGAAGTCCACCTCGACGGGCACGCCTGAGGGTAAGGACAGGGCCTGATCACCCGTCAGCGTGACCTCGGCGAGGAAGGCAAGGCGACTGCGGTCACGCTGGGTCAAAGCGTAATAAGGCGTAAATGCGGCATCATGGGCCACATAGCGAACGGTGCCCTGCAGCTCTCCGGCAACGCCATCGACACGAATGGTCGCCCTGAGCCCGGCAGTCACTGCGGCACGCAGGGATTCCGGCACGTAGACCCGCGCATAGGGCGCACCACCGGCCAGCATCACAACTACCGGCGCGCCGGGCGGTGGCCTTTCGCCCATCTTATATGGCAGCGTCTCGATGGTGCCGGCCCTGGGCGCGCGAATGTCGAGCCTGGACATCGAAACTCTGAGCGTGGCGATCGCTGCCTCCGCCTGTGCGACGACAGCGCGCGCCTGCTGGAGTTCTTCCACCGTCGTGCCGGCCAGTAGTTCCTGCAGGGCGGCGCGGGCCTCTGCATAGCCGGCCGCCGCGGCCTCCCGGCTGTCAGATATGGTGTCGAGTTCAGCCTGGCTCACCAGTGCCGCCTTCCTCAGGCTGGCAATGCGTTCGTATTCCTTGCGCGTGTAGCCCAGGCGTTCCTGTGCGCCTGCGAGTCGCGCCTCGGCCTGGGCGATGGTTTCCTTGCGCGGTCCGCGAACGAGCTCGGCGAGACGCTGCTGCGATTGCTCAACCACCGCCTGCAGCTCGGACACCTGCGCTTCGTATAGCGATGCATCGAGCCTCGCCAGCAGCTGACCTTCAGTAACCGTCTGGCCTTCGGTGACAGGGATTTCCAGGATGGCCTCACGCGCTTCAGCTATCAGTTCCAGGCGGTCGCGCTCAAGGGTACCAACCAGCGGCAACGGGGTGTCGCTGTTGCTACAGCCAGAGAGCAGGATGAGTAGCACAATGGACGAAAATACTTTCACCACGTGGCCTCCAGGGGGCTTGCCGGTGAGCGTGGAGCGAGGCATAGAAATCTCAGGGTTGCATCCGGAAGCTCCGCTTACCAGCCGGAGCGCGATACATTATCCTCCGCTCGATCTGGATCACAAGTAAACCGTTGGGGCCCAATGACAGGGCCGGCGTATACGCAGCCCGGCAAGCGCAGCGTATCACCCCGAATCGCGGACAAGCAGCCATGACTCTGCCGATCGACGAACTACCCCGGGGTGTGTGTCAATCAGGTGATTTCGGCCGCGATCATCACGGGCAGCAAAAAAGGGTCACGACTTGACCACAAACCGAGATCTCAATGAATGCACCTGATTCGTCATTTTCGTTTATGGTTGCCGTGCGCCGCCCGCGTTGACCTGGAGGATCACCTGAATGGCCACTGAAGCTACCCAGATCTCGGAACAGTTGCGCGATCTGCTGCGCGCCGACAGCCCGCCGCAGGCCGTGGAGTTGCTGCTCGACAAGATGCAGCCTGCCGAGCTGGTGTATGCAATGTTCCAGCTGCATGAAGACGAACAGCGGCAGCTTTTGTCGGCAGTCTCGGCAACCCGCGCCGCTGAACTGATCGAGGATCTGCCAGACGGTATGGCGGCTGATCTGGTCGAGGATATGCCGGCGGCAGATGCAGCACCGATCGTGCAGGAAATGAACAGCGACCAGCGCGTAGACGTGCTGTCGGAGATGAACTCCGAGGACACCGAGGCGATTCTCGAGCTGCTGGACGAAGAAGATGCGGTGGAGATTCGCGAACTTATCGCATATCCGCCCGACGTGGCCGGTGGTCTGATGATGACCGAATTCGCCACCTATCCTATGGCTGCAAACGTACGCGTGGTTGTGGACGAGCTTACGGGCGGGGAACAAGACTACGAGTTCCTGACGGTTCACTACATTTACGTTGTCGTAAAGCGCCATAAGCTCAAGGGTGTTATTCGGCTGCGCGACCTGGTTTTTGCAGATCCGGATGCCAGACTTGCGGATATCGTAAAGCCCGCCTTGACGGTAAAGGCCGACGCGCCTCTGGACGAGCTTGACCGGTTCTTCGATGAGCATGACATCGCGGCAGTGCCGGTGGTGGATGCGCGATATAATTTGCTTGGCATCGTCCGACGCCGTGCCTTGCTCGAAGCGCTGACCGAAAAGGTCGAAAGCGATAGCCTGAAAGCTGCCGGTATCGTTGGCGGTGACGAGCTTCGCAGCATGCCGATCGCCGTTCGGTCGCGCCGCAGGCTCGCGTGGCTCAGCATCAATATCGGGCTCAACATCGTCGCCGCCAGCGTGATCGCTATGTATGAAGATACGCTGCAGGCCGTTATTGCGCTGGCGGTTTTCCTGCCAATCGTCTCCGACATGAGCGGTTGCTCAGGTAACCAGGCGGTTGCCGTCAGCATGCGTGAGCTGACGCTGGGCGCGGCGCTGCCAAAAGACGTATTCAGAGTCTGGCGGAAGGAAGCAGTTGTCGGCGTGATCAACGGCGTGGCCCTGGGCTTGCTGCTTGGCATCGCGGCCTGGGCGTGGAAAGGCAATCCGACACTGGGTCTGGTGGTTGGCGCAGCCCTCGCGGTGAACACGGTGGTTGCCGTGTCTATTGGCGGCACGGTTCCGCTGCTGCTCAAGCGCTACAACCTTGATCCCGCGGTGGCATCAGGGCCATTGCTGACAACCATCACAGACATGTGTGGGTTTTTTCTGGTGCTGAGCCTCGCGAGCATGGTGCTGCCGCGCCTGATGTGAGCCGGCCTCCGGTACCGGCGGCAGTGCTACCTTGCTTGCCAGGGCCTACGGCGTGACAATATTAAAGGTTCCGTCGGGTTTTTCGAACAACGAGAAAAAGCGCAGCAGATCGAGCACGCTGCCAGTAACTTCCAGCTCATCGGAAAGCAGAGTGTCTTTGAGTCCTGCGCTGCCGGTCAGCATGCTGACAAAAAGTGCGTGCGTCAGCGACAGCGTGGCATCGGGCCGGTCGTCCTGCCTGACGGGCCGGTGATGCAGCACGGCATTGCGTATCGAGAGAGCGTGACTCTCGCCGAGATCAGTGAATTCGACGAGACGTACGAGTCCAGGCA
>CAVWXZ010000016.1:0-52500 GCA_963759075.1 uncultured Gammaproteobacteria bacterium
CTCTGTCGTTAGGTGCCAGTTTCGCGACAGCGGTGTACAACACGTAAATAACAAGAATGGCGCCCGCAACACCGAGCAGCGAGCCGACCAGCGCCTGATACTGGATCAAGACCCAGATCAGGCCAACTGTTGCAAAGCTCAGAATGTAGAGAAGCCACTCAAACTTGATACCAGCAACTTTCTTTTCGAGCCGCGCCGGATCTGAGGGTTCACCGCGGCCGACCAGCAAGGGTTTGCCCCAGACGAACACGATCAGGCCGAGCAGCATGCCGACACCAGCAGCACCAAAGCCGTAGGACCAGCCCTTAGTCTGGCCCAGCCAGCCGGCGATGATTGCGCCAAGTGCTGCGCCCAGGTTAATCCCCATGTAGAAGATCGTGTAAGCGGGATCGCGGCGAATATCGGTACGGGAATACAGCTGCCCTACGATCACGGAAATATTGGCCTTCAGAAAGCCGGAGCCAACGATGATAAACGCCAGGGCGGCCCAGAAAACGTTGATTGCCGGATTGGCCTGGCCTGCGCCATCACCCTCGAAAGCCATCAGGAAATGACCGAAAGTCAGCAGCAATGCGCCAAATGCAACGGCTTTGCGCTGGCCGAGATATCGATCTGCCAGATAGCCGCCAATTACCGGGGTGATGTAAACCAGCGCGGTATAAGCGCCGTATATGATTCCGGCCTCGCTGTCGGAAAACATCCAATGCTGAACGAGATAGAAAATCAGCAGGGCGCGCATGCCGTAATACGAGAAGCGCTCCCACATTTCGGCAAAAAACAGAACAAATAAGCCTTTGGGATGCCCTAGAAAGGTCCCTCTTGCATCGCCGGATTCCTGGTACGCACCTGCCATTACATTGGACTCCCTTGAAAGTGGATGGAGCTGTCGCTTGCCCCGTTTATACAGCAGACTAATAAAAAAAAGCCACGAGCGCAGCAATTTGTCTTATTTAGTGGTCGCGCGGATTCCCAAGCGGCGGAATCTCCCGGTATTCAAGGCTAAATGGTCGCGCGGATTCCCGGGCGGCTGGATCACCCTGTATTCGAACGGCACATCACCTGACGATGAGCGCCTTCGATCGGCTGCTTCTGGCCGTGAACTGCCTGTATGCCCAGACGGCCCCGGCCCTGGGAAGGCTTCTGCTGCCGACCCAAACCGGACCGTCAGCGAGTCTCCTTAGACTGACTCCAGTATAAGTACATCCCAGAATTGACTCGGGCTATTGACGGCGCATCATCCTTACCGGGAGTTCAGCAAACCTAAACCTGGGGAGGCAACAAATGGAACAACACTACGAAGGTGGGTGCCAGTGCGGCGCCGTTGCTTATGAGGTCGACGTGGATGTTGATGGGTGTATGACGTGCAACTGCTCGCGCTGTCAGCCCCTCGGCGCCATTTTGGCGTTCGCGCCGCGTTCGCAATTCAAACTCTTGAAAGGTGAAGACAACCTTACGGAGTATCGATTCAACAAGAAATCGATCGCACATCTATTCTGCAAAACGTGTGGGATACAGAGCTTTGCTTACGGAGCCATGCCGGATGGATCGGAGATCGCAGCGATCAATCTCAATACACTGCACGGCCTGGACCCCAAATCTCTGAATCCGAAGCATGTCGACGGACGGTCGATGTAGACGCAAAGTCGTTGGTCTGGAATCCGCCCGATAGACTGCTTCTGGCCGTGAACTGCCTGTAGGCGTAGATCGCACCTGCCCCTGGGGAAAGGTCTGCTGACGACCCAGCGCTGCCGTTACCTCTGTCGTGAAT
Source organism: uncultured Gammaproteobacteria bacterium (assembly GCA_963759075.1). Lineage (GTDB taxonomy): Bacteria > Pseudomonadota > Gammaproteobacteria > Steroidobacterales > JABDLF01 > JABDLF01. The sequence goes on from CAVWXZ010000016.1 coordinate 1,769, forward strand.
AGCGCGCTGCAGCTTAATCGCGCCCCATTCGCTGCGAGCACTACCTTCTTCCACGTCCGACCGGGCATTCAAGCCTTATACTGTCGGGTTTTTTTACATATTTGTCGCCTCTCGAAAAGGCGGAATCCGCCATGTACATGAATTTCCATGGGTTAATCATTTTGGTACAGATCTTGCTTTCAAATATGGATGCGAGGAGGCGCCGCAAGCGCGCCAGGCAAACAAATGTGGAAGGATCAGTGACAATACGATATGGAAGCATGCTAGGTGTCGCATTTTTCAGTTTGATGTCCATGACAGCCAGCGCAACGCCCATCAGCTTTGGCGACCTTGTGGACTTTGGCGGTGCATGTCCTGGCGATACAAATTCATGCGATCAACTGACTGCTCATGTCGGGGATGATTCATATTATCCTGGCCTCATTGATGAAGACTTTTTGCAGATCGACGGTAATGTCGAAGAATTTGATTTTCTCCATGAGGTGACCTTCAGTCCCCATGCCAATAAAGTGCTGCAGGCCAATCTGTCTATCACGCACAGAGGCAATGGAGCCAACGATCTGTTTGAAGCATGGGTCGTTAAGTCTTTTACCGGGCAGGGTTCTCAGAGCATACTCGTGGGGAACCTGAGCTTTTCCAACGCCATTTGGGTAACCGATACGTTTACGATACCGGATGCGATATTTGACGGTGTGAATGGCGGCAGCTGGGCATTGACGTTACGGGCAGAAGACGAAGCGAGTCGTGAAGATAATGGGATAAAACTCGCCTCATCATACTTGTCCGGCGAGTACCTGGCCATTCCCGAACCCGGTACCCTTGCATTGCTTGGACTTGGCTTCGCAGGAATGGGCATTGGCAGGCGCAGGAAAAAGGTCTGAGCGGATAGCAACAAATGGACTGAGAAGCCCCGCCTTGTGCGGTGTTTTTCTTGCGCGCTAACTTCCGCTATTGGCCGAGAAGCGACCTTTTTCGGCTCATGCCTGCCCGGCTCAGGGTAATGGTAGGTTTACGACCCGAAACATCCGTTCCTTGCCTACCGAAGTCGAGGTGTCTTTGCGGTCGAAGTTAACCAATCGGACAGCAAACATGCTGTCATCACGAGGCGCAATACGCCGCGGTTATCTTGGTCGAATTATTGTACGGCCTGAGCAATACGGCACAAAGTCGCCACGAGATCGAGGCGTCGATCTTCGGCCTTCTCGCGATGACGGGTGTTGGCCGGCAAGCCACGGCTCAATACCAACAATTTTTCACCCTGGCCTGGATACCGCCTACCATTCCCTGGAGGCCTTGCACCGATGGAATGATCGGCCACAATCACAGGTATGCGTTCTGAAAATGAAATGGTTGCGTATGCGCTGGAGACTCATCCCGCGTTACTACCCTATCTGCCTGAATTGCTCTCGGACCTGGACGAATTGGGCAGCGATGCGCAGGCAATTGCCGGCGTCCTGGGCAAGCTTGATCTGAACGAGCCGGCCACCGTCGTGGATCTCGGGTGCGGGAAGGGTGCCGTTGCCGTTGCGGTTGCAGAAAAATTCGGCTGCAAAGTACTCGGGGTCGATTTGTTCACGCCCTTTATCCAGAGTTGCAATGAACTTGCGGAGTCGCGAGGCGTATCCGAGCTGTGCAACTTTATCCACGGCGATATTTTGCAGCTGGCCGGGAATATCAAACCCTGCGATGTGGTGATATTCGCCGCGCTTGGCGACGTCCTGGGCCCACTGGATCAGACGGTATCGATTATTCGGCAGTACGCCAAACCCGGCGGATACATGGTCATCAGCGACGGCTTTATCAAAGAAGGTGGGTCGGCAAATTTCCCGGGCTTTGAACAGTACGCCGGGCACGATGAGATGATTGCACGGCTGACCGCGTGCGGCGACGTACTTGTCAGCGAGATCACAGAGGCCGTTGATTTCGACACGGGCGAGGACGAATTGATCGCTGCGCGTGCTGAAACTATAGCGGCTCGCAGACCTGAAATTGCTGCTGATGTTTTGCGCTATGCAAAAGCGCAGGCCGCTGAATATCGGTTTATGGCCGAGAATTTCGTTGGCGCGATCTGGGTGCTGAAGCGTAACGATTGATGGTCTGCGGCCCTGAAAAAAAAGGGTTCAGTGTCGTAATCGGGGTCAGAGCCAAGGCTACTGACCCCTTTTTCGCGTCCCATAATCGGGGTCGGAGTCAAAGCTGCTGATCCCTTTTTTCACGTCCCATAATCGGGGTCGGAGTCAAAGCTGCTGACCCCTTTTTTCGCGTCCCATAATCGGGGTCGGAGTCAAAGCTGCTGACCCCGCTATCAGGGCGGGAGCCGGACCCGAAGCGGTCGTAGCTGCCATTCCCGCTCCTTTCTGTCATTCCCGCGCAAGCGGGAATCCAGTATTTCAAGCGCGTGCAGCGCACTTCTGAGTAATGTGGGCTGCGCCCTTCCAGATCACTGGGTCCCCGCCTCCGCGGGGACGACAGTGACTTGATGTTTCCGCGGGGACGACAGTGACTTGATGTTTCCGCGGGGACGACAGTGACTTGATGTTTCCGCGGGGACGACAGTGACTTGATGTTTCCGCGGGGATGACAGTGACTTGATGTTTCCGCGGGGACGACAGTGACTTGATGTTTCCGCGGGGACGACAGTGACTTGATGTTTCCGCGGGGATGACAGTGACTTGATGTTTCCGCGGGGACGACAGTGACTTGATGTTTCCGCGGGGATGACAGTGACTTGATGTTTTCGCGGGAACAAGGGTATTTGGATGCTTCGGCGCGGTTTGCGGTGATCCACAATCGGGGTCAGAGCCAAGGCTACTGACCCCCTTTCTTAGCAGCCCAACACAATCGGGGTCAGAGCCAAGGCTACTGACCCCTTCTATCGCGAACCAAGAATCGGGGTCGGAGTCAGAGCTGTGCTGACCCCTGAAAAGCGGTTTGCCCGGCTCTGCGGGTTCAGCCGGCGTTTCTACCGCGCTTCCACAGCACCTCGTGACCGTGATTCTCGCGAGCGAGCACGCGGGCTGTCACGAACAGGAGATCGGACAGGCGGTTGAGGTAGCGGATGCATTCCGGATTGATATTTTCCTGGTTCGCCAGCGTCCACAGGCGCCGCTCGGCACGCCTGCAGATCGTGCGCGCGACGTGGCAGTGGGCGGCGGCCTGACTGCCGCCGGGGAGGATGAATTCCTTCAAGGGCGGCAGATTTTCGTTCATGGCATCCAGCGCTTCTTCAAGGCGACTGATGAATGATTCATCGATGGCCGTGTGACCCGGCAGGCACAGCTCGCCGCCCAGATCGAACAGGTCGTGCTGGATTTCCACCAGGAGTTCACGAATCGTGCCCGGCAGCTCGCAGCACATCAGCAGTCCCACGTAGCTGTTGAGTTCGTCGACCGTGCCGTAGGCCTCCACCCGCGGGTGGTCCTTGGCTACGCGCGTGCCATCACCGAGGCCGGTGGTGCCGTCATCCCCGGTGCGCGTATAAATTTTGCTCAGGCGGTTGCCCATGAATCACTCCTGGTTGGCTGCAGTCTGCCACATGCGCGCTGCAGCAACACTCAGCGACCGTGATATTCCAGCGCGACATACAGGCCGCGCCCGGGGGAGTTGTAGCCGGCGGCCGTCTGGTAGTCCGTGTCGAGAAGATTCTCTACGCGGGCTCGCAGCGACAGCTGTTGCGACAAGCGGAAGTGGCTGGTCAGGTTCGCGAGCACGTAGCCCGCGTTCCGGGTAGCGCCGAACGAGGTGTCGCGGCGGGATCCGGTGGCGAGCAGGTCGAGGCCGAACTCAGACCAGTCGAAGCTGCGCACTATCGAAGCGGTCACGCTGCGCCGGGCGCGCCGCGGCAGCTCGCTGCCGTCCAGGCGATTCTCCGGGTTCTGCACGATGGCGCCCAGGCGCCACTGCCAGTGGTCAGCCGTAAACTGGAAGCTCGCGTCGATGCCGCGCACCGTGGCTCGGCCCACGTTGATATTCCCGCCATCAAAGGTCACGGGGTCAAAGTCAAATTCGATCAGGTCATCGATGTCGTTGTGGAACAAACTGACCGTAAGATTTGCACGGTTGAACTGGCGACGCAGGCCCACCTCGACGTTGCGCGCGCGCTCGGGTAGCAGGTCCGGATTGCCACCGAAGCCGAAGCGGTCGGTGCCGTCCGGCGCGCGATAGGCCGTGCCCATGCCTGCCGTTACGCGCGTGGCGTCGCCAAGACTGAGTCCATATTCGAGGTTCCAGGTCAGCGCAGAACCGAAGGTCTCGTGATCAGTCCTGCGAGCAGCGAGCAAGAGGCTGTGCGCATTGTGGGTGAGCTGCTGGCTCAGGTAAAACTCTGTCACGCGGGTCGAGTCTTCGAAGCCGGTGCCGTAGGACATTGAATCAGTATTCTCATCCGCGACGTAGACCCCGGCAACCAGCTGCCTGTTTTCTCCGAGCAGCAGGGTGTTTTGCCAGTCGGCGACGCGACGGTCGGTAACCACATAGTCGCTTTGGCCAAGCTGAAAGATCTCGTCCCGGCTCTGGCTCAGTGTCAGGATGCTGTTCCAGTTGTCGCGCGGCTGCAGGGACAAGTCTGCCGCCAGCACGCTGTTCAGGTAGTCCTGTTCCACCGGCGCCAGGAAGAAATCCAGGTATTCTGTATTGCCCCGTGCCTCCCAGTAACGCAGCCCGAGCTTCGCCTCACCAAGCGCCGCATCGCCGCGCAGATTAAAGGTCGTGTTGTCGTATGCGCGATTGATGTCCGAGGCGCGCAGGGTCGGAAAGCCGGCGGTATCCAGATTCGAGAAACTAAAGCTCAGGCCAACGCCATGCGCGCGCAAACGGGTCTCAAAAGCCGACATGCGCGTGTCGTAACGCCCGCCGCCAGCGCTCGCATACCAGTCAAAGCCCTCGTCCGCGCTGCGGGTCACGATGTTCACCACGCCCCCGATTGCCTCGGAGCCCCACAGGGCGGAGCGTGGACCCTTCACCAGCTCAATTCGCTCAATCATGTCGGGGCGAATATTAAATATCGCAGCGCCGCCCAGCGTGCCCGGGTTAATTTCCACGCCGTCCACCAGCACCAGGGTGTGGTTGCTCTCGGTGCCACGCAGGAACAGCCCGGTATTCTGGCCGGCGCCACCATTGCGGCCGAGGTCGACGCCGGCGTGAAAGCGCAGCAGGTCTGCCACATCCTGCGCCTGGCTGCGCTCGATATCCGCGCGAGTGATGACGAGTACCGGCACGTTCAGCTGGTCGGCGGGCACTGGCGTGCGGGTGGCTGTTGTTACGACCGGGCTCAGTTCCGCCGGCGTCTCATTGGCCAACGCGGCCGCGCACAGGAACGCGATTGGGATAAACAGGGCTCCGCCGAGCCACAACCTTGGAGTTGGCAAAACACTTCCTCGCTCGCGCAGCACGCCCGCTTGCGCATGGGAACTCAGGGGTCGAAGCCGGGGGGAGAGTACAGGCGGCCGAAGCTGCCCGACATGCGCCCGCCGCGACGTCGAAACTTGCGTTCAAGGCCGGTCTCCGGGCTTGCGAGGGCTTTCAAAGCAACGACATCACCTTCCCACGTTTCCGCAGTGGCTGCCGGCCCGGGTGGGCCCGCTGATGCCGCCTTACTCGCTTACCGTTGCGGGGGCAGCGTCGGCCTTGTCCTCGCTGGCGAGGACGCACCGACTTCCCGATGTGCCGACCTGACGGCCGACAACACCTTGAACGGGGCTACCTTATGAGCTGCGGCGATTGGCTGTCAAGAAAGCAGTAGAATGTCGCCTGCGGGGTACGGAGGATCATGGTGTCTGACTACACAAGCTATCTCAAGGTAGCGCGCGAAGCCGCAAATGCCGCGGCCAGGGTCATCAGTGGCTATTACGCCGCGCATCTCGAGGCGCGCGACGAGGCGGGCATAGATCTGGAGCTCAAACCGGATCACACGCCGGTGACCCGCGCAGACAAGGAGGCGGAAGAGATCATTCACGGGATTCTCAGCAGCGCGTTTCCTGCGCACGACTTTCTGGGCGAAGAAACCGGGCGCAGCGGCGCGGGCAGCGAGTTCCTCTGGCTGGTGGACCCGCTCGACGGAACCCGCAGCTTTGTGCGGCGCTATCCGTTCTTTTCGACGCAGATTGCGCTGATGCACGAGGGGAAAATCGTGGTCGGCGTTTCAAGCGCACCGCTGTTCAATGAAACCGCCTGGGCGGTGCGGGGCGGTGGCGCATGGCTGAACGAGCGGCCGCTGCAAGTCAGTGAGGTCAGCAACTGGAACGACTGCACGCTTTCCACGGGCAACCTGGGCACGCTTGCGCGCGGCCCGGGCTGGGCGACGCTGGGAAAAATGGTCGCGCAGGTGGCACGCAATCGCGGCTACGGTGATTTCTATCACTATCACCTGCTGGCGGCGGGCAAGATCGATCTGGTCATCGAATCGGATGTGAACATTCTGGATATTGCGGCGCTTTCCCTGCTCGTGGAGGAGGCGGGGGGCAGGTTCACTGACCTCGACGGGCGCCCGCCGGCGCTGGATACAGGCTCAGTGCTCGCGGGAAACAGCGCGCTGTGGGAACAGGCGCGGGCGCTGCTGTGAAGCTGCCGGTTTTCAGGCTCAGCGCCTTTACGCGCGATGTGTTCGCCGGCAATCCGGCCGCAGTTTGCCCGCTGGAGCAGTGGCTGCCTGACGAAGTACTGCAGGCGATTGCGCGTGAGAACAATCTTTCAGAGACGGCGTTTCTGGTGCGCGGCAAAGACGGCTGGGGGCTGCGCTGGTTCACGCCGGAAACGGAAGTGGACCTGTGCGGCCATGCAACGCTGGCCAGCGCGTGGGTGGTGACGCGCCACCTGGACCCGAGCGCGCGGCAAGTTCGTTTCCTGACCCGCAGCGGGCCGCTGACGGTCTGGGTAGACGGTGATCTGCTGCGCATGGATTTCCCGTCGCACCCGGCACAGCTACTGAATGATCCGCCGGCTGCGCTGGTTGCAGGGCTCGGCTGCACGCCGCGGTTTACCGGCGTCGCGGAGTATTACCTTGCGGTGCTCGGTAACGCTTCAGAAGTTCGGGCGCTGGAGCCGGACTTCGCAGCGCTCGCGGAGCTGGACCGGATCGGCGTCATCGTCACAGCCCCGGGCTGGGACGTGGATTTCGTGTCCAGATTCTTTGCCCCTGCCGCCGGCGTGCCGGAAGACCCGGTGACCGGATCTGCGCACTGCACGCTGATTCCCTACTGGGCAAAACGTCTGTCGAAAAAGTCACTGGTCGCGCGCCAGATTTCGGAACGCTCAGGTGATCTGCTGTGCCAGGATCGCGGAGAGCGCGTAGAAATCGCAGGACATGCGGTGCTTTACCTGGAAGGCGAGCTCAATGTGCCCGGATGAAGCGCCTCAGCGGGCAAATACAGGCCCTGGCTGCCGGCTGGCGATTCCCGAAAGCCGAAGCGCCGGAAAAAATTACCGGTATCGCTGTGTGCAATCAGGCCGACTCGCGCGCCGTGAGCGGCGTGAGCTCGCAGCCATTCGAGCAGCGCGCCAAGGATCAGCGTGCCAACGCCGGCGCCGCGGCTGACTTCTTCAACCAATACGTCCTCAACGAAGAAACACAGGCCGCCATCTCCGACAATGCGCCCGCAGCCAACAAGCTGGTTTTCATGCAATGCGCAGACTGAGTACAAGGAGGCACGAAGCCCCGTTTCAGTTGCTTTGTGATCTGCCCCGCCCAAACCCGATTGCCTGCGCAGGTGCAGGTACTGGTCGGCGGTCGGTCGTGCTGCCACGAGGGTGACTGTGCTGCCGGGTGTGACGCTGTGTTGCCGCATGCCGGGACCTCAGGCGGCGAAGAAGAACGGCCGGTCGTCGTGCAAGAATGCGTTGACCGGGGTCTGGTAGAGGCGCGACAGATTGCTGGCACTGATCACATCCTTGCTGGCACCGAACTGCCACTCGCCATCGCCAAATAACAAGAGTGCATGGTCGCAGTAGCGCAGAGCGAGATTGACGTCATGCAGGCTGATGATGACCAGGCGACCCGCGCGCGCCTTGTTAACAAAGACCCGCAGGGTCATCAGCTGATGATTCAAGTCGAGGTGGTTGGACGGTTCATCCAGCAGCATGATGTCCGGATCCTGCGCGAGCAGCGTCGCGATTGCCACGCGCCTGAGCTCCCCGCCGGACAGCGTGGTTACATCCCGCTGCGTGAAATCCTGCAGCCCCACGTCGTCGATGGCTGCACGCGCCCGCCGTAAATCCTCTGCCGCTTCCCACTGCAGAAAGCCGAGGTGGGGATGCCGGCCAATCAACACCGACGACTGTACGGTGGACGGGAACGGTTCGTCGTAGTTTTGCATGAGCAGGCCGAGCCGCCGGGCGAGTGCCCTGCGTGGCCACTCCGCGAGCGGCCGACCGTCGATCGCCAGCGAGCCGCCCCCGGGCCGGCGCAGCCCGGCCAGCGTGTGAAGCGTCAGAGTCTTGCCGGCGCCATTGCGGCCCAGCACGGCCACGCAGGCGCCGCCGGTAAGCGCCAGGCTGAGGTCAGCAACCAGCGTTCGGCCGGCGACGATGACGTCGAGCCCGCGGCACTCCAGCGAAGTTTTGTTCATGATGGCAGTTTAACAAACGCGCGGTGTTCAGCCGCCCCAGCCAATTTCTGCCGCCGTCTTCGGGCCCACCCGGGTGGAGCGAAGCCCCGGCGGAATCTCCGCACGCTGCGCTGAAACAGGTATTCGACCGCCCATGATCTCGGCGTAGCGCTGCGGATATAGCGGCTCCCGATCCGGCTCGGCGAAGCCCTCCGGAAAAAGCGGCTGGTTGTCAGTGGGGCTGTACTTGTCGCTCGCGCCCAGCGTATGCATGAGTTCGTGCGTGATGATGACGTTGTTCATGGGCTGGAGGCGACGGCCTGCGAAAACGTGGGCCACGCCGACCATCAGCTTGCGCAGGCCCACCGAGTGCGGCAGTTCTGTACTCAGCGCGGGGTCATGGAACACGAGGAACAACCGCACGCGTGTGCGCGGTTCCGGGTCGTCCTTGCTGGTGCGCCACGCCCAGTAGCGCATCTTCAGGCTCCACCAGGCGATCCGCAGCGCGCTGGCTTCGGAAGGCGGGGGTGGGGGCAGTCCATAGACGCGCTGGCGCAGCTGCAGGTCCACGGGCAAAGCGGCCGTGATGCCGTGCCGCGCTGCCTCGGTCGCAATGAAAGCCTCAATAGTTTGAAAAGCCTCATCGCTCAGGCCCGAGACGTACTCCGCATTGACCGGCGAGTTGTCGGCGGTCATCGGATAAACCGCCACCCACTCCCTGCTTGTCCAGTCCTGCGTGCGGGCATGCTGCAGCCAAGTGTCTGCCGCAACCGCCACCAGGATCAGTAACAGAATGGCAGTGCGCAGCTGCCTGAAGAAGGGTTTTTTCTCCCGGGACAACTCAGTACCCGGCGATTGCGATGCCGCCCGTTCGGCGCGGGTCGGCCGCTGCGAGAAGGCTGCCATCCTGGCGGCGGAGCGCGGCCCCGACGCCGCCAAAATACATGGACGGTTCGTCGAACAGACGCACTGGCAGGGCAATGGAGCCGGTCGCCAGGCCCGGCTCGCAGGCAACCCGCCACCCCTGGCCACTGTGCTCGACGTGCAGGCGCGGTGAGCGAATGGCGTCTTCCAGCGTGTCTCCGCGGTTGATGAAGTTAACCAGTGTCTGGGCGATAGCGGTGGTTATGCGGTCGGCGCCCGGTGAACCGATTGCCAGCGCATCCCCATGACTGCTGCGCGCCACGCAGGGGGCCATATTGGAGGGCAGGCGCCGTCCCGGTGGCGTCGCCGCCAGGCCAGCCCCGTTCAGTTCCAGTTCCCCCAGACAGTTGTTCAGCCAGATCCCGGTCCTTGGCGGCATCACGCCCGAACCGTAGCCCGCCGACATCGTGATTGAGCAGGCAAGGCCCGTGTTGTCGACCGAGGATACGTGCACCGTCGAAGGGGCAGTCATGGCATCAAGATGGCCGGATTCGGCGAGCCGAATGAGTTCCTCTATCGCCGGTCCGATATGCCGGACCTTGTCGAGGCAGCCGCGACGGTAAGCAAGTACCCGGTGCTGGACCTCCGCGAGGTGCGCGATTTCGGCAGCGGTCCAGTCTCCCTGCGGGCGTCCGCGCATCAGCAGCAGCATGGCTGACAGGGTCGCGCCACCCACGGCCGGTGCGGGGTTGGTTGCAACCTGCCAGTCTGCCAGCTGTGTTCTCAGGCACGACCGTGGAATTGGCCGATACTCAGCGAGGTCCCGGCGCGTCAGGCTGCCGCCATGCGTTTCAATGTCGTCAGCAATGGCGGCGGCAAGGTCGCCGCGGTAAAAAGCGTCGACGCCTTCCTCCGCGATAAGACTGAGCGAGTCTGCCAGTCCTGCAACGTGGACAGGGGCGCCGGGCTTCAGGATTGCACCATCATCGCCGTGCAACGCCGCATGGCCCTGTGCACTGAGGCCGAACACCAGATCATGGGAGTATTTCAGATAATTGTAGGACGCTTGCGACAGCGGGCAACCCCTTTTTGCCCAGCCGATTGCTGGCTGCACCAACGACTTCCAGGGCAGCCGGCCGTAGCGACGTGCGGCAAGATCGCAGCCTGCCAGCGCTCCGGGTGTGGCCACCGAACCATGCCCGACTATCGTCTTGATGCCACCGCCGTATTCCATGAATATCTCTTCGCCGCCGCGCCCGAGACTGGACGCGGGCAGACCGAGGCCGGGGACCGCAACGTTGGCGTCAATGGTGATCGGCTCGTCATCGACGGGCCAGATAGTGAGGTAAGCGCCGGCACCCAGAGCGCATACGCCGGGCTCTGCAATGGCGCTGACCAGCGCCGCCGCCACGGCCGCATCCACGGCATTGCCGCCTTCGTTGACAAGCTGCTCCCCGGCCGCGGCGGAAATTCCGGAACTCGAGGCGATGGCGACCTTGCTCATAGCTGGAAAGACTGTTCGAACAACACGGGGCAGGTTTTACCATCGGCGCAGGCGGAGCGCACGCCATTACGCATCTTCACGTGATCAGTCCGATGACCGGAGCATGATCTCAGCAGTGTCTGCGACGGCCTGGCGGTCAGGCAGCGATCCGCTGAGTCTGCGGAGGATTTTTTTTGCAGTTGTTCTCCAGGTCGTCAGTTTGCCGCCGTATATGCTGAGCATCCGCGGCGCCTGCTGGCGGTCTGTGTCGAGAACAACTTCACGCGAGCGATGAAAGGCGTGGCCTTCGCCCGCGGGCAGCACGCGGAGTCCGGCAAATGATTCGACATGACCGGCCGCGATGGCTTCCCTGTAGCGTGGAAAATGATAGGTGAGAATCGCGCCCAGGTAGTTTTTCTCGCTCTGCAGCGCCACCGCATCGTCAGGAGACCCGGTGAAACGGGTCTCGGTAGTCCCGACCAGGGTCTGGCCTTTCCATGGCATCACGAAAACCACCCGACCATCCCTGCGGCTCTCCATGTAGTAGCAGCCCCTGCTCACCGTTCCGGGGACGATGATGTGTGCGCCCTGTATGAGCTCGATCGGGCGAATGTCGGCTGCCGGTTGAATTCTTTCGAGTACGTCAGCCACCCACGGACCGGCCGCGTTGACAATGACGCTGGCAGTGCAGCTGTGCTCTTTGCCGCCAGCCACATAGCGCACTTCGGCATCGCGGTCTCCCAGGGTGGCGCCGGCGAACTCGGCGTGCTCCGCCAGCTCTGCCCCAAGCTCCTGTGCCGAGGCCATCACCGCGCGGGTCAGCGCGCGATCGTCTGTTTGCACATCGTGATAGTAAAAGACTTCTTGCAGGCCTTTGGTTCGCAGCCCGTCGAGGGTGGGCCAGTCACCGCGGGGCAGGGTGCCAAACCCGGTGCCCGTCGCAAAGCCGCCGAGCGTCGCATACAGGCTCAGCCCGATTCGCAGTTGCCAGGGCCGGCGCCGCGTTGTTTTGTAAACGGGAATATGAAAGCGCTGCAGCTTCATCAGGTCAGGCGCGAGCTTCAGCATCAGCGTTCGTTCGTGCAGGCTCTCCCGGACCAGCCAGAGTTCCATCGATTCAAGGTAGCGCAAGCCGCCATGGATCAGCTTGCTGGAGCGGCTCGAGGTGCCTTCGCCCAGCGTCGATTTTTCCAGGAGCAGAACGCTATGGCCGGCGGCCGCGGCGGCCTGGGCGACGCCGGTGCCGTTGATGCCACCGCCAATCACGACTATGTCGTAGCGCGCAGTCACTGTTCTGGCGCAAGCCCTGGGTGTTTGATCAGAGTACCAATTTCGAAAGTCTCGATGAGGTCTGCGCCGATCCCGGCAAGCTGGATCGCCAGCTCAGGCTTGTCGACCTCATAGATTGCCCAGCGCCAGGGTCCCGGCCAGAGCGGCTCCGGGTTTTGTTTGCTTACCGCCGGAATGACACGGTGGTCGCAGAACAGGAATTGCGGTGCCAGCAGGCGTGCTTCGCTGCGCACCACGCTGCTGAACTGCCTGATTGCCCAGCCAATCCGGGTTGCGCCAAGCTCGCTGGCCTGGGCCACTGCTTCGGCGGCAAAGCTGATGACGACACATTGATCCAGGCATGGCTGCAGCGCCTCGAGTACCCGGGCGACCGTGAACCGTGAACCAAAGCGATCGATGCTTTGCTGTTTGATTTCGACAAAGACGTTGACCTGTGGCCAGGCGGAGAGCGCGCTGATCACCTCGGCCAGTGTCGGGATGCGCACGCCTGCGAATTGTTCGCCGAACCGCTGCGGCTCGCCGGGGCTGAATTTCCCGAGGTCCGCGAGCTCTATGTCCATGACGATCCCGGCGTGTCCCGTGGTACGAATCAGCGTCGGGTCATGCAGGAGAACAGGAATGCCGTCTGCGGTGAGCTGAATATCAAATTCTACCCAGCGCGCGCCGGCTTCAACGGCAGCACTGATGCCCTCAAGCGTATTTTCGGGAAATCGCGCAGCGTAGCCGCGGTGTGCGATAAGTTCTATTTTTCTGATTTCACCAGGCACGCTGGGCTTCACCTTGAATCGCGTTGACTTTGTGGCGCCAAACATAACAGATAATTGCCATACGTATGCGGCGGTGGAAAGCATCGGACCCGCCGCGGCAATTGCAAACCATCTTGGCCTGGCGGTCGTTTGCCGGTCGCCGGGTTTATCCTTGTCAGTTGTAGAAATGATCCTGCTGGTTTTACCCGCGGCGTGTCTCAGGCGGCCGCACCAGAACAAGCAAGGGTATTAAAGTTATGTAAAATAGCGGCGCGCCTGTCCCCGGGCTGGCGCCGGGGGGCGCGCAGGCGGCCTCAATGTTCATAGACAGCGGCAAGAGAAACCCAGTATGGCGAGGCACAACACACCCAATCCGGTTAATCTTGCCGACTACACGCCGCCCACTTACCTCGTTGACCGCGTCGATTTGAGAGTCAGTCTCGACGAGGACAAGACCCGCGTCGTTGCGCGGATGTCACTGCGCCAGAATCCGCAGAGCAGCGGCGTGGATCTGGTCCTGGATGGCCGTCGGCTCGAACTGAAACGAATTCTCAAGAATGGCCGCCGGCTCGCCGAGGAGGCCTACGAGCTCAGTGACGATCACCTCATCCTCAGGGACCCCGGCGCACGGTTTGATCTGGAGATCGAGACCCTCATTCATCCTGAGAACAACCTGAGCCTCGAGGGCCTGTATAAGTCCGGAGGCAATTTTTGCACCCAGTGCGAGGCCGAAGGTTTTCGCAAGATCACCTTCTATCCTGATCGACCGGACGTGCTGGCCAGATTCACCACCACTATAGAAGCGTCCAAGGCGCGCTATCCGGTACTGCTTTCCAACGGCAATCCGGTGGACTCGGGCGAACTGGAAAATGGTCGTCACTGGGCTTTGTGGGATGACCCGTTTCCAAAACCCTCATACCTGTTTGCGCTGGTCGCGGGGAAACTCGCTTACATTGAAGACCAGTACCTGACAGCCTCCGGCAGAAAAGTTCGGCTGCGCATTTATGTCGAAGAGCACAATATCGACAAGTGCGGTCATGCCATGTCTGCCCTGAAGGCAGCCATGCGCTGGGACGAACAGAGATTCGGCCGGGAATATGATCTTGACATCTACATGATTGTCGCCGTCGACGACTTCAATATGGGCGCGATGGAAAATAAAGGCCTGAATATTTTCAATTCGCGTTTTGTGCTTGCGCGACCCGAATCCGCGACTGACCGTGATTTCATGAATATCGAAAGCGTGGTCGCGCACGAGTATTTTCATAACTGGACCGGCAACCGGGTGACCTGCCGGGACTGGTTCCAGCTTACCTTGAAGGAAGGCCTGACAGTATTTCGCGACCAGGAGTTTTCTGCCGACATCAATTCCCGCGCGTTGAAGCGCATTCAGGATGTAGATGTTCTGCGTGACCGGCAGTTTACCGAAGATGCAGGACCCATGGCGCACGCGATCCAGCCGAATTCCTACCTCGAGATCAACAACTTCTACACCCCAACTGTCTACAATAAGGGCGCGGAAGTTATTCGCATGATCCATACCCTGCTGGGCGAGAAGGGCTTTCGGCGCGGAATGGATTTGTATTTTGCGAGCCACGACGGCGAGGCAGTGACCACAGAAGATTTCCTGCGCGCCATGGAGGACGCGACCGGCGTACAGCTTGCGCAGTTCAGGCGCTGGTACACGCAGGCCGGAACGCCGCAGCTCATCGTGCAAAGCGAATACGTGGCGGAGGAAAAGTGTCTGCATCTGACTTTGCGGCAGAGTTGCCCGCCGACACCGGGTCAAAAGGACAAAGAACCGTTTCACATTCCCGTGCGCATCGGCCTGTTGGACCGGGACGGCCGGGAATTGCCTCTCAGACTGGAAGGCGAAGACCGGCCGGCGGGCACGAAGCGCGTGCTGGAATTGACGCAGGCTGAGCAGACGTTTCGTTTCTCGGACATCGGCAGCGCACCGGTGGCTTCGGTTTTGCGGGATTTTTCCGCGCCGGTCAGGCTTGCGTTCGAGCAGGATGACGAGGAACTGGCGTTCCTCATGGCGCACGATCCTGATCCGTTTAACCGCTGGGACGCGGGGCAGCGCCTTGCAACCAAGATTATGCTGGGCTGGCTGAGTGCCGGCACTCAGGCTCAGCGGCGAGCGCCCGAAATGTATATTGGCGCCCTGGCCAAAACGCTTGCAGACCCGGCGCTCGACCCGGCGCTGGTCGCAATGACGCTGGTCGTACCGTCCGAACAGCTGCTTTCTGGCATGCTTGATGTCATCGACGTCGAGGGCATTCACAATACGCGCGAGGCGATGTCGGACCAGATCGCGCGACGTCTGCGAGACCAGCTGCTGGAGGCGTACCAGAGGGCAGGCAGCATCAATGCCGGTGACACGGGTGCCCCGGCAATTGGCCGCCGGAGCCTGGCCAATGCCTGTTTGGGCTATCTTGTAGTCGGGGGCAGAAACGAAGATCGCCAGCTCGCCGTGGAGCAGTTTTCAGGGGCCGTCAATATGACCAACCAGCTTGCTGCGCTGACGGCCCTGGTCCACGTGGGTTGTCCGGAGGCGGAACTGGCGCTGGCGCAGTTTGCAGAACAGTGGTCCGGTAACCGACTCGTCATGGACAAGTGGTTTGCCCTGCAGGCGAGTGCGCCGCTGGACCAGACCCCCGAGCGTGTGAGCGAATTGCTGCAACATCCGCTTTTCAACCTTCACAATCCTAACCGTGCGCGCGCCCTGCTGGGTGCATTCGGTGAGGCAAACCCGTATTGTTTTCATTCCCGGGATGGTCGCGGCTATCGCATCATCGCGGAGCAGGTCATGAAGCTGAATGAGCCGAATCCGAGCGTGGCTGCCCGCCTGCTGGAGCCTTTGACTCGCTGGCGGCGCTACGATGACGAGAGGCAGACGTTGATGAAAGCAGAGCTGTCACGCATCGCCGAACTTGCGCAACTCTCGCGTAATCTTTATGAGCTGGTAAGGCGCAGCCTGGATGAAGCTGATGATTGAGCGGAGTTTTGTATGGCGATAAAGCGCGCGCTGGTAGTTGATGATTCGAGGTCAGCACGCCTGATACTGAGGCGTCTGCTCGAGAAGCACGGGCTCGAGGTCGAAACGGCCGAATCGGCCGAGCAGGCGCTGGACTACCTCCAGAACAAGCGACCTGACGCGATCTTTATGGATCATACGATGCCGGGTATGGATGGCCTGCAGGCCGTCAAGGCCATTAAGAATGACCCGAAAACCGCAATGATTCCGGTAATGATGTATACGGCCAAGGAAGGCGAGCTCTACGTCGGCCAGGCGCGCGCGCTCGGCGCGGTAGGGGTGCTACCAAAGCAGGTCGAGCCGGCCGAGTTGTTCAAGGTGCTGCAGCGGCTTGGACTCCTGACGGATCAGCGCAGCGGAAAGGGCGAGCGCAAGGCGCCGCCCGTGCTCAAGAAGGGCGAAGAGCGGCGTCAGCGGGATGGTGAGCCGCAGGGCATACAGCTGAAAGGCCTGGTTGAGCGCATGCTGTCCGAGCAGCGTTACGAGCTGCGCACCGATATTCTCGCCAGTCACCGGGCATTTGCGCGCCAGGTGGCACAGGAAATCCTGGCCGAGCAGCGCGCTGAAAATGCGCGGCAGGAGGCGGCCATAGAGGAGGCCGCCAGCGAAGAGGAGCCAGAGCGTGCCAGTTCCACAGTCTCGACAATATGGATGTGGTTCACCCTGATACTGCTGCTCACCAGCGCATGGCTGTTGTGGAGCGGCTACCGGTCTGCAGGGGAGATAAGCCGTCTTGAGCAGGAGGTCACCGGACAGCGATCGGTCAAGCGTGCACTGTTTGGCGGCCCCAGCTCTCTCAGCCAGGACCAGATTGGCAACTTGCGTGCGCGGCTGGCCACCGCCGGCGACCAGCTCTATCGAATGCTGGCAGCACTCGAATGGGCAGCTAACCAGGACAATGCGATCGCGTTTTCGGAAGAAGCGCTCGGCGGCAGTCGCCTGAGCATGGTGCAAGGCTTGCTGCAGCGCCTGGACAGCCTTGGTTTCCAGGGCGTGGTGAGGCTGGAAACGCACCTCGGGCGATTCTGTCTCGTGGGCGACGATACGCAGGGCTATACCCTGGCCCCTCCCGATTTGCCGGTCGACCAGTGCACGCTGATCGGGCATCCGCTGGATGATTCTCTGTCGATTGCCGGCCGGCAGTCTCTGGAGTTTACCAACTTCCTGGACAGCTCTGTGTTGCTGGAGAAGGGCAACATCGAAGTCCAGATTGTTCATCATGGCAGGGCAGATTCGCGCGAACTGTTTCCCTATCCGCGCGGCGGGGGTGCCGCCGCTTCATGGAACGCCGCTGCGGCGCGGAACAATCGCCTGGAGGTCGCGCTGCTGCCGGATCCTGACTGGCCGTTTCAGGCGCCGTGAAGCCTGGTGGCTGGCCAGCTCAGTTAGGGAACGGACAGACAATGACGACACTTAATTTCTGGTTTTAAGGTTCAGATATGAAATTTAATCGCTACTTATCCTTGTTGACACTCTGCGCGATCGTGGCCCTGTCTGCCTGTCAGAAGCGCGAGGCGCAGAGCGAACAGGCTGCGGACGGGACGCCGCATGGCGCGGCAATGGCGGTAGTGGACGCCATGCGCGCCGGTGACTTCATGATGTTTCTGAGGGCCACCTTGTCTGAAGCAGAACTCGCCGAGGCTGAGCAGGAATGGACGGACGCGCGCGCCGGGGCTATGGACCCTGAAGATGAAGCTGAGTTGAATGCTTTGCTTGCAAGGCTGAATCAGGATGACGCGGTCGACATCATCATGGCCGATATTGAACCCAGGTTACGAGAAGTGCAGGCACAACTGCCGTTGCTGCTCGGCATCGCCCAGACAGTAGGGCATGCGAGCATTGCAAATAACGAGGCGCTTAACGACGAGCAGAAAACGGCGGCCAATGAATTGCTTGGTGCCATGGGCCGCTGGGCCGGCGGCCGGGACCTTGCCGATCCGGAATTGGCGCGCAAGGCCGTAAGCGTTGCGGTGCAGGCCGGCCGCAGCCTTGAGCTTGAATCAGCCGGTGACCTCCAGGAGCTCGAATTCGCAGAGATGATTCAGCGGGCCAGCGTGCTGCTGCGCGCCAGCAAAGACATGTTGGCCGTTTATGGTATCGACATCAACGCGATGTTGGATTCTGTGACCGCTGAGACCTTGCTTGAAGAGGGAGACGAGGCGCTGGTCAGGTTACGCTTTCGCTTTCTGGACACAGATCAGAAAATTGACGTGCCCATGATCCGCAGGGAGGGCCGCTGGTACAGTGAAGACGCCATCAGCGATGAGGACGAACAAGACGATGAAGATGCGCTGGCGTCCGAGCAGGAGGAACGGGCCTGATCGCAGTGTGTCGCTCGGTGTCGCGTCCGGATCAGAAAGGCACCCAGGATTTTTTCGGCGTCACATGCAGATAGCCGATATTCGCACCCTGGCGCCACCCGACACCGAAGCGAATAGGTGCGAGGATCGTATTACCACTTTGGTTGTAGTTGACGCCGACGCCGCCTACAAAATAGAGACTGCCCTCGACCCCCGGGAAACGCTGAAACAGGGTATTGATGTCGGGCAGATTGTAAACCAGGATGAAGGCCTTGGAGGCGTTTCCACCCAGATCAAATCCGATTGACGGGCCTTGCCAGTAAACGGTACGGCTCTCGCCATTAACCAGTGACAGCGTGCCGCTGCCATAGCGCAAGCCGATGCCCACAGCGCCGCTGAACTCTTCGCCCTTGATGAAAGCATTGGGGCTGCCCTGATCGCGAAAAGCCGCCTTCACCACTGAGGCGAGGCCCTGGGCCCCGTCGCCGAAGAATGCCTCGGCTTCCTGGAGAACCGTTTCTTCGCTATAGGTGCCTTCTATGGCGGGCGCTTTTTCCGCCGCGGGCGCTTTTTCCGCGGGGGGCTTGCTTGCACACGCGGCAAGTGTCACGAAAATCAACGCCAGGAAAACCGTCTTTACTGCTTGCAACATGCCTGCTCTCCAGCTGACCGCCATTATCGGATGGGCCGTTTTGTGCCCAACGGGCCGCCCTCGGGGGTGATTCTAGCCTGATTCCCTGCCCGGGGTGGAGGGTCAGCCGAGCGGTACGATCAGCGAACGGCATTCGTCCGGGGTTCCGGCATCGAGCTACGCGCGGGCAAACAGTATCCTGAGGTCCTCCTCCAGACGTATCAGCAGACTCTCTGCGTCCACCTCCGACGCGATCAGGCAGGCGTGCGATTCCGGGGCATGACTTTCCTGCAGGCGGCCGGGCGTTGTGCTGTCGGGCGCATCCACCGTGACCCGACAAGGCCTGCTCCTGAACAACTCCGGGTAGGCGAGCCAGGCGACGGTGGCGGCGTCATGAACCGGGAAGCCCGGAGATGATTGTCCGCCGTTGAGGCGCGCGTCCCGCTGGGACATGAAGCGGCACAGCGCCGCGAAAAATTCTGCGAGGGGGCGCTGGCCGTGCCCTTCTGCGATGCGCTCAACCCGCAGTTCCGAGAGCCGGAGTGACTGACTGATATCGAGCGTTACGAGCTGCGTGACCGCTCTCGCCGCAAGGACTCGTGCTGCGCTCCCCGGGTCGTAAAAGAAGTTGAATTCCGAGCTGCGGGTAATGTTGCCCTTGCCTAGCGCACCGCCCATGACGATCAGACTCTGCGCACGATTCAGGGCGCCTGGCGCGGCGGCTTCGGCCAGCGACAGGTTGGTGAGCGGGCCAATCGCAAGCACGTGCAGCAAGCCGGGTGAGGCTTTCAGGAAGCTTCGGAGCAGCTCCCCGGAGGCTGGTGCCGCATCACCTCTGGCTGACGATACGGGCAGCGTATCGGCGAGGTTGCCAATGCCGTCTTCGCCGTGTACCGCTGCCGCATTGCGCGGCGTGCGAGCAGGCGGTGCAATGCCGATCGGGATGCCATCCAGCCCGCACAATGCCAGGATGCCGGCAGCGTTGCGAAAGGTGCGTCGGGCGCCGACATTGCCGGCTGTCGTGCTGACTGCACGCAAGCGCAGGCGGCCCTGGTGCATCAGACTTGCCAGCCACATGAGCGCTATCGCGTCATCGCCGCCAGGGTCGGTATCGATCAGCACGTCCATGAGCAGTTATTATCGCTGTGCTGCACCTGGTTTTCACGGTTGGGTTGTCCAATTGTGCATTCGCGCTCCTGTTATGCTGAGTATTGTGTGAATAAAAGCGCGGGCTCGGTCCTCCGGTCCTCGCAGGAAGGTGGGTGGATGGATGTACCCGAACTGACGGCGATAGCGCTCCACATCGTGGTGGCGCCGTTGGCCGCGTTTCATGCGCTGCTCTACAAGCGCGATCCACGCTCGGCTTTGGGCTGGATATCTGTCTGCCTGTTGTTCCCCCTCGCCGGGCCCCTCTCTTATTACCTGTTTGGCATCAATCGCGTGCGGACGCGTGCCCGCAAACTCCATGGCCGGCCGGGTCGCCGCATGCGGTTTCTTTCTGAGCGGGGTGAGGAAACGGTACAAAAGGGTGACAGTGCACCAGGCATGCCGGAGCCATTCAGGGAACTGGCGCGCGTGTCGGACTCCGTGACCCGGCGCCCCATCCTGGCGGGCAACGCAGTAACGTCTCTGCTTAACGGCGAGCAAGCCTACCCGCCGATGCTGGCCGCCATTCGCGCGGCCCGGAAACGCGTTTATCTCATCACCTATATATTTGAGACGAACAAGACCGGTCACGCATTTGCCGACGCGCTCGCAGAAGCCAGGGCGCGTGGCGTAGAAGTAAAAATCATCGTCGACAGCATGGGCGAGCTATATTCCTTTCCCAGGGCCGCCACGTTTCTGAAGCGGCGCGGGCTGGAAGTGGAGCGTTTCCTGCCACTGCGCCTGATTCCGCCGGCGCTGTATGTCAATCTGCGCAACCATCGCAAGATCCTTGTGGTGGACGGTGAAACCGGTTTTACCGGTGGCATGAATATCGGCGACCGGCATTGTCTCGAACGAGAAACGGGCACAGGCGTCCGGGATATGCACTTCATGCTGCGCGGACCCATCGTGGCGCAATTGGAAGACGTGTTTCTTGGCAGCTGGGAGTTTTGCAGAAAATGCACGGTACCGCGGCCTGTTGCCGCGACGTCGCCGGCAGGGAACACGCATTGCAGGGCGGTCGTTGATGGTCCCGACGAGGATATGGACAAGCTGGTCAGCATTCTGCTTGGCGCCATCTCGGCGGCGCGCAGACGGATCGTAATCGTTACACCGTATTTCCTGCCGTCCCGCGAAATGATCGGCGCGCTGCAGGCCGCGTCCGCACGCGGCGTCGATGTGCGGATCGTGTTGCCCGTCAAGAGCAATTTGCCGTTCGTACACTGGGCGACGCGCAATATCCTGTGGGAGTTGCTGATGCGGGGTGCACGCGTCTACTATCAGGGGGAGCCTTTTGCGCACACAAAACTGTTCCTCATCGACGGTCACTATGCGCATATCGGTTCTGCGAATATCGACCCACGCAGCCTGCGCCTGAATTTCGAACTGGCGGTAGAGTTGTTCGACGCTGACGTGGTATCAGAACTGGAGGCCTACGTGGACAGCGAAATCGCAAATTCTAAAGAGGTAATGCTGGCCGATGTAGACGGACGTTCGCTGCCGGTCAGGGTCAGAGACGCTGTCTTCTGGCTGTTCTCGCCGTATCTCTGAGTCGCTGGGTAAAGGGGCTGCACCTTGGCGATCATCGCGTGCCCGAATTGCGGGAAATCCACATCTAGCAAGGCCAGCGTGTGTCTTGCCTGCGGGGTGGCGCTCGCGGCAGAAAACCACGAACAGCAGGCACGGCTTGCGGCCCGCTCGCGGCGCGCACGAAAGCGGCGCATGACTTCACAGGCGGTGCTCGCGACCCTACTGGGCGTAGGTGGTGGTTTGTGGCTGATATTCGGCGATGCGCCGCGACACAGCACGATGGCACGCAACCTGGCGTTGGCGATGCTGATTGGTGGGCTTGCCTGGTATCTGTACCTGCGCATTCGCTTGTGGATAGACAGGATTCGCTGAGTCCGCGTCTTGTCATTTCTGGCTGCGGCCGGCATGCGGGTCCGGGCTTTCCGCGCATGCCTGCACATCATCTCTGAAACAGATATGCTGCCTCTGGGGCGGTCACTGGCTGCAAGGCGAGCGCGATAGAGCCGTGACGCTGTAAGGCGCGAGACTATCCCGGACAAAAGGGCGCTGAGCGTGCAGGAAATTCTTGTCGAACAGGTCATGAGCCACGATCTGCCGGTGATCACGGCATCGGCTACGCTGGCGCATGCCTTGCAACAGATGGCGGTGAAGTCCCTGTCCTGCCTTCTGGTCACCAAAGAGTCCGGCCAGCTGGCCGGCATCCTGACAGAGCGCGACATGCTGGTCTTTGCCGCGCGCAACCTGAACGAAGAACTCGCCTGGGATGAGCTTGTGCGGACCCACATGCGGACCCGCATTGTCTGGCTCAGGCCGGAGCAGTCGCTTTTCGAGGCGCTGGTGCTTGCCCGGGCAAAAGAGGTGCGGCATCTGCCCGTCCTCGATAATCAGGAAAAACTTGTAGGCCTGGTCACCGCCAACGAACTGGTGAGCGCGCATTTCGACGTGTTTGCGTCTCAGCGCGAGGCGGCGGAGGACGCCGTTGCCGAGAGCCGCCAGGACGTCGCGCTGGAGACCATGCGTCTGCGCCTGCTTTCGCTCGAGGATCCGCTCCTGCAGATCGGCAATCGCCGCGCACTCGAGCTGGCGCTGGAGCACACAGAGCAAACCTCACGGCGCTATCAGCACATCTACTCCGTGGCGATGTTCGATGTGGATCGCTTCAAGGCTTACAACGATAACTATGGGCATCCGGCCGGCGATCGCGTGCTCGTGGAGATCATAAGAATATTTATGACGTTGATGCGCAGCGCCGACCGGCTGTTTCGCTATGGCGGTGAAGAAATTCTGCTGCTGATGCCGGAAACCGGCCTTGAAGGCGCGGCGGTGGTGGCCGACAGGCTGCGGGCCGGTCTGGAAGCAGCAGCGATTGCGCATGCACATACGCGGCGCCAGGTGGTGACGGTCAGTGGCGGCGTCGCCGAAGGCGGTTTTCGGCACGAGCCTGAGGGCTGGAAAGCCGTGATCGAGCATGCCGATCGCGCGCTGTACAAGGCGAAGAATGAGGGGCGCAACAAGGTGGAGAGCGAAGCGGGGAACACTGGCGCGTGATCTGGGGCGCGGTCACCCTGTATGCCGTCCTTGCGCTGTTTCTTGCATGGCGTGCCAGACGGAGTAACGCCACGGGGCAGGACTTCTGGACTGCCGGGCGCCGGCTCGGGCCAGGCTCCGTGGGGCTCTCGATCTCGGCCGGGTTCATGTCCGTATCGTGGTCATGCGTTTATGCCACGCAGTTGTTTTACTGGTATGGCCTGGGCGCGATCTGGCTCATCACCGTCCCGTGGCTGCTCGCATTGGGCGGCATATTCCTGCTGGCCCGGCGCTACCGGGCCCTGCCCCAGTTCAGCCAGCCGGAGATGATCCGCCGGCGTTTCGGCAAGGTGCCGGCCAGTATTGTGGCGCTATCTCTGGCGGCAGTTTTCATCGTTTGGGGAGGGGCCGAGGTCTACGTCGCCGCCGAGCTGTTGTCCCCGGCGCTCGGGCTGTCCAGTTTCGCGGTTGCCAGCGGCATCAGCTTGCTCGTTGCGCTGTACGCAGGTACCGGCGGTTTTGGCGCCGTCGTGGCAACGGATCGCCTGCAATTTGCACTGGTGGGCCTGTATGTCGTCGCAGTTGCGGTGCTGGCCTGGCTGGGGGCGGGCGATGCAGGGGGCGGCCGCTGGCCTGATGCCGGGACCGGCGGTCTCAGAAGCGCGCTGAGCTGGCAAGACCCCTGGTCGCCGGGCCTCGCATTGATCGTTCTTACCCTGATTGCGTATGTGCCGGGCTGGTTGTTCGAGACTGACCTGTGGCTGCGGGTGCAGGCTGCAAGGGATGCGGAGGCGGCGCGCCGAGGTGTTTCTCTCGCCATGCTCAACGCGTTGCTGTTCGTCGGCGTCCTGCCCATGCTGATTGGCATCCTGGCGCTCAGGCTCTACCCGCCCCTGGAGGGCGTCGCGCCCGCAATGCTGGGCCAGGACGGCGATGCTATTTTTGCCGCGCTCGTCAGTGACTTCGCGCCGACCTGGCTGGCGGCACTTGTGGCCCTGGGACTGGTGGCTGCGGCCATGAGTACCATCGATACCTGCTGCAATGTCGTGGCGCTCAGCGTGGGCTACGACCTGTTTGCTGTGCATCGCGGTGCCCGACCCGTGATGTTTTCTCGGATCGCCACTTTGCTGGCGGTGTTGGCCACCTGGGTGTTCGCCCTGAATATCGACTCACTCTGGCACGTGTTCTACCTGTCCGGCGGCATTCTGACCTGCAGCGTGGCGCTGCCGGTGGCGGCTGTGCATATGCCGCGGGTTTCTGCGCTGGCCGTGACGCTGTCGTCACTGTGCGGCCTGACGGGGACGGTAGGTGCCTATATCGCGGACGCGGGCGGCTACCTGTCGGCCTGGCAGCCACAATGGCTGACGACCTCGGGTCTGGCGTTTATCGTGTGGGGATTGCTCGCATGTATCGCCGGGTTCGCAATCGGCATGCTGGCGTCGCCGCCACCGCGACCGGAGCCCGTCTAGACAGGCCCCGGTCGCGCCACCTGGTCAGCCGTGTTGGCGAAGCGCAGCGATGCGCTCTTCAATCGGGGGGTGGGTCATGAACAAGCGCCGCCAGCCCTGGCTGCGATTGCCGGAAATGCCGAAGGCCTGCAGCTGCTCGGGCAGCGGCACCGGGCGATTCTGCTCCAGTTTCTGCAGGGCGCTGATCATGCCGGCAGATCCCACCAGGCTCGCCGCACCCGCATCAGCGCGGAATTCACGCTGACGTGACACCCACATCACAATTATCGATGCAAGGAAACCCAGTGCCACCTGGGCGACGAGTACGGTGAGAAAGTAGCCAATGCCATGGCCCCGGTCATTCTTGAGTACCACGCGGTCGACGATATGCCCGACGACCCTCGACAGAAAGATGACGAAGGTATTCACGACGCCCTGCACCAGGGCGAGGGTCACCATGTCTCCGTTGGCGACATGCGAGATTTCATGACCGAGCACGGCCTCGATTTCCTTCTGATCCATGCTGCGCAGGAGCCCTGTACTCACAGCCACCAGTGCCGAATTACGGCGCGCACCGGTTGCGAATGCATTCATGTCAGGCGCGTCATAGATGGCCACCTCCGGCATGTCGATGCCGGCGTCGCGCGCCAGTCGCTCCACGGTATTGACGAGCCAGGCCTCGCTTGCGTTTGCGGGCTGGGTGATCACCCGCGCGCCCGTGCTGCGCTTGGCCATCCACTTTGAAATCGCCAGCGAAATAAACGAGCCGCCGAAGCCAATGACCAGGGACAGCACGAGCAGGTTCTGGTAATCCAGATCGCTGCCGCTTTCGTCAAGAATTCGGTCTACGCCGAGGAGCCTGAGCACGATGCTCAGCACCAGCAACACTGCGATATTGGTCATCAGGAAGAGAAATATGCGTTTCATAGGGCATTTGTCCTGCGGCAGCCAAAGGAGTTCCAAAGACTATGGGTACGCGAATCGTAAAATCAAGTGCTGCGCGGTTGCGGCGGGCAGCACGGACTCGAGCGCTGCGTTCCCGGGTATTGCGCCGGCGTGCGCTTGCCCGGACCGGGAAGAATAGACCCGAAGCAGCGGATTCAACTATCCTCTGCGGGCGGACACACAAAGATCGGAACTCAAGCCATGGAAAATAACGACAGCGGCGGGAAACCGCCCGTGACAGGCGGCGCACCCGAGCAAGCGGCCGGGCAGAGCGAAAGCATGGAAATCGGCGTCAAAACCATTAACGTGCCTGGCTACTCGGGGCCCGAACGCCGGAAAGGCGAGCGGCGCACGGGTGCTCTGGACAGGCGGGAACTCATTCGCTTCGAGCCCGACAAGGCGCCCCGGCGTTCCGGGCACGACCGGCGCGGCCCCAGGAGCGTGTGGGACAAGCGAAACGAAGCTTGAAACCCAGGGCACAACAGGTATGAATAATTCAATGACTGGAACTGTGCTCGTAACCGGCGCCAATCGCGGTATTGGCCTGGAATTTGTCAAGCAGTACGCCCATGCGGGCAGCATGGTCTATGCAACTTGCCGCAATCCGGACCGGGCGACTGAGTTGCAGGATGTCGTGGCGCGGGCGGAAGGCAGGGTGCGGTCTTTGCAACTCGACGTCGCCGATGGCCAGAGCATTTCGGCGTTACAGAAAGAATTGCGCGACACGCCCGTCGATCTGCTTATCAATAACGCCGGCATCTATGGTCCGCGCGGAGGGCAACTCGGCGAGCTGGACGAAGACGCGTGGCTGGAAGTGTTCAGGGTGAACGCGATCGCGCCGCTGCAGGTCACAGCCGCGCTTTTGGCCAACCTGGACGCGGGGCGCGGCAAGAAAGTCATTGCGATCAGTAGTCGCATGGGCAGCATCGCGGACAATACTTCAGGTGGTGCGTATCTTTACCGGTCTTCCAAGGCCGCGCTCAACGCCGCGCTGCGGTCCGCTGCTATCGATCTCCGGGAGCGCGGGATCTGTGTCGCCATCCTGCACCCTGGCTGGGTCGCCACGGATATGGGCGGGCCGCAGGCCATGATAGACCCGGAGCGGAGCGTAACCGGCATGCGTTCGGTGATAGATGGCCTGAGCATGCAGCAAAGCGGCGATTTTTTCAGTTACGATGGCAGCTCGATTGGCTGGTAGCAGGTCGCAGTTCACCCAATGCGCAATCTGAAAGACATCGTCAAGCGCGCGCATGAGGGGCCGGCTCTGATGTTCAGAGCCCATGCGTACGATCTGGCAAATCCCGACGATTTCCTGGCAGATATTTCGGCACTGGCGAACGCGGATATCGTCGGCCAGCGCGCACTCATTGTCGGAGTCAGTCCCGGCGAGCCGGGGCAACGAAAAGTCCGCGGTTTCCCCCGGCAACAAATACCAGATGCCAGCACCGTTTGTGCCTTGATCGAGAAGTTTATTGAGCCGGCGCTGTCGGTGCAGGTCCTGGCCCCGGGTGCCAGTGACAAGTCGCTGTGCGTGATCCTGCTGGATCACTGCGATGCCCCCCCTTACGTGATGAAGCGATCCTGCGGCGTGCTCTTGAAAGGTGCGGGTTTTATCCGGCGAGATAGTCGGAACCACCCATTGGGCCGCCAGGAAAGCGCCAGGCTAAGCGCGCGAGCGGAGGCCGGACAAGAGGCAGAAAGACCAATCGCAGCGGCCGCCCCGGAACCTGGCAATGTGCCGCTTGTGCTCGCGTTCCCGGGCGGGCAACGAACGTTCAGCGTCATGGCCGCGGCGTCCGACAGCCTGCCTTCAGCTATGGCCTCGGTGAAACTCAAGGAAGCCCTGAAGGCCCGCAAGGAAGTGCAGGCGATGAGCGGGCTGGATACCGGTATTGTGCGACTGATGCATGTGCGAGCCTTCGGGCCCGAGCAGCCTTTTGCGAAGAAAAGCATCGAGGAACTGGAGGACGATCTCAGGGCCGTAAAAGAGACGTTTGCGATCGAGGACGAGTTTCAGCTGCTCGAAGCGGCGGCGCCCCGAGTTAATTTTGTGCTGCGTAATCTGAGCGACCGGCCCCGGAAGGGCATCATGCTGCGGCTGCGTATACAAAGAATTCCGGGTTTCGAGCTGGCTCCCTGTGTCTATACGACCCTGATCGATGAAGTGACGCGCCGTCGGGTCCTCAAGGACACGGGGAATCCGCTGTATCCGGCCATACAACGTCATGATGACGCCTTTGAAGTCAGCCAGAGCATTGCGGAGATCGAAGAGAATTCGGAGACCGAGGTATTCGGTGAGGCCCTGCGCGTCGTTGTCAGGACACCCGCCGAAAACCAGCAAGTGCTGGTGTCCTACGAACTCGAATCGGACAGCCTGGATGCGACGATCAAGGGCACGCTGGAACTTACGCTGTTGCCCGCCGCGCAGGACTGACGGGTTAGCGCCTGACTTATGATTCCCCTGCGTGACGATAACCCTGTCGAAAGCACGCCCTTCGTTACCTACGCACTTATCGCCGCCTGCGTCCTCGTTTTTCTCTACCAGCTACAGCTGGGCCAGCCAGACGGAAACAAATTTATCTACAGACTTGGCGTGATTCCTGCCTCTCTGTTTGGTCTCGAGCCGCTGCCCGTGTCATTCGCCTGGGTGCCGCCCGTTGTCACCATAGTGACGTCGATGTTCCTGCACGGCGGGTGGTTGCACCTGGCCGGCAACATGCTGTTTATGTGGATTTTCGCGGACAACGTCGAGGATACGCTTGGTCCGGCCTGGTTTTCGTTGTTCTACCTGGCCTGCGGCGTGGCGGCCGTGTTCGCCCAGGCGCTGCCACATCCCCGCTCAGAGATTCCGATGATCGGCGCGAGCGGCGCCATCTCCGGCGTACTCGGTGCCTACCTCGTCCTGTTTCCCAGGGCCCGGGTACTGGTGGCGGTACCGCTGGGCTTTTACTTGCATGTGACGCGCCTGTCGGCGGCCGTGGTGCTCGGCATCTGGTTTCTTATCCAGATCCTGAGTTCGCTCTTGGCGACGCCAGGGACGCCGGGCGTCGCTTTTGCGGCACACGCCGGGGGCTTTGTCGCGGGTGTGCTGCTGATTCTGCCGTTTCGCGCGCGTGTGGCGAGCAGCCCTCGCCGCTTGCGCTGAACATGGCGGGCCAGTCGTGAGTTTCGTGAGTCATCTGCAGTGCACGGCCTGCGGCCGGCAATTTCCGCCCTCCAGCGTCATGAACCTGTGTCCCGATGACGGTCGCCCGGTGACTGTGGAGCTGGCGTTGCAGGCGCTCGCCCGTCGCTATCCGGACCATGGCTGGTATCGGCCGGAGCGACTGGACATGTGGCGCTTTGGCGGGCTGCTGACATTGGATATAAACGATGCGTCCGATGCCAGGCACATTGTCACGCTGGGCGAAGGCGCCACACCTTTGCGGGACTATTCACATCATCCGGTGGCCCGCAGGTCGGGCTTCGAACTCAGGATTAAGGACGAGGGCCGCGCCGTGGCGGGTTTCGGCGCCAATCCCACCCAGAGCTTCAAGGACCGGGGTATGGCAATGACGGTGTCGATGGCTCGCAAGCTCGGCATCCGCAGACTGGTGATTCCCACCCAGGGGAACGCCGGCGATTCGCTGGTTGAGTATGCGCTGGCAGGAGGGCTCGAGGCGGCGGTCATTATGCCCGACGACACGCCCATGCCGATCCTT
Organism: uncultured Gammaproteobacteria bacterium; assembly: GCA_963759075.1. GTDB lineage: Bacteria > Pseudomonadota > Gammaproteobacteria > Steroidobacterales > JABDLF01 > JABDLF01. The sequence continues at coordinate 30,960 of CAVWXZ010000016.1, forward strand.
GGACGGGTTGCAGCACTGGCGCGCCGTCATCCTTCCCTGACTCTCGAGACCTGTTCGGGCACCATCCGCGAAGCCGGTGATCTGATGCGCGAAAAGTACCTGCCCGAGGGCTGGTTTAACGTGGCCACCTTTCAGGAGCCAGGCTGGCGCATTGAGGGCAAGAAGACACTCGGCCTGGAGATAGCCGAACCTGTGCAGGGAGAGCGTTGGCGGTTGCCCGATGTCCTGGTTTATCCGACGGGCGGCGGCACCGGAATTCTCGGCATGTGGAAGGCGTTTGCAGAGTTGCAGGCGCTCGGCCTTATCGGCGCCACAAGGCCCCGCATCATTGCCGTGCAGAGTGTGGCGACACCACCCCTGGTGAGCGCATATTCAGCGGGTGCTGCGGACAGCACGGCGGTCGTTGCGGGACATACGCTTGCGACCGGTCTCAACGTGCCCGGTGGGGTTGGTCATGCGAGAGTCCTGCAGGTCATTCGCGCAAGCGGCGGCCTGGCCGTTGCGGTCAGCGAGGAGGATATCGCAGAGGAATTCTCCCGCGCCTGGCAGGATACAGGCTGGTGGCTGTGTCCCGAGGGGGCCGCAACGCTGGCGGCGCTGAAGATGCTGGCCGATGACGGCGTTATTTGCCGTGGGGATCAGGTAGTGGCAGTCAATACCGGCTCGTTCGAGAAATACCTGCCGGAAGTTCGTCACCTGTTATGAAAGTTTTATTGAACATGACGCGGCATGCTGGGTGATTTTGCCAGGGGTTTCGCCTACGCCTGGTCTGGCCTGTCAGGCCTGCGTGTCCGAGGCTTGCGCCGCTTCGTTGCAATCCCGCTGCTGGTCAACGTGCTCGTATTTGCCGCGGTCATCACAATGGGGTTCAGGCAATTCGACGCGCTGCTGGCGCGTTTGCTCGACTGGTTGCCGGCCTGGCTCGACTGGTTGCAGTGGCTGCTCTGGCCGCTGTTCGCGCTGACGGTACTGCTGTTAAGTGTCTATACATTCACGTTGCTGGCAAATCTGCTGGCGGGGCCTTTTAACGGTCTGCTGTCCGAACGCTTCGAGCGTATGCAAACCGGTGAACAGGCTCAGGGGACGGGTAGGCCGTTCTTCCACGAATTGCTGCGTGCCCCTGTCCACGAGTTGGCCAAGCTTGCCTATGCGCTCAAGTGGCTGCTGCCGCTCGCAGTACTGTTCGTCGTGCCCGGCATCAACATCTTGGCGCCCGCGCTGTGGCTGGTATTCGGCAGCTGGCTGCTGGCACTCGAGTATCTTGATTACCCCATGGACAACTATGGAATAGGCGTTCGGGAACAGCGGAAGCGGCTCGCGGAGCACCGCTGGCTGGCCACCGGCTTTGGCGCCGGCGTCATGTTGCTCACCTCGATTCCGGTGCTGAATCTGCTGGCTATGCCGGCGGGAGTCCTTGGCGCGACCAGTCTGTGGTGCGCCGAGTTGCGGCCCGCTGATCCGTCCGGCAAGCCGTCACCCGGGTAGCGTGCTGCCGGCGGCCCGTTTTTCCTCGAAGCGCACAGCCTCGTCGCCGCCGACGACCTGCATGTCGCCCTCGATCACGGCCCCTTCGGCGACGGCAATCGTTTTTCCGGAAACATCACCGTTGATTCTTGCGGATGCCGCAATCTCAAGCTTGTCCCCGGCTTTGGCGCTGCCCTCCAGCTGGCCCGCGATAAGCACGCGCTCTGCTTCGATCTGGCCGCGCCAGGACCCCGTTTCGGCCAGCGTTACGGTACCCGCGATTTTGCAGTCGCCCTTGACGCGGCCGGCGACGATGAGGTGCCCTATACCCTTTATCTTGCCGTCTACGACCATGCCTTCTGCAATCAGGTTCGTGGCTTCGCCGGACAGGGCCCGGTCAAGAAAACGTCTGAGACGCGTTCGATTCATGAAATTCTCCGCGGGTTAAACTGCTGCTGGTTGGGCGGGTGGTTTGCGATACTCTTCCACGCAGTTTCCCCCGTTGCCTTCGGCAACGCGCACCGCGTTCTCAGCGGCGCGCCGGAATTCAGCTGAGTCGTGAATCCTGTTCGGTGTGATGGTTGCCACCCCGACACTGACCGTTACCCGGTCGGCTGTCTGTGAACTGTCGTGCGGTATCGGAATGTCCCAGACCGCTTTTCTGAGTCGTTCAGCAAAGCGGGCCGCCACGTCGCCGTCGGAAGTGAAAATAATCGCAAAAGTGTCCTCGTTGTAGCGGGCGGGCAGGTCCCCGGCGCGCCGAAAGATGCTGCGGACCTCGTCTCCGATTCGCGCCATCGCTTCGCTGATGCGGTCATCTCCGTAAGATTGCTGGTAGCTGTCGGACCAGTCGAAGCGCGCAAGAATCAGCGACAGAGATTTCTCCTCGCGAAGGGCGCGCTTTATTTCGTGGGGCAACACCTGGTCGAAATGCATGCGATTCGCAAGGCCGGTCAGCTCGTCCACTACTACGAGTTTGCGCAGCCTCGCGGTGGCCTCATTCAGCAGGTCGTTCTCGTTTTCGAGCTCCTTGATTTGTTCACCGAGCCGCATTTCAAGCTCTTTGCTTTTCAAAGCCAGGGCCTGCCGCGCTTCATCACGCTCCTCTTCAAGGGCCGCCATCTCGAGGGCCTGAGCCTTATGCATACGGGAGACCCTGAAAAACCTGAAGAACAGGAACAGCACCAGCGCGCTCGCGGCCAGCGCGACTACGATCATCACCAGCCCCGTGGAGTCGCTTCCGGCCTGCTCTGCTGCGGCCGGCAGTGGTACGGCGGCGGCGCCGATCAGCGAGGCTGAGCAGATAAACCGGGCAGGCCCCCGCGATGGCTTGCTGTCTTGAAATGTCTTGTGCTTCACGGTTGCATACTCATTCAAGCTGAGAGCCCCGGCTGACCGAGAGCGGCTTGCCAGCGATCAAGCCAGTCCGGCATTTCGCTCCCCGGCATGGGCTTCGCAATGAAAAAGCCCTGCCCCTCGTCGCAATTCAGACGGCAGACCAGGTCCCAGTCTGCCTGGCTGGCAACGCCTTCAGCAACCACGCGCAGCTTAAGATCGTGTCCAAGGCGGATGGACGATTCTACTATTGCCTGCGCATCCGGGTTACTGCTCGCACCAGAGACAAAGCGTCTGTCGAGCTTAAGTTCGGAGAATGGGATTTCCTGCAGCTGCTGCATAGTCGAATAGCCGGTTCCGTAATCGTCGATGGACAAATCGAAGCCCTTGATTCTGAGACGCGTAAGAATATCAAGGGCAGCCACCTGATCCTTACCCAGCCAGCTTTCCGTAATCTCGAGAACCACCTGATCGGGTCGGATCTGATGACGATTGGCGAGCTCGAGGATCTTATCCGGCAGGTCGAGGTCATTGAGCGACCGCGTTGAGACGTTAATTGAGACTTTCAGCGCCAGGCCTCCGGTGAGCCAGTCGGCGCACTGGGCGAAAGACTTGTCCATTACAGCCTGGGTCACCGCATTGATCAAGCCGCCCTCCTCGGACATTTCTATGAAGCGATCCGGACTCAGTAAGCCGAGCCCGGGGTGCTGCCAGCGCGCCAGCGCCTCTACGGAATATACCGCCAAAGACCCGAGATCTATCTTCGGCTGGTAATAGACGCGCAGCTCGTCGCGTTCGATGCCCTCCCGCAGATCCTGCAGTGTCGGGAAAGCCTTGAATCGCATCGTTCGTTCAACCGCGTCTTGCTCGACATCGCCAAGCATGCTTTCCAGGACCGAGTCAGAAAAGGGTTTGGTCAGCGTTCCGACGACCCACAGCCCCTGCGCCTTCGCAAGTCGCTCGGCGGCACCGAGGACGCGCGGGTCAAATGTGCTCGTCAATAACAGCCCGGCAGGACTTCGTCGCCCGGAAAGGGCGCGGATGATCTCAACACCGTCAGGATTTTGCAGCATGAGGTCGATCACCACGATCGAAATATCGGAATCGTAGCGGCGACGGAAGTCAGAATAGTCCTTGCATACCAGCGCATCGTAACCCACCCGCTCCGCGATTCGAGCGATCTGGTGAGCCATCTCCGGTCTGCTGTCAAGGACCAGCAGCCTGGGCGTCAATGGGTTGATTTCGCTGTTGCTTTTCGCCTCGGGCATGTGCTTCCAGGGCTCCATAGGATGCGCGGCCAAGTCTGCGTTAACGAGGGGCCTTGTGGCAAGCAAACGCGTCACAGGTGCGACCTGGCGCCGCTCAGTACGTGACCCTCATTCGGAAGGATAGTGGATGTGTGTTCCCGGAGCAGGCGTTTTCGCGGCGCTGATCATCACCTCCGCGACTTTGCCCGCGGGCACCGGGCGGGCGCGACGCAGTGGGCCCGCAAGCAACGGGCTGAGGGCCCGACCGACGATCAGGCCCAGCATCTCGCCGGGTCGCGACTCCTCGCGCTCGCCGATCAGCAGTGAAGGTCGGAGCAGATGCACGGTCTCAAAGCCCAGGTTTTGCACGGCGGCCTCGGCCTGGCCCTTTATCTGGCTATAAAACCCCGTCGCTTTCTGGTTCGCGCCCAGCGACGACACCAATACAAAGGTCTTTGCACCGAGGGCTTTGGCAAGCTCAGCGAAATGCACCACGTATTGAAGATCAACTCGCTGGAAAGCCTCTTTGCTGCCGGCTTTGCGCATTGTCGTGCCCAGTGCGCAGAACGCGTCGTCGATTCTTGCCGGGCAGTTGATGTCCGGCAGATCGTCAAAGTTGACCTGCAGTTCAGTCAGCCTGGGATGAGCAAATCCCGATGGTCGCCGCGTCAGCACGACTACCTGTCGATAGTCGGCATCATCCAGCAAACGCTGCAGGCAACGCCGGCCCACCATGCCGGTGGCGCCCGCAAGCAGTGCGGTTCGCAGCATGACTGATCCTCTCTGACAGAATTACCCGTTGCTTATTATGCACCGTTCAGGCGGCGCGGTGCGGGTGACCGGTGGGGATGCTGTCGAACACGGCATGCGCAAAGTGCGGCTGCCCCGCTTCACTCACTGGCTCGGGCGTTGACTGGCCTCGTTAACTCGCAGCGGTCGTCCATCCATATCGGTTCCGTTCAGCGCCGAGATCGCCGCATTGGCCCCGACTTCGTCCATTTCGACAAACCCGAAGCCGCGCGGGCGGCCTGTTTCCCGGTCACTGATGAGTTTGACGCTGTTCACCGTGCCATGCGGGTCGAACAAAGCCTGTACGTCTTCTTCTGTAGCGGAAAAGGGCAGATTGCCCACATACACCGATGTCATACTGCTGTTCCCCTGTGGACGAGCCGGTTGCACTATTTCTGGCGCCAGTCGCCCGCGTCATTCTGGTAATACCAGCCGGAACGTGCGTTAGCGATCCAGCGCTTGGAGAAAGTCGCGCGGATCTGATCTTCCCATTCGGGATGGCCGTTAGCGCTGGCAATCTCCCGGTACAGGGCGTCACGATCCCGGTTTTCATCCGCTACCAGCTGCCGCACGGTATTGCGGTCGCGCAACGTTACGCTGTTCAGGTCGCGCACCGCGACCATGGCGTCGACCGTAAAACCAACAGCGCCGCTGTTGTAAAAAGGCTCGAGGGCGGCGTTTCGCGCTTTCATGGATTCCTGGATCCGGCGTACCCCGGGCGAAGAAATGTCGATATCCGCCTGCTGCGCATTGGCCACGGGAATTAAAAAGTCCATGACACCTTTGCCGGCGGCAATCATGAAGCTATCCAGGGAGTCTCCGAGACCCGCTGTGTCGGCGCCGTTCTGCTTGTCACCTTTCGCAGGTGAGCCAAGCACGTCATTAATGATTTTGTCTGCGGCCTGTTCGGCAGCGGCCGCCGGGAAATAAACGTTAATGGTTACGCAGGCGGTTGCGACGAGGATGCTCATCGCACCGGCAAAGATTAAAGCTCGCATTGTCTGAATCTCCCGATGGTGTCTGCCAGTGTGGGACTGCCAGAACGCTTCGTGGTTCCTGACCGGTTTCGGTCGAACGCCTATTCTAACGGATCTCCGGGCCGGTCCCGGTACTAATTTCGCTCAGCTTCTTTACCAGCAGGGGCCAGCTGACGCGCCGCGAGAAACCGATAACGTTGATTCGGGGCAGGCCCTTGCCCCTGACAATGTAATACCCGCCGCCTGGAGCGGGTGCTACACCGTTCATCAGGCAGACTTCGTCATCCAGCACGCATCGCCAGCCGATTTCATCATAGGCGAACGATTCAAAAAACCTGAGCATGCCGCGCGACAGCGCTGCGCCCGCACCGGCGCCCCCGAGGTCGGAGATATTTTCGATGGCCTGCTGGCTGATCCTGCGTCGCGACTTGTCCCTGGGTGTCGTGTAGAGCTGCGCGTCGAACCGGACGGGTGAGAATCCGAGCATCCTGAGATTGCTGATATCTCCATCCAGCCGGCCTTCGATGAAACCGAAGCTGAAGGCGCGGGTCAGCGGCTCGAGGTCCAGCCTGCGCATGCGCACATTGGCCTGCAGCTCAGGCAGCACTCCCAGCGGATCAGACAAACGCAGATTCTCGACGCTGACCTCACCGTCGAAGACGCGCGCAGTCAGAATGCCGTCAACAGTGACGCCGTCTTCTGAGTAGCGCATGCGGGGGAGGGTGCCCGAAAGAGAGCCGGAAAAAGGCGGCCAGCGCAGAGCCCGGGTCAGGGCGCGCATGCCTATCGTTTCGATGTCGCCATCGAAGTCGAGGCTCATGTCGGGCTGCCCTGCATTGCGCACGGCGAAGGCGTTTACCATGAGCGCGCCATCGAGGACAGGGATCCTGACCGGGCCCGTCAGTTCCAGGCTGCTGTCGCTGGTCTGAATTTCAAGCGCCGCTGCCCCAAAACCGATCTGGTAACCGTATCCGCCTTGCCAGTTGATGTGCGAAAGCCTGGTCGCAGCCGCGTCCCAGTCGATACGGCCGTTCAGTCCATAAAGCGCAAAGCGATTGCGGGTATCGTCCAGGTACAGCTCATTCAGATCCACGCCCACAGACTGCAGCGCACCGTCGCGCGCGCGCAGCTGTCCCGACAGCTTGCCGACTGATTCAAGACTGTCTGCGCTCGTGCCAACCAGGAATGGCTGCAGGTATACCAGGTAGGCCCCGGGGAGCAGGGCCTCCGGGAAATTGAGCTCAAGGTAACCGGGTGCAAGCCCCGCTGCGGCGCTGAATTCTGCCACCCCATCTGCGCGCCCGATACCGGCTTGCTGCACCTGGTATACCAGTCGCCAGTCCGTCGCTGGTGTCCCGGTGAGCTGTCCTTCGACAGCGAGCGGATAGGCGGCGAAATCGACAAACAACGGATGTACATAGACCTGCCCCGAGCTGCTATCAGCGCTCAGCGAGACGTTCCATTCGGCGCCGGACCAGGTGGCTTCCGCAGTCATGCTGGCGCTGAATTTGTCGCTGGCCAGGGTGCCTGCCTCGTTGCTGCCGGAAACGCTGATTGCTTCCGCGCGCGCCTTGAGCTTGCCATGCGCGCTGCCCCCCGAGGCTGAAAGCTCGGCATTGAACTCGCCGGTCAGCTGGGGCAATTCCGTGACACCGCCGAAATTGCTTGCGAGCTTGTGCAGGCCCTCCGGTGTCAGCCGCGCTGCGCTGAGCGTGGCCTCCCAGCCGGCGGGCCGCAGCCCGAGGGCCACGTTGAGGCTGCCGCCAGCTGCCTTGATGCGGCTCGCACTCACCTTGGTGGCGGAGTTGGCAAATTGGTAAGTGAAACTCGCCCGGAACTCACCATCGTCCAATGGTGAACGCCCTATGCGAACCCGCGCGTCCGTGCAACGCAGGTCACGCCAGGACAGATCGAGTTGCGCGCACTTAATGCTGATATCCCGGAGCACCAGGCGCGGTTCGCTGAGCACAAATTGCCCGATCCTGATTTCTGCGTTCAGGCTCTCAGTGCTCAGGTCTGAGAAAAACACTTCCACGTTGCTGGCCTGCCAGCCATCGCCCGACGCGCTGGCTGCGGCAGCCCCACCTGATTCGATGGCGGGCGCGGCAGCTGAGCCAAGCAGGGCGCATAGCAGGAGCAGCGCGGTTCCCGAACGGCGCAATGCGCAAGGTTTGCGCAGCGCTGTGGCCCCGGTCGGGCCTGTCAGAATTGCGGGGCGCTTCATTACCATGTGATGAATGAGTCCGGAAGACGCGTCCGATGCATAGCCAGCGAGCTTATCAGAGACGTGGGGCGCCCGGCGGAACGTGCTTGTCCTTGACGCATTCGCAAGCACTGAGGCAGGCTTGCGTGGAGATCCCGGGTACCATGATCACGCGTCCCGGCGCGGCGCACGTGACTTCTTCTGCGCTCGTTAAACTAAAGCTGATCGGCGCGAGAAAACATGAGCAATTCGGCCAAAGAAACTCCCAGCCTGCGCCAGCAGTTGGTGAGCCTGACCCGTCAGGTCACTGAGAACGAGTTGATACTCAGTCGCTCGCAGGCGCGCGAGCTTGAGCTGCTGAATGCGGATAGTCTGGCAGGACTGCTGCAAAGAATGACAACAGGGCTTGCTGATTCCTATGGTCTGAACATGGTGAGTCTCGTGCTGTGTGATCCTCAGCATGAAATGCGCCACCTCCTCGTCGGCAGCGGCACGCAGATGGATGAACTGCCGTCGGTGTTTTTCGTGGATAGCATGCTTGGGCTCACCCCGCTGTATGCGACGCTGAACAAGACCTGGCTGGGGGCCTATGCCGCAGCCGACCACCAGTTGATTCTGCCAGGCGCAAAAAATTTGCAAAGCGTTGCGTTGTTGCCCCTTATCCGCCAGGGCCGGGTGGTGGGCAGCATAAACTTCGGGAGTGCTGATCCTGACCGCTTTACCAGTCAGCATGCGACGGATTTTCTGAACCACCTGGCGGTCATAGCGGCGTTTTGTCTTGAGAATGCGGTTAACCGGGAAAAACTGGTGCGCGCGGGCCTGACAGATGTGCTTACCGGCTGGTACAACCGGCGCTATTTGCAGAGCCGGCTGCGAGAAGAAGTGATCCTGGCCCGTCGCTACCATCAACGGCTGGTTTGCATGCTTATTGACATCGATCATTTCAAAGCCGTGAACGACAACTACGGGCACCTCGCCGGCGACACTGTGCTGCGAGAGGTGGCCTACCGCGTCAAGGGCCAGATTCGCGGCAGCGATGTCGCGGCGCGCTTCGGCGGCGACGAGCTCGCCGTTCTTTTGCCGCATACCGATCAGGAATCCGGCATACAGATGGCGCAACGCATACGCAATGCCGTGGCCTCGACGCCAATTAGTCTCGATCCACGCAATGCTGTCACCGTTACGCTTTCCGTAGGCGTTGCGGAAAACGCCGCCCACCCCGGCGCAGGTGATCCGGAACTGGAGGCAGAGGCCCTGCTTCAGGAGGCGGATTCCGCGCTGTATCTGGCCAAGCAAGACGGGCGGGACCGAGTCAGTACTCCGCCGCCAGGCTAATCGTTTTCAGACGGCCTGCGGCGTGCCGCCTTGATGCGGCCGCGACGCGTTTTCTGGTCCACGCGCCGCTTCTTTACGGCTCTGCCGGGCCGCGTTGCGACCCTCCGCACGGGCCGCACGCTCGCCCGGGTCAGCAGGGCCAGCAGGCGCCGGATGGCGTCATCCCTGTTGCGGGCCTGGCTGCGGTGGCGGCGCGCGGTGATGATCAGGTCGCCGTCCCGGCTGATCCGGTTGCCGGCAATACGGTACAGACGGCTCTTGATCTCGTCCGAAAGAGACGGTGAAGCGCGCACCGGAAATCTCAGCTGGGCGGCGCTTGCAACCTTGTTTACGTTCTGACCGCCAGGCCCGGACGCGTGAATGTAGCGGATCTCGATTTCGCCCGATGCCAGGCTCAGCGATTTGCTGACTGTGAGCGGGCCGGATTCCGCCATCAGGATTGCGCGGGACAGGCGTAGAAGTCTGCAAGCGCAAGGTCGTCCACCTGATAGCTGATGTTGATCGGGTTGCAGCACACCTCGCAGTCCTCCACGTAGTGTTGGGCGCCGTGCCCGAGTTCCAGCAGCATTGAGATGATCGAGCCGCAGCATGGGCACATAAAATCTTTTTCTTTTATGAGTACTTCGGTCATGGATCCGCAGCTTATCGCCGGACCGGCCTGCTGGCCAGAAGATACCGGGCTGTCCGCCAAACGGTTACGAGCGGGTCACGCTCAAGGCTGCAGGCGTCTGCCGTCCCAGGCCCCACCGCGATAGCTGCCCGCATCATCGCCACTGAGTTCGCGTCGCCAGCGCGCACGCTCATGCAGGCGCCCTCGCTGCCCGATCCACAGTTCAATAGATTCGGCCCATATGCGGAAGCCACCCCAGTGCGCAGGCCGCGGAACCGGCTTGTCCTTGGTCCGGTCAAGTGCGTCATCCACCTGGAAACGCGCCTCGATTTCCCGCAGCTGCCGCAGCAGGGCGGCCCGGCTGCTCACTGGCTGGCTTTGCTTGCTGGCCCATGCGCCCAGACGGCTGATCAGCGGACGACTGTTGAAATAGGCGTCACTTTCGGCGCTGCTGGTGCGGGTTACAGGCCCATGCACTCGTGCCTGGAGTTCGAGTCCGTCCCAATGGAATACGGCTGTGGCACTGGGCAGGTTTTCCAGCTGCCGACCCTTGACGGAATGGTAGTTGGTGTAGAAAACGATGGTGCCCGCAATGGGATCCAGCTCTTTGCACAGGACCACGCGCGCATCGGGCAGCGGCGGCTCGACGCCGATATCGACAGTGGCCAGGGTCATTGCGTTTGGGTTGGGCGTGAGCTTGGTCGCGGTGGCGTGCGCCAGCCAGCCAGCCAGTATCTGCATCGGTTCGGTGGGCAGCGGGTCCGGCAGTTCATCGAGGTGCAGCGGGTTTTCGGGCATTTTTATACTCCGGCGCTTAAACGCATCTGGTGCAAAGTTCCTTGAGTGTATCGGGCTCTTATCCGGTTTGTCGCTGCCTTTGCATCAGGTACAGGAACAGCGGCACGCCGATCAATGCCGTCAGAGCCCCGACCGGCAGCTGGCGCGGAGCGAGAACCGTGCGCGCGGCGATATCGGCAAGCACCAGCAGCGTACCGCCCAGAAGCACGGCGCCGGGAATGACGCGGCGATGATCAGAGCCCGCAGCCAGGCGCACCATGTGGGGCACCACCAGCCCGACAAACCCGATGCTGCCTGCCGTGGTGACGGCGACGGCCGTGGCCAGGGAACCCGCCGCGAACAGCGCAATCCTGAACGGACGCACCGCAACACCCAGCAGCGTAGCCTGCATGTCACCGCGGGCCAATACGTTGAGGTGCCGCGCCAGCATAAGGAAGGCCACGAGCAGCACCAGCAGCACGGCGCTGCCGCGGGTTGGCCAGCCCGCGAGTGACAAATCACCCATCAGCCAGAACAGCATGCCGCGCAGGCTGGTATCGTCGCCAAGGGTCAGCAACACGCTGATCAGTGCGGACAGACCCGAGGCCACCACGATGCCGGTCAGCAAGAGCCTGACCGGCGTCCAGCCACCGCGCCCGTGTGCAAGCGTGAAAACCAGGAGGCTGACCGCAGAGGCGCCGGCGAAGGCGCTGAGGTCAACCCAAAGGGCTCCCAGACCCAGGCTGATCGCGATCAACGCCGCCACGGCCGCGCCGCTGGATACCCCCAGTATGTAAGGGTCAGCAAGAGGATTGCGCAGCAACACCTGCATCAGCGTGCCTGCCAGTGCCAGCAGACCGCCCACCACGAAAGCCGCGGCGGCGCGCGGCAGGCGCAGCTGAAAGACCACCATATTGGCAACGGGATCTCCGTGGCCGCGCAGCGCAGCGAGCACGTCCGCCGGACTCAGGTTCGCACTGCCCACGAAGGCCGACAGTGCGAGAGCAGCCACTGCGCCCACCGCTACCGTGGTCAGCATCAGCCGCGCCCGGGCAGCGCTCGTCACCCGGACACCGGTTTGTCAAAAAGATGCTTGCACAACCAGCCGCGCTGTTGCGCGATCCGGGCCAGTTCGGGGTCCGGATTGACCGCGACCGGAATCGTCACAGCCTCAAGCAGTGGCAGGTCGTTAATGGAATCCGAATAAAAGTAGCTGTCCCGCAGGCTTTCGTTGTTCGCCTCCATCCAGCTGTTGAGGTGCGCGATCTTGCCGCGCTGATAGCAGGGCACGCCGACGATGCGCCCGGTCAGGTAACCGTCCACGCACTCTGGCTCTGTTGCCAGCAGCGCCTCGACGCCGAATTCAGCCGCGATGGGCTCGCTGATCAGGCGTTGGGTCAGCGTAATAATAATCAGGCGGTCAGTGCGGCGCCGGTGAGTTTCGAGCAGCGACAGCGCTGCGGCGCGGATTCGCGGTCGGATGACGCTGGCCAGGAACGCCTGCCTCAGTTCCCGCAGTTCGGCCACCGGCAAGTGTTTTACAAGACCGATCGAATACGCAAGATAGGCCGCCACGTCCAGCTCGCCAGCAAGGTATTGCGCGTGATAGTCGGCCATGCGCGGACCGTGTATTGTGAGGTCCACTACGCCGAGGCCGCCCAGGTACTCAGTCCACAGCTGATCGCTGTCACCGTCGAGCAGGGTGTTATCGAGGTCAAAGAGGGCAAGAGTCATAGGCCGGGTGCACGCTGCGGATCGCTGAACGAGCGGCTCAGGTTAATGCTTATTGCCGCTGCTCTCCAGCCGGGCTCGATCCGATATTTGAGAACGGGGCGGGGCTTGTGAAAGAATCGAGTGAGTGGAGCAATTACGCAGATGAGCGATTCTATTGACGGTGAGGGCTTTCGGGCCAATGTCGGGATCATTCTCGCCAACGACGATCAGCAGTTGTTCTGGGCGCGTCGCACGGGGCGGCGTGGCTGGCAGTTTCCTCAGGGTGGCATCCGTCCCGGCGAAGCGGTGGAAGATGCGATGTTCCGCGAGCTCGAGGAGGAAATCGGGCTTGCCAGAGATGACGTCGAGATTGTCGCCCAGACGACAGACTGGCTGCGCTACCGGCTGCCGCGGCGCTACATGCGAACCCACAGCAAGCCGCTTTGCATTGGTCAGAAGCAGCGCTGGTTTCTGCTGCGCCTTGCCGGCCCGGAGGAAAATGTCAGGTTTGACCTGAGCGACAAGCCTGAGTTTGACAAGTTTCGATGGGTGGATTTCTGGTACCCGCCGAAGCAGGTCATCTTCTTCAAGCGTAAAGTCTACGTGCGGGCGCTGACCGAGCTCGGCAACCACCTTTTTCCGGACGGAGTGCCACCCATGCCGACGCAGTGAAAGCTGCCCCGGCTGACTGCGCCGGGCCGACTGGCGGTGGGTGCTTTACTTCTTTTTCCGCTGCATCACGCGTACTATCATTCGCCGTCGCCAGGTCAGATATCGCCCTTCATGCGCACTCCCCAACTAGTCGTTCGCTCCCATCGCCCAACTCGGAAACGCGTGCTGGTGGCTGCAACCTTGCTGGTGCTCGGCCTGAGCGGCTGGGGTCTGTTCGAGTTCGGTCGGATCGAGGGAGGCTACAACCAGTTCAGTGCGCAAGCACGGTTTAAGGTGCTGGAGGAACAGGTCAAGGCTCTGGAAGGTGAGAATAGCAGGTTGCGCAGCGAGGTGGCTCTGCTGCAGACCTCCCGCCAGGTTGATCGAAAGGCCTATGAAGAGGTTGACGAGTCGCTTGCGGATCTGCAGAGCCAGATACAGTCCCAGCGTGAGGAGCTGGTCTTCTATCGGGGCATCGTCTCGCCTGAAGACGGGCGCAGCGGCCTGCAGGTGCAGGAGCTCGAGATAATTCCCACCGAGCGGGAGCGGGCCTATCTGCTGAGTCTGGTGTTGATCAGGGCAATCAAGCATGATCGCAGGGTCAACGGTGTTGTAAACTTTGCGGTGGAGGGCACTCTGGACGGCGCAGCCACGACCCTCGGGATGGCGGATCTGATGGCATCTGATGGCCCGCTGGAATTCAATTTCAGGTACTTTCAGGATTTTGAACTTGAGATAGGGCTCCCGCAGGGATTTACGCCGCGCAGAGTACAGGTTGATGTGACGCCAAAAACCAAGGGTGTCGCTGCCGTTTCCCGGACCTTCGACTGGGTCACGACGAACAGCTAGGAGATATAACGATGTTTGGTGGCAAGAAGAGGAAGAGCACGGTCGTTGATACGCTGGTAGGACGCAACAGTAAGGTCCAGGGCGATATCCAGTTCAGCGGTGGTTTTCATGTCGATGGTGTCATCCAGGGAAACATCGAAGCAGAGGCAGATTCGTCATCAATTCTCAGCATAAGCGAGGATGGGATGGTCGAAGGCAGCGTTTCAGTGCCCCATGTCATACTTAACGGCACGGTTAAGGGCGATGTAAATGCGCGAGAGCGCGTGGAACTGGGCGCCAATGCCCGTGTCATAGGCAACGTTTACTACAATCTGATTGAAATGGCGATTGGTGCCGAAGTGAACGGCAAGCTGATTCATGAATCAAGCAGGCACCCCACTTCAATCTTCGATGCCAGTGCGCAGAGCACGAGCCCGGAGCCTCTGCAGAAGCACGCGGTACTGGAACAATAGGCGGACACAGATCATGAGCACAGAAAGCAAGCAGATTCAGCAGGATCAGGGCAGCGGCATGCAGCCGAGCCTGATGTTTACGGATTCGGCCGCAGCCAAAGTCAGGCAGCTCATAGAGGAAGAAAAAAATCCTGCCCTGAAGTTGCGAGTGTTTGTAAGCGGCGGCGGTTGCTCGGGTTTTCAGTACGGTTTTACCTTTGACGAGAGCATTGAAGAGGGCGACACGCGCGTAGAAAACGCAGGCGTGACCTTGCTGGTTGATCCGATGAGCGTGCAGTATCTGATGGGCGCCGAAATCGACTACAAGGAAGACCTCGAGGGCGCGCAGTTCATTATCCGCAATCCCATGGCGACGACGACCTGTGGCTGCGGGTCGTCATTCTCGGTCTGAAGCTGAGCCGGCCGCATGCCGGCTGAAATGAAGGCCCGCGCAATGGGCAAAGAAGCCGGAGCCGAGACGCCGCCGGCCTCGCCGCACAATGAGGTCATGGCCGCCATTGACCTCGGATCCAACAGTTTCCATATGAAGGTGGCCCGCTTCGAGGCTGGCCAGCTCGTGGTGATCGATCGTTTGCGCGAAATGGTCAGGCTCGCAGCCGGGCTGGACAAGTCAGGCAACATCGACGGTGCTGCGCAGGAGCGGGCGCTGGCCTGCCTGGCACGTTTCGGGCAGCGAATCCAGGACATGCGCGCCGATACCGTCCGCGTGGTAGCCACCAATACCTTCAGAAAAGCGCGCAAATCAGGGCGTTTCAGGCGTCGCGCGGAAAAAATCCTGGGTCATCCGATAGAAGTCGTATCCGGACGCGAGGAAGCGCGCCTGGTTTATTCGGGCGTCGCGCACAGTTCACCGTTGCAGCACGACAAATTGCTGGTGGTCGATATCGGGGGCGGCAGCACGGAGCTGATCGTAGGTGAACGTTTTACCCCGCTGGAGCTCTTCAGCCTGCAAATGGGTTGCGTCAGCATTACCCGCAAATTTTTTCGCGACGGGATCATTACCCGCAAGGGCGTCAAAAAGGCCCGCATCGCGGCCAGCGTCGAGCTCGAGCCGGTCATTGAGCCCATCATGGAGCGATCGTGGGAAACAGCGCTGGGCGCATCGGGAACAGTGCGGGCGGCCGCCGGGGTCCTGGCGAGGCATAACGGTGACGGGCGCAGCCTGACCCTCGAAGGGCTGGAATGGCTGACCGGGCAGCTGGTTGCCTGTGGCCGTATCGACAAGCTGAATTTGCCGGGTCTCGACCCCGAGCGGGCACCGGTCTTTCCCGGTGGCGTCATTATTCTCGAGACCCTGTTCCGTGAACTTAAGCTGGACAACATGCGGGTTTCTGATGGCGCCCTGCGCGAAGGCATACTGTTTGACCTGATCGGCCGGTTCAGCCAGGAGGACGCACGGGAGCGCAGCGTTCGTTCCTTGCAGGAACGCTATAGCGTCGACAGAGCTCAGGCCGAACGGGTTGAGGAAACAGCGGTTCTGCTATTGGCGGGCGTTGCGGACGACTGGAAGCTTGCCGACCTGCAATCCGCCCTGCTGCTGAAATGGGCGGCCAGAACCCACGAGCTTGGCCTGGCCATTGCCCACTCCGGTTATCACCGCCATGGTGCGTACTTGCTGGAGAATTCTGATCTGCCCGGCTTTTCAACCTTCGAACAGACACGACTTTCGGCGATCGTGGCGCTGCACCGTAAACGTTTTGACAAGAGCTGTCTTGAGAAAGTACATCCTGACTGGCGTGAGCGCGTCTTGCGCTTGTCAGTGCTGTTGCGACTGGCAGTCGTCCTGCACCGCGGTCGGGGTCCGGCCAGGACACCCGAAATAAAGATTAAGGCCAGCCGGAAAAGCCTCAGGCTCGGGTTTCCCGCGGGCTGGCTGGACGCGCATCCCCTGACCCAGGCCGACCTGGAAACGGAAAGCCGCTACCTGGTCGAGGCGCGGCTTGGCCTCGAGGCCCGCTAGCACAGGCAACCGTCAGAGGGGCGTGGTGTACCTGTCCAGCAGGATCTGCTGCACGTTGCACACGGGTTCGCCTGGGGCCACTTCGGCCCTTACGTACTCACCATTCGCCTGCAGCAGCCAGGCCTTGTCGTTGTCGGCAAGGTAGGTATGCAGGTCGTCGATGATGCGCTCCCGCAACTTACGCCGGTTGATAGGGAAGCAGGCTTCCACTCTGCCGAAGAAATTTCTGTCCATCCAGTCTGCACTCGCGCAATAGAGTTCGTAGTTGCCATCGTTGTGGAAATAACTCACCCGCGAGTGCTCCAGGAAGCGCCCGACTATGGAGCGCACATGGATGTTTTCCGAGAGCCCGGGAATGCCCGGGCGGAGCGCGCACATGCCGCGTACGATCAGGTCCACGCGCACGCCCGCCCGCGAGGCCCGATACAGATTCTGAATAATCTGCGGTTCGATCAGGGCGTTCATTTTGGCAATGATGCGTGCTTCGCGTCCCGCTTTAGCATGTTCTGTTTCGCGCTCAATCTTCTCCATAATCGCATCGTGCAATGTGAACGGTGACTGCAACAGTTTCTTCAGCCCGGTGAATTTCCCGAGGCCCGTCAACTGCTGAAAAAGGCGGCTGACGTCCTCGCCGATTTCGGGGTCCGCTGTCATCAATCCGTAGTCCGTATAAAAGCGTGCCGTGCTGGCATGGTAGTTACCGGTTGCAAGATGGCAGTAGGGCCGCAAGCGGCCGTTTTCGCGGCGCAGTACGAGGCACATCTTGGCATGGGTCTTGAACCCGACGACGCCATACACGATATGCGCGCCGGCCTGAGTCAGGCGATTCGCGAGCGCAATGTTATCGGCTTCGTCAAAACGCGCACGCAGTTCGACCACCGCCATCACTTCCTTACCGGCGCGTGCCGCACCTACCAGCGCGTCTACGACGACCGATTCGGGCCCGGTTCGATACAGCGTCTGTTTGATAGCCACCACGTTCGGATCGCTTGCCGCCTCGCGCAGGAAATCAACGAATGGGACAAAAGACTCGAAGGGATGGTGCAGCATGATGTCGCGCTTACCGATAACCTCGAACTTGCCGCTGCCCTGCGGCAGCTGCTCCGGGAAGCCCGGGACAAACAGGGGGTACTTGAGTTCCGGGGCATCAACATAGTCGTGAATGGCCTGCAGCCGGTTTATGTTGACGGGACCATCGACCCGGTACAGGTCCTGCTCGGCAAGCCCGAACTCGTTGAGCAGGTAAGTTTCGACCTCCTCTGGACACTCTGTCGTCACCTCCAGCCGGACCGCATCACCGTAGTGGCGGGTTGCCAGCTCGCCCTCCAGGGCCCGCAACAGGTCATCAATCTCCTCTTCGTCGACATACAGGTGGCTGTTGCGGGTGACCCGAAACTGATGCGAGCCCTTTACTTTCATTCCTGGAAACAGGGCATCCATGTACTCATGCATGACCGAGGACAAAAATACGAAGTCATTCGGCCCTCCGCCACATTCGCTCTCGGGAAGTCGGATGAGTCGTGGCAATGCGCGTGGCGCCTGCACCACGGCGTGCTTGCAGCTGCGGCCGAAAGCGTCCTTGCCCTTCAACTCAACTATGAAGTTAAGGCTCTTGTTGAGGATGCGTGGAAACGGATGGGCAGGGTCAAGAGCGAGGGGACTCAGGACAGGGAAAAGTTCTTCGCTTGCAAACCGTTCGAGCCAAGACCGCTGCGCTTCATTCCAGTCGGCCCGGCGGATAAACAGTATTCCCTTGTCTTCAAGTTCAGGTACAAGCACATCGTTGAAGACGCGGTATTGCTCCGTGACCAGATCGTGGGCCTGCTGGCTGATCAGGCGCAGTGCCTCGCCGGGGATGATGTTGTCGGGACCCGACTGAGTTGAGCCCGCCTCGTGTATCTGCCGCAGTCCGGCCACGCGCACTTCAAAAAACTCGTCCAGATTGGTGCAACTGATGCACAGGAAACTCACGCGTTCCAGCAGCGGCACGGACGCATCCCGCGCCTGCGCCAGCACGCGCTTCTGGAACTGCACGGTGCTCAGTTCACGGTTGAGAAAATTCTCGGGTCGATTGAGATCAATGTCATCCACTTGCAGGCTCCATGCCGAATTTCGAAGTATAGCGCCGGACGGCAGACTGGCCGCCAGTGCGTGTCGCCAGCCGGTGCTCAGGCCGGATATATGGCGCCGAGTACCGCGGGGCTTCGTGCGCCAGTGGCCTGCGGCACATTGCCCGGCCGGCCGGCCAGCGTTTCGCGTGCCAGCCAGGCAAAAGCGGCGGCTTCTACGA
The DNA here is from genome assembly GCA_963759075.1 of uncultured Gammaproteobacteria bacterium. Taxonomy (GTDB): domain Bacteria; phylum Pseudomonadota; class Gammaproteobacteria; order Steroidobacterales; family JABDLF01; genus JABDLF01. The sequence goes on from CAVWXZ010000016.1 coordinate 49,612, forward strand.
AATCCGGATCGATACCCAGCGGCGCCGTCGTGCCGATCTGAACGTCCGGTAGAGCCCGGGACAGCCTTGTCACCAGATCCCCGTTGTGGCTGCCGCCGCCGCACAGAAAAACCTGGCTGCTATTGAACGCCTGCGACCGAACAGCCTGGGCAATACTCATTGCCGTAAGTTCTGCCAGCGTGGCCTGCATATCGGCGCCGCCGGGGTTGCGGCCAGCAGCCTGTGCGTGTGCGCGTAGCCACTCGAGATTGAAATACTCGGGCCCCGTACTTTTTGGGGCAGGCGAGTGAAAATACGTATCGTCAAGCAGGCGCTTCAGCAGCGCATCATCAGCGGTGCCGGAAGCGGCCCAGTGCCCGTCTTCATCCATGGCCACGCCCCGACTGCTCTGAATCCACTGGTCCAGCAACGTGTTGCCCGGCCCGGTATCGAAACCGCTTGTGCCGCCGTTACTGTCGAGCAAGGTGAGATTGGCAATCCCGCCGATATTGATCACCGAACGGGTCTCACCTGCGGCGGCGAAAGCCGCTCTGTGGAATGCCGGGACCAGGGGGGCGCCCTGTCCGCCCAGCGCCATATCGCGGCGGCGAAAATCGGCCACCGTGGTTATGCCCGTGGCCAGAACAATCTGATTCGGGTCGCCAATCTGAATGGTGTAAGGCGGGGTAAGCCCGGGTCTGTGGCGAATCGTCTGACCATGACTGCCGATAGCACTGACCTGGCCTGGTGCGATTTCAGCGGCGGCAATCAGTGCCCTCGCTGCATTCCCGAAGGCCTGGCCTAACAAACTGTCTGTCTGGCCGAGTTCATCGAAGTCCACGGCCGCGGCGCTGGCAAGATCGAGGACCCGTCTGCGCAGTTCGGGCGTGAAGGGCACGGACAACGAGTGGCGGACGCTGAGGTTCGTGCCGGTTGCTTCCAGGAGGGCCGCGTCGATGGAATCGACGCTGGTGCCCGATATCAGGCCAATGAACAGCTCATCCATAAGCCGGCGCCTGATCAGTGCGCCGTTGCCGCCAGACGAGTGTGATTGACGAGGTCGAGTTGGGCGAGCAATGGTGATGCGCTGGCAATGAAATCCTCCCGGAAAGGCCTTGCAACCGGCTCGGCCTGCGGCAGCTTAACGGTACGCGGATTTCTGTGCACGCCGTTGACCCGGTACTCGTAGTGCAGGTGCGGGGCCGTGGCCGTGCCCGTCTGTCCGACATAGCCGATAATCTGCCCTTGCTTGACCCGGCTTCCCGATCCCGGTTTCGCGAATCGCGACATGTGCGCATAGAGCGTTGTTATGTTGCCACCATGCTGGAGAATGACGGCCCTGCCGTAACCGCCCTTGGTGCCTCGAAATATTACTTTTCCGTCGCCGGCTGCGCGTATCGGGGTGCCCCTCGGAGCCGCGTAATCGACGCCCTTGTGCGCGCGCACTCTGTTGTAAACAGGGTGCAGGCGCCGGGGATTGAAGCGTGAACTGACCCGGGTAAAATCCACTGGAGCGCGCAGGAATGCCTTGCGCATGTTCAAACCTTCCGGCGTGTAATAGCCGACGTCACCGTTCGGCTCCTCGTAGCGAACGGCCCGATAGACATTGTTATCATTGACAAATTCAGCCGCCAGAATGTCACCGTCGCGCAGGAACTCGCCGCCCTGCCAGACTTCCTCATAAATTACTGTAAAAGTATCGCCGGTGCGGATATCCAGCACGAAATCCACATCCCATGCGAAAATGCCGGCCAGGTTCATAGTCAGTTGTTCGGACAGTCCGGCGCCCAGTGAGGCCATAAAAAGCGAGCTCTCGATCTCGGCGCGCGCCTGGCGAATGCGGATTTCTGTGGGCAGCGAAACGAACTCGGTTTTGAACTCGCCCTCCTGGCGGACAAATGCGAGTTCCAGGCTTTCGCTTATGCGGCGTCGGAGTTCAAGAATCCGTCCGTCTTCATGGCGTATCTCGATAATGTCGCCCGGTCTCAGTCTGGCCAGGTTCTTGCTCGCTTCTTTCAATGTCAGTATTTGTGCCAGGTCGCCGCGCCGCAGGCCATGCTTTTTGAACAGCTGATCGAGGCTGTCGCCCTTGGCGACTACCAGGTTGAGAGCGGTGCCGGGTAACAGCTCCGGGTCGTTTGCGGTTGGCTCAGCCAGGCTTGCCTCTCCACCGATGGGCTCAGGCAAGGGCAATTCGCGCACGACGGCGGCCGGCGCGGTTGCGTTCGGCGGGTAATCATTACCGAGGCTGGCGCTGAATTCCGTATACATGGCGAAGGCTGCCATGGGGATGCCCACGCCAACAAGAAACCAGGGCAAGTGGCGAGTTGGTGCGGACGCCGCTTCAGACTCTGGCTTATAATCGTGGCGCAATTGACTGTTTCTTCTGGACACCCGAATATTCTTGCGGAAATTTCTGGCCTTTACCAGTGCGGTGACCAGACTGACTCCGAGCTATCAGTTCCGGCCATTGGAGCCAATATGAACGAAGTGGAAGCACAACTGGCCGAAATTGCTCGAGGCAGCGAAGAGATTCTGGTGGAATCAGAGCTGCGGGAGCGCCTGGCAACGGGGCGGCCGCTGCGCATCAAGGCGGGGTTCGATCCGACGGCGCCGGACCTGCACCTCGGGCATACCGTGCTGATCAACAAGATGCGCGACTTCCAGGATCTCGGCCATCACGTCATTTTCCTGATCGGTGATTTCACCGGGATGATCGGCGATCCGAGCGGCAAGAGTACGACCCGGCCCGCATTGACGCCTGAGCAGGTACAGGCGAATGCGCGCACCTATGAGGAGCAGATTTTCAAGATTCTGGACCCTGAACGCACCGAGGTCACTTTCAATTCGCGGTGGATGGCCGGGATGTCGTCGGCTGAGCTGATCTCTCTGGCCGCCAAATACACGGTC